>JAUWAU010000026.1 GCA_030601885.1 Armatimonadota bacterium
TTGCCGGTAGATGTCATTCTGAGCGACCAACTGAGTTTCGGGGACTGACACCTCGCTGTCTGTCCCCGAAACTCCGAGCGAAGAATCTCGGCGTCGGCGTCATAGAGTCGGCTCAGGCGGTGAGATTCTTCGTCGTTCCTCCTCAGAATGACAAAGTCTCGTTGTAGTACTAGATCCGTGAGCACCGGGGAATCCACATGGAGATGCGGGAGACCATGAGCGGCTGTGGCTCGCGATGGCTCGGCGCCCGGGGCGAGTATCGGCTGATCGTAGCGCTCGGCTGCATATGGCTGCTCGCAGCCTCGACGCCCCTCTTCAGTCAATCTCTGGTCAATGTGGCCCTCCACCGAAGCTTCACCACCAACGGCTCACCGTACGGCAACTGGCGGGGCCTCGTGGACGGTGTCGAGGACAGCGACCGCGCACCATACTGCTTTGCCACCGACGGCGCGAAGCGATTGCCCAAGTGGGTCGTTATCGATCTGGGCGCGCCATGCCGCGTCTCGAAGGTGAACGTTCTCAACAGTTATAACGGAAACGTCCGCACCGTTCAGATCTACTGGAGCATGGACGGCGAGAAATTCGAAATCCTGCGGGAATACATCTTCCCCCAGGACAGGCTGCAGACCCTGAGCCACAGTTTCCCGCCGCGGGAGGTGCGCTTCGTCAAGATCGCGTTCGCGGACACGCACGGCGGCGGCTACGGTGGGGACTATTACATGTTCCTCCGCGAGGTCGAGATATGGGGAGAGCCGGGGACGGTGGGGCCGCCGGCGAAGGTTGACGTACGCCCGCAGCCCGACACGGCGCCGCGCTGGCTGAGGATCTTTCGCCACTACGCCGTCCGCAGCGGAACCGACCTGAAGCTGGTGGTGCTCGGCGACAGCGTCGGCGTGCCGGCGCCCAGCGCGGACGATGTCCGACCTTTCGGCCAACTCTTGGCGGACCTACTGGCGGAGCAGCGCAGCGTGGCCGACGAAACGGGAGCGGCGCAGCTCTACCTCACGGACTTGAGTGCGGACAGACAGGGCGTGCACGAGTGTCTTGCCCGCCTCCAAGAGGATGTGTTGGCGCAGGAACCGGACATCGTCGTGGTCGCCCTGGGGCTCTGGGACTCGCTCAGCACCGATCGGAAGGGCTTCCGCGACAGACTCAACGGGCTCGTCGCCCGTCTTCTCGGGCGGACACACGCGGCAATCATCCTCGTGACGCCGCCGCCCATACTCGCCGATGAGGGGAAGCCGTTTTACCGGGAGACTCAGGGGCGGAGCTGCACCGCCGCAGCGCAGGCCGTGCAAGCGATCGGCGAACTGAACGGCCTGCCCGTGGTGCATCTCGCAGAGGCCTTCAAGGAGACCGAGCTCGATCGGTCGCAGCTATACGATGATAACCTGCACTTGAGCAGCCTGGGCCACACCACAGTCGCGCAGCGCATTTTCAACCTGCTGAAGTAGCCAGGCACCGTCACTGTCGCAGAGCCGCCATCTCCCGCCGGATCAAAGCCGCCCCCTCGTCCGCCAGCTTCGCCGCTGCATCCCCAGTGGGCGCCTCGGCGATGATGCGGACCTTCGGCTCCGTATTCGACGGCCGGATGTGCAGCCACCGGTCCTCCCAGTCCCACTTGACGCCGTCCTCATCGTTCAATGACGCATCAGGATATGCGCTCCGCACGGAGCTCATTATGCGTGCAACGGGGACGCCCTCGTCGAGCCGCGCCTCGCGCTTGACCATCTCGTAGCGTGGCAGCAGTTCGGCCACGAGCTCCGAGATCGGTCGCCCATACCGCGCGAGGCCCTCGAGGATCACTCCCATAGCGGCGAGGCTGTCGCGCCCGTGGTGCACCGCGGGGTATATGAGGCCGCCGCTCCCCTCTCCCCCAATGAGCGCCTTCTCCCGCAGCATCCGCTCGACCACGTTGACCTCCCCGACCGGCGTTCGGAACACCTGGCGGCCATGCTCTTGCGCGACATGCTCGACCATGCGGCTGGTGGAGAGATTCACCACGATCGGGCCCGGCGGCGCGCCCTTTTCGGCGACGAAGAGACAACCCAGCGCCAGCGTGTATTCCTCGCCTATGGCAACGCCTTGCTCCGACACCATTGCCAGTCTATCGGCATCGGGGTCCTGGGCGAAGCCGACATGTGCGCCGGATTCCCGCACGAGCGCACACAGATCCGCGAGGTTCTCAGGGATAAGCTCCAGCCCGCGGCTGAACTGGCCGTCTGGGGTGCTATTGATGCTCGTGCACCGGCAGCCCAGCGCCTCAAGGAGTTTCTGTGCGGGCATGCAGCCCGCGCCGTTGCACGAGTCGAGGGCCACGTGGAGCTTCGCCCGGCGTATCAGCTCCGCATCCACCACGGCGAGTACTTTGGCGATGTGCCTGTCTGCCGCGTCCCTATCCTCTTGGATCCGGCCGAGACCGTTCACATCGGCCGCAGCGTATACGCCGCGCCGATGCACGGCGAGAAACGCATCTACTTGCTCGGCGTTGAGAAAGATGCCGTCGCCGCGGATGAACTTCAGGCCATTCCACTCGGCCGGGTTGTGGCTGGCAGTAATGACGATGCCGCCAACGGCTTCCCCGCTCGCGACGGCGATCTGCGTCGTCGGAGTGGGCGCTATGCCGATGTCCACCACGTCGCAGCCCGTGCTGAGAAGGCCCGCGATGGCCGCGCTGCGTACCATGTCGCCCGAAGGCCGCGTATCCCGTCCGACGACGACCTTCCCGGGCCCCAGGTAGGTTCCAAACGCCCGCGCAAAGCCGACAGCTACCTCCGGCGTGAGGGATTCGCCAATGATGCCCCGCACCCCTGAGACGCTGATCTGCAGTGGGGATCCTGCCATGTATCATTCTCCCACGGCGTGTACGCGGTGCTTTGTGGCTGACGCCGGCGGAGTAGTGGCTCGGGGGCCTATAAGACCTCCACCGTGGCTCCCTTGTCCACGCTCACGATGGCTGCGTCGCCGCCGGCGTCGTCGATGCTCGCTCTCACGGGCTCCTGCCTGCCGGGGGCGTAGGCGAACATGCAGCCGCCTCCGCCCGAGCCGTTGATCTTTCCGCCAAGGGCGCCGGCCTCCGTGGACGCATCGAGCAGCCGCTCGATCTTGTCGGTGGAAATGCCCAGGCCATCGCGGAGGGGCAGGTGATGGGCCGTCAGGAGGCGCCCCAGCTCTGCCGCGTCCGGCTCGTCGGTGGACAGCAACTCCCGCGCCTCCTGGCACAGGTCGCGATTGACGATGTTGGCCGCGACCTTGCGCGCGCTGTCTTCGGTCATCGCACTGTAGTGCGGCTCGATGGCCCCGGCCGGCGTCGTCTGCAGGTCGAAGTCGGGGATGCGATCCTTCAGAATCTCGAGGCCGGCGAGGACGTCGCCCTTGGACTTCGCCAGAATTTCCGTGGTCTCTTTCTTCTCCAGCGAATTGCCGAGCACGAAGCCGTCGAGCTTCGCCGGCAGGGGAGCCACCGTCAGAGGGTCGGCCGTCTTGATATACAGCAGACCGCCCGTGGCGGACGTGTAGTGGTCCATGGTGCCGCCGGGCTCGTTGAACTCAAGCACCTCAGCGCGATGCGCCAGGCGAGCCACCGTCGGCGGATCGCGCTCCAGGCTGTTCTCCTGGGTCGCCAACAACAAAGAAATCCATGCCACGATCATGGCCGAGGAGCTGGATACGCCGGCGTTTATGGGGATGGTGCTGGTCATCGTGCAGTCGTAGCCACGGCAGAACTCGACCCCCTCGCGACGCAGCACATTGACCGTGGATCGTATGTAATCCCGCGCGCCGCGATAGGGCAGCTCGTCGTCAACCACGAAGCTGTCCTCGTCGTCGATATCGGGCATGTGGAGCACGAACTTGCGGTCCGGGCGCAGTCGGCCTTCGATGGCGATGCGCAGATCGATGGCGGCCGCGATGACGGGAAGGCCGAGGAAGTCCTGATGCTCGCCGAAGAGGCAAATGCGCCCCGGCGCCGAGGCCCGTACGTGCTCGAGCCTGTCCATGCGCGACTCCTCTTGATGCGTGCGGTGGCACGGCGACTCTATTGCAAAACATCTTTCACTGTCAAGCGACATGCGACGCGAGTGGGTGTACCGTGTCTGTGTCGCCCGGCAGTAGGGGCGACTCGGAGAGTCGCCCCTACGAAGAGGCGCTCTACGCGGCCCCGGCTTAGGCTGGCGTGCGGCTCGCGGCGCTGTTGACAGCCCAACTGACCGAAGCTATACTCGGCCCCACATGTGTTCCGCGGAGCTCTCCGCCACCGGAGCGATGCGAAGAAGGGATAGAGCGTTCCAGTAGGCAACGACCTCGTAGTTGGCACGAAGGAGTTCCCGGCGTTTGGTTACCACAGTCACCCTCAACGCCGCCATCGACCGCACGTACCAGGTCAAGAATCTCACCGTGGGCCGTATGCATTGGCCCGAACAACTGCGCACGGTAGCGGGCGGCAAAGGGATCAACGTGGCGCGCATTGTGCGCACGCTCGGGCACGAGGTCATTGCGTCGGGCCTGGCGGGCGGCACAGCAGCCGACTTCATCCGCAGGGAGCTGGAGCGCGACGGCATATTGGCCGACTTCGTGCGGGTGGAAGAGGAGTCGCGCCTCTGCATCTCCATCGTCGATAGGCGCGAGCGCACCACGACCCGGCTGGATGAACGGGGCCCGCTCGTCCTCCCAAGCGAACTCGAGGCACTCAAGCGCAAGCTCGCGGATCTGCTCAGTAGAACACGACTGCTCATCCTCTCAGGCAGCATTCCGCGCGGCGTACCGTACAATATCTACGCGACGCTGATCGAGCTGGCGCGCGAGGAGCAAGTGCCCACCGTGCTCGACACGCGCGACCAGCCGCTGGAGGAGGGCGTGCGCGCACGGCCGATGATGCTGAAGCCGAATCTCCAGGAGCTCCAAGACCTCCACGGTGACGAGCTCTCCGTGCCCGACGGCGTGCTGCAGGCCGCCAGAGAGCTGGTGCAACCCGGCATCAATGTCGTCTTCGTGACCCTCGGCCCCCAGGGCGCCATAGTCGCCACCGAGAAGGACGGCGATTGGCTGGCGAAGCCGCCGGATATCGACGTCGTCAGTCCCGTTGGCTCCGGAGATGCCGCCGTCGGGGGATTCGCCTCTGCCGTTATGGATGGAATGGACATGCGCCGCTCCATCGCCCGCGCCATCGGAGCGGCGGCAGCCAACGCAGCAACCTTCGGCGCATGTGCCTGTTCGCGGGAGGAGATCCTGCGTCTCGCGGCCCTTACCACGGTCACGCCACTGAGCTAGACGGCCGCAGTCAATCCTCTGTTACTGCCCGCCTGAGCAGGCTTGACAACTGTACCGCGAACCATTTGCTTCGGGCGAATGTTTGTGATACTATAACCTGCTACTCAGAGCCGTACGGCGCTGCGTCCTACGGGGGACCGTCATAGCACGATAACACGAGGAAAAAGGGCGGCCAGCGGCGCCAAAAGGGGTGAGCGATCATGCAGATCGGATTGGCACCCATGATGCTGGGCTTTATTGGGCCCGTCGGAATGCAGGAACTGCTTATCATCCTGGTGATCGTGTTCTTGTTGTTCGGCGCCCGGAAAGTGCCCGAGATTATGAGGTCCTTCGGTCAGGGCATCAGGGAGTTCAAGAAAGAGTCCAACAAGATCATGTCTGACATCGAGTCGGCGGTGGAGGACGAGCCGGAGACTCCCGCGTCGGAGAGCAGCGATTGACCCGAGAGCGTTTAGGTGATGGGAAAATGAGAGGCAGGTATGTGACTTCGACAGTGGCGATGCTGGCGGCCGGCCTGTTGTTGCTGCTGCCGGTGGCCGGCGCGCCAGCGAAGGCGCCCGCGATCGCCAAGCTGCTGCCGGCCAGTAACGAGCTCAAGGGCTGGGCAGCGATAGCGAATACTGCCACGTACTGCGCCTCGTCGAAGGAGCTGCACAAGATCTATAACGGCGGCGATGGCGAGTACATAAAGGCCGGCGTGACCGAGGCGTACCAGCGCACGTACAAGAATGGAACCGTCCTGGCGACAGTTGTGGTGCATAGATTCGGCACGGATTGGCAAAAGGCCAAGGCGCTTTGCACGAAGCGTGTGGGCGGCATCAGCAAGACCAAAGGCTTCACCACGGTGAAGGTGAAGAATGCCGGCTGTTACGGCCCCGTGCCCGGGGGCCAACTGCTCGGTTATAGCTGGACAGGATATTACATGGTGCGGTACGAGTTCTCCAGCCAGAACACGGCCGGCGCCATGCAGGCTTTCATGAAAAACGTGACGGGCAAGGTCGCCAGCCTTCTGGCGGCCAAGAGCGCCAAGTAGCGGCGGCGCGAATCTGGCGGGCAGAAAGCTGCCGGGACATATTGAGCGGAGGCGTCATCATGCGCCTCCGCTCATTCGCCAGGTGCGGCAGGTTCCCTGTCAACCCGCCGGTTGTGAGCGAATGCAGAGGAACCTGGTGTCCCGCCTGGGCCAGCGGCCCAGGCTACAATGAGTAGGCCGTGCGGTCGTGTGGCCGAATCTGCCCCTCCGTGTAGCCGGAGCAGCTTGCTCCGGCCTGCCGCAGGCACATGAGGGAGCTGATGGGGATGTCAGCGCTGCAGTTATACAACACGCTCACCCGCCGCAAGCAGCCCTTTGAGCCGGCGAAGGCCAACACCGTCCGAATGTACACGTGCGGCCCAACCGTGTACGACGTGGTCCACGTGGGCAACCTGCGCACGTTTCTCTTCTATGACGTGCTTCGCCGGGCCCTCCAGTACAAGGGTTTCCAGATGAAGCACGTCATGAACATCACCGACGTGGACGACAAGACGATCAACGGGGCGCTGCAGGCCGGCGTCCCGTTGCCGGAGTACACGGCGAAGTACACTGAGGTGTTTCTCGCCGACCTGGAACCCATGCGGGTTGAGCCGCCCGAACACCTGGTACGAGCCACGGAGCACATCCCGCAAATGGTCGAACTGACCAAGACGCTCCTGGAGAAGGGACACGCGTACGAGTCCGGCGGCAGCGTGTACTTCAACGTCGCCAGCTTCCCCGGCTACGGCAAGCTGTCGGGCAAGCGGCCGGGCACGCTCTCGGTCAGCGAGACGCATGCGCGCATTGAGTCCGACGAATACAAGGACGACGTGGCCGATTTCGCCCTGTGGAAGGCGGCCAAGCCCGACGAGCCAACCTGGGATAGCCCATGGGGCCCGGGGCGGCCCGGCTGGTTCATCGAATGCTCAGTGATGGCGATGACGCACCTGGGCGAGACCATCGACATCCACTCGGGCGGCACCGACCTCATCTTCCCGCACCACGAGAACGAGATCGCGCAGAGCGAGGCGGCCACGGGGAAGCCCTTTGCGCGGTTCTGGGTGCATCCGGGCTTCTTGCTGCTGAACGGGCAGAAGATCTCCAAGTCGCTGGGTAACATCATCGTGCTCAAGGAGCTGCTCGACGATGGGCACGATCCGGCCGCCATTCGGCTAGCGCTGATCGCCACGGCACACTACAGGACGCAGTTCAACTTCACCGTGGAGTCGGTGAAGGACGCGGCCCGGGGGCTCGGGCGCATTCACGACTTCATGGACCGGCTTGAGGAGGCGCTCGCCGCTGCTTCGGCAGACACCGAGGCTGCCGAGGAGTCGAGCCTCACGGCGGCGCTGGCGGAGGCGGAGCGGAACTTCGATGCGGCCATTGACGACGATCTGAACCTTCCGCAGGCCCTCAGTCACGTGTTCGACCTCATGCGCGGCGCCAACAGCGCGATGGCTGATGGGACGGCCACTCGGAGCGAACTGGAGCAGACGCGAGCCCTGATGCGGAAGTTCGATCGGATCTTCGCCGTATTCGAGCACGAAAAGGGGACGGTGGACGCCGAGATCGAGGCGAAGATCCGGGAACGAGACGAGGCCCGCAAGGAGCGGGATTTCGCCCGCGCCGACCAGATCCGCGACGAGCTCGCAAGCGCAGGCATCGTGCTGGAGGACGGCCCCACGGGTACGCGGTGGCGGCGGGTGGGCAAGCGGCCCGGCGTGATCTGAGCGGGAGCGCTGAGACGGGGCTGTGGCGAGCCACGTACGGGGCCCCGCTTCAGACAGGGGCTACAGGTGCTCTGAGGACCTGCGGTCCTTGCTCGCCTACAGAAAGGCACACGACCGAATCTTCGAAGCAGTCCTCATGTTCCGTTGGGACACCCGGAAACGATGAAGATCTCCGCGCTGAGGTTCGCGGGCTCTGTGTACTGAGGCAAAGGCCGGCGGGGAAGGGCATCCCCGCCCTACAACTCGGCCTGCAACCAAATCTTCGAGGCAGCTCTCCATGGCCCACTGGGCCACCCGGAAACGATGAAGATGGGCCCGGCGGGGAGCTGGGGGCCGCCGGAGCAAGCTGCTCCGGCTACAACGGGTGGGCCGACAGGCCGAATCTTCGAAGCAGGTCTCCATGGCCCACTGGGCCACCCGGAAACGATGAAGATGTCTGGGCTGGCGCACAGCCCGTGGCAGCGCTGAGACGGGGCTGTAGCGAGCCACAGGTACTCGCCTACAGAAAGGCACACGACCGAATCTTCGAAGCAGCCGTCATGCGGCGGGGTCATACTCTGAAACCATGAAGATGGGCCCGGCGGGGGCTGGGGGCCGCCGGAGCAAGCTGCTCCGGCCACAGGGTGTTGTCGGACGCCTACGCTTCCAGCGGAAGCGTCACCGGCTGGCCGGTCTCGCCGGCCCGGTACATGGCCAGAATGACCTCAACGGCCTTTCTGGCCTCTGGGCCGTCGATCATCGGCGGGCGATCCTCTTCGATGGCCCGGAGCACGTCGGTGATCTGGACCACGTGTGCGCCGACAGCGTGTTCGAGTCCGGATCGCGGGTCAGCGGCGCCGGTGGATGTCGCTGGTACGTCAGCGACCACCACTTCCTCGCCCTCAACGTTCCACAGCGTGATGCCGTCGGCGGTCGCGATGACGTTCCCTTTGGTTCCGTGCACCTCGATCCGCGTGGGCATCCCCTCGTAGGTCAGCGTCGTCCCCTGGATGAGGCCGTGAGCGCTGTTGGCGAACTTGAGGGCGGCGGTGCCGATGTCTTCAACTTCCATGCGGTGCGCCGCCGTGTCCACGTAGCCACACAGGCTCGCAACGGGGCCCATGATCCATAGCAGCACATCGATCCAGTGAATGGACTGGTTCATCAGAGCCCCGCCATCCCAGCGGCGCGTCCCGTGCCAGTTGTCGTCGTAGTATTCCTGGCTGCGGTACCACGGTACAAAGGCATTGCCGTACAGCAAGTCGCCGAGGCGGCCCTCGTCCACGGCGTCTTTTATTCGACGGTATGCGTCGAACGATCTGAGTTGATGTGTCGCCGCCAGCTTCACGTTGTTCTCGTCGCACGCCGCGATAAGGGCGTCGATAGCCTCGAGCGTGATATCAATGGGCTTGGTGCATATCACGTGCTTGCCGGCCTTCGCGGCGGCGACGCCGGCGATGTGGTGATGCCCGCTCCATGTCAGGATGTTGACCACATCGATGTCGTCCCGCGCCAGCAGCTCATCACATTCAGTGTGCCAGTCGGCATCATGCTCCGCGGCCGTCTGCTTCGCCCTTTCCTCGTCCACATCGCACACGGCAACGAGCGTTGCCCCTGGGATCTGCTCGATGGCCGAGATGTGTACCCCGCTTATCGTCCCGCACCCGATTATTCCGAAACCGTACTGCCTTTGGGTTGCCATCCGGTTCACCTCTGCATGCTGCGTCGCGCTCGCCGAATGTGCTGTTGGCTCGCCACCTCGCCATCGAGGAAGTTCACGCTGCACTCCCGGTGTTGCCCGCGGCGGGCGCCGCCGCGCCACCGGCCGGTGCTGCCCGTCGCCGCTCGAGCAGATCGACGAAGGCCTCGAGCCTCGTCTTGAGCTGCGCGCTCAAGCGCTTCTCAGTGTTCCCAGTGATAGTGAGGATCGGCCGGTCCAGGTCCTCGCGAATCAAGGCATCGGTGAGCTCACGGAAGCAGAAGGCCTGCGTGTAGTGGATCAGCCCATGGATGTCGCGTCGCCGGAGTTCTGTCTGTATATCGGCCAGACGCACCTTCGTTCCATATGGATAGGTGAAGCGGGCGTATTGCTCCACCATGTCACACTCAAAAGGCAGGGAGAACTGGCGCTGCGTCTCGTTGAAAACCACCTTCGCACCGCAGTGCGTCTCCAGGTAGCGGTACAGGTCTTCGGCGAAGATGGCCGGCACGCCCAAGATGCCCAGCCGGACACCGGCCGGGTTGATGGGCTCCTGCTGGGGCTCGAAGGCACGCACCCGCGGCGCGAACGTCTCCATATCTCCCCCCATATCGGAGCAGCACACCTGGTAATAATGATTGTCCCATCCGGCCACACCACTGCCGGGCTGCCACGTCGCATCATCGATGTTCCAAACGAGGCGGCGAACCCGCTGCAATCGTTGATGCGCCTCGTGTACCTCTGCCCACGAGACGTCGAAATGCCGCATTAGCGCCTCGATCTCCTCGCCGAGGCGCTCTCGCACGTAGGCGAATGGGACCACCCGCCGGCCCAGGCGCTCCACATATTCCATCAGCACGTGGGTGTCCGAACAGTCGCCGACGGTGACGCCCACGATCGTCTCGATCTCCGGGTGCGCCAGCATGGCGCCATAGATGCCTTTGAGCCAGGCACAGGACGTGTCCGGAAAGCCGGCCAGCTCCGCTTGCTCGATGAAATGTTGCGACCGGGGATTGGCAATGAAAACGTTGTTCATGTCCAGAGGCTGGCATGAGGCCGCAAAGAGAACCTCTATGGGTACCAGAGTGGTCATACCCACGGGTGTCATCTATCTTCATTCTCCACGAAGAGGGGGGCGGAGCAGCGACCCTCGTAGGCCTGCCTGCCCACGGCTCACGGCCAGATGGATTTCGGGTCAGTGGCCCGCAGAACGCGGTACCCCGCCTTGGCGGCCACTGTCTGCACGTCGGCGAGGCAGCGCCCCATCTTCCGCGCCAACGTGGCGATCCCCTGTTTGCGCCGGCCGACGAGCCAGAAGGAGCCACCCGGCCGGAGACTTTGCGCACAGTCCTCAATGAGCCGGAACAGCACCCGGTTCCCGGCGCGGATGGGCGGGTTGGTGAGTATGACGTCGAAGGTCAAGTCCGGCAGCCACGTGAACAGATCGCCGCGCGCCACATACACGTTGCCCACGTTATTCAACCGGACGTTCTCCCGCGTCAGTTCCACCGCTCGCTCGTTTACCTCCCCGAGCGTCACCCGACACCCGGGCGCGATGGCGGCAGCGACGATGCCTATGGGCCCGTACCCGCAGCCCCAATCCAATACCTCGCCCTCAGCGGGCAGCTTCATCGTCTCGATGAGCAGCTCGGTGCCCCGGTCAATGCCGCCGGGGGAGAAAACGCCAGCGTTGGTGTGAAAGCGACAGCGGAGCCCTCGCAGCGTGGCCACGACCTCCCGCCGTCGTTGCCCGGCCGCCGGCCTGCGGGCGAAGTAGTGGGCTGGCCCTGCTTCACGCGAGTGATTCGTCACGCACAGCCTATTCCCTGCCTCTGGCCGGTCCCCTTGCGCGGCCCGTCCAGAAATGTGCCAGCCGTGAGTCCATTCCCGCCGGGAGGAAATAGGAAGTGGCAGCGAGCTAGTTGCCTCGCTGCCACGTTCCACGGGCTGCCCCACTGTGCTGTCGCGCAGACAGCCCCTTCTGCCGCGCCTGCCATCATTGGGGCGGACGCGGCAGCATCAGAGCAGGGCTCGTGGTCAACACAACACCCAGGGACTTCGCACGCAAGCTGCCTCGTCAGCACTCCCCCACTATTGCGCGCACCAGCACGACGCGGTAACCGCCAGCGCCACTGCAGACGCGGGCCAGCACCCACACATCATCTACTGCCACAACCGGGAATCCATACAACCTTGCACAAAGCTACTCACCGGCGCCCCACACTGTGCAGCTTTGTCCACGTTCCACCGCGACGGATTCAAATATTAGCCTATGATGTCCAACGAAATGTAAACTATCTGTTATATAACTGCAACGTGTAACGTGCATCACTCAAGGCTCATGGTGCTGTTCGGAACGGCGCATCCGCTCGGAGGTAGGGCAAGAGGCGGGGACCGTCATGCGTCCCTGGGCCCTGGGCGCACGAATATCGGACTTGACCAGGCCATCGCCCCGTCGTACTGCTTGAGCCGCACGTGGTAGGCATGGGCGGTGGCAGCGAAGGCCGGCAGCGGTGGCGGATCGTCGATGATCTCAAAGCTCAGCGATCGCCGGCCCGGCTCCTGCGGCAGTCGCTCCACCGTGACGCGCTGCCCCACGCCGCCGGCATCGGCCCGAAAGGGCCCGTCAGCCAGCTTGGCCAAGGGGAGCTCAAAAGACACAGGCACGGTGCGGAATGCGAGGCGGGCCGTCGGTGGGGCGTCCAGTTCGAGGACGACGCCATCCTCGTCGCCTGTCGTAATCGACCGCCACCCAACGCGTCGCCCGCCCCGCTCGATGATACCCTCTGCCGGGCTGTCAAAGGCATACCCAGTTGCCCCGGTGATGCGCCCCTCGCTGAGGGTCAGCTCGCCGTCCCAGACGCTGGCGCGCTTTCTCCCGCGAATGCGCGCCCCGCCCCAGGCGATGCGGACGCGCCGGTCGGAGAGCGTGGTCGCTTCGCATGGGCGCTCCTCGTGGATCACATCGAGACCTCGTCGCACCTGTACCCATTCGATGGGCGCCGTGCCATGGGCCTCGATGCTCAGGCGCACGGAGCCGGCGGCGGCGTACTCCTCGCCCATCCAGTGGCCGTCGGCGAACGCTCGGAGAATGATGCGCTG
Organism: Armatimonadota bacterium; assembly: GCA_030601885.1. Taxonomy (GTDB): domain Bacteria; phylum Armatimonadota; class Zipacnadia; order JAUWAU01; family JAUWAU01; genus JAUWAU01. The sequence goes on from JAUWAU010000026.1 coordinate 12,791, forward strand.
CCCAGTCGTCGCGTAGCAGCGCCGCGCCTGCAGAGCATCCCAGATGGCCTCCCTGGTCAGGGCCTCGGCATAGGCGCACGTAAGCCCACCGTACACGCCGAAGGTGGATGCGCCCGGGTAGCTCGCGCCAGGGCGACCTTTGTGCCCATCGCTCCCGGCCACGACGCCCACCTTTCGACCGCGCTGCAGCGCCTCCTCAAACAGCCACTCGAACCGCCCCCAGGCCGAGTAGATCTCTACCAGCGGGACGAGCTCGTCGTCCCATCTATCCGGATGAGCACGCCGGCCGCCGACGTGGTCGATCATGAAGGCGTTCTCCCCGCGGAGCGCATCGAAGAGCTGCTCGATGGGGTAGCAGTCGTAGGCGACGTCGCTTTTGTCGGCGATCTGGCAGTGGCTCGTGCGTCGAATCCGCGCCTCTGGGGAGCGGAAGTGCACGTTGTGATCGCCGCCGGCGGCCGTGATGGCCGACCATTCATAGCCGAGCAGCGTGGCGAACTCGCCCGGACTGTAGTAGTCATTAACGGCGGCCTGGAAGGCTTCCCAGTGCTCCGGTGTGATCTGGAAGTCGTTCCCCTGGTGCGAGCACCAGTCCACACCTGCGTCATCTCGGGCGAAGCGGAAGTAGTCTCGCACGGTGTTGGTGCCCACGGTCTCCTCGCTCTGGCCGTGCGGCTCGCCCCAATACGGCGCGTACGGCTCCGGAGCAGGCACGATGCGCAGCGGGTTGGATTCCGCCTCGAGTTGCGCCGACGGCTCAGTCACAGTGATGCGCTTCACGCCCTGGTCCGCCGACGCTGACTCGCGCACCCGAGCCACAAGCGACCGCACGCCGCCGTCGCTCCCGTGGAATTCCACCGCTTCCGGCAGCTCCGAGGGCCATTCTGCGCCGCAGATCTGCACCGTACCCTCGTAGGCGCGCGCTGGATTGCCCCATTCGTCCTCAGCCTTGATGAGTAGCCGACACGAGCCGCCAACGGTCGCTTCGCTGGGGAGCTGCGCCACGAGGCGCACGGCCGGCCCGCTGACGATCTCCAGCGTCGGCTGCTGCGATACCTCAATGAACTGTCCGGTGCCGAAGCAGTCTACGACGACGCGGAACTCGAAGCTGTACTCGCAGAAGGTCTGCGCCCGCGACCCGCGGCTGCCGCCGCTGCGGTCGCCATACGCAATCGTAATGGTATCGCCGGGCGCGAGGCAATCGTCGAAGACATCGATCACAACGCACTTCTGCCAGGGGCGAATGAAGCCTTTCGGCTCCCAGCGCGCGGCCAGTTGCGCTGCGCCGTTCGTTTTCACGGTCGTGTAGTTCGGCGCCGATGGGTCATCGAACTGCGGCGTTCCCCAGTCGCTGGCGAAGCGCCAGCAGACCTTCAGCGTCCCGCCGTCGTCGAGCCCATACTCTCCCACCCGGTACCTGAGGTCCCACGTGCCCCAGCTCCCAGCCACCACGGGCGTGCGTGGCTCGAATTCGGCGCTCCCGACCCAATCGTGGCGCATGGTTGCCTCTCCTCTTATCTTGCGCGTGCGGGCCCGCGTCAAGCTGTTCCCGTGGAGTCGCGGGCGAATCCGCCAAGCGTGGCTCTTCGGCCTTCGGCTGCCCACACCTTCCCGGACGGCGCCTCCGGCGCCCGTCGAGACGAAGGGTACGGAGCCTCCGCGGCGAAGACCTATGCGCAGCGCCGCGTGGGCAATGCTCTGCGGCGATGATCGCGGGAAAGGCGGCAATGTCACCATGAACCATTGGCTTTCCTTCGGTAGCGTCCTTGTCGTTTCTCTGTGGGCGACGTCAGCCGGCTTCGCGGCCCCGAAGCCAGATGAGACGCCCAAGCGCGAGAGCGAGTGGGGCTTTCGACCGGCCGGCGGGGAGACTGTGCGTCGCAACCCGCCGCCCTTCGTATGGCGTCCACAGAAGGATGCGGCGAGCTACATTTGGCAGTGCGCGCGGACCGAGGAGTTCAGGCACGTGGAGTATGAGCAGCGCGATATTGAGCTGAACGTCTTCTGCCCAAACTACGGCCTGCAGCCGGGGAAGTGGTACTGGCGCTTCGCCTTCGTCACGACCGGCGGCGAGCAGTCGGAGTTCAGCAGCGTGCGCCAGTTCGAGATCCCCAAGGGCGCTGTCCCCTTCCCCAAGCCCACGGACGAGGAGTTGCTCGCCCGCATTCCGCAGCATCCGCGCCTGTTCTTGCGGCCGGAGGACCTGGCGAGGCTGCGCCGGAAGGCCCGCGGCCCGCTGCGCAGCCGCTACGAGGCGCTCGTCAAGCACTGCGAGGGGCTGCTGGGCAATCCGCCGGACATCACCGAGCCGCTGCTGTACCCGAAGGAACTGAAGCGGGGGTCGCCTGAGTGGCGCAATATCTGGTGGGGAAACCGTCGGCGCGTCATCGCGGTCACCGATGGCGCGGCCACGTTGGCATTCGTGTACCTGCTCTCGGGCGACGAGCGCTTCGCCGCGGAGGCCCGGCGCCTTCTGCTGGCGGCGTGTTCGTGGGATCCCAAGGGCGCCACCGGGTATCGGTACAACGACGAGGCAGGCATGCCCGCGGCGTACTTCACCGCCCGTACATACACGTGGCTCTATGACTACCTGTCCGAGGAGGATCGCGCCACGATCCGCGACGTCATGGCGGTTCGGGGCAAGGAGATGTACGACCACCTTCGCGGGCGCCCCCAGACCTGGCGGCCCTACGGCAGCCACCTCAATCGTGCCTGGCACTACCTTGGCGAGGTGGGCATCGCGTTTTTCGGCGACATCGCCGAGGCGCGCAACTGGATTACGTATGCCATGAGCATCTTCTACACCGTCTACCCCGTCTGGAGCGATTCCGACGGCGGGTGGCACGAGGGCGCGTCATACTGGCGCGGCTATATGGGACGAGTGACGTGGTGGCTGGACATAATGCGGGCCGCCTTCGGCATTGACGGCTATCAGCGGCCTTTCTTCGGCAACGTGGGCGACTTCGCTCTGTACGTGGTGCCCCCCGGCATCGAAGACGGTGGCTTCGGCGACCTGTGCGCCGGCGTCACCGCAAGAAGCCTGCGCCCCCTCATGGCGGTGTTTGCCCGTCACACGGGCAATCCGCGCTGGCAATGGTACGTGGAGCGGGCAGGCAAGGGCGAGGAGATCCCGGGCGGCTATGTCGGCTTCCTGCGAGCCACACTCCCAAGGCCCGCCGCAAAGGCGCCGGCAGATCTGCCGCGCTCGAAGCTTTTCGCTCGCACGGGGGTTGCAGTCTTTCATACCGATCTGCTGGACCGCAGCCGCGACGTGCAGCTCGAGTTCAAATCCAGCCCCCTCGGCGGTTACAGTCACGGCTACGAGGCGCAGAACAGCTTCCTCCTGGCCGCGTGGGGCAAGCCGCTGTTGATACGCACCGGACGAAGGGACAGCTACGGCAGCGCCCATCATCGCAACTGGATGTGGGAGACCCGGTCAGTCAATTCCATCCTCGTCAACGGCCGGGGCCAGAAGCCCCATTCGATGGGTGCGCCGGGAGAGATCACGGACTTCCAGACGTCGGATGCCTTCGACTTCGTCGTCGGCGAGGCGGCGGAGGCGTACGAGGGGCGCCTGAAGAGGTTCACGCGCAGCGTGCTCTTCGTAAAGCCGGAGGCCATCGTCATTTGGGACGAACTCGAAGCCCCCGAGTCGGCCACCTACCAATGGCTCCTCCACGCCACCAGGGAATTCACCATCGGAGAGAACCAGGTCATGACGACGAATGGTGCGGCCGCCGTCAAGGTCACCTGGTTGACGCCGACGGGCCTGAGGCTCTCCCAGACGAACGAGTTCGACCCGCCGCCGTACGGGCGCGAGCTGGAGCAGTGGCACTTGACGGCAGAGACGAGCGAGAAGGCCGCACAGATTCAGTTCGTCACCGTGCTCCAGCCATATAGGACGGGCCAGGCGAGCCCACCGGCAGCTACGCTGGAGCAGGCCGAGAAGGCGTTCGTCGTGAGCCTGCCGCTTCGTCGAGGCCGAGCCACAGTGCTGCTCAATCCAACAGCCGACGCTGTCACCCACGGCGACATAGAAGCCACCGGGCGGGCGACCGCCGTGCGGTACGACGCGGCGGGCAAGGCCGATGCCGTTTTCGCCTGCACGGCTGGCCGGGTGGCCATCAATGGCAAAGACACCGGCAAAGGCAAGCCCAAGGCCGAGGGCAAGCAGGACGAAGACGAGAAGGCCGAGGAGAAGAAGGCGCAGGAGAGAGAAGGCGAGAGAAAACCCCGGAAACAGTGACGCCAATTACGCGCATGAGGTGTTAGTGTATTCCGATAGGAGGTGTTCTCATGCGTAGTGCCAGCATGATTGTCTTCGTGGTCGTGTGCGTGAGCATTGCTCTCGTTTTCGTCTCAGCGGCTGGCGCGCAGGAGGAGGCGGTGCCGATCGTGCCTCCGGAGCCAATCGTGCCGGAGCCTCCGCCGGTGGCGCCCGTGGTGCCGGACTTCGACTTCGAAGCGGGCGTGCCGGCGAACTGGTACGCCATGTGGGGAGAGGCGACGATGCAGATCGCGCAGCTCCCGGAAAACGTCGCCGGCGGCATGGGAGCGCTGGAATGTTTCTACGTGCCCCAGTGCCGCATCGCTGCTCGCGACCTCCTCCCACAGCCGGCCGCGCGCTCGATCCGCTTCAGCCTGAAGACGATGGAGCCTACCAACATGGAGTACGGCGTCACAGAGGCCGACGGCTCGAGCTATCAGAGCTTCTGTTACCACCCGGGCGGTGCGTGGCGACAGATGGCGTTGAATCTCGACGAGCTCATCCTCGCCCAGGGCAGCGACGACGAGAACGGGCAGCTCGACGTGGATCAGATCAATGAGGTGTTCGTCGGCGATCTGGCCAACCTGCCGGGCGAAGTGGGGGAGGCGCTGGGCCAGAAGATGGGTCAGCAGACGCTGTGGCTGGACGACGTGAAGCTCAGTCCCGATATCGCACCGTCGCGAGCGGGCGCTGCTGGGCCGGGGGGGCTGATCCTGGACAGCTTCGACGGGCCGCAGGCGAATTGCCTCGCGATCGGCGGAGCAGAGCTTGACCTGGCTCTGGCGGCAGCCGGCCAGCCCGGCGCCCTTCAGGTCACCTATAGCCTCGGAGCGGGTCGCTGGATCGGGTTCGTCACCGGTGTCGGACACCTGAATCTGGCCGGCGTGACGGGCCTGAAGATGCGCATGCGGGCGCCCCAGGCCACGAGCCTGGTGTTGGTGCTCGAGGAGCGCGACGGCACGAAGTACGAGACGCGCCTGGAGCTGGCAGGCGGCGAGCAGTGGGAGGACTTGACATTTCCCGTTCAAAACTTCATCCTCGACGATGATTCCGAGGACGAGAATGGCCTGCTGGACTTGCCGCAGATGCGCGTGATGATCGTGCTGGCCGACATGCTCACCAGCGGCGTGGACGCGCTCGGCAAGGGCTCGCTGGTTGTGGACGAGATCGCCTTCACCGCGCAGTAACCGCGAACAAAGGGGCCGTGGTGTCGATGGACTTTGGCCGAATGTTCTGGGCGGCCTTGGCCGCTTCAGTGTTCCTTGGCGTCGCGCCGGCAGCGCCTGGGCACGCCGCGACGGGCCCGGCAACGTATACGCTGCTCGATGAAACGGCGGACGACGAGTTCAACGTGACCTTCACCCTCACCGCTCCGCCCCAGTGGCATTCGGGCGCGCAGGCGCACTTCGCCTTCAACATTCAGGACGACGTGCACTACTACTACGCCCGGTTCCGCGACGGACGCGCGGGCTTTGTCAAAGTCCAGGGAGATCGATCCGCGCTCATCGGAGCCGAAGGCGCTCTGCCTGAAGCAGACGACGGCCAGTGGCAAGTGACGCTCCAACGGCGGGGCGCGCGCATGGCGCTCATCTGCAACGGCCTGCGCGTCGCTGCGGCCGGCGATGCCGAGTTCCGCCGAGGCCGCCTGGGCTCCCGCTCGACGCATGCGGGAATCAAGCTGACCGACATCAATTACCAGATAGTCGCGCCCCCGTACATGAGCGACGACTTCATGCGCGAGGGCGACCAGGGCGGTTCATGGGAGCCCGTTGCGGGCACGTGGGAGAACGCGGGCCCGAGCGGCCCCAAGCCAACGCCGGAACACTCTGCCAACGCCTTCAGCTATCGCTGCTCGGCGCCAGGGCAATACGGGCTCGCCGTGGCTGGCTACTGGTTCTGGGATTCATACGAGGTCCGGGCGGCGGTGAGGCCGGCAGACGACGGCGCCGTCGGGCTGTGCGTCTACTATCAGGACCCAGGCAACTACTTCCTCTTCCGCTGGGTCGGCCTCGGCAACGGCGAAGGCCGAAAGCAACTGCTGCGCGTGGCCGATGGGCAGTGGCGGGTGCTCACCGACGCTCCGGGCGGCTTCGACATCGGTCAGTGGTACGTCCTGGCCGTGCGCGCCTTCGACGGCCACATACAGGCACTCATCGACGGTCAGCCGGTGCTGGAGGCACAGGACGAGAGCCTCGGCGAGGGCGCTGTAGGACTATACACGGCCGGTTGCCAGTACGCGTACTTCGACGACGTGCGAGTGCGTAGGTTCGACGGCCTCGCCGACAGCTTCGAGCTGGCCGAGATAGGCCGATGGGTGCACGTCGCCGGCCAGTGGAGGGTGCAGCAAGGGCACCTCTACGGCCAGCCGCGGGGCGCCGGCGCCCGAGGCAGACTCGCCTCTGCCGTGAGCGCCTATGGCGATTGGTCGGACTACACCTTCAGCGCCCTGGTGAAGCCCAAGAGCGCCAGCGCCGTGGGCCTCCGATTCAACTGCCGAGACGAGGCAAACTACCACATATTCCGCTGGGCGGGGGGCAAGAATGGCCAACAGCAGCTCATCCGTGTGCGTGGCGGCAAGCCGGTGGTGCTGGCGAGCCGGCCGGGCAGCTACCAACCCGACCGCATGTACACGCTGAGCGTCGAGGCCGATGGCGGCTACCTGGTGGCGTCGATCGACGGCAATCCTGTGCTGGAAGCAATTGACGCGGAGGCCACCGGCGGCCGGGTTGGACTGCAGGCCGAAGGGACGGGCGCCGCCTGCTTTGACAACGTGGCCCTCCTCCCGAAACAGCATGAAGAGCATACCGGGAAGATCCAGCGAGAGTTCTTCCGCGAAGACAGCATGGACATGTGGACGAGCAAGGCCGGCGAGTGGCGGCGCGACGACGAGGCCTATTGGCACCGGACACCCCTGTTTGCCGACCACGCCATCGCGGTGCAACTCCCGCCGCTGAGGGCTCGCGAGGGCAGTGTGCGACTATTCCTGGGCTCCGACGGCAAGCGCATCGACAGTGGCTACTTGCTGACGCTGCACAAGGAGCACCATGCCCCACGCATGGAGGTGCGGCTCCAGGAGGCCGGCGAGGTGGTGCGGACAGCGGTGGCCACGGCAGGCGAGGGGCCACAGACGCTGGCGCTGAAGCGGCACGGCTCGTGGGTCATCGCGAGCCTCAACGGGCGGCCCATCGTGAGCCATCAAGCCCGTCAACGGCTTGCCGGCTACATCGCCGGGTTCGCGAGCGAGGGCCTGGGGGTGGAGGTTGGCTCGGCGCAGGTGACATCAGCGAACCTCTACGATTACACCTTCTCCGGAGCCCCCACCGACTGGCGCCCGCAGCAGGGCGTGTGGGAGATTGCCGACAGATGGGAGTGTGAGCCGGGCTGGGCGTGGCTTCGTGGCAGCGGGCATCGGTCCCCGATCATCTGGAGCAAAGCGCGCTTTCGGGGCAACATGGCCCTTCGGTTCTGGTGCGCCTTCACGCATCCTTACACGGATCGGGGGCCCAGCGATCTGAACGCCACCATCTGCGGTGACGGCACCAACCTGTGCAGCGGATACAACTTCATCTTCGCGGGCGACAACAATGCAGCCAGCAAGATCCTGCGCGGCAACACTGAAGTTGCAAAGAACACCCGCGTCAGGCGCGGTGACAAAGACTCGTATCATCGCCACTGGTTCGATGTGCGTATCCACAAGATAGGGCGCAAGCTAATCTACCACGTTGATGGGAAACTCGTGGGCGAGTACGAGGATCCGACCCCCCTCGACGGCGGCCACATCGCCTTCTGGAGCTACAACGGCAACGGAGTCGTCATCGCCCGAGCCCAGCTCTCCTTCGAAGAGAGAGTCCAGTAGAAGGCATTCCCCGCCGCAGCCGGGGAAATTCTGGGGACACCATACTTAATTATTGGGCCAATTCTAAGTTCAACGCACACCACGTTCGACTTCAATAATTAAGTATGGTGTCCCCAGAATTCACGGTCACGCTTACGTCCGGCAACTGCAGCTCGCGAGCCACCCGATCCGCCACATCCGTATGGCTCGCGTCTGTGTACCGGTAGGCAAAGGACACGGCGTACTGACCCGGCGGCAGTGCGGCCGTCGCGATTGAGATGTACGTGGGCTGCTCCGCGGAGGGCGCCACCCATCGCATCCGGGCGTAGCGCGCATCCTTCTCGATCGCTATGCGCCGAGCCCGCGGCGTGCCCACGGCAATGTCCTCCGGCAGGCGCAGACGCAGCACATCCTCTCCCGGCCCGTCCCCTCCCCGCAGAACGAACGCCATGTCCTCGAGCCAATCATTCCCGTTGGCATTCTCCACCTTCCGGACGGCGGCCAAGAACGTGTGCACCTCGCCAATCCGGCAAATCTGTGGCACCATGAGCTTCACATCGAACTCGACGAATTGTGCCGGATCGTATACCGACTGTTCCACGATAGCATAGCCCTTCGCCCGCAATACTGCGTCGGCCCTTCGCTCATGGTACCTGGGCCCCAATCGTATGCCGAGACACGCTGCGGCTACAGCGGCCATGAGGCCGACCGCTATCACGTCCGCCGCGCGCACACGAAACTGCAGATACCGCGTCCGCTCCGGCCGTGCGCCGAGGCCCTTGGCCTCCAGCGCCATGGACAGCCCACCGGCATTGCGCAGCGCATAGGCCAGCACGGGCACGACCAGCGGGATGCTGGCGCGAATGCGCCGGATCAGCCCCCCGGTGGCAACGTCGTGCCCTCGCGAGCGCTGCGCCTGGATGACGGTCGCGGCGGTGGTGGCGAAGGTGGGCACGAGGCGGAACGCGAGAGAAAAGGCCAGCGACATCATCTGGGGCAGTCCGAGCGCACGCAGCCCCACGGTGAACTCCTCGGTGCGGGTGCTGCACAGCAAGGCGAGGCCGGCTATCAGGAATGCGTTGATGCGCAGGCCCATGGCGAGCCCGTAGATGAACGACGGCTTCGACCACGTGATGGGCTCGTACTCGCCCGGCTCCCCGAGGCCGCGCTGGAAGAGCGTCCACAGCAGCGTGGTGAAGAGGAAGATCACCGCGCAGAACTTCCACACGCGCCACAGGTTGCCCATGCCGTTCGCCGCCCACACAATGGCCACCGCAAGAGCCAGCACGAGCAGTTCGCGCAGCGGGTCGCGGAACGCCATGGCCGCTGCGAAGACCAGCACCAGCGCGATCACCTTCGCCGCTGGATGCAGGCCATGCAGCATGGATCGCTTCTCGACGTACAGGAAGGTTGCCATTGTCTCGTCGTGTAGGGCGCGCTGCCAGCCAGTGATCGCCAGGCAAGCCCCTGACCCTTCGGCCCCGTACGGGGTCCCGACGGAAGGTACAGGGATCGGCACCCCGATCCCTGTCTGAAGCGGGATCCCGTACGGGACCCGTGAGGGGTCAGGCACTGCCTGGCCCACACTATTTGCCGGTGTTCCCACCACTCGACGGGCGATAGTCGCCGCCCGCCCGTACGCACCCCGCCATCTCCTGCGGCGTCACAAACGTGAACCCATAAAGCTCGCTCGCAAGCTTACAGATGTGCGGCTGCCGCAGCGATGCCTGCCCAAGCAGCTCCGCGTCGCCGAATATATCCCGCACAGACCCGTCGGCCAGGACGCGGCCATCGGACAGCAGCACCACGCGGTGCGCATACGTGGCCGCGGCCCACATGGAGTGGGTGATGACGATGACAGTGTGCCCGGCATCGTTCAGCCGCCGCAGCAAATCCATCATGGACTTCTGCTGTGCGCCGTCCAGACCCGTGGTGGGTTCGTCCAGGATGATCACCTGCGGGCGAGCCGACAGCGCCGACGCCACCGCCACCCGCTGCCGCTCCCCCTTCGTCAGCACGAAGGGATCTTTGCCCTCGTACCCGACTAAGTCAACCGCCTCCAATGCCCCGCGCACGCGCTCTCCGACATCTTCGGCCGGAACGCCGAGGTTGCGCGGACCGAAGGCGACCTCATCCTCGACCCGATCAAGGAATATCTGGTGATCCGGATTCTGGAACACGTATGCCACCGTTCGAGCCAGCTCTGCCACACTGGCCTCGGTGGTGGGCTGCCCGCCGACGAGCACCGTGCCTTCGCCCGGATGCAGGAGGCCATTGAGATGCTTGGCGAGCGTCGTCTTGCCGCAGCCATTCTGTCCGAGGATCGCCACGAACTCCCCCCGTCGCACGTCCAGGCAGACACCGTCCAGCGCCGAGTGGCCGTCGTAGCTGAACCGCACGTCGCGGATCGAGACGATGACGTCCCCGTGCCGCTCCTCCCATCCGGCGTCGGCTCTGCGCACTTGCCCCAGTTGCTCATCATCCACGGTCCATTTCTCCGTGCGGAGAATCTCGGCAGCATCCTCCACCCGCAGCGGCCGCTCGGGGTGACCCATCGCCCGGAACAACGCGGGCATGTCCAGCGGGCGGATGCCGAGCTCCCACGTCCGGTCCGGCGCCGCGAGCAATTCCGGCGGCGAGCCGTCGTACACAACCGCCCCGTCGGCCAGCACGAGTAGGCGGTCCGCCCCGGCCACTTCCTCCGTCTCGTGCTCGGCCAGAAGTACCGTCTTTGCCTCTGCCCGCAGTTCGGCAACCACCTCCAGCACGTCGGCTCGGCCGCTCGGATCCAGATCCGTCGTCGGCTCGTCCAGCACGAGGATCTGCGGCTGCGCCGCCAGCACCGAGGCGATGGCCAGGCGCTGCTTCTCCCCGCCCGACAGCGTCGCCGGATCGCGCCCCACGACGTGTGAGAGGTGCACCGCCTCGAGCGCCTCGCGAACCCGGGCCTGCATTTGGTCCCGCGGCACCCGGAAGCTCTCGAGCGCGAAGGCCACCTCCGACTCGACGTCGCTGGAGAAGAGCTGCGTCTCGAAGTCCTGGAAGACGAGCCCGACGGTCTGGGCCAGCTCGCTCACGCGGTGCGGAGAGATGTCTTGACCATTGAGCCTCACTGTCCCGGCGAACGAGCCCGGGAAGAAGCGCGGCACGAGGCCATTGAGCACGAAGCACAGCGTTGACTTGCCCGCGCCCGTGCGACCCATGAGGGCCACGAACTCTCCGGGGCGCTGGAGGAAATCCACGCCCTGTAGGGCCGGACCGGCAGCGCCGTCGTAGGTGAATTCCACGTCGGCCAACTGGATGGCCACATCATCCGTCGTCTCCGGGAGCAGCTCTGCCGCGAAATCCTCGACGGCTCCGGCCGCCCGACGGCGGATAAGCTGACCCCCTAGGTAGAACACCACGAGACCCGCGGCTACGGCGACGGCGGGCCTCACCAGCGGCGGCAGTGGCACGAGCGGGAGCGCGAGCGTCGTCCCGGCTACGAGCCCCAGAACGACGATTATGGCCCCCGGGGCGAGCCGAGCCAGCAGAAAGCTGCCGGCGAGAATAGCGCCGGCGCACAGGCCCGCCGCCGCGAGTATGCCGACGTTCGGCGGCAACTGAATCCACGCGAGCGCCACGCCGGCGAAGCTGCCCGTGGTAACGACGGCCACCCCGACCGCTGCGAGCGTCCCTCCCGCCACGTCGCGCGGCTCCATGATGTCCTCGTACAGTAGCCCCCACGACTTCGCCAGTCGGTACAGCAACGCCAGCAGCGGCGGCCCCAGCACCGCAGCGATAAGCACGTTATTCAGGAAGATGATGCTCGCGACGATCTTGAACGGTACGATCCCCAGCAGCTCCAGGCCGAAGCATATCGTGACGGAGCACGCGGCGCTCGCGACCACGGTGACCAGCAGGTACAGCGGGATCTGCCGCGCGGCTCCCGTGGGGGCAATGCGCGGAGAGAGAGCACGCCACAACCGGTACGGCACATAGCCATACAGGAAGTTGCCGACGAAGCCGAAAGCGCTTCCCGGGCCCATCGTGCCGAAGAAGTCGCCGATGAGGTTCCCGAAAGCGGCTCCCCAGGCGGCTGCCGGCCCGAACACGAGTGAGAGCACGACAGGCAGCACGTTCGCCGGGCGGATCTCAGTGATGCCGGGGATCAGGGGGATGGGTTTGAAGGGGATCAGTACCGCCGCATACACGCCGGCGGTGAGCGCGACGAGGACGACCATCTTGGTGCTCTTCCACATCTCGATGGCGTCGCGCATTTTCAAGCCACCCGCCGGAGACGAGTCAGACTGCACAGGGCGACCCGGAGGAACGCCCCTACGCACGCGCACCTTCCCCGGTGCGGCGGGCTATCCCTCGTCGCAGCGTCAGGGCGCTCGGGGCAGAAGGACGTGGGCATGCACGCGGCCAACTAATACAGTGAGCCAGCAGGGCGATCCGATGGGTCGCCCCCACAACCAGCCGCCGATGACTCACCGCCAACGCAGGGAGGCGTTCAACATGCAAGCTATGTCCCCCGTGCTCGTGGTGCTGCTTGCCCTTTGGAACCAGGGGCCCGACGCCATGCGGGCCGTACCCACCGGCTACCCCGGCCCGCACGGCCGAACAGCCGTCATGGGCACTGCCGCAGCCATGCTGGGGCTCCTGGAGGAGGGCATGCCTCACATGTCCCGCGCGCTGTCGGAGATGAAGCTCTACCTGATGACGATGCAAAACGACGACGGCGGCTACGGCAGCACGTCAGAGACGGCGCTCGTCATCAAGGCCCTCACGAAAGCCGAGGTGTGGGGCACGCCTGTTCAGCGGGCGCTCGACTACATGGCCAATGCCCAGAGCCCGACGGGTGGCTGGCCGCGGCTCGCAAACGAGGAGACCGTCTCCCCCATGGCTACCGCCTACATCGTGGCCGCGGCGGGGGAGGTGCGGGCTTTCCGGAAGACCGTGGACTGGGGCGCTGTGCTGCGACAGACGAAGACCACGCCAAAGCAGGACGCGGACGGCTGCCTCGAGGATCTGCCAACCACGCAGTACTGGATACAGGCAGCCGCAAAGGCGAGGGGGAAGGGCGCCGCCTTCGATCTGCGCGCGGCCAGGCGCTGGTACGACGAGCAGCCCAATACGCCGGCGGCCGTGCGGCTGCTCGTCGCCAAGGACGACCCGGACGCTTTCGAGGGCCTCCTCGCGGACAAGACAGTCTGCAAGGCAGAGAACAAGGACGCCCTCAGAGGCATCGGCGCGGCGATAGCCATCCTCGAGAACCTCGGCGGTCCGAAGGACCTGCCGACGATCCAGAAGCTGCAAGCTCTGAGCAGCTCATAGTGCCGTCCCTCCGCGGGACGTGCGGCGTTCAAACGCTCTGCAAGGGAGCACGATCGACATGATGATCCGAAAGCTGACCGAGGGCGATGTATTTGACATGGGGGCCGGGGACACGCGGCGCGTGGTGCATCCGGGCATGGGGGCCAAGCAGTTGACGCTGAACTACGCCGTGTTCGAGCCAGGGCAGGCATTTGCCCAGCACGTCCACACGCTGCCCACCGAGGACGTGATAGTGGTGCTCAAGGGCCGGGGCGTCATTCGCGTGGAGGGTGAGGATCACCCCATCGAGGAGGGCGACGCCATCTGGGTCGAAGCCGGCGTGCAGCACGGCACCATCAACACCGGCGACGGGGAGATGGTCCTCGTGAGCTGCCAGGCGCCGCCCGATGCGGCGTTGTACTCGGGCGAGTATGTGGAAGGCAGCAAGAACGAATCGTAAGGGAGGGCTCCTCGTGGACCGAATCCACGTCGTCTTCTGCGGGATCTCGCATTCGCACGCCCGGGCGAAGCTGCAGGTCGTGCGTGAGTCGGACGACTTCTCGCTGCTCGGCATCTTCGAGCCGAAGGATGAAGCTCGGGCAAAGGTGGATCTCAAGGCTGCCCCGTTTGCCGGCGTGCGTTGGTTCGATAGCCTCGACGCGGCCGTCGGTGCGGGCGAAGCGCAGGCGGTCGTCTGCGAGGGGTACGTGCACGAGAACTTCGAGTTCGCCCGGGCGGCCCTGCAGGCCGGCAAGCACGTGCACCTCGAGAAGCCGGGGACTCTGCGCGTCGAGGAGTTCCGCGAGCTGGCGGATCTTGCGCGCGCCGGAAAGCGCATCCTGCAGCTCGGCTACCAGTTCCGCTACATGGACGGCTTCCGCACCGTTGTGCGCATCGCGAAGGAGGGCGTCCTCGGCGACGTGTTCTTCGTTCGGGGACGCATATCGAGCGACAAGAGCCGCTACGAGCGCCAACTGCGCGAGCTCCGTGGATTTCCCGGCGGCGTGCTGCTGGAGCTAGGCTGCCATCTCATTGACCAGTTCGTGCTGATCCTCGGCCGCCCCGGCACGGTGACGCCGTTCCTGCGCACGGACTACGGCAACGACCCGGAGTACGTGGACAACGGCCTCAGCGTGCTGGAGTACCCTCGGGCTATGGCCGTGATCGAGGCCGCGGCCATGGAGACGGCGGCCGGCCAACGGCGGGTCCTCGAGGTGCAGGGCACCAACGGCACCGTCGTGCTCTCACCACTCGAGCGGCCGGGGAAGATCGTGTTGCATCTCGACGAGCCCGCCGGCGGCTACGACAAGGCCTCACACGAGATCGAGCCGGCCAACACACCGCGCCACGTCGGCGACTTCGCCGAGCTGGCCGAGTGCATCCGCGCCGGCCGCGAGCTCACGTTCGGCCTCGACCACGAGCTGGCGAGCTACGATACGGTCATGCGGGCAGTCGGCCTGGACACCACGGCGCTGTGGGCGTAGCCGTCCCCGGGAGCGCCGTTCCTGGGAGCGCAGGCCCTTGTCTGAAGCGGGGTCCCGTATGGGACATCCCTGCCTGCATGCCGTCGCCGCCAACCGGCCGGACGACGTGCGCGGAGGAGACCTGGCAATGCGGAGGGCATGGGTGTACCTGGCTTTGGTCGCAGTCGCGGTCGGCCTCGTGTTCGTCCTCCGCCATCGCAAGCGCGCCTTCGTCGCCGCTGAGGTACAACTCCTCCAGTCCGACGATTCTGAGGAGGCCACACAGGCCCGCAAGCGCCTCCAACGCGTCGGGCGCTCTGCCGTTCGACCCGTCTGCGCACTCCTCGAGCACGACGACGAAGAGATCCGCGCCCGCGCCGCCCTCACCCTCGCCAACATCGGCCACGCCGCTGCGGCCGGTCCCCTCATGCAGGCCGCCAGGCGCGGCGACTCCCCCGCGGCGGATGCCCTCGTGTTCATGAAACACCCCCGCTCCCGCGAGGCCCGGGCATGGGTATACTGCTGCCTTGCCGATAGACACTTCGAGGAGTTCAAGCTCCGCCTGCCCACCGGCGAACGACTCCCGACTTCGCTAGCCGTCGAGTGGCGCGAGCCTCGTCGCTTCCAACCGGTCACATGCCAGATGGACTACTACTACTCCAAGGTGTGCGGGTTCTCTAGACTCGACTGGAGCGACGTCCTGGGCGAGCTCCGCTACGCCGACCACTACTACAGACAGGCCATCCGCCACTACGCCCTCCCCGAGGCGCTCATCGGCCGAGCGCGTGTCGCGGCACTGCACGGCGAGCACGCCGAGGCCGCCGAACTCTATGCCCGGGCGCTCCAGCAGAGCCCTGACGACGAAGCGGCGCGAGAGGGCCAAGCCGAGGCCCAGCAGCTCGCAGAGCTCCTCCCGGCGATGGCAGCCCACCTGCCGAGCGCCGACCACATCGAGCGCATCCTCACACACCCGAGTTGGCGGACCGGCGACACCACATACTACATTGCGCTCGCTACGTTCACACGCACTGGCGTCCGATTCTTCGGCATCGCACCCAAGCTGATCCTGTTCAAGCAGCGGCGCGGAGAGCTACAGAAACTCTCTAGTATCTCAACCTACGAGCCCCCGGCGTCGGGCAGATCGGGCCTCGTCTACCCAACATATGTTGAGCTGTGCATCACCGAGCCAGACCGCCCAGCGTCAATGGTAGTTATCCGACCGGTGGAAGAGCGAGGCGAGCCACGACTCAGCCATTGGGGTCCCATACACGAGCTCGTGCTGTACCGCCTCAAGACCGACACCCTCGTCGAGGGGGTGCGCTTCCGGAGTCCGCGGGCCCCCTGGATCGGTGACATCGACGAGGACGGCGATGCGGAGATCGTCACGTGGCGATGGAGCGCCGCCGCCTTCGTGCTCAGTACGCGGCACATATGGCCCACCGTCCACAGCCTCGTGAAGGGCAAGTACGAGGATCGCACCGACCAGTTCCCAACGTTGTTCGCCGACATGGCCGCGTCGATGCGAGCCAGCGAGCGGGATGACGACGACCGCCTCGACCAGAGCGACCTGTCTCAACTCGCCCGAGCCTACGAGCTGCTTGCGGACGCCGAGAACGCCATCGAGACCTACCAGCGCCTCGAGCGCGAATGCCGCGCGCAGGCCGACGAGCGCGAGCAGGCTCTCGCCGACATGTCTCCCAGCCAGCTGCAGGAACTGCAGGCCATGAACAAGGAGATACTCCAGTTGGTCCAGGATTCTATCGCCTCACTCAGGAAGGCCGCCGAGACCGTCAGAGAACGCCGCCTCGAGCTCGAGGCCCAACAGGTCACCGGAGCGACCGGCGAAGGCGCCCCAGCCACTCATCGCGAAGCTCAGGCCGAGTGACTCACACACAGAGGGAGCATGCGCAGGATGCCCAAACCCAGCAAGCTCATCATCATCGGATTCGACTCCATCTCGCTGCCCACCCTCGAGCAGTTCGTGGAGCGCGGCGCGCTGCCGACCGTGGGGCGGCTCATGCGCGATGGCTGCGTTGTGCAGACCTGGCCATGTTTCCCCATGGAGACCGGCACCAACTGGGCCTGCCTCGCCACGGGGGCCTCGCCCTGGGTGACCGGATGCAACATGTCGGTGCACTTCCCCGGCGAGCCACTCGACCGCCGCAAGCGCGGCTTCCCGGCGTCCGTTTGCCAGGCAGAGCAGCTCTGGACGACGGCGGCGAGGGCCGGGAAAAGGTCGATCGTGTTTGACTGGTCGCAGTCGTTTCCGCTGGCCTCCGAGGAGGCCATCATCCACATCGGCGAGGACGGCCGCCCGGACAACGCCATCCGCGCGCTGCAGGAGGTGCGCGCCTACACCACCCACCCTCGACAGCGCGGCCCACACGTCACCGAGATCGCCCCGAAGCCCGTCGATGACTGGCCCGCCGCGTCCGCGGGAGACCTCGGCTTCGAGGTCGTGATCGAGCCGGGCCCCGCCAGCCGGTACAAGCAGGTGGACTCGCTCTTCGCCGTGATCCGCAAGGGCTCCGAGAGCTTCCATCGCGTAGACCTGCTGCCCTCGCCGGATGCGCCGCTGCCGGTTCTGTGTCTCAGACTCGGCCACTGGACCCCGTGGGCCGCCCACACGCATCGCGCCGACGGCGCCGCCGTGCGCACGGCCTTTCGCGGCAAGCTGCTCAAGCTCGCGCCCGATGCCAGCGAGGTGCACCTCTACCTCAGCGAGATCTACTGCCAGGAGGACTTCGTGCAGCCGACCTCTCTGGCGTCCGACCTCACCGGCGCGTGTGGGCCCTTCGTCATCCAGTGCTCGCGCCAGCAGGTGGTGCAGGGCGGCGCCTGCGACATCGCTACCTACTTCGACGAGCAGCAGTACCTGGCCAACTGGTGGCGCGACGCGGCCGGCAGGCTCCTCGCGAGCGACGACTGGGACCTCTTCATGCTCAAGTGGCACGGCCCCGACTGGACCAACCACCTGACCATGTACATGATCGACCCGCGCCATCCTATGCACCAGCCCGACCGCGCCGATGAGGGCTGGGCGATGTGGGACCGCCTCATGGGCTGGGGCGATGAGATCGTCGCTGCCGCCCTCGAGGCCGCGGGCCCCGACACGCTCGTGGCCCTCGTGTCGGACCACGGCGGCGATACGATGCTTCCTGGGCTCGGCGGACACCGCGATCCCAACTCGGTGCTTCGTGAGAATGGCTGGTTGATGCGCGACGAGTCGGGCGGCATCGACTGGTCGCGGACGAAGGCTTTCGGGGCACAGCACTACGTCTATCTCAACGTGAAGGGACGCGATCCGGACGGGATCGTCGAGCCCGGCGAGGAGTATCAGGAACTCCGCGACAAGATCATGGAAGCGCTGCTTTCCGCGACCGACGACTCGGGGCGCCACCTCTACCGAGTCGTGCTTCCCATGGAGCAGGCGGGACGGCTCGGCGTGGGCGGGGATCGCGTCGGCGACATCTTCATGGTGCCAGCCGCGCACCGGCCCGAGACGGCCATGTCGCACGAGGAGTTCTGGCGCACCCACACTCGGGAGGAGACGGGCACGTGGGACTGGCCCCGCCTGAACGCCGGCAGCCACTCGGACGATGCGTACTTCGTGCTATCCGGCCCGGGCGTCAAACAAGGCTATCGCCGGCCGCGCCCCACGCTCATCACCAGCGTCGCCCCCACCTGCGCCGTCGCCTGGGGCATCCCTGTCCCAGCAGACGCGGATGGGTCGGTTCTGTGGGATTTCCTGGAATGAGCTGGGGTTGCTGCGAAGATCCGGCCGTGGTGGCACTGTAGGTGAGGGGCCTGTACCTCGCCTGGCCCTGCGGCCGGCGGGGCTGTGGTGCACCTTGCACCATCTTCAAGGCACAGCAACTGTGGTGGTGACCTGGCAATGAGACGACTCGCCGTTCCGCTGATCCTCGTTGCGCTCGCGGTAGCCCTCCTC
This sequence comes from Armatimonadota bacterium, assembly GCA_030601885.1. Lineage (GTDB taxonomy): Bacteria > Armatimonadota > Zipacnadia > JAUWAU01 > JAUWAU01 > JAUWAU01. The sequence goes on from JAUWAU010000026.1 coordinate 31,603, forward strand.
TTCGTCCTGCGCGAGCGCAAGCGCCAGTTCATCGCCCCCCAGATCTCCCTGCTGCAGTCCGAGGACCCCACGAAATCTGAGGCGGCGCGGAATGTCCTCCAGCGTATCGGCCACTCCGCCGTGCGCCCGGTTTGTGCGTTGCTGGACAACCCGGAGGCACGGGTGCAGCGCATCGCCGCGCTCACCCTCGCGAACATCGGCGACCCCGCAGCCGCCGGGCCTTTGATGGAAGCGGCGAAGCGCGGCGGCTTTGCTGCAGCGGACGCGCTGAAGGCCATGAAACATCCCCAATCCTCAGAGGCTCGCGCGTGGGCGTACTGCTGGCTCGCCGAGAGGAAGCTCGAGGAGCTCCACGCTGGCCTTCCCGTGGGTGGCCGGCCCGAGCGACTCCCCGCCGTCCGCTGGCACGTCTCGCATATCTACCGGCCCTTTGACGGCGCCACCGCGATCATCCAGAAGGAGCCCGAGGCCCGGTACTGCCCCGAGTACCGCGATTGGACCTGGACCGTGCAGGAGCCTAACCGGGCCGACGCCTGGTGCGGGCTGGCTGAGCAGTACGGTCCATTGCCGGAGGGGTACATCGGCCGGGCGCGCGTGTACGAGTTGTGCGGGGACTATGGCACGGCATCCCATTACTACAAGCGGGCACTGGAACTCGCGCCGACCAACGAGGCAGCGCGCAGCGCGGAGGCACAGGTGGAGCAGCTCTTAAGGCTCGTCCGGCAGATGCGGCCGCTGCTCCCCGAGGGATACGTGACCGAGCGTGTCCTCACACACCCAACCTGGACCCACGGCGATGCGACGTACTACATCGCCGTCGCGACCCTCCACCAGACGAGACTTGACCTGGGCAGCTCGGTGCCGAAGCTCGTTCTGTTCAAGCATGGCGGAGGCCCGATGGAGTTACTCGACACGGTGTCCGTCTTCAGTGCGCGAGAGGAGGCCTCCGCCTGGAAGACGGTCTGGCCCCCGCCCCCCGGCGCCTGCGTGGGCGTCGTGCCCCCGGGCACGGACGGCGAGCGCGCCATGGTTGCCGCCGTAAGGGCCCTCGCCTCGGAGTCACGCTGGCCCCGCTGGCGCGGCCGCTACGAGGTGATCCTGTACGCCCTGGAGCCGGGAGCCTTGGTCAGGGAGTTGCGGGTCCCGTCCGCCGCCATGCCCTGGGTCACCGACATAGACGACGACGGCGACGCGGAGATCATCACATGGCACTCCCCCCTGGCGGCGTGGCCTGTCGTCCAGACACTGGTCGATGGCCGGTACGAAACGCGCACCGAGCAGTTCCCATCGGTGTTCGAAGGAGTCCCATCCGTGCTCGAGAACTTCGAGCCGGGGGAGGATGTGGCCGACCCGAATCTCCCCGACTACGCCGGGCGTGCGTACGAGATCCTTGGACAGAGGGCGCTCGCCATCGAGGCCTACCGCCGCGCAGAGCGCAAGTACCGCGAACGCGCCGATCAGCTTGCCGCCAAGGGACAGGAGTGGTCCGCGCGTGACCATCGCCAAGGGGCGGCGGCCGCGAGAGACCGCCGCCTCCGCCTCGAGGCCGCCCAATGCGACTCCTCAACACCCCAATAGCAATCGCCAGCCGCAATCTAGCGACTGGCGACCACAACTGATACCTGATAACTGACGACTCCACCTCAAGCCATCTCTATCGCCACGTCATCCGCCACGCCGCCCAGAATCGTATACGACGTCGGCACTTCCTGCAGGATGGAGCCGGGCACGTACTTGTTCACCGGCCCGTGGGCGACGAGCCGGGCGATGAAGCGCTGCCAGGCGATGCCGCCGCCGACATAGCCGTCGAGCCAGAAGCTGCGATACTTGGCGCCCACGATGTCCGCCGGCCCGATGGTGGCCGCTTTCGGCGGCACCCAGGACCAATCGCTGCCGAACGAGTGCAGCGCGTTCTGCATGATGGTCATCGGGTGCAGCTCCACGATCCGCGCCCCGGCCTGCTTGTATTCCTCCATGCTGTCGAACTCATCCCCCAGGTGCGACTCCCAGAAGGCGATGTGGCCACACCAGCCGATGCCCCCGTAGCAGCAGTCGGCCCCGCCCATGTCGGCGATCATCTTCGAGTAGTCGTTCACGTTCCCCGTGTGGGGGAAGTGTATCTGCTCGAGCGGCGGCCGGAGCGCCTCGTCGATCTTCGCGAAGCAGTTCTCCATCATGGCCGTCTCGAAGGACCCCTCCCACTCCGGCGGCGCCGTGTTGCCGTCCTGGTCGGCGTACTCGTCCATGTTGAACGTGTGCACGTGCGCGCACGAGATGCCCAGCTCGTTGATCATCCGCGCCGCGATGCTGTACTGCGGCACCGGCCCCACGGGCAGGATAAACACGCACTGCTCCCCCGCCTCAGCCGCCCGCACGATCCGCCCGACGATATCGAGGGCGAACTCGGCGTAGAACTCCCCCAGATCCTCGATCACTCTGATCTTGAACTCCGGGTTCGGGTGCTTACAGATGTCCTCTTTCCTTATCGCCCGCACGCGCGCACACGCCTCGGCATCGCGGAACGAGATGAACTTCGACAGATCGTACTTGAACGCCATTTCTCTACCCTCCCTGTGGCTCAGTCGCGCCTGACAGATTCCCGCCTCCTCCCAATTCACCTGCCCGCCTCAGCCATCAGCGCCAGCGTCCGGCGGGCTGACCCTGAGTAGGTTGCGTGGGTCGAGATGGAACGCGAAGACCTCCTCGACCGGAGCGGGAATGTCAATGTGGCGCCGCAGCGTGAACATGCGCTGCCCTCAGTGTTTGCCCCGAGACATTTCCGTACTGCCCCCCGGCCGTCCTGCCAGCGATAATGCTCGCGTTGGTCGCCGGACTACCGGATGGGTGTGGGAGCGACGACAAATGGAGAACACGTACCAGGCGGATTGCCGAAAAGACTTGACAGGTCATCTCTAAAAGACTATAAGCGTCACTATGACGCAGGTAGCCATCTCAGAACTCAAAGCGAAGCTCAGCAGTTACCTCGACAAGGTCAAGGCCGGACAGGAGGTCGTCGTCACCGACCGCGGACGGCCCGTGGCCCGACTGGTCCCGTATGACGAGGGGCGCAAACGTGACCCCGACATTGAGCGTTTGGCACGCGCGGGCCTCATCCGCCTCGGGCGGGGCAGGCTCCGCGACGAGCTCCTCCAGCCCTCACCCGTCAAGGATCCGGAGGGGAAGGTACGCCAGGCGCTACTGGAGGAGCGGGAGGAGGGCCCGTGAGGTTCTGGGACGCATCAGCCATCGTTCCGCTGGTCGTCGCCGAGCCCGCGAGTGCGGTCCTGCGAGAATTGGCCGACGAGGATCCCACCGTGGTGATGTGGTGGGCGACATCGGTCGAAGCCCTATCAGGACTCTATCGACGGGTGCGCGCGGGCGAGCTGGATTCTGAAAGCCTCGACGCAGCTCGGGACCGTCTATGGGCGTTCCTCGAGGACGCGCACGTCGTGGCGCCGGGCGAGCCCCTGCGCGATCGCGCCCATCGGCTCCTCGCGGTGCACCCGCTGCGCGCGGCGGACGCACTACAGCTCGCCGCCGCCCTTGTGTGGGCCGAGGAGCGGCCCACCGGCCTCGAGCTCGTCACGTCCGACGATCGCCTGCGCGACGCAGCATCTCGCGAGGGCTTCCGCGTCCTGCCGTGAGGTCTGCAATCTGCCTGCGAGAGGTAGTGTACGCCCCCTGCGGGACACGCCGTTGACGCCGCAGGAGCGCTCTGGTATACTTCGAGCCCTACGATATCGAGCTCGACAGGCGCCGGCGGGGAAGTGGGTCGTGCACAGGCGCCGAGACTGAGAGCAAAAAGCGAGGCGATTGTGTTGCCGAGGGCGTATCGGGGAGGGCCGCGTCGCTATGGCCGCCGCGACGGGAGGGGCAGACGCCGCCGACGGAAGGTCTGCGAATTCTGCGCGCGGCGGGGCCGGCAGCCCCAGATCATTGACTACAAGCATGCAGACACGCTGCGCAGGTTCCTGGATGAGCGGTCGCGCATCCAGAAGGCGCGCAAGATGGGCACTTGTCGGAAACATCAACGCAAGCTTGGCCGAGCCATCAAGCGGGCACGGGAAATCGCGCTCCTGCCGTTCACGGAAGATTAGTCTCGCGCCGCGTGCGGGTCGATGTGATGTTGGCCGTGTGGCGATGGACGCGTTGAGCCACCAGGCTACGGCGTCCTGCGGTGTCCGCCGGGGATGACGGACTGGGCAAGCCGGGTGACGGGCCTGCGCGCGAATTGGCGACGATGGAGCGACACAACAGCCTCGCCCTCGGGCGAGGCTGCTTGGCTGGGCGGGGGACACAGTGCCAATGCAGGAGGAGGGTAGGCACATGGCGTTCCCAACGGTACGAGCAAGGCGCCTGCGTACCAGCGGACTACTCAGGGGCCTCGTGGCCGAGACGCAACTCTCGGTGGCCGACCTGGTGTATCCGCTGTTCGTCGTGCCCGGGACGGGCGTGCGGGAGGAGATAGAGTCAATGCCGGGCAACTTCCACCTCTCGGTGGATGCCTTGGTCGAGGAGGCCAAACGCGTGTCGGAGCTCGGCATACCCGCGGTGCTGCTGTTCGGCATTCCCGAGGCGAAGGACGAGGTGGGCTCCGGAGCATATGCGCCAGACGGAATTGTGCAGCGAGCCGTCCGGGCCATCAAGACCGCCGGCATCTCCCTGCTGGTGGTGTGCGATGTGTGCCTGTGCGAGTACACGAGCCATGGGCACTGTGGCATCGTCCGGGACGGCACCGTGGAGAATGACGCGACCCTCGAGCTGCTGGCGAAGACCGCTGTTTCTCAGGCCGCGGCGGGAGCGGACATCGTGGCACCCTCCGACATGATGGACGGTCGTGTGGCGGCGCTCCGCTCGGCGCTGGACGCGGAGGGGAAGCACGAGGTGGCAATCATGTCGTACGCCGCCAAATACGCTTCCGCCTTCTACGGGCCATTCCGCGAGGCGGCCGACTCCACGCCTCAGTTCGGCGACCGCAGAGCCTATCAGATGGATCCGTCCAATGTCCGCGAAGCGCTCAAGGAGATAGAGCTGGACGTGGAAGAGGGCGCCGACATCGTCATGATCAAACCGGCCCTGGCGTACCTCGACGTCATTGCCAAGGCCCGCGAGGCGTTCAACGTGCCACTGGCGTGCTACAACGTCAGCGGGGAATACGCCATGGTAAAGGCGGCCGCGCGCGCCGGATGGGTCGAGGAACGCCGCATTGCCCTCGAGATGCTCACGGCCATGAAGCGGGCGGGAGCCGACATCATCATCACGTACTTCGCGAAAGACGTATCTGATTGGCTTTCCTGTCGAGAGTAGCCGGATATGTGTCGTTTGCCGCCGCCTGCCACGTAGCGCCGCAGCCACCACTGGGAGATGACGTGCCGCATGGGCGTGCATCCGGACGCTACAGACACGCACATCCTGGACCTGCTCCAGGGACAGTTGCCGGTCGCGGCGCGGCCGTACGCCCGCGCCGCAAAGCAGCTCGGGATCAGCGAAGGCGAGCTGCTGCGCCGGCTGCGAGCCCTGCGACGCGCGGGCCTCATCCGGCGTATCGGCGCGACCTTCGAGCCTCGAAAGCTCGGCTATGTGAGTACGCTCGTGGCCTGCCGTGTGCCCCCGGAGAAGGTGGACGAGTTCGGAGCGATCGTGAACGCGTATGACGAAGTGACGCACAACTACGAGCGGGAGCACGAATACAACGTCTGGTTCACGCTGATAGCGCCCTCAGAAGAGCGCATCGTCGAGATCCTGGCCCAGATACGGTCGAGGAGCGGCATCAAGGAGTGCTACACTGCGCCGCAAGAGCGTCGCTACAAGATCGATGCGCGCTTCGGGGTGGCGTCGGAGCGATCGTAATGGAACTCGGGGACGAGCAGATCGCCGCAATCCGTGCCCTGCAGACAGACCTGCCCATTTCGTCGCAGCCCTTTGCCGCGGCGGCCGGAGCTGCGGGCCTGACGGAGGAGCAATTGGTGCGCGCCGTGCGCCGACTCGTGGATGCCGGCGTTATTCGCCGCTTTGGCGTCGTGCTTCGCCACGTAGCCGCCGGGGCACGCGCGAACGCCATGGTGCTGTGGCGCGTGCCCGATGAGCGCTGGGACGAAGTGGGTGAGCAGATGGCGCAGCACCCTGAGGTCTCGCACTGTTATCGCCGAGCCACTCTACCAGGCTTGGACTACACGCACTACACCATGGTGCACGGGAACACACGAGAGACGTGCCAACGGACTATCGAGCGGATCGCGGCGGACACGGACATTCACGAGTACATCGTGCTTTGGACGAAGCGCGAGCTGAAACGCAGCAGTCCGCGTTACCTGTGCAAGCCGCTGCACGCCATGTCGAACGGCGACATCGGACTCGGCGAGCGCGGGACACAAGGGACCGAGAATGGCGGAGAAGCTTCAGGACCGACCGGGACCGTGACGGCGTAGGCTGTAGAGTCACAAGCGAGGGATGGCCGGGTCACCGGCCGAGCAGCCGGCGGGCGATAGCTGCGGGTGTGGGAGCGAAGGTCCCGCGCCGTATGCGCTCTCTGATACCGCGCACCTTCTGGTGACGAATTGCCGACTGCGCGTCGATGGCCCGTGAGGCTGCTGCGACCAGGTCAGCGTATGTGACCCGGAAGTCCTTCATAGTGCTGGGGACGGCCAAGGGATGTTTTGCAGCAGCCGAAGGGCGTTCAGTCGAGGGCTGGTGGACACCTCGGCGGGTTGCCAGAGGTGTCGTCGCGTCGGTGGGCATCATCTAGCGCTCCCCAGAGCGTAACGCTCTTCATATTTGGACGCAAATCTGCCATCATAACTTTAACTGCCCGGCACTGTGTCCACGTCGAACCCGATAAGCTGTACTTAGTTGGACATCAGTGCTGCCAACTTCCATATCGGCCCCCGACCGTTCAGCCTTAAGCCCAAATCGGTGGTCCATCGTACAGAACGAGGACGTCGTCGCCGGGGCGCTGTCCTGGTGGGCCCATCGTCAGGAGTCCGAGCCCCCCAGTCGCCGGGTAGCCCTCGCTCTGAAGCCGTGCACGTGACACTGGCCAAGAGGGGTGGCAACCCGGCATGGCAGGTCGAGGCGTGGGGGCCAGCCTCAGGACCCAATGAGCCGGCGGGCGATGGCGGCGGCAGTAGGCGCGTATTCCCCGCTCCGTATGCGCTCTCTGATGCCGAGGCCCCTGGCGCGTACGAATGGCTGGCCGCGCTTCAAGTGCCTTCAGTGTCGCAGCAACGATATGCGCATGCGCGCGCTTCCTGCATCCCTTCGCAGTGCGGCTGACCAAAGTCTGAGAAGAAACCAGGCCGGCGCTCTCCCGCGCGGCATCCGGGGTGACGCTATTGGCCTGTGATAAGACTGCCGCAGTAGAGCTTTTCATTTCCTTATGTGAATATTCAGGGCCAATGTTTAGCATTGCTGTACACGCTCTCGCGATGTATACGTGCAGTTCGAAGGCTGCGATGGCCGTCTTGGAGCATTCCCGTGAATCCTATATCGGCATGCGACGATGGATTCTTTAGCATTAGTTGCATCTGTATAGTGGGTATAGATACTTCCTCGCCGGCCGTGGGACCAGTCGGCGCCCACTACTACGAAGCTACGTGCGTCGCGGCATCTGTGCGAACTCTCGCCAGCCGAGCGAGGGGCACTCGACGTCGCCGGAGCGCCGGCTCAGCCGCCGTTTCCGTGGGCAGAAGAGAGAACTATTTGGCTGCAGTCAGTCGGCTTGACAGGCGATATCGTCCAGGCTATCATCTCTGCGCAAGCTGGACCGGCGGAGGCTGCATGCACCTTGGCATCCAGTGCTCCCAGGGCTCAGGCGAAAAAAAAGCCGTCCCGTGGCCGGGACGGCGAAGACAGAGGGATCAGCCGTGTAGCGTTACCTCTTATTTACCATACCGCAACCTCTTCGTGACACAGTTTTCTGACCGATTTCTCTGCGAGAGCTCGCAGCCTTCGGTAACCTTGGGAGACAGCTATCGGTGCAGGGACAGAGCTCCAGGAGCGGACGACGTCTCGGGCGGCAACTTGCGCTTAACGGCTGCATCGCATGCGCCTGTGTTCTGAGTCTGCGAGCCATTGATGTAACGGCCATGGGCCAATTGACGGCGCCGCCGGGCGCCACCAGCGTCCCTCTTTCTCTGGTGGCAGGCGCCGCGCACCTCATGTCGCTCAGCGGCGTGCAGGAGACGGGACATGCGGCGGGCGATGAGCAGGGGGCATTGCCTGATCCGTCCCCAGTGCTCCCGGCAGACTCTGACCTTCCCGAAGACCTTGTGGGGCAGTATCTGAATGGCGCTTTGTATGTCCCGCTGAGAGCCGCGCTGAGACTCATCGGCGGCGAGCCCCTGTCTGGCACACAACAGGGACACGTGCGCACAATATCCCGCGTCGGCCTGGTCGAGTTCGAAATCGACAGCGCCCGCTGTCTCTTCAACGATCGCCCGGTGGCACTGCATGGGCCGGCGACGCTGCGGGGGGGCGCCACGTACATTACGGCTCAGGACTTCGCTGACCTGTTCGAAGTGCCCGCGACGATGGCGGACAATGGAAGGACGGCGCGGCTCAGCATCAGGGAGCGCACGGTGACTGCGAGGCCGGAGTCCGACTACTACGAGGTGGAAATCGACCGGGCCGCTCGACGGCTGACGCTTCGCTTCCGCGAACGCCAACTGCAATCGTTCCCCGTGTGCGTGGGACACGGCAAGGAAACTCCTTTGGGCGACTTCCGTGTGGTCAACAAGGCGATCTGGCCAGCGTGGCGCTCCATCTACACCGGCGAACTCGTGCGTGGCGGGCCCGGTAACCCGCTCGGCGCGCGGTGGATCGGCCTCACGGCGCGCGGCAGCCGGGGCCACATCATCGGCATTCATGGGACGAACGCGCCGAGCTCGATCGGTCGAGCCGTGAGCGCTGGCTGCATACGGATGTACAACAACGACGCCATCGCATTGTACGACAAGGTCATGGTCGGTACTCCGGTGCATATTCGCCAGTGATGCGCTGCACCGGGCCGAGGATGCCGCGCTCAGGACTTGGTGCTGATGATTGTTGGTCTTGGCATTGACCTCATTCAGATCGACCGTGTGGCCCACATGCTCGAGGCACACGGCGAGCGTTTCACCCGCAAGGTGTATACTGAGCACGAGGTGCAGAGGTGCTCGCGCAGGGGCAACCCGGCGCAGGAGTACGCCGCGCGGTGGGCGGCCAAGGAAGCTACTATGAAAGCCCTGGGGACCGGGTGGCGTCAGGGCGTGCGATTCAAGGACATCGAGAATTACAATCTGCCCAGCGGCAAGCCGATGATCCGGCTGCATGGGCGCGCGAAGGAGCTCGCGGAGCAACTCGGGGCAAACCGGGCCCATGTCTCCATCACCCACGAGCGCGACTACGCGGCGGCGGTTGTGGTGCTCGAGGCGTAGGGCGCGAGCAGCACCGACAATGAAGGTGTTGGATCGGCATATCCTACGAACGCTCCTTCCCCCCTTCCTCCTGGGTCTGCTTCTGTTCTCCGTGATCCTTCTCGCAGATGTGGCGCGGCGCATGGGGGCAACAGTGCTCGCCGTGCGGGTGCCCACGGCCCTCATCCTTCAGTATGTTGCCCTCCGCGTGCCGACCGTTCTGGCCCTGGCCATCCCCGTCGGGATGCTGATCGGGGCTGCCATGAGCATCAATACCCTCACCCGCGGGGGAGAGACGGCGGCGTTGCAGGCCGGGTACATCAGCTTCTGGCGCATCGCCGCGCCGTTGCTCATCGTGGGCCTGCTGGCATCCGGACTGGACTTGGCACTCAATGAGTTCGTCGTACCGCAAGCCAATACAAGATCGCTCGAAGTCTACGGGAAGATGATCCTGGTGCAGCCCCTGGTGGCTCCCGCCCGCGGCGTCGCTCTGCGGGGCCCCGCCGGGCGCTTCTACTACTTGGGTTATCTGAATCCCGCGACCAATACCATCGAGAACGTGTTGATTCAGGAGCCGGCGGTGGGGCTGAGGCCCCGGCAGCTCATTGTCGCCCGACGTGCCACGTACCAGGGACGCACGTGGACGCTCATGAATGGCTACGTCTACGTGCTCGACGAAGCTGGCCGGCTGGATGCGGACAAATCGTATCGCTTCGCCCGCAAGCGCTTTCGGCTTCGGAAGGCCCTGCATCAGTATCTGGCCGACCAGCGCACGGCCGACGAAATGAGCGGTCGCGAGCTCCGCGACCGTATCAGCGTGCTCCTGGCCGGCGGGCGGGATGTGGTGCGAGAACGCGTCGCGTTGCACTTCAAGTACTCGCTCCCGCTCGCGTGCTTCGTCTTCACGCTGATCGCCGTGCCGCTGGGCCATCGCTTCGCTGCTCGCGGCGGATTCGCCGGCGTGCTTGTGGCACTCGGCATTGGCTTTCTGTACAACGGCGTCATGTCGTGGACGAAGGCCTTGGGGCTGGCAGGGGCGCTGCATCCGGTGCCGGCGGCCTGGCTTCAGAACGTCATCTTCGGCGGCGTGGGAGTGTGGCTGATGTTCCGCGTTCGCTGACCGCGACGGCGGCCGCGTCGCCCGGAGGATGGCGGTCTCTAATCCGAAGTTCCCACGGTGGGAAGTGTATGAATCGCTTCTGGTTGCGCTGTGCGGCTGATTCTGGCCCATTCTTGGGAGAATGGGGATGTCGCACTGCTGGCTACATTACAGGCTGACAGCGAGTAGATGGAGTGCGCGTTGCTGTAGTGGCGTAGGTCGCGTGAGCTTGTCGAAAGTGGGCGCCTGGGGCCGGGGTTGGATGGTGCTGTTGACGATGGTGCCCAGGTCCGTGAGCAGCGTGCGGAAGCTGTGCACCGGCATGTCATCTTCGGTGCGCTTGGTGCGAGCTTTGTGTTCGGCCGCCAGCGAGCGTTGTGCGGGTGCGACGATGCAATGGCGCCGGGCGTGGCCAGCCTCAGGCTCATGGTCGTCAAACAACATTGGCGCAAGGGCTTTGCGCATGTGCCACTGCACGTAGTAAGCCAGCATGCACAAAAAGACGTGGGCGCGGACCCGCTCGGCGAGCCGGTGAAACACGGGTCGCAGCTTCAGATCAACCGTCTTGTAGCTGCGGAAAGCACGCTCCACCCGGGACAAAGTCTTGTAGGCTTTCACCGTCTGTTCGGCCGTGAGAGCCTCCTGTGCAACGCTGCTGCGAATGATGTAGATGCCATCGAGGTCCGCTTCGGCGGCGATGGATTCTTCGTTGCGCTCATAGTGGAAAGTGTCGTGGGTGATGCTGAGGTGAAAATGCTTGGCTACTTTGAAGCGGCCCAGCACCTTGCCCACCCGCATGCCGATCCTGTCCTGGCCCTTGAGGGCCCGCTTTTTCCGCCGCGTGGCTGCGACGATCTTGTCCAGTTCTGCTTCGGTTGCGGCCAACAACTCCTCTCGCTTGCGTGCGCGGTCTTGTGCCAGCAAAGGGTTGCGGCAGGCGATCAGGCGCTCACCGGGGTAGTGTTCGTCGTGGATCTCGGCCAGGTCCCGCTCGTCGAACAGGGACAGCTGCAGGGAGCCGCTTTGCACCAGTGCCCGCACCTGGGGGGCACGCAGCGCCGTGATCCAGTCCAGGCCCTCGATGCCGCGCAGGTCTTCTCGAATGCGGGCATCGGTGATCATACCTCGATCCCCCACCCACACGACGCGCCGGATGTGGAAGCGCTCGTGCAGCTTTTGCACCTGCGCTGCGAGCGTGGTCGGATCGCTGATATTGCCATCGAACACTTCCACGGCTACCGGGCATCCGTGGGCGTTGCACACAAGGCCGAAGGTGATCTGCAGTTTATCCCGCTTCCCATCGCGGGAATGCCCCAGCTTTGCCAGCGGGCATTTGCGGCCTTCGAAGTACGTCGAGCTTACGTCGTACAGCACCAGGCAGCCTTCGGTGAGATGGCGTTTGGCCAGCTTCTTTTCAATGCGCTCCTGCCGCTGAACGAGCCAGTCCATGGCGGCGTACAGTTCGTCTTCATCGGCCGATTGCACGCCCAGCAGTTCGCCGAGGGTACTGCACAGGCTCTCTTCATCAAGTTGACGAGCGGTGGCCAGTTTCGAGCCTGGATCGATGATGCGGGCCACGATCATGGCCACCACCAGGTCTCGTTGTCGGCGGGGGCGCGAGTACAGCATGTTGGGCATGCCCAAGCGCTTGACGGTCCCCAGCACCGCAGCGACATGACCATGGGGGCGACTGCGCACGACTTCAAACATCTCCAGCTTTTCCAGAGATTCCAGGGCGATACCGTCGCGCAGCAACACGCGTATTCCATCGATGATGTGTGGCGGCAGGTGAGTGATGTTTGCGAAGGTGCGCTTCTTCACCTTCCCATCTTCGCGGTAGGAGTGGCGGATGAGGATGGTGGGTCTGGAGTTGCGATTGGGAACGCTCTCTACATGCATGGTCACTATAATACACGATTATGGCAACTATGTCAACCCCGATAACCACAAATGCACTTCAAGACATGACTACATTCGCGCAGTCACTGCCGGCCAACCAAAGGCCGCATAAGGCGCTTCTGAGCTCTCAGAGCCCAAAAGCACCTATCCCAGACCGGGGGAACTTCGGACTAACGGCGACGAGTACCGCATCTACAACGCGCACGCGCCGGTGGGCGCGGAGGATAAGCTGCTGCGCGCCGTGACGATCTCCGAGACACGCGAGCACGAGCAGACGGTTGAGATGTTGGGCATGCTCACGAAGGAGAGCCTCGGCGAAGGGGCGCTGGATGCTCTGTGGGAGACGGAATTCGTGGATCGGCGGGTACGCGCGGCGATAGAGAAGCTGGTGACCACGGGTAATCACGGGCTGGTGCGGCTGATTCGGCAAGTCGCCGGGAAGGGTGTAACGGCGGCTCAGACCCGTGCCAGCCTCGAGCGCGCGACCGTTTCTGTCTCCTTCTCGGGCACGCTGCGGGAGAGGGGCGGTCGCGGCGGGGTGCCTGTGCCGCTGCCGCAAGGGCCGCAGATCGAGCTACCGCTGCTCTGCGCCATCCTGCGGAGGAGGGGCAGCGCCGACCTGCAGACGCAACGCGAAGAACTCTTCGCCGAGCTGGCAGACCACTTCGAGCTTTCGTCGCAGCAGCGCGAGGCCTGCGGAAGGTGGGGCGACGGGCGGACGCGTCTGTGGGACTTCCGCGTCAAGCTCACCGCGTCGGCGCTGGACAAGAGGCGAGACATAGACCGCAGCCAGCCCGGCGTGTGGCGCCTCACGGACCAGGGACGCGCGCGGGCCGAGTCGGCCGAGGATACGTAGAAGCCGTTCATGCAGACAAGCGACGAGAGCGGGTGGAGAATGACCTACCGAACGATTGGAGCAGTCCTGATCGCTGCTCTTCTCATCCCTGCGTGTGTGCATGGGACCAGAGGAGCTGTTGCCGTGGCCCAAGCGCTGCCGAAGCCAAAGATCACAGTCAGCTATAACGAGCGGCCGGATAAGGTCATCACCCTCGTCGGCATCGAGGTGCCGAGCGTCCCCGGCTTCGCCTGTGATGTGTGGTGCTATGAGCAGGGCTTCGATAACAGGCAGCGGGGCGAGGCCCAGCCGCAGCCGGATGGCAGCATGATCCTCACCCATACCCGCGGCGATACGACGGTGAAGACGCACATTGTGCCCGGCGTCCTGCCCGCCGGCGATGGCGGGCCGGCAATGGCCTACGCCGACTTCAACATCACCGTGAGCGGCAAGACGAAGGACGATGTCATGGCGGTGACGTCGCTCAATCCCTGCTGGCAGATGCGCCGGGCGGAGGGCTTCAGCTCGGACGGGAAGTTCGTGGAGAACTTCGTCAACCAGTGCTTCGTCTTCACCGAGAAGGGCTTCACGCTGCTGAAGGAGACCACGCGCTTTCCCGACACCCGCAAGCCAGCGGACGACGAGCGCAACAGCCCGCCGTGGGTACAGAATTACCTCCCTGTCTGGCGCCGGCACAAGGGGCAGCCCGAGGCCTTCTGGGGGACGAGCACCGATCGGCCCATCTACAGCCTGGTGGGCGAAGTCTCGCGCGACGGGAAGTACCTCACCGCATTCGGCTGCTTACAGACCAATCAGCTCGGCCAGGGCTGGCATGACTGCCTGCACATCTCCCCAAACCTGCGCGGCGAGTACGACGAGGGCGCCAACGAGATCAGGTCGCACTGGCGGATGTACTTCATGGAGAACGATCCCGAGCGGCTCCTGCGGCTGTACCTGGCCGACTTCAAGCTCGAGCCGCCATTTCTCTCGGCCACCCCGCGGCGCGATGGCACGCTGGCGCTATCCTCGAAGGACCTCCCCGCGCAAAAGGCCACACTCGCGCTGCGCGTCTTCGTGGACGGAGAGCTGGCGAGCGTGGATGCGGCCCGCCAATGGCGACAGCAGCCCTGGGGCGCGCTGACGAGCGGCGGGGCCGGACCGGGTGTGCGCTACTGCATTTGGGCCAATCCGGTGGGCGACCACATCGACCTCGTGGTGAGCGTCGCGAATAGCTCTCGGAAGGCAATCGACGGGCGCATCGAGGCGATATTTGACGTCGAGGATCGGTCCAGCCTCGCGGAGGCCGGCGGCGTTGCCGGTGTGCTGTGGGAAGATGGACAAGTGTCGGCCGATCTTGCCGGGATCGAGCCAGGCGAGTTCAAGACGCTCCGCGGGCGGGTGTATCTGCTGAAGGCCGAGCGGGCTGAGCTACAGCGTCTCCAGAATCAGGACCTGGAGGAGTGGCGCTTGGCGGTGCCGTTCAGCAGGGCGCTGCCGGAGTGAGGGTGAGTAGTCGCGCACCGGTTGACGAGGCACTCGCGGCGCAGAGGCAAGGACCCAGGCTGGCAGCCTGGGCCACACTGAGGCAGCCTGGGCTACACTGATGTAGGCGCGGCGGCCTCGCTGCTCGTCTGACTACCCCCGAAGGACCTCTCACGGACGCGACGAAATGGCAGTGGCCAAATACTGAAGTGGAGGCCCGTGCCATGATCCGCCGCACGTTCTGCCTGACGGCTGCATTGACCATCCCTCTGTGGACCGAGCTGGAGAAAGGTAACCTCGCTATGGCCCAAGCCCCGCCGCCGAAACCGAAGATCAGCGTCAGCTATGAGGACCGCCCGGATAAGGTCATCACCCTCGTCGGCATCGCCGTGCCCACGATTCCCGACTTCGAGTGCGATGTGTGGTGCTACGAGTCGGGCTTCGACAACAGGGGACGCGGTGAGGCCGAGCCGCAGCCCGATGGGAGTATGATCCTCACGCACACGCGCGGTCCGACGACGGTGAAGACGCACATTGTGCCGGGGACGATCCCCCCGAGCGATGCGGGAGGAACCGTGGCGTATGTGGACTTCTTCATCACGGTGAGCGGGAAGAGGAAGGACGACGTGATGGGGATGACGACAGTGAACCCGTGCTGGCAGATGAAGCGCGCGCCGGGCTTCAGGTCGGAGGACGACTACGTCAAGGACTTCGCCAACCAGTGTTTCATGTTCACCGAGAAGGGCCTCACGATGCTGAGCGAGACGACGCGCTTCCCCGACACGCGGAGGCCGCTCGATGACAGGGTAAACACTCCGCCGTGGGTGCAGAACTACCCACCGGTCTGGCTGCGCCACCCGGGCCAGCGACCGAACTCCCGCGGCATCGGCGTCGATCGCCCCATCTACATGCTCGCGGGCGAGATCTCCCGCGACGGCCAGTACCTCGTAGCGATGGGGTGCAGGCGCGGCGGGCGGGTTGGTCAGGTCTGGCACGACTGCCTGCACCTGTCACCCGATCTCCGCGACGAGTACGACGAGGCGGCGAATGAGTTGAGGGCGCGCTGGCGGATGTACTTCATGGGGAACGATCCCGACCGGCTGCTGCGGATGTACCTGGCCGACATCAAGCCGCCGGCGCCGGCCGTCTCCGTCGAGGCGAAGGCGCCTGACGGGCCGCTCGTGATAACCTCGTCGGAGCTACCGGGGCAGACGGCCAGACTCGCGCTGCGCATCGCGATAGATGGCCAGGTGGCCCTCATGGATGCAGCGCATCAATGGGAGAAGCAGATCTGGGGCGCGGTTACCGGCGGGGGCTCCGGGCCGAAGGGTCAGTACTATGTGTGGGCAAATCCCGTGGCCGACTACATCGACCTCGTGGTGAGCGTGGCTAACACCTCGCGGAACACGATCGACCCGCGGGTTGAGGCGATGCTCGATCTCGCGGACCCGTCCGGGCTCGCCGCGGCCGGGGGTGTTGCCAGCGTGCTCTGGGAGGGTGGAGACGCGGCGGCGCTGGGGATCACTCCGCCGAAGCGGATCACCGCCACGGGCGCTCTGGCGGACATCGCGCCGGGCGAGTTCAAGACCCTGCGCGGCCGTGTCCATCTGACGAAGTCAACGCCGGCTGACCTTGAGAAGGTGCGAGCCGAGGACCTCGCCGAGTGGCGCCGTGCCGTGCCGTTCAAACGTGCCCTACCGGAGTAAGTGCCATGAGAAAAGCCAGCACCTTCAAGGCGGGAGTCGCCCGCGTCAACATCACGCCGCCTGTCGGCATCGAACTGAGCGGCTACGCGGGACGCAAGCCGTCGGTGGCCTTCAGCGATGACCTCTACGCCACCGCACTCGTACTCACGGACGGGACGACGAAGGCGGCCGTCGTGTCACTCGATCTCATCGACCTCGACACCGAGTATGTCGGGCAAGTCGGGGCGGAGGCGGCGCGGCGGACGCGGATCGCCCCGGAGAACCTGGTGTTCTGCTCCACCCACACGCACTTCGGGCCGACGACGAGGGAGCGTGATGGTGACACGTCCACGTCGGACACGGCGGCGTACATGGCCGATCTGAAGTTCAAGCTCGCCGGTGCGATCCAGGAGGCGAACTCGAGGCTGCGCCGGGCGACGGTGAGCGTGGGAAGGGCCATCTCGGGCATGGCGGTGAATCGGCGCGAGCGGACGGCGGACGGAACGATCATCCTGGGGGTGAATCCCGAGGGCCCGGTGGATCACGAGATCGCGGGCCTGCGCATCGATGGACCGGTCGGACGGCCGCTGGCATTCGCCTTCAATTACCAGTGCCATCCGACGAGCCAGACGAATACTTGTCGGCGCATCTCGGCCGATTACCCGGGACCCGCCTGCCGGATCGTGGAGGACGCGACGGGGGCGATGTGCCTGTATCTGCAGGGGGCGTGCGGCAACATCCGGCCGGTCCTGCAGGATGACGATCCGGAGATCCCGCGGCGGCTCGGGGGGATGCTGGGAGGGGCGGCGATCGAGGCCTATGAGACCGCTGAGCCGATCGAGAGTATGCCGCTGCGTGTTGCGTCGCGCACCGTGAAGCTGCCGGCGAAGACGTTCGCCTCGGCGGCGGAGGCGAAGCGGGTGATCGCGCACTGGGAGGGCCAAATCGAGGAGCTCACGGCACGGAGAGTGGCGCGAGCCCGAGTGGAATGGGCGCGCCGCCTTATGGAGCACGCTCGAGCGGCGCTCGAGAGCATCCAGACGGGCAAGCCGCTGCCGCCGGTCATGGCGCCTATGTGGGCCGTGCGCATTGGCGAGCTGGGCATCGCGACGGCGCCGGGGGAGATCTTCGTCGAGATCGGCCAGGCGGTGAAGGAGCGCTCGCCCTTCGCGCACACCATGTTCCTCGGCTACACGAATGGCCACATCGGGTACGTCCCGGTGCCCGAGGAGTACCCCAAGGGCGGGTACGAGGTGGAGCGGGCGTGTCGCGTGGCCCCCGAGGCCGCCGGCATCATCACCGACACCGCGCTGGCGCTGCTGAGGAAGGTCAAGCGGGCCAGGAAGTGACGCCCGGACGGGAGATGCGCTGCGCTGCGGGAGGATATGCGCAACGCTGACGGTGACGTTTGCTGACGGTCTATCGCAGACGGTGCGGCTCTCGGCGGGGGAGGAGAAGGCCCTCAACGCGGAATAGGGCCACCGAGAGCACCGAGATCATAGAGCGAGGAAACAAGGCGGCAGAAGAGGGGCGGGACCATGTCGAAGCTCATCGAGATCAGCCGCATCCATCCCGGGCACCAGCACCACGCGTTCACTGATCTCGTACAGTGGCGCGGCGCCTACTACCTCTGCTTCCGGTCGGCAGTGCACCACGCACCCGATCCCAACAGCCGCATCACGCTGCTCCGGTCAACCGATCTTGAGGCGTGGGACCTCCTGTGGGAGAAGAGGGCGCCCGAGGATACGCGCGACCCGAAGATGGTGGCGAGTGAGGAGAGGCTGACGGTCACCTTCGTCAATCGCTTCGAGCAAGACGGTTCGATGATCACGGAAACGTGGGCCTCGTGGACGGACGATGGCGAGACGTGGACGGAGCCGTCTACTGTCCTCCAGGACGGCTGGCGGCTGTGGCGGGCCAAGCAGTGGCGCGGGGAGACGTACCTCGCCGCATGTCGGCCCATCCCCAAGCCGCCGCGTGAGGGATACCTGTATCAGGAGGTCGGGCTGTTCCGCACCGTAGACGGAACGGCCTTCGAGCAGGCGGGCACGATCTACTCCGGCCCGGAGAAGCCGAACGAGACGTCGATCACGGAGCTGCCCGACGGTGGGCTGGGAGCGCTGGTGCGGCGGGAACTGCCGCCGTACCATCCCCTGTGGGCGCGCGCGGACGGTCCCGAGGGCCCGTGGATGTACCTCGATGTGGGCCTGCCCATGTTCGGCCCATCGCTGCTGCGCGTCGGGGACGTGGTGCTGTACGCGGTGCGCATCCGCCTCAGCCAATACGAGACGCAGAACTTCTCCATCGGCGCCATCGACTGGCACACAGGGCAGCCAACGGAGCTGTTCAGCCTCGGGCCGTGGGGCGATGCGTCGTACGCCACGATGTTCTGCCCGACCGAGGGCGAGCTGGCGATGACGTTCTATGCCGGGGATCGGGAGCGCGCGTCGATCTATCTGGCACGCTTTGATCTGGCGGCGCTGCTCAGTGCCGTCGGGCGAGTGCCTCTGGTGCCGTAACTGTAGGGCGACCCGACGGGTGACCCCTACCTGGTGCGTGCATGCACCAATTGCAGGTGGCTCGGGAACCGGGTGCCACGGGTTGCTGGTCAACCCGTGCGTCCTCCGCTGCAGCCAGCGTCGGCCTCAGAGCCGCGTGTACGTCTCGACGTACTCCTCGCCCGATCCACCCTCACGCATGAACTCCACCAGCGCGTCGAGCATCTGTTTCGCGATCCGCGGGTGCTTCTTGATGCAGTTGTCGAGCTGCCATAGGTCGGCCCGCCGATCGAACAGCTCCGCCTCGAAGGGCTCGCGACCGACCACGAGCGAGTAGCGCGGTCCGGTCACGGTTATGTGCGACCGCCTGGCTCCGGACGGCCCCGGGCCGCTGCCGCAGTGCCGCGAGGTGAACACGAAGTCCCAGTGCCGGCGCGCGTCGCCGCTGAGCAGAGGGACGATGGAGCGGCCGTACATCCCCGGACCTGCTGCGCCGGCGGCGTCAATGATCGTCGGCGCAATGTCGGCCGCCTGCACGAGTGCGCTCACCCGTTTCGGCAGCTTCGCGCCGGGGAGCCACACGATCAGCGGGATGCCGCCGACCTCCTCGTAGATCGGCCACGGGTCGTTCGGGTCCACGGTGTGCTTGCCCATGCGGCTGTGCTCGCCCAGGTACATCCCGTGGTCGGAGACGAGCATCACCATGGTGCTATCCAGCAGCCCCATCTCCTCGATCTGCCGCAGCAGCACGCCGACCCACTTGTCCGTGAGCGTCACCTCGGCCGCGTACCGCGCCCGCAAGCGGTCATGTTCCTGCCGCGTGTAGATGTCGATGTAGCCGTAGTTCGGGAAGCAGTAGTCGTGGCCCTCGAACGGGCCGGGGCTGTAGAGCCGCGTGTAGTAGTCGGGCGCGCGCCAGATCTCGTGTATCTCAAAGGTGTCCACCCACAGGAAGAATGGGTCGCGCTGGTAGTTGTCCTCGAGCCACTCGCCGGCGCGGATCATGGTGCGGGCCACGAACCAGTCGGTCTCGTGGCGCATGTGGGCCATGCGGGCCATGTCGCGCCGATAGCCGCCGCCTCCCTGCCGGACGTTCTCGGCGGGGAAGGGCATTTCGATGTCGTCGCGCTTCGTGGTGTTCTCCGGCGGCGGGCCGATCAGGTCGTACTCGTGGAAGTCGCGGGGGAACTTGGCCGGGACCATGTTCGACGTGTCCAGGATGAGGCCGGTGTGATACCCCGCCTCGCGCAGGCACTGGGTGACGGTGATCTCCTCGTCCCCGAGCGGCTTCCAGCCGTACCGCGGCCAGTTGCAGTTGCCGGTGAAGGCATCGGTGCGCATGGGCACGGTGGGGAACGAGCCGCAGTAGGCGCGATCGAGGCAGGTGGCCCTTGCGGCGAAGGCGTCGATGGCGGGCGTTCGGATGGACGCGTTCCCGTAACATCCCAGGTAGTCGCGGCGCAGCGTGTCCATGCAGATGACGATGACGTTCATGCCGGTCGGTCTCCCTTTTGACGAGGCTTGTGGGTCGTGATAGCGCGGCTGCGCCTGTGCTGCCCTCGGCAGAGCCTCCGCTCCCGCGACGGCGAGTGCGGAAGCGCCGACGGTCCGTAGGAAGTCTCTTCGTGTGGGCTTGTGCTTTGCCACGTCAGCACCTCGATTGGGTGTGAGGGTTGTTCGCCGTGGCGGGCGAGGAGGCCTGCGCGGGCGGGGATGGCAAGCAGCGTGGGCACGCCCGTAGTGAGCCGACGTCATCCCCGCAGGATCGGCCCAACTCGCTGCGAAGCACCTGATCCAGGCACGGACGCGCTTCTTCCGGAGGGACGGCGTTTCTCCAGGCAGTAATCAGCCCGTGCGTGCTGACGGGCACCACTTCCCGCGCGACGGGCCAGATCTCCTCCTAAGCCCCAGACTCACACGTGGATGGGCTTTTTCGACGGGACACCGGTGTCCTAGCGGCACCAGTCCGGGTCCATACAGTCAACGCCGGGGGCAGCCAACAGGACTTGGTACCCGGTGCCGTCGGCGTTTATGATGTGGATCTGGTAGTCATCACCGACCTTCGCCGAGAAGACGATCTTGCTCCCGTCGGGCGACCAGCACGGAGACATCTCAAAGCAGTAACCGGCCACGCCCACCTGCTGGAATGGCCCCCCGGCCGAGCTCATCTTGAGGATCGAGACGGGGGGCGAGTAGTTGATGCAGCTGAAGAATGCGATCTCTGTGCCGTCGGGCGACCAAGCCGGGCCCCAGGAGTAATCGGGGTCGTTAGTCAGATTCGTCTGCCCGCTGCCGTCGGTCGCATTCATGACATGGATGTCCAAATCGTTAGGCCATTCCCACATGGACGCATAGGCGATCTTGGTACCGTCCGGCGACCACGCCGCCAGGAGGCCGCCGGCAAGCGGCACCGGAGTCCCGCTGCCGTCGGCGTTCATGACGTGGATCACCCAGTTGTCGCTGCCCGTTGCCTGCGCTGCGTAGGCGATTTTCGTCCCGTCCGGCGACCAGCATGGCGACGCCTCGAACCCCTGGGTGTTGGTCAGCTGCGTGACGGCCCCGGTGGCGGCGTTCACGATGAAGATGTCTGAGTTTGTCGCCGACCCTACCCCGTTGTTCCGCCGGTAGGCGATTCTCGTCCGATCCGGCGACCAGGCCGGCATCATGTCGTCCGCGGCGGGATCGTTGGTGACATTGACAAGACCGGTGCCGTCAGCCTTCATGATGTAGATCTCGTCGTCGCCGTCGCGGTCAGACACGAAGGCCAGCGGCGTCACTGCACCAGGCCGCGGCGGTGGCGGTGACGGTGCCGAGCCGCCCCCCCCGCATCCGGCCACAGCCAGCGCCAAGCCAATGCTCACTGCCACAAGCTGTGCCATACGCATGTGTAAGCCCTTCCTCCCAGATGATTTGGCCGTCGCCTCAAGGCGCGCGGCAGAGACCACGCCCGGGATTCCCCATATGAGACTGGGTACCCGAGTCGCTGGCTGAACACCCAGCCATTCGTTGCGGTGCTTCGGCAGCCGGGCTCCAGAAACCTGCACATCCGCTCGCGGAAGCCGAGAGCGGAGGTGATCTTGCTGCCCACCAACTCCAGCTGCTGTCCCCCCGACTTAACGCATCCACGCTGATCTGGGGTCGTGCCGGGAGCCAGCGGCAGGCACTTCGGGCAGCATCGTTCTCCGGTGGGCACGGGAGCCGTTCGGCAGGCTTGCCGCCGCGTCGGCTGGTGTGCCTGTCAGTGGGGTATCCTAGCGGCACCAGTCCGGCCATAGATAGTCAACGCCGGCGTCCGCCAACAGGACAGCCCTTCCGGTGCCGTCGGCGTTCATGATGTGGATCTGGTAGTCATCGCCGACCTTCGGCGAGAAGACGATCTTGCTCCCGTCGGGCGACCAGCACGGAGCCGCGAAACCATCGGGCACATCACCGACATCGGCCAGCCACCGGATCGACCCTCCGGCCGAGCTCATCTTGAGGATCGCGTTGGAACCCGCAGGGCTGCGGCTGAAGAAGGCGATCTCTGTGCCGTTGGGCGACCACGCCGGGCCGAAGGACGCACCGCCGCTGTCGGTCAGATTCGTGCGCCCGCCGCCGCTCGCGTTCATGACATAGATTTCCAGATCGTAGGGAGATTGCGACACCAAGGTGCCGGCGATCTTGGTGCCGTCCGGCGACCACGCCGGGTCCACGCCGCCGGCAAGGGGCCCCGAAGGCCCGCTGCCGTCGGCGTTCACCACGTGGATCAGCCAGTCGTCGCCGGCGATCGTCTGTACGTAGGCAATCTTCGTCCCGTCCGGCGACCAGCACGGGGATACGTCCGAGTCCGAGTTGTTGGTCACCTGCATGACGGCCCCGGTGGCGGCGTTGACGACGTAGATCTCGTCGTCTCCATCCTTGTCCGACGCGTAGGCGATTCTCGTCCGATCCGGCGACCAGGCCGGAAATCGGTCGTTGTTGTCGGGATCGTTGGTGACATTGACAAGTCCGGTGCCATCAGCCTTCATGAGATAGATCTCGTTGTCGCCGTCGCGGTGAGACACGAAGGCCAGCGGCGTCACTTCACCAGGCGGCGGCGGTGGCGGTGGCGGCGCGGAGCCACCGCCCCCGCACCCGCCCACGGCCAGCGCCAAGCCGATGCTCACTGCCAGAAGCTGTGCGATACGCATGAGTAAGCACTCCCTCCGAGATGATTTGGCCGTCGCCTCAAGGCGCGCGGCAGAGACCACGCCCGGGATTCGCCATACGAGACTTGGGTACCCGAGTCACTGGCTACAACACCGAGCCATTCGTTGCGATGCTTCAGCAGCCGGGCTCCGGAAACCTGCACCTCCGCTCGCGGAAGCCGAGAGCGGAGGCACAGGTATTGGTGAGCAACTTCTCGACACTCTCCTGCCGAGCCGACCGCATCTCAGAGCGAGAAGTCGAGGAGAGAGGCCGCCGGTGTGGCTCCGTTGGGCCTCGTCGGCTGCGGCGGGGATGGGGCGCCTGCGATGGGTTCGAACACGGGCGGATAGGGCTTGAAGATGCGTCGGAACACGGGCGACTCGTGCGGATTTGAGTAGCCCAGGAACCGGCGCTCCGCGCCCTTCCGCTCTCCCGGCGCCCACTGACACTGGCGCGAGAAATCAATGCCCTCGAGCCAGCTTTCGAGCATCACGTTGGCGGGCAAACTGCCGGTCACTCCGACCTCGTGCCTCTCCCGTTCCGCCCACGCCAGCCTTTCGAGCTCCTCGGGGCTGAGGAGAGTTATCTTGCCGAGTATGACCGAATTGTATAGCGGGCCGTTGACGTTGACCGTCTCAGCATACGCGTCAGCCTTCGCCTCGTCCTTCTCAACGGCCGCCGGCCCATGGGGCCACATCGCCTGCCCGGGGATGGTCCCGATCTGGCCCATTATGGCGGCCTGCTCCGTGGGGAACAGCTCGGCATCCACCTCTGCCTGTAGCATCTCGGCGAGCTCGTCCGTGGTCACCCCCATGGTCTTCTCGAGCAAAGCGTTCACGAACTTCTTCTCCAGAGCTTTGAGAACATCGATGTCAAGGCCCACCAGTCTGAGAAGCGACGTGATGCCGTCGCCGAGCGCCCCGAACACCTCGCCCACGGCGTTGGCCACGCCGACCGCAATATCGGGAGCGCCCAGCATGGACATCAGATTGCTTTCGGCCCACAGGCCCACTTTCTGATCCAGAGCCTTCACCGGATCTTTGTCCCGCTCAATCACCTGCTTCCATGCGCGCTCGTTGGCCCGCACGTAGCGACGAAGGCCGTCGTCGAGGTCATCGAACCATCTGGCGCCGTAGGTCTTGATCCCCAGTACTCTCTTGCCCTTATCCTTCCGCTTCTCGTCGTAAAGCTTGGTCAACGCCTGGACCATCGGGTTCATCTCGGACCGCAACTCGGGGCACAGCACCATCTCTTTCAGCACGAAGTCGCGCGGGATGGCAATGCTGCGCGTCTGCAGTTTCTCCGTCTTCTCCCGCTCCTTGTGAAACGTGTTCTCGACGGCCATGTGGCGCCTGACGTTGAGGAGAGCCTTATCCTTGCTCTTGAGGAAGTCTTCTGCGCCAGGCCAGGCCCCCCCGGCATGCTCGTTCACCCAGTCGTGGCACCACGCATCACCGGCCAGATGGAGGTAGAAGCCGTAGGTGAACGCCCACACTTCAGCGTCTTGGTACTCATTGGCCCGGTCCCACAGGTGCAAGGCCCAGGCACGAGTCTTGGGGTGGATGTAGGATTGTCCGGTCCAGAGATCGGGGAACGCATCCGGTCCGATCGACCCACCACGGTAATGCTTGGGCTGGGTTAGTGCCTGCTTCGCCGTCTCAGCTATCTCGAACTCTCCGTAGGGCGGTATCGTGACCTTGCCGTCCTTCGCATCGTCCATAATGACATTGGCCGTGTACACGTGGGTCGTCGGTTTCCACGCATGTGCATAGGGAGAAAGCAGGCATGTGCACAACCCACAAAGGAGCGCAGTCAGCAGTACTCGCCGGATCATATGAATCGCCATTTGCAGTCTTCTCCTCTCGGTGTGTCGTCCTACCGCGCGCAGGCGGCGAGTCCACGATATCGGCCGAAGCACCATTGCCATCACGCGTCGGCGGCGGGCTCAACTGGGGCCCCGCGGATGACCTGCCAGCGCCAGCAGTACCGCACGCGACACGCCGCCGCGCGGGCCCGTATGCTCCAGGTAGCATCAAAGGTGATGCTTCCCGCCTGCGTGACGCGGGAATCTAACGAATCGCCCCCTCTGGCGTGGCCGTTGCGCCCGCTTCCATCTCCTTGGCGGCCTTGCCGAGTACGTGCACACTCATCGCAGTAGCCAGTATGCGCAAATCCTCGGCGCTGTCCGCATCGAACCGATATCCCTGCCTGAAGTGATCGTATGTCTCGGCATAGTGCCGAAACCCGTGGAGCGCCACCCACGTCACGAGTTGGTCCACGTCCCAGTTCATGGCTGGCCGCTTGCTGTAGTCACTCACACGCAGGCTCGTGGGCGGAGAGCTGTCCGTGCCGCCCCAAAGCAGAAGCAAGCCTTTGATCTCGCCCTCGACAGAGCCATCCTGTTCGCCGGACCGGATGCTCGACTCGACATCACCCTCGTACCGTTCATGCCAGTTCCCGCTGTAGCCGGCCGCATGATGCGGGACGCTGGCATCCTGGATCGCATGCATCGCCGGCCCCAGGGCACGCGGATCCCGCGTGGCGACGAACCGCCCGTACCAGTATCGCGCGATATTGTCCACCGGCATGAACACGCTGTACGGGATCCCCTTGCGAGTGCGCCCTATGGATGCGGCCACGGGGAATCTGGCAGCCAGTTCCTCTCGAACAGTCTGGTAGCGTGTGGGGAAGGAGTACCGTTCGACCGACGGAGAACAGCCTCGGTACCACGAGTGACATGGGGCGTGCACGTACTCATCACTGAACCAGTACATCAATCCCTCGTCCACCTTGACACGCGCGACCTTGCCAATGAGAGTGGCCCAATACCCTGACGCTGCGTCGCTGGCGCGCTGGTACTGGGCTCTTCTCGCCGAGCCCCTCTTGTACGAGTACCCATCGAAGTCATCGAAGAGCCCCGTCCCCTTCTTGATGTCGATGAAGTGGTTGAATGCCGTCAGGTTGTACCCGTGCTCAGCGTAGTGGGCCTCGTCGTCAAAGGCGTCGGCCTCCTCCCTGTGAGGGTCGTCTCTGCCCCCACTGCCAAATCCACCCTCCACATCCACGAACTCCAGGTCCTTGTAGCCGTCCACCAGGACGGCCTCCTCCGCGAGGTTCTGGTCCCAGTGCTGGGACAAAGGCGGCCTCGACTTCCCGATGAGCGGCGGCAGCTCGAGGCAGTTCCCCCGACTCTGGGACAACGCTTCCCACGCGTCTGGATCTGCATCGCGCAGGATCTCCGTCGCCGTCTGCGTGACGTGGCGGTGACCGGGGCCGGTAAGTGCGCAGGCCTCTCCCGCCAGGATGAACGAGAGGATCGCGACACATGTGACTTGTGAGAGCCTTCGTGAGTGGCCCTTGCAGGAAGTCGTGCAGGCCACATCGTGTGGCCCTCGTGAGGAACGGTCAGTCTCCGCTGTACACAAGAGTCGCTGGCACATGCCAATTCCCCCCTGGGAGCTGGTGTTTGAGGCGGCGCCCCTCTGGCGGGAGCCGTAATGGATCATATTCTCGGCCGGTAAGCAGGTACCTCCAGCCGAGCCGTCTACAGTGCCTCTCTTCCGAAGACTCACGTTGCAAGGGACCGGGCGCATCTGCGGCCTTCGAGACGAGGATCCCGCAGCGCGCGCAGAACATCGGGTGCTACGGGTACCCGAAGCCGACGACGCCGAACTGGGACCGGGTGGCCGCCGAGGGCGTCGTGTGTGAGCAGAACATCGCGCCGGGGATCTGGAGCCTGCCGCCGTACTCGTCCATCATGACCGGCGTGCACGTTCACACGCATCGCGCCGACGGCGATCACGAGTACCTCCGCCAACACATTCCCACGCTCGCCGAGACGCTCGGCATGGCCGGCTATCAGACCTGCGGCATCATGCCCAATGCCTGGGGCTCCGGCGTCGCCGGCGTCGATCGAGGCTTCGAGGTGTACGTGGACAGAGGCTTTGGCGACAAGTCACCCCGCGTCCGTGGCTGGGACTTGCCCGAGTTCGCCGCCGAGCGCGGCCCGGCGCTCACCATCGAGCAGTTCGACAAATGGCTGGCAGCCCGCGACAAGAACCACCCGTTCCTCCTCTTCACCATCTTCTCCGAGCCGCACGCCACCTACCATCCGCCCGAGCCGTATCGCAGCCGCTTCATGCTCGAGGACGCGACCGAGGAAGAGGTCGAGTCCGTCATCGAGCGCCAGCACGTCATCAAGGTGGTCACCGAGCAGGTGAAGTTCAATGAGCGCGAATGGCAGATTCTATTCGCCCTCAACGATGCCGAGGTGGCCAAGTGCGACGAGAACGTCGGCGCGGTGCTGGACATACTGAGGCGGCACGGGCTCTACGATGACGCGGCCATCATCCTGACCTCGGACCATGGCGACGTGATGGGCGATCGGCCGCCGTGGTGGGGACACCTCGGGGCCATCTGCTAGAACCTACCGGGGCCGCAAGACACGCGCCTATCGTGTTCGCGACGTCTACAAAGTCGGTGACGCCGAGAACGCTTCCATGGAGGACAGTTGGGAACACGTCGCCGACGTCGGGGAACGCGGCTTCGATCTGTCGGATGTGGTGCGTTTCGAGACCCTCAATACGTTTCAGTTCGGCGACGGGACTTACGTATTTGGCCTGCATGCATCCAGGCCCCGCAATAGGGCCTCAATCTGGAAGGTCAACGAGGAGACCTGGTCGTTCAAGAGGGTCGGCCAGGGCCCCTTCCCTTCGGACACGGTGTTGGTCCTGTCCTTCCAGGCCGACAACCACCCGTATCTCTTCAGCCTCGATAAAGAGAGGAATACGGGTAACATCTGGCGGATCAGGGACGGCCTCGAGGGCTGGGACCGCGTGTACTGGGCGGACCATCGTGTACAGCGTAGCCGCGAACAACTAGGTGTTGATTTGGGCGTTTACGCTGGTTACTTCCGCCGGTTCTGTACCACCTTCAGGCTCAATGGTCGTCCTTACATGTTTATGAAGTGGTGGGAGGACAATTTGGGAATCGTGAGCCACACAGCCTATATCGTTGGCTTGGAGAGGCGCAACTGGATCAGGCTGGTCAACAAGGGCGCCTTTGACGCGAAGTTCTATGTTCAGTACAAGGAAGGCGGGGAGGTTGTAACTTGGGAGTCAGGGCAGCAAAACACACTGTACGAGAAGGTTGTGCATCTGCCTGCCGACACGCGCACGGTGCTGCTGAATGCGCAGGCATGGACACTGTTGACGTGGAACCGAATCATCAGGGAGGACGTCGCCGTGAACTGCACCTACACAGTCGGGGGCGCCCTGGGCGGTGAATGGTGTAGGGTCGAAGACGCCACTGGAAAGAAGGCGAGCTACTGACCCGCCCGCATTTTCAGGTCGAGTATGCGCCAGACATGGTTGAGGGTCATGAGGGAGCACTTACACGTCAGGCTGGGCAAACGCTAGCCGAAGGAGGGATCGAGTTGGACGCACTCGCCTACAGCCGTGAGCACATCCGCAGGCTGGCTGGGGTGTTCGCGATTGCCCTCGCCATGCACATACTGGGGCCAGGGAGTGTGGGAGCGGGCGACGCAGGCAAGGGCAACGGTGAGAACGTGGGGGCGCCGGGAGAGGAGACACGCGATGCGAGGTCAAGTGAGCGTGGTGACAAAGTCGCCTTTGCACGGGACGACATTTGGGTACTGACCCCTGGCGCAACCCGGCCGCAGCGGGTGACGAGCAGCGGCAATGGCCACAGCCCCGCCTGGTCGCCCGACGGACGCCGGCTGGCCTGCCTGTCCAACAGGAAGCTGTGGGTCATCGACACTGTCACGGGCGAGCGCACCTGCCTCTATGCGGGAACCGACGCCTCCGGCCCCGCTTGGTCCCCCGACGGCAACACGATCGTGTTCGGTCGCTTCCCCGAGTTCGGTGAGACGCAGACGGGCACGGGGACGGAGGAGGGGATATGGGCTGTTGACCGGGGAGGCGCGAACCTTCGCCGCCTTCTGTCGTACGCCGAGCCCGAGGCGGCACCATCGGTGCGCGACGAACTGTGGGCGGAGTGGGAGCCGCACCTGCTTGACAACTTCGCCTTCTCCCCGGACGGGCGCCTGTTGGCTTTCGCATTCGAGGGCGAGTCATCCGTGATCTTTGTGGCCACGCTTGATCGTGCCTCGTCTCCTGCCCGAGCGGAGGTCATCGCGCGTTCCGAGGTCTCTGCGACGGACTATTGCTGGCTCGGGGACTCAAAGCATCTGCTCGTCGCCGACGGCGGGGCCGAGGGCTATGTTGGCAGTGGTCTGAACGTCGTCGAGGCAGCGACAGGGAAGGGCGAGGTGCTTCTGCCGCACCCGTACGGCATCTGCCAGGTCGCCTATTCGGCGAGCGCGCACACGGCTGCCGTGAACTGGCCTGATGGCGATATGTTCCGGCTGGACCCGGGCGCGCCCCTATGGACCAGGGACGACGTCTGCTTTGTCGAGATGCTGGACGACGGGCGCGTCCGGTCGGGACCTCACTCCTTGGCGTGGGGGAGCGGCATCGTGGCAGCGGCACGCTTTGGTGGTCGGCGCGTGGCGGACCTGCAGCTCGCACATGACGCGCAGACGGTGTATGTGTTGGCGGAGGACGCGTCACGGACTCTGTATCGGGTGACTCGCGACGGGAGCACGGATCTGCTCGGCGAGGAGGTCCGAGACTTCGCCGTATGGTCGCCTGCGGACTAGAGGGTGGCGTGGACCCAGACACAGGCGAAGGCCTGCGGCTGGGGAGGGTAGTGAGCGCCCGAGCCGGCCGCGAGCCAGAGCCGCAGCCTGATAGCGGCCGCGCGGGGCGCGAGCCTGCGCGAGTTCGCCCTCGCCGAGCAGTTCACCCCGGTGCAGCTCATGGAGCGGTCGCTGCGGGTCGCGCCGGACTTCGACATCCGCCGCTTCAATCGCAGCCTCAAGGCCTGGCGCAGCACGGGGTGGAAGTACGTGTGGGCATCGGATATGCAGGATGAGCTGTACGATCTGCGCGCCGACCCGGGCGAGAAGAACAACCTCGTCGCGCAGCATCCGGAGCGCGTGCGGGAGATGCAGCAGGGGATGGAAGACTTCCTGCGGAGCATCCCCCACTACGAGTTCGGGGACCTGCAGTCGGTCTGGCGGGGACAGGCGCCCTGGCCGGAGCCGGACGAGAAGCTCCAGGCCTGGGGGCTTTATCGGAAGGTGCTCGACGCGCCGGACTGGGCGCCGCGGTGATGGGGGCAGGCATCAGTTCCCGTCCACCCGCGTGGCCTCGACGACGTCGATGGGGTCGCTGTCGTCGGTCTTCGTCTGGTGGTCGTTGGCGTCCCGATGAAAGGTCAGAATCACCCGGAATGTGTCTCCGGCGGCCGATTCAACGCGAACCGAGCCACCCAGTAGATCCACGAGTTGCCTGCACAGCGACAGCCCCAGCCCGCAATGCACCCCGGTGGCCGCCCGGGCCTCGTCTCCCCGCCAGAACTGCTCGAATACGTGCTCGGCCTCTTGCTGGGACAGATGGCTGCCGGTGTTGGCGACGCTGAGCTCGATACGACCATCCTGCGATGCGGCCTCGATCCGGATGTGCCCGGCGTCGTTGGTGTAGCTTACGGCGTTGTCGAGCACGTTGGATAGGATCAGGCGGAGCTTCTCTCGGTCGGTGTTCAGGACCAATTGCGGATCCACGTTCCACTCAACGTGGAGGCCGCGGGCGTGCGCCCGATCTGCCAGCGGACGCCAGCACTCCTGCAGCACCTCGTGTAGCCGCAGGGATTCGGCATGTACCTTCGCTTGGCCGGCCTCGATGCGCGCCAGGCACAGGAGGCTATCGACCATGCGCTGCGTTTGCTGGCAGATCACCAGGCAGTCGGCCATGGCCGACCGGTAAGCGTCCGATTCGCGCTCTCGCGCAAGGGCCACCTCCAAGGTGGCCTGCAGCCCCGCCAGAGGCGTGCGCAGCTCGTGGGCGACATCGGCCGTGAGGGCTCTCTGTTGGGCGAAGGCGCGCTCGAGCCGGCTCAGCAGGTCGTTGAGGCGCTCAACGACAGGTGCCAGCTCCGCGGGCGCATCGGCGACAGCGATCCGAGCCGCCAGGTCCTCTTCCCCCAGGCCGCCGATCTGGGCTGCCAGATCGTCCAGCGGTTCAAGGCCAGATCGGACAACATGCACGAGGACGGCGAGCGAGAGGAGGATCGCCGCCGCACCTACAGCGACCAGCAACAGCCTGAGGTCCGCGAGCGCGCCCTCTACCTCTCTAGTGTCACGAGCGATCACGAGCGTGAGGGGCGGATCGGACGGGGGATTGCGGTCGGATCTGGGACGGTCCTCGCGCTGGGGATGGAACAGAATGCCGGCGGCCCTGCCGCGCCGTCCGTCGGGCAATACGAGCCAGCGGCACGCCGGCGCATCCGCGGGCCCGGCGATCCTGTCGAGGTTGCCCTCACGGAGCGAGGGCGATCGTGCCAACACCGTGCCGTCAGCAAGCCATGCCTGGAAGTACTCGGGCCGCTCGCCCGGTTCGAATTCCTTGATCACACGTTCGTAGAAGTCATGCTCGATTCCCTCGCGCTCCTGTTCGACGAGAAGCGTGAGGGCGCGAGCTTTGTCGGCAAGCGAATCGTCGAACTGTGCCAGCAACCGGGTGCGCACCAGCAGGTATACCGCGATTCCGGCAGCCGCCAACAGCACGGCCGTTCCCACGGCTGTCCCGGCCAGCAATCGAGATCGCAGCGAGCGCATCACCGGGCATCTCCCAGCACATATCCCTGGCCCCGGCGGGTGTGAATCAGCCGGGGCAGTCCGGGACGCTCGAGCTTCTTGCGGAGGTAGCCGATGTAAACGTCCACCACGTTGCTCTGCGCGGAGGAGTCAAAGTCATAGACATGCTCCCAGATGTCCGTCCGCGTGACTACTTCGCCTGCCCGCAGGGCCAGGAACTCGAGCAGGGCATATTCGCGCGCCGTGAGTTCGATTTGCTCGCCGGCTCGCCGCACGACTCGCGCCGCCGTCTCGATTTCCAGGTCCCCAACGCGGATCACCGGGCTCTTGGCGCCGTATCCTCGGCGGATGAGTGCGCGCACACGGGCGAGGAGCTCATCGAAGGCGAATGGCTTGACGAGGTAGTTGTCGGCGCCGAGGTCCAATCCACGCACGCGGTCTTCCACCGCGTCCTTGGCCGTGAGGATCAGGACATTCGCTGGGTTTCCCGCATCGCGAAGGCTCTTGATGATCGCGAGGCCGTCGATCTTGGGGAGCATGAGATCGAGCAGGATGACATCATACTCGTTCGATTGCGCGTACCACAGCCCGTCTTCGCCGTCGGCGGCCGCATCCACCGCAAAACCAGCCTCCCGCAGACCCTTCGAGAGGGCCTTGCGCAACGGGCCATAGTCCTCGACCACCAAGACGCGCATTGCAGACAGCTCGCAGCTAGAGTCAACTGAGGCCGGCTGATCGCCGGCCTCAGTTGCAGTCATAGTGATGCAGCGTCTGGTGGTTACCTCGCGGACGCACGCTCAGTCATCGTCGTCCTCTTCCTCATCGTCGGCTTTCTTGCTCAGCAGCGTGCCATCCGGGGCCACCTCGATCTCGATCTCTTTGCCGTCGATGATGACCTCGGCCTCGTAGATCGTCCTGCCGTGCTCGGTCTCACGCTCGATCTCTCGGATCGGTGCGCCGGCGGCCTCCTTGAGGATGGTGGCTTTGACGGCAGCGGGGAGCTCATCGAGCGTCAGGTGCTCATCGGCGTCATCTTCGTCATCATCGTCATCGTGGCTCAGCACCGCGTGCTCGCCATGCTTGCCCTCAACCTTCCTGCTCAGCAGCGTCCCGTCGGGGGCCACTTTGAGCTCGAGCTCTATGAGGATCTCGACCTCGTAGACGGGCTTGCCGCCCTCGTTCTCGAGCTCGATCTCCTTGACCTTCCCGCCATGGGCGGCTTTGAGGATGGTGGCTTTCACAGCGGGGGGCACTTGATCGAGGGACAGACACTCGTCGTCGTCCTCATCCTCGTCCTCGTCGTCGGCGCCCTTGCTGAGGAGCGTCCCGTCGGGGGCTACCTCGATCTCGATCTCTTTGCCGTCGATGACGATCTCGGCCTCATAGATGGTCGTGTCGCCCTTCGTCTCGCGCTCGATCTCTTTGATCGTTCCGCCTTGGGCCTCCAGCAGGATGGTGGCTTTGACCGCCGCAGGCACCTGGTCGAGGGTGACCCGTTCTTCGGATTTGCTGCCACCAGACCAGGCCGCGATAGCGATTCCTATGATCGAGACAAGTACTACCGCCAGCAACAACATCCAGTATCTTCTGATCATCGTTTTCCCTCCTTGGATAGCCGGCACACATAGTAACGGCGCCGGGTCGGTCCGTCAACCCCCGAACGGCTCTGAGGGCGGCTCGCCTCCTTTCCCGAGCTATAGGCGCGCCTTCCGTGCACCGGCCGTGCGGCTGCCGACCAGCCTGTATGTTACCACCGCGTTTATGAGAGTACGATGAGAAACGGTGGGGGCGTATGGATCCGGGACCCGGTCGGCTGAGGCGGTGCTTCAAAGGGTCGGCCTGGGGATGTCGGAGGCGAGGTTCTGGATGGACTTCTCCCCCCGCGCCACCGCAATTGCCGATTCGATGAAAGGCCCTTTTCCCCTCGTGTACGCTTCGCGATTCGTGGCGAACTCCTTCGCCAGATCCTTCTTGAACGAACAGTACTTCGCCGCGACATCGGGATGCTCGAGGAGGAAGTTGCGGAAGAGCAGCATGTCCGTCCAGACGTCGCTATCGCGCTCGACCACATGCAAGTGATGTGTGCGGGGCTGCCCCTTGACGAAGAATAGCCTATTCCCGGTGAGAACAGCTTCGTGCCGCAATTCCCAGCCAAGAGCCTCGAGCGACGGACGGATCGTGCTCTCTGCATCATTTGGGTCGTCCACGGCCATCGCCATATCGACTATGGGCTTCGCGTCGATCCCAGGCACAGCGGTGCTGCCCACGTGCTGAACATCGGCCGCCGGTTCGCCCAACGACTTACAGATGCGGGCCTTCTCCTGCTCGAAGAGCTTCGGCCATTCGGGGTCGTAGGGCACGAGCCTCACGTACCCCTGCCACAGGCCGATTGAAGTATTTCGCTCGGATTCTCGTCCGGAACCAGTCATCGCGCTCTCGGGCCGGGCGTTTCCCGCTGGTTTCGCGTTGTCTGGGGAATGATCCTTTCGCGCGCGAGTGGCACGATCCCAACATACGGTCAGCCCGTTCGGCGCGGCCGGAGCGTGAGGAATGGCGACCGCGGGCTCGCATCACCCACAGCAAGTGCATTGTTCGTCTCGCAGATCTCCGGGATCCTGTCCTCGGGATCAACGACCACGTACCAGTTGTCTCGGATCTTGCTGCGAGCGACGAGCTCCACCGTGGCCTGCTTCGGCTTCACGTCGGCCGGCGGAGCGATCGTGGCAATGCTCGCCTTGGCGCGGACGCCGCCACTGGCATCGAGCAGGTACACCTGAACGTTCTCCGCGGCGGCGGCGCCGATGTTGTGCACCGTCACCGCCAGCGTGCGGGCGTCCTTGCGTTCGATGTCGCGCGCTGAAAGGCCCAAGTCGGTGCGCTCGGTGAGCGGGTCGAGTCTCTCGAGCTGCTTGATTTGGATAACGACCGTCGTCTGCGGTGGGAGTGTGAAAGCAACGCGAGCATGGCGCAGCAGCTCCAACTCGCGGCGAGCAATGCTCCCGTCGGCCATGTCGTCGCCGTCCTCGTCGATGCCGAAGGTCCACTCGTAGCGCCCGTGCTCGAGCCGCCAGGTGCGCATCGCCATCCGCAGCGGCTCATCGGGGAAGCTGTACAGCAGCACCTTGAGGCTTTTCTCATCGGCGCCAAGCACGAGCGCGGCGAAGTCGGTGCCGCCGCCTTCCCACGAGACCGCGAGGCCGGGGACGTGCGTTTTGCCGGCAACATCCCCGCCCAGGAACATGAAGCGCAGGATGTTGGTGCCCGGCACCGGGATGCGGTCCGTGTACGGCTCGGCCTCCGTGAGCAGCCAGCGCGAGCGTTCGAACTCTCTCGCGACCTCCTGAAGTAAGCCGACGAGGTATTCCTTCTTACCGGTGGCCAGCGTCGCGCGATAGATCTGCAGCTCGTTGCCCCGCAGACGCCCGCGCCACGTTCCGTCGAGCGACGTCGGATCGGCCGGGTCGGACGCCGGCGGATTGGCATAGGTCTGCATGGCCGCCTCGGCGCTCTCGATGGCTGACTCGATCGTCCCGAGTTGGTGATCCGCGGCAGGCTGCAGCGCGGGATCCTGCGTGAGACGGGCGACGCCGAGCAGCAAGTACCTCATCACGTAGTGCCCGCCGCTCATGTAGACGCTCTTCTTGTATGACTCAGTGTACGGCGCGATCTCGGCGTCACGGAAGCGCACGTCGCACGGCAGCGCGCCGACGGGCTTGCCCTTGTCGGACCGCATGGCGACGTCGGCCCACGCCTGCGCGTACTCGTGCACCCACCCCCACGGCTCAGGGTTGTGGCAGTACCAGGCCAGATGCGCGGCGCCGCACATGGCGAGGGCGCAGTACAGGTGGTCAACGTCGTCAGGCGGCTCCTCCCTGATCATCCTCGTGTTGAACATGTAGGAGCGGAAGTGGCGGCGGCCCCTGTCGTTGATCCCCGTCCAGAAGGGGATGTGCTCGCTCATCTTTATCATGCGCTCGACGTGGACCGGACTCCCGTATTCGCACAGCAGCATCTGCGGCAGGCTGCAGCTCGAGTCCTCCGCCGCGTGCTCAACGTCCATAGCCTGTATCGAGTACCCGGTCTCCCCGCTCTGCTCCCACACCGCGTCGGCGATGGCGCCGAGAGCCTGGCGAATGCGATCGTCTCCCGTGATGAGATAGCTCAGCGGCCAGTGGCAGGTGTACTCAACGTCATCGTTGAGATTGCCGCCGAGCTCGCCGTTCTCCACCCAGCGGTTGTCGATCCACCAGTCGGCGATGCGCTTCCACTCGCGGGCCGCGTGGCGGCCCCAGACGGCCCAGTCTGGTGCATCCTCCGGCCCAGGCCGCGCGACCTCGACAGGGGACCAGCGCAGCGCGATGCGCCGCAGAATGTGATTCGCCGGCACGTTGTCAGGATCGTACCGGAGGACCCGCTGTACGATTTCGTGCAGCATCATGTCCCGATATGGACGGCCGTCGTAAACGTGGGCCTCCGACGCGCGGGCGTAAGCGCGAACGGCGAGGCGCTCCACGCGGGCCAGGTATTCTGGCAGGGCATCCTCCGGAGCACACGTGAGGACAAACACACGGCTTTGCTGCGGCTTCACGCGCAGCCCTTTCTCGGAGCGGACCGTGAGCCAGAGCTTCTCCCCGGGCTGCAGAACGATGTCGGGGATATCGAACGTCACGCGCAGCGGCGCCCTCGGGAGGCGGCTCACCACGCGGAACGCATCGGCGAAGTTGCGCGCCTTGATGTCCTTCAGCCTGTCAGGCAGGCCCCGGTCGTTCAGTTCGGCATAGACGATGTTGGTGTCGAGCTCGGCGGGCTGCTTGAGGCAGATCTCAACGATGTCGTTCTTGCCCAAGCTTTCGGCGGACAGCTCCACTGTGACCAGCTTGACGCCGGTAGAATTCGCGGCCGCACCGTACGGGCCCGTGGGGGGAACGACAATGTGAAGCGGCCTCATCGGATCCGAGCGCCAATGCCCAAGATTGGCAAGCTGCAGCCCTCAACCATTCGGTGACACTATCTGGCTGCACTGTGAAAGAATCCTGGCGACAGATGCCAGGGATTGCTCATCCAACAGCTTGGGTGACTCTGTCAGCCCACAGATTAGGAATGCGTTGATTCCCCCTGTTGCCTGCAGCTTCCGAAGTTCAGCCAGCAACTCATCCACGCTCTTCACACCTTGGGGGCAATCTGCTGTTACCTCTGATCTCCTGAGAACATCGAGGTCTATACTGATAACAATGCCGCCTTTTCTGTTCCGATATGTTGCTTGTTCCATGCCCTTGAATCGAACTTGCACGAATCCACCTTCTTTGACCGTGAAGTAGTGTTCGATAGAGCTGTTGTTCTCAAGGAAATGTTCAGCCTCAGGGAAGAACTTGAAGCAGTAGTAGCTCGGTTCTGCAGGGAAGAGGTGGACTCTGTCCAGGAGTTTCATCATCTGCATCTTCGTCGGGCGGAGCTCCTCATCGAATCGAGAGGGATTCAGTTCATTAAACCCCCGCGGATTCACCCCTAGCATGTACATATTCGCGTATAGATTCCTCACCAATCCCACATATCCCCAACTGCCGTTACCGAGCTCAGTCTCCCCCTCTGGATCATGATCAATATCCTCGTGCCAATCATAGACGACCAAGGTTGTATCACTAGCGTCAGGGATACGCCCAGAATCTCTAAGCAACTCTATGTGGCGTAGATCATAGTGATGATAGTGTCCACTTCTTCCTAGAATCACAACACTGCCGGTCCCCGGTCCGCTCTGTTCGAATTCCTCAGCGGAAATCAGCCTTTCACCCTGGTAGTAGGCCGAATGAGTGTAGTAATCGATTGCCGTCGACACCTGGTGATAGTATACTAAATTGACTGTTGCCATCTCACATCCCTCCGTTAGTCCTTGCTCCCGACTCCGTGATATTGCATAGTTTAGTTCTTCCTGACAGTCTCCTCAAACTGCCCCGACGAGACTTACAGTTGCGCAGGTCGTGCCCGCCGTGTGATGAGCACGTCGAACAAGTCCCGGCCGTATAGGGGAGGGAGGATCTGGCAGTCAAGATTGTCAACGGCATTGAAGAACACGCCCGGATTCACGCGCAGGCATGGCAACTGATCGGGCTGGCTCCTGTATTGTATTGGCTTGTTCTGTTGCACGTCTTCATTGTCTCCGAAGTAGATCCGTCCGCAAGGTTCACAAACCCGCACGGCTTCTTTCACGACTTGCGTTACGCAGTCCCAGTCCGGCAGGTACTGCAGCACGCTGTAGCATAGAACGCGATCAAACGACCCATCCAGGAACGGCAAGCAGACTGCGTTGCCAACACACAGGTGGGGTGTTGTCTCTCCGGATCGGCAGTGTTGAAGCATGGCCAACGATATGTCCAGTCCAACGGCGAAAGCCACCCGTAAGGCGAGCGGGGAAAGCAGGGCACCCGCCCCACACCCGATCTCCAATAGGCGAGACTTGCCATCCAAGTGCATTCGCTTCCCGAGTTCCAGGTGCCGACCAGACAGGGAGCCAAACCCGTTCCGCTGATCCGGGTTCAAGCCCCGACGCTGTCGTCCATCGCCGAGGTCATGGCGTAGAAGGCCTGTTGCCGCCCCTCGAAGTTGGGATAGCGATGCAGGTACTCATCGGTGGCCTGGTAGGGAGAATGCACCGCCGTGTACGGAACGTAGAGGAAGAACGGCTCGGCCCGGTGCCGCTCGATGAACTTGAGGGCCTCCTCAGTGATGAGGTCGGTCATGTAACCCATCGGATTGATGGCCCGGTCGTTGCGGTACATATATTTCTCGCCGGTCTTGTACCGGTGTGTGAAGAAGTCGGAGTTGCCGGCGAGCGTGCCCCAGAAGTCATCGAAGCCGCGCTTATTCGGCCAGAACTTCTCAAGGTAGCCGAGATGCCATTTGCCGATGATGCCGGTCGCGTAGCCGGCGCCTTTCAGCACGTCCGCGAGGGTGGTCTCCTTGAGGTTGAGGCCATCGTTGAACGTCCTGCCCGCCGACACCAGGTAGTTTAGCCCGACGCGCTCCGGCTGCCTGCCGGTGAGAAGGCCGGCACGGGTGGGCGTGCAGAGCGGCGAGGTGACGTAGAAGTCGGTGAAGCGCAGGCCCTCAGCGGCCATCCGGTCGAGATGCGGCGTCTTGATGTGCTCGTTGCCATAGCACGCGCAATCCCCGTAGCCGAGGTCATCCGCGAGCATGATGACGATGTTGGGCCGGCGATCGCGCTCGGGTGCTTCACCGCGGCCCGGGCTGCTCATGGCCTGCGCTCCGGCCAGGGCCAACGCCGACCCTCCGGCGGCCTTGAGGAACTCCCGGCGCTGCGTGCTGCTGGTCGTCATTGATGCGCCTCCCTGTCAGTACTCACGTAGCTTCTCGAACTCGTCGAGCATCGCCATGAAGTTGTCGTATTTGGTGCCCACCGCGATGCTATGGGTGGAGCCGAGGATGAATCCGCCGCCCTCCTTGGCGACTTCCATGGCGTAACGTACATCCTTCCGGACGTCCTCCATCGTCCCCGATACGAGATTCTCCACCTGCACGCCGCCCCACACGGCCATCTTCGGCGCGGATGCCTTTTTGACTTCGCCGATGTCCATGTCGGCGGATGCCTGTACGGACTGGTAGCAGTCGATGCCCGCCTCAATGAACCCGTCGAGGATGGGCCAGTTGTTGCCGCACGCGTGCTGGATGAACTTCAGCCCATGGGCGTGGGCGCTCTCCACGTTGAAGCGTACCGCTGGCAGGAACAGCTCTCGGAACACCCGCGGCGACGCGTACGGCCCCGCGCGATAGCCGAAATCGGTGCCGTTCATCGTCGCATCCCAGCCGCGGTTGCGCCAGTAGCGCTGCGCCTTCCTGGCGCGCGCAATGCCAGCTTCTACGGCGCGTTGCACGACCTCGGGATGCTCCGCGATCTCGACGAGTCCGCGCTCCATTCCGCCCAGCAGGACCTGCTCCGGCGCCTGTGGGAAAGGGCCGATGAGGTACTTCTCGTCTTTGAAAGCCTCTGTAACGACATCGTATACCTCGAAGATGCTCTCGTCTGGCGGCCCGACCTGCGGGTCCAGGTCGAAGTCCTCCGCGCGAAACTGGCGCTCCCAGGTGTGGGGATCGTGCACGCAGGTGATGTCGCCCGTGATGTCCGAGTACTTCAGGATGCGGCCGTCTTTCGTCTCCCACGTTCGCTCGGCAATCTGCTTGGGCTTCTCCGGCTCGTACCCTTTCGGTCGCACACTGCACATGGCCGTGCAGCCCAGGTTGATGATGTCGTACACGCCGAGCTTGCGAAACAGCTCGGGGATGTCCGCCTTGAGGCTCTGCACCACCTCGTCGCGGCGCCCCTCCCAGTAGGCAATGGTCGTCTTGGCCTTGGCGCGCACGTACGTCTCGCGGCCGAGCACCTTCTCAGCCGTGTCGAAGTCTATGGCAAAGTCGCCCAGCGGCACCTTATCGGGCTCGCGGAACTCCAGCGTCGTCTGCACGCGCTCTTTCGAAGTCACTGCTGCACTCCTCTCATGGCTCCTGAGCCGCTTCGCCGCCTCGCGGCTTTCTCCTGCGAACCGCGCCAGCGCTGGCCGCGCAGGGGATCGCGCCTCGGGCTCGAACTCTCCTGCGACGACCCGTGCCCGGAGCAACAGGAGCGTGACCGCATGAAGATAACCGACATCGACGTTCTCGTGTGCCAGGCGGGACGACGGAACTGGACGTTCGTCAAGGTGAGCACGGACGAGGGCGTGACCGGCCTCGGCGAAGCCACGCTTTTCGGCTATGAGCAGCCGGTCATCGCCGCTATAGAGCGCTTCGCCCACGAGATGGTCGGCCACGACCCGCTGCGCATCGAGCACCACTGGCAGCGGCTCTGGCGGCACACCTTCTGGCGCGGCGGGCCGGTGTTCAGCACCGCCATCAGCGGCATCGAGCAGGCGCTGTGGGACATCCTCGGCAAGGTGTGCGGCGTGCCCGTGTATCAGCTCCTCGGCGGCGCCTGCCGCGACTCGGTGCGGCTTTACGGTGGCATCGGCGGCGGAGACCCGAAGGAGGTGGTCGAGCGAGCGCAGCGCCTGCACGATCGCGGGATCACGGCAGCGAAGATATCTCCGTTCCCGGCGACAGGCGCCGTGGACAGCATACGGCCGGTGATGGAAGCCGTGGAACAAGTGCGGGCGGTGCGCGAGGCCATGGGGCCGGAGTTCGACATCATGGTGGAGTGCCACGGGCGCCTGAGTCCGACCATGGCCATCCTGGCCGAGGAGGAGCTGCGGCCGTACTACCCGCTTTTCATGGAGGAGCCGGCGCGGTGCGAGAATCCGGCATCCATGCGGAAGCTGGCCGAGCACGCGAAGATACCCATTGCTGCCGGCGAGCGACTCTATACGCGCTGGGGCCTGCGGGAGCTGATCGAGAACGAGTGGATCTCGGTGGTGCAGCCGGACGTGTGCCACTGCGGCGGCATCATGGAGTTGAAGAAGATCGCCGCCATGGCCGAGACGCACTACATCGCCTGCGCGCCCCACAACCCGTACGGCCCAGTCGCGACCGTTGCCAGCCTGCACCTGGACGCGTGCATTCCGAACTTCCTCATCCAGGAGTGCCCGATGTGGGATGTGGAGTGGCGGGACGACATCGTCGCGTCAGGGCATCTGGAGACCGAGAATGGCTCCGCCAAGCTGCCCACGGGCCCGGGCCTGGGCATCGAGCTCGACGAGGACGAGATAGCCAAGCACCCCTTCGAGATGGGCGGCCAGCGGGCGTGGTTCCTGGCCGACGGCTCGGTGGCGGACACGTAGCTCCGGGCTCACGGGTAGCCCCTGACCCTTCGGCCCCGTGCGGGGTCCCGCTTTAGACAGGGACAAGCTACCCGTGCCACACGGTGCGGTCAGGGAAAGTGTTCACTGAGTGAGCCATCGGTTCCGAATTGTGGGGCATCGTGGCGCGCCCTCCGTCCGCGCAGGTACTGCAGGCGAGAGCTGCGAAATGGGGAGGAGGAAGGGCGTCTTCCGCGGTCGCGCTCTTCTCTGAACCGTTTTCCCAGCATCTCCAGGAGTGATAGGAATGGCTCTACGATCGAAAGCTCACATTCTCAGGGACGTAACTCCCCGGCGCGCTGATCTTGAGGCCGACGAATACGACCGCACCGTGTCGGACGTGGATCTGCGGCGCAATCGGGTGGCCTTCACGTCGCTGCTCTTGAATCCGAACGACGAGCTGCTGTACTGCGGCATCACGGCGTGGGACGCCGATATCTTCTACACATTCGATCCCGGTTCGGCGACCTTCACGAGCCTGAATTGGGC
The DNA here is from genome assembly GCA_030601885.1 of Armatimonadota bacterium. Lineage (GTDB taxonomy): Bacteria > Armatimonadota > Zipacnadia > JAUWAU01 > JAUWAU01 > JAUWAU01. The sequence goes on from JAUWAU010000026.1 coordinate 73,623, forward strand.
CGACGTGGGCGAGCAGTTCGAGGTGAAGATCCACCGTTCGCTGTGTCTGCACCCAAACGGCACCATCTACGCCGCCACCGCCTGCCTGCACGACGTGCGGCGACGGCTCGAGGCCCCCGGGGGCAAGATCTTCTCCTACGATCCCAGCCGGAAGAAATACGAGGTGCTGGCCACGCCGTGCCCGCCCGACTACATCCAGACCATCACGCTCGACAGCGAGCGGGGGCTGATCTACGGCTTCACGTATCCGGTCTTCAAGTTCTTCAAGTACGACATCGCCTCGGGCGAAGTCACCAACTTCGATTACATCGGCAGCATCACGCACATCTCGGCGCTCGACGACAAGGGGCGGCTCTGGGGAACGTGGCATCCCACACAGCACAACCTCTTCTGCTACGACCCGGACGCCGATGAGATCACCTGGTTCGAGCACAGCGTGCCCAACGCGCGCGAGGGCTCCGACATCATGTACCCCGGCGCCGGCCCGGTGGACTCGATGATCAACGGCGGCGACGGCTACCTGTACATCGGCACGACGCTTGGGTCGCTGGTGCGGCTCGATCCGGAGACGGCTGAGGTGACCTTCCTCGGGAAGCCGTACGCCGAGCGGCGTATGCCGGGGCTACTCGTGCGCAGCGACGGCCTCATCTACGGCTCAGGGGGAGACGGCGGCGCGGCGATTGTGTTCAGCTATGACCGGGAGCGCAACAGCTTCCGCACCCTGGGCGAGCTGCACGATCCCGACATCGACGCGACGTGTTACCGCACTCACGACATCGCCCTCGTCGGCGACAACACCTTCTACGTGGCCGAGACCGACAATCCACAGCGGTCGGGGTATCTGTGGGAGTGTACGCTCGAAGACTAGTGCTTCGTTCGGTAAGTTCGCGTGTCAAAGGCAGCGGGCCAAGAATGGCCTGCCTACGCGGCTGCGGCCTTCAGTGCGCCGCTCGCGGCCCGCATCCCCGCGTAGGTCGGGCTTCCGCCTTCGCGAGAGGGACGAAGCTTCGGCGGAGTCCCTTCTAGCCCGACAATTCCGACGCGGACCTACGGAAGCAGGGACTAGTCAGTGGCGCTACGTGCTCGTGCCGGCCCTCAGCGGGGGTAGCGCGCGTCTATCTCGTCGTCGGAGAACCCTAGCTTGTGAAGCACAGCTCGCTGAAGTCCTGTGTGGAAGCGGGTGTTGCGGTGCAAGGCCTGCCCATAAAACCGCGCGGCACTGTGCCTTCTAACCTTTATCGCTGTCTTGCGAGGGGAATACTTGAGGGTGCAGCCGAAGTAGCGCTCCAGGATTCGGGCGAATTCCTCCGCGCCTTTCTCACCGAGATGTCGGACAGCCATTCTCTCGTTAAGCCGTCGCCAATTGGCGAGTCGGCTTCTCAGCAATCCGGAAGCACCGGCTGGCGAACGGTTCGCTCACATATACATCGTCGGCCATTTCCTCAAGGCCGCAAGTCATGAAGTCTTCGAGTAGCTCTGCCGTAGCTGGAGTCGCCGGATCGCCCTCTTTGATGCACTCTAGCTCGAATGCTATTAGCTCGGTCATCTGTGCGAGCGCGTCCTCGTCAGTCTCTGCTCGCGTGATCAGCCCCAACTCAAAGCACAGCGCACCCCAAGTTCCGTCCTTGAATTGCCTCACGATGCCGGTGTACATCTCTGTGTCCTCAGACTGCCTCTCATTCGCTTTCCGAGGGATGCGCGCCATTTGCGGTCCGCCTCCCTGGCAAGACAGCATCTGGCTCGGCGAATGTTCAGTACCGCCACGGCCTCGTATCGTCGTTCATCCACCCGCGGACGCGGAGCGCGATGACTCGCGGCGATGGATAACATCTCGGTTGGGCCGGTCAGTCACCCTCAGAACGCTTCGAGCGTGGCTCGCGTTCCGGTAGTTCCCAGCCAATTGCTGGAGATGATGTATACCTACTATTAAAGTCTACCAAAATCGGCTCAGTCTGTACAGCCAATTCTTCACCAGACTTGCGCCTGACTCGCGCGTGTTGGTGGAACGCCCAGGCACTCGTCGGGCCAAGACGATGCTCACTCGGAGAGCAGCCGGCGTGAGGATGTCTCGTTTTCAGTTGGTTGGGTGGCTCGGTGTTGTGCCGCGACGCGCGGTCGTTTCCTCCTGTCGTTGTGTACCCCCGTCGTTGCAGAAAGGGCCTTGGCGGGTTGGGGGCGAAAGGCGTGGCGTTGTCGTCGGCATCTTGATCGAGGCCTCGCGCCACAATCAAAGGCAGTAGTCAGCGAGCACAAAGCCTGGCGGGGCACGGTCGCCGACGCGCCATCCGCCTTCGCGAGAGCGACAAAGCTTCGGCGGACTCGCTAGCCGCTATGGCGACGGCGCGAGGGCCCGCACTACAGCTATGGGTAATTTACATACGGCCAACCACAATCACACTGTGCCCGCGGTCCTTGGCTTGAGTCTGGTCCTGGCGAGCCAGAGCGCGCACGCGGTTACGTTGGTTCAGGACGGTCGAGCCCGAAGCGTGATCGTGCTGGCTGATGAACCGACGCCGGCAGCGACGACGGCGGCATCGGAGCTGCAGGCGTATCTGCAAAAGATATCGGGGGCCACCGTCCCCATTGGCGCTGAGAGCAGAACGAGCCTCCCGGCAGGCGCCAGCCTCATCCTCGTCGGCGACAGCAAGCGCGCCGCCGAGCTCGGCCTCACATCGGCCGACTTGGGGCTGGAAAGCATCAGGATCAGGGCGACGGACAACACCTTGGCGATCCTCGGCCGCGACGCCAGGCCGGATGGGGTGGCGCTGCGGGGCACGGAGTGGGCGGCGTACGTCTTCCTGGAGAAATACCTGGGCGTTCGGTGGCTGTGGCCGGGAGAGCTGGACGAGGTCGTGCCGCGGCAGAGCACCATTGAGCTCCCTGACATCGACTATGCGTACACCCCGCCGCTGAGGCAGCGCAATATACGCAACTACCGCAACCTGGACCGCATTCAGCGGGGCCTGGACAAGCTGGGGTTTTCACGGGAGGACTTCCTGAAAAAGCACGCAGACTCCGGGCCCTGGTTCGCGCGGCACCGGATCGGCGGGAGCATGCGGCTGTCGTATGGCCATGCCTACGGAAGCTGGTGGGACGATTACGGGACGGAGCACCCGGAGTGGTTCGCGCTGCAGCCGGACGGGACGCGCGATCAGAGCGGCGTGGGCAACCGCGCTCGGTTATGCGTCTCCAATGAGGGCCTCATCGCCGAAGCGGCGCGGCGGGCCTGCGAGCAGCTCGAGGCCGATCCGCAGCGGGACTCGGTCTCCATCTCGCCCAACGACGGCGGGCGGACGACGTTCTGCATGTGCGATGGCTGCAAAGCCTGGGATGTGCCGGAGGCGGAGAAGGTGCAGATCCGCCAGCCGGACGGCACCTACCTGGAGTATCCGTCTCTGAGCGACCGGTACGTCACCTTCTACGCCAGGGTCGCCGACATCGTGGCGAAGCGCTGCCCCGGCCGCTTTCTGGGCGCCTATGCCTACAGCGTGTATCGCACGCCGCCGGTGCGCGCGAAGCTGCCGCCCAACCTCATCATCGGTTTCGTTGGCTTCGACTATCTGAACGACGACAGTCGCGACAAGGCGCGAGAGTGGTGGGCCGGATGGGCGAAGGCGGCCCACAAACTGTTCCTGCGACCGAACCTGCTTCATAGCGGGAAGGGCTTCCCGGTGCTCTTCCCCCACAAGCTTGCCGAGGACCTCCGATACTGCGCCTCGACGGGCATGATCGTCACCGACTTCGATTCGTGCGTCCACCACTGGGCGACAAATGGCCTCAACTACTACGTGCTGGCGAGGCTGCTGTGGGACCCGAGGGCGAACGTGGACAAGATCATCGCCGATTACTGCCGCGCCGGGTTCAGCCGGGCGGCGCCGCCCGTCAAGCGATACTTCGCCAAACTCGAACGCCTGACGAGCAAGTTGGCGGCGACCCGCACGTATCAGGGCCGGAAGGTCAATCACTACGTGCTGGCGGAGCTGTACAGTGACCGGGTGCTGGAGGAGTTGGGGGATCTGCTCGACAGGGCTGAGCAATTGGTGGAGGGCGAGGATCCGAGGGTGGCCGAACGGATTCAGTTCCTGCGAGTGGGGCTGGAGTTTGCGCGGGTGAACCGGGATGCGATCCTGGCGAAGCATGCGGCCAGGGCCGGGGAGCTCGAGGACAAGGACACACTGCAGGCGGCCCTGGACGCGCGGGAGGCTTTCTATCAGAAGCTGGGGCTGTCGTGGGAGATTAATTCTCCGTACTTGAAGTTCTACGGCTATTAGAAAAGGCAGTTGTTAGTTGGAAGTCGTTAGTTAAGGCCGCATGGGCGGAGACGTTGCGGGCCGGAAAGCCCGCGCTACGCGGTCGGAATAATCCCCGAGAGGCACCGCATGCTGAGGGCGGCGTCGGCAGCGTTGGTGCTCACCGGATTGATGGCCGGTGTGGCGCAGGTCTTGATGGTGCGCGAGCTGCTGGACGTGTTTTACGGGGACGAGATCTGCGTCGGGCTGCTGCTTGGGAGTTGGCTGCTGTGGGTGGCGATAGGGAGCGCGGCGGCGGCGCGGCTGGGTGGCCGGAGTCGCGGTAGTGACGATGCCTCCTCTGAGCGTTCTCCCGTCTTGGCGTTTGGCATTCTGCAGATGATCGCTCCGCTGCTGCTGATCGGGCAGATTGCGTGTGCGCGGATGATTCCGGCGGCTGTTGTGGGGCTGAAGGGATGGGTGAGCGCCAAGGCGGTCGCGGCGCCGTGGCTCGAGGGCCTGGCGAGGCTGCTTCCGGGGACGGAGGGAGAGCTCATTGGGATGGGGCCGATGATTGTGTGCATCGTGGTGGTGATGGCGCCGCTGTGTGTTGTGGAGGGGGCGCAGTTCGTGTTGGGGTGTCGAGTGTATGCGGAGGCAAGGAGAAAGGAAAAAGGAGAAGGGAGAAAGGCGAAAGGCGAAAGGCCGCCGGGGGATGGCGGCGCGGTCGGGGGAGCACGGGTTGGCCCCGTACGGGGTCCCGCTTCAGACAGGGACGAGCAACCCGTGCCACCCGGAGGGAGCGGGGCAGAGGCGATTGGGAGGGCGTACGTGTGGGATGCGGTGGGGCATCTGGGGGCGGGGGCGCTGCTGAGCTTCGCGTTCGTGTATCGGGCGAGCAGCATGACGCACGCGGCTCTTGCGGGGTCGGCGGCCCTTGGGGGGACACTATGGCTGTTGATGGCCGCGGTGCGGCGCCAGAAGAGCCGACGCTTGATGTACGGGGCAGTCGCGGCGGGGGTTGTGTTCCTGAATCTGCTCTGGATGACCCTCACGGGTGCTACGGAGATGTTCGACGCGGGATTCTTGCAGACGCGATGGTGGGGGCGAGAGTTGGTGGCGCATGCGCGCACGCCGTACGGATCGCTGGCGGTGACGCGACAAGGCACGGTGCACAGCTTCTTTGCCAGCGGGCTGCTGATGTTCGACAGCCCGGACGCCGTCGGAGCCGAGTGGATGACTCACATGGCCATGCTTCAGTGCCCGCGCCCGAGGCGGGTGCTTCTGATCGGGGGCGGCGGGGGGAAGCTGGCAGAAGTCCTGAAGCACAAGCCGGACCGGGTGGATTACGTGGAGCTGGACGCGGGAGTCATGCGGCTGGCGCGTGAGTATTGGGCGGCGGAGGATGCGGCGGCCTTGGACGATCCGGCCGTGCGGGTGCATGTGACGGATGGCAGGGCGTATGTGAAGGCGGCGGGCGATGTCTACGACGTTATTGTTGTGGCGCTGCCGGATCCGTTTACGACGCAGCTCAGTCGGTTCTACAGCGTGGAGTTCTTTCGTGAGGTTCAGGAGCTGATGAGTGAGGCGGGGGTGGTGTGCTGCAGCGTCACCTCGTCGCCGGACTACCTGGACGGCGCGCTGCTGGCGTACGACGCGTGTGTGTTTCGGACGATGCGGAGCGTGTTCGACGATGTCAGGACAGTGCCGGGAGAGACGATGCTGCTGTTGGGAGCGCGGCGGCAGGGGGTGCTGACGCGTGATGTGGTGACGCTGCTGGGGCGGCTGGAGGATAGGGGAATCGCGACGAGCGTCTTTTCCAGTCTGCTCGTTGACCGGATGCAGGAGAACCGCATCACGTACGTGGACAGGGCACTCCGGGACGCGCCGCCTGTTGCGCTGAACGAGGACCTTCGGCCACGGGGGTACTACTATCGGCAGGCACTCTCTGCCGCATGGTTCCATCCGAGGGCAAAACGGACTTTCGATGCAGTGAGCCGCCTTCGGTTGTGGCACGTAGCGGCCGCAGCCGCGGTTCTGCTCGGCGTGCTCGCACCGTTCGGGCGCTGCCAGGCGGCAGAGCGGATCTACGTCCCGACGGTCATGGCGAGTGCGGGCTTCGCCGGCATAGTGCTTCAGATAGCCCTCATCCTGACATTCCAAACGCTCCACGGCTACATTTATCACAAGATCGGATTGCTCACCGGTGCATTTATGATCGGCCTTGGAGGAGGCGGGCTCTGGATGACCCGCCGGCTGTCCCGCGTGCGCCGCCCGCTCCGGGTGCTCGCCGCGATCCAGCTCTGTCTCGTCGCCTATGCTTCTCTTCTGGGTCCTGCCCTTGCACTGCTCGCCCTCTGGGGCTCGCACCCAGTGACGCTCGTCGCACTGCAGGCTGTCTTTCTGCTGCTTATGGCGGTGACGGGATTTCTGGTAGGGGCGGAGTTTCCTCTGGCCGGACGCCTACAGCTCGCCGCTCGACGGCCGGCGGAGGGTGCATCACCCGTCGGGCGGTCGGGGGGTGGGGAAGACGGCGACGGGGACGTGGGTGGCGCTGCCGGGACGCTCTACGCGGCCGATCTCGTGGGCGGGTGCATCGGCGCCGTGGTCGTCAGCGCCGTGCTCATCCCCGTTCTTGGCCTGCAGCAGACCTGCCTGGTGGCGGCGTTGCTGAACGCGCCCGTTACCTGCCTTATCGCACTGCGTGTGTGCGTGCGGAGAGCGGGGTAGCAATCTGTCTGCCTGGCTGGCCTAACGGGCGACATCGAATTGCACGAGGTCGATGGCGTCGAGGTTCGCGACGCCGAGTCCCGCGCGGCTGGCGGTGGCTATGTGGATGGGCGCCCGTTCGCTGTCCGCGAGCGGCTTCATGCCCTGGAGCTCGCGGATGATGTCTATGAGCGCGGCAAGCTCGGCATCGACCGCCACGGGGTCGGTGCCGGCGAGGACGGCGTTGTACTCGAAGATGGCGTTGGGGCTAAACGAGGGGCCACTGTCGTAGAGGACACGGATGGCGTCCACGATGATAATACGTTCCTTGCGCCGGATGGCCGGGGACGTGTTCACATCCGCTACGGCGGGATCGCAGCGCTGGAAGTGGAAGTCCTCGGGATTGTGGATGCAGCCGAAATGGTTCTTCAAAGCGCCCGTGATGCCGGCGTAGTCGTGGTCCTTCACAACCGGCACGTTGATGATCGCACTGCATTGCCTCGTTACGATCTTGGAAAGCCGCACGCCGGTATCATTGAGCATCGTCAGCCGCTCTTCGTAGCCTGGACAGGCCGAGTCGCCGAGCGTGCCGTAGCACTGGTAGCTCTCCGGATCGCGGCTGATTTCGTACCCAGCCTGGAGCAGATCCCGGTTCTCCTTGTCGAAGACGATGATCTGGCGCGGCGGCACACCCACGGACCGCAGTCCCTTGACTATTGCCTCAACAAGCTCGCGTGATGGGGCGAGCTGAGGCGCCAGGCAGTTCAGCTTGATCCCGACGGTGTCGCCCGGCCTGAACAGCGACCGCCATGCCTGCTCCGGTGTCGTGGCCTTCAGGGCCTGCTGGACCGTCTGATCCACCAGGGCGGAAATGGCGCGCCGTCGCGTCGCCGCAGCCTCGGAGGCGGCGTACGGATCTCGGCCGATGACCACCCGAGGGTGTCCGGGTGGCGCGGCGGAAGCGCCATAGGCTGCTGGGCGCCCGGCACCGACGGCGCCCGCGAGTCCCGCGGCAGTTCTCAGGAAATCTCGGCGGTCCATGAGCAAAGAATGGCTGAGGCAAACAGGCGCGCGCTGCGACCAGGGGGAGGGAGCCGAAGCAACTCCGCGTGGTCTCTTAGCGCCATACACCGGGGATCTTTAGGCCGCAAAACGCGCAGCGGCCGTTCTTGACGTCCAAACCCGTGTTGCGCGTCTGGCTGTAGCCGATCCGCTTGATGACTTTCGCGTGGCACTTCGGACAGTATGTGGACTCGGCCGGATCGCCGGGTACGTTCCCCACGTACACGTACCGCAGCCCCTCGTCGTACGCCACCTTGCGCAGCTCCCGCAGGGTCTCTTTGGGCGTATGCGGGACCGAGAGCATCTTGTACGTGGGGAAGAACATCGACAGGTGCAGCGGCGTCTCCGCGCCGACGTTGTCACGGATCCACCGGGCCATCTTCTTCACCATCGCCGGCGAATCGTTGTGGCCGGGAATGACCAGGTTGGTGAGCTCGAGCCAAACTCCCAGCTTCCTGATCGCCTTGATGGCCTCCAGCACAGGCGCCAACTGCCCGCCGGTGACCGTGCGATAGAACTCATCGCTCATGGCCTTCAGGTCGATGTTCACCGCAGCCAGGTCACGGCACATCTCGAGCAGCGGCTGCGGTTCGATGTAGGCTGCCGTGTGCACTGTCGTCCGGATACCGTGCTCTTTCGCCAGTGCCGCGGTGTCGATGACGTACTCGATGGCCTGTGTCGGCTCGCTGTAGGTGAAGGTGATGAGCTTGAGGCCGAGCCGCTTCGCTTCAGCCACGAGCCGCTCCGGCGGCAAGTCTTTATTGTCGGTCTCCTCGGGGCGTGCCTGCGCAAACTGATAGCTCTGGCAGTAGCGGCAGTCGAGGTTACAGGAGGCAGTGCCGACGGCGAGTGTCTTGGACGCGGGCAGGAAATGGAAGAACGGGTCCTTCTCCACCGGATCGACGAAGGCGACGCAGGGCTTCCCGTAGACACGCACGACGTGCTTGCCTCCAACATTCTCACGCGAGCCGCAGAAGCCCCGCTCACCCGCCTTGACACGGCAGCCGCGGGGGCACAGGCGACATTGCAGGTCCGTGCCACCCCGGGGCTCCCAGAAACGGGCCGGGTGATCTGACACATCGCCGATCCTGGCCCGTGCCGGCCCCGTCGGCCCGACCAGACCGCTTGCGAGCCCGGCCGCGCTGCCGCACATGCCAAGGCGTAGGAGCTGCCTTCTGGTCAATTCACCCATCGTCCGGTGCCACAGCGGCGTCCGCAGTAACGCGGGCGCCGCCTATGATCGGTGCCCCTGGCGCACGAATGGGACACTCACCCTCAGCCATTGCGCGCTCCCCGCGCGCATGGATTCGCTCACGTCCGCAGGGCCATGTGCTCGATTGCCTCTCGGTTCACCCGGAAGCCCCACCGCTCAAAGTCGGCGTAGTGGTCGGCCCCGAACGACTCATTGATGGCATGGACGAACACGCTCTCGCAGTCCGTTGAGCGGGGCACGCGCCGCACCGCTTCGAAGAGTTGCGTATACGGCTCCCAGTCAATCAGCCCGTTCTTCCCGTACCCATGCCGGTCCAGCAAGGTATACAGGATGCCGCACACCACGTCTGGCGTCAGGTTCTCGGTGGAGGGGGACTTGCGCACGTACTCCCCAAGCGCCCGGAGTGCTCGGTCGCGCTGATCGATCACCGCCTGATGGGGCAGCACGGCTGCTGCCGCGCTGCCGATGGCGTCCCGGGTCTCGCTGACGAGGCTGTATTGCAAGCTGGAGGCAGCGAATCTGGCGAGGCCATCCGCAACGCTGGGCATGGCTCGGGCGAACATGCGGCACTCAGTTGCGTTTATCATCCGACGGCCCATCTGCAGAAAGCCCTGACTCCAATCGGGCGGGTCCTTCATGCAATGGGCCGGCACCGTCACCTGGCCACGCACCGAAGGGCTCTTGGATACGACGATGATCGCCTTGCCTTCGGAGTCGCAGCCGGTCCATCTCTCCAGCGAGGCCTGGGCCGCGTCCCAGATATTGGGCAGATTGTACTCGCGTATCTTGGCTGCGACGCTAAAGGGTGCGAACACCACCGCGTGCTCGCCCACGTGCACATCGTATGCGTTGGCGGAAATGCCCACGAGGCTGGCGTATCGGGCGACATCCGCGTCAGTGCCGCCATTGAGCCGCTCCAGCGCCAGCCGCGCATCGTCTGCGAGGCCGCTGAGTGCGAAATGCGCCTCTATGTCGTTGTACAGCTCGATCGCCTTTTGTGTCTCTCCCGCCCGCTCACGGGCGCACGCCAGGAGGTACGTCGCGGCCCCGCACACGTTGCGGGTCGGTACCTTCACAATGCGGGTGAGGCGCTTGATGGCCTCCGCCGTGTTGCCCCGTTCCAGATACAGCGCGGCGGCGTACAGGCCCGCCTCAGCCGCCAGATCGGGCAGCGTCACGCGATACGGGATGTGATGAACGTGATACTCGTTCCAGGCGAAATCGAGGTGGCGGTAGTACAGCCCCATGATGTGCAGGAAGTCGTCCTTGTTTTCCCCGAACATCGCCGGAAAAACACTCGGCGCGGCTTTCGCGAGCTGCTGGAACATCTTGATGCTCTTGTCGTAGTTCTTCGGATCGGCGTAGAACTTCAGCACCCGGTACAGCGCCTCCATCTCGTGCTCGCTGCCGGGGAAGTTGATGAGAAGCTGCTGGTAGGTGTAGGCCTCCTTGTCGGCCTTCCCCACATCCTCGTAGGACTTCGCAATCTGATACACCGCATCGTCGCGCCACTTGCTGCCGATGAGCTTGTTGGCGACCAGCGCGAAGGCTGATACGCAGTCACCAATGGCCGTGAGCTCTTTGTTCGTCGGGATGCTCTGGCGCGCCCCCGTGGCATCCTTCCATTCCGGCGTGAGCCGGAACAGGTCATCAGGGCCCTTCGCCTGATTGATCTCCTGAAAGAGTATGTTCATCTGCTGGTACGCCACGCCCATGTTGTAGAGCGCGTCGTCGTAGCAATCGATGCCCGGGTAGTGCGCCACGAGTTGGCGGAAGGCCCGCACGGCACTCCCATACTGTCGGTAATTCATGTGATGCTTGCCCCGCTTGCAGAGGCGGTCCGCGGCATCGTGAGAGTTCTGTCGCGACAGGTCGTACTTCACCGCCTGACGGACAGCGCGCTTACCCTTCTTCTGGATCTGCCGCTGAAGAATGGTGTTCACCTCGCGCATGGCGCGCGGCACGAAAGCGCTTCCGGCCATGCGATGAATGATGAATTCGTACGCTGCCACCGCCGCCTCGTCTTGCTGCATGGCCCGCAAGCACGTGGCGATCCCAAACTGAGCATCGTCGCCGAGATCGGAGTAGGGATAGCGGTGGATGACAAACTCGAACGCGTCGATGGCGGCCGGGTAGTTTCCGCGTTCTTGGTACTTCTGCCCGAGCTTGAGAGCTGCAGCAGCGCAATGGTCGCTGTGCGGGTAGCGGCGCGAGAGCGTGTCGAGTGCGGCGATGCCTCCGCGTTCATCCTCGAGGCGCTCCAACGCCCGGGACAGTGCCAGGTAGGCGTCGTCGGCCCATGTGCTGAGAGGATACTGCTGGACGAGGCCCCTCAGGGTCGCCACTGCTGCCCTGTCGGCCCCATCCTTGATGTGCATTCGCGCCAGGCCCCATGCAGCGTCGTCCGCCAGATCGCTGCCCGGGTACTGCCTCAGAAGCTGCTCATATGCCTGTATTTCGCTGCGGAAGTTCCTTCGAACCGAATTCACCCGGGCATTGTGCATAAGGGTATCATCGGCCCAGTCGCTGAACTTGTATGCATCCAGGAAGGCGGCGTTCGCGGCCAGCGCCTTCTTGATCTTCTCCTCCTGATCGGGTCGGCAACACGTGTAGGTGGCTCTGGCGGCATCGTCGTGGGCGTTGTAGGCCGTCAGTCGCGTGGGCAATAGCGACACATCGGCGAACGAGCGTGTCGGCGGAACGATGAACTGGTCAAGTAAGGCTATTGTGTTCTCCGGTTCCAACACTTCCTCTGCAGGTGCAGCGGACACCAGCACCACGCATATAACCGCTGCGCTGATTGCGAGCCTCATCATACTCGACACCTCCCAAGCTCGTTCCCCCCGGCAACGCGGGCGCTTGCTGCGACAGCCAATCGAGTAGGCGCATGTGCGCATGCCCACAAGGTCAATATACCCGTTTCACCGGCTCAGCGTCAACTTAGCGCAGGCAACAGAGGGTCACAAACATGCAAACTTCCTGCAAACGAGGCGGGTTGCAACGGTTGCGGCCCCGTTCCTGGGCTTTGCTTTCACAGACGACGTGGCGGGCAGAATGGTTCGGCGGACTGCGGAAGACAGTGGGCCGTGGTCAGCGAAGGAAACGGCACAGGCGGGTGTGGACAAAGGCCAGCGAGCCACAGGCGCCCGCCCGACAATGGCTGGGCGTTCTGTGTCGGTACCGAGCTGCAGCCTCCGGACCTCCTCTGCTAGCGAGCCAGCTGCAACAGCGTGACGGCTGATGCCTGTTCGCCGTCTTCGGTGCGGGCGGTGAGGCGGAGGAGGTAGGTGCCAGCGGGCACGTGGGTGTCGGTGAGGCTGCGGGCGTTCCAGGTGAGAGAGGCCGGGCCGCGCGGCAGTTGCCGGGTCTGCCCGATGTCGACCACACGGCGGCCGGCGACGTTGTAGATGCGGGCGTGAACGGACGCGTCAGCCGAGAGACTGAAGCCGATGTCCCATGTTCCGCCGCGGGTCGGCGTCGCCGTGAGGCCGCTGATGAGCAGCGCGCCTTCCTGTGCCCGCTTGACCGTCACCGTGAAGCCGCGGCTGGCGTGTGCGCCGGGCGCTGCAAATTCGTACTGCGCTCGCGTGCGCATGAAAGTGCGCTTGCCGGTGTCCCTGTCGGTCAGGATCGCGACGCGATCCTTGGGCAAACGGCTGAGCTCCGGCCAGCTCAGCGTCACGGGCTCGCCTTCGACGCCGCCGGTGACGGTGAAGTCCCATTCGGCTGGCTCTTGCGCTGGACTCTTTGTCTCCATCGCCAACTCGGAGCTCCACGGCATCAGCCCGCCGGGTGCCTTGTTGTAGGGCGGGGATGCCCTTCCCCGCCGGCCTTTGCCTCTGAGCACCATCCGCAGCCTGCCCTCGCCGGGCGCTGCCGGCGGCTTCGGCCTATCCAGCGCAAAGCCGTCGAAGTCGTCTGACGCTGAGTCGGCCGCGGCTATGGTGATGGTGTCGTCAGAGCTTGCGCTGGTGGCTTGAATGTCGAACGCCCACGCAAGCCCCGCAGGAGCCGGTTGCGATGCTGCGGTGGCCGTCCCGCCGCCGCCGCCCCCCGGCTCTGGGATGATCAGGGAACAGTTCAGACCGGCCAGCACCCAGTAGCCGTACCACAGCGACAGCGTGTCCGGCGGCATCTGATTGATGCAGAGGGTCCGGTAGCCGCCCGAGCCGTCGTGAGAGTAATAGAAGCATGGCAGTACCCAGTTGGCTAATGCCGCCTGCTCCAGGCTGCGCACGTCGCTGCCCTTGTCCACCTGCAGGCTGTCCATGGTGGCCTCGTAGGGGGCCGCCACCATGTTCCAGCCCGTTTGCAGTGGGATCACCTGATCCCCGTGCGGCAGGGCGCCACCCACGTCCAGCGTGGCCGCTTGCGCCAGCAGCCAAAATCCCTCCTGGATGTCGAGCGTGGTGGTTTGAGATGCCGGCGCGCTGGTCGGTACGGTCTGATACCCGCCCGCTTCCCAGCGCCACATGTAGTAATTCCCGTCGCCCAAGTCGTCGGAGAGCAAGCCATGCGGCGTGGGCGAGGGCGGGATCAGGGGGAAGGAGATCATGTAGTAGCCCGTGGCCGGCAGGTCGTGTGAGGCCTCCGCTGGCGGCCGCATGGTGGCGTACTTGAGGTAGCTCTTGGTCGAGTCGTGGTAGCTTATGCGCGCATAGCCGCTGGCGTCCAGAGCGAGGGAGGTCCACTCTCCGATATCGCCGGCGCTGTCCACCGTCTGGATGTCCCAACTGCTGCCGTTCCAGGCGGCGTACTTGAGGTCG
>JAUWAU010000052.1 GCA_030601885.1 Armatimonadota bacterium
CCCTGCCGTAGAACGGACACGTCCACGGGCAGCCCTTCCCGTACCCCTTCTTCTCCTGGAACACGTCCTGCCCCGGCACCGGCATGCGCTGCCACTGCCCTGTCGGCACGCCCTCGGCCTGGAGCGCCTTCTCCATCGCCATGCGGAACTGCCGCGGCGTGACGTCGAGGCCCGCTTCGCCCGGGTCGAAGCCCACCACGTAGCGGAAGTGCACCGGCTCGGCGTACTCGGGGCAATACGGGCCGGAGATGCCCGGCATCTGCTCGAGCTCGGCGGTCAGGTAGTCGGCGAACTCCTGCCGCTTGGCGTTGTTGTAGTCCAGGTGCTCGAGTTGGCTCAGCGTGAAGGCGTTGATGAACTCGTGCTGGCGGTACATCCACCCGAGCGCGTAGGCGTTGTACTCGCGCTCCTCGCCCGCGATGATGACCTCCCCGAACTGCCGCATCTTGTCGGCGAACTTGGAGTACTCCTCGTTGTCGGTGGTGTAGAGGCCGCCCTCACCGCCGGTGAGGTTCTTGGAGCGGTTGAGGCTAAAACCCGTGACGTCGGCGATGCTCCCCACGCGCCGCCCGTTGTACTTGGCCCCGTGGGCCTGGCAGGAGTCGGCGATGGTCACCAAGTTGTGCTTGCGGGCGATCTCCAGGATCGGGTCCCAGTCCGCCGGCATGCCGTGCACGTCCACCGGCAGCAGCGCCTTTGTCCGATCGGTGATCTTCGCCTCGAGCTTCGCGGGATCCATGGTGTGCGCTTTCGGGTCGATGTCCACGAAGATGGGGATGGCGTTCTGGTGCAGGATGGCGGCAGCCGTGGCCCAGTAGGTGAAGGCGCTCGTGATCACCTCGTCACCGGGCTCGATGCCGGACGACGCAATGGCCATGTGCAGCGCCGAGGTGCCGCTGTTGGTAACCAGGCAATACTTGGCGCCGCAATAGGCCTTCCACTTCTCCTCCAGCTCCGTGGCCCTCGGGGCGTGCGTGCCGTGCAGGTGGTCGCTGTCGAACACGGCCAGCACGGCGTCCTTATCGGCCTGCGTAATCGGCGGCCAGCTCTTCACCATCCCCGCGGGGACGGTCCGCTCCCCGCCATCAAGCGCAAGTGTAGTGCTCATAGGTTACTCTCCTCCAAGGCAGTCATCAGTTGTCAGTGGAATTTCGTGTGGCACGGCTTGCTTGCCAAGCCGTGCGCCCTAAGCCAGCACCATCGGCAATGAACGATCCATCTTGATAGGCACGTCCGCCTCGCCTGCCCAGAACCCAGCACTTGACCACTGCCAGTCCGTTGGCCGCTCAACCAGACCTCTGCGCACGGGATTCTTGTGAAGGTAGTCGAGTGCGTCCTGCATGGCCTTCGGAGTCGTCAGATTGCGATCGTGCCCTCCGCCGGCCTGCCAGAATCGGTAAGTGTGCCTTCCGCTGCGGACTATCGCCAGCCGCCGCAACTTGCCGGGAGATTGGTCCCCCAGATGCGCTACGACCCGGTAAGCCACGGGCCGCTTGACCGCATGCAGGATGCGCGAGATCGAGTACTCGGCAAGCCGGGGCGAGAGCAGTAGATGGACGTGCTCGGGCATCAACACGTATCCCCACAGATCAAAGGCATGTCGGCCTCGTGCCGCCTCGAGCGACTCGATCATCCACCGACACACTCGCTCTTCACTGAGGAGCGGCAGTCCGTCGTAGCAGGAGAATGTCAGGCAATGAGCGTGCCCGGGCTCATTGTACCGGACGCAGCGTTTCCGTCGTCCGCCCTGCGAATTCGTTCTCCTCATCACGCTTCCCCTCTGGCCCGGCGGAACACGGGTAGCGAGCTACCCGTGCCACACACATACTAAGGATCACTGTGTGCCACGCCTTGCTTGTCCCTGTCTAAAGCGGGACCTCGCATGAGGCCGAAGGGTCAGGGGCCAAGCCGTGCGCGGTTCCGCTCTAAGGTTCGCTCGCGCCCAGCGCTGCCCTCCTGCCCGGAAGGCCGCCGTGGGACTGTGGGTGAGGCTCCGTACCTCGCCTGGCCGAGGTGTGAGGGCCGCAGCGGGCCTCGAGCCCATGCCACGGCAGGGCGAGCCAGAAGTGTCCGGACAGGCCGTCCGCTCGCCTACAAAGAAGCCGCCAGCGCCGATGCATCGCCGCGATCCCGCAGCGCCTGGATCAGCGCGTCCCGCTTGTTCGGCGGCATGTTGGCCAGTTCGGCGACCAGCGCCCGGGTCGCCTCGGCCCCCGGCATCTCGCGCGCCGCCCGCAAGCCAATGCCAAACAGCTCCTCGTCATCGCTCTTGAGTAGCTGGAGTAGCAAGCTGATGCCCGCGTTCCCTCGCTCGAGAACCGCGCTCCGCGTCGCCGCGGCCAGAATGTGCGGAGGCAAGTCACTGGTACGGACGCGGTCGTAGAGCGCCAACGCCCGCTTGCGCTTGCCGTCGGCCAGCAGCGTCTGCGCACACCACAGACACGCATCGGCCACCGCGGGCCGCAGAGCAGCCCGAGCGCTGCCTAGCGCTCCCTCCAGTGCTTTGGCCGACCGGAGCCCCCCGATCTTGCCCAGCGCCCTCGCGGCGGCTGCAGCGACTCCCTGGTCGGCGTCTCCCAGCAGCCTCACCAGCTCAGGCACCGCCTTGCGGTCTCGCCGATTGCCGATCGAGGTGACCACGCCAATCAGCGGCCTTCCTCTCAGCTTCCCCATCGCCGCGCGAAGCGCCGCATCGACGGACGGATCCGGAATCGGCTCCAACCCATACCGAGCGATATCCGAGAGCTTCTCGTCGGACAGCAGGGCTGCCAGTGCAGGGACGGCCTCCTCCGTTCCTATGACCGCCAGCCGTCGGCAGGCCACGTCCTTCTCGAACGGTGCCGCATCGGATTGCAGCAGCGCTGCGAGCTTGCGCACCTCTTCTTCCTTCGACCCGCCATCGTCGGCAGCAGGCTGAGCGCCGTGCGCAGCGAATGCGGGTACGGAGACGGGCGCCGCGGCAGCAGCCTTCGTCTCGGATGTGTTCATATTCGCTCTCCCTTTGTTGGTGCTGGGGTCAGAGCTTCAAACTTCAATCTTGCTCTCGTGGACGGTCGCTCCTGGCATCGGCCTCTCTCAAGATTGAACTTTGAAGCTCTGACCCCTTTCCTCACAACACCCACGGCGCACGCATGGCCCGAGAGCGCATGCGGTTGGCCTCCTCATCGCCCACGAACGCCTCTTTCAGCGGGTCGTAGCTTACGTCGCGCTGCAAGTGCATGCAAATCGTCGCGGCGTGGCAGATAGTATGTGCCCAGTGGGCGACGTCCGCGTTGGCGGTCGGATGCCGTCGCGACTTGACGCAGTCGAAGAAGTCGCGCACGTGGCTGAGCGATCGCCCCGTCCGCGCGACGTACTCGTCCACGATCCGATCACGTTCGCCCAGGAGCGATTTGGGTTCCACATCCGGCTCCTGCCGGTCAGAGCACTCCGCCCGGCCCTCGCTACCCTCGAACCGGACGCCGCACGAGCCGGGGAAGCTTTCTCGGGTCATCAGAAGCTCCACCCCGCTGGCATACCGCGCCACCAGGCCCTCACCGCTGTCGTTGTTCGGGAACTCGTACTCCACTGCGGCGGTGTCCACGCTGTCGTTGGCCCACTGGCACAGGTCGAACGTGTGCGCCCCCCACTCGCCAATGCCGCCTGTCCATATGTCCGCATGATTGTGCCTGCGCCCGAGGTACCCGCGATTGTAGGGCCGCCACGGGATGGGCCCCAGGAAGAGGTCCCAATCCACCTCATCCTTCGGCGGCTCCGGCTCCGCGGGCAGCCAGGTGTGGGGCGCGAACCCGAGCATGATGTGCCCGGTGAGCGTGTGCAGTTTCCCCAGCATGCCCGCGCGGGCGAGCTGGACGATGAACACGAACGACGCCTCGCTTCGCCGCTGCGTGCCGGCCTGGTACACCCGGCCATACTGCCTCGCCGTGTCCGCCAGAGCCCGGCTCTCGGCGATGGTCATTGAGCAGGGCTTCTCGCAGTACACGTCCTTGCCGGCCTTCATGGCCATCACCGAGGCCAGAGCGTGCCAGCGGTCGCTGATGGCGATGAGCACGCCGTCAATGTCGTCGCGGGCGAGCAGGTCGCGCAGATCACGATAGGTGGCGCAGTCGTTGTTGCCGTACTCTTTGTCCACCTTCGCCTTGACCTGCTCGCGCCTGTCGCGGCGCACGTCACACGTCGCGACGACCTGGACGTCCGGCTCACGCATCATCCAACTGAGGACTCTCTGTCCTCTGCCGCCGATGCCGATGCCGCCCAGCACGATGCGCTCGCTCGGCGCCGCTCTCTCCTCTTGGCCCAATGCGGAAGCCGGGATGATACTGGGCGCTGCCACCAAAGCTGCTGTGCGTCTCAGGAACGCACGACGCGTCATATCCGTCTCCTTTGCCACGGTCGCTGGCCTCCTCCATGATGGACTGGCAGTCTGGGCTTCTCTCCTGTGCCGTCCTTGCCGCCAGACTCGCCAAATCCTCTCTCTGTTCGCCTCTTGCCACGCCGTCTCCTACTTACTCACAGGGCTCCGGCAGTTCCCTCCCAGACGCGCCGGAGGCTTCGCTCTTGCAGGACAATTGTCCCCCTAGTCGAACTGGAACCGGGTGGATCGTCGCCCGGCACCGGCAGTTTTGTGCCCGTCCCTAATCTATATGGAGGTGACCTCCGATGAAGTACGTGGGCCTCAGTGTCGCATGTGTTCTCCTCCCCTGCCTGGCCTCTGGTCAGGATGCGTCCGATGCGGAGTTGTATCAGCAAGCCGGTGTGGCGCTGCGGCGGGCGGTGGACAGGCTCGCCGCGTCCGACATCGCCAAGGGCATCGTGAACGTCGAGAATATGGTCGAGGCCCAACCGGACTACGAGACCGAGCGGCCGCCGGTCTATGGGCAGATATTCGCCCGCGCCTACGAGGTTACGCACGCGCGCAAGTACCTGGACTACTTCTGTCTCATTGCCGACTTCCTCATCGAGGCGAAGCAGCCCGCCGGGGGCTACGCACGCCCGTGCTACGTCAAGCAGCTCGGCTCGAACAAGACATTCCCCAAGGACTGCTCCTTCCGCAACAGCCGCGACCTGAAGGCCGTGCGAATCATACTCAATGCGTACAAATGGACCGGCGAGCGCAAGTATCTGGAGAGCGCCATCAAGACGGCCGACTTCACGCTCGAGGCGCAGTACGAATGCGGTGCGTGGCCGTCGGAGTACCCGCCGCGGGCCAAGGGGAGCTGGCTTGCGCTGCCCATGCTCAACGATCAGGTGACGATCAGCCAGACGCGGGTGTTGCTGGCGGTCTACGAGGTAACGCGCGACCCCAAGTACCTGGAGGGGGTCAAGAAGGCCGGGCAGTGGTTCATCGACTGGCAGCTCCCGGAGCCCACGCCCGGCTGGGCGCAGCAGTACAACTGGGACAAGACCCCGGCGTGGGGCCGCCCCTTCGAGCCGCCCTCGTGCTGCGGCGCGCCGTCGTCGTACGCCATCAATCTGCTCATCGACATCTACCTGGCCACCGGCGACGAGAAGTACCTGGGGCCCATCCCGGCGGTGATCGCCTGGTTCGAGCGCTCTCGCACCGGCCCCAACGAGTGGGCCCGCTTCTACGAGCCCAGCACGGGGAAGCCGATCTACGCCGCCAGCCACGATGAGCGGGACATCCGCTACAACCGGGATGTGCTGTACGCGGGCTACGCGCAGTGGGGGAGCTGGAGCTTCGAGCGGCACCGCGCCCGCTGGGAGCGCCTGCAGGAGCTGGGCCGTGAGGGCCTCATCGCCGCCGAAGCCGTGCCGCCCTCGGTGGATGAGCTTCGGGCCACGATCGCCGCCTCCGAGCCGGCGGTGCGACAGCTCATCAGCCCCGACGGCTTCATCGGCCAGTACCTCACCGAGGGTGGGAACGTGCGGACGCTGTCGTCGGCCGTGGGGACGCTGCATCGGTACCTGAGGGCCGCGAGGATGCCACAGGCATCCTCACAGCAACTGCAGGCGGCGGGGAATCAGCCCTGCTGAGTTGCCTGCAGCGGCTTGACAGCGCTGCTAACGGACTGATACCATTCTGAGTGCGCCGCAGGCGCGTGCGGGTCAACGCGCCGTGGGGGAGGGGTCCCCACCGGCGGCGCACCACGAGGAGTGCGGAGATGCCCAGAACGGCCGAAGCGCTGGTGAAGCCGGAACTCCTGCGCTGGGCGCGAGATGAGTCTGGGCTGACCGTGGAGGCGGCCGCCAGGAAGGCGAGGGCAAGCCCCGAGCGACTAGAAAGCTGGGAGGAGGGCAAGGCGCGTCCGACGGTCGCGCAACTGAGGAAGCTCGCTAAGGCCTACAGGAGACCCCTGGCGGTGTTCTATCTGCCAGAGCCCCCGGCGCCGCTGGCCACACCTCGTGACTTCCGCCGACCGCCAACAGCGCTGCCCCTCTCCCCGGAGCTTCGTTTGGCCCACCGTGAGGCGGTGCACCGCCGGGAGATAGCCTTGGAACTCCTGCGGGAGATCGGAGAACCACCGCCCCGCTTTACCCTCTCCGCCACTACGGACGACGACCCTGAACAGATCGGCGCCCGCCTTCGCGGCGAGCTGGGAATAACGCACGACCAGCAGATACACTGGCGCTCAACGGGCTACGCTCGCAGGGCATGGGGAGAGGCCTGTGAGAATGCGGGAGTCCTCGTGTGTCAGGCCCGGAACGTGAAGCCCGAGGAGATGAGCGGGTTCTCGATAGCCGACTTCCCCTTGCCCGTCGTGGTGGCGAACATTAAAGACGCGGAGGAGCGACGCATCTTCACTCTCGTGCACGAGATGGTGCATATTGCAACGAAGCAGGGAGGATTGTGCTACCTCGATCACTCGCTGGCTGGCCCGGCCCAGAGGGTGGAGGCCTTCTGCAACCGGGTCGCGGGTGCCGCGTTGGTTCCCCTGGAGGACCTATGTACCGAGAAGGTCGTTCGGCAGGGCGCCGGCTCATCGGGGTGGTCTGACGACGACATAAAAGCGCTTGCGCGCCGGTTCAGAGTCAGTCGGGAGGTCGTACTGCTTCGTATGGTCGCGGGCGGGCTGGCATCGCGCGAGTTCTATGAGCAGAAGCGGGAGCAGATTCGCCGGGAATACCGGCGCAGGGAGAGCAAGCGCACGACGGGCGGCCCGGCCCCCCCAAGCCTGGCCATCGCCAAAGCGGGCCGGCTGTTCGCGGGGCTCGTGCTCCGGGCTTACCACCTCGATCGCATCACGGCGAGTGACGTCGCGGACCATCTGGAGGTCCGTGTCAAGCACATCTCCGACGTCGAGAACGCACTGTTCGACCCAGCGCACATCAGCCCCACCTGAGCGGTGGGGGAGACATGAGGTTAATACCGGTCAG
This sequence comes from Armatimonadota bacterium, assembly GCA_030601885.1. Lineage (GTDB taxonomy): Bacteria > Armatimonadota > Zipacnadia > JAUWAU01 > JAUWAU01 > JAUWAU01. The sequence goes on from JAUWAU010000052.1 coordinate 7,336, forward strand.
GTATAGCATCGACACAAGCGCCCTGATAGACGCCTACTGCATCTACTACCCTCCGGACGTCTTCCCCGCCGTGTGGACATTCATGGAAGACTTGGTCGCCCGGGGCGCCCTGCTGGCTCCCGAAGCCGTGCGGGATGAGCTGGAGTTGATGGGCGACTGGACCACGTGCGCCATCGAGGTGGCGGACTGGATGGACGTGCCTATAGCGGAGACTACAGAAGAGGGACGGCGTATGGGGGTGGTCACGCCAAGGGAGCACGGCCTGGCCCCGTACGGGGTCCCGCTTCAGACAGGGACGAGCAAGTCCCTGACCCTACGGGCGGGACGCCGACCCCGAAGGGGGTCAGGCGCCGTGGCACACGGTAGCCGGGGGAACGTGCACTACGACTTGAGCCCCAGCACCCGCATCATGTTCCCCGCCATCACGTTGTGCCGGTCCTCGTCGGAGAACTCCTCCTCGTCGAGCAGCGCCTTGTAGCGGGTGACCTCGACGTGCATCAGCTCGAAAGGCGTGTCGCTGCCGAAGCACACTCGCGAGGAGCCGAGCGTCCGGAGCGCCTTCAGCACGGCGGCCGACCGCACGGCGCTGCCGATGAGGGTCAGGTTCGGGTGGTCCTGGGCCACCTCGATAACGGCATCAGTCATGTCGGGATGGCCGACGCCGCCCATGTGGACCACGAGGATTTGCAGCTTGGGGAACTGGCGGGCGATCTTGGCGACGCGGAACGGATGCGTGTGCTCGTAGGCGTCGGCTCCCACGTGCAGAGCCAGGAGCTTCCCGGTAGCGGCGATCTCCTCAATCACCGGGATGGACAACTCCGGGTCGTCGATGTAGAAGCTATTCTGGGCGCCGTTGAGCTTCACGCCGAATAAGCCGTACTCGTCGATGCAGCGCTTTACCGTGTCCTTCGCCTTCTGCACCCCGAGGTTCGGGTCGGCCCATCCGAAGCCGAGGATCCTATCGGGGTGCTGCCGCGCGGCCTCGTGCACGTAGGCGTTGCCCTGGTCCAGCTCGCGCACATACGGCGGCTGCAGCCAGGTGAGGGCCCGGTCAACGCCGGCCCGGTCCATCCGGCGCAGCGCCTCATCGATGAGAATGCTGTTGCCGCCCTCCGATGTGGGCGAGATGTGTACGTCAGCGTCGATGATCACGGTGCAATCTCCCTCATGCTCTGTATCTCTTCGGCCTGTCCCCTCCGCATGACCGCGATGATTTCGGCGACGATGCTCACGGCGATCTCCTCGGGCGTGTCGGCGCCGATGTTGAGGCCGATGGGCGCGTGGATGCGGGCGAGCTGCTCGTCGGTGGCGCCGCGCTCGCCGAGGCTCTTCAGTATCCGGCGCACCTTGTATCGGCTGCCGATCATGCCGATGTAGCCGGCGTTCGTCCCGAGCGCCTGCTCGACTACGCTCTCGTCGTGCGCGTGGCCGCGGGTGACGGCGACGAGGTAGGAATCCTCGCCGATGTCGAGTTGCTCGAAGACGCCGTCGAAGTGGGCCACGATGCACTCGTCGGCCTGCGGGAAGCGCTCCGGGTTGCAGAACATCGGCCGGTCGTCCACCACGATCACGCGGAAGCCCGCAATAGCGCCTGTGCGGGCGGTCGCCAGGCCCACATGGCCGCCGCCGAACACGTAGATCTCCGGCACGGGTCCGAGGGGCTCGATGAACACCTCCGTGTGGCACGGGTAGCTTGCTACCCGTGTGTCCCGGGTGCCTGCAGCCGCACGGCTTGGCAAGCAAGCCGTGGCACACGGACGCTCGAGGGGGACGAGCTCCGGGATCTGGCCCGTCGTCTCGTCGGCCGCGGCGATGGCTGCGCGGTTTGTGTTGTCATCGCCCAATGAGCCGACGGTGGTCCCGTCCGGCGTGAGCAGGAGCCGGTGCGTCCCCTCCTCGGCAGTCGGCAGGAGCGTGATGAGGTGCGCGCGTTGTCGCGAGGCGACGATATCGTGGGCCGCCTTGAAGACCTCCGTGTGCTTGTCGGGATCGATGCGCTCCACGAGTATCCGCACGCTCCCGCCGCAGAGCAGCCCGGACTCCCCCGCATGCTCCGGCGTCAGCGTGTGCTTCACCACCCGGGCCTCGCCGCTGGCCAGAGCTGCCCGGGCGTCCTCCCAGATCTCGGCCTCGAGGCAGCCGCCGCCGACGGTGCCGGACATGCTGCCGTCGGCCCGTACCAGCATCTTGGCCCATTTGCTCATGGGTGCGGAGCCGGTGCGGGCGACGACGGTGGCCAGGGCGAAGGCCTCGCCAGCAGACTGGAGGTGGGCTATCTCGTCGAAGATGGTTTGCATTGGGTCAGGTCACCTCCCGCCAACGCAGGCGGTCGTAGTCGGCCGGCGTGTCCAGGTCGTCGATGACTACCGGCGTGTCGAAGGACACGAGGCAGATGTCGTCCTCATGCCGCGCGAAGAGCTCGCGCAGGCCGTGCTGGCCGCTCAAGCCCCGGATCTCGGGCAGGTAGCGGGCGTCGATGACCACCGGATGGCCGCGGCGCTGCCGGCCTTCGTGGACGCACGTTGGGGCGACGAGGCCCTTGTCGCTCGCGGCGAAGGCGTCCAATAGGGCGTCGATGATCTCCGATGTCACGTTCGGTTGGTCGCCGAGCACTACGAGCACCGCGTCCGCATCGGTGCTTATGGCGCCGAGTCCGCAGAGCACCGATGAGAACATCCCCGCCTCGTAGTCGGCATTGTGCACGATGCGCACGGGACGCTCGCCGATCGCCTCTGTAACAGCATCGGCATCGTGACCAACCACGACGACGGTCTCGCGCACGCTCGCCCCGAGCACGGCCTCGAGCACGCTCCCAATGACCGTGCTATCGCCGATAGGCAGCAGGAGCTTCGGCCGCCCCATGCGCTCGGACTTGCCGGCGGCGAGGATGATGGCGGAGACTTCTGGTAGTTGGCCGCGATCGGGCAATGGATACCACCTTGGGCTTGGTCGATGTCTGCGCTTTCGCCACCGGCACGGAGCGCTCCTGTGCGCTGCAGGACTCTCTCTCCCTCTCGGTGAAGATCATGGGCGCGCGGGGCCCCACGGCTCGCCAAGCAAGCCATGCCACACGGGAGTGGAGGTTGCTGTGTCCACGAGCACCATTACGCCGCAGCCCCCGGGCCGCTTCCTCGAGGGCACGCACATCGAGATCATCAACGATGACGCGCCGCGGGGCAGCATCCGCTGCGCGCTCTTTGACTTCGACGGCACCATCTCGCTCATCCGCGAGGGCTGGCAGCAGGTGATGGTGCCGATGATGGTCGAGATCCTGCGCCAGTGCCCCTCGCACGAGAGCGATGATGAGCTGCAGGCCATCGTCAGCGAGTACGTCGAGCGGCTCACGGGCAAGCAGACCATCTACCAGATGCTCCAGCTCGCCGAGGAGGTAAAGACGCGCGGCGGCACGGCGCTCGATCCGCTGGAGTATAAACGAATGTATCTCGAGCGCCTGCGGCCGCGGATGCAGGGTCGCATCGAGACCCTCAAGAGCGGCGCCGCGGCGCCGGTTGACTGGATGGTGCCCGGATTGGTAGGGCTCCTGGAGGGTCTCTCCCAGCGTGGCGTGACGATGTACCTGGCGAGCGGCACCGACCACGAGTACGTGGAGCACGAGTCAGCCCTGCTCGGCGTCTCGGGCTACTTCGAGGCCGGCCTCCGCGGCGCCATCGACGAGTACAAGAAGTTCTCCAAGGCGCTGTACATCCAGCATATCTTCCGCACGCTGAAGCTGCAGGGCAATGAGCTCGTGGCCTTCGGCGACGGCTACGTGGAGATCGAGAACACGAAGGACGTCGGGGGCATCGCGGTGGGCGTGGCGTCGGACGAGGTGCGGCGCTGCGGCATCAACGAGTGGAAGCGCAATCGGCTGATTCAGGCGGGGGCGGACGTCATCGTGCCCGATCATCGTGAGCATGAGCGGCTGCTGCAATACCTCTTCATGGAGCCGTGACAGCGACCGTGTGGCACGGGTAGCTTGCTACCCGTGTGTCCACATGCTGCAATGCACGGCTTGACAAGCAAGCCGTGCCACACGCTGATGAGGGAAGGCAAAAGGAAAAGGAAGAGACGCCGTGCCATATCCTACATTCGATAGAAGTCGCCTTCAGGTGCTCCCGCTGGCACAGCGCGAGCACGATATGGTCCTCGACGAGGTGCTGCCGCTCGACGCCGAGGTCCCGCCCTTCGACAACCCTGACATTCCGACTATCGCCGCGCGCATGCTGGCGGCGCGGGAGCGCGGTGCGTCCCGCATCCTCCTGATGGGCGCCCACGTGATCAAGGTGGGCCTGTCGCGCTACGTCATCGCCATGATGGAGCGCGGCTTCGTGACGCACGTGGCCATGAACGGCGCCGGCCCCATCCACGACTTCGAGCTCGCACTCGTGGGCGCCACCACGGAGAGCGTCGCCCGGTACATCCGCACGGGGCAGTTCGGGCTCTGGGAGGAGACGGGGCGGATCAATGACGCCGCGAAGCAGGCGGCCGAGGAGGGCATCGGCCTCGGGGAGGCCGTGGGGCGGATGATCGCCGAGGGCGAGTTCCCGCACAAGGACGTCAGCATCCTCGCGGCCGCGTATCGGCTGGGCATTCCGGCTACCGTGCACGTGGGCATCGGGTACGACATCATCCACGAGCTTCCGTCGTGCGACGGGGCGGCGCTCGGTGCGGCATCGTATACCGACTTCCTCGTCATAACCGAGGCCGTGTCTCGCCTCGAGGGCGGCGTGATGCTCGACTTCGGCAGCGCGGTGATGGGCCCCGAGGTGTACCTCAAGGCGCTGGCCATGGCGCGCAACGTGGCCCGACAGGAGGGCCGGGAGATCGCGCATCTGACAACGGCCGTGTTCGACCTCATTGAGCTGCCGGAGGACTACCACGAGGAGGCGCCCAAGACGCATCCGCTGTACTACTACCGCCCCTGGAAGACGATCCTGGTGCGCACGGTGGCCGACGGCGGGGAGAGCTTCTATGTGCGGGGCGATCACGGGGTGACGCTGCCGAATCTGTATAAGTGCCTGCTTGAAGGCTCGGACGATGGATAGGGCTCGGCTTCAGGACATCCTCGGCCGCTTCCCCGAACTCACCATCGGCGTGCTGGGCGACTTCTTTCTGGACTACTACCTCATCATCGACCCGGCGCTGAGCGAGGTGTCGCTCGAGACGGGGCTGGAGGCGTACCAGGTCGTCGAGCGGCGGTGCAGCCCCGGTGCGGCGGGGACGGTGTGCAACAACCTGAGCGCGCTGGGCACGGGGACGATGCTCGCCATCGGCGCCATCGGTGAGGATGGCAACGGGTACGAGCTGAAGAAGGGGCTCGTCGCGTGCGGCGTCAGCATCGATCACCTCGTCGAGAGCCCCGAGCTGTTCACTCCCACGTACACGAAGCCCATGGTGCGCGAGGCGGATGGCACGGAGCGGGAGATCAACCGCCAGGACATCAAGAACCGCAAGCCGCTGCCTCCCGAGGCGGAGGAGCGCATCGTGGAGGAGCTGCGTTCGTGCGTCGGCGATGTGGACGGCATCATCATCGCCGATCAGGTGCAGGAGCGCAACTGCGGCGTCATCACGGACGGGATGCGCGACGAGATCGCACGGCTCGCGGAGGAGCATCCGGAGAAGGTCTTCTGTGCCGACTCACGGGTCCGCATCGGCGAGTTCCGCGGCATCATGCTCAAGCCCAACAGGCACGAGGCGGTCACGGCCGTGGACCCGTCGCACGAGGGCGAAGTGAGTCTCGCGCTCGCGGAGAAGTGTGGGACCGAGCTACTCGGCCGGACGGGGAAGCCGGTGTTCGTCACCCTCGGCGAGAAGGGCGTCCTCGTGTGCACCGAGGGCGGGGCGACGCACGTGCCGGGCGTTCCTCTCACCGGCTCGATCGACATCGTCGGCGCCGGCGATGCGACGATGGCCGGGATTGTGCTCTCGCTCTGCGCCGGCGCCACGCCGGAAGAGGCGGCTCTCGTCGGCAACCTCGTCGCCGCCATCACCATCCAGCAGATCGGCACCACGGGCACGGCGTCGGCGGAGGAGGTCCTGGCGCGGTTCCAGGAGACGCGGCAGCACCTGGGCTGGCAGCCCAGGCTACACTGAATGGAATCCCCGTGTAGCCGGAGCAGCTTGCTCCGGCGGGGTTCAGGCCCGAAGCCGAAGACACACTGAGTCGCCTGGGCAAGCAGCCCAGGCTACGCTGATGGGCGCTAAATCCAGAATATCTGGTTGCCCGTTGTACCGGTGAGCTGATCGACGAAGAGCCACAGGCCGCTGCAGGTGAACTGTCCGAGAATGAGGCCAAGGAAGAACGGCCGCATGTTTCGGAAGGTCTTCAGGCCGCCGTAACGCAGTATCACGGCCTTGGCGAGCCAGCCGATGAACGCCGTGAACCACAGTCGATCCATCATCCAGATGCTGCCGATGCAGAAGCCGACCGGGTGAAACGGCCACCAGACGAGCCGCTGGCGCATAACGGTGAGAAAGACCATCACCGCCGCGCCGACGCCGGTCAGTATCCAGCCGGCAATGTTCGGCCCGGTCGGATTGGCGAGCTTTTCCCCCACCCAACCATAGATGGCCCGCGGACCGTTCTGGAAGAACCACGACTGCATGGTGATGCCGCCTTCAACATAGCCCCACTTCAGCGTCAGCCACATCGACGACGCCATGGCCACCACGATGGCCAGGAGCATAGCCCCGAAGAGGCGCCGCTTGCGGCCCTCGATCACCTCGGCGAGCTTCAGGCTGTTGGCGCACGAGGCCATGACGAAGGTGCGTATGTCCGAGCACCAGACGTAGGTGAGACCGAGAGCGGTGATGCCCCGGCGGCCGACGGCGCCCGTGCCGAAGCCGGAGACGACGAAGGCGGGCGCGATGGTCGAAGCGACGGCCTCGGCCATGCCGCTCTCGACGACGATGCGCGTCAACCCGATAAAAAGCACGAAGGCTGCAAACAGAAACACCGGCACCATGAGGGCCGGCAGGCCCGACCGGTGCAGCCAGATGCCCATAAAAACGAGCCCGGCGATCATGCCCCACCATGCCACCGGGTACGAGAATACCTCTCGGGAGTCGCCTTCGTCAGAGCCACTCAGAGCAGCGCGCCATCCGTCGCGGAGATGCTGGCGTGCAACCCAGAGGCCTGCCCCCACGAGCGCGATCATAGCGCCCATCCCGATGTGGGCAAATGTCGGCGAGCGCGTGCCGAAGGGGCCCAGGCTCTCCCGCAGCTCGATGTTCGTGATGTTCATAATACCCCTGATGCAGAAGAAGAGCAGGTTGAAGAACCAGAGGCTGAACACGGTCTCGAGGTTCACCAGGTAGAAGAAGCCGACCATCGGGAAGCTGAGGCGAAAGAAGACGGTCATGTTGCGGAACAACTCGACTCGGTATCGGTACTCCAGTGCGGGCTCCGGCACGGTGGGGTAATAGTGGTGCAGGCCGACGAGGCTGCCCACGATCATGGGGACGGCGAAGCCCAGCCACATGGTCCGGTTTCGCAGCAGCGACGTCGCCCGCTGCGCCTGCCCCATCTCGCAAAGCTCCAGCGGAAGCTGGGTGAGCGGATACGTGAGGCGCTCGCGATCGGCCCACTGCCTCCTGAGGAGCACCATCATGCAGATCATGACGAAGTGCAGACACAGCAGGAAGGGGATCCAGGCGGCCAGAGCCGGCAGCCACGCGCCCCAAGGCACGCCGACGCCGGCGGTGGAGCCCTCGAAGAAGTCCGTAATGATCCGAGCGCCGGTCTCCGAGCCGCGGGGGACTCCCCAGTCCGGAATGTGCCCCTGGATCAGCTCCTCCCACTTGTTCTCCGGGGTCGCGAAGTAGTATGGGGCGGTGATGAGAGGTAGGACCTGCGCCGTCAGGCCCATGGTGGGGATGGCTGAGGCGATCACCATCATGATGTAGACGGTGATGAGCTCCGCCGGCGACAGAGCCAGCTTTGGGCGGAATCGCCGAAGCAGCAGATTCGGCCCGGCGACGAGAACGAAGAGCAGGAAGATGGCCCCCGGGGTGCTGAAGTCAAGGGCCATCGTCGAGCCCCGCAGCACCATGGTGGCGTACGGGGCGCCGAGGCCGAGCGCCAGAGCGCCGAGGGCGCCGACGAAGATGCCACGGAAGGTTATGCCCGATCTCCTCAGTGACCGTTCGGCGCTCGCCGCGCTCTCGCGTGCTTTCTCTGCAACGTGCATGAGCGACTCTATCTTCCCGTCACAGCGACAAGCAACCTTCTAGACGCCATAGCAAGGGCTCGCACGGGCGGCGTCGAATAGGTCGTCATCGCAGACTGGTCGTAGGGGCGACCCGGCGGGTCGCCCCTACATATAGGAGGGAGCACCCATGGAGGTTATGGAGGCAATCCGAACACGGCGCAGCGTTCGCCAGTACGCGCCTGAACCAATTCCCGCTGAGAAGCTCGACACTGTCCTCGAGGCGGCCCGCCTCGCGCCGACGGCGTGCAACTACCAGCCCTTCAAGCTCGTCATCGTCAAAGACGAAGCCACGCGCCGCCAGCTCGTCCCTGCGTGCGCCGGTCAGGCGTTCGTCGCCGAGGCGCCCGTCATCATCGTGGGCTGCGCCTTCGAGGACCAGGCGTACCAACGCCAGGCGGGCAGCATGAGCAGCTTCGCCATCGACCTCAGCATCGTCTTCGACCACATCACGCTCGCGGCCGTCGATCAGGGCCTCGGCACGTGCTGGATCGGCGCCTTCGACGAGCAGGCCGTGAGGGACATCGTGGGCGTACCGCAGGACGTCCGCGTCGTCGCGCTTACCCCGCTTGGGATGCCGGCAGAGGACCCGGCGATGCCTCCGCGCAAGCCAATCGAGGAGCTCGTCTGCTACGAGAAGTGGGAATAGGGCGCCGGACGTTTTTTTGGGGAAAAATGGCACCTTCCGCGCATACGTGCGTTAGTACTTAGCACTACTGTTCCCTAACAAGTTGATGAATGCGCCTGAGAGGGCTGGCCCTGGCGGTGCTCGGCAGGATTGGGGTCGAAACAGGAGCCGTGGATAGGTCTGTAATGAACCGAGACCACGCCGCTCATTAAACGACCCGCCGATGCTGGGCCCCGGTGGTGGCCTGCGAGTCTTCGGGCGGAAACGCCGGGGCCCTCCCGGCGGGTCGAATTGTATCTACCTTCTCCCCTGTACTCTACCTCACGACGCAACACAGCGCCGCAAGTTCACACCATAATACAGTCCCCGCTATTAGGGGGCCCCGACGGGGTCTGCGAGCATGTTCGAGGAAACGCCGGGGCCCTCAAAGCGGGTGGAAACCGGTACGACCTCTGACTGCTGCACATCACCTCTCTGTCGCGCTTCATACTGAAAGCTGACTGCAAAACCGAACTCAGGCAGCACAGCGCCTCATGGGCCTCGCCGCGAGAGGCTGTGTTGCCCGACCTCGGCTGCTCCACGTCCCCGCTATTAGGGGGCCCCGACGGGGTCTGCGAGCATGTTCGAGGAAACGCCGGGGCCCTCAAAGCGGGTTGAAACCAGTACGACCTCTGACTGCTGCACATCACCTCTCTGTCGCGCTTCATACTGAAAGCTGACTGCAAAACCGAACTCACGCAGCACAGCGCCTCATGGGCCTCGCCGCGAGAGGCTGTGTTGCCCGACCTCGGAGCGGGCTGCTCCCGATCTGACTCCTTCAGTTTGCAGGTGGCCTCGTCGTTTCGCATCGTAATCACTGTGCCCGCCAGATAGTACCTGGAGCTCTAACTAAAAGGTGGACCGGTACTCCAGCCAGGCGCTCTTGTCGGCAAAGGGGTCGCCAGAGTCGCTGTCCATGCCTGAATCCATGCGAGTGGAGCCGGTGCGGAAATACGCAACGATCAGGTTGTCTTGGTCCACGATCTTGGTGTAGCGCAGGACGTAGGAGCACGCGTCGGTGCCCTTGATGTTCTTGGCGATGTCGTGGGCGCCGGGAGCGAACGGCATATAAGGCCCGCCCTTCTTGTTCTTGGGGAGGGCCGAATGCGAGGGCAGATAGCCGACCATGAGCTCCTCGTTCTTGGAGAGCTTGCCCTTGAGCTGCAGCCGTGGCCCAATGCCGCCGGCGAAGACGCGCTCCGCGGAGGATGCGCGCAGGCCGGTGGACAGCTCCAGACCCTTCCTGATCTGCCAGTCGAAGTTGAGGTCGAAAGTGTCGCCGGCGTCCTGCTTCTTGCGCTTTGCGTCGAAGCCGTTGAGGGTGTGGGAGGCAGTGGTCCTGATCCGGCCCAGATTGAAGGCCACCTGGCTCTGATACTCATCCGGCGCCGCATTGCGATGCTTGTAGAGGGCACGCGCCTGGATGCCCTCCTCGGCGCCGCAGGCGAGCTGCACGAACGTCTCGGGATCGATATCCTTGCCGTGCGCTTCGCGCTTGGTGTAGCCGGCAACGACATCGACGCCGCCCTTCTCGGACGGCTTGCGGTGCAGCGTCAGGGCTGTGACCCCGGACTTGAGCTGCCCGTCGTGCTCCTTCTTCATCCGGTTCAGTTTGAGCGAAACGCGATCGTTGACGGCGTAGGACGCATCGATCTTGGTCGCGACAGCCTCGCCCTTGTTGGAGTCGTCGATGTTGAGGTAGTCAGCCTTGATCTCCAGTCGCGCCGTCGGCTTGCTCGTGGCGTTGAAATGCAGCTTGGCCTGCTGGTGCGGCTTCGCGCCGTCGGTGTCGATCTTGAGGAAGTCGCCCTTCAGCGTGGTATTGAACGGCAGGGCGAGGTTATGTGACTTGAGGCTCAGCCTGGTCGTGTCAAAGCCGTTCTCGCCGCTCTGGTCGGCAGTTTGGAACTGCAACTGCGCGCCTTTGAACTTCGAGTGCGTGAGGGTGAGCGTGCGCTGCGTCTCCTCGGGCGAGTCGCCCATCGCTATCGTCTTGTGGTCTGCGGCCACCTTCAGGGCCGCGGTGACGGGGAGGTCGAGGTGAACCGTCTTCGTGGTGGTCGTGTTTGCCTCGTCGTCCTCGCCCCACTTGACGTCTTCCTGGCGAGCAAAGCGGACCTGTGCATCCCGGCCACCGAAGGTGAATCCCTGCTTGAGCTCCGTCAGGGTCTTCACCAGATCGTTGGCGTTGTGGCCGCCCGTCGAGCCGGTGGCCTTCTCTTCGACCGTGTGGCGGATGCTCGTCCTGCGGCGCTCGAAGGCCAGCGCCAGCGTGGGGATGCCGTTCTTGGGCGTCTTGGACGCGACGGCCCACTTATCCACCTGCTGCTGGAGGAAGCTGAACTTGGCGTCCTTGCCGTCCCAGCCGAACTTGTGGGCGAAGTCGGTCTTGGTCGTCCGCACGTCGCCCGACCCGTGGTCGCCGGTGGACGCAAAGGCCTTCTCCGTCACCGTGTGGCTGAAGCGCGTGGTGAAATCCGGCTGCTTCTTGCCCTTGCCTTTGCTCTCGCCGCGCGTGAACTCGAGCGCCAGAGCGGGTATCTCTTCCGCCTTCTTCTTGCCGTTCGTGTTGCCCCACTTATCCAGTTGCTGCGTGCTGAAGTTGAGGGCCGCGTCCTTGCCACTCCAGGAGAACTTGTGCCCGAAGCTGGTCTCCATGAGCCGCCGGCCGCCGGCTCTATCGGCCCGGGCCAGCTCGCTCGTTGTCTCATCTATGGTGAAGCTGAAGCTGGTGTCGTCGCGCGCGAAGTTGAGCCCGGTCTTGAAGCTCTCGGTGACCGTCCCGCGCTTGGAGCCCGGCCTTTGATCCGTCAGACGCGAATACCGGCGCGATGCGGTGAGGCCCTGGCCGAACTCGTATGAGATCCCATAGCCCTGCTTCATCTTCCCGATGAGGGACCTGAGGTTCTTGTCGCTGGTGGCTCGGGGGTCGAACTCAGCGTCCACTTTGCTCCACTCGCCGCTGAGTTTGAGGCCACCAGTGGCGAAATTAAGCTGGTTGCTGAATGCCATGCCAAAGCGGGCCGTGGCGATCGCCTCGGGCAGCTCGCTGGGCTGGGCGGCGAACAGCGCGCTCCTCACGCCGGCCAGCCGAAGCCCCGGCGTCAGCCTCGTGTCCGCGTTCTTGGGGGGAGCAGCGGAGAAAAGGACGGTGCTCTTGATGGGGAGCACACCCCGGAGGCTGAAGGATTGCCCGCCACTAACGACAGTGGTAGCCTGCTGCTCCTTCACCGGCGTCTCGTCGAGCACCCCGGCGAGCTTGTCCTGCGCACACACTGGCAGAGCAATGATGCCTACGAATAGACATGCCGATAACCACGCACGCATCACGTGCTTCACAGTGACGACCCCCTTGGGTCACCGCGACATGAATTTGTGCAGCTATGGAGAGAGTTGGGGTACTGTGCTCGCAGACCCGAAGAACTCTCGTCTCAGGCTACAGAACACCGAAAACTGCCGGGTGTTGCGTCTTTTTGCCATCCTTATGGGCTTTTTGAGCACTTTTTCGTTGCGGAGGAGATAGTGCAAGTGTGGCGGGTTGGGACTGCCCCCCAAGTACCAGACCACTCGAGGGAGGAGAATTAGTGGGATTCGGCTCATCATAACTGGCGGCTCAGTGGCTGCAAGCTTAGACCGGGGTGGCTTCCCTGTAACCGGGCTTCCGGCCCGGAGTGCCCTCGTCGCCTCTGGGGACGCGCGTTTCCCTCGGTGTTTCGCCGCTGTTTGCTACCTACGTGGGAGGTTGCACCGTGGCCTGACGCGGGAGCCGCGACCGATCGATCTGAGATGACATCACCTGCCCGAATCAAACGCCTGTTTGTTCACCATGTTGTGTCATAGAATGTAAACCATGTAGTGGCGTGGAACATTGTCAAGCCGTGTGCTCCTTTGCGCCTTCGCCGTTTCCGTCCTCTCCTTCTACCTTTCTCCTTTTTCCTTGCCTCATCATGTCAACCAAAGCACGCTGCCAGTTATCATAGGGACAGAACCACGCACCCAAGGCGAGCGAAGGTTGGGCGGATGACGATCAGATAGCCCGCCGTCCCCCCGAGGCGAAAACCTGAGTGAAGTGCATAGCCCTATTACTCAATTTGGGGGATAGACAGAATCCGCTCGCTCGTGTATTATGCGCGTAGTCCAATCCACCCGCGGACAACAGGAGGAAGTGTGCCAACGCAGCAGAGAGCGGCAGCGGAACAGAGCGAGCACGGGGCGAGCGAAGTGAAGCGAGGATTCATTCACCCCGGGTTCACACTCATCGAGCTTCTCGTGGTCATCGCCATAATCGCCATCCTGGCCTCCATTCTGTTTCCGGTCTTCAGCGCGGTGCGGGCGAAGGCCCGGATGACCAAGTGCAGCGCCCATCAACGTCAGATATACCTGGCGTTCATGATGTACGCCGACGACTACGACGGGCTGCTGCCGCGCGGGCTTCGTTCAGAGCCCACAGCCACTGCGCCCCCCTACTGCTGGAACGGGCTGGTGTCGTGGCCGGAGGTATTGCTTCCTTACACCCGGACCAGGGCGGTGTTCCTCTGCCCCGAAGTGCCTGCCATGAGACTGCAGCCGGACCAGCCCATGTGGGATGCCGGCCCATACGGCATGAACCGTCTGTACTCACACTCCGGCGAGCCCGATTCGGCGTACGACCCCAGCCGCACGGTTCTCTTGTTGGATACGACGTGGCGCACCTATCTCGCCAGTCCCGAGCATCGGGATCGAGGGCACATCCTTGCGGAGGGCGCCTATGACCTCTTCTGGTGGAAACATGTTTCGTTCCGCCACCGGGGACGCTCCAACGTCGTGTTCCTCGATGGGCATGCAAAGGGAATGACCAAGACGCAACTGGCCGAGAGCAATCCGGGCACGACCGATCAAAGGAGGTGGTGGGACCCCCAGGGACGCGGAGCGAACTCGGCGGGGGGGATAGTCGTACGGCCGCAAGCGAGGCGAAGCGGAGGTCTACGACAGTCAATGGGAGGTACTCTGTTCTCATCGTGTGGCGAGCTGTCGGAGCGCTCGTGCTTGGCTGTCGAGCGACCGCCGTGGCCGACCTTGAGCAGTGCCTGCAGGCCTGCGATGAGGACTCCACAGCGTGCCGCCAGCACTGCGGTGCCGAGCGGGGCGACTGTTACAACCGTTGCGTGGTGGCCTACGATGCCGACAAAGCGTTCTGCCTTCAGTCCTATAACGACTGTGTCAGCGCATGCAACGGGGACCCTCAGTGCATCGAGGCGTGCGAGGCGGACTATGATGCCTGCCCGGCCTATGCGGGCCAGGCGGCAGACTTGTGCTACAGCGACCGCGGTGACCACGTCGGCCGCTGTGCAGATGACTCTTCGGCCCTCTACGACGAGTGGGGAGGGCCGTAGTAGCGCAGCTCGGGGGGTGGCGCGGCCCTGCGGCGACGCGAGCCCCCTTTCCTCCGGAGGTGTTTCCAGTGTCTCGACACATTCAGCTTACGGTGGCTGCCCTGCTGTTGTGCGCTGCGGTCCGCTCCGCAGCGCAGCCGGACGCATCTCGCCCTCCGTTCGACCCGCCGCGCACACTGCGGGACCCGGTCGGGGTTGTGGCGCTCGCGCCCCTTCGCTTGTCCGGTGACGGCGCCGCGACTGCGCAGTGGCTCTCGACCGGTGTTTCGCAGGGCATCAAGGACCGGCTTGCACTGCTCAAGCGACTTGACGTGGAGAAGGTCACCAAAGCCGCCGAACCCGTCCAACAGCTCCGCTTCACTGCCGAATCGCCCCCGCCGAAGCTAGAGGCGACGGCAGTGATGCACCTTCTGGGCACGGACTGGCTGCTGTGTGGATTCTGCGACGTGGCTGACGACCGCATCAACGTGGCCCTATGGCTGGTGGGCCGAGATGGAGCTGCTGCCACCGAGGGACCCATCACGGCCTCAGGGACACTCGAGCAGCTCTACGAGGTGCAGTCAGGCCTCGCGCTGCGTGTCGCAGAGCTTGTCGGCGCATCCGTGACCCCGGAGGAACGCGAGCGGGTCTCGGGCCTGTATGCGCCGCCTCTGGATGCGTACCGCTGGTACGCCACCGGCATTGGGCTCGAGCCCGCGGCACGCGGCCCGCGCGCCGATCCGGCAGCGAGGGCGAAGGCCCTGGCGGCCTATGAGGAATGTCTGCGACTTGAGCCGGGTTTCCTGCCGGGCCGCATTCGGTTCGCCTACGCCTGGGTGCGCACGGACCGCGCCGAGGAGGGGGCGGCACATGCTCTCACGGCTCTGAGTGGCGCGCCGAGCGGCAAGCTCCCCGTTGAGTTCGTGCTCTCGGCCCCGTTGCTCTTCGGTCGGCGGTGGGCGGCTGACGAAGCGGCGATGGCAGCGGCGCGACAGCTCTACGAGGACGTACGGCGGCAGGACGGATGGGAGGCGGTGGGGGAATTCGGGCTGGGGCGGCTGGCGCGGTGCAGTGGCGAGTGGGAGGAAGCCGCGGCACGCTTCCAGGCGGCGAGCGAGGCGGCCGGTGGCTGGCCCACCGCCGATCTGTGGGCGGCATTGAGCGCGCGCCGAGCCGGGCTCATGGAAGCGGCGGCCACCTCGTATCGCCGCGCGCTGGAGCGGGCACCGGGGTGGAGCAGGGGCTGGTGCGACCTCGGGAACGTGCTGCTGCGCCAGGAGAAGCCGGAGGAGGCCCTGGCTGCCTTCGAGGCCGCCGAGCAGGCAGATCCGACAGCGGCCTGCGGCCTCCTGGGGCGCGGCGACGCGCACCGCGAGCTCGGCAACCTGGCTGACGCCGCCGCGGCGTACCGCCAGGCTTCCCGGCTCGGTCCCGAGGTGCGGGAGAAAGCCGATGCTCGTCTCGCGGACCTGTACACGCGCGACCTCTCGCTTGACCCCCGCTTGGCCGTCGAGGTCCAGTGCCACGGCGAGGAGCTGGACGTGCAGCGGGCGGCTGAGAGGCTGATCGAGGCGCTCGAGCTGCCCGTTTCCGTCAGCCCGTGGCGCGCGGACGCGACCGTCACTCTCCCCGCCGAAGCGACGCTGGCCGCGCAGGTGATGACGGCGATGGCAGCCGCAGTGCAGGGCGAATGGGTCGCCGAGGCGGGAGGGTATCTCCTCCGACCGCGTCCTGGCGCGCCGCTGCGACTCAGCGCCAAGATGACGCCGGAGATCGAGCGTGAAATCGCGCCTCTTATGGCGAAGCTGCGAGAGGATCCGGATTCTCCTAGGCTGACGAGAATGCTCGTTCTTGAGCTGGTCGGCCGGCGCCTGTACGCCGACGCCTTGCCGCTTGTGCGCAAGCTCCGCGAGAAAGCCCCGGACCGCATGCCGCGCTCTCTGGCGGCCCGCGTGTTCCGGGCCACTGGGAACCGGGCCGAGGCCATCGAGTGCTACGAGGAGGCCATCGAGTCCTACGAGGGGGCCATAAAGCAGGGGGATATGCACGCTTGGTACTTGTTGGCCAACCTGCGCGCGCGGGCCGGGCAATTCGATGCAGCCGTCGAGGCTTACAGGGCCTACCTGGCCGCCCGTCCGCAGGATGGCGCGGTCCGGGTGCTCTTCGCGAGCCTGCTGGTTCGTCTGGCACGCTTCGACGAGGCGCGCCAGGAACTCCAGACCGCCCAGCAGGGCGGCCGCCTGCGCCAAGAGGTGATGGTCGCGACCACCAACCTGCTGCGGCTAGTGGACGTACAAGCGGGGGACGAACGGGCCTTCGAGCGACATCTTCGACAGGGGAAGGCCCGGCACCAGAGAGGAGACCACGTACGGGCTGTCGAGCACCTGACGGCGGCGCGTAACTTGAGGCCGGATTCAGAAGAGGCGGCCGAGGCCCTCGCCAAGGCCATCGCCGCTTTGGAGGCGGACAAGTAGCTTGCGGCCACTGTACGTCGCGTTGACGGGGCTTGTGCTCTCCGCTTGGGTGCCGCAGCCCCCAGAGCCGGATCTTCCGGCGGGTCTGCAGGACGCTCGACTCGTCATCGTGCACACCACGAACAACGCGGGCTTTCTGAAGTCCTGTGCGTGCTCCAAGAAGAAAGACATCCGTGGGTTAGCTTGGCAAGCAGCCCTGATCGATCGGATACGCGCTCTCGCTCCACATGCCCTCGTACTGGACTCCGGCGAGCTCGTCGGCGAACCCGAAAGCCTGTCGGTACTCCTCAAGTGCTACCGGCGCATGGGGTACGACGCGGTGGCACTCGGGCCAAGGGAATTGGCGCTCGGAGAGGCCCTTTGGGCGGCCGTCGCTGCCGATCCCATCCCCACGCTGGGTATGCTGGGCGAAGAGCCCAGCCGCACGCCATGCTCTGCCGCGCGCACATTCCGGAGAAATGGGCTCGCGGTGTATGTGGGGGCAGCGGCGCTGCCCTCCGACGGCCAGTCAGCCGGGAATGCGAAGCAGGCTACGCTGGCGATCCTGCAGACGGAAGAAGCGCGGAATGCCGATGTGACGATCCTGCTGAGCCAGAAGGGTGCGGCGGGGGACATCGCGCTGGCAAAGGCGGCCGCGGCACAGAACACGCAATTGGACTTGATTCTGGGCGGAGCCGACTGGAGCAGCCTCACCGTCGGCGTCAGGTTGGGCGGCACCATTATCGCCCCGACCGCGAGCGGAGGCAAGGAGGTTGTCTTGGCGCTCAGGGACGGCACCCCGGGCGAGAAGAAGTGGCACTTCTACCGCCTGCCCACCTCGCTGGCTAGAGAGCCGGATCCGGATGTGGCCGAATGGATTGAGGACTACTACCGTGAGCGTCAGGACACCGTCCGCACATTGGCTCAAAGCACGCCAGTGAAGAGGCTGACCTACGTTCGCGCGGAGGAGTGCGGTAAGTGCCACAGGCCCCAGTATGTAAGCTGGAAGGTGGCGAAGCACGCGCTGGCGATGGAGGCTCTGGTGACGCAGAACCGTGTCGTCCCCGAATGCCTGGTGTGCCACTCTTACCGGTTCCGCCGCGACGGCGTCCTGGCCGATGCGAGCAATGCCGCCGCCGGCGGCGTCGAGTGCGCTTCCTGTCACGGTGTGGGTCTACTGCACGCGATCAGCGAGGAGCCCCAGCACATCGTGCGCGCCCCGGCGGAGGAGACGTGTCTGGAGTGTCACACCCCCGAACGCAGCCCGGATTTTGACTTCGCCGCGTATTTGTCCCACATCCGTCACAAGGAGTGACACAGCTCAACAGGGCCACAGCCTGCCCGAGTGTGAAGCTCTGGCGGATCGCACGAGTCCGCTGGGGGGGCTCGGGTGACACGAAGCGATTGCACGTCCGCGCGCGAAGGAACGCGCGGGCTGACACGCAACCTGTGGCACCGACGTGCGAACTTACCGACCATTGGTACACGCTCCCTCGTGTCGAAAACTCTTGCGCTTCTTAGGCCACTTGTGGTAATGTGCTGCAGACAATAGAGTTTGCGCATACAAGCGCTGACGGGGACGAGTACGCGGACTTTCCTCCGGCCCAGAGAGCCGGCGGAGCTGGGATGCCGGTGCGGAGACGCCGCGGAAAATCACCCCCGAGCTGCGTACCGAAAGGGGCAGACCAGCCCCGAGTAGAGTGCGCCGGAGCGCCCGCCGTTACAAGGGCGGCGGCATTGGACCTTTCAAGCTCTGCCACAGCACGGCCAGGGCTAAAGGCTTGAGCAAAACCACACCGTGGCAGTCAGTGCTGCCACCTCAAGCTCTGGGCGGACATGCTCGGGCAGAGAAGCAATGAGGGCTCCCGTGCCGACACAGTGGGCCTCGCACGACTGCTGAACCGTGTGAGCGAGGCCAAGCGGAGTGGTACCGCGGGAAGCGATCAGCCTTCCGCCTCGGCACAGGCGGAGGGCTTTTCTGTTTTGGTTAAGTAGGGGCGACCCGCCGGGTCGCCCCTACCACTGCACCACACTGTAGGTGGCGCTACAGGGGGCGGAAAACGTGTCACAGAAGGTAGAGATATTCGACACCACGCTGCGCGACGGCTGTCAGGCGGAGGAAGTGGCGTTCTCGGTGGCTGACAAGCTCGAGATCGCCCGCCGCCTCGACGCCATCGGCGTAGACTACATCGAGGGCGGCTGGCCGAATGAGACGAACCCGCGCGACACCGAGTTCTTCCAGGAGGCGCAAAAGCGCCTGCAGCTCAAGCACGCGAAACTGACGGCGTTCGGCAGCACGCGCCGGGCCAACGTCACGCCGGAGGAGGACTCGAACTTGCGATGTCTGCTCGAGGCCGAGACCCCGACGGTGGCTATCTTCGGCAAAGCGTGGGACCTGCACGTCACAGATGTTATCCGGTGCTCACTGGCGGACAATGTGGCAATGATCGAGGATTCGGTGCACTACGTGCGTTCGGCCGGTCGGGAGATCATTTTCGACGCCGAGCACTTCTTCGACGGCTTCGCCGCCGATGCTGAGTATGCCATCGAATGCCTCCGGGCAGCCGAGCGAGGCGGGGCGGAGTGCATCGTGTTGTGCGATACCAACGGCGGCAGCATGCCCTCGCGGATACGCAGCGGGATCGAGGCGGCCAGGGCGGCCGTCGGCGTGCCCTTGGGCATACACGTGCACAACGATTCGGGCATGGCCATTGCCAATACCATCATAGCCGTGGAGATGGGCATCGGCCACGTGCAGGGCACGATCAACGGGTACGGCGAGCGGTGCGGCAACGCCAATCTGTGCAGCGTGATACCGAACCTGGAGCTGAAGCTCGGCGCCAAATGCCTGCCGGACGGGAAACTGCAGGAGCTGCGCGAGCTGAGTCTCTACGTGGCCGCCCAGGCTCTCGTGCCGCACGATCACCGACAGCCGTATGTGGGCGCCTCGGCGTTTGCGCACAAGGGCGGCATGCACATTGATGCCGTCATGAAGATACCCCAGTCCTTCGAGCACGTCGAGCCCGAGGTCGTCGGCAACGAGCGGCGGGTGCTGCTGTCAGATCAAGCCGGCGGGGCCGCTATCCTGCACAAGCTGCAGCACTTGCGGCCGGACTTGCACAAGGGCGATCCTGTCGTCGGCGAGATGCTCCTGAGCGCCAAGCGGCTCGAGAACGAGGGCTACCAGTTTGAGGCGGCCGAGGGTTCCTTTGAGCTGCTGGCGAAGCGCGTACTGGGCACCCACCGGGAGATGTTCGACCTGCACGGCTTCCGCGTCACGGTGGAGGCTCGCGAGGACGGACAGACACGCGCGGAAGCGACGGTGCGGCTGAGCGTTGATGGCGACGAGGTGCACACGGCGGCCATGGGCACCGGGCCCGTGAACGCCCTGGACAAAGCGCTCCGAAAGGCGTTGGAGCAGTTCTACCCGCAGCTCAAGGAGGTCGCTCTTACCAGCTTCAAGGTATGGGCGCTCGGGGACAGCCTGGGCACGGCGGCGAAGGTGCGGGTGCTGATCCATTCCAGCGACGGCGAGACCGAATGGGGCACCGTCGGAGCGCACACCGACATCATCGCTGCTACTTGGCAGGCGCTCGTCGAGAGCATAGAATATAAACTGCTGCAGGACGACAATGGCGAGTAGGGGGCTGGGAAGGGCGGGGCGGATCTGCGGTCCACTCGCCCCATACGGTATGGCCGCGGTGGCGTTGCAGTGCGGGGTGTCACACCGTCGCCAAAGCGGCTTCGGCGCGTCGGCGACCGTGCCCCGCTGGCCGAGGTGGCGGGTGAGCCCCGGCCCGGCAATATGACGCCCGGCTGAGTCTTCGGAGCAGGCGTCATGTTGCGGAGGCACACCCGGAAACGATGAAGATGTGCATGGGCTGTAACCCACCGGAGCGAGCCGCTCCGGCTACAAAGGGTAGGCGGAGGGCTAAATCTTCGGAGCAGGCGGCGGATGCACAAATATGGCGGTCTTGGAGTGCCGCCGGGGCGGCGGCTGTATCAGGTGTACTTCCACACGTCGCGCGGGGGCTGCGGCATCGACTACGAGGCGGCGCGATACGAATTCGCCATCGTAATGCGGCCGTTGGGGATGGTCGTCGCGGCCGAGACGCCCGCGCACATGCGGGTGTGCTTCTCGCTGCCGACAAGTGCCGAGAGCAGCATGGCGGAGCGCGCTTCGCTGCTCGGCTATACCGAGGCCATCGTGCGGCTGGCGCCGAGGCCATTCCGAGGAGAGCGCTGGCGCATCAGAAAAGTGGGCCGCTGGCTGGTAGGCACGCAGCGCTGGCGCGACCAGCTCGTCGAATTCACCGAGGTGTATGTGGAGGACAGACGCGCCTCCCTGGCCAACGCCCCACACAGGCGCCCTTTTCTCATCGCACGGAACGGCCGCGTCGTCTCGGTCAAGGGCGAGCGCCTGCATCGGCGCCTCTCGCACCGCGACGCCGCCTTTCTGGTCAACATCGCCGAAGTGCGATCCGCGGCTGCAGTGCTGGATCCGTTCGCCGGAATCGGGGGGATCGTTCTCCAGTGCCGTGCCCGGAGCATCCGGGTCACGTGCGGCGATATCGACGATACGCTTCGGCCCGGGCTCGCGCAGCTTGCCGACCGGCGGGCCACCGTCCTCGACGCACGACGGCTACCGTTTGCCACTGCGGCGTTCGATGCCGTGATCACTGAGCCGCCGTATCACCCAAGAGATCGCGCCGCAGTGATCGCCAGCCTGCCCGAACTCACCCGCGTAGTGGCGCCCGGAGGACGGGTGGTGCTGTTCATCTCCGAAGAGATGGACAGCGGGACACTGCGCGCTGCCACCGATGCCGGGCTGGAGCTCGAGCGGCAGTTCGCCGTGCGCCGTCAGGGCCTGCAGTCTCGCGCGTTGCTGCTCGACAAACCTCCGGCGGCCGCGGGCGAGCCGGGGGCGGCATAAGGGGGGCAAAGGGAAGAGGCGACGGGGTGCATCCATGCGGCTCATCGTCACAACTTCGCGCAAACCGTCGGCGAACACGAGTGCAGAGGCCACCCGCTGGGCAGGCACTCTCGGCGCAGCCTCCGTGCCCCGAGCCGGCAAGAGCCTCGCCGAGCTGGTCAAGGAGACGGCTGCCGAAGGCGCTCTCGTGATAAGCGGCCGCGAGCCCCGGTTCGTGCGGCCCGGCGACGGCGTGGAGTATTTCTTCCATCCGAACATGGCGAAGATTCGTTTGCACAACATAGCGGCGGGCCGCGGCGATCCGATGCTCACCGCCATGCAGTTGCAGCCTGACGATGCCGTCCTGGATTGCACACTCGGCCGTGGCTCAGACGCCGTTATCGCCAGCGACGCCCTGGGCGAGCGGGGACGAGTGGTCGGGCTGGAGATCGTACCGATCATCGCCGAGCTCACGCGCCACGGGCTGCGCCATTACGAGTCGGGAGTTGCGCCGCTGGACGCGGCCATGCGGCGCATCCAGGTGCACTGCGCCGATCACCGAGCCTACCTTGCCGCGTGTGAACCGGGATCGTTTGACGTCGTGTACTTCGACCCGATCTTCACCTCACCTATCGAGGAGTCACCGGCCATGGTCCCCTTGCGGGCGCTTGCCGATAAGAGCACGGTGAGGCCTGACACGCTGCGTCTCGCCCGGCAGGTGGCGCGCCGGCGCGTGGTCATCAAGAATGTGGTGGGCTCGCCGCTGTGGAAGGAACTGGGGATTCACCAGTTCGTCAAAGGCTCGGGCAGCCGCATCGAGTACGGCGTGGTGGAGGCGGAGACGCGGGAGCACTGACACAGAGGCCAGGAGATGACGGACGGTCAGGCACAAGATATCTCGGCTCTGGAATCGGACGCGGACGTGCAGGCCGCGCAGGAGCTGGTCCACGCTCGGGAGAGCATTCTGGGCGAGGTGGGCAAGGTCATCGTTGGGCAGCAGGAGGTCATCGAGCAGCTCCTCGTCGCCCTGTTCGCCCGGGGTCATTGCCTCTTCGTGGGCGTGCCGGGTTTGGCGAAGACGTTGCTCGTGCGCACCCTCGCCGAGGTGCTCGATCTGCAGTTCTCCCGCATTCAGTTCACCCCCGACCTGATGCCGAGCGACATCACGGGCACCGAGGTCATTCAGCAGGAGCGGGCGACGGGCGAGCGGCGGCTGCAGTTTGTGCCCGGCCCGATCTTCGCCAACGTGCTCCTGGCCGATGAGATCAACCGCACGCCGCCAAAAACGCAGAGCGCTCTGCTGCAGGCGATGCAGGAGTACCAGGTTACGGCAGGCGGGCGGACGCTGCCGCTGGATCCGCCATTCTTCGTGCTCGCCACCCAGAACCCGATCGAGCAAGAGGGCACGTATCCCCTGCCGGAAGCGCAGCTTGACCGCTTCATGCTGAGCGTGTACCTGGACTACCCCTCGGAGGACGAGGAGCAGCGCATCGTCGAGACGACCACCTCGGGGTACACACCCGAGCTACAGCACGTGCTCTCGGGCGAGGACATCATCCGCCTGCAGGAGGTGGTGCGCCGAGTACCGCTCGCGCCGACCGTGCTGGCCTATGGCGTTCGGCTTGCGCGAGCCACGCGGCCCGAAGATGCAAGTGCTCCCGATTTCATCGAGGAGTGGGTGCGTTGGGGAGCCGGCCCCCGAGCGTCGCAGTGTTTTGCGCTCGGCGGGAAGGTACGGGCGCTCATGCGAGGTCGTTATGCTGTGTCACGCGATGACATCCGCGCCGTCGCCTTGCCCGCGCTCCGGCATCGCATCATCCTGAGCTTCAGCGCTGAGGCCGACGGGGTCACGCAGCCCGACATCATCACTCGCCTCCTGGATGTGGTGCCGGAGGATTAGGGCAAGGGGCGCGTGGTCCGAGACCGCGAGACGGGCAAGAAGACGCGGAAGGCCAATATAGACGTGGAGTTCACCATCCAGGTACTCGCGGCAAGGCCTATTTCGCCAAGAGGCCCGGGCAGACCGTTCTCGGATATCCCTACGACCCGGCGAACGCGCGGAAGTTGCCGGAGAAGAGCTTTTGGACGTCGCGGAAGATGTCGTCGCGCGTCAGCGGCCAGCCGGCGACCGTCGCGTCGGCGTACTTGTCGAGCAGCACGCGCTTCAGGATGGCGCGGGAGTGGGTCCACTTGTAGATGAGCTGGTCCAGGATGCGCGCATCTGAGTGCTGCGGGATGAAGCTGAGGCCCAGCAGCTCCAGCCGCATCCGCGTCATCTCCTCGATGATGCTCGGATTGTTCAGGAACCACCAGCAGCCGAAGGGCATCAGGTTGGGGAAC
>JAUWAU010000068.1 GCA_030601885.1 Armatimonadota bacterium
TAGGTCCGTGTCGGAAATTGTCGGGCTGGAAAGCCCGACCTACGCGGGGATGCGGGCCGCGAGCGGCGCACTGAAGGCCGCAGCCGCGTAGGCGGGCCATTCTTGGCCCGCTGCCTTTGACACGCGAACTTACCGAACGAAGCACTAGCACCAATGGCGTCAGGCACAAGTGCGAAGACGACATCGATGCCACATCAACTGCTGGCGAGCATCTGGCTCCGGGCGGCGTTCGTTCTCGCGCTCGTGGGGACTGTGGGGGCATTGGTGGCGTTCGTCAGCGGCCGGTCCGGCTCGGCAGCGATCGCCCCGATCATCGGGGCTGGCTCGCGGACTGCCCCGGCGCTGGGGTCCGCTGACGACTCCGGTACGCCCGTGGCTGAGCTTGCGGTGGTGCGCACGCAGAGGGCACCCATCCGGCAGCGACCCTCGGTGTCTGCCGACGTGGTATGCGTGGTGCCGCACGGCACGCAACTGCTGATAGATGGTAAACAGAGCGTGTGGTGTCGCGTGCGGATGGCCGAGGGCGCGGGCTGCTACGTTGCGCGGAGCGAGATCCGCCTTACGGGTGTGCTGGTGCGGCAACAGGCTGAGGAGCCTCACTCGCCGGGTCGCCTCGACGTTGTTGCTGAGGCCGAGCGCCATTTGGGAATTCCGTACGTGTGGGGGGGATCAGGGGAAACGGGCGCAGACTGCTCGGGATTTGTGCAGATGGTGTTCTCCAGGTGTGGCACGCCGCTGCCGCGGGGTGCGGGGGCACAGGCAGATGTGGGGCTGCCTGTGCTCGCAACGGAGCTGCGTGCGGGCGATCGCATCTACTTCCGCGGCCGCAGTGGAGCCATCGATCACACCGGGATCTACATCGCAGATGGGTGCTTCATTCATGCCTCAGGACGGCATGATAGGGTCGTCATCAGTCGCCTCGACGACCCATACTACGCGGGCCGCTACGCCTTCGCGCGCCGCTGAGCTGACGGTGCCATTCGGGAAGCGCGCGGTCATCCGCCGGCTTGTGCCGGCTGGTGGTGGGCCGCCGTCTCGATCATGGTGACGTAGTTCTCCACGACGCGCGGCTCGAGGGTCGGAGTATACGGCGATGCGGTGACGCCGAAGATGAATCCGCCGGCGGGCGCCGCCCCGTCAATGATGCTCCTCGTCTTCGCGGCCACCTCCTGTTTAGATAGCGTGTACACGTCTCCGATCTGCATGTTGCCCTCGAGGCAGATCCTGCCCGCCGTCTTCGCTTTGGCCTCTGCCAGAGTGATGTCCCCCATGGGCGGCCCTTCCATCGGGTGTAGGCAGTCCGCCCCCAGCTCCGCAAACATCTCCAACACCGGCCGCATGCCGCCGTGGCAGTGAATGTGGAGCAGGCCCCCGCGGGCGTGGATCATCTCCGCGACGGGCTTCTCCGGAAGCACGCACCACTGGTAGAAGTCCTGCGGTGACTGCAGCGGCGGGATGCAGTACTCGTGCCCGGCGGTGGCGAACGCCGGCCCCACCCCGGCGGCGAGGAGTTGTTTGGCGACGTGGGCGAAGCGCTCGGCCATTATGCCGACGAGCTCGTCCACGACATCCCGCTTCGTGACACTCCAAACCGCCAGGCGTTCCGATCCGAGCAACTGCTGGACGTGGGCGATGGGATTACTTCCCAGGCCGGCAAGAATGAGACCTCGCTCACCGATTTGCTGCATCCGCTCGAAGTAGGATGTAGTTTCCGGTCTGACCGGCACGTACGGGAGGCTCTTGAACTTGGCGACGTCCTCGTCGCTTTCGATGTAGAACTTGGTGGTGAGACCGGGATGCCCGCTGAGGCTCTTCTGGTACTGCCGAGTGAGGAGCCCGAGGGGGGTCCGGAGGGTGGTCTCGAGGACTTCAAAGCCGGCATGGCGCGAGGGCTTGGTCGTGGAGCAAAGGTGCGCCTCGGGCGCGGCGTTCAGGAATGGGTTAAGCTGCGCGCTCCAGCCGGTGAAGACGTCGCCGTGTTGCCGCACTGCTTCGATGACCGGCCGATAGCTCGGGTCGCGGCTCCGGACCCAGTCGTCGTCTAGAACGCGGACTCCGCGGATGTGGACGGGCAGTCGATCCGTGGGTTGGCGCCGCATGGCGGCAAGCAGCCGCTGACGTGAAGTCACGGAAGGTTACCTCCATGTAACGGGGCACTTTGCCTGACGTTGACCTTTGCTTTCGGTGGTGATGGAACAAGGCTCACTGACCGTGTGTGGGGGCCACGAGCAGCACCAAGGAGGTCGCACCCATGGGCCGTTCGGTCACCAGCCTGGCCTACACCAGCTTCCCGTACGAGACGGCAGACGAGCGCGCGCAAGCCGACGGTTATGCGGACGCCGCACAGATGCGTGGCCATCAGTGGCTGGCGAAGGGAGCCAGGTGCGAGTGTGGCAGGTGCGGCACAGACCTGCGCTACTTCGTCGGATGCAGCAACGGATATCCCGAGGTCAGTTGCGAGGAATGCTGGCGCGAACGCAATGGCGGCGGATAGCCCCGCGCCCTCGCAGCGTCGCGATCTCGCCGTAGAAGGCGCAAGTCTCGCCCTCGCGATCAAGTTGTATGGCACCAGTGCCCGGCCGGCGGCATGCGAAGCTCACCTCGGCCATGCGCGCCGTCGATGTCCCCCAGTCGTTATCTGATGCGACGACCTCAATGAGTGCGTCCGTAGCCACGCCGGACTTCAGCTCGTAGTGTCTCCCCCATATTATTCGCGGAGATGGCGTCCTGATTCGCGCGGGCCGTGTCTGGCGGCCACTGCCTCGTTCTCACTTCTGGCGCGGTATCGGGCCGACATCGTCAACCTTCCATCCGTCAGCCTCCTTGACGAACGAGACGCGCCGGTGAGTCACTGTGTTGCTCTTGCTCAGCATCACAACGTCGAGCCAGCCGCGGAGGGTGCCATCGTAATGGTCGCGCTCCACTCGCGCACCGGCGATGTTGCGTTCTCGGAGTGACTGCTCGGCGGCCTCGGGCGTGCGGCCGTTGGCCGCGAGCTGATTCTTGTAACGCCGCGACAGCAGGTTGAAGTGGTACAGTGGCGCCTCGGCCGCCTTCAGCGGCGGAGCCAGATCCAGGTATCGCGACAGTACGGCGTACATTTTGCCGATGTGGCTTTGCGGATGCGGCGGAGTGGCGATGACCACAGCCTGCTGCTCTTGTGGCACCGAGAGCTTGATCTGCCGTCCCGAGAAGTCCACCCATGCCCCAAAGCCCTCCGCGACGAACCGGAGCGGCACCATAAGGTGGCCGCGCACAAGCACTGGCGCCACTGAGAGAACGAAATCAGACTCCGCTATTTTCGCATTCCGGCTCCCTACGGTGAGCCGCAGGTGCAGCGTCGGTGGCTTGGTGATGGTGATAACGTGTCCGTCAACGTCAACATTGGCGTTGAGCCATCGGCATGTCGGCCGAAGCTGCACCAGCGCGGAGCTGTCGGCCACTGTAGGCAGAACGTCGAAGAATAGCCCCTGTCCTGGGCCGCCGGCCGTGAGCAGGCAGGTCGTCACGAGCAACATTGCAGAACCCATGTGGCACCACTCTTTCCGCGGTGAGGCCCCCCCCGCGAGCCTCGTTATTGACTTCCGGTCGCATACTCCCCCTGGAGCAACTTATCCATTGTCGCATACGCGCGGCCGAGCGCGTCTTCGGCCGCGTCCAGCTCATCGCCGGCTGCGGTGCGCTTACCCTTGAAGAAGATCGGCAGCTTCAGCAGCTCACGTCTGGCATCTTCCAGGTGCACGAGAGCGCGGCGGAGCGGAGAGGCGATGTCGTCCAGGTACGCAAAGCGCTTCGCCGTGCGGAGCTCCTGCAGCGCCAACCTCCCCCGTCGCTCGCCCACGAACCCTCGCGCCTCGTCAAGATGCTGCCAGATCTTGGTCACGTCGATGTAGCGCGCCTGAGAGTCCAGCTCCCGGAAGGCGACCTCGAGCGCACGCTTTGCCTCGGCCCACTTCCCGGCCTTTACCTTCCGCTCGGCGATCGTCAAACGGACGGAGATCTTCTGCCAGGGCAGGTCGCTCTGGAGGCCTCGCACGCGTTGAGCAGCGTCCTTGATGGCGCTCCTGGCGGCGACGAAATTCTTGCGCTTGATCCGGTTACGGGCAATGCTGAGCTTCTGCTCAATCTGCTCCTGCCGTAGCCTCACTCGCCCTTCCAAACCCTCTTCCTCGGCGGCCGCCTCGTCGGCCCGCGCGCAGGGCTGGAGAGCCGCTGCCACGGCAAGTGCGCCGTAAAGCACTCCTGCTGCCTTCATAGCCCAGCTCCTTTGGCAGTTGCGTTGTTGCTCGCCCGAAATCGCGGCGGCCATGTTGGCTCGCGTCTATTGACGCTCCGAACTTACTTCGTTGCACGGCGCATCATCTCCTCCATCGTCGGACTAACGCGGCGCGACAGCGATCCTAAAGCACGAGCCACAAAGTGACGATAGCAAATCGACCAAGCGGCGAAGTCGCCGGTGAGCATGGCTCATTCGGGGCTGGGGATCCGCCGCGTGAGGGAGAGATTCTCGTGGTACGTGCTCCGATTCGCCCCCCAAGTGCGCAGGCGCTGACGAGAGCACTGTGGGTCACCGCGGTCATGGTTGCCATGGCCACGGCCTCGAGGCCCTCGTTGGCGGTTGGCTACTCCGTGATTCCGTACGTGGATCCGTCGCAGCTCGACGACCTCCCGCCGTGGGCTCTTTCGCACTACAAGCAGCCATGGCGGGCATGGCTGGATGCGGTGCCTGGAGTGCAGTTCCGCGAGGGGGTGGGGATCAACTATCAGGTGCCGACGTATCATGACACCATCATTCGGATGCTGGCAGAGCATGGGTTCCGTACAATCCGTCTTGAGATCGGCGGCTCGAATCTGGATTGGGACATGCGGCTGAGAGCCGACCGTCGCGCCTTCTACGACGCCATTCTGACGGCGTGTCGGCGCTGCGAGGTCCGGCCGTTGATTCTGCTGAACAATCACCAAGGTGTGCCGTGCCCGGTCAAATGGCTGTGGCGCAAGGTCGTCACTGGCGCCGAGCCGGGCGAGCGGACGGTGCAGCTCGACAGCGTTGACGAGATCGTCCCGGGCCGGACGGGGATCTCCGGCCTGACTGCGTACTGGGCGGCCGAGGCCATGATCACGGCCTGCGATCCGGCCACGAATACCGTGACGCTGGGGAAGCCGCTGCCGATAGCGCTGGCGGCGGGCAGCTCTGTCTGCCTGAACACGCTCAAGTGGCTGCCGCTGTCAGAGGTGGGCACGCCCGAGTTCGAGGAGACGGCGGCCTATTGGGTTCAGTACGCCGATACGGTCTGCCAGTTTGTGGCGTCGTACGGCATCCCCTTCGATATCGAGATCTGGAACGAGCTCACCTTCGGCAGCCGTTTTTTGGACATCAACAACTACTACGATCCGCCTATCGTCTCGCAAAGCCACGATCTGTATCGCCAGGGGGGGCGTTGCTGGGAGGTGGCGCGGCGCATCGTCGAGTTGGTGACCCACAAGTGGCCGGAGACGAAGTGTATCTGGGGCTTCAGCAACACGACCTTCTTCCATACGGCCATCTCGACGCTGCCGCCCGGCACTGACGGTCAGTCGTATCACCCGTACGGTACGGCGCCGCGCCACTTCCCTCAGGACGAATACATGGCGTGGGACCCGTGGAGGAATCTGGAGGGCTACGTGCCCCACTACACGCGGATCATGCCCGAAGGGTGGGCTCACGACGCCATCCAACTCGAATCGCTCATGCGGCTGCTGAATCCTACGGCCCGGCAGGCAGCACCGCCGGGCACGGTCCTGTTCCAGCACTACATCACGGAGCACGGTTGGGCACCATCAGAGAGCGATGTGACCGATGTGGCGTGGGCGCGGCAGTTGAAGGCGAGGATGGTGCTGCGGGCGAGTCTCTTCTGGCTCAATAAGGGGATCACGAAGCTGTATTTCACCTGCGCGTATGACGAGAACCCGCTCGGCATGGGGCTGCTCGATCCACGGGTGCTGGAGCGGCGACCAAGGCCCGGCCCCGGCCTGCGCCGCTTCGCTACGCCCGCGCTCCGAGCCCTCGGGAACGTAACTCGAGCTTTCGCTCGCAGTTGTTCGCTGCAGCGCGTCAGACGGCTCGGGGTTGATGTGACGAAGCTCAGTGAGCCGGTGGCGGCATTTCCTGGCGATGTGGGACATGACCCGCTGTGGCACAGAGAGGTGTTTGCCGTCCTGCCGTATCAGACGCAGGACACCGAGTTCATTGTCGCACTCTACGTCATGACGCGCGATTTCACCCGGGAGATGGAGCCAGAGCTGTATCGGGTGACGTTCCACAACGTGCTCGGCACAAGGGCGGCCATCAGGTACTACGACCCAATACAGAACCGGCCGGCGCCCGCGTACATTGAGAGCTTCGGGCCGGACTTTCTCACCGTGCGCTGCTGGGCAACGGACTATCCCCGCCTACTGATGATACGGGAGCATTCCCGCCGTCGTCTCCCTCTGCCCGGGGGCCCGGGACGTGGAATAGTGCCAGCCACGCGCTGACGCCGCGAGGAGAAGCCACCCGCGACGGGGAACGTATCTATGCGCGTGCATCTGCCGGGGGGCTGAGCGGGAGAGTGGGGCTTACGGTCGGAAAACTCCTCGCCGCAACAGGCCCCACCATTGCCGGCGGTCACATGCGGGAGCGCACATGCACACCGAGTGGGACCTGACGCAAGAGATCAGACAAACGGCTGTGGCTCTGGGCGCCGATCTGGTGGGCATCGCGTCCGTGGACCGCTACGCCGAGGCGCCGCCGCGACTGGCCCCGACCGGGCATCTTCCGGATGCGCGGGCCGTCGTCGTCATTGCCATCCATCACCCCGATGCCTGCGTGGAGCTGGGCGGCGAGCCGACGCCGCACGATCAGGGCCCGTATGCGATCCAGGGCGTTATGAACGCCAAGCTCGACCACATCGCCTTTCGGCTGGCCCGGCTGCTCGAGGGGCACGGCCACCAGAGCATCGCCGTGCCCGTCACGAACGTGTGGCGCTTCCGTCCGTACAAGGGCGACGACAACTGCTTTACGCCTGACCTGTCCAACATCCATGCCGGTGCGGCTGCCGGACTCGGTCAGATCGGCTGGAGCGGCCTTCTCCTGACGCCCGAGTTTGGCCCCCGGCAGCGGCTTTGCTGCGTCGTCACCGCCGCTCCCCTCGCCGCTGACCCCCTGTATGACGGGCCGCCACTGTGCGACCGATGCGACGCATGTGTGACGCACTGCCCGACGGGCGCCCTCAGCGAGGAGAGCTCCGGCGAGCTCATCGTGCGCATCGGCGATACGGAGCACCGCTACTGCAACAAGAACAAGTGGCGGTGCGCGTGGGCGGAGCATTTCGGACTCAGCATCGACCTGCCGCTGCCCTCGACTATCGACGAGCACACGGTTCTCGACACCCTTGCCGCCCACGGTCGCCGGGGTGGCGCCTTCGGATCGTGCCTCCGGTTTTGCATGCCCTCCCACCTTCGCGTCGCGGACCCGGCGTACAGTCGTGCTCCGCGGCGGAGGCGCATAACTGCGCCGAGGCTCGACTTGGGCGATGACGACAAGGTGGCCACCGTCGTGGACCGTCGGGCGATGGAGGCAGCTATCGCGACGGCCTTCAGCGGGGGGGCTGACATGGTGGGCGTGGTGACGGGCACGCAACTGCCGGCCGAGGACATGAAGCTGACCGAGTTCCTGCCCGATGCGGAAGCTGCGGTGGTATTCGGCATCGGCTACGCCGCGTCGCTCTGCAGAGGGGCTGACAGCCAGGCTCCGGGGCGGGAGGCAGCAGCGGCACTCAGCGACAGGATGGGGTTCGCGGAGTTGGCCATCGCGCGCTGCCTCGAGGACTGCGGCTACTCCGCGCTGCCGCACACAGAGGTCTGTGCGGATCTGCTCGCGGCCGCCGCCGGCCTGGGGAAGCCGGGCGCGGATGGCGGCCTCGAGACACCAGAGTACGGCGCGCGGCAGATGCTCGGCTGCGTGATAACCAGCGCTCCGCTTCGGCCCACTGTCAGGAAGCGGGAGCGGCACGCCGGGGCGCATCGGATGGGCAGCGCGAAGCTGGCGACAGAGCTGATCGGCGAGCTGCGCCACCGGGGAGCCGATCTCGTTGGCATCGTGCCGGCCGCTCGCGTGGCGAAATTGGCGGCGGCCTGGCGCTCGGTGGCGGACGAGGAGGCATTCGACGTGGAGGTGCGTGACGCCGGCCCGAGCCACGGCGCTATCAAGTCGGTGATAGAGCGCAGCGGGCAGGAGGCATTCAAGGAGCCGCAGCACCACCTCCCCGCTGCCGCGTCGGTGCTGGTGATTGGGGTGCACCATCCGACGGAGAGTCTGGCGCGTGCGGGCGAGCCGCCGAGCGAAGCCGTCGGTCCGTACGCGGCGGCGGCGTACCAGACCCACCGGGAGCTGGGGTATCTGGCCATCGACGCGGTGCGACTGCTGGACAGAGCAGGATACGAAGCGGCCATCTCAACCGACCTCACTGGCTCGGCCACGGTAGTGGCCAGCCCCCGCGGGCCGCAGCCCGACGCTCGCGCCAATCGGTTCGCCGCCGTGGCGGCCGGCCTTGGCCACGTCGGCTGGCACGGAGCCGTCATCACGCCGCAATTCGGGGTGACACAGCGCTTCATAGCCGTTGTCACGGACGCCGTGCTGCCGCCCACGGGAGTTGCGGATCTGCCGCATCCATGCGCCGAGTGCGACAGGCCGTGCGTCCGCGCATGCCCTGTCGGGGCGCTCTCCCCCGGGGAACGCGTGCAGTTGGAGTGCGATGGAGTGGTGCACCAGTTTGGCTGCCTCGATGTGCTGCGATGCGATTGGGCGAAGCGCTATGCACTGGTCGGCGCGGCCGGGCCGGCATATATGGGCAGTACCACCGACATTGCGCCGCCCGAGGGCGCGATCACGCCCGAGGACATTGCCCGGGCGCTCGAGCAGCAAGACCCGCTCCAGAAGCATTGGACGTGCATCCTCGAAGGGTGCCTCAAGGCGTGTCATCTGTGGCTGAGGGACCGGGGGAAGGCAGGCATGCGGGCCTGAGCGAGGAAGCCAATGAACGTCATCGTCATCATCGCCGACAGCCTCAGAGTGGATCACGTTGGCTGTTATGGCAATGACTGGATCCGGACGCCCAGTCTGGATCGGTTGGCCGCCGAGAGCACGCAGTTCGTGCACGCCTACAGCGAGGGCCTGCCCACGCTGCCCACGCGGACCGCTTTCTGGACGGGCCGGTTCACCTTCCCCTTCCGCGGCTGGCAGCACTTCGAGCACGACGACGTCCTGCTTGCCGAAGTGCTCTGGAACCAGGGCTACACCTCCGCGCTCATTACGGACGTGTACCACATGCACAAGCCGGGCATGAACTGCGGCAGAGGGTTCGATTATGTGCAGTTCATCCGCGGGCAAGAGTACGATCCGTGGATGGTGGACCCCAGCATCAAGGTTGACATCAGCAAGAACTTCAAACTCACCGGCACGGAGCAGGACGACCTATTCAAGCCGCGATGGGGCCAGTACTTGCGGAACGTGTCGATGCGCAAGGGGGAGGAGGACCACTTCGTCGCGCAGGTGGTCAGGGCGGGCATGCGCTGGCTGGCGGAGCATCAGGGGCAAGATCGGCTCTTCCTGTGGCTCGATTGTTTCGACCCACACGAGCCCTGGGACCCGCCGGCGCCCTATGACAGGATGTACAACCCCGACTACGAGGGCATGGACATCATTGATCCGGCGCCCCGAGAAGTGGCGGGCTACCTCACGGAGGAGGAGCTAAACAACATCAAGTCGCTGTACGCGGGCGAAGTGACTCTGGTGGACACGTGGGTGGGCCGGTTCCTCGATGCCGCCCGTGAGATGGGCTTCTTCGAGAATTCCCTCATCGTCTTCACCACGGATCACGGTGAGCCGTTCGGCGAGCACGGCATCATCCGCAAATGCCGCCCGTGGCTGCACGAGGAGCTGGTGCACATCCCCCTGCTCATACGTCTGCCCGATGGGACCGGGCACGGCGAGCAGAGGTCCGCTCTGGTTGAGACGTGCGACCTGATGCCAACGATCCTCGGGTTCCTCGGCGCCGATGCCCCGGACGGGATGACTGGCGAGAACCTACTGCCGTTGATCCGCGGCGACGTGGAGAAGATCCGCGACTACGCCTGCAGCGGCTATTTCAACCGACAGTGGAGCATCCGCACGCACGAGTGGAGCTACCTGCTGCCGCTGGATGAGGCGACGCCGGAGCTGTATCAGCGGACAGACGATCTGACGGAGCAGCACAATCTCGTGCACGAGCGCTCGGACGTGGCGGCCGAGCTCGAGCTGGAGCTGCGGCGCTTCGTTGACGGGCTCCGGCGCGGCTCGTAGACAGCCCGCCAGCCTCTGTTGTAGGGCGCGAGGACCGAAGGTCTTCACTCCATGCCCCGCCGGCCTTTGCCCTGGAGCCGTCTACCTCATCTCCACCGTGACACTAGCCGACATCGGCCGATTGCTCGCCGTCACCGTGCCCGTGAGCTTGTACGTGCCTGGCGCGAGCTTGCCCGCGTATGTTTGCGTGTAGCTGAGCTGCGTTTTCCCCGGCCCGACAGCCTCCTGGCCGAGCATTTGGATGAACATCCTCCCCCGCGACCAGCGCCAGATCTCCTTCCCGCTACTGTCGCTGACGACGAAGTCGTAGCGCTGTCCGCTCCGGAAGCTGAGCATGGCCTTCTCTTCCGTTCGATTGAACACGCACAGCTCCGCGTTGATCGGCTGGCCTGCACTGTAAATGGGTCGATCGGTTGTCAGGTACACACCAAATCCCGACTCTGGCATCTTCTCACCTTGTGCTTCGGAGATGTCCGGCGCTTTTCCCACTCTCAGAACGACGGCGCCGACCAGGGCGAACATTGCCATGCCGATGACGGTCACCTTTTGTGACGACATGTTCCTGCCTCCTCATCTGCGGCAAAGAAGCTGAGCGGCGGGCGTGCGCTCATGTCAATGGACGAATCTGCCCGAAGGGCGCAGCGCTGCTGCGAACCGATAAGAGAAAGAGCCGCCCGCAGGCGGCTCTTCCTGGGTTATCGACAGATCCCTCTCACGCGACCGATCTACGGCAGGTCATCTCCGAAATCCACGATGCCTGTGGCAGCCTCCCCGGCGTCCACGAGCCCGTAGCCGGTGAAGACATCGAACCCGGCGGCTCCCAGATCATCCGCGCTGACGGACAAATCGGCAAGCAGCTCGACCGCGAGTGTGCCGGCAACGTGCGGCGCGGCCATGCTGGTGCCACTCGCTGTTTCGTACGCGCCGCCCTTCCAAGTGGACTTCACATCCACGCCTGATGGCAGGGAGGTAATCCCTTTGGACATCACGTCGTGGTCCGCGAACGTTGCGCCTTCGGCAGCGCGGGTAAGTGGGGCGCGTGACCCGACTTAGTCCTGGAGGGCTGAACGATGCGGGGCTAGATTCCGATGTGGTACAGCGCTTGGCAAAACAGCAACCAGAGTCCTGCCCAGGCCACTATCGACGTAATGCGCAAGACTATCATTCTCGCTGGATCTCCGTGCTGCAGTTGGAGCAGAGGCCTCGGGGCTCAACGGCGCCAATCCTCGGCGCCGTGGAAGCGGCTAGGCTCAAGCGCATAGTTTCCCTCCTCGGCTCTACGAAAGGCTAACGGTCATGTAAACTTCCCACAACACCCTGTCACAGGCGTAGCACTGTCCGGATCCCCGGGAACTCGTGCTGCCCTCTCGGTGGATTGACGGCCCGGGGCCATCGCCGTATAATGCGCCCCGGAAGCCGCCAGAGTCACCATGGCATCTCCTCAGCTCAGCGGCCGGGCGCGCAAGCTCGCACTGCGACGTGTCTTCCACATCCCTGCTGCCATCGCCGGCATCAGCCTCATCTGCGCGTTCATCATCTGCGGCCGGTGTCCGGCAGCTCCCGGGCGAACGGTCCGCATAGGCCTCCTCAGCTCGCGCATTCTGAGATCCATCGAAGTCACCTCGTCGGGCGGCACTCTCCTGAGCAGCGGGACCGGGAAAGCCCGCCCGATGGGGACGCGTACGTGGCGCTTTGAGGCCGTCGGCGACACGGTCAAGGCGCGGGAGGGCGGCGGGCCGGGCGCGATGGTCATGCCCGGGTTCACGATTCGGGGGAAGGGCCCGAGTGCCGTGGTGCGAGTGGGCATAGGCCGCTCGGACGCGCGCGGGTATCGCGGCAGCATCGCCGTGCGGGCCGGCGACGGGCGACTGGTCGTGGTCAATTGGGTGCCACTGGAGGATTACTTACGGAGCGTCGTTCCGCTCGAGATGCCGCCCAGCGCCCCGAAAGCCGCGCTCCGTGCCCAAGCCGTGGCGGCCAGGAGCTTCGCTATCGCCGCCCAGGGGCGGCACGGGCGCAAGCCGTACGACTTCTGCGATCTCCCGCATTGCCAGTTACATCTCGGCGCGCGTTCGGAGTCGCCGAACACGGACGCAGCTATCAGCGCCACCGAAGGGCAAGTGCTCACCGAGGGCGGGAAGCCCATCGAGGCTGTCTTCCATAGCTGCTGCGGCGGCGCGACGAGCGCCATACAGGACGTGTGGGGCGGCGGAACGCCCGTACCGTACCTGGTTAGTCGCAGCGACTTGGGCCCGCATGGTGCCTACTGCCGGCGGGCGCCCTATTTCCGCTGGCAGTTCACTGTCAGTGCTGCCTCCCTCCTACGGGCATTGCGTACATCGAAATCGACCGACCCAGGCACTCGATTGCACAGCATCCAGGTACTGAAGCGCGATGACGCGGGACGTGCCACGGAGGTGGAGATCGTCGGCGACAAGCGCGTAACGGTGACGGGCTCCGCGCTGCGGACGCTGCTGAGCCGCACGCTGGGCTCAGACAAGATGAAGAGCGCGCGCTTCGCAGTGGGCCGACGCAGCCAACAGTACGTCTTTGAGGGCACCGGTTACGGACACGGCGTCGGCATGTGCCACTGGGGCGCCATGGGGCGCGCCGAGGCGGGGGAGACGTACCAGGAAATCCTGGGGCACTATTATCCCGGCACGCTGCTGGGCAGCATTCCATAGCAATTCGGCCACTGGCAGCATGTGCAAGTATGCGGCTCGGCTATGTCAGAGGGCTGGCTGGTTATCTTGTGGGCCCCAGCCGGAAGCTGTCGATGTTGTAGCTCGCGCCCCAGTAGTTGCCCCCGAAGCCGCAGACGAGATACGGCTCCCTCACTGAGCCGCTGGCGAAGGTGATGTCGCGGACCTCCAGGGGCGAGCCGGAGGAGTACAGCGCCTCGAGGGCCTGCCCGAGATCGAAGTGGGCACTGTGCCAATTATGGTCGGCAACCACGCCCTCGATCTTGCCGAGGCGCCGCACGTGGGGCGGGAAGCTGTCCGATCCGCTGAACACGATGGCGTGGTCCCTGCCATTGACGCGCATGTGTATGTTGAGCTTGACCTCGGGAGGGAGGCGGTAGTGGAAGCTTAGCACGGGAGCGTCGGCGATGCGGACCGGTCCGCGGACGGCTACCACGCCGAAGGCGCCGCCCGTGGTCGCATTGGTGATGCGCAGGCTGCGTCGGCCCACGCTGCGGGTGGAGCTGTCGAAGCTGAGCACGACGCGGGAATCAAACGGCGCCGGCCGCCATTGCCCGATGTCTCCCTCGAAGTCGTTGTGGATCGGCAGCGGCGTAGGGGGCGCAATGCCCGGCGCCGGGATATCAATGGGCACGACAGGCTCTCCGTGGGGGCGGAGCTGGGGAAGAGCCGCGATCTCGCCGCCGTCGGCATAGGAGATTCGGGCCCGAGCGATGATGAGCCCGTTGTTGTTGTTCGACCAGAAAGCCACGTGTCCGCCCTGGAGCACGTCACGGTCGTCGAACTCGGCCACGAGGCGGCCATCCACGTGGTAGGAGATGTGCGAGCCGCGCTTCTCGATGCGGGAGTAGAACCAATGGCGATGGAAGTTGGTGTTGTTGCTCCTGGGATTGACGAAGCGCATGGACTCGTTCTTCGCGATGAGCCGGCTCTTGCGCATGATCATGGACGCCGTGTTGTTCAGCCCGGCGTAGATGAAGCTGTAGCCGGAGCTGACGTCGCGGCCGTTGCCGCAGATGGTGACGTTGATGTCGCTCGGATGGCTGTAGCCCGGCGACCGTGGTAGGTCCATGACCATGGCAGCGTATAGCTCGACGGTCACGTCGCCCGTGAAGGCCCGCTTGCTCCACAGGATGGGAACGACGTCGCGTGTGCCCGCCAGCCAGGCCCAGCCACGCTCGCATGGCCAGCGATCGGTGGTCGCCCACGTACCCCGCTGGGCGTGCCAATCCGTCGGGGCTTGGGAGAAGGTGTAGGCGCACACGTGCGTAGAGCGCACCTGGGCTCGTGTGAGCCGCACGTACGCGCTCTGCACTTGAAGGCCGACGCGGACGGCGCGCAGCGGCGATGGGTCCTTCGCCTGACAGATGATGTTGTCGTTTACGGCGACGAAGAGGTGCGGCCCGCGCCGCCCGAAGCGCAGTGCATTCTCTCCGTCTGGCGCCATCTCGGCCTTCCCCGCGCAGAGCTCTGTGCCTGCTCGGGTGAGCCTCAGATCGAGCGTCCTAGGGCCCGGTCCGGGAGTGAGCGCCAGGCGATACGCGTCGTCGAGGGCATCCGGATCGGAGCACAAGACGACGGACAGGTTGGTGCTTTCGGTCAGAGTCGGCAGCAGCATGGATAGCTCGACGTCGCCGTAGAACGTGCGCTTGGTGAGGTAGAGCCGTGGCTGCTGGCCGCGCACGTACATCCACTCCGATAGCGGGCCGGCCCAACTCGCCATGGTCGCCTCGGCGGCGAACTGCTCGGTGATGGGCGGCGTTTCGGGCGCCGGGTCAACGAACCAGACCACCACGTTGTCGAACGAGGCACCCGACGGCCCTTCGCTGAAGAGGCCGACCTGGCCGGTCGGGCTGGTCGGCTCGAGAGCATCCAGCACGAGATCGTTGTCAATATAGGCGCAGAGATAGCCTCGGTCGGTAGCGATCTTGAGTCGGTGACGTTTGGC
Source organism: Armatimonadota bacterium (assembly GCA_030601885.1). Lineage (GTDB taxonomy): Bacteria > Armatimonadota > Zipacnadia > JAUWAU01 > JAUWAU01 > JAUWAU01. The sequence goes on from JAUWAU010000068.1 coordinate 15,008, forward strand.
GGGACGATGCGGGACATTGGCCTTCGCGAGGGACGTGATGCTGCCGCCGTGCACCTGGTATATCTCCGCCGCCCTGGAGGCCGCGTCCCAGATGAACGCGTAGTAGTCAGCGTCGTTGTGGTAGCCGAAGCACAGGCCGACGGGGCCTCTGCCCGCGGGCCTCACATCCGCGGCGAAGACGTAGTCGTGCCAATCCTCCCGACCGGCCACGGCGGTGCAGGCTGTCTGAGGATGGTCTGCACCGGCGACGCGGAGGACACCGTTGCCGGCGTGCCACTGCCCCGACACGGCCTGCCATGCAGAGCCGTCGTTGGAGGCGAAATCGTCGCCGAAGCTCTCGTAGCTGTGCACGTCAACGTCGTCGAAGATCGCCGCGCCGCCCTCGGCGTACAGTCCAATGCCGCCCTGTGAGATGGGCGCTTTCCGGGCCCTCAGGGCGAGCTGGCCATCCACGAAGGCCTGGAGATCAGCCCACTGCGTACGGATGGTGAGCTTGTACCACTGATCCGGCTCGTAGCCCCCGGGCTTCTCCGCGAGCACGTGCCGCTCCCCGTCCCTCACCGCGATGAGCTCCATGGCGCCGGCAGGGCCAGCGGTCCAGCGAAAGAGGAGGTAGTTGCCGGAGCCAGTGACGCAGCACGCCAGTCCCGTCCCCGTGGCGCCGTCGGGCTTCACTGAGGCGCTGAACTCGTAGCTGTCCCAGAACCAGTATCCCGCCGTCGAGAGAGCGAAGTCGTCGGCTGTGCCCCGGAAGGCGAAGGCATTGGCGTTTCGGCTGGCGTACTGCTGCGCCGAGGGGATGCCCGTGCTCCGCCATTCGCCCTGGACGGGCTCCCAGTTGGCCGATCGGCCGCCCTCGCGGACGAAGTCGTCCTCGAGAAGGATGGGCGCCGTCTCCTGGAGGGCTACGTCTTCGAGCGTGAGCTCTGGCGATGCTGCGGAAGTGGCGGCACGGCCTCCCGCGTACTCGTCGTCGAAGGCTATCGCCGCGACACCCGCGCCGCAAATGACCGCCATGCGCCACTGCCGACGCTTGATGACGAAGTAGACGTCCTCGCCGAGGTTGCCCGGCTTTATGCCCATGTGCCGGCCGATACGCTTCGCCTCGCCGTCTGTCACCTTGAACAGGTGCACGGCGTCGGCGGTGAGACGGACATAGTAATGCCGCTGCGCGTCGAGGTAGTTGAAGACGATGCGCACTTCGGCGCCCGCGGGCCAGCCGTTCTTCGCTATGATTCTGCCCTCGAGGGCGAAATCGCCCTCGAGCGTCTCCTCCAGGAAGCGCAGCTCCTGCCCGGCGCCCTGGGCGACTGCCGCAGGTAGCCGCCCGAACGCGAATGCGCCGGCACACAGCAACAGGCTTGCGGCCAGAACCACGCGCATGAGCATCTCCGATCCTAACTTATTAGATGAACCTCGCGCGGCTTTGGTTCGTTCCGATTTGTGGAACATACTGCGTCGAGCGGCTCCTCTAATTAAGGGGACACCAGGGGCTGTTGAAAAACCCAGGCCACACGCCCGTTCGCGTAGCGCGGGCTTCCGCCTTCGCGCGAGGGACGTAGCCGCGCCTTCGCCGACGAAGCGCTTCGGCGCGCAGGCGGCTTCGGCGGAGTCCCTTCCAGCCCGCGATGTCGGCCTGGAAAG
>JAUWAU010000084.1 GCA_030601885.1 Armatimonadota bacterium
CATCCGCGTCATCTCCTCGATGATGCTCGGATTGTTCAGGAACCACCAGCAGCCGAAGGGCATCAGGTTGGGGAACTTGCGGGCGGCGACGCAGAGCTCGTGCTGGTTCTCGCGCGACAGCAGCGTCACCAGGAACTTCACGTCGGGGTAGCCGGCACACATGCCGTCGAGCACATCCACGTCGAACTTGCCGACGCTGTCGCCGGCGAGCTGCAGCGCCGGGTTGCCGGAGCGCTTGACGCCGACCATGAGGGCGAAGGGCACCCCCCGCTCGCGCACCCGTCCCGCACGGCCTATCCCTTCTTCTCGCGGATGGACGATCGAGTCAGGCGGGGGGTCAGACGAGGCCTGAGGGGGTGCTAATCGAACCCGGCGGAGTACCGCCACAGCGAATGCGTATGACAGGGCGAGGCGCTGCTTAGCCGCGCGTAGCGGCCGTGACGTGGCGGACCTTTCGGAGCCACTCGCGGCCCTCCCTATGGTTAAGCAGCTTCCGGCTGGGCTGTCCAGAGAGCCACTCTAGAGCGTCTCTCGCCTTGCTGACGATGGGCGCATCGGCGGGGTCCACGGGGCCCAGCGGCTGGTCCGCCAGAGTGTCGTCGAGCCCTCTCATGAACGTGGCCCACTTGTCGCGGTCGTGCCGGATCCTGGGGTCGACCAAGTACTCGGCGAACTGGGCGACAAGGGTCTTGAAGTCGTCCCAGGCAACAGCGTCCGCCGGTGGCAGCCGTTGAAGCAGTTCGCCCAACGCGGTCCAGTCCGTCCAGTCCGAGGCAGCAGCGAGGCACGCCCGGGATAGGGAAGCATCCCCGGGGTAGTCGTTCCAGAGCGCTACATCGGCAGCTGCGGCGCATTGCCCCGTGCGTGCCGCTGGTCGCTCCGTCGGTCCCACGGGTAGCCGGAATGTGTACGTGAAGGGCAGACGTCTAGCGTTCCTGGGCTGTAAGTCGAGCACCGCGCCAGCCAGAGTGTCGTCCGCGTGAGGCCGCTCACGCCACGACTCGCCCTCGTACGCGCACAGGTATCGGTCCAGCTTGCGGCCGACGCCCTCTGGCACCCGAAGGCCGTAGATAGGGGGGTCAAACGGCAGCACCGGGCCCAGCTGTCGCTGGAAGAAGCGCGCGATGGAGGTGCCTCCCTCCTGGATGTGGTACACGAGCTGCACTGCTCGCACACCTGGCAGGGCCCGGAGTCCCCCGATCATCCCAAACACTCGGATGTCCAGGTCGTAGAAGCGCAACTTGCCGTCGAGGTGCTGGTCGTAGGCCGCCGCGAGCATCCTGATCCCCTGAGCGTCAAAGTCGGCGGAGGAGGGGAAACCGTGCTCCCCCGCAGCCAATGCACGGTTGAGGTACACTATGGCGTGCTCGGCAGCAGCGGGCGAGAACTGACGCACGCTCCGCCAAGCTGCGTCCAGAGCTTCTTGCGGAATCCCTAGATACACAGAAAGCTCGCGCAAGTGGTTGCGATCCTTCCGCGGGCTGCGGAATGTGAAGACCGCTGCGTCCGCCACCTTGCCCTTGCGCCGAAGAGGAACGAGCAGTTCCTTACCGCCTGCGGCGCAGCAGACCAGGCACGCGGTGTCCCGATGCTCGCAGAGGAACCGGAGGTACTCCTGCATGGCGTGGCACATGCGGCCCATGTCATCGTACTGCCGCGCGAGCCCGCAGAAGCTCGGCCCATCGCGCGGCGGCACCGCCGCCCTCTGTAGCGACCGACAGAAGAGCCGGGTGCGCGGGGGTGTCGTGCCTCTTTGGTGTCGCATGCGCGGATCCCCTTTTGGGCGTGGCCGCTAGTCTCGGGCGCCGTTGTCCGCCACGACCCAGAACACGTGGTCTCCTTCAAAATCCCCAACGCTAAAGGGCTGTGGAATCCTGGCAACGGCGCAGCCACGGCGTACCTCGCGCGAGCGTAGCGCTGGCTGCATGACAGCGTCATGCACGAAGATGGTCGTGCTTCGCGTTCGCCGGCTCCTTAGGCTCTCATAGGCCTCAACAAACGCTATCGCCTCTCTGTGCCGTTTGTCGAGCGCCTGACGACGTGTCTCTTCATACCGTCGGCGAACGGTATCCTGCCGCGCCAAACCGCACGCCTCGTCACCAAAGGTCGGCGCCGTGCCCAAAGCCAGCAGATCCACCGGAAGCAGCGTCGTCAGGTCTCGTCCGCGTGCCGGGCCGAAGTTCCCCATGATGCAGTCATCAGCCACAACCGCCACCTTCACTTCGACCCGAATGAACTCCTTGTCGAGACCGCGGTGTGTGTGGAACTTGCCTCCGGGCTGGACAAGCTCCTCGACGTGCCACGCCACCTCCACGGCAGACAAGACAGCGCGCGCTGACGCCGACGGCCCGCGGGGGATCTGATCGCCAGGGATATCCCCAGGCGTCGGGAAGGCACACAAGACCCCGTCTCCCACGAAATTCAGCACCACCCCGTAGTTGTCCAGAGCCCCGCGACGCACCCGCTCGTAGAACTCCCCCATCAACCAACCGAAGTTGTCTAGCTCCTTTGGGCACAGCCGCCGGACCAAGCCCTTGCTGTCGACAATGTCGGCCCACAGAACGGCCAGGCTCCGGTGGCGCTTCGCGTACCACGGCGCCGGGACCCCCCTCCTCAAGGCTGCATAGATGGAGTCCGCTCGGCCATCGGGGTCGTCCCCGCACTGGGTGCGCAGCCGGCCGATCGGCGGCATATCCGTCGCGCGCGGCATGGCCTACCTCCTCCGCGTTGACTGGAGGAGCCTTCGCAAGGCCGGGCAGACACTCCCTTCCTGCCCTGGTTGGCGGCGGACCCGACGCACGGGCTCTGGACTTCCTACCCGCCGTCGACCCTCCGCCGCGCCGTGCGCTGAGAGTGCCCCCCGCGTTGCGCGCCAGTGCCAGCCGGACGACTAGACTCCCGCCGTCACGCGTCGTCTGGAACAACTCGGCGCGCATCATAGCAAAAATAGACGTTGTGGTCAACATCGCTCTTCTCGGCGTGTAGGAGAGGCAGTATTGCCCGTGATCCCTGACGGCAAACGTGTTTGTCGTCACTGCATGCGAAATCCGCTACGCTCCACTGCGTGCAGCCCCCTGCGTGAACCAGCCCTCCTCCCCATGTCCACCGTGCTGCCTGATTCGCAGACCCAACTGCGCCCCGGCTTCGTTCGGCCAACCCACGGCAGCGACTGTCCAGGCATTCGCGATCTGGCCTTGGTCTCCCTTCTTTCCAGCATGGGCCCTAATCTGACGATCGGCGCCCGCGCACGAGGGCCTAGACCTCCTGGCGCCCCACCACATCGCGACGCAGTTGCGCGGCCGCCCAGAGCGGCCGATATGGCAGCCCTCCGGCGGGTCCTGCGCCGCAGGCCTGGGCTCCACCCCTCTCGCCCCTCTGTGCCCCGGCCAACGTGCCAATCCCGTATGTCCTATCGGCTCTGCAGGCCCGGCCACTAAGCCGCAGTCGTGGCGCGCCCTGAGCGCAGCCGGGGGCGGCACACTCTCGCCGTGCCTGTTGGCTTGCCGCAGTCGACGTACGCGTCGACGCCGGACCGCGCCCCATATTCGCAGCTGCCGCGGCCATCCGCCGTTGCCGGCCGCACCAGCGGCTCTCAGCCCCCTTCCCCTTCGCTGCCACGCCCAGTAGTGAGTGGCCCGCCTGCGCTCACCTTTTGATCTACCCCATCCTCCGCACAATGTCATACCTATCTTCGCCGTAGTAGCGTCTCACCCTTCTAATGAAATGCATACAACATGCAAACTTATTACAACGGCGTCGGCGCCAGCCCCACAAACTCCCTGAAGTTGCCCGAGAACAGCCGCTCCACGTCGCGGGCGATGTCGTCGCGGGTCAGCGGCCAGCCGGCGGCCATCGCGTCGGCGTACTTGTCGAGCAGCACGCGCTTCAGGATGGCGCGGGAGTGGGTCCACTTGTAGATAAGCTGGTCCAGGATGCGCGCATCTGAGTGCTGCGGGATGAAGCTGAGGCCCAGCAGCTCCAGCCGCATCCGCGTCATCTCCTCGATGATGCTCGGATTGTTCAGGAACCACCAGCAGCCGAAGGGCATCAGGTTGGGGAAC
>JAUWAU010000090.1 GCA_030601885.1 Armatimonadota bacterium
ATGTATAGCGACAGGCCGGTCACAAGCTGCTCGTCGTCATCGAGCGCTTCCAGGAACGTCTTCTCGTGGGAGTGCACGGCGAGCGTCTGCATCGAGTAGTCCATCGGGATGACCACGTCAATCCATCCCCGGCGCGCCCACTCCGCCGGGTGCTGGCCCTGCGCGGCTCCGCTGGCCATGTTCGAGAACGCCGCCGCCGACATGATGGCGTTGGGCCTGACCTGCCTCACACCCTCAGCCGTGCGCCGCACGATGTCGCCGATGGCCTCCCTCTGCCACCTGATCCATTCCTCGTCGCCGGCCTCGGTCAGCGGCTTCCCGAACTTCTCCTGGAACTCGTCCCTGCACTTCTCGCAGTAGCATCGGTTCATGGTGCGGATGTAGTCCAGGTGTATGCCATCCACCTCGTAGTCGCGGGCGATGCCGACCATCAGGGCCACGATGAAGTCGCGGTACTCGGGTCGGTGCACGTCGGCACCGACGCCTCGCACCTCCCCGTTCTCGTCGATCATGTCTATGCCGCCGGGAAGATAGTCCCCGAACGGCTGGCGACGGTAGGTGACGGAGAACCACGGCTGCACCTCGATGCCTGCGGCATGCGCCAGTTCGATGAGATACCGCAGCGGGTCCAGTCCTTGCTCAACGTCGTCGCGCATCGGCCACAGTTCGCTCTTTGCGCAGAGCCTCCCGCCTCCCGTGAGGCAGGGAATGAGGACATTCAGGCCCGCCCGCTTGGCCCGCGCCACAACGCCCTCGACGGCCTCCCGGGTGAGCAAGCTCGAGCCCCACAGCCACGCGACCCGGGTCTCCCGTATCACGCCATCTTCGTTACGGGGCAGTGCCACCGGCCCCGGGCCCGTCGCCATATCCTCTGCACTCGCCTTACCGGCGCCCTTCGCGAAGGTCCTGGTGACCTCGCGGATGACGGGGCCATGCGGCGTCATGGCGCTGACAGTCGCCTTGACGATCACCTTGTCGGGCACGGCGCCGTCGGGCAGCCTGGCTGCCATCCGGCCGGTGGGGCGGTTCAGGTAGTCCATCTCGGAGCTTAGCTGCGATTCCCAGCCTTCGGCCTCGACGGTGGCGGGCATGTTGACCACCGGGAAGCTCTCACCATCGGCATCGGTGACGATCAGCTTCACCCGCAGCGGCCCGCCTGGCTCCCACGTGGACTGGCATTCCGCCAGCTCCAGCGAGAACCGGTCGAGGTTGGCGAGGGTGAACATGAGTTTCCGCGCCAGCTCTGGGCGGTCGAAGAACGCGGGGGGCCTGATCGCGCCCACGTAGTCGCCGTTCGGCCGGTCGATGAGGAAGTAGTAGTGTCCGCGTATGCCGACGAGCCCCTTGACGGGCAGTGGGCCGTATCTCTCGACCGGTATAGCCTGCGCCACGCTCGTCTCCGCCTCACCTGCCTGGGAGACGTCGATGTTCTCGTGCGTGTGGAGGGCCGACATCTCCTCGTTTCCGAAGTGGTACAGACGCCAGTACTCCGTGCCGAAGCGCGAGTTAAGCAGCACCGGAGCCGTCTCGAGCACATTGTACTTGATGGTCAGGCGCAGCGGCAGCTCACTGGCGTCGCCGAGGTGCACGAGCTGGTCGGCGATCGACACGTCGAGGAACTGCACCTTGCCGCCCTCGTAAGCCGGCCCC
>JAUWAU010000089.1 GCA_030601885.1 Armatimonadota bacterium
ATGTATAGCGACAGGCCGGTCACAAGCTGCTCGTCGTCATCGAGCGCTTCCAGGAACGTCTTCTCGTGGGAGTGCACGGCGAGCGTCTGCATCGAGTAGTCCATCGGGATGACCACGTCAATCCATCCCCGGCGCGCCCACCCCGCCGGGTCCTGGCCCTGCGCCGCTCCGCTGGCCATGTTCGAGAACGCCGCCGCCGACATGATGGCGTTGGGCCTGACCTGCCTCACACCCTCAGCCGTGCGGCGCACGATGTCGCCGATGGCCTCCCTCTGCCACCTGATCCATTCCTCGTCGCCGGCCTCGGTCAGGGGCTTCCCGAACTTCTCCTGGAACTCGTCCCTGCACTTCTCGCAGTAGCATCGGTTCATGGTGCGGATGTAGTCCAGGTGTATGCCATCCACCTCGTAGTCGCGCGCCACGCCGACCATGACGTCCACAATGAAGTCGCGGTACTCGGGCCGGTGCACGTCCGCGCCGACGCTTCGCACCTCCCCGTTCTCGTCGATCATGTCTATGTCGCGGGGAAGATAATCCCCGAAGGGCTGGCGACGGTAGGTGACGGAGAACCAGGGGTGCACCTCGATGCCTGCAGCATGCGCCAGCTCGATGAGATATCCCAGCGGGTCCAGCCCTTCCTCGACGTCGTCGCGCATCGGCCACAGTTCGCTCTTTGCGCAGAACCTCCCCGCCCCCGTGAGGCCGGGGATGAGGACATTCAGGCCCGCCTCCTTGGCCCCGGCCACGACGCCCTCGACGGCCTCCCTGGTGAGCAAGGTCGAGCCCCACAGCCACGCGACCCGGGTCTCCCGTATCACGCCATCTTCGTTACGCGGCAGTGTCACTGGCTTGGGCCCGGTCGTCATGTCCTCTGCGCTCGCCTTGCCCGTGCCCTTCGCGAAGGTCCCGGTCACCTCGCGGGTGACGGGGCCATCCGGCGTCATGGCGCTGACAGTCGCTTTCACGATCACCTGGTCGGGCACGGCGCCATCGGGCAGCCTGGCTGCCATCCGGCCGGTGGGCCGGTTCAGGTAGTCCATGTCGGAGGTTAGTTCCGCCTTCCAGCCTTCCGCTTCGACGGTGGCGGGCATGTTGACCACCGGGAAGCTCTCACCATCGGCATCGGTGACGATCAGCTTCACCCGCAGCGGCCCGCTTGGCTCCCACGTGGACTGGCATTCCGCCAGCTCCAGCGAGAACCGGTCGAGGTTAGCGAGGGTGAACATGAGTTTCCGCGCCAGCTCTGGGCGGTCGAAGAACGCCGGAGGTCTGATGGCGCCCACGAAGTCCCCGTCCGGCCGGTCGATGAGGAAGTAGTAGTGTCCGCGTATGCCGACGAGCCCCTTGGCGGGCAGTGGGCCGTATCTCTCGACCGGTATAGCCTCCTCCACGCTCGTCTCCGCCTCACCTGCGCGGGAGACATCGATGTTCTCGTGCGTGTGGAGGGCCGACATCTCCTCGTTTCCGAAGTGGTACAGACGCCAGTACTCCGTGCCGAAGCGCGAGTTCAGCAGCACCGGAGCCGTCTCGAGCACATTGTACTTGATGGTCAGGCGCAGCGGCAGCTCACTGGCGTCGCCGAGGTGCACGAGCTGGTCGGCGATCGACACGTCGAGGAACTGCACCTTGCCGCCCTCGTAAGCCGGCCCC
>JAUWAU010000044.1 GCA_030601885.1 Armatimonadota bacterium
GCGTCGCCACACTGAATCGCTTGTGGATGTCCATCGGGAAAACTGCTACACTATCGTCCATGGCTGCCTCCTGTTGCTGCACTGGTGGATCCGCTCCCACATTGTAGCAGATCCGGAGGCAGCCTTTCATGTCATTACAACTCGGCCTGCGGCCGAAATCTTCGAGGCAGCTCTTCATGGCGCGTTGCGCCACCCGGAAACGATGAAGATGTCTGGGCTGGCGCACAGCCTGTGGGAGCGCTGAGACGGGGCTGTGGCGAGCCACAGGTACTCGCCTACAGAAAGGCACACGACCAAATCTTCGAAGCAGCTCTTCATGGCCCACTGGGCCACCCGGAAACGATGAAGATTGCTGTGCTGGCCCATCCGTCAGGGATCGACAGAGGGACGGCAGCGAGCCACAGGTACTCGCCTACAGAAAGGCACACGACCAAATCTTCGAAGCAGAGGATGCAGAGGATAGGAAGGGCGCGCACTCGCCCTCCTTGTGCCGGTTTTAGCGGCTAGATTCATACACTCCGGTGTCGCATAGTAATGGGCCAGTGGAACGCACCTTCGCCTGCATCATGATCGTGCTCAATGGATTTTGAAACCGCTTCTAGCGGGCTACTCTTGCGACAGCGCCCCTTCCGGAACCTCGGGCGAGATGTCCGCAACGTTGCGGATCTGGTCAACATCGCTCCTCTGGAGGCGAATCTCCCTCGTTGCCTCACCTTGTAGCCGAAGCAGCGTATCGACAGGCGATGTGGGCGAACAGCCTCGGATCACTGCCCCTCGAGCCTGAACCATGCGAATCATCGCCGCCGCGCCGGGCGAGAACTGGGCGTCCAGTCCATCGATCTCCACATCCTCCGCATCGTCGAACATCATGGCATGGCGCAGGTCGGGCTGGTCCGTGCCGAGCTGCAGGTTGACGAATCGCAGGCCCTTGACGTGACGGCAGTAGAATCCGTAGGCCGGCAATGTGCCGAACATGGTACTCTCCGGGTAGCTGGCTTCCTTCTCCTCGATCTGCCTCTCCGTGTCCGTCTTTGTGCCTCCGCCCTCGAAGCCGAGTCGCACGTTCTCGAGCGTGACCTGCTCGATGGGATGCCCTGGCAGGCCCGTGATCGAGCAGCCGATGGATGAGGTGCCTCTGGCGGTGATGTTCCGGAGAAGCACGTTGCGGAACGTTCCCACGCCGGGCTTTTCGTCGCGCCCGTAAAGCCGGGCGCGGTTCCCGAGGCGCAGGAAGATCGGCACCGACACGCCCTCGATGTCCACCTCCGAGACGGTCACGTTCTCGAGCCTGCCGCCATCGACGATCTCCAGGGCAATGCCGGCCAGGCCGCGCTGCCGGCCGTAGATGCTCTTGGAGTGCTTCGGTGAGAACACGGTGCAATTGCGGATGGTGATGTCCACGAATCCGCCGCCGGACTCGGTGCCCATCTTCAGGGCGTTGCAGTGGCTGCTGATGGTGCAGTCCGAGATCGTGACGTTCTGGCAGGGCTGCTCCGACAGGCTCTTGAGCACGATGGCGTCGTCGTCGGAATCGACCCGGCAGCCGGTGATCGTGACGTTCCGGCAACTGTCGATGTTCATCCCGTCGTTGTTGAAGGCGACGTGGTTGAACACGTCCACGTTGCGGATCGTGAGGTCCTCACAGAGGCGGTAGTGCTGCATCCAGCAGCCGGCGTCTTGCAGCCGCACGTCCTCCACGAGCACCCCGCGGCAATTCTCGAAGTAGATGTTCTTGGTTCGCTTCTTCGTTTTGTCGCGGAACGCGTCGCCGCTGCCGTCGATGGCCCCCTTGCCTCGGATTGCGATGTCGTGCAGATCCTCGCCGTGGATCAAGTTGCGAAATACGGGGTCGCCTTCAACCTCGCGCCCCTCGGCATCGGTCGGCGGTCCGTAGTAGTCCGCGTGATTGCGACTGCCGAGCAGCGTGGCGCCCTCGTCGAGCGAGAGCGTCACCTGGCTTCTCATGCGCAGCGCGCCCGAGAGAAACGTACCGGGCGGAAAGCGAACGGTGCCCCCGTCGTTGTCGGCGGCGGCATCGATGGCCTTCTGGATCGCAGCGGTGCACAGCGTTTTGCCGTCGGGCTTCGCGCCGTATTCGAGGATATTGTGCACGCCTTCACCTCCGGTCATGGGAACGGCCGTCAGCAAACACAGCAAGCCGGCAGGATGTACGCTTCTAAGCAGGTGCATGGCGATGTCCCTTTCCGTCTTGGTGCCCAGTTGCCCCGGTCCGCGCCGGCAGTGTCGGGCTGGAAAGTCCCTGACCTCGATCCTACGGATCGAGTCCGGACGCCGACCGCCGGGTCAGGCGCCCGACCTACGCGTAGGAGGGCCATTCTTGGCCCGATGCGTTTGGCACGCGAGCCTGTGCCGCCAGGCACTAGGGGAGAACGTCGCGGTCGCCCATCTTGATGGGCGGCGCGATGTCTTCCACGGGTCGATTGGCTCCCGGGTAGCCGTGGTCCTGCCTGACCTGGAGCATGGTGTCGTAGTTTTCGATGGGCACGCCCTGGAAGATGCAGTTGCTGCTGGAGAAGATGTAGCCGCCGCTATCCACGCCGCCGTGCTCGAGCGCGTACAGCGCGCTGTCGCGAATCTGCTCCGGCGTCCCGGACTGGAGGGCGGCACATTCGACGTTACCGATGAGACACGCGCGGCTCCCAACCCGGCGCCTGACTTCGGCGATGTCCACCCCCGCCTGCGGATCGATAGAGTGGAGCGCATCGATGCCCGTGCTCAGAAGCTGATCGAGGATTGGCATGATGTCGCCGTCGGTGTGCTTGACGCAATACACACGGCGGCCGGCGGCCTCGCCCGCCTGGTGCAGCCCGGCGACGACGTCCCGCAGATACGGCGTCACGAACTCCGCGAACATCGGCGGCGACAGGAACGGGCCGGTATTGAAGCAGTAGTCGGCGCACATGAATACGATCTCAGCTCCGGCCTCGATGAGCTGCGTCGCGACGGCGATGCTCTGAGCTACGCGCCTCTCGGCATTCTCCTTGGCTTCATCAGGCCGCTCGAAGAGCATGGCGGCGTGCTCGGCCATATCCTCGCCGTTCGGAATGGCGTAGGTCCCGTCGCAGAAGGCCGACAGGGCATACGTGTCCCCGGCGATCTCGCGGATGTACTCATGAGTCTCGCACTGCTCGTCCGGCGCCAGCCAGTTAGGCCCAGTGATGACGCTCCAATCGTACGTCCGCGCCACGCGGACCCACAGCGCGGCGTTTCGCTTCAGCATCTCGGCGCGTTTCGGGCCGCGAACGCCCTTGATGTCCTCTCCCCGCAGCCCCCGCTGTCCGAATACCTCCTCGGTGAGCTGAAACACCAGCTCCAGATGCGGCACCAGCCCGTCAGGACGTCCGCCTTCAAGGGCTATTATGGCCTTTTCTCGTGGCGTCACACAGCATCGTCCTCTGGCCGCGCCGCATCGATGCGACCGAAAGCCGGCCCTCATGTCTAACGCGCGAGGAGCTCCCGCACCTTCGCGACGACGATGTCCGGAAGGGCATCGCGGTTGTCGTTCGTCACCTCGACCAGCTCAACGTCCTCGCGGCTGCGGATTTGGTTGATGAAGGGGTCTCGTCGTGCCTGGAGCGTACCCAGCAAGGGCTTCGCTGAGTCGAGGCATCGTACTATAGCCTCGCAGAACTCGGGGCAGAAGATCTCCATCCGACCTATCTCATCCGCGACGATCAGTTCGCTCCCGGCGAGCGCCTCGTTAAGCGCCGGAACGCCGATGGCCAGCATGTCCGGCACGTTCACGCCGTAGCGGGACACGCGGTGGGGGCTGTCGCAATCCACATGAGCGAGGATGCCGCTGCGGCCGTCGAGGCTGTTAAGGCTGAAGCCCACGCGACCCTTCGGCCCGCGTATCTCCTGGGTGTAGAAGCCCCCAGACCGCAGGCCCAACGCGGCGAGGGCCTTGCGGATGATGGTCGTCTTGCCGATGCCGGGACGACCGGTGAGCAGGACGTTCGTCTTCACGCCTCAGGCTCCCGGGGTGCGCTGGCTTTCAGGCGGTGGTAGTTCACCGTGCGGCGGCTGACATCACAGGCGTACTGCGTATGCAGCAGCTCCTGCACCTCTTTGTCGCTGAGCGACCGATCGTCCCTGATAATGCGGTGCACGACGTCTCCGGTGCTCTGGCACAGGAACTGCAGGGCGAATGTGCCATGCGGGGCGGCCACGTACTTGTCGCGTATGGCGCGGCTGACGGCGGACTGGTGCTCCCTGAGCTGCCGCGCCACCTCGGCCTGCGAGATGGGCTTCAACAGCAGCGACTCGCCCGTACGGAAGAACGCCGTCTGGTATGTGCAGAGAAACGCCGCCAACCGGGAGACGAGCGAACGGCGTTGGTTGATCCAACGCAGCTCATCGAGCATCCGCCGCACATCCGCGTCCGTTTCCCCCTCCTCAAGGGCGGTCGGGTCAATCCTGTAATGCAGCGCATATCCGGCCGTCTCATCGAACTCGATCTGGATGTCATCTCCCGCATGGGCGAGCTTCAGGGTGGCGATGACCTGCGTTTCGCGCTCGGTGCCGGTACGTGCCGTGGGGCCGGGCGCGGCGGCGGGAGGCGGGGGGCCGACAGCGGCATCCGCTATCTGTACGCCGTCCACGAGCTGCAGTATCCGTGCCACGTCGGCCGGCTCGGCGCCGTACTTCGTGGCGAGCTCTTCAGAGTTGGCGTCGCCGTGGATGAAGTCGGCGATGAAGTCCGTCTGCGCGACCCCATAGCGTTCGACGAACTCCTGCGCGACGGATGCCGCCTCGGAGACGTCGATCTCCGACGGCCCGGGTGTGTACTCCGCAGCGTCGGGCCGCGCACCGTCGGAGACGCGGGGGCGGGCAGTGCTCGCCCACTCCGAAGACATGCTGCGAAGGTAACGGACAAACCTCGCGAGGGTCGCCGGCGGCGCACCGTACTTGTGGGCCAGTGCCGGGAGCGCGGTGAGCGCGTGGGGGCGCAGGAAGTCGGTGCGCCAATCACCTCGGGCGTCTATGTCGTACTCACGGAGGAACTCGACGAACTGCTTCTGCATGTACTCCTCGTATACGGCCCGGGGGATGCGCCCTCGCAGGCCACGTCGGGCGATGACCCCTTTTCGAAGCAGTCGCTTGAACACATCGCTGCTTTCCAGCTCACGTATGCGCTGACGCAGCTCGGTCTCCGGCTTCAGGAGCACGTCGATCAGAGGCGCCGGGGGGCGTCGTGCCCGGATGGCCGGGCGTACGGCGGGTGCAATGCGCACTGTGGGTGTGGGGCGAGGCATGGGGTCAGGGCTCCCCTGCCGTGCTCTCAGGCGTCTCCTCTTCGGGCTCGGGCGTCGGCTGCTGCAGAAGCACCACGCTCGGGATGTCCGGTGGCAGCAGGTCCACCAGCGCTGCCTCGGGCGACTTGCGGCCCATGAGCGTCGCCACGAGAACGTTGGCCAGATATGGCCACGCCTCCGGCCAAAGCTGTGCCGGTAGTGCTCTGGCATACTGCAGGCTCGCCAGGAACACAGCCAGCGCCGGGTCGCGTCCCCCGGACGCTTTCGCCGGCAGCAGGCCAACGCGGCACATCTGTGCGGCGAAGCGACCCTGAGTGGCGTGGCGCAGGAACTGCAGCGCAAGGCCCGGCTGAGGCGAACGTGCAGATACTGCCAGACAGTCAACCGACAGCCGCGTTGCCTGCGTGCGCCACTTCGGAAGCGGCGCGACAGCATAGTCCAGCTTCGGCTTCCGCATTGCCAGGTGGCGCGCGAGCGCCGGCTCTGCGATCAGCATGCCAAGCTGACCGGCCAGGAACTTCTTATCCAGCGCGTCTTGCGTCCACAGGCACGCCTGTGGTTGTGTGGCGTGGGCAACGTGTACGAGATCGGTGCACAGCTTCACTGCCTCAAGCAGCTCCCGGCCCACGACGAGTCTACCCTCGTCATCCACCAGCTCCCCGCCGGCCGCCCAGAGCATCATCAGCAGCAGCTCGGCGCTGTCGGGCGATGGCGCCGCCGGCAGGCCGAAGCCCCACACGCCCGGCTCCGTTGCGAGTTTCTGGGCCACTCCCGGCAGCTCGTCCCAGGTGCGTGGTGGCTTCAGATGCAGCTTGCGCAGCAGCGCGGGCCGGTAGTAAAGGCACTTCGTGCGGGCACAGAACGGCAGGCCGCGCAGCGAGCCATCCACGCTGCAGGCGGCCAAGGCAGCCTCCGGATAGCCTTTGCGAACCGTCGTGCCAAGCGCGGCGTCGAGGCTCAGCAGTTCGTCGGCCACCTCGGGCAGCCAGGCGTCGCGGAGCAGCACGATGTCGGCCGGGCCCCTCTGCGCCGTGAGTTCGTAAAAGATGACCTTCTGCGTGTCCTCCCCCCAGGTGCCCTTGGCCTGCACCACTTGCGCCTCAGGCACCTTCCGCTCGAACTCCCGCGCGATGTCATCGTACAGCTCCGTCTCCCCCGGGAGTCCGGTAGTCCAGAGAGCGACGCGCAGAGATCTGGCCCCAGGGAGGACCGGCATGACCGGCCCATAGGCTCCTCCCCGAAGGCCGCCCCGGTCTCTTGCGCCGGTACGCTGAGCGAGAAGGCCGTTAGTGTCGCGGGCGCCGCACTCGTGCGACACGAAGGCGGCAATGCCCAGCAGTGCGGCGAACGCGGAGAGCCACGACAAACGGCTGCAGTGACGTATCATAGCGTGCTTAGTGTACCAATAAGGGCAGTGAGTAAACCTCTCGGCCTCGCCTGGTCGGCGCCGGCCGATACAGCGGCGGAGTCGGTCGGGAGGGCTCTCGGTGTGTGCTGCTGGCTAGCAGGTCAGGTGCAGCGCCGCGGCGGCGGGCGCCTTGCTGCAGCGGCGGTTGTATTCTTCACATGCCTCAGCCGTGCGCGCCACCACGAGCTCGATGCCCTCCGCCTTGAGCCGTTCGGCAACCTCGTCGCTAACGCGCATCATGCCGGCGCTCCCCGTCCCAACCATCAACACCTCAGGCGCCGCCGCGAATACGTCTTTGAGATCGTCCTCCTGCAAACGGTGGCCCTCCAGGCGCCACCAGTCGGCCTTGATCCCCTCCGGCAGGATGATCACGTCGCTCCGGTACTCCCGGCCATCGATCACGATGCAGCCGAACTGATACGAGTCGATCATCGCTGGCGCTCCCGTCTCAGGGCCAGCGTACCCCTTGTCCGGTGTCCGCATGCCTCATACATTCGGATCAACAGGCGCTTATCCACTCAGCAGGGCGATGCCCCTCTCGGCGTCCGCCGAAGACACGTCAATCCAGTTCCGTGCCGGATATTCGCCCCGTCGGTGCTCCGGCGCGCCGGCACGGAGCTCGTCATGAAAGCGCGAACGCCAAGGCAGCGGGACTGTCGTCCGGCAGCGCCTTGGCGTCAATACGGCTGTTTCGGGAGCGTTCGGGAGCCTCACGCGGGACGGTCAGTTCCGATCACGTCGCGGGGCTGGGTTGGCGTCGCTCGATGCGGATGTGTACGTTGTACGGCACCTCAACGACGAGGCTGTCGGCCGCAACCGCCGGCAGGGCGCCGCGAGCTGGTGCAGCAGCGGTCGGCCGCGGCGGCATCACCATAGGCCGCTGGGCGAAGAACACCGTGCCGGTGTCGGGAACGACGATATTGCTGGCCAGGATCGTGGCGCCCTCGCCCCACGGTATTGTCAGCGCACCGCGGCGTATGCCGCGGAAGCCCGGTCGCCTGTAGTAGCGTCGCCCGCGGTCGTTATCGTCTTCGTCCTCATCTTCGTCCTCATCCTCATCCTCGTCCTCATCTTCGTCCTCGTCTTCATCTTCATCCTCATCCTCGTCCTCATCCTCATCGTCTTCGTCCTCGTCTCCCCGGCGGCCGGCCGGGCGTTGGCCGACCTGCGCCAGATCGATCATGAGCTTGTGCCGATTGGTCTCCTCCATGAGCAGCACCTGGCCCGTCTCCCAGGCGAAATACGTCGTCCGCTCGCCCTGCATGGTCGTCTGGACGTTGTGCCCGACTCCCTGGATCACCACGATCACGGGCCCTGTATACGCGTACGTGCTCCGGATGCGGGCGCATTTCTGGCCGTGCAGCCACTCCAAGCCCTCTATGATATGCTGCGCCGGGCATACCTGTCGCTGCACATAGCCGAACTCGGGCATCACGGCGGCCTCGCTCGTCCATCTGTGCCCCAGTTTCACCGGCCCACTCGGCAACACAATGTACAGCTCCCCGAAGCCGAAGCGTCCCAACTCCGGGCGCATGGGCAATACCAGGCCATTGGCCTTGGCTGACACCGTGTGTGTGCGACCCAACCCCGGGAAGAGCCTGGGCGCCTCCCACTCGGCTTCGTAGATACCCTCGCGCGGCGTATTGCGGAGGATGCCGCCGCCCTCCTCGGTCACAGACATGGTCGCCTGAGTGAAGACGAGTTTCAGATGGCTTCGCATCGAGCCGAGCGCGGCCTCAAGCGGCCGTAGCTGCTCCGAAAGCTGCAGGCTGGAGTCACACTGCACGTCGTAGGGGGACCTCTCGTTGGCACTGAACTGGTGGCGCAGCTCAACGCCGTCCCCGATTTCACTCGGGTCCACATCGTTCTGCACTTGCAGGGGTATCGTTTGCTTCCCCAACGGCTCCCCCGTCGCCTTATGCGCAGAGAACTGCAGCGTGTACTCGCCGTCCGGATACAAGCGTTTCCCCTGACGGCGCACCCGCGTGTTCCACCGGTACTGGTGCGGCGAGACCACGGCGGCCAGGAACTGCGGCTCTTTGATGTTTGGCCCCCTCGTGACGACGATGGACACCCAGCCTTCGTCAGGATTGGGCTTGGTGGCCGCGATCGTGTATGTGCCCCGCACGGTGTCGTTTTCCTGGGGCGACACGATAGCGATCTCTTGCGTCTGTGCCCGTGTGCCGCCGCCGCATACAGACGCTATCGCGATAAGCATGGCGGGAAGCAGCATACGACACCGGAGCTTAGAGACGGAGCCGCTAACACTTGCTGGGGACATCTGCATCAGCTCCTCATGTGGGGACTACACATAGGATTACAGCATCAGCCCATATACGGCAGACCGTGGACGTCATGACCGCGCCCGCCACCTGGCCTACTCGTTCTGCGACGCAATCCGGGCGAGCGCCTGAGTCAGCTCCTCGTACGCTGCCTCCAGGCTCTGGCACACCACGCTGGTGTCGCTCAGGACCGGCATGAAGCTGGTGTCGCCATTCCAGCGCGGAACGATGTGGGCATGGAGGTGGGCCGCGATACCGGCGCCCGCAACGGTGCCCAAGTTCCAACCCACGTTGAAGCCATCAGGCCGGAACTTCAGCTTGAGCGCCATTATCGATTGCTGCACCAGGCGCATCAACTCGGCGCACTGCTCGTTGCTGAGCCCTTCGAGCTCGGCCACGTGCTCGTACGGTGCCACCATCAGATGGCCATTGTTGTACGGGAACGTGTTCAGCAGGACGAAGCAGAACTCACCACGCGCAGTCACGAGGTTCCGCCGATCCTCACGGGACTTCGACTTCTCGCAAAAGAGACACCCATCGTCCTTTGCGGAGCGAACGTACCCGATTCGCCATGGCGCCCATAGTTGATCCACACACGGTTCTCCCGCTGCAGAGCGTGCTTTTACGCGATTATATAGCCGCCTAGAACCGGTGTCAAGGCTCCGTCGGCGACGCAGGTCGCCGCTTCTTCACAGTGTTAGGCAAATGTGTTACAATCCGTCGCGGGGTCCGCTGTGACCATACGCCGCCGGTGACGGCGCAGCACGCGATGGGAGCCGCTCTGCTACAGGACCGCGCAGCGTGTGGCGACCGCACAATTGCCGTCGTTAACGGCTGTGTGGCCACCCGGGATGGGCTGGTTGAGCGCTGCAACGTACTCATACGCGGCGAGCGCATCGCCGCTGTCGGGCGATCGAGCCAGGTACAGGCGCCGGCCGGCGCCGAGACGCTGGATGCGACGGGTCAGCTTGTTCTGCCAGGCTTCATCGACCTGCACGTTCCGGTCTTGATGAGGTCAGGTCGGAAGGATGTCGCAGCGCGCGAGCTGGCCGGCGAGTTAGCCAGAGCCGGAACCACCCGGTTTGTGTCCGCGATTGCGCTGTCGTCGCCTGCTCCGTTCAAGATGCTGCTTCGGGCGGCGAAGAGGCGTGAGCGGGACGTACCGGGAGCCCAACCATTGGGCCTGCGTGTCGAGGCGCTGCTCGACGGCCGGACAGATCGGCGCATGAGCGTCGCCGGGGCAAAGCAGGCGCTGCGCCAAGCGAGGGACGTCTGCCCGGGCGGGAGGATTCTCCTCACCGTGTCCGCCGGAGCCCCAGGCGCTGCTGAGCTGATACGGTGGGCCGCCGGTGAGGGAATGGTGGTGGGTATGACGGCGGCCAATGCCGATTACCAGCAGGGCAGGCAGGCGATTGAGGCCGGCACGCGGTACGTTGCCGGCGCCATCGAGGCGCTCGATTGCTTGCACCATCGCGAGCCAGGCGCCATCGCTGCGGCCTTGCTCGATGACCGGGTCGCGGCGGAACTGCAGCTCTCGGACGCTGCGGGGGGCCTTGCGGCAGCAGGTTTCGTGGTCCAGGCCAAGGGCGCCGAGCGCTGCGTTCTGGTGAGGTCGGCCGGTGCGCGAGACGGGGATGGGATGCTGAGGGCAGTGGCCCGGGCCGCAGAGCTTCCGGGCGTCGGAGTGCTCGAGGCGAGCCGCATGGCCAGCGGGCAGCCGGCGGCTCTCTGTGGGATCGGCAAGTCCGTGGGGTCCATCGCCGAGGACATGACTGCTGATCTTGTAGTGGCGACGCGGGAATTCGAGGTGGTGGCGACCGTGGTGGGAGGTGCGGTGGCGTACCAGAGGGATGCTGCATAGATGGCCGCGGGCAGGCTCATTGTCGGCGTTGACGGCGGCGGAACGAGGACCCGCTGCCTGGCCATTGATAAGGCCGGGCACTGCCTCGCCACCGCCCAGAGCGGGCCGCTTATGGGCCTGTATGCGGGGGAGGACGTAGCCGAGGATGCGCTGGCCGAGGCTCTGATGCGCTGTATCGGTGACCTTCCGGATAAGGCGAGCAGCGTGGAGTGCGTCGGCATCAGCGTGCCCATCTGCGATCGCGAGCGCCTGGCTGGAGTTGTCCGCAGGTACGCGCCGGCGGCGAGCGTGCATTGGGTCGAAAGCGAAGCGCTGGCGTGTCTGACGGCGGCTACCGAGGCACGATGCGGCCTGGTGATCCTCTCGGGAACGGGTTCGTTTGCCGATGCCGTTGACGGGGACACGGTCGTGGGACACGCGGGCGGGTTCGGACCGCTGCTCGGAGACGACGGCAGCGGATATGCCATTGGCATCGCCGCTCTGCGGGCGGCCGTGCGCGCATACCAGCGCCGGAGTGGCCCCACGGGGCTGGCTGATGCGGCTCGTCGCCATTTCGATGTGGCGGACCTGTGGGGGCTCGTTGACCGAGTGTACGGCAGCGGGCTGCCACGAGAGCAGATCGGGGCATTCGCGCCGGCGGTGATACGGCTCGCCGATGATGGCGACGTGGCCGCGGAGAACATCGCGCGGCGCGCTGCCGATGACCTGGCAGATATGGCGCGAGCAGCCCTGCAGCAGGCCGGCTGGGATGAAGGAGCTTTCCCAGCGGTGCTCTGCGGTGGCGTCCTGGACGGAAGTTCGACGCTGCGCCGTATGGTGCGGCATCGGTTGGCCGAGGTTGCGCCGGGTGCGCAGCCGACTGCCTCGCGCTTCGCGCCGGTGGTGGGTGTAGCGCTCCGGGCGATGGGCCCGCAGCAAGCAGGCCTATCTGCCATTACGGCCAATCTCGATGCCACACTGCCGGCGCCATGCAAAACCGGCAAAGAATGACAGGCCGCCGATTCACGAAGGAGGCACTCGCGAGGGCAATGGCCACAGCGTACTTTCAATGTATCCTGACAGTTGCTGAGTCCAAGCGCCTCATCGCCAAAGGCGTCGTAGCGCTGCCGTGCGTGCAGCACGCGCTCAAAGAGGGCATGGTAGCGGTCTGCACCGGCTCCACGAACAGTTACATCGTCGAAGAGCTCCTGGGCCGTGCCATCGACAAGACGCAGTATCTCTCCGGCCGCACACAGCCTGAGGGCGCGGGCCGCGCCGAGAAGCTGGGATCCCGCGGCATGCCCGATCTCGTCCTTCGCCATGGCGAGCAGGTCGAAGGGCTCCAGGCGACTGATTCCGTGCGCGAGATGAAGGCCGGGGATGTCATCATCAAGGGCGCCAATGCCCTGGATTATCGGGCCAGGCTGGCCGGAGTGCTCATCGGGCATCCCGAGGGCGGCACGGTCGGCGCCACGCTCGGACCGGCCTACGGTCGCAAGTGCCACTACGTCATCCCCGTAGGCCTTGAGAAGCAGGTCGCCGTCGATTTGGCGGAGGCGAGCGACGCCGTAAGCAGCGCCGTGGCGGGCAGTCCGGGGGCCGGTGTGCCCTCGCTGTGGCCGGTGAGTGGCGAGATCATCACCGAGATCGAGGCGCTTGAGATGTTGGCCGATGTCGAGGTGATGCAGATTGGAGCGGGCGGCATCGACGGAGCCGAGGGCTCGGTGCGGCTGTTGGTATGGGGCGACGCCGAGCCAGTGAGCCAGGCGGAGGAACTGATCCGGCGGATACAGGGCGAGCCGCCCTTCGTTCAGGCGCCGCGCCCGGAATAGGGATCACGGCGCACGGAGTGTGCGGAAGGAATTCGGGCGCAGAGATGGCCGCGCAGCCACAGGAATGTGTGTACTACCATACGCGGGAGGACAAAGTGATCTGCGACCTTTGTCCGCACCGCTGCGTGCTGAACGATGGCGAGCGGGGCAAGTGTGGGGTGCGCGAGGCCCGGGACGGAAAGCTCATCGCGCTCACCTACGCCGAAGTGACTTCCGTACAGATCGATCCCATCGAGAAGAAGCCGCTGTATCATTTCCACCCCGGGTCGCTCATCCTATCTCTGGGTACATGGGGCTGCAACTTCAGTTGTGTGTTCTGCCAGAACTGGCAGATTTCGCAGGGGCAACTGCCGACCAAGCATCTGGCACCGGCCGACGCTGTAGCCATCGCCCGGCAGCAGGCGGGCAACATCGGGATCGCCTACACGTATAACGAGCCGCTCATTTGGTACGAGTACGTTCGGGACACTGCCGGGCTCGCCCACGAAGCCGGCTTGAAGAACGTCCTGGTCACCAACGGCTACATCAACGAGGAGCCGGTGCGAGACATCCTGCCGCTCATTGATGCGTGGAACATCGACATTAAGTCCATGGCGGACGACTTCTACCAGCGCCTGTGCGGCGCCCGTGCCCGGTGGTCGAGGCGGACGGCTGAAATGGCAGCGGAGGCCGCGCATGTGGAGATCACCAATCTGATTATCCCGGGGGAGAACGACAGCGACGAAGACATCCAAAGCCTGGTGGATTGGGTGGCAGAGAGCCTGGGAGAGGACACGCCGCTGCATTTCTCTCGATATCATCCCGCGTATCAGATGACGGCGCCGCCGACGCCGGAGCGGACGCTGCGCCGGGCTCTGGAGATCGGCCGACGGCGACTCAATTACGTGTACGTCGGCAATATGTGGCTCGACGATGGCCAGGACACGCATTGCCCCGGCTGCGGCGAGGTGGTGATCCGTCGGGCGGGTTTCGACGCGTCGTGCAGGGGCCTTCGCGACGGGAGATGTGGGCGCTGTGGCGCTGAGGTGAACGTGATCACCAACTGAGCCGCTGTCGCTGTTTCTGTTGAGACGCGGGGCATAGCTGTATGCTGAGACGGAAGCTGCTCTGAACAGGTAGATGTCATGCTAGGGTTGGGTCGCCCGAGACACGTTATGAGGCGAATCTCGCACGTAGCCCGGGTGGCGCTCAAGTACGGCTTCGGCCACGCAATGGAGCAACTGGGCTTGCGGCGGTCCATCGCCGAGCAGGCAGGTATTCAGGTGGACTCTGAGAGTGCCGCGCTGGCGCCGGCGATGCGATTGCGCATGGCCCTCGAGGAGCTCGGGGGCACGTACGTGAAGCTCGGCCAGGCACTGTCGATGCGCAGCGATCTGGTGCCGCCAGAGGTCGTAGCGGAGCTGCAGAAGCTCCAGGACGAGGTGCCTCCGTTTGACTACGGGGAAGTCAGGCGCATTATCGAGGACGAGTTCGGAGCAGCCCCGGAGGAGCTGTTCGAGCGCCTGGAGGAGACGCCGGCGGCGGCAGCGTCATTGGGCCAAGTGCATTACGGTGAGCTGAGAACGGGCGAGCCGGTCGCGGTGAAGGTTCAGCGCCCTGGGATTCGCGAGACGATCGAGACGGACTTGCAGGTGCTGCGCTACTTGGCGCAGATGGCCGAGGGGCGTGCTCAGTGGGCAGCGCGGATCCAATTGGTACAGCTCGTGGACGAGTTTGCCCGGGGCCTCAGAGAGGAACTGGGATATACTCGCGAGGGGCACAATGCCGACCGCTTGCGAGCCAACCTGGGCGATCAGCCGGACATGTACGTTCCCACGGTATACTGGAGCCTGACCACGAGCCGCGTGCTGACCCTCGAGCGCGTGGACGGCGTAAAGCTGACCGATACTGAGGCCGTAGATGCCATCGGCGTCGATCGCTCGGCCGTCGCTGAGAGGATCGCCCGTGCTGTGCTCCGGCAGATCCTTCTGGACGGGTTCTTTCACGGAGATCCACATGGCGGCAACGTGCTGCTGCTGCGGGACGGACGCGTTGCGTTCGTGGACTTCGGAGCTATGGGGTGGCTGGGGCGAGAGCTCCGCCAGCGGCTGATAAGCCTGCTGGATGCCATCTTTGATGAAAATGCCGCGGCCGTGTGCGATGAGCTCACTGCGATAGGCAGCGTTAGCCTCGACACGGACCTGCATGCGCTCGAGCGTGAGATGGACGTACTGCTGCGCCAGATTCAGCAACTCGAGCACGAGGAGTTAGCTATCGGCCGGAGCGTCCAGGTTCTCATGGAGCTCATTTTCCAGTATGGCATTCGGGTGCCGTCGGAGTTCGTGCGTGTGATGAAAACGCTCGTGCTGACCGAGGGCATTTGCCTGTCGGTAGATCCTGACTTCGACTTCCGCGAGGTCGTGTCTCCGCTCGTGCGCCAGGTCGTTGGGCCCCGCAGCCTCAGCGACGTACTTCACCACATCGTCCGGGCTGGTAGGGATCTGCAGCGCTACGCCCGGCAGATGCCTCGTCAGCTCAGCCAGATTCTCGCGAAAATCGAGGGTGATCGCCTGAAGCTGCGCGTGGAGCTCGACGGCATCCACGAGACCATGGGCCGGCTTGACATCATCGCCAACAGGATCTCCTACAGCCTCGTGGTGTCGGCGATACTCGTCGCCTCCGCGCTGATGTGCCAGGTTGAAGCCACGCAATTATTCGGGTTGGGCGTAAGTACCCTCGGCCTCGTGGGCTTCCTGGTTGCCGGCATCATGGGGTTCTGGCTGGCATACTCCATATTCCGCTCCGGCAGGCTCTGAAGCGACTCGGGGCCTTCGGGACGCCGGGGGCCTCGACGTGAAAAAGGTGCTAGTTGATCTCACTGTGGTCCGACAAGCCAACAGCGTCAACGGGGCAGGGCTTCACCTGCCCGGGCACGAAGATATGCAACGGATAGTGCTCGCCTCCGGCTCGCCGCGTCGGCGGGTGCTCTTGGAGCAAATCGGAGTCTCCTTCGAGGTGCTTCCGAGCGGCACTCCCGAGCTGACGGGAGCCAACGCCGGCCCAGAGGAGCACGTACAGCGGGCGGCAGTGTTGAAGGCATGGGGTGTGGCGCAGCACCTGGAGCCTGAGGCGATACTCATCGCCGCCGACACGGTTGTGTGCATCGACGGCGCTCTACTTGGCAAGCCGTCAGACGAGGCTCAGGCAGCCAAGATGCTGCGGCGGCTCAGTGGGCGCGCGCACACCGTCTATACCGGCCTTGCCGTGGGACGCGCTGGGGACGTGCCGAAGGCTTGCCCGCGCCTCGACCAATGGCGCCGATCCGGACTGGACACCGACCTCGCAGCTACGTGGGTGAAGTTCCGCCGACTTAGTCCTGCTGAGATCCGCTCGTACGTCGAGACCGGGGAGCCGCTGGATAAGGCGGGCGCATACGCAATACAGGGACGCGGAGCGCTGCTGGTGGAGGAGATCAGGGGCTGTTACTTCAATGTGGTCGGCCTGCCACTGGTGAAGCTGGCGGGCATGCTGGCGCGCTTCGGCATACGGCCGCTGTAGCGGCTCCCCGTGGGAGTGCGGATCAGCCGGGCGGGCATCCGGCCGGAACGAGTAGACCGAAAATGGGCCGATTCAGTTTCATGCGAGCGCTTGCGCATGTGCGCCGGGACCTCGGCGTGGATCTGGGCACCGCCACGACGCTGGTGCACGTCCGAGGACGCGGCATAATGGTGTGTGAGCCGTCCGTCGTCGCCATCGACGTGGATACGCGACGGGTCCTGGCTGTGGGCGAAGAGGCGAAACGCATGGTCGGCCGGACGCCGAGTCGGATACACGCCATCCGGCCGCTCAAAGATGGGGTCATAGCCGACTTTGACGTCACGGAGGCTATGCTCTCGCATTTCATTCGCCGGGCGAATACCAGGCGCCTGCCGGGCTTCACCCGCGTCGTTGTGGGCATCCCGTCGGGCATTACGGAGGTCGAGCGCCGTGCCGTGGAGGGCGCGGCCCGGAGCGCGGGGGCATGGTGGGTGGAGATCATTGACGAGCCAATGGCTGCGGCGATCGGGGCGGGCATGCCCGTGGCGGAAGCCGTGGGCAACATGATCGTGGATATCGGCGGCGGCACGACGGAGGTGGCTGTCATATCCCTCGGCGGGATCTGCGCCCACGCATCCATTCGCATCGCCGGCGACGAAGTGGACGAAGCCATCGCCGCCTATATCCGCCGCGAGTTCAACATGGCCGTCGGCTCCACCACGGCGGAGCAGGTCAAGATCAAAATCGGCTCGGCGTTCCCGCGTGAGGAAGAGCTGGAGATGGAGGTGCGGGGCCAAGACCTCATCACCGGTCTCCCACGAAGCATCAGGATAAACTCAGGAGAGATCCGCGAGGCCATTTCTGAGCCGCTGTCAGCGATCGTGGAGGTGGTGAAGCAGGCGCTGGAAAGTACGGCGCCGGAGTTGTCCGCTGACGTGATGAACCGGGGTATCGTACTGGCAGGCGGCGGAGCGCTGCTGAGAGGCATCGATCAGCTCATCAGCGCCGAAACCAATATTCCCGTCTACATCGCTCAAGATCCGATGACGTGCGTGGCGCTCGGGACGGCCCGGTACCTCGAGGAGCTCGACGGACTCGCACGGTAGGTAAAACGATGTTGAAAAGGCCACTGCACCTGCGCGCCGAATACCGGACTCTGGCCCTGTTGCTGTGCATCGCCGCCGGGCTCTCGGTCTGGCACACGCGCGCGGCGGCTGCCGGACACAGGGCCTGGCCGGAGGCGGCGGCCCGCCGGCTGCTCGGCCCCCTCCAATTCGCCTTCTCACAGGTCGCGGTCGCAGTCGGCGATGCCGTCAGCTCAGTGGCCCGCGCCGGCGCGTTGGCGCGTGAGAATCGGGAATTGAGGGCGGAAGTGGCCAGGCTGCAGACGGAAAAGACCAGTCTGCACGAGTACTTCAAGCGCTACAAGGCCATGACCGAGCAGCTCGGGCTCGATGAGGAGCCGGAGCTGGACGAATGCCCCGCCGTTGTGGTGAACCATTCGGCGCACAACTGGGTGCGCCGGATCGGGATCACGGTGAGCAAAGGTCGGCAGATCGCCCCGGGCGATGTGGTGCTCGCCGACGGAGCGCTCGTGGGACACGTCACCCGCACTGACAACGACGGGCGGCGGGGGACGGTGCAACTGCTCCTGGACAAGGATCACTTCGTAGCCGGAATGATCCAGCGCTCGCGCAATTGGGGCATGATTCAGGGGCCAGAGCCCGCTGCCCCCGATCAGAACGTCCTGCGTATGGGCAACCTCTCCAGGGAGGCCGACGTCCGCGTTCACGACTGGGTCATCACGTGCGGGCGGGGCGGCATATACCCCAAGGGACTGCTCATTGGCGAGGTGGCCAGAATCGATCCGTGCCTCCCAAGCGATGTGTCTCAGAGCGCGACCATAAGGCCATCTGCCGACTTCGACCGACTCGAGTACGTTCTCGTTCTGCGGCGGTAATTGCCCCATGCCGGCGGCCATCATATTCGGGGTCTGTGTGGCTGTCGCTGCTGCGGCGCAGACGTCTCTTGTACCGCATCTGGCCATCGGCGACATCAGGCCGAGTATCGTCATCGTGCTTGTCGCATGCGTCGCCCTGGTGCGCGGCCCCGTGACCGGGTGCGGGTTGGGACTCTTTGGCGGATTTCTGCTCGCCGCGCTCGATGGTCGGTCGATGGGCCTGGAGATCGCCGGCGCCATGGCGGCCGGCTTCCTCGCCGGCACGGTCCGCGGCAAGGTGTTCACCGAGCGCCGCACCATCGGGTTCCTTGTCGGACTGGGCTCCGTTGTGGTGGCTGAGCTGGTGTCCGGCGGCCTCGACCCGCCGGCACCGCCGCTGATATGGCTGCGAGTCATCGGACTGGAGGCAGTGTACAGCGCCATCTTTGCGGTGCCGTTGTACATTCTCGTCTGTTGGCTCGATCATTTACTTCCGGGACGATCAGATGAGGGAATCTAGGTCTGCGCCACGCGTTGTAGGGATGATCCCGGCCCGGTACGGCTCCACTCGCCTGCCGGGCAAAGTTCTGGCAGACATCGGTGGGAAGCCGATGGTGCAGCACGTCTACGAGCGCGCCAGCCGGGCCCGCCTTCTCCAGGGCGTGCTCGTTGCCACCGACGATGCACGTGTGGCCGAGGCCGTCGAGAACTTTGAGGGCACGGTCGTAATGACATCTGCCGGGCACCGATCGGGCACGGATCGGCTCGCGGAAGTCGTCCGTGGCAGGCGATGCGATATCGTGGTTAACATCCAAGGCGACGAGCCCCTCATCGACCCGGAGGCCATTGACGCAGCCGTGGAGCCGCTGCTGCAGGACCCCAACATACACATGAGTACGCTGCGGACGCCGGTGCGCGATCGGGCAGAATACGAGGACCCGGCGGCCGTGCAAGTGGTGGTGGACCAGGAGGGCTTTGCGCTGTACTTCTCTCGCGCGCCGATTCCCTACTTCCGCATCGACGGCCCCGAGCGCGCTCAGAAGGGCGAAGTGTTCGCACATCCTGTCTCCGGGCTGGCCGCCTATAGGCACATTGGGCTATACGTGTATCGCCGGGAGACCCTCCTGTGGCTCTCCGATCTCGAACCGACCCCGCTTGAGCTCACCGAGGGCCTCGAGCAGCTCCGGGCGCTGGCGAATGGCTGTCGCATCAAGGTCGTGGAGTATGAGTATGCGCCCATGGGTGTTGACACTCCGGAACAGCTCGAAAGAGTGCGGCGCCTCATGGAGAACCAGCATTCGATCCCCTCGCAGAGCCCCGCGAGCGCGGTGCAGGAGGACACGCCGTGACACGGGCCGTCAAAGTCCGTAACGTCGTCATCGGGGGCGGGGCGCCTCTGGTGCTGATCGCCGGCCCGTGCGTCATCGAGTCAGAGGCAATGGCGCTGGAGACGGCCCACGCCGTGAAGGCAGTAGCGGCCGATCTGGGCCTGCCGTACATCTTCAAGTCGTCCTTCGACAAAGCCAACCGGACGTCGAGCACGTCCTTCCGTGGGCCCGGCCTTGCGGATGGCCTGAAGACGCTGGCTCGCGTGAAGCAGCAGTGCGATGTGCCCATCACCACCGATGTGCATGCCGTGGAGCAGGCGGAGCCTGTCTCGCGGGTGGCGGACCTGATCCAGATACCGGCATTGCTCTGTCGTCAGACGGATCTGCTGGTGGCCGCGGCCAAGACGAGGCGAGCCGTCAATATCAAGAAGGGCCAATTCCTCGCTCCCGAAGATATGGCGGGGCCGATCTCCAAGGTCGTCGCTGCCGGCAATGAGGACGTCATGGTGACGGAGCGCGGCCACGCCTTTGGGTACAACCGCCTGGTGGTGGACATCACGGGCCTGCCGACGATGCGGTCCCTGGGGTACCCGGTGATCTTCGACGCGACGCATGCCGTGCAGCGTCCGGGCGCAGCCGGCACGGCGAGCGGAGGTGACCGGGAGCAGGCGCCCGCGCTGGCCCGCGCGGCGGTGGCCGCAGGCGTGGACGGGCTGTTCGTGGAAGTGCATCCCGATCCGGACCGGGCGCTGTGCGATGGCCCGAACAGTGTTCGTCTGGTCGAGCTACGCCACATGCTCGAGCCGATAGTGGCGATCGATAAGGTTGTCAGAAGTCAGCTATGATATTGGAGCAGGCGCGTCGGACACTCACCATCGAAGCCCGCGCCATCGAGCAGGTCGCAGAGAAGCTGGATGAGCGGTTTGAGACCGCAGTACAGCTCCTGCTGGAGAGCAAAGGTCGCGCTGTGGTTTGCGGCATTGGCAAGTCGGGGGCCATCGGCCGCAAGCTCGCCTCCACCCTCGCCGGCACCGGCACCGCGGCGTTCTTTCTGCACCCGGCCGAGGCCGTTCACGGCGACCTCGGCATGGTCACGGGCGACGACGTGGTGATCGTGCTGTCGCACAGCGGCGAGACGGAGGAAGTCCTGCGCATTGTGCCCCACATCAAACGTGTCGGCGCCAAGATAGTGACGCTGTGTGGCGTACCCACCTCGACGCTGGCGCAAGACAGCGACTGCTGTCTGGACACCAGCGTTGACCGGGAGGCGTGCCCGCTCGGCCTGGCGCCGACGGCCAGCACGGCGGCCATGCTGGCCCTCGGCGACGCGCTGGCGATGGCGACCATGGCCGCTCGCGGAATGACCGTCAACGATTTCGCCAGAATACACCCCGGCGGCACACTGGGGCGCAAGCTGCTGCTGCGCGTCTCGGACCTGATGCATTCCGGCGCCGACAACCCGACCGTCCCACCGGATGCGTCTGTGAGGGAAGCGTTGCTGGTGATGACGGCGTCCTCCCGACGCGGTGTTGTGAGCATCGTGGATCCGGAACAGCGCTTGCTGGGCATATTCACCGACGGCGATCTACGCGTGCTGCTTAGCAACCGCGGCCCCGAGGCCATCAATCTGCCTATTTCTGAGGTGATGACGCGCCGTCCGACTGTTGCGATGCCGCAGCACCTCGCCGCCGAAGCGGCCCGCGTGTTACAGGAGAACGCGTACGACAACCTGCCGGTGGTGGATGACGAGGGGCGGGCCGTGGGCATGCTCGACATCCAAGACGTATTGGAAGCGGGCCTCATCTAGCTTGGCGGGGCATACGGCGGTGCTTCTCGCGGACCATGGCCTGCCGGACGCTGACCATAATTCACACGGCGGACTTTCATGCTCGGTTGACGCCGGAGAAGGCACAGCGACTCCGGCACATGAAGGTGCAGCACGAGAACTGTCTCTTGCTCGATACGGGCGACGCCGTACGGGCGGGGAATGTGTGGTTCACGCTGTGGCCTGATGCGACGCTGCAGCTCATGAGCCAGGCGGGGTACGATGCGATGGCCTTGGGCAACCGGGAGTATTTCTTCAGGAAGAGCATCATGGCCCGCAAGATAGCGCCTGCCCGGTTCCCGGTCCTGTCGAGCAACCTGGTGCCCAAATCCGGCGAGATCGCCACGCGCCGGCAGACGATCCTCTGCACCAGCAACGGGCTGCGGGTCGGCATATTCGCGCTCAGTCGGGAGATGATACGGCCCGGCAGCCTCTGGGATCGCTTCTCAGACTCACTCTTCGTCTCCGTCGAGGGTGTCGTCAACGAGCAAACCGTCGATCTGCGGGCGAAAGCCGACTTGGTCGTTGTGCTGTCCCACCTGGGTCGATCGGCGGATGAGCAGCTCGCGCGATCTGACAAGGGAATCGACTTGTTGCTCGGCGGCCACGACCATCTGACGCGGAAGATAGCCCCCCAGTCGCCAGGGGGGGCGCCGTACGTCTCCTACCCGGGCGCCTTCGCCGAGACGGCGGCGGTCATAACGGTGGAGCTCGAGGGCGGAGCAATCCGAACGGCACGGAGCGACATAGTGCCCATCTAGGCTGGCATAATGCTCCTGGCACTCGACGTAGGGAATACGAGCGTGCACTGCGGACTGTTCGATGGCAGCGAGCTTGCCCGGCGATGGCGACTACCCAGCGACAGAGCGCGGACGGCACGAAGCCTGCGGCTGCGTGCCGACGAGGCGAAGCACGTCACCAGCGCCGTCATGTGCTCAGTCGCTCCGTCGCTGGCATCGCACGTGGTTGAGCTGCTCGGCACACGCGCGGGCGTCGAGCCCATCGTCGTGCGGCGCGCGGCGCAATGTGGCATCCCGACGCGTTACGAGAGGCCGGAGACTGTCGGCATCGATCGCCTGGTGACATGTCGGGCCGCATATGAGCTCTGCGGCGATGCCGTGGTCGTCGTGGACGTCGGCACCGCTATCACGGTGGATGCCGTCTCAGTTGATGGCACGCACCTGGGCGGCGCCATTGCCCCGGGCATCGATCTGAGTGCTGCGGCCCTTGCGGAACGTGCCGAGCTGCTGAGGCCGTTCAAGCCGACACGGCCTGCCAGAACCATCGGCACTACGACGCCGGAGTGCCTCAACAGCGGCTTCGTCATCGGCTTCGCCGGGCTCGTGGATCACATCGTTCGTGCCATGAACGAGGAGATGCACATCGCCGGCCTGTGCATCGCTACCGGCGGCCGGGCGCGCCTGATAGCGCCATGGTCCGAAGAGATCGAGCATGTCGATGAGGCACTGACGCTGCAGGGGCTGCGAATAATCCATGACCAGGTCGTCTCCAAGTCGCGGCGGCGTTCGGCCAGTCGGCGCCGCCGGGGGGTAGGTGCCTGAGTGGCTGTCCTATTGTGTGAAAACCCGAAGTGCCGCGCCATCGGCCGCGGCGAGGGGCCACAGCGCTGCCCGCACTGCGATCACAAGCTCATCTCGGAGTGCCGCAAGTGCGGCGCCGACATTCGCAGCAGCACGGACACCATGTGCTGGGCCTGCGGGGCCAAGTACAAGCTGCCGCGCCCGCTCCCGCCCAGCCTGCTCGGCCGCTAACTCGCCAGGGGCGAGTGAGAAGCGCCCCCGGGTGGCACGGGTAGCTTGCTACCCGTGTTTGCGCGCCCAAGGCGCACGGGTTGGCTAGCAACCCGTGCCACACGGCTGCTGACTCGCCGACGATGGGCACACGTAGCGGGTAAGGGGGAGGACTTGGCGCCCGTCGCCCCGAAGCAGTGTCGGCAAACGGCTTCAGCATCGGCTCCTGGTTGGTGAGGTGTGCATTGAGTACGTTCGGATTCATTATCCACCCACTCGATGCTCGCGACGTCGCTCGCAAGTATGCGCTGGCTCGTCGATTGCCGGACTCATGGGTCGAGGCCATTCTGCGCCTCATGGGGCCCCACTATGTATCCCATATCACCGGCATCCGCTCGAAAAGCGGACGCGAGATCGACGGGCACTTCGGGGGGGTGCCTCTGACTTCGCGCCAGTTGGCCACGTACCCGCCGGAGCAATGCTACCGGAAGATCATCGATGTCGGGAAGCTGCTGGTGGAGCATGGCGCCCAGATCATCGGGCTCGGCGCGCACACCGCCGTTGTGGGCGACGCCGGCAAAACGGTGGCTGACGCCCTGGACGTTGCGGTTACGACGGGCAACACGTATACGGTGGCAACGGCTGTCGAAGGCTCACTCAAGGCGGCCGAGATGATGGGGACGAAGGCAGGCGCAGCCGAGGCGGCCGTGCTCGGGGCCCTCGGCTCCATTGGCCGGGTCTGCGCTCTGCTGTTCGCATCCCAGGTGCCCGTTCTTCGACTGGCGGATCGCGACCAGGCCGGGCTCGACGCGTTCGCGCCCCAGGTGAGGGCCGAAGGCTGCGCCGATGTCAGCACTCACACGGATATCGTCTCTGCCGTGCGGAACGCCGACGTGGTAATCGCCGTCACGAGCGCCGTGCATGCGGTTGTGGAGGCCGACATGCTGAAGCCGGGCGCCGTGGTGTGCGACGTGGCGCGCCCACGGGATGTGAGCCGGCAGGTGGCGGAGGCCAGGCCGGACGTCCTGGTCATCGAGGGCGGCGCCGTAGCCATCCCCGGCGACGTTGATTTCGGCTTCGACTTTGGCTTCCCGCCAAAGACGGCGTATGCCTGCATGGCCGAGACGATGCTCCTGACGCTTGAGGAGCGTTTCGAGGACTACACCATCGGCCGACAGATCGACCTGGAGAAGACGCGGGAAATCGCCGCTATCGCTGCCAAGCACGGCTTCGAGCTCGCCGGCTTCCGCAGTTTTGAGCGGCAGCTCAGTGACGAAGCCATTGCCCGAACCCGGGAGGCCGCCGAGAAGGCCAAGCAGAGGGTGCGGGCCCCGGCAGCACCATAGCCCGGGATCGTATCGCGGCCGCTCCGGGGAAGCCCTGCCCGAGGCGGCCGAGTTCAGTATACAGGTAACGAGAATGAGCGAGACGACCGATCAGCATGAGCAGCGGCGGCGCAAGTTGGCGGCACTGAAAGAGCGCGGCGCTGACCCTTTCCACACGACACGCTACGAGCGGAGCCATCACGCTGCCGAGATCGAGGAGAGCTTCGATGAGCTCGACGGCGCGACGGTTACCGTCGCCGGCCGCATTCAGGAGATTCGGGACCACGGGAAGGTGCGGTTCGCGGACCTGGTGGACGACTCCGGATCGGTCCAACTGTATGCGCGGAAAAGCGACCTCGGAGACGCCGAGTTCGAGGCGTTCGCCGACCTGGACCGCGGCGATATACTCGGCGTTCGTGGCTCGGTCTTCAAGACGCGTACCAGCGAAGTCACCATTGCTATAGAGGAGTTCGAACTGCTGGCCAAAGCACTCCGGCCGCTCCCGAAGCAATGGCACGGCCTGCGAGACATCGAGCTGCGCTCGCGCCAGCGATACGTTGACCTTCTGGCGAATCCCGAATCCAAGCGCCTGTTCGTCAAGCGCAGCGAGGCGGTTGCGGCCGTCAGAGAGTTCATGAACGAGCGCGGGTACTTGGAAGTCGAGACGCCCATGATGCACCCCATCCCTGGCGGCGCCCTCGCGCGGCCTTTCGTCACGCATCACAACGCGCTCGATATGCAACTGTACCTGCGCATCGCTCCTGAGCTCTACCTCAAGCGCCTCATTGTTGGCGGGCTGGAGAAGGTGTACGAGATCGGCCGGGTCTTTCGCAACGAGGGCATATCGCCGAGGCACAATCCCGAATACACCATGCTCGAGTCCTACGAGGCCTACGCCGACTACGAGGACATGATGGGCCTCGTTGAGGAGATCGTCAATCGTATGGCCGAGGTGATCTGCGGCGGGCCGAGGTTCGTCTTCCGTGGCCGGGAACTGGACGTCACGCCACCATGGCCGCGCGTGCGGTTTATGGAGGCGATCAAAGAGCGCACCGGCGTGGACATGACGGAGGCGCGAGACGACGAAAGCGCGCGGCAGCTTGCAGCGGGGCTCGACATCGACCTGGAGCAGCGCCCCACGCTGCCGCAGATCTTGGACGGCCTGTTCGATCACTATGTCGTGCCGGAGCTCGTGGAGCCGACTTTCGTGCTGGATTACCCCACCGTGATCTCGCCTCTGGCGAAGCGTAAGCCTGACCGCCCGGAGTTGGCCGAGCGTTTCGAGCCCGTCATGGCCGGGATGGAAATGGGGAACGCATTCAGCGAGTTGAACGACCCGGACGATCAGCGCGAGCGCTTCCTCGAGCAGGCGCGTTTCCACGCGGCCGGCGACGAGGAGGCGCACCCCATGGATGAGGACTATATCCGCGCCCTCGAGTATGGCATGCCGCCGACGGGCGGCATTGGGCTGGGCATCGACCGCATTCTCATGGTGATGACGGGCGTCGAGAATCTGCGTGAGGTCATATTGTTCCCGCTCCTGCGTCCGGTCAGCTAACGGGAGCGCCAGACGTCTGCGCCGCGCACCGGCGGGGACATCCGAAAACAGGGAGGGAGCTGCATTGGCCAAGAAAGTGGCTATCGGCACTTGGGCGTACATGTTCGGGCCGTACGAAGATCAGCCTGTGCCCCTGGACGAGGTGCTCAGTAAGCTTCACGAGCTTGGTTTCGACGGGTGCGAGTTGGCCGGGTTCACGCCGCATGCCAGTCCCGAGGATTACCCGACGAAGGGCGATCGCCAGGGGCTCAAGAACAAACTGGCGGACAACGAGCTGGCCGCCATCGGCTACGCGTGCAACCTGTACGACTCTCCGCCGGCGAGCGACGATCCGGCCGTCAGGCAGCAGTGGGTGGACGCGTTCAAGGAGAACGTCGAGTTCTGTGTTGACGTCGGTATCCCGACCATTCGCCTGGACACCAACAGCCCGCCGCCGCTGCCCGAGGGCGTCGGCTACGAGGACGCCTGGAGCAGGACGGTGGAAGCCTTCAATGCTGGCGCACAGATCGCCCAGGACGCCGGCATGACCGTGGTGTGGGAGTTCGAGCCGGGATTCATGTTCAACAAGCCGAGCGAAGTCGTGAAGATGCACGAGGACGTGGGCCACCCGAGCTTCCGCATTCTCTTCGACTCTTGCCACGCGCACATGTGCGCGGTGGTCGCCGCTCGGCAGAGCGAGCCAAAGGAGACGCTGCCGGGCGGGGCCGTGGAGTTCGCCGGGCTGCTCAACGGCAAGATCGGCCACATTCACCTCATCGACTCCGACAACACGCTGCACAACGACGACACGTCCACCCACGCGCCCTTCGGCACTGGCGTCATCGACTTCGACGAGGTCATGCCGGCGATCCTCGCGGCCGGCTACGACTCGGAGTGGTGGAGCATCGACCTGTGCTTCTGGCCCGAGGCGTGGGAGGTCACCGCTCAGAGCAAGCTGTTCGTTGACGGGCTGATCGAGAAGTACGGATAGGCCGACGCCCACGGCTGAGAGCCGGGTGCCACACATCATAGGGAGGGAGCTCCCGCCATGAAAGCTCACGTATTCTACGAACCATTGAAGATGGAGTTGAAGGACGTCGATGATCCGAAGATCGGCCCCGACGATGTGTTGGTGCGCGTGAAGGCGTGCGGGATTTGCGGGTCCGATGTGGCCTACTACTTCGGCGCCAGCTCGCTCGAGACGCCCGACGGCAAAGGGCCGTGCGTGCTGGGGCACGAGTTCTCCGGCGAGGTCGTGGAGGTGGGCGACGTGCCCGCGTCGCTGGGGCTTTTTGCCCCGGGGGATCGGGTGACCGCTGACCCAGTGCAGTACTGCAACGCCTGCGAGGTGTGCAAGCGCGGGCATCCGAACCTGTGCGAGAACAAGGCCGTCCTGGGCGTGTCCACCGACGGCGGCTTCGCCGAGCTGTGCAAGTCCCACTACACCGGCGTGCACAAGCTGCCCGAGGCGGTCAGCTTCGAGGCAGGCGCCTTCTGCGAGCCCACCGCCTGTGCCACCTATGGCGTGGAGAACCTGGACGTGCAACTGGGCAACACCGTCGTCGTCTTCGGCGCAGGTCCCATCGGCCTCATCATGCTGCAGCTCATCAAGGCCGCCGGAGCCGGGAGCACCGTGGTGGTGGAAACGCTGGACTATCGGCTCGAAGTTGCCAAGAAGCTCGGCGCCGGCGTCGTCCTGAATCCGGCGGAGAGCGATTCGCCTCACTATTGTGCCGATGTGAAGGCGAAGATCGAGGAGATGACCGACGGCGGCTTCGCCGAGCGTGCGATCTGCGCCACCAGCGCTGTCGAGGCGATGGAGCTGGCGATGGAGGTGACCGGCAGGGCTTCCACTATCGTCTTCTTCGGGCTGCCGGGCGATGAGGACCGCCTCGCGGTGCCCGTGCTCGACTCGATATTGTGGGACAAGACGGTGCGCTTCTCCTGGCTGGCGCCCAATACGTGGCCCACGGCCATCCAGGCCATCGCGACGGGCCTCGTGGACGTCAAGCCGCTCATCAGCGCCAAGCATGCGCTCGCCGATCTCATCCCGGCGCTGGAGGCCGTCAAGGAGCGGAAGAACGAGCCGCTGAAGGATCTGGTGGTGCCGTAGAGCCTGTTGGCCGTCAGTGACGTGCGCTCGCGCCGCCGACGTTGTGAGAGGGATCTGGCTGCTTTGGCACGCGGCCGACCATCCCGGCGCCGCGCGCGGAAACGGCGCACTTGCCGGTGGCCAGAGCGGTCTCGGACGCTACGCCGTCAGGCGCTCTCGCAGCGACTCCAGCAGTCCGTCCGGCGGGTCGAAGGGCAGCTCGACCGGCTCGGCCTGCAGCGCGCTGACGTAGATCCCCAGGATTACGTTGAACTCGGCCAGGGAGCGCTCCAACCGGGTCGGATGGGGCTTGCCGTCGTCCAGCAGCCAGTCGAACACGGCCTCCGTCAGTCGCCCCTGCGCCAGCTCGTCCTCCACACGGTAGTCGTGTGAGCCCTTCTCATATCCGCCATCGACAGTCCGCCGCTCCCAGCCGCCCATCGTCCAGTAGACGAAGCCGTCCGTGCCGTACACGGCGATTCGCTTATGGGCGTACCGTACCTCGGTCCGCTCGGTAGCCATTGGCGCGGCGGCTCCGCACACTATCATCCCGTGGACGCCGTTGGCGAAGTTAAGCGTCCCGGTCGCCATGCCGGGCGACGGCTGGCGGGAGTCGAGATCCTCAGCGCCGGCCACCTGCCCGAAGACGCGGACGAATGAGTCGAAGCCATTGTAGCTATGGGCCAGCTCCAGGACGTGCACGCCCTGGTCCAGCGGCGTCGAGCGCGCGCTCACGTCGATGAACCGGATGTCGCCAATCCGGCCCTCCGCCACATCGCGCTTCAGCTCCAGGTTCCGGGCGTGGAAGTGCAACTGGGTGTTGACGCAGAACTTGGTCTTCGACGCGGCTCTCAGGTCGCAGAGCTGCCGGTAGTCCTCGCCCTGCAGTGCGATGGGCTTTTCAACGATGGCCGCGGGTACCTCGTGTTCGGCGGCGATGGTCATCAGCTCGACCCGGAGCGAGGGCACGGTGACGATGTGCAGCAGGTCCGGCCGCTCCTTGTCGAGCATCTCGTGGATGTCCGTGTACCGCGTCTTGACCTCGTACTTGTCGCCGAAGTCGTTCAGCCGCTCCTCGTCCAGATCGCAGATGGCCACGATCTGGCCGCGCTCGACTGTCTCGTAGGCGTCGGCGTGTCGGCGGGCGCGTGGGCCGCATCCTAAGTATGCGCACTTGAACATGGAGTCCCTCCGGTGCATACCCACCCCCTACAGGGCGGGCGTCGTATGGCTCTTGTCATGGACGGCGCTCAACTTCGCGACGGTTGGGGTACGCTCCTTCTGGATATGCTGAGAGGGGAGATTGGTACCATGGACGGCCAACTCGAGCATACCAACATCACGGTCGTGGACACGGACCGAACAATCGAGTTTCTGACGACGGCGTTCCCGCACTTCAGAGTGCGCGGAGGCGGCGGGACCGAGCACGGGACGTGGCAGAAGAAGTGGTGCCACTTGGGCACGGACGACTTCTACATCGCGATCGAGGAGCCGACGATAGCGAAGAAGACGCCGCGGCAGGCAACCGAGCAGACGGGCATCAACCACGTGGGCTTCGTGGTCGATGACGCGGATGAGATTCAGCGGAAGATGGAGGCGGCGGGATACAAGAACTCGATGGTGGACGAGAGTCCGTCTCGCAAGAGGCTGTACGTCACCGACGCCGACGCTATCACGTGGGAGTTCGTGGAGTACCTCTCCGATGACCCGGCCGAACGGAACGACTACTCCCTGTGAGAGAACGACGCGCTGCGCTGATCAGCCCTCAATGACGTTGTACACCGTATCCCGCTCCACCGGCGTGCGCCCGGCCTCGCGAATCAGCGCCACCAATTGCTCCCGAGCGAGGACCTCCGGTGTCGTCGCGCCGGCCTCGTGGGTGATGCGCTCCTCGGCCACGGTGCCGTTCAGGTCGTCGGCGCCGAAGCTGAGCGACACCTGGGCGATCTTGAGGCCCTGCATGATCCAGAAGCTCTTGATGTGGGGAAAGTTGTCCAGGAAGATCCGCCCGATGGCGATTGCCTTCAGGTCGTCGAAGCCCGTGGTGAACTGCGCCCGCGGAATGCGCGTGTTCTCGGGATGAAAGGCCAGCGGGATGAATGACTGGAAGCCGCCCCTGACCCCCGGCGAGACGGGGCGGGCCGCCCCGAAGGGGTCAGGCCCCGCGGTCTCGTCCTGCGCCGCTCGGAGCCGCTCCAGGTGATCCACGCGCTCGTCGAGGGTCTCAATGTGGCCGTACAGCATGGTGGCATTGGTGTGCATCCCCAGCTCGTGGGCCTCCTTGTGGATCCGCAGCCACTCATCTCCCCGCAGCTTCTTGGAGCAGATGAGCTGCCGCACCCGGTCGGCGAAGATCTCCGCTCCGCCGCCTGGGAGTGAGCCGAGGCCCGCCCGCTGCAAGTCCTGGAGCACCTCTTTGGTGGACATGCTCGCCATGCTCGCCAGGTGCGCGATCTCCGCGGCCGTGAACGCCTGCAAGTGCACGTCAGGCAGCGCAGCGTGTAGGGCGGCGAGCATGGACTGATAGTACTCGTATGGCAGCTCCGGGTGGCACCCGCCGACGATGTGCAGCTCCGTGATCCCATCGCCGGCTGCAGCCTTTGCCGTCTCCAGTATCTCGCTCAGGCTCATGGTGTACGCGCCCGGCTCGCCCTCGCTTCGCTGAAAGGCGCAGAGGTCGCACCGGTTCACGCACACGTTGGTATAGTTGATATGTCGGTTGACGATATAGTACGTACGGTCGCCGTGAAGCCGCTCGCGCACCAGGTTCGCCATTCTGCCGATGGTCAGCAGGTCGCTGGACGCGTACAGCCGGATGCAGTCGTCGGCGTCGATGCGTGTGCCGTCGCGCAC
The DNA here is from genome assembly GCA_030601885.1 of Armatimonadota bacterium. GTDB lineage: Bacteria > Armatimonadota > Zipacnadia > JAUWAU01 > JAUWAU01 > JAUWAU01. The sequence continues at coordinate 30,805 of JAUWAU010000044.1, forward strand.
CTTCTCTTCGATGTCGGCCAGTTCGCGGTTCGGTGTCATGCTGAGCGGAGCGAAGCATCTCGCCTTCGGGTCACAGAGAGATTCTTCGCTACGCTCAGAATGACATTCCCTGGTCATCTATACCACCCAGATGTCTATCGCGGTTGCGCCCAGCAACCCGACGCTGATGACGCCGTTCACCACGAAGAACGCCGCGTTAATGCGCCCGGGATCGTTGGGCCGCACGATGGCGTGCTGCACGACGATGAGCGCTCCCGCGGCGGCGGCACCCACGAAGTACGCCGCGCCGAGCTGGGCCAAGTGCCCGAACAGCAGCAGTGCGGCCACGAAGGCAACGTGCAACATCGCCGCAAGTCGAAGGGCAGCGGGGACTCCAAGTCGCCGGACGGCTGAGTGGAGCCCCTCGCGACGGTCGAACTCCACGTCGAGCGTGGCGTAGATGATGTCGAAGCCCGCGACCCACATGATGACGGCGGCGGATAGCGCCAGGGGCGCGGCGTCGAAACGTCCCGCGATGGCGAGCCAGGCTCCCACGGGGGCTATCGCAAGCGCCAGGCCCAGAATGCTGTGGGACCAGGCGGTGAAGCGCTTGGTGTACGAGTAGCCGAGCAGCACGCCCAGCGCGGGGAAAGAGAGCCAGAAGCAGAGCTGGTTCAGCGCGAGCGCCGAGAGCACGAAGACGAGAGCGGCGGCGATGAGGAGGGCATAGGCCTCCCAGAGGGCCACCTTGCCCGTCGGCAGCTCCCGGTCGCGCGTTCTGATGTTGCGGGCGTCGAGCTCACGATCGACGATGCGATTGAAGGCCATCGCGGCCGTCCGAGCGCCGACACAGGCGAGGACGATGAAGAAAAGCTGCCGCGCCGCCGGCCAGCCGTGCGCACATACGACGGTGGAGGTGAGCGCGAACGGCAGGGCAAAGAGCGTATGCTCGAACTTCACCAGCCGCAGCAGACTGCCCGCTTTTGTCATCGCCCGTGCGACGCCCATGTCACTCGCTCCCCCAGCGACCGGACCACTGCGTCTCGACCCCGAGATGATCCAGCGCCCGAACAACGACCGTGTCCACCAGATCCTCAATGCTCTCCGGATTGGCGTAGAATGACGGGCAGGCGGGCAGAATGATGCCCCCGGCGTCCGAAATCGCTTTCATGTTCGCCAGGTGGATGCCGCTGAGCGGGGTTTCGCGCACGACGAGAACCAGAGGCCGCCGCTCCTTGAGAAACACGTCCGCGGCGCGGGTGATGAGGTTGTCGGCGCAGCCGGCTGCTATCCGCCCCAGCGTGCCCACGCTGCATGGCACGATGGCCATGCCGTCGTATCGTGCCGAGCCGCTGGCGAAGGGCGCGAAGAAGTCGTCCCAGCGGTAGTAGGCGACGGCCATCTCTGTCCCGGCGATGACGCCCGCGTCCACATCGTCCAGGTCAACGCGCGCGCTCAACTCCCGCTCAACGACCTTCGCGCCGACCGCAGAGATCGTCAGCGACACGTCGTGGCCGCTCCGCGCGAGCAATTGCAGCAGTCGCCTCGCGTAGATCGCCCCACTGGCACCTGTTATGGCAACGACGAGCTTCATGCACATCCTCAGCCGTTCATGTGGCACGGCTTGCTCGTCCCTGTCTAAAGCGGGACCCCGCACGGGGTCAAGCCGTGCTGCTCCTGGCTGTTGGGACGCACGGGTAGCAAGCTACCCGTGCCACACTCCGTATTGACGGCATCACCGCGTCGCCACGAACAGCGTGGCCACACCAAATGTCAGCAGTTCGTACCGTACATCGCGGTAGCCCGCGGCCTCAAGCTGCCGCTTCAGCCCCTCAGGCGAGAAGAAGGCATCCCTCGATGTCGGCAGGTATACATACGCGGAGGCATGGCCCGAGAGCAGCCGGCCGACGGTCGGCAGCACGTGGCGTATCCAGAGCTGACCGGGCCACGCGTACCAGGGCATCGGGTGCGCACAGAACTCGACCATGATGAGCTCGCCGCCGGGCCTCGTGACCCGCCGGAACTCCCTCAGGCCGCCGCTCACGTTCTCCAGATTGCGCACTCCGAAGCCGCACAGCACGAGATCGAAGGCCTCGTCGCGGTAAGGCAATCGAAGCGCATCTGCACAGCCTTGGCTGATCTTTCCCGCCGGAATGCCATTCGCCTTGGCGCGCCCTATGGACAGCATCGGCTCGGAGAAGTCCGTCAGGCAGATGTGGGCGACCTCGGCATGCTGACGAATGCACTCGAGGGCGAAGTCGCCGGTTCCGGCACAGACATCGAGGACCAGTCCTCCCGGCCGCACGGTCGCCAGTTTGCAGGCACGGCGCCGCCACCGCCGATCCGCACCAAAGCTCAGCACGTGGTTGAGCAGATCGTATCGCGGCGCGATCCGGCCGAACATGCGGCGAATCGTCTGTGGGTCTCTCTGCCTCGTCTGGGCGATGTCGTTCACAGTATCCCGCCGCTCCCGCCGAACTCATCTACGTCCTTGACACAGGCAATGGCTTCGGCAATAATCGCGCCGCGTCGTCGCCTGCACTACCCCACATCAACGGTGAAAGCACATGGATCGCCGCGTGCGCGAACTCTATGATAAGCTCTACCGTCGCTTTACCGGACGCATTACCGGTGGCGAATGCTGGAAGTTGTGTGATGGCTGGTGCTGCGATCCGGAAGCCGAGCTGGCGCTGTTCGCCCACGAAATGGAGTATCGGCGACTGCGCCGGCTCAACAACCCGCGGTACTTCGATGTGCACGGCGACCAACTCGTCTGCAAGGCACTCGGCAAGTGCGCGCAGCGCTTGAAGCCGCTCGTGTGCCGTTTGTTCCCCTTCCTGATCGAGCGAGACGACCGCTCGGGCGCGCTGGTCTTTTGGCGCTCCGGCGGCTGCCCCATAAAGGAATTCGACGGCGACTTCATATACAAGCTGCTCACGACGGCGTCCGAGCTCAACCTCGCTGCTGCCAAGGGCTTCGACATAGCCCGCAAGAGCGCCTACTACGACCGCACCGGCGGCTACTGGCGAAAGCTGACGTTTAGGTCGGTGAAGGCCAAGAAGGGGCCGCAGTAGGCCGAACGGTCGCCTCGCCCACGGGTGCCACGGGCCGCCTGCGCCAAAGCTTCGGCGCCGGCACGTTGCTCGTCCCTGTCTAAAGCGGGACCCCGCACGGGGTCAACCCGTGCGCCTTGGGTACCATCAGCCAAGGCCCAGCCTCTCCCACAGCGCATCTATACGCTCGCGCACGGCCGGGTCACCATGGATCTGCCCGGGCCACTCGCGCCCTTTCATCTCCTCGGGCCATTTGTCCGTGGCGTCGATCCCCATCTTTGAGCCAACGAATGGATCGCTGGCCGCGTGATCGAGGGCGTCCACGGGCCCTTCGGCGAACACCACGTCCCGCCGCGGGTCGATGGCATTCAAGGCCCGCCAGGCGACTTCCTCCGTGTTCTGCACGTCCACGTCCTCATCCACCACCACGATGACCTTGGTGAACATGAGCTGCCCGGCGCCCCACAGCCCGTTCATCACCTTGCGCGCGTGGCCGGGATATGACTTGCGAATCGAGACGATGGCCAGATTGTGAAACACGCCCACAACCGGCAGATTCATGTCAACGATCTCGGGCAACACGAGGCGCAGGAGCGGCAGGAATAGGCGCTCCGTCGCCTTCGCCATGTAGCAGTCTTCCATCGGCGGCGGCCCGACGACGGTTGCCGGGTAGATGGGATCGCGGCGGTGGGTTATGCGGGTGACGTGGAACACCGGGTACTCGTCCGCGGCCGAGTAGTAGCCCGTATGGTCTCCGAATGGCCCCTCGGTGCGGCGCTCGTGCGGCTCCACGTGTCCCTCGATAACGATCTCGGCGTCCGCGGGCACCTCGAGATCGCAGGTGGTGCACTTCACCAGCTCAACGGGTTTTCGTCGCAGGAAGCTCGCCAGCATCATCTCGTCGAGGTCCTCGGGCATGGGCGCCGTGGCCGCGTACGTGATGGCTGGGTCCCCGCCGAGAGCGACGGCGACCGGCATGCGCGTGCCACTGCGCTCGTGCAGGGCATAGTGCATGGCGCCGACCTTGTGCCGATGCCAGTGCATGCCCGTCGTCTGCCCGTCGTAGACCTGCAGGCGATACATGCCTACGTTGCGCCGTCCCGTCTCCGGGTGTTTCGTGAACACCATCGGCAGCGTCAGAAAGCGGCCGCCATCGGCCGGCCAGCACTTCAGCACCGGCCACCGACGCAGGTCTGGCGGGTCCTGCACCACTTCCTGGCACGGAGCCGAGCTGACGGTCTTCGGCATCCAGGAGGCAAGCCGCAGGAGCTGCCCGCCGAGGCGCAGCTTTTCGCCGAGCCCCTGCGGCGGATCGCGCTCGAGCAGCTCACTGATCCGCGCGGCGACGTCCTCGATGTCGTCAGCTCCGAGGGCCCACGCCATGCGCCCGGGGGAGCCGAAGTGGTTGATGAGCACCGGCGGCGCCGGGCCGGTTGGCGCGCGCTCGTAGCCGGTGACGTTCTCAAACAGCAGCGCCGGCCCGCCGTTGTGCATCACGCGGGTGGCTATCTCCGCGAGCTCCAGCTCGCAGCTCACCTCGGCGCTGATGCGCCGCAGCTCGCCCGCGTCGTCGAGTCGCTCTATGAACTCTCGCAAATCAGCATATGCCACGATGGGCGCTTCCCGTCGAGTGTCTGCGGCAGTATAGCACCGCGAAAGCGCCGCTCGCAAGCGGGAACGGCACGCCCGCGTAGGAAATGCCCGCCCGCGAGGCGAAGTCTAAGGTTCCCTGGAAGCAACGTCCATGGCGGTGCGTCAGCCCAAGCCGCTGAGGCCGTCAGGGCGCAGAGCATGACGCCGAACAGCATGCCAGCCTGCCTCTTCATGGCCTCGTCCTTCATCTGTCGTCTTCCCTCATCGCCTGATCGTACGCTTCGAGCAACGCGCGTGCCACGTCGAATGTCACCATCCCGTCGGCAAGCAAAATCCCGAGTTGCCGGCGGAATCGATCCGTAGGAACTGGATCGTCGGCTGCTCGGACCTTCGCTATCAATCGGTCCAGCCGCGCGCGTACCGTGGGATAGGAGATCCCGTACTCCGCCGCGACGGCCTTGAGCGATCCCGAGGCCAACACGAAGCGCTTGAGGAATATGAGGTCCTCGTCATTCAGCGCTGTCAACCATCGTGGCGGGTCCTGTTTCATCTCCGGCACCAGCTCTCCCGATCGTTCGGTCGCCTTCGCGCGGCTCCTATGTGTCCGGCTTAGGTCGGAGGGTGCACACGGCAGCTTCCTCCGGGGTGAGATACTGCTCAGCGGCTTGCCGGACGTCGCCGGCAGTTATGGCGGCGAGCGCCTCGGCGATCGCGGTCCGGTGGGAGCCATATCGGTACTCCTGCATCGCATACTGCAGCCCAAGATTGCCCTCGATCATGGCCTGCGTCATGTTCGGCGGGGCCTGGGCTTTCAACATCGCGGGATCCGGGATGCTCGTCATGGATTGCGAAAGCTGCCGCCCGAACTGAGGCGCCTGCGACACGCTCTGCTCGTCAGACCGCACCGCCTGCACGTGCTGAGCCAGCTTGCCTCGGACGGCCTCAAACGAAGCCCCGGGCTGCAGCGAAGCAGACACGTAGAAGAAAGTGCCCTCCGGTGTCGCCAGGTCGGCGCCCGCGAGCGCCATCCCCGTCAGCGCCTTCAGTTCCTGGTCCTGGAAGAGCCCCATCATCAGCAACTGCCCGGCAACCAGCAGAGCCGGATAGTCGTCCGCGCCGACGTCCGGTATGGGCCACGTCAGCAGGAGATGACGGGCGTCGAGGTCCCAGGTCATGTCACGGCTGCCGCCGGGTGCCTGGACGGGTGCGGGAGCCTTGGCCTCAGAGGTAATCTTGCCAAGCCGGTCGGTGACGATAGGCCTAACCGTGTTCACCTCAAGACCACCGACGATGCACACCACAGTTTTGTCCAGGACCACTAGGCGCTCGTCGCGATATCGCTGGATCTCACTCAGGCTTGCCCGATCGACGTCGCCCTTGATGGCGGCGTGCCTCCGCCCAAACCGGTACCCCTGAGCCCAGGCCGCGGAGGCGAATTTGTGCGTCGCCAGGTTTCGGGCCACATGGTCGCATTCGCTCTTCACCGCCGGTTTCTCCGCGAGGAGACTCCCTTCGGTGAAAGGGATGCCCTCGAGCCATTGGGCGTGATGCGACAGGCCCTCCTCCCAGTTCCTCGTCGTTCCGTAGAAGTCCAAACGCATGTGATCGGGGAGTGTTTCGGCGTTGGCTTCCTGCGAGGCGACCGGGATCGTGGTCCGCAGGACCAGGTGCTCCACGAGGTGAGACCACTGGGCCTCGTCAGTTCCGTCGCCGGCGAGGCCCATCGGCAGATATGTGAAGATCGAGGCGCTCGTGCTCCCAGGAACGTGCAGCACGACAACGCGAATGCCGTTCTCCAGGGACGATATGTCGGCCTGCGGCTGGGCCACCGGCGCCCGTTGACATGCGAGCCCCAGCACCATGGTCAGGGTCAATGTGGTGCACAGCGCGGTCGGTTTCATCGAGATCCTCCTTTTTCTTCGCTTTCACCCGTTAGGCACCGGCTCCAGCGCCTGCTGCTGCCGCTGTATTCTCACTTCTGATGTGTCGTTCGTGCGGCCTGTAGCGGGATCTTGGCCGTCGGCTCGGCAAGTGGCAGTGAATAATATTCAACCAGGATTCAACTATATCGAAACCCGAGCCTAATGTCAATATTATTCATGTCCTTTTCAACAAAATTCAGTCTCGGGTTATCGTGCTGCTGCTATTCCGTGCATTGAGCGCGCATACCTGAAGGTGCACCGCTCAGGATGCGCGAAAGCAGGCGCACCAAAGGCCGCCCAAGCCGAGATGCGCCATGAAGATCAGCCGAAGCTGCTGACGGCCTCCTCAACGGGAAAGACCAATACCTCGGCGTCGTCTTCGACTGGACCGAGGAGGAAATGGCCTACAAATGAAACTCGCGCACGGAACGTATGGGATGCCGGGAATCAGGCCCGAGGAAGGGCTTCCGCGCCTGGCAGAGATAGGCTACGAGGGCGTAGAGCTGGCCGTGGGAGAGCGCTTCTGCACGGCCCCGGACGACATGCCGCCACCCCGCAGGAATGCGCTCCGCGACCTGTACCAGTCTCTGGGGCTCAGTGTGCCGGCCCTGCTCATGCTGCTGCGCGTGATGGATGACGACCCCGAGGTGCATCGGCGGTATCTGGATGACTTCCGGCAAGCGGCTCAGCTTGCCGTGGACGTCACGGCAGACAGGACGCCGGTCGTAACGACCACTATGGGTGGGGGAGGAGGGACCTGGGAGGAGTTTCGTGAGGAGCTGCTTCGTCGACTGCAGGAATACGCCGAGATCTGCGAGCAGATCGGCTGCACCCTCGCCATCGAGCCGCACGTGGGCGGGGGCCTCGACCGCCCCGGGCGAGCCGTGTGGGTCATGGACAAACTGCAGCATCCCCGCATCCGGCTCAACTTCGACATCAGCCACTTCGCCGTGGCGGGTTACACCCTCGAGCAGACGGTCCCGGTGCTCGTGCCCTACGCGGTCCACACGCACGTCAAAGACGGCCGGATGGTGGATGGCAAGGTCGAGTTTCTTCTCCCCGGCGAGGGGGATTTCGATTATGCGGCCTACTTCCGGGCTATGGACGCCGCGGGATGGAAGGATTTCATCACTGTAGAGGTCAGTGGGATGGTATCGTCCCGGGAGGGCTACGATCCCTACCAGGCCGCGGCGTTCTGCTTCGAGGCATTGAGCGCGGCTCTCAGTGAGGCAGGCCTGAGCCCCGTCCGTTAGAGACGCTATCATCTCGGGCGCAAGAAACAAGGTAACGTTTGGGGCGCGGTCGGCATCTATAGTATTGAGGCGCGAGAGTCGGTCTATGTGGTAGGATACCGGGCTCGTCCCGGGGGAGACCGTTTCGAATCGGCTGCTCTCGCGCGTTTTGGCATTTGGGCTTCGAGGGCTGGGAGCCGTTGCGAGACTTGACGAGGGTACAGAGGGAGACCTATAATGCGCCACCCAATAGGCAGAGACGCGCGTATCCGCAGCGGAAGGTGGGTTAATATCCCAATGCGCACCGACATCAGACTGGCATCCCACAGAGTTAATAGCGGAGTAGGCGGCTTGCCCATGCCCGGAGCGAGGCTCTGTAGACTGAGATGATGCCGTCGAGATAGAGCCCACGTTGCCAGGACGGGACGGGGGCCACACAGGCAGGGATCCTCGCCAAGGGCATGCGCCGCATGCGTCGCCCTTGGCGTTTGCTTTTTCCCTCAGACAGCCAGTTCCCAGCCACGGGCGACCTGCAAGCCAGCAGCCTTGGCGTTCGCTCGTGGCTCGTGCCGTTCAGTCGCGGTCCGCCCCGCTGCACCGGGGGGGCGAAAACTTCAAGGAGGTCATGACAAAATGCCGTGTCAGCATTGCCGTTCTAACCGTGTCGTAATCCGAATTCGAAGTCCGTACGCTGCAAGAGCCTTGGCAGCGCCAGTTCAGCCTCGCATGGCCTGCATTACCGGGGCCGATGGAAAGCAGCCGCACCTGCGTAAGCCTCCAAAACTCAAACTACGCCCCGGCGCCACGCCGTAGGGGGCCGGGGCGATCCAGAGGTGACTTGCCGTGCCGCAGCAAGATGCCGCTCTCGTGAGTCGTTGTTTGGCCGGAGACAGTACGAGCTTTGACCAGCTCGTCGCGAAATACAAAGACACCGTGCACCGGATCGCTCTGCGGATGACCGGATGCTCGGTGTCGGCGCACGATCTGACGCAAGAGACCCTCCTTCAAGCCTGGGTGAAGCTCCCGCAACTGCAGGAGCCCGAACGGTTCGGCGGTTGGCTCAGGACAGTGGCCGCCAACACCTGCAAGATGTGGCTTCGGCGGCAATCGAGGGACGATGTGTCGCTCGACGAGCTGATCGGCATGGGGGATGACAGTCAAGGCGCGCTGTCGGGGCATCACGCGGCCGCAGTGCAGGAGGAGTTCGAGTGTGAAGAGCGCCGGCGTGCGGTGCGCGGCGCCGTGTCGAGGCTGTCGGAGAAGAATCGCACTGCCGTCCGGCTCCACTACTTCCAGGGGATGACGTGCCAGGAAGTGGCGCGCCTCCTCGGCGTGCCCGTCAGCACCGTCGCCGGGCGCCTGCACAAATCACGCAAGATTCTCGGCGGCGATCGCCACTTGCGCTTGTACGCAATGTGATGGGACGCAGAGGCGGAGGCAGGAGGCTGCGTCCATACGCCACAGTCTCCCGCCTGGGTGGGGTTGCACGCCAGATGCGGGCTGTGGTTCGAGGGGCGAGGCAACCGCATGCCTCGCCCCTCGGCTATTGGTCCGCACCGACCTCGACGACGGAGTTGATGGTGCCCATCGGGCTGATGCACCGCGGTGTGTGCGGGCAGCAGCGCCAATCGCCGTCTACAACGAATTTGAACTCGTGCTGGCCCGCCGACAGGTGGAGAATGCGCACGAAGAGGCCATCCTGGCGTGGCATCTTGCGCATGCGTACTGAGGACGGATCCCAGTCGTTGAAGTCTCCCGCAATGAACGCGCGCTGTGCTCCTGGCGCCATCAACTCGAAACGTTGGCGCGGCATCATCGCGTCCCCCTTTTTCCGTGGCCGGCGGCATGCGCTCGGGTGTGCATGCCGCTCCGTGTCAATTGCGTACGTTTGTGCCCAACTAACTGCCTCGCCGTGCATGACCGTAGCTACTGAGCGTGCTGCCACGTGCGGTGAATCGCGTGTGCCTGCCATAGGCCAAGCGTGTCAGCGCAGGATGCATCGAAGGACAATTCGTGGCTGTTACATTCATTACCGAAGGCGGCGTTCCTCCTGCGAGGGGAGCCGGCGCCTCGGCACGACCCAGTGCGTCCGGGGCACACCGAAAACAACAGCAGCCGGACCCCACCTGGGCGCCCGGCTGCAAGTTCACGACGCAGCGATCCAGCAAGCTTGAGCGACAATCTGTCAACTCAGGCCTCGATAAGCTCCCGGGCACGCACGGCCGTCTCGTACAGCTCAAGCACTTCACGTGCCATCCTCTTGCGACTGAAGTTCTTGGCCGCATGCTCTCGGCCTGCCTGGCCCATCTTCGCCGCAAGGTCCTTGTCGCCCAATAGCAGACAAATGCTGTCGGCGAGCGCATCGGGATCTTTCTTCTCGATGATGAAGCCCGTCTCGCCGTCAATGACTGATTCGACCAGCCCGCCGCTGCGACTCACCACGACCGGCTTTCCGCACGCCATGCCCTCTACCGGCACCAGACCAAACGGCTCCTCTCCGATGGTCGGGTAGATGATCACGTCACAGTGGTTGTACACGCCGGGCAGGTCAAGATAGCTAAATGGTTGGGTGATGACGCAATCCTCAAGGCCGCGATCCTCGATCGTCTGCAGTACCTGTTCCTTGTAGCCGCGAAGCTCATTGATCCAGTCAACAATGTCCTCCGTGTCGGTGACGATGAGAACGGCGTCGGGGAACCTCTGCCGAATCCTCTCCATGGCGTAGACGCTGTATACGACGCCTTTCCATGGCAGCATGCGCGCGGGATGAATGATCACCGGGCGACCGTCGAGCTGGAGCCTCTCGGCCCACTCGCTCTCGGTATTCTCTGGCGTGAACAGATCATCCACGTCGATGCCGTGGTAGACGAGTCGCAGATTCTCGAGATGCGGCGCCTGCTCGTAGATGCCTTCTTCGACGTGCTGGCTCACCGTAATGATAGCGTCCCACTCTGTCCGCTGAAGCAGATCCTCACAGATGAACTCGCTCCATACCTCGTGGACGGTCATGAACGTGGGCAAACCTTCTTGGTGCAGCTCCGTCAGCGCCAGTCCGTATTCGGGAAGGAAGTGGTGGAAATTGTGGGCGTGGACCACGTCAATGTCATGTTCCTCGATGAAGTCGGCGTAGGCGCCCTTGATCCGGTCCTGTAGCTCCGGCCATATCCGCTCCGCCTCGTAGCCGTGCTGCTTCTTGTGCTCTCGAACGATCTCGGGATTGAAAAGGTCGCGGCGTCGAACATGGATGCCATGGATCTCATCGTCAGGGCTACTGCCCTTCAGTGACCCGACGAGGGCGTACACTTCGTGCCCCTGAGCTGCCTGCTCGGCGCAGAGATCGAGGAGGTGGGACTCCACACCCCCTGTCGTTGGATAGAATGCGTAGTGCGTGCTGCAGATCTTCATTGTGTCTGCCTCCTATTGCCTCTGTCGAGGCCGCCCATCTCCTCACCGATTCCCGAACCGCACCCCCCGGGCCGGGTTGGTCCCCTCCCGCAAACGCCCGTTCGACTACTACGCAATACCGGTGCCCGCAGGCTTGGTGCAATACTAACCAGAGTTACTCTAGCGGTTTAGGGCACAAGTCACAGAGTCAAACCAGCAAATGGTGCCCAGCGAAGGAGGGTCGGCAGCAAAACGGCGTGGCTGTTGGCGGCAGAACGCGACGGCTCAAAAAAGGGGATGCAGCGGTTGTGACAGGGAGCTCGGACACATCATTTCGGCCGGAAGACCGCCTCGCGCTCGCTCTGCAAGCGGCGCGCCACAATGACCCTCCCGGAAGCTTTCTCCCGGTGTCCTGCCTCGCCCCATCGCGCCAAGTTTCGAACCGCCATCACAATTCCTTAACAAAAGTGTAACACGAAGCAGTAATGCTTGTCAAGCTTCTTGTGGTCTCTGGCAGTGTGCGCTATTGTGTGTAAAAGGCTGGCGAGAAACAGTCATGGGGTGTATGCTCCTAATAAAATGGGGACAGTCACCTACTTCGTGGATATGCCACGGAAACGGCAAAGAGGCGGCGTTGTATCCGCGTCACTAGAAGCGGCTGCGAGAGACACGTCGCGAAATAGGTGACTGTGGGGCTGTTGAAAAACCCGGGCCCCGGCGGCTCCTCGTCTGGCCACCAGCCCCCCACCGCGTAGGTCGGCCTTTCCAGGCCGACATCGCGGGCTGGAAGGGACTCCGCCGAAGCTATGTCCTCCGCGAAGGCGGAAGCCCGCGCTACGCGAACCGGTGTGTGGCCTGGGTTTTTCAACAGCCCCACTGTCCCCATTTTCCCGGAGAAGAACGCACAGTGCAACGCCTGGCAACGCGAGCGGCATTCGGCAAGACCGGACTTGAGGTCCCGCCCATCATCTTCGGCACCAGTTGCCTGGGCAATCTGTACCAGGCCCTGCCCTGGGACACGAAACTGGCCATCATGCGGGAGTGGTTCAAGTGGGTCGAGCCGCCGGTAACGCTCGACTCGGCCGGCAAGTACGGCGCCGGGCTGGCGCTGGAGGTGATCGGCAGGGGGCTGCGCGAGCTGAGCGTCGCGTCGGAGCAGGCGGTGATCAGCAACAAGCTCGGCTGGGTGCGCGCTCCACTGCGCACGCCGGAGCCGACGTTTGAACCGGGGGTCTGGGCCGACTTGGAGCACGACGCCGAGCAGAGAATCAGCTACGGGGGAATTCTGGAGTGCTTTGAGCAGGGGTGCGAGCTCCTGGGCGGCGACTACGCGCCGGAGATCGTGTCGGTCCACGACCCGGACGAATACCTCGCCCAGGCGGCCTCGGACGACGAGCGCAAAGCGCGGTTTGAGGACATAGTCGGCGCCTACCGCGCTCTGGGCGAACTGAAAGCCCAGGGGCGCGCGAAGGCCGTCGGCGTTGGCGCCAAGGACTGGCGCGCGATCCGCGAGTTGGCCGACGCCGTCGAGCTGGACTGGGTGATGTTCGCCTGCAGCCTGACGGTCATGCGCCATCCGCCGGAGCTGTTGTCGTTCATCGGCGAGCTGGCCTCCAGGGGGATCGCGATCATCAATTCAGCGGTCTTCCACGCGGGATTCCTCACCGGAGGGAGCTTTTTCGATTACCGTGAGGTCAGCCCCGGCGATGAGGCGGACAAGGAGCTGTTCGAGTGGCGCGAACGGTTCTTCGCGGTGTGCGAGCGGTTCGACGTGTTACCCGCCGAAGCGTGCGTTCAGTTCAGCATGTCGGTTCCGGGCGTGGTGAGCATCGCGCTCAACACCAGCAAGCCGTCCCGCGTGCAGCAGAACGTCGCCGCCGTGCAGGCCGAGATCCCGAGCAAGTTCTGGGCGGCCATGAAGGAAGAAGGGCTGGTGGCGCGAGACTATGCGTACGTTGGCTGATGGAATTCTGGGGACGCCTTACTAAATTATTGATGCTCCAGGCAGCCGCGTCCCCCACGTCGCCACTTGCTTCCTCCTCCTCCTGTGCTCTGCCCCCAAGCGTTGTCCACAGGGACTGCCCCACGCCCAGTGGATGCTCCCGTGCCCCTCAAGAATCCCGGCGCCAGGACGGTGGTGTACCAGTACAACGACGTCGGGCTGCGGACGCAGATGACGGTGAGGCAGGGATAAGGGAAAAAGGTAAAGGGAAAAGAAGGCGACGGCACAGTCAAAGCCACACCTGAAGCCAGGCGCTCGCCCCTGTGGTCGTGATCCTCTGGCCGTCTTCTCCCTTTTCCCTGCCTCTCCCGGGACTTGCCAAATGGCACATATACAACGTATACTTACAAGAGTCGCAACTGGCACGAGGCAGGGCCAAGGGTAAAGGGCAAAGGGTCAATAGTAAACGTCAAGCCGACAGCCGCGGGCCGTTGGCGCCGTCCCCAATTCGACAAGGCCCGCCGGGAAGCCGGCGAGCAAGGATTGCGGAGCAGGAATTAAGTATGGCGTCCCCGGAATTCCGTGCGGTGCCATCGACTGCACGAAGAGCTGCCCAAGGCTTCCCTCCTGTCTGCTCTGCTGCACGGCTGGGGACTGGGGCGACCTCGGGGTGAACCTGTGCGTGCTCAGGTGCTGCACCGACCACGGGGAAGGGGGCCCGCCTGAGTGGGACGAGTTGTGCGATCGCTTCTGAGAGCGTTTCGGTGGGCGAAGCCCGTGTCGCCAGTGGCGCGGAACGCCGCGGCAGCACCGCGCGAGGCGCTGACCAGAGCGCTGCTGCTTGTCGGGTTGGTCGCCGTCTGCCCATGGTGTAGCTGCCGTCCCGGGCGCGGGCCAGAGACGCCAGTGCCCATGGATGCGACGGCCCGATACGCAAGGGTCACGGATCCGGGAGAGGGGGCGGAGGATTGTTTTCCCATCTGGGGCACCGCTGGGCGTGTGCTGTACTTCGAAAGGACGGTTTTGAGAGCGGGGCAGGCGTCGAGCGAGATCCGGCGGCTAGACCTCCGCACGGGCCAACAGCGCGAGGTAGCGCGAGGAATGGAACCAGCCCTCTCGCCTGATGGGAGGCGAATGGCCTATTGTTCCATCGATAACGGCGAGCTCGGCCCCATCGAGATTACCGATCTGCAGACCGGGTCCCGGACGCGCCTGCCTAACGCCGGGGAGGGTATCAGGTGGTCGCCCGACGGTGGAAGACTGCTGTACGTGAGGCCCTTTCCCCGCGCCATCAGAGTGCTTGACCTGAAGAGCCAACGGGAGACCATCGTGGGCAAGTATCCCGTGATACCTAGCGGGCACTGGTCTCCCGACGGCCGCATGCTCGCCTATGTGGACGAGGACCGCAAGCTGCACCTCCTCGACTGGGTGGGCGGGCGAGACAGGACAATCGGTACGCTCAAGGTGGCCCCCAGTGCCCTCGGGGCTTCAGCTCCATGGTCGCCCGACGGCAAGGCCCTTGCGCTGGCTTTCCGGACAGCCGTGGGGGGCGCCCGGGTCTTCCGAGTAGACGCGGCGACGGGGGAGCTGCACACGCTGACGGCTGGACCCAGCGACAAGGAGGCGGCTTGGGCGCCAGACGGCGCGCGGATCGCTTACACGAGGTACGCGGGTGAGGGGAAAGGCAAAGAATTCCACGTCGGGCTCATGGATTTGGCGACCCGCACGGAGAGGGTGTTTGCAGAGCAAAGCCTGCGTGGGCCTGTTTGGTCGCCAGACTCGGGGCGCGTAGCGTGCGTCGCGATGCCGAAGGACACCGCCATCTGGGTGATAAGCGTCCACGGAGGAGAGCCGGCAAGGAACTAAGGCTATAAATTCTGGGGGCACCTTACTAAATTATTGATGCTCCAGGCAGCCGCGTCCCCCACGTCGCCACTTGCTTCCTCCTCCTGTGCTCTGCCCCCAAGCGTTGTCCACAGGCACTGCCCCACGCCCAGTGGATGCTCCCGTGCCCCTCAAGAATCCCGACGCCAAGACGGTGGCGTACCAGTACAACGACGCGGGACTGCGGACGCACATGACGGTGAAGCAGGGATAAGGGAAAAAGGTAAAGGGAAAGGAAGGCGACGGCACAGTCAAAGCCAGACGTGAAGCCAGGCGCTCGCCCCTGTGGTCGTGATCCTCTGGCCGTCTTCTCCCTTTCCCTTTACCCCTTTTCCCTGCCTCTCCCGGGACTTGCCAAATGGCACATACACGACGTATACTTACAACAGCCGCAACTGGCACGAGGCAGGGCCAAGGGTAAAGGGCAAAGGGTCAATAGTAAAGGTCAAGCCGACAGCCGCGGGCCGTTGGCGCCGTCCCCAATTCGACAAGGTCCGCCGGGAAGCCGGCGAGCAAGGATTGCGGAGCACGAATTAAGTATGGCGTCCCCGGAATTCCAAGTAGTGACGTGGGGGTGCGATTGCTCGGGCGATGACCGTGGCCGGAGATGGAGGCGTACCCGCCCAGTGGGAGCCCCACCCCCAATAGGCCGACGACGCGCCCGTCAGCACACCGTTTAGGCTGCCTGGCGGTGAGGCGACAAAGCGGCGAGGCATGGCCATGGGCACCAAACTGAAAGGAGCGCGGCGGGCCTCTATAGTCGTGTGTCCAGTACTTGTGGCGGCTGGCTTGCTGGCGTGGCTCGCGCTTACAACGAACCTCGTGGTGGACTTCCTCGCCCCGCCCTTGTACTCCCGCGGATACGGCCGCGTGGCATCCTCTCTGCTGGTGGCCATCGCTCGGATTCGGCCGGGCACTCGGGTAGCCTTCGAGGCACTGAACCAGAGGGCGTACTGCGGCATTGTGGCGGCGAGGAGGGGGCAGTACCCACAGGATCTCGTGACTCGTGAGATATGGGCAGACTATGGGCGAGTGGCTGAGTGGGGGGACGAGCATATGACAACAGTCTACGTGTGGACGGCCTCCATGCTCTTCCGGTCCGCTGGGGACGGTCAGAACGCTCTGGCCATCGCTGATGACGCGCTATCACGAGCGCCCCCGGACTCGGAACTCCCAGGTCTCGTCTCTGTGCGCATCGCTGCGCTTTTCTATAGCCTCAAGCACTATGAGGAGGTCATACGGACGTTCCACCAGTACGTGGCAGGTTGCCCGTCGATAGCCAGGACGCATACCGTGCGCCTCACGCTGGAGTCCTACTGGCGGGTGGGGCGAGGACCGGAGGGTGTGCACAGGCTCAGGGAATTGGCCCGTGCGCAGCCAGGCACCAAGCTTGCCGGGTCCGTCCAGCAGTGCCTGAGTCAGA
>JAUWAU010000067.1 GCA_030601885.1 Armatimonadota bacterium
GCGTCGCCACACTGAATCGCTTGTGGATGTCCATCGGGAAAACTGCTACACTATCGTCCATGGCTGCCTCCTGTTGCTGCACTGGTGGATCCGCTCCCACATTGTAGCAGATCCGGAGGCAGCCTTTCATGTCATTACAACAGACTCTTAGGTCTTGTTCTTCTTGATCGAGTTCCGTTCCCCGGCGGACTCGTTGTGGATCGCGCCCTCCTTGTTGCCGCGCAAATCGTTGCCATCTATCCGGATGCCGTCGGTGTCCGGCGTGATCCACACGGCGTAGTGCTGCGTCTTTGCGTCTGCGTCGCGTGTGTCGGCGATGACGTTGTTGACGAGCGTGATGTCGTGCGTGATCCCGTTGATGTACACCCCGCAGCCTTCGCCCGATGTCCCGTTGTCGGTGATGGTGTTGTTCCGGAACGTGTTGCGGTGCCCGGCGTTGGCTTCGGTCTCTTTGCGGAAGCACACGCCGTGCTGCGCGTTCCCGGTCACCGTGTTGTTCACAAACAGATTGTCGGTGTCTTTGTGCCCGATGGAAATGCCGTAGCGACCGTTGTTACGAGTCTCGTTATCGGCGAACCGGCTGTGCTGCACGCGCCAGCACAGGAACAGGCCGTCGGTGCCGTTGTCGTGGATGCGGCAGCCTGTGACAGCGCAGTGATGCGAACCCGAGCCCGGGTGCACGCCGAGCGCCGCGTTGCCGTATGACTCACACGCTTCGACGGTGACGCCCGGGCTCACCTGGAAGCTGATGCCGTCGCCGTTGAAGTTGCGGGCGACGCAGTTCACCACGTGGCAGTTGCGCGACTTCCAGAAGTAGATGGCCCCGCCGCGGCAGCCGTTGAGGGCGCCGTTCTTCTCCTTGTTGCCGTCCACGATGAGGTTCTCCAGCCGCACGTTTTCCGCTTCCAGGCCGCAGACGATGGGAAACGCGCTGCGGATGAAGGCATTGCGCGTGACGATGTAGTCCCGGTTCGTCAGCCTGTCGATGGTGAGGTGATTGCCCTTGATGGCCGTTATGGTGCGGACATTCACTGCCCAGCCAGAGCGGTTGCCGTCGTCCAGGAAGCTGACGCCCATCCCGACCCGGAGCCCCGAGGCGTCCTCGACGACGGCGCTGTCCAGGCCGTATCCGCAATCCGTCACCAGCTTCGTCTCGAAGCCGTCGCATTTCACGAGCACCGGGGGCGGATCCTCGCCGCGCACGGTGACGTTGCTGGGCACGCTGAGCGAGTTGTACATCGTGTAGGTGCCGCTCTTGATAATGAGAGTGCCGCCATCCTCGGCGAGCCGATCCGCCGCCTTCTGCAGGGCGAAGCTGTCGTTGCCGACAACATCGGCGTCTCGATGCCCGACGGTGATCGTGCGCGGCCCCCTTGCCGCCGCCGTCGCGCCGGGCAGGGAAACGGCGAAAAGCACGGCGAGGATAGTCATTGCAGTGATATAGGCGCTCGGCCCTACGGGAGAGCTGAACATGTGATGCATGCACCTCCTCGGATAGGCCGGTTCTGGCCGCACCAGCCTCTCGACGAGGGACCTTTTCCCGCGGCCTGCCCTACGAACCTCCCGATGCCAGAATCGTCTCTGAGTAATCGAAGGACCTTCGGGGCTGTTGAGAAACTCAGGCCACACGCCCGTTCGCGTAGCGCGGGCTTCCGCCTTCGCGCGAGGGACGTAGCCGCGCCTTCGCCGACGAAGCGCTTCGGCGGAGTCCCTTCCAGCCCGCGATGTCGGCCTGGAAAGGCCGACCTACGCGGTGGGCGGCCGGTGGCCAGACGACGAGCCGGCGGCGCCTGGGTTTTTCAACAGCCCTCCTTCTCCCCCTTCTGCGCCCGACTCTCGAAAGGGCTCTGCAGAGCGTTGGCAAAACCACAGCCGACGGCCCGACCGCATGGTACGGTTGCGATAGGGTATAAGTACTGGGTGCATATGGGAGGGAAGAGTTGCCGGGCAGGTCGTGGGCTCTGGGAAGGCGAATCGACGGTGCGTCTGTGGTCATCCTCGCGTAGGCCGGCCGGAAAGCGCTGGAAAAAGGGGGCATGGAAATGGTTGCGGTCAGATCAATTGCCATTGTCTTGGTCATGTGCGCCGTGTTCGTCAGCTTGGTGCTGAGCGCGGACAAGCCCACGTTACGGCGGCAGACGGCCTGGATTGTGGCCCCCGGGCACACGGTAGAGATCCGGGTCAAGGTGGGAGATGTGGTGCAGATAGAGTCGGAGATGCTGCCGGTCATCCCGATGCATTTGGGGAAGACATTCAAGGTCGGCGTGAAGGGGCGCTTCCTGCAGACCATCGGGAGCCTGCCGCCGGAGGGCGAAGGGGCGTTTCACTCTTCGTTCTACTTCAAGGCTGTCGCCGCGGGCAGGGCTACAGTGACGGTGGCTCTGCGCGATGCGGAGGGCAAGCAGTTGCAGACGTGGGAGTATGTCGTAGTCGTCGAAAGCGGGAAAAGCTAGCCGCAACAACAGGAGGGAAGCAGCATGGTGAAGTATCCAAGCCGGCGATGGTTCCTCGGTGTGGGAGCGATTCTGCTACTGGTGTGCGTGTTGGCCAGCTTGGCGCTTGGGCAGGCGACTATGAGACGGACGCCGCGGCTGCAGGTACGCGCGATACAAACGGGGCTGGTGATACCGGGGATGGAGGAGCTGCGCATCACGTTGCCGGCGGCGCGCGCCGAGGCGCTTCGGACAAAGCAGGCGGCGAACGTCCAGGTATTGGCGCGGAGCTACTTCATGCGAAACAACATCCCTCATCTGCGGCTGGCGGGAGACAGGGAAGTCATGCTGATGCCGCTGACGACGATGGAAGGTCAGCCCACAAGGCGGCAGTTGAGCGCATCGATGAGGCTGCCGACGGCCATGCGGGCCTATAGGCTGCACCTGAACCTCACCGTCGTGGGGAAGCTGAGGCCGTTGTTGCCACCGGACACCCTGGATCATCGCAGCAACCAGACGCCCATCAGGGACCAGCAGAACCGGGGAACGTGTGTGGCCTTCGCGTCTATGGCGGGCCTCGAGGTCGCATACGGGAGCACGACGCTGGACTTGTCGGAGCAGGATGCCTACCACATTTATATGCGGCAGGAGGGCCGGACGTGTTGCTATAACTACGGCCTGAAGACGACGAACTCGGCAGACTACCTGAAGAACCACGCCGTGTGTAAGGAGACAAACTGGGGCTATGTGAATTACGGCGGGCTCGGCTGCCCCATCAGCAACCCCAATGGGCATCGCCCTGACGCAGCCGAGGACAATGCGCGGCACAAGATAAAGACCTGCCAGATGATCTGGCGAAATGACGAATTGACCACGGACAGCGGCACCTACATCAACAATCCCAAGTATCTGGAGTCCATCCTCCACAGCGGGAAGGACATCATCTTCGGGACGCACGTGGCCGGCTGGAGCGGGAACTTGGCGGGCACTATTGACGTGCAGCTTGGCCCGGGCGGTCAGCCGCTCCCCTCGGCCGGGGGCCATGCCATGCTGGTTGTCGGATACGACCGCCCGGCAGAGTACTTCATCGTGAAGAACTCCTGGGGCACCGGGTACGGCCAGAGCGGCTATCTGTACCTCAGCTACGACTACATTCGTACGTACGCCAAGTACGGCTACTACGTCACTGGAGTGGAGCCGGTGCTAAGGACGTTCAGGCCGATGTTGCGACGTGGCGTCCTTCGTCGCAGACCATGATGGCCGGCGAAACCGTCGGCAGCCTGCATTCCGACCTGAGCTGCCTCGAAGATTCGGCCCGTCGGCCCACCCGTTGTAGCCGGAGCAGCTTGCTCCGGCGGCCCCAGCTCCCCGCCGGGCCCATCTTCATCGTTTCCGGGTGGCCCAGTGGGCCATGGAGAGCTGCCTCGAAGATTCGGCCCGTCGGCCCACCCGTTGTAGCCGGAGCAGCTTGCTCCGGCGGCCCCCAGCTCCCCGCCGGGCCCATCTTCATCGTTTCCGGGTGGCCCAAAGGGCCATGGAGAACTGCTTACGAGGGGGCCGGGCTGACGTCCGGCCCTCATTTCTTTGCGGTACGCGAGGGGCCCCCCCTCGAATCGGATCGAGCGGAGCCCAGACGACGGCTCCAGTAGTTGTCCGCCCTGGCCAACGCCGCAAAGGCCTGCCGGCCCGCTTGGTGGAATGTAAGTCCGGCGCTGTGCGTGAGGGAGGGCAACGTGTACGCGTGCCTGGCTGCCGCCGGCATCACTGTTCTGCTATTGTGGCCAACGATGTCATGCGCTGAGATTCCGTGGCTATCGGAGGTGCAGAAGCCACCGGCCGTGCTGCCGGACGATGCACCGAAGCTGCCGCCGCTGATGGTGGATGAGGCGGGCAAGCCTATCACGACTGCGGAAGGCTGGGCACGGCGGCGCGCGGAGCTATGCAGGCTGTGGCTCGAGTATCTGGGGCCGTTCCCAGAGCAGCGCTGCCAACTGCGGTCCGAGGTACTCTCCACGGAACGCGTCGGCGACGTTCTCCGCAAGCTCGTGCGCTACCAGGTGGAACCGGGCTGCACTGCCGAGGCGTACCTCCTGCACCCGGCAGAGCCAAATGGCAAGCTGCCGGGCGTGGTAGTGCTCCACTCGACGGTGGACTACACCATCAGGCAGCCTGCGGGCCTCGAAGGACCCGCGGACAAGCACATCGGCCTGCATCTCGCTCAGCGCGGCTTCGTCGCCATCTGCCCGCGCTGCTTCATCTACGACTACTCTGGCGGCCACACGTGGGCTGATGCCGTCTTGGAGCTCGCCGCCCGCCATCCCGGCTGGCGCGGAATGGGCAAGATGGCCTTCGACGCCTCGCGTGCGGCCGACTACCTGGCGACGCTCCCCTTCGTTGATATGGATTGCCTCGGCTGCATTGGCCATTCGCTCGGCGCCAAGGAGGCCCTGTACGCCGCGGCCTTCGATGAGCGCTTTCGGGCGACGGTGAGCAGTGAGGGCGGCATCGGGCTGGCATTCTCCAACTGGGACGCCGACTATTACCTCGGCAGACCCATCCGCGAGCCGGGCTTTCCTCGCGAGCATCACGAGGTACTCGCGCTGATAGCGCCGCGCGCCTTCTTGCTCATCGGCGGCGACTCGGCTGACGGGGCGCGCAGTTGGCCGTTCATCGAGGCAGTGCTGCCCGCATACGGGTTGCTCGGTGCCGGGGATCGGATCGGCTTGTTCAATCATGATCAGGGACATGCCTTTCCCCCGGTGGCTCAGCAGCGGGCCTACGCGTGGCTGGAGCATTCGCTGAGCCCAGAGCCCGCTGGACGGGACTGTCGGGGCCGCCATGGAGGATCAGCGGCGGGGCACGCTTGTCATTCTACGTGAAGTCAGGTTATATGAGCCTACGGGACGCGAATGCCGGATCATGCAACGGGCAGAGATCGTAACCAAGGGGAGCACGGACCATGAGCAGTGGTGCGACGAGTCGCGATGAGAGAAGCGCTCAGCCAATTGACGAAGCCCGGCGGACGGCGCTGACGCGCCGACGGTTCATGCGGGATGTCTCGGTCGGCGTGTTCGCGTCAGGACTGGCCGCGGCCCAGGCGAGTGGTGCCCAACCGCCGCTGCAGAAGCCGGAGAAGATGCGCTACCGGCGGCTGGGCAAGACGGGCCTCATGGTGTCGGAGATCGCCATGGGCGGGCACCACTACAGCATGGAGAAGCAGGCCGCCGAGGGGACGATCGAGTACCAGCGCGAGCGTACCCGGCAGGTCGCCGCAGCGCTGGAGGCGGGCATCAACTACTTCGACACGACCTACGATCGCGAGGCCGAAGCGCTGGGCAAGGCGCTGACGGAGCTCCGCGCGCGGGGCCAGTGCTACATCGCCTGCGACTTCTGGAAGACGACCGAGCAGAGCTTCAAGGAGCTGCAGGAGGCAGCCCGGCGTCGGTTCGATTTGAGCCTGAAGCTGCTGCACACGGACTTCGTCGAGGTGTATCGGCCCACGCCCCGGGATAACCGCAACCCTAACTCCAAGCGCATGCCGGGCATGAGCCACGACGAAGTGAGGGCCGTCTACGAGGTGTTCGAGGAGCTCCGAAATGCCGGCAAGACGCGGTACTTCGGTATCTCGGGGCACGTCGAGGAGTACATGATGCAGGCTATCGAGGTGCTGCCGCTGGACCTCATCATGATGCCCTACAACTACATGCAGCAGAAGGCGGCCGAGGAGCTGTTCCCGCTTGCCAAGCAGCACGACGTGGGCGTCATCGTCATCAAGCCCTTCGCCGGGGGGTCGCTCTTCAAGGCGCAGGAGGCCATCGCCGGCCTCGAGGTGGGCGAGGGCCAGAGCGTGACTATCGCGAATCTGAAGTTCATCCTGGCCAATCCCGTGGTCTCAACAGTTGCTCCAGGAGTAAACCGGGTCGAGGAGGTCCTGGAGAACGTCAAGGCAGCCGGAGAGAAGCTGACGGCGTCCGAGAAACGCGCCCTCGCCACCTGCGCCCGCGTTGTCGATCGCCACATCCCGCCCGAGTACGCGTGGCTGCGGGAGTGGGTGGTCTGAGCGGAACGTCGAGGAAAACGTTTTCGCGTGTTGGCCTTTGCTATCGGTGACACACAGAACGCGCCCCCGGCGAATGTGGTGCCGGGGGCGCGGTCGTGAACCTTCCAACGCTGCGTACTGGCGGGATTACTCGGCCACCTCGGGAACGGCCTTGAGCGCCTCTTCGATCATCTCCTGCGGATACTCGTAGTCCTCGAGCTGGTTGCCAAGATACTGCTCGTAGGCTCCCAGGTCGAAGAACCCGTGCCCACTGTAGGCGATCACGATACACTTCTCCTCGCCCGTCTCCTTGCACTTCAGCGCCTCGTCGATGGTGGCAAGGATGCAGTGCGCCGTCTCGGGCGCCGGCAGGAAGCCCTCGGTGCGGGCGAAGGTCACTGCCGCCTCGAAGGTGGGGTTCTGGTGGAAGGCCCGGGCCTCGATCACGCCCTGATTCACCAGGAGGCACATCAGCGGCGCATCGCCGTGGTAGCGCAGCCCGCCGGCGTGGATGGGCGGCGGCACGAAGCTATGGCCCAGCGTGTACATCTTTAGCAGCGGCGTGAGCTGCGCGGTGTCGCCGAAGTCATACCGGTATGCGCCGCGCGTGAGGGTCGGGCACGCGGTCGGCTCGCAGGCGATGATGTCGATGTCCTTGCCGTCGAGCTTGTCCTTGACGAAGGGGAACGCGGCGCCGGCGAAGTTCGAACCTCCGCCGACGCAGCCGATGATCATGTTCGCCTCATCGCCCGCTAGCTTGAGCTGCTCCTTGATCTCCAGGCCGACGATGGTCTGGTGCAGCAGTACGTGGTTGAGCACGCTGCCGAGCGAGTACTTGGTGTCATCGTGCGTGGCGGCGTCCTCGACCGCCTCCGAGATGGCGATGCCGAGGCTGCCGGACGTGTCGGGGTCCTTTTCCAAGATCGACCGGCCCGAATTCGTCTTGTCCGTCGGCGATGGGAACACTTCGGCGCCCCAGGTCTCCATGAGAATGCGCCGGTACGGCTTCTGCTCGTAGCTCACGCGCACCATGTACACCGTGCAGTCGAGCCCGAACAGGCCGCAGCCGAAGGCCAGCGCGCTGCCCCACTGGCCCGCGCCCGTCTCGGTGGCGATGCGCGTGACTCCCTCCTGCTTGTTGTAATACGCCTGCGCGACGGCCGTGTTCGGCTTGTGGCTGCCGGGCGGGCTGAAGCTCTCGTTCTTGTAGTAGATGCGCGCCGGCGTCCCGAGGTGCTCCTCGAGTTGGTGAGCGCGATACAGCGGTGAGGGGCGCCAGAGGCGATACACCCGCAGCACCTCGTCGGGGATCTCGATCCACGGCTCCATGCTCACTTCCTGTTTGATCAGCTCCATGGGGAATATCGGGGCCAGGTCGTCGGGGCCAATGGGCTGGCCCGTTCCCGGATGTATCGGCGGAGCCAGAGGCGCCGGCAGATCGGGGTTAATGTTGTACCAGCGCTGCGGGATCTCTTTCTCGGGCAGAATGATCTTCGTCGTCTCCATGAGAAACGGTCCTCCCTTGTCACACGAATGGTTAATGGTTTATGGTTGATGTTCACGGAAGCGCGGGCCAGGCATTAACTACCGACCATGAACCATCAACCATGCCGCCCAGCACCTGAGTTGTGCCAAGTTCGCCGCCGTTTGGGCTTTCCCCTGCCGTGTTGTCAACGTTTTGCCGACGCTCCAGGAAGTCATTCTTTCGTCGGCGGCCTGCCCGGGCGCACAAGGAGCCTCTCGCCCCACGTCATGACGGCGGCCCTGCCCTCCCGGATGCGCTCCGCGTATCCATGGAGGCGATGAGTGTAGCCCGAGACGTGGAGCTGCATCTCGCCCGCGTCATCGATCCGCACGTGGCCTAACTCCAGCTCGTGACAGGGAATGATGAACGGGTCGTAGAGATTCTGCACCGTCTTGCGCGCGTCGCGGAAGTACTCGATGAGCAGGCACACGTCCGGCTGCCACTCGGTGTGCATCAGCCCCACCAGCCACGGGTAGAATTCCTGATCGTACCCGCGACAGTCGCCGTTGTGCATGATGCTGAGCCCGCCCGCTCTGAAGACGTACACGTTGTTCATCGGTGGATTCTCGTTCCACACCCAGCGCCGCTCACCATCGACCTCCTCGATCCGGTAGCGGTCCTGGAAGCCCGGAAAGACGAGCACCTGCACACCGGCGATGGTGTTCGGCTGCGCGAAATCCGCGAGCACGATGTTCTCAGCATTCGGCATGTCGGCGTTCACGTATAGTTCCTTGAGATCCCTTGGTCCCACGACGATCTTGCCCGCCGCAAGCAGTTCTCGGATGAGCGTGAAGCTGGCGTGATCGTAGTGGCGGTGGGTGACGAAGTGGGCGTCAATGAGCCGGGCGAACTTGCGCCGCTGCTCCGGTGTCCAGTACAGCTTCACCTGATGCACCCGCCGTCCGCCCCCGGCCATCATGGGCTCCGTGCGGGCGTTCATCTGCTCCGCCGTCGCCAACTCGCCTTGCACCGGGCCCTCGACGACATCAACCGAGAAGCAGATGCCTTTGGCACTCAGGACGAACCCGGACGAGTACATTTTCCAGATCATGACGCCCTCGTCGGGCGCCGGGACTTGCTCTATCGCATCGAGCGCGTTGTCTATGCGCCCGCGGTAGAAGGCCGCGAGGGGGTCGCTCAACGGGCCATCGTGGGCGATGTGTCGGTCGATGGCCATGAGTGCGCGGGCTCTATCCGTCTCGAGAATGCCGGCGTCGGCGCTGTACTCGAGAGGACCGTGCTTTGCCAGGATGGCGTCAATGTCGGAGTAACTGAGCTTCGGTTCCGGGTAGTCGGGCCCCGGTGCGATGGCCGCGAGTGCGGCGATGCCGGCAAGAGCAAAGACTGTCCAGTGCATGCGACTGCTTCCCCTCCGTGGTGAGACCAATCCGGCAGGAGTTGTTGGGGATAATCCCCCGGCGATCGTGCCTGCGTTCCACTTGGGCGCTCAGCATACCTGCCCCATCGCTTCGCAGAAGGTGCCCGGCGCGCATCGGTGAAAGAGGCACGCGATCGCAAAGGAGGCTCCACCATGCCCAAGGTCTGGCTCGACGAGATGACGTGGCGCGAGGCCAAGGAACGCCTCAGCCAGTGCGATGCTGCCTTCATCCCCACGGGCCCCATCGAAGGGCACGGGCCCCACGTGCCGCTGGGCTGCGACTATTATGTCGCATCGGCCGTGGCGAAGCTCCTGGCCGAGAAGAGCGGCGGCGTGGCGCTCCCGCCGCTTCCCTACAACTTCAGCGGCGGGACGAGCGCCTTCCCGGGATCGGTCTCCATTCCCATCCGCACGCAGGTGCAGGTGCTCATGGACATCGTCCGCGCGCTCTGGCGGCAGGGCTTCAAGCGCATCTTCATCGTGAGCATCCACGGCCCCAACAGCATGATCGTCGGCACCGCCGTCCGGACGCTGTTCGAGGAGGAGAACATCCCCGCCATGTTCCTCAACGCCTGGGCGCACGCCGGGGAGAAGGCGCGGCAGCGTCTGCCCGACGCCGACGGGGCGCATATCGAGGCCATGCTCGCTTATGGCGCCATGAAGCTCCTCGGCAAGGGGGATGCGATCCCCGACATCACCGCCCTCGAGGACGTGCCCGCCGGAGAGCTGCCCGAGCCGCTGCAGAAGCTGCAGCGCTTCGGCGCCGTCGGCTTCCATTACTCCGACGAGATGCAGCACATCCCGCCCCGCGCCGGCATCGATCCTGATGTGGGGATCGAGGTGCTGGACGAGATCGCCGAGGCCCTCCTTCCCGCCGTGGAGCACCTGGGCGAGTACCTGGAGCACCTGGAGTCGCATCCGCGATCCTTCATTGAGTAGCTGTGACTCGCGGCCGTTGCCGTTAGCCGTGATTGTAGGGCGGGTGCTCGCGCCGTCGCCAAAGCGGCTATGGCGCGTCGGCGACCGTCGCCCGCCGTGATTGCCTTTGCCCTCCTGCCGTAATTGTAGGGCGGGTCGTCCCTCGCCCGTCGTTGCCTTTCGCCTTTCTCCAGTAGGAGAGCAGCTCAGTCTGCTCCTGCCTTTGCATCAGCAGACAGCCCCCGCTTCCAGGCAAAAAACCCTTGACAATCTTATGTCTATGTGTTATAGTACTACTATAACAGATGTAACGGAGTGCCGGACATGCTCATTTCGATCAGCGAAGAGGACCAGCGGCCCATCTACCTTCAGATCGCCGCGGACATCAAGGACCAGATACGGACCGGCGATCTCAGCCCAGGCGACGAGCTGCCCTCGGTGCGGGAGCTGGCCGACAGCCTGGATGTGAACCTCCACACCGTGCACCGCGCCTACCAGAAGCTCCGCGACCAGGGCGTGATCCGCATGAGACTCGGCCAGCGCGCCAAGATCGCCCCTCTGCGCGAGACGCCGCCCGACAGGGAGTCCATCGAGTCGCAACTCGCGGGGCGCTTGCAGGAGCTCGTCACCGACGCATTCCATCTGGGGCTCTCGCGGGCCGATTTCCTGAAGCTTGTCAAAGAGTTCCTGGGCCGCGAGACGGAGAGAGGAGACCGAAAATGAGGGCAAAACTGCATCATCCGCTGTGGACGCATCTGCCGGCGCTCGTGCTGGTAGTACTCATGCTCGTCGCCTTCCTTCAGGCGGGGCCGCTGCCCGACCGCGTGCCGGTCCACTTCAGTCTCTCGGGCGAGCCCAATCGCTGGGGGTCGCCGTGGGAGTTGCTCGGCGTCTACATCATGGCCCTGTTCTGGGTCGGGCTGTCCATCGCCGGAGACGAGGCCTGGGCCCGTCACGAGGATCGGAAATCGTTCAACTGGTTCAGCCTGCTGGACGAGCTGCTCGTGGGCTTCATAGCCGGCACGAGTTTCGCCTACCTCCGGACGTTGGCCGGCGGGGGAACGCATTTCACCATTCCGTGGACAACCGTTCTGCCCGTGGCGGGGATGGCCGTGGCCCTCGCTGCCGTTCTCGAGTGCCTGCGCCCGTTCACGCCTGTGCCGGAGCACGTGACCTCGGAAGACACTGGCGCGCTTGAAGCGGAGATCGCTGAGCGCAGCGCATCGGGCGACCACTGGGCCTACTGGGAGACGCAGAATCCGCGATACATAGCTCCCGTGATCGCGGTGTCCGCCGGCGCCCTGCTGCTCGGCGTCGTCCTGTCGCTGGCCGAAGCCTGGTGGGTATCCATCCTGTGCCTCGTGGGAATCGTGGGGTTGCTACTGCCCTACGGCGGCCTGCGCGTCGGCGTCAGTCCGGACCGGGTTCAGGTGCGGATGGGCATCCTGGGCCTGCGGCTGCTGACTCTGAAGAGGGACGACATTACCGAGGCGGAAGTGCACAGCTTCTCGCCGCTGCGCGACTTCGGCGGCTGGGGCATCCGCGGGAACCGGGAGATGAAGGCCTACTTCTTCAGCGGCCATCACGGGGTGAAGCTCCAAACACGACAGGGCAAGCAGTACCTCATCGGCTCCGACCACCCCGAGCGGCTGGCGGCGGTGATCGGGGCGACGCTTAGGGCCACACAGAGCACAGAGTGCACCGAGAAATGAGCGGGCAGTGATGTGTGGTCAGTGGCGAGTGCGGCAAGGAAGAAGGAGAAAGGGCGAAGAAGAGAGGGTCAATACGCAGGGGGTGGCGGGCGCCCTTTGGGGCTATGAGCGAGGAATTGAGTATGGTGCGCCCGGAATTCCTTCCTACCCCTATCAAAGTGCGGGTGAAGAGGAACGACCATGCTTGCTCTCGTAAAGACGGCTAAAGGCGTGGGGAATCTGGAGCTCCGCGACGTGCCGGAGCCGCAGATCGCCCCCGACGAGGTACTCATCGAGGTCAAGGCCACCGGCGTCTGCGGCACCGACATCCACGTCAAACACGACCGCTTTCCCTATTGGCCGCCCGTCGTGCTGGGACACGAGTTCGCCGGGCAGATATGCGAAGTGGGCGATGAGGTGCAGGGGTGGAAGGTGGGAGACCGAGTGGTGGGGGAGCCGCACACGAAGGCCTGCGGCGTCTGCTGGCTCTGTCGCCAGGGGCACATTCAGATCTGCCCCGAGAAGCGCTCGCCCGGGTGGGGCATCGACGGAGCGTTCACCAAATACCTCAAGTACCCGCCCAAGCTGCTGCACGGCATCCCCGACCATGTGAGCTTCGAGCAGGCCGCCCTCGTCGAGCCGACGGCCAACGTGGTGCACGACGTGCTGGAGAGGTCGCGGGTTGAGGCTGAGGACTTCGTTGTCGTGCTCGGCCCCGGGCCCATCGGCCTGCTTGCGGCGCAGTGTGCCCGGGCCGAAGGAGCGCGGGCGGTGATGATTGCCGGCACGCCCGCTGACGAGAAGCTGCGGCTCAAGACAGCGCGGCAGCTCGGCCTCGACCATGTCGTCAACGTGGCAGAGGAGAGCGCCCTGGAGCGCTGCCTTGAGCTGACCGAGGGGCGCGGCGCCGACCTCGTGGTGGAGGCCTCCGGCGCTGAGGCTGCCATCAACGATGCCGTCGAGATGGTGCGTAAGAAGGGCCGCATCAGCGCCGTCGGAATGACCGGCAGGGACGACATACGCTTCGCGTGGGACAAGGCGATCTTCAAGGCGTGCGACATCTACTTCAATCTCTCGACGAGTTACACGAGCTGGGACCGCGCCATCAGCCTCATCGCGAGCGGGAAGGTGAACGCCGAGGCACTCATTTCCCACTGCGAGCCGCTGTCAAACTGGGAGCGCGTATTCGACGACGTAGAGAACATGCGGGCGCTGAAGGCGGTGCTGGTGCCGTAGCGCAGCGCGGCCGTGCCGTCGGATACACGAGGCGGGCGAGTGCCCAAGGCTAATCGGGGGCACACGGTCCGCGATCACGCCAGTGGACCGCACCCCGCCACGGCAGCACGAGGAGTCAGGAATTAAGTATGCTGTTCCCGGAATTTAAGGGCCAATAATTAAGTATGCTGCCCCCGGAATTAGGGTCACGGAGGTGGCTAGACCATGAGACCGCTTTGCCGCGTTGGGCTGGTCGTGCTCCTGGGGGTGGCGGCCGTGGGCTGGGCCGGAGCCGCCGTGTTGTTCATAGTGGTGGGGGCCTCGATAGTTCTCGGGTTGGCTGCCTTCGCGTGGACCTTCTGGGGCGAGACGGATGCATGGGCACCGCTCGCTGCGGCCGCTTTCTTCGCACTGGCGGCCACTGCGGTGTTTCCGATGTGGCTCAGGTTTGGGAGGGCACTATGGTGGCAGATCGCGGACGCCGTGGCGGGCCGCAAGGGGTCCGCTAGGGAGTGGTGGGCGGCGTGCCAGCAGCCGTTGACTGCCCCTCGACGAGGCAGGGGTGGAGCGGCAGTCCGACGCGAAAGGCAGCCGGATCGCCCGGGTCGGTTGTCGGGTGGGGCCCTTGCCCGGAGGATGATCCCGGGACTGTTCTCCATCTCCTTGGTGTTCCCGGTCGGTCTCTACGCGCTGGCACTCCTCGTGCGAGCTGTCTCCTACCACGCCCCCTGGCGGTCGGTGGGCGGGGCCGTCTCGGTGGTGCTGGCAGGTGTCGCCTCCCTGTGCGCCACCACTCCTTGGCGCTCCAAGGTGAGGCGCTGGGGGAGCCTGGGCCTATGGCGGTTCACGGCCTGCCTCTGGCTGCTCCTCGCATGGTGGCTCGCTCGGCCGGTGTCGTTGGCTAGCGGCGTAGGTCTGGTGGTTCTGTGGACGGTTATGGCGGCCCTCGCGCGACGGAGCGAAAAGGGCGGGCAACACTGATCCCTTGGGCGGCGCGACTCCGCAAGAATCAGCACGGGGATCCCCGCGAGATTCATGACGGGTACCTGACAGGCTGTTGCCGGAGGGCGCCGGTGCCGCCCAGGTCAGCGCGGCCGGGGGGGCGACGTCGCCAGTGGTGGTGGCGTTCTTCTCGTTGCTCTCGGTGCCCTAAAGGTTGTATCGATTTGCGCTGCTTTTGGGAAACACGCCGGGGGGACTACTGCGCCGAGGGGAACGCATGTTCGGAGGACGATGATGCCGCGGCCGGGGGCGGCTGGTGGTGCGACATACCATGAGGCGGGTTCTTTATGAATGTCTGGTCGCGCTCGACCGCGGACATCTAGACCGAGATGACAAGAAGCTCGTTGCGCACGTGACCGCCATCCACGCTACCGGGGACGGCACGATAACTACTGGCGGCGGGAAATCTCCTCTTTGCCCCAGAGGCTGTCGAAGTTGACAGCCTCGCAAGTCCCTATCATGAATGTCCCCGGGATTCCGCTCCGCTATCGACGACCGGCAGCCAAATACAACGCCGCCAGCCCGAGGGCGGCGACAACGAAACCCACCGCGAACACAACGCCGGTTTGAGGAGAGCTTTGCCACACCGCTTGTGCTTGTACTTCCCGCACTATGACCGGGCCCAGCAGCGCGTAGATGGCGCCAACCTCCAGTGCCACAACAACAACAGCAGCCACCGCCCACCATTTCCGGCCCAGCATGATGGGGGTGGCCATCTCCGCGCGCGATGCCCTACCCAACCGCGCCCTGCTCCGCCGCCCTGCCAAGGACACCCCGAACGTTGCGAGGACCAATCCATGTAGAACAAGGGGGGGGCACACAGGCAGCCAAAGGAACAACGCGCAGCACAGTCCCAGCATGACCATGGCATAGCGCTCACACCAATTGAACCCGGGAGCTGCCACAGCCATTCCCACGCAGACAGCCGAGACTATGCCGACCAGCCAGTAGGTGGCCGGACCGCCGAATGGAGAGCCTGGCAGCGCCCCCTTCAGCCGTGTCACCACGAGACCAGCGGACAGCAGGAGCAACACCACGAGACCAGCCGCTCGCACCAACCTCGACAGCTTTGTCGGCCGAAACGACGCGCCGCTCATGGCGAGACCTCTCCCCCTGCGGTGTCCCTACCCGCCCTGAATTCCGGGGACACCATACTTAATTCTTGGCCCGATGCTTGCGCGCCTTCCTCGGCTGTGCCTTCCGCCGTCTCAAGCGCCGATTCCGGGAATTCCGCTGTAAGTATACGTTGCGTATGTGCCGTTTGGCACATCCAGTGCCGTGTTCGGAGCGCCTGGCGTGCCTCGGTGGCCGGGGGACCTGTTGCGCAGAGGCACGGGGCGATCTTCGTCATCCGCACTGCGGGGCCGCCCACCGCACTGAGACCCGGCTGCGAGGGTCCCATCTACTCCCCCGCCCCCCGGCTTCGGTTTGGGCCGGTCTGGATCTCTACGGTATCCCGGCGGCTCTGCATTCGTCAGGATCTTCTGCAACGTCGTCCAGTGGATCGCCGTCTCACGCATGATCTGCCGCTTGCTCACCCCATGGCGAAGCACGCGGCTACGGATCTCTTCCCACCATCGCATGTCGTCGTACACCCCTTTGCCTCCGGGACAAGGCCCAATTCCAACCACCGCAACGCTGGGCCCTCAGTCCCGGATCAGTATAGGGGTGCCGCACTATTCGACCGCCTCCCCAGCCGCCTCACTTCACGACCGCGATTCACACTTTGGCAGGACGGGAGATAGGTGGCGATGGCGCTGAGAATCGACCCCAGAACCTACGGATTGAAGGACCTTTATGCCTCGTCTCCTCAGTGTCGGCCGGTGTGGGCCTCGTCCCAGGTGCGGAAGAAGCGGGCGTCCAGCTCGGCCAGTTCATCCGCGCCGTACGCCTCCGCCGCGCGCTCGTAGACGCCCTTGTTCGCCTCTGCCACGGCGTCCACCAGGCCGGGCTTCGGATTGCCATCCCCGTCGTATAGGCCCTCCATCATGCCCCAGCGGTCAGTCAGCGGGCCGTCGTCGAGGTCGTGCACGGTCGCGCAGAAGTTGACGCCGCACACGCTCGGGTCGCGCAGGTGGCGCTCCAGCAGCAGGGCATAGATGCGGCCCTTGGCCTCGGACGACCTCACGGCGTGCAGGTGCCGGTGCGCCTCGTCATGCAGGTGGCCCGTCACCTCGTCAGAGACCAGCACGGCCCGGCCCGTCGCCGCCCGCTGCTCGGCGAAGCTGATGTCGCGGTTGACGTGCTGCGGCGTCAGCGTGTCCACCCAGGGCGCGAGGGCCTGCCACGTCTCCAGGTTGAAGGACTGCTCCTTGACATAAGGGCCGAAGATAAGGTGGTTGGGGTCATGGCGGCGCACGGCGTCGTGGGCCATGCGGTAGAGGCTGACTGCCATGTGGCGGATGCGGTCCTGCAGGTCAGCATCGCCGTTGGTCGGAGGCAGGGCGGCGATCCAGCTCTCCGGGTTGATGAAGGAGCCGAAGCCGTAGTAGTAACCCAGCACCAGCGGATTGTCAGCATGCTGCGAGCAGACGTCGGCGATCATCTCCTCGGCCCACTTCCGGTAGGCGGGCGCGAAGATGTCCGGGCGCTCCTCTCCCTCGGCCAGCTCGTTGGGGTGGGGGATCAGGAAGAGGCCGACCGCGTACGGGAACGACTCGCGGCGGAAGAGGGCCTCCGCGCGCTCGACGTCCACGTAGCCGTTGGAGTTCCGGCAGTTGCTCGTCGCGCCGCCGAGTGCGCAGTTGAACCCGAGTGCGCGCGTCCTGCCGAGCCAGTCGTCCATCCACGCGGCCTGGTCGCCGCCGTAGAGCCGCCGCACGGTCTCCCGGCTGTTGCCGGTGTAGAGGTGGCTGAGCGCGACTGGG
Organism: Armatimonadota bacterium; assembly: GCA_030601885.1. Lineage (GTDB taxonomy): Bacteria > Armatimonadota > Zipacnadia > JAUWAU01 > JAUWAU01 > JAUWAU01. Next base: position 17,068 of record JAUWAU010000067.1, read on the forward strand.
AACAAAGCGTTGCCCTCGGGCGTGACGAACCATGTGCGCCCGCCGAGCTCCTCCAGGTGGAACCAGCCCGTGGGTTCACCCTTCAGTTCCGTGCAGCCGCCGTACGAATCAAGTGTGTGTGTCACGGGCTCGGCCTCCGGTGTGTCTCGGTGTTGACAGCGCGAATGCCCGCGACCGTCTCGGCAATCCGGCTGTTGGTCCGGTCGCGGAATCCGCAGCGGCGTGCGTTGTTGCGCAGGTAGGCGCCGCAGAGGTGGTATCCGACGCACTGCGGGATCTCCCACAGCGCGTCCATGACCCGGCGGTAGTGGTCGACGTCCTGCGTGCGGTCCGCCGTCGCGGGCCAGCCGTCATCGCCGTGGGCACGCACGTGCCCGGCCGCGTCGGCCAGCAGGACGGGCCGGCCTGCGAAGTCGGCCCAGCGCCGCATCTTCGTCGCTATGTTCTCAACAGGCCCGAAGCACTGGAAGCTGAGCACGTCGACGTAGGGCAGCGCCGCGCGGACTACCTCCTCGGGCAGCGCGGCGTTCGCCTCCCACCGGTCGCCCAGGATCAGGTGGTTCGGGTCGTAGCGGCGGACGGCGTCGTGGGTGACCCGGTAGTAGCGTTCGGCGATGGCCGCAAGCTCGCGGCGTCCAGCTTCGGACTCGAGCAGGCCGGGATCGACCAGCGGCCCGCGCCACTCGGTGGCCGGCGAGGTGTGCACCCACTGCGGACAGTCGCAGTAGAAGTAGCCGATGAGCTTCGGATCATCGCGGAAGCGGGCGCACTCGTCGCGGGCCACGTAGTCGCACCACTCCTCGAAGTCGGGGCTCGTCAGGTCGGGCATGCGGACCTCGACCTGCCACTGATGCGCCTCGGTGAAGGGCAGCAGATGGCAGTAGGGCATGCCGGCCCACTGATACTCCTCGAAGGTGAAGGGCCGCGAGTGGCGGTGGTAGCCGTCGGTGATGATGACGACTTCCTGCGTCCACCCGATCGTGTTGAAGCCCCAGTCACGCAGGTCTTCGGCGACCGCGCGCAGCCACCGTTCCTGGCTGTTGCCGAACTCGCGGTCCCACACGCCGTTCGACTCAGCATACCGCAGCGTGGCCGAGTCGATGTGGTTCATCCCGATCGACCAGAACGGCTTGCCGTCCGGCGTGACGAACCACCAGCGGCCCTTGCTCTGTCCGACTGTGAAGAAGCCGTTCACGGTGGATCGTCCTCCCAGGACCATTCTGACCTCTCCTTTGCCTACTCGCCGAGCGCGATCTGATAGAGTCTTCGCGACAGGTTCCGCACCGCCTGCTCCATCTCGGGGTAGAACTCGCCCGTCGGCGTCATCAGCCCCGAGTGCTGCCGCTCGGCCTTACCGGGCATCGTCTTCCACGTGTCGATGATCCCGCAGATGTGCCAGCCTACGAAGTCGGGCCGTGCGAACGCCGATTCGGCGAACTCAAGCGTCCACGCCGCGCGCTCGGCCTGGTCCCTGGCGTGGGGGCCATACGGGTCC
>JAUWAU010000034.1 GCA_030601885.1 Armatimonadota bacterium
CCGGAGCCGTCTCGAGCACATTGTACTTGATGGTCAGGCGCAGCGGCAGCTCACTGGCGTCGCCGAGGTGCACGAGCTGGTCGGCGATCGACACGTCGAGGAACTGCACCTTGCCGCCCTCGTAAGCCGGCCCCGACGCGGACGCGCCCTTCTTCAATACCAGCACCCTGTCGTCGTTCTGGCCCATGCACACAACAGCGCACATGAGCGCGCATAATCCTACGGACACAACAATGGGTATTCGTCTCATTGCCATCCCTCACAGTCATTCAACGGGAGCATGGCGCTGCTGCTTGAGACTCGCGCTACTCCGGACGCCTCCGAGAGAAAACGAGGCTGTGCAGTCGTCCGGGGGCCAGCGTCCAGCCTGCAGCGACGCCTGGCTCAACATCGTGTGCGGCCGCCTTGGTGCCACCCACGTAGTACGTCGCCCGCCATAGCCCGTCGCCGGGGGCCGGACAGGCTATTCGCAGCTCCTCCGTCAATAAGCTCACGGCGAATACGCCTACATCGCCTTCCTCGTCCTCCCAGGCGCTCTGAATGACGAGCGGGAGACGAAGTAGGCGAGGGGGATCGAACACTTGCCGCTTCCAGCGTCTCTGCTCCTTCGTCACCTCGGGGACGTCCGACACCATCGGCCGGAGCATCTTGCCGTAGAGCAGATACCGTTTCGCATGGCCCGCCATCGCCGCGAAGTAGTCGTCCAGAAACGCCGCGGCGTCCTCCGGCAGAGCATCAACCGGCTCGGCGGGAGCACCCCAGAAGGCGAGACAGGGCACTTGACCATACACGCACATGGCTGCCAGACTCCGGATGGACTTGTCCGTCGCCGTGACCCATCCGAAGATGACGGGGATATACTCGTGGTTCAGGTACTGCACCAGCGGCACGAGCTGCGGGATGACCGAATCGTGGAAGTTGCGGTTCTGGTAGCCGTGCAGGATCATGTTGAACAGCTCGGCGTCGTACTCTTTTGTGAGCAGGAAGTGCTTGGCTCCGCGTCTGGAGGCCTCGGCCTTGATCTCGTTGAACGCCTGAACCATGACTCCGGTTGACCATGTCCCGCAGGGGACCGGGTGGCCGTGGGAGCGATCGAAGCAGGAGACGATGCCGTCGGGCCGGGGGCCGGGGTCCTGGTCGTCATGGATGGACGTGACGCCCAGGTCGAGAAGGCGACGAGACGTCTCCTGCAGGAACTGCCTGCCGAAGTCGGTGCCACGGCAGACGTTGCGCAGGTGTCGTACCTCGGCGACGCGCTCGGCCAGCTCGCCGTCGGGGCCTCATTCGCACACTTGCGGGCCGCGGTGCTGCTCGAAGTACTGCGCCAGTCGGCGGTTCACTTCCGCCGTTGCTGTCTCACTGGCGTAGGTCCAGTGGTACCCGGAGATGAACCCGCAGAGGTACATCTCGTCCCGCAGAAGCCGCTCGGCAAGTCTGCGGAACTGGCCGGCGCCGACTGACGGAGGGAAGTAGTCAATGCCGACCCAGTTGTCGTGCTTCTCCCAGCCGAGCGGGCGATAGATGAGGGGGACGCCGAAGCGCTTTCGGTAGCTTGCCAGGCGTGCGGGCAGGTCGTCGAGGGTCTCGCGGGTCAACTGCGAGGAAATGCACAGCGGCGGGTGGTGAAGCAGAGGGGGGATGTCCGTGCGGTCGCGGAGCTTGGTCTTGCACCAGAACTGCCCGCTCTGCCACGCGCGGTATATGTCGGCTGCGGCCTGCCAGGCGCCGTCACAGAAGGTGGTTCGGACGTGGTAGGCCGGCTCCCACCTCTTCGCGGGCACGTACGGCATTCTGTGCCGCACCTGCACCGCCATCCTCGGCCTCCCGTGAGCCTGGAACCCGAAGCTCTTGACGCTTCCCTCAGTGTCATCGGCCCACAGCAGGCAGCCGCCACCCGGCCCGTAGTAGGCCACCATTTGCGCGGCCATATCGGTCGGGTACGTCAGCCACAGTGAGGCGCGCGAAGGCGTGAATAGCCTCCCCTCGGCAACCGGCACGAGGAACTGATCCCCCGCGCCATCCAGAGGTCTGCGCATCTGGAGAACGGGGAAGTCCACGCGCCCCACGGCCACGTCGGCCTCCTTGGGCTGCACCGAGATGGCCCATCTGGCCTCCCCAGGCGCTCCGGAGAACTCGACTCGGACTTCCGCCCTCACTCGCGCTCCCTCGAAAGCTATGGTGACGGCATCATTCCGCCGTTGGACCGGCCCAACCCTCAACTGAACCGCGTCCACTTCCCCGACCGGCTTGTCGTCCTTCACGAGCAGGACGCGCAACAGCCCCACGCTCGCGTCCGGCTCCGGCGTGATGTACTCGCGACCGCGCTGCTTGTCGTACAGGCTGGTGACGAGGGCCCCGCGGATGACGATGCGCAGCGTCCCATTCTCCAGCACGCTCTCGGCCGGTTGAGCTGCTGCCGTCCTCACAAGGGCACAGAGACCGGCGAGACACAGCCACTTGCACATATCCAATCTCCCCTTGTCAGAGGCGGATGGGCGATGGCCAAATCGTGGTACCCGGATCGCCTCACTGCGACGCTTCAACGAAGACCGGCAGCCCCAGCACTGAAGCGTCTTCGCCCCCGAGGCGGATGGTGGTGTCGGAAGGCACGAAGCTCGGCGCCGACCAGAAGTTGAAGGAGCCGCGCTGAGGCAGCAGATGGTCGAGGTTGCCAGCGACGATGCGAAGAATGTGACCTCTCTCGAAGCGGTGCACGCGGAAGTCACATTCCACGTCGAGCTCCATCAGCTCGCCCGTGGCTTTCACGAATCGAAACGCCGGGCCACGAGTTATCAGGTCTGCGTTCCGCTCGTCGCCTCTCTCATCAATCGTCACGTCGTAGATGCTGATGGTCATCGCGAATTCCGCCGCGTTGCAGGAGACAGACAGGCGTGCTTTGGGTGTGCCCATCAGGACCAGATCGCTCGAGAGCGGCCCGGAATTGAAGATGAGCTCATGACGCACCGTTCCCTCGCCCATCGGCACCCAGAGCAGGTCCTCGGGCTCGGGCGACGTCACTCGGTTCCGCAGGATGATCGTATTGGACTCCGGCCTCTCGGTCAGCACGCGACCGCCGCTGCCGAGGAACAGCTCCCGACGCACGACATGCGTACCGGGGTAATCGTGCAGTCGGAAGGCTTCGTACCCGGTGTCCGGGTCGGGCGTTTCTCCCGGGCGGCAGCTCGGCGCTATGAAGCAGATCGGCGGCTCGTCCACGATGCCGTTATCCTCCCCCTTGAGCCAGTGCCGCAGCCAGCGCCGCATATCGGTCGCCACACACCGGCTCCAGACCGGGCCGGCGCCGAGGTCGTCTGTCACCAGCGACGCGCTGGCCTTGCCCAGGTCCACGCGCTCATCGAAGTATCTGTCATTGAGCCGCCATACGACCTTGGTGCCGTCCGACAGGTAGTTGGGATCGTACATATAGCCGCCATGGTCGCGGGGCTGCAGTTGCCAGCGGACGAAGAAGCCGTTGCGCAGCAGCGAGCGGCGCATGCGTTCATGGCCCTGCGCGGTGAACCAGTGACCGCGGGCCGCCTGCTTGAAGAACAGCGCCCGGCTCGTCACGTTGCGAAGTAGTTGCCGGTACCGCTTCGAATGAGCCACATCGAGATCTTCCGGGGCTCGATCTTTGGCGACGTCTTCGGGCAGATACACCGCGCGGTCGGTGATCTGCCGCCACTGGAAGTCCCAGTCGTTGCGATCGCGCGCCGCCCGGTAGAATCGCGCCCGCCATGGCCCTCCGGTCACCCTGGGCGAGGGCGCCGACAGGGACGAAACAGCACACCGTTCGGGGAACCTGTAGGAGCGGCGCACGAACTCAAGATCATCATCTGTGCGGAGCGTAACGGAAGTGGGTGTGTTGGACACGATAGGCGCGGCCAGAGCGCCGAACACGAAGTCCCGGCCGACCACGCGCGGGTCGTTCGCCTGCACCTCGTCGTCGAACTGCACCCGGACCGTGCCGCTCGCCGGGTCGATGTCCTCCGCGCGCAGCACCCGTCCCATCGGCCCATAGGGCGGCTCGCAGTCGGTCGTCTTCAGCCACGTATTGGCGCTGTAGCCGTGGCGCACCGCGAATCGCGTCTCGTCGTCGCCGTTCAGGAAGTTCGGGTACAGGCACCCATCTCCCGGGTTGACGAACGTGCTCACGATCCCCGTGCGCCACTTCCACGACACGTCCGACAGGTCCATCGACAGCGACATCCAGCTCATGATGCCGCCATACGAGCCGCCGTTCACCGCCATGTTCCCGCCGTCGATGCCGAACACATCGAAGTTGTCCAGCAGAAACGTGATGACTTCCTTGACGGAGTTCTGCTCTTTCAGTCCGCCAATCTCCGTGAACCAGCCTTTGCCGCCCGCCTCCGTGTCCCCCGGGTAGACGCCCCCGTTGATGGGCACGGGGCGGTCTTCGAGCTCCTGCCCCTGCCCGTGCAGCGTGATGCCCATGGCCGCAATGCCATCGGCCCGGGCCAGAGCAGAGCCCATCACGGCGCCGCCGCCGAGTCCGTGGAACAAAGCCACCATCGGCCAGCCACGCTCCGGTCGCTCATGCGGCTGGCCGTCGATGGGCAACGCCACGTTCACGCGCTCCATGATCTCGTGATCCGTTCCCACCCCTGTGGTGTAGAAGAAGCGTACCTCGTGTGCACCGGGAGTGGTGTGGCAGGAGATCAAGCGGAACCTGGGGCGCCGCTGCGCCAGTTCCGCCAACGCAGCAGCCAGGTCGGCGCCCCGCGCCGAAACACAGACTGCGCCGTTGCATGCCGCCGAAGCAATCAGCAGGACCCACAAGGCTCTCGGCCGAGCGTTCATAGCAGGACTCCTCGCGGGGCCCAACTCAGGACGAGCAGCGCTTTCCTTTACGTTGGCATAGTGCTGGGAGTAGACGGCAGCCGCCCTCGACCGTTCGCTTCGATCGACTCACACCTCTACTGTCAGCACACCGCCAACACAGCACTTCGTCCTCCACGCCGCAAAGCCTCCGCCATCGCCTTCCGGAGATGACGCGCACGTGCCGTTTGCTGGTATGGGGGGAATCTGCTGGTCTGATGTGACGAGGTGCGTCAGGCGGTTGGAACACCACCGCGGAATGGCTCTTTGCCGACAGAGCTCGTGGTCCGCGCTCCAGCGGGCAGACCGAGCACCCGGATGAACGCGAGTCCTGCCGCGGGCCCGGCGTGCCCCCCGATTTCTCCCACAAACGCTACGGGCTGGCGGTCGGGTTCGGATGCAGGGGATGGAGTTGTGACCCCTATCCGCGCGCGGGCGTCGCCTCGACGGTGAACGAGGGCTCTCCGCGGGCATTCACGGGAACGGTGAAACGAACACTGCCCCCTGACGTGCTCTTCGCCTGGGCCACCGGCCGATCGCCCGCCCGCAAAGTCCAGGGACACGAAGGGGCCACGCCAAGGATCAGGTGCGTGCTCGCGCCGGGCTCTGGAAGGCGGTAGGCGGCCGATGAGAGCTCCTCGGCGCCCCGATTGAACAGGACCGCGTCGCCATCGATGAGCGCGCCCAGGAGCGCTGCCGACTGCACAAGGGCGGCTTTCGGGGGCGCCGTGGGCCCGTCCCTGTCGCAGACCGCGAGCACGTGCAGGAAATGGTCCTCGGGGGCCGGCGTCGGAGGCGAGATCTCCACGCGCCACTCGCCGGTCCACTTGTGTACGTCACGGATGCTCTCTTCGCTCATGCCCTCGAAGTCCAGATCCCAGTTCTTGCCGTTGACCCAGTATCGCTTGCCAGGGCCTCCGATCTTCTCGAACTGGGCATCCTGGGGGAGCAGCGTGGTGCAAAACAGCTTGCCCTCCCCTTCACGGATCTCGATGAGCGGCGCTTCCACCTCGGGCTCATCCACCGAGTGCAGCAGGAATCGCTTCCGGTAGTCGGCCTTTGTGCTGGCAACGTCGTCGAAGACGACGATGATGGGGCGTTCCCAACCCGCCGGCTCGCGCAGGTAGACCATGGAGCGCGAGAAGCGCGTCAGTTTATGGCCGCTGTAGGCCTTGGCGGCGTCGCCCACGGCGAAGGCGTAGGAGCCCTCGTCAGCGTACGAGGTGATGCCGTCGAGCGCCGCGTATCCGTCGGGGAGTATGTCCTCCAGTGTCTTCGCGTCCGCTATCCACTTCTGCCCACCATCATTGGAGCGAGGCCCGGATGAGAATTCGCCGAATGACTCCGCGGGATCAAAGACCGTTACGCAGTTGTGGGCGATGGTTCGGGTGAAGTAGTTGTGCCAGTGGGGGGTGCCGTAGCGGCTGCCCTTCTGATAGCTGCCCGAGTCGATGGCCAGGCGCCCACGGTAAGAGAGAGTGAAGGCGTTCTCGTCGCGATGATGGTGGTTGATGGAGATGAACTTCGAGCACTTGAAATGGAGCAGTGTACTGCGATCATCCCAGCGGTCTCGCATCAGGACCACGCCCGCGTTCCGGAAGTGCCGGGAGAGCGGCAAGGGGTGCTCGGCGTCGTCCGGCGCCAGCGGTTCCACACTCTTGTCACCGTAGAGCACGTCCCAGAAGCGGTCGCGGTATGAGTTGCGCTCGGAGAGCTCGCGCACGTACCAGGCGGCGTGCGGATTCTTGAGGACGCCGGCCGCGACCACCAGGGAGCCCCAATCGCCTGCAGAGGTGTTGCTGAAGTTGTCCCCACTGCCGTGGAAGAGCCCGTCGCCCCGGTCGCCGTAGATCCAGAAGTATGGGAGCTGCCCGCGCCAGGGGTAGTACACGCATTCGTTGGTGGCGCTCGACCAGACACAGTGGTTGCGCACCTTGGTGTAGGAGGCGCCGTATGCCCAGCCCATGTGATAGCCGCCGTCGATGGCGATCCATCCCTGCGCCGGGTGGTAGCCGCGCAGCCAGTTGCCCCGCACGCGCAGGAGTTTCGTCTGCAGGTCGGGCCGCTCGGTGATGACGGCGAGCAGGCCCGCCGCCAGCGCGAAGTTGCCCCAGCGAGAGTGTCCGCCGATGAAGTTGGGCCTCTCGGCGAAGTACCAGTTCCGTTCGATGTGGGCGACGATGGAATCGCGCAGCCGCGTCTTCTGGCCTTCGTCCAGCCATAGGTACAGCCAGTCGTACACGACGGCCAGGGACATCAGTCGCCCGCGGTAGTTGTCGTCGTTTCCCTCGTCCGGCCCCGCCTCGATCATCAGGTCGGCCCAGCGCAGTGACCACTCGCGGTAGGTCTTCTCGCCGGTCACGGCCGCAACAAAGGTCGTGTTGCGTCCCGGCCCCCACTGCTTTGGCCTGCGTGCGAACTGCTCCGGATCGCGCTCCACCATCCGGCCGGCAAGACCCACCAGCCACTGCCATTCCTCCTTGTGACTCCCGGCGATTCTCGAGCGAATGGCGGGGAGGTCTGTGTCACGAAAGAACAGCCGTGGGTGGCCAGGATATACCGAGAACTGCGAGGGAGTGCCCCTGATGACGACCTCGGGCACCGCAGCCTGGGCGATACTGTACGACCCGTCCTCAGCCCCCTCCCCCGCCCCAACGATACACAGGAGCAGGGCTCCGGCCGTTGCCAGCCTCCGAACAGGCATCTCCTGCAAGCAAGGTAGCCTGACCATGCCGTCTGCGCCTCCCATGGCAATGCCCTCTCTTCCGATGATCGCTCGGGGCCTGGTCGCCCCACGGCCGGATCTGCGCGCGTTCCCCGCCAGTTGACCTCGTCCCGGTTGAGGGTCCACGGGTCATTGTGCATGCGGCGGAGCATCTCCGGGTGGGCAAGGTCATCCACGAGCCTATTCATCGCTCAGGGATCTGTTTCCTGGCAGCACTACCCATCAATGTGCGCGGCAGCGAAGATGTGCATGCCATGCTCGCTCCGGATCGTCTCGGAGAAGAGGGGCGCGCTCCACGGCACGCGATCGGGGTCCCCCGGTAGGGGCCCCCTGTCCGGCCGGGGCGCCACAGTCAACTGCCGGCGACAGGCAAGGCGCTCAGGGAGCACGTCGCGGGCGGCGATCCATGCATCGGTCGATGCGTCAGCACCATCGACGGGCTGGGTTAGACAGCCCCAGGGTCCATGGCAGTCAGGAGGTAGGTAACCCTCGGGGCTCGAACCCCTGGTGTGGGTTTTCGGCAAGGACAACCCCGTGAGGTTCCAGGGCTGATCCGCCCACGATCCTCGATGAAGCCCGATGTGTCTCGTCGCAGCCAGACGTCGTGGATCGTCGAGCACCGATTCGTACTCGTCGCCCAGAGATGGCCTCAGACCGACGGGGGCGGGTAGATCGCAGGATGGGGGGAACCCGATGTCAACTACCATCGCGCTCGCACTCGCTTGTGGGACTCCGAGAGTCCTCCTGGTGGCACTCGCCCTCACGCTGGGAGGCCTGTGCGCGGCACAAGATCCCGGGACAGCGGGCGGGGAAGCGTCCGCACGCAGAGGAGGGGAAGCCGTGCTCGGCGAGCCAGTGGAGATTGACGCTGAAAGCAACGCGAAGGTCTACCTCGTCGGCGGCGATGAGCGGCCCGCCGATAACATCTACGGCGAGCAACCGTACGGGGACGCCACGGGCCGGCGGATCGCCATCCGGTACTATAAGAGCGGGGACAAGCCGGGCGGGATCAGCATCCTCGACCTGGTGGACGGGTCGCGGCACGACGTGCTGGTGGGCGCGACCCCGTTCCCGGCGTTCCACGCATGGGGCGAGTACCTGTACTACCACCAGACGATCGACGACGTGCTGACGCTCCGGCGCTGCAACTTCCTGACCCTCGAGGTCGAGGATGTAGCCGTCCTGCCGGACGAGCGAGGCAGGTACAGCTACGGGACGGTCTCCCCGGACCATCGCTACTACGCCGTCAGCGTCCGAACAGGGGACCAGCCCGCCAATGTACACCTTCTGGATGTCGAGACAGGCGAGTGGAGCATCCTGCTGGACAAGCCCGGGTACCATGCGAAGCACGAGCAGTTCTCGCAGGACGGGCGCAACCGAGTCCTGATCCAGCTCAACCGGATGCCCGACGTGAAGCAGGTGCTCCTCGCGGAGCTCGAGATCGGCGGACAGGAGCGTCTGTTCCCCGCCGACCGCCCCCACACCGCGCGTCCGACGGGTCACGAGGCCTGGGTCGGCGCCACGGATCGCGTCTTCTTCTCCACCGGTTCCGACCCGGAGAGCAACGGCAACGTGTGGACCGGCCGCGTGAGCGACGACGGCCCTACGCTCGTGCACAAGGAGGGGCTGCGCTTCGGCCACGTTAGCGTGTCACGGTGCGGTCGCTACTGGGTGGGCGACACGGGTGAAGAGGGAGTCCCCATCTACATCGGCAGCTTCGCCACAGGCCGGTGCAGGCGCGCCGCCTTCACCCGCACCGTGTACGATGGCAAGCAGTGGGCACACGCACACCCGTATCTGACGGCCGACAACCAGTGGCTGATCTTCACGTCCACGCGCGGTGGCCACCCACAGGTCTACGGCGTGCGGCTGGCCGACGGATGGCTCGAGGACCTGTAACAGCGGCACAGCCCCCTCGCGGTTCGTGCCAACAGCTTCATGAAGGTCTAGTAGTCAGCCCGCTCTTTGCGGCACACCACGGCCATCTTCTCATACTCCTGCAGAATGGTGGGCAGCCTCAGTTGCTTGAGGTAATGCTCCAGCAGCACCGTTGCCGTGCTCATGGGATGCCTCCCCTCTCAACGAGGGCAGCGTAGGAGGAGACATCCGTGTGAGCCACCTTCACATGGCGCAGGTGCTCCCGCGCGTCCAGGCGAAGCGCCCTGGACCGGTCGGTCAACGCGTAGGAGTTCCAGAAGGACTGACAGGCGTTCGATGACGGCCGAAGAGACTTGGGGCGGCGGCATGGCCCTCTATGGAGTCGCTTACACTATGACATCCCGAGCTTTGACGTGCAGTGCCGGGCGAAGGAGATTGCCAGTGTGGTCGATTCTCGTTGGCATCGCAGTGTTGGCGTGCATGCCTGCCCGAGACGGTCGAGCGGAAGACGGGACGACGATCCCCGGAGCCGTCGCCGAGGGGTTGGTGGGCTACTGGCCCTTCGACGAGGGTTCGGGCGAGAAGGCGACCAATGTCTTGCGGGAGCATCCCGACCTGTTCGGGAGCTCCGGCGCGGCGCGGGTGATTCAGCCGGTGTGGGTGGAAGGCAAGTTCGGCAAGGCGCTCGACTTGAGTGGCGGCGGGTCCGCGGTGCTGGTGGACAAGACGAGGGAGCTGAACTGCGAGCAGCGGGTCAGCCTCGCGGCGTGGGTGAAGCTGGAGGACCCCAAAGCTCGGTGCATGGTGGTGAGTCACGAGTATTCGTACCGCCTGTGTGTCAACCAGGGACGACGGCGCAGAGTGCGGTTCCAGTTGAACCTCGACGGAGAGTGGGCCGGCAACTGGCTCGTCAGCAAGAGCGCGTTGGCGCCGGGACGATGGTATCACCTCGCCGCGACGTACGATGGGCGCGAGCGACGGATCTATGTCGATGGCAGGCTCGACGCATCCGCCGCGGCGCGCGGCGTCATTGGCAATGGCCGTGGCTTCGTCATCGGGGCGCAAGGGGTCAAGGCGTCGGCGAACCGTGTGTTCGAGAAGGGGCAGCAGGCCACCTACACCATCGCGGAGCACTTCGCCGGTGTCATCGATGAAGTGAAGGTGTGGAACCGGGCGCTGTCCGCAGCAGGAGTTCGGCAGGCGGCCAACGAGAACCGGGACACGGTGCTGGCGCGTCTGCCGAAGGAACGAGAGCTGTACTTCTACCCGGTGAGAGCCATCGGGATGCTGGGTGAGGACTCCTCCTTTGAGGTCGCGGCATTCAACAGCGGCGAGGGGCGATTTACGGGGTCGGTGTCTGCTGTCGTTCGCGACGCGGGCGGCGTGCAGGTGCACCAGGCATCTCACGCACTTGCGATGGGTCCACGCGGCAATGAAGCAATCCCGATTCCGATCCGCCCAAAGACAGCGGGAACGTATGCGTTGTCCTTGGAGGCGAACGGGAGTCAGCTTTTCGAGACGCCGCTGTGTGTGCTCGCGCCAGACCAACGGCAGCCGGTGCGTGAGCCGAAGTTGAGACAAGTTCTGTCCGTCGATCTGACGCGGGATCTCGGCGCGGACGCGTTCTGCGATGACGGCACGAGCGGCGTCGTGGACTCGCCCCTCGGCCGCTACCGCGAAGCCGGTCCGGCGAAGCACTCGCGCTTCGTGGCCCGGTTGCCGCTTCAGCGGACCGGATTGCACCTGGTCCGCGTTACGTATCCGGACGACAAGGCCCGCACGTGCGAGATCGCTACGTGGTCCCCGGTCGAGCCGGATCGGTTCAACGGCCACACCGGCTACTTCACCGGCGACGACTTCCTGCTGTCGGGCAAGCTGCAGACGTTCGAGTTCGTCATGTGGGCGCGCGACGTGAATCAGGCCCTGGTCTTCACCTCGTGGCTCCAGGACCAGCCCGCCGCGGCCTCACGGATTGACGTGTTCGAGATCGACGGCCGGTTGCCCTCGCGTCCCGCGAGCGCCGGTGCCAGCCGCCGACTGATCGGGCATTACTGGGAAGACGCGCAACCTCTCTCCCGATGTTTCGGCGGAAGCGCACCGGAGCCCGGCGACTTCGACCGCGTGGCGCGCAACTTGTGCGAGTACTTCGACTACACGGGGCAGAACCTGCTCATGCATCCAGTCGTGTGGTACGGCGGGCCGATCTACAACTCACTGATCGAGGCGCGCGGCGACCGAGGCGGGTTCCACTTCCCGACGGCCGCGTGGGTGGATATCCTGCTCGAGCGGTTCGAGGAGCGCGGTTTCAAGTTTTACGGGCTGTTCAACGTACACGAGCTGCCGTCGCTCCGGCGAGAGATGAACGCGGACCTCGACCGCATCCGCGCGGGAGAGCCGACATTCAACACCGTGTCCAAAGACAACGCGGCCTTCTTGAGGACGTGGCACCACCGCGCGTCGATGTTCAACGCGCTGCATCCGCGGGTGCAGGAGCGAGTGCTGGCGCTGGTCGATGAGATCGCCTCGCGCTACGGGCGTTCGCCGGCGTTTGGTGGAATCGGCTTCCACCTCACGATGGCGCAATTGCTCCAGCCGGGCAGTCTGGATGTCAGCTACGACGACTGGACGGTGACGCAGTTCCAGTCCGACACGGGCGTGCGCGTGCCCGTGGAGGCGAATGATCGTGCCAGGTTCGGCAAACGCTACGAGTGGATCATGGATAACGCGCGGGATCGATGGATTCGGTGGCGGTGCCAGCGCACGGCGGACTACTACGGCAGCATCGCACGGGTGTTGCGGCAAGAACGCGAGGACTTGCAGCTCGTCGTGACCATCCTGGAACCGCCCATGCCGATAATCGATCCGCAGCGGGAGGCGTGGTTGGCTGGCAAGCGGATCATCGAGTTAGCTCGCGAGGGTGGCATCGACCCGGAGCTCCTGAGCAAGCATCCCGGCATCGTCATCCAGCAGCGCCTCGGGCCCACAGCGAAGCGGAAGCGGCTGACGTTCGGCACGACCCGAGGACGCTGGGGCGCTCCTCCGCCGACGCCGGAGAGCGTCGCGGCCGTTCGGGGCATGGACTTCGCCGAGGCGCAGCAGAGGGAACTGCGGACGACCCCCGACTTCGGCGTGTTCCTCTACAACCGCTACTTCGAGAGCGCCGTCGGCAGAAGCAAGCCGCTGAAGAGCAGCTGGTTCACTGGCATCCCGTGGCGCGCCAGCGCGGTCGTGCCGGCGCACGATCACTTCATGGAGTATTACGCGCTTTCGATGGCCACCTTTAACCCGACACTCCTCGCCGTCGGCGGCTTCACCAACGGCACCGTTGGCCACGAAAGCCGCGTGGAACGCTTCGCACGCGTGTACCGTCAGCTTCCCGCCGGACAGTGGCACGAGTTGCCCGACCCGGGGAACGACGTGGTGGGCAGGACCACCGAAAGACAAGGCGTGCGGTACTTCTACCTCGTCAACAGAAGCGCGCAGCCCCGACCAGCCGTCATCGCCGATGGCAAGGGCTTGAAGCCGATCGGTGGTTCACCGGTATTGAGCAACGGAACCGGCAGCTGGCACGTGAAGCTTGCGCCGTACCAGCTTGCGGCATGGCGACGCGAGGCCACTCAGTGATCGACACTTCGCCGGCTCCGAGATCGCCCAAGACGCGAGCCAGGTTGCACGAGGGGGCTCCGGCAAACTGCATGACTGGGGAAGAACACGATGCTCAATGCGAGACGAATACTGGTGGTGTGCGCGATGGTCAGCATATTGGCTCCGATGGCCGCCGTCACCTAGGCTGCCGGACCCTCCGTCGGTCGTTATCTCGAAGCCGTTGTCACCTTTGCGGATGACGTGCTGAAGCAATGTCGTGATACGTACGGCCCGAAGAAGACGGCTGTCCCCCCGACTCAATCCATCCACGCTGATCTCGGGTCGTGCCGGGTGCGAACAGCGGGTGGTCCCGGCCGCGTCATCCATGCTGGTCACTCCCGCCCAGCCTGGAACTCCCTCTCCGCCTCCTCTCGCTCCACATCGTCATCCACCCACACCATGTCCGGCTTCCGTCCCTGAACTCGGTACGGCTTCCCAGCTCGATACTGCGGGCAATCCCTAGGACCGTAACAGTGGGTCTCGAACCGCCACTGCTTCTTCTCTGGGTTCCACTGGTCGATGGTGATCTCCGTAGCCATCACCAGGCCGAACGGACACCGCTGACAGCTCTTCGAGTAGGTTCGTTTGTCCAACCGACGATGGCCTTGGGAACGATACTCCGGCAACGGCGGAGCGATGCCGCCATCTGGATGCGCAGGGACCGCCCGCTTCCTCGCTGGTGCCAATCGCTCCTTTGACGGATCCTTCCTGATGGCTCACGCCAGCCCTCCTCGCGCCGCCTCCAGTCGATCCTTTGATTGCTGTGACGCAGCAACATCGCGGGCTGCGGGGGCACGGCGCGACGTCGATCAGGGACCGACATCTTCGGCGTCAAGGCCCATCCGTCCACGGACTAGTTCCCTGTTGATGGCGGGATGCGCCGTGCATGGCAGGCGCATGGCGGGGGCTGGGCAGTGCCGAACCCGGCAAAGAAGCGTCACAAGCGTCACAGCGTCACCTGTGGCCGGCGCGAAGCGCGGAAGAGATGACCTCGCACCTCCGCGTCTGTTGCTCTCCCTGGCTTTCCTTTGGCTTCCTCTGTGTCGACCCCCCTCGACCATACCCCTGAGCCACAGAAGAACAAGAGAAGCCCCACGGGATGCAGAGAAGACATACCCGACAAGAGAGCGGCACCCCCGATGGATGCACCGAATCGCTCTCCGCCATGCGCCTGCATCTCTCGATCCTCGTCCTCCTGCCGAGGAAGCCTGACTCCCGTGATGCTGTGACGCTTGTGACGCTATTCTGCGGGGATTGGAGGTGCATCGAGGAGGCACCTGGGGGGGGTACTACCCCTCGGTGACGCTGCAACCGTGCAACCGCTGGCAGGAATTGCGCCGCTGGTACACACTCAGTTGATGCCGTAGAGCCAAGCTCTCGATCTGCAGGCAAGTCCCTGCCCGGAAGGCGACCCCCATAAGAGAGACGAATGTGCGTGCAGAGCATCTCACGTCTGCAGACTACATTCGAAGTAGTGGAGTGGAACGCCGTTAGGTGGATCTTCGAGAGGAGATCCGCATCGGCCTCGAAGGCAGGAAACACGGCCGATCACCGGCGGCGTGAGTTTTCGGGAGGGACAGGACGGTTGGCCGACGAGAGGAGCCGACATGCTGCGACACATGCATAGACGCTATTCTGCCGTGGTGGCACTAGTGAGCCTTTGGTCCATCGCACACATTCTCCCGCTGAAGGCGGCGGAGCCCGATCTGGCATGGTCACCGGCCCCGTTCGTTTTCGAGCCAGGAGCCAGCGTGCGGTACATCGATTTCGAGAGCGGGAACGACGCGAACTCGGGCACCAAGCAGCGGCCCTGGAAGCATCATCCGTGGGACAATAACGCCGCAGGCAACGCGGCGGCGTGCGAGGGCATCCACACGTACTGCTTCAGGCGGGGCGTCGTGTACCGGGGCGCGCTCGCGGCGAAGGAGTCAGGAAGGCCGGGCAATCCTATCCGCCTGACGGTTGACCCTTCCTGGGGAACGGGCCGGGCCGGGCTCTACGGGTCGGTGCAGATTGAGGGCGGCTGGAGGCAGTGCACGGACGCGGACTGTCCCGAGATACCAGCGACCGGGAGGGGCAAGACCTTGTACATCGACCTCGGCGGGAGCTTTGCGCCTCGTTTGCTGTGCGAGGTCCGCCGCGGCGTTGTGACTCGCATCCCCATTGCGCGCGATCCCAACTGGACGACACCGAATCCGGACGACCCACGAAGTGAATGGTGGGAGCTGACAGGATGCATTCTCGAGGTGAAGGTATCTGTGGACAGTGTGGATGGCTTCGCCAGAGGCGATCGCGTCATCGGCACCGGCAAATGGGCCGACCGGGATGAGAACCGGGACAACATCGCCAAGAGCGCGAACGCCGTGAGCGAAGTGGGGCAGGACTACATCAAGATCGAGTCGGCCGCGTGGAAGAAAGGTGAGATCAGGTCCGGAGCAAGAATCACGAACGGCCGGGTTACCGCAACCGTCACGGGCCTCTCGTCAACGTGGGAGAACACGGCGCGGTTCGTCGATACGGAGCACTTGCGGGGGAAGCGGGCCGGGTATTACGACGGCGCTACGATGTGGGCCGAGGGCTCCAACATGCCCACGCCGTATCCCCGCAAGGTGCTGTCGTACCATCCGGAAGAGCATGCCGTCCGTGCCTGGGCGGATGGGCTGGAGAAAGGGCCGACCACGTACTGCCGCTACTATCTGGAGGGCCTCCCACAGTTCCTGGACACCCCCGGCGAGTGGTGCTATGTCGAAGAGGGCGACCATGCGGGCCGGCTGTACCTCCGCCTGCCGGGCGACCGCGATCCCAACGAATCCGTTATTGAGGCGGCGAGAGAGAGCCTTCTCATCGACATCCGCAACAAGAGCCACATCGATATCTCCGGGCTCGACCTGATGTTCGTCAACCCGGTGGACTCCATTTGGCCGTCAAGGCCGCCGCTGTCGCGTCCCTATGCAGCGACGATCCATCTGCTGGGGAACTGCTCACACATCAACATCCATCACTGCCGCATCGCGCACGTGGGCTCCGGGATAACCGGGATGCCGGAGAAGGACGGTGATGTGTTCGATCACATCGACGTAGCTGACAATGACCTCCACGAGGTGGATGGGAGCGGCATCTACTTCTCCCCCCGCCACCATTGGCTGCTCATCAAGAGGGCGGTGGTCCGCTTCATCCACTTGCGGGTGCTCCGGAACCGTCTGCGCAGCACAGGGAGCCGGGTCATCGAGCCCAGGTCCAGGGGACACAACACCATTGACATCCAACAGGGCGAAATGGTCGAAGTCGCCGGCAACATCGTGGATCGCTCCTGGGGAGTCGGCATCTTCGTGTTCGGCGGCCAGGATTTCCAGAGCGGGTTCGTCAGCCGGCCATTGATCCGGAACCTCATCCACCACAACAAGGTCACGAACACCTTGCTCAGCCGGCAGGACTACGGCGGTATCGCCGCCTGGCAGATCGGCCCCAGCTATGTCTACAGCAACATCTCCGGCAATCCCGTGGGGTACAAGCACCTTCATTGGCGTCGCTTCCAGACCGGAGAGTGGAAGCTCGGCCCCACGCGCCGTGAGAACTGGCATCGACGCAGCTGCTACGGGATCGGCATCTATCTCGACGGCCACCACAAGGGCTACGTGTTCAATAACATCATCTGGGGGCGGAACAATAACGTCAATGATCGTATCTACAACGCGTGCGCGTTCAACGAAGCCCAGGGGTTCATGAACACGGTGTTCAACAACACGTTCCACCGATTCGGCGTGGGATTGCACAAGGGCATGCTGCAGCACAATCGGTGTTTCTACCTGGGCAACCTGATGCTCGATATCGGCAACTACTTCATCCGCCACGAGCCGTCCGATGAGCACCTGGAGTACGGGACCCTGGCCTATACCAGGAACGTCTTCCACGGCGCGCCGTTCAAGTTCGGGAGGATCGGCAGGCTGGACACGGACGAGAACACCTTCGCTACGTTGGCAGATTGGCGCAGAGACATTGAGCGGCGCGGCGTGATGGCGACCGACACCGGCGTGCGCGCGGAAGCGCGACAGGTCAGGGATGCCGAGGGGCACGACTTCCGCCCACGAGCGAACTCGGCCGGCATCGATAGCGGCGCGAAGGTTTTCGTGCCCTGGTCGCTCTACGGAGTCGTCGGCGAGTGGGGCTTCTACAAGAACCGCACACATCCCGACCTCATTCTCGGCGAGAACCTGAACATGAACGACGAGTGGGTCTCCCGCTCCATGTTCCACGACATTCCGCGCAACAACCTGACGGGGCACGGCATCGACGCATCCAACTTCGTGCCGGGCACACTTGAGAACTGGGTCGAGGGCGCAGTGGCGTTCAACGGCATTGACGAGTACTGTGACCTCGCCGATGCCGAGCTGAGAAGAAGCTATACCTGGCGCAACTCCACGGGCGGCAGCACGGGCACGTACCCCGGCGAGAAGCGCGTGACGGTGGATATGGCCAGCAACAACTTCCTCGTCGAGGTCGTGCTCAAGACGAAGCCAGGTTCCACGAGCGGAGGGATCGTGTCCAAGTGCGCCGACAAGGGCTACGTGCTGGAAGTTGACGAAGACGGTTCGGCCAAGATGACCGTCCATTTTGGCCGGCAGAGATGCTCACGAAGAAGCGCCACGGCCATCAACGACGGGCAATGGCATCATGTTGTCGCCGAGGTCGACCGCTCACGTCCCGAGGGCATCGCCGTCTACATCGACGGCAAGCCGTCCAACGGTCGATGGCTTGGCAGCATGGACGCCACGACCTCGCTGTCCAACACAGCCAACTTCACCGTCGGCAAGACCACACCGGGCGCGGCCGGTGCGACGGAACGCTACCTCGCCGGGCAAGTGGATTTCCTCCGCATCTCCCGGGGCACGCTCGCCGATGCCGAGACGACGATTGAGGAGCTATACGAGTGGGAATTCGACGGGCCATTCCTCAGAGACTTCGACGGCAGACCTCCGCGCGGGAAGTGCCGTGATGCGGGGGCCGTGGAGTTCGTGCGTTGACAGTTCGCGATCTCACCATCGAATGCCAGATCACCACGGCGGCGTGACAGCGACGACATGAGTTGCAGACGGCTTGTGCTCTTGCGCGCGATCCGCGACCGTGTTCGGGAGCATATCAGGCCTTTCGTAACCGAGACCTGTATGTCCTCAGCGGGCGTGGGACATGAGGGCTGTTGCGGTTGCCCGGCCAAGGAGGTCCTCCCGCGGCAAGATGCAAACGAGCGTCCCAACCGACCCTTGCGACACCAACATGGCCCGCCGTTAGGTTCGTAGGGCCGGCGACAAGTCACCCTATAACACAGCCCAAGAGGCCCGTAGCGGCCCCGGGAACCGCGTTCTCGGTTTGAGACCATGGTGAGTCTCATGACTTTGAGGGGGTGGGTTCGAATCCCCCTCTCGGTATGCCCTGGGGCTACAGAAGAGCAAGAGATACCCCACGGAATGCAGAGAAGACATATCGGGGAAGAGCGCTACGCCTCCGATGGATGCGTGGAATCGCTCTCCCTGTCTCGACGCAGTTCTCTGCCCCCTTAATCCTCTGCCCGAGCAAGGTTGATCCCCGTGACGCTGGTGACGCCATTTTGCGAGGATCGGAGGTGCGCAGTTGCGGCACTCACGACGACTCGTCGCGAGGCAGTCCATTATGAACGTTCACGCAGTGGGCACCCACTTCGCATGAGATGCAGCCAGCTCGATGGGCCGGATCTCCTCCCAAGCCCCAGATTCAGGCGTGGATGCACTTTCCTGGACCGGCGTTGACAGTGGAGGCACTCTCCATGCGAAGTGGCCGCCGCATGCTCTGAAAGACGACCGACTGGATCTGGCCTGCGTGCCAGGACGACTGCAAGCCAGCCCGCGTCTGCGACGCTCTGGCCATGGCCTGCGAACCCAGGTAGTCTTCCTAAGCTGCGCTAACGGCCTCGACCACGTCAACTACCCCTGTGGTGGGAACGACGCGGCTCAATCTCAGCCCCCGTAGGGTCCCAAAACAAATCTGCCGAGGCTTCTCATCAGAGCACGACGGCCACCCTCGTAGTCAGTACTCTCCAAGTGCCCGAAGTCACCATGAATGGGACGCTCAGGAGGCGTGGGTCTGGGCGCACCGGGAGTGCGCGAGCGTGCGGATGCCAAGCGGAGGTTGCGGCAGGCGGGCGCTGCTTGACGCGTGTGCTACGCCGCCTCCCGGTAGTAGTCGTTGATGAGGCTGGCGAGGATCCGTTCCCTGATCACCTGGCCTTGCGGACGACACTGGACTGGGCCCTCCGGCGAATGGAGCTGCAGCGACCGATGAGGCCGGCGGGAATTGTAGTAGTGGACGAACTCGTTGAGCGCCCAGCGCAAGTGTCGCTCCTTCAGGATGATGATGTGATCCAGGCACTCCTCCCGTGCTGTGCGTATCCAGCGTTCCGCGTGGGCGTTCAGATCAGGAGACCGAGCTGGCAGGAGCACTGGCGTTGTACCCATAGCGCGGAGCAAGACATCAGTGTGGCGAGTGAACTTGCTGTCTCGATCGGGGATCAGGTAGCGCGGCAAGTCATCGTGCAGGATGCTCAGGTTCCGGGACTGCTGTGCGACCCAGTCACCGTCGGGATGCTGTGACACGTTCCAGTAGACGATCCGGCGCGTACGGATCTCGATGAGGAAGAGCACGTAGTACGTACGCAGCGTGGTCGTTGTCACGGTGAAGAAGTCGCACGCGCAGATGAAGTCACCGTAGTGGCCCAGGAAGTCCGCCCAGCTCAGGCCGCCGTGGCCGGGACGCGGCACCAGTCCGTTCCGTCTCAGGATGCGCTCCACAGTCGAGCGGCCGAGGCCGGCGAACCCCAGCTTCCGGACTTCACCTGCGATCCTTGTGTAGCCCCAGTCGATGTTCTCTCGAGCGATACGCAGCACGAGCCACTCTGCCTCTGGATCGGCCCGCGGCCTCCCGGGCTTCCGCTTCGGTCTGAAGGTCCAGTGTCGGCGCACGATCTGCCGGTGCCAGCCGATCAACGTGGCTGGCTTCACGACCAGCAGGGAGCTGAGAAGCTGTTGCCTCTTCATCCGTAGACACGTCAGGAGCAGAGCCAGCCTTTCAGCTCACATGAGCCGAGGGTGCTTCCCGAGCTGGCGCTGGAGGAGGAGCACCTGCTGCCGGAGGACGAGGATCTCACGATCCTTGTCATCGACTGTCACGCGACCCATGAGCACGGCGAAGGGAGAGAGCAGCAAGAGGAGGATGTGCCACAACTTGATAGAAGAATGGGGAAACGGCTCAACGGAGTCAATGGGCAGAAAGGCCGGCGTTCAGGGGCTTCTGCGGCCCAGCGATTAGTTTTGGGACCTCACGGCATCACAGTTCCTATCAGTAAGCGCTTATCTCGAGCGCTCAGCTCAATCTCAAGTTGAAAGGAAGCAGAAGGAATGAAGCGGAATGCCAAGCCCCGCAAGAATTGGGAGGACCAGAATGCGGATGATCGTGGCGATGCAGGCGTTGGTGGCAGGCATGTGTGTCGCGAGCGTTTCGGCGCAGAACGCCGAAGCAAGAGAAGAGAATAACGCTCCAACGCTCGAGAATCGCAAGGAAATCTCGCAATACGGGGTCACCTGGAGGTTCGACAAAGAGGTGTCCGTGGGACGATTTGTCAATGGCGACTATTACGTAGTAGGGCCGGTCACGGTCGTCAGTATCGATCCCGCGCCCGTCGATGGGCGGAACGGCTCGGTCTTGAATTATGACAACATGCGCAACAAAACGGGTTTTGACAGCCGTGACAACAAGGGACGCGTCTACGACGCTGGGATACGCTCGGCGCCCCCTATCTCGTTGAAGCCTGGCGACTCTCTGCTTTCAGCGATCAGTTGCGAGAGGAGAGGGCAGTTCACGCAGATGCTCTGGCCGTTCAAGCCGGAGAAGGGAATGGCAAAAAGTTGGGTGCGTTCCGTCTCCGTGTTGACCTGCATGGCCAGCCCTCAGCCGTCCGATGCTTTCCGCCCCGCTTTCTGCGACCGTGAGAACTCCGTCTATCTCGCGCGCAACCTGCGTCGCGAGCTGTTGCACAAGCTAAAACCGGTCGAGGGCACGCCCGCGCCCGCCGAGTTCGCCAAACACTTCCAACGCTGTTGGGTGGACGTAATGCGTCTGAACAAGGCCTCTCCCGCCGAGTACGCCGCCGAATACGGTCGCGAAACAATGCGAGCGGGAGGCATGGCGACGCTCATACTGATGTGTGACTTCCCCGAAGAAGACAAAGAGCCACTCCTTGTGAATTTCGTGCAATACGGTATCGATCTCTATGGGGCCCTGAGAGCGGGTTGGGGTGGATGGGGTACTTTGGGCGGACACGGTCAGGGCCGCAAATGGCCGATTGTTTTCGCCGGAATCATGTTCGGCGATGAAGCGATGGCGCGACTCGACAAGACCTTCCCCAAGATAATATTCCAGGAAGACGATCAGACGGTTTACGGGAAGGGCTGGACCGGCGCCACCGCGCTGTTTGCCGGGCACGTCGGCAAAAGCGGATGGGACCTGTGGCCCGAGCGGGACCGCCGCGCCTACTTCGCCGAGCCGGTGCACCCCTCGAAATGGCCGGACGACGGAAGAGGAACGAAGTTCTCGAATCCCGGCAGAACAGCCGAAGCGTACCGACGGCGCTGCACCAGTCACGCCTGGATTGCCACCGCGCTAACGATCAGGATCATGCGCGCGGAAGAAGTCTGGAATCACGACGCCTTCGGCGACTATTGCGACCGCTGGATGACCGAGGACGACACCGAGCACCTGAAGATCCTGAAGGAGCATGTCGGTCTCGATTTCGACCCCAAATCGCACCAGGGCCAGACGTGGGACCCCTGGGTTGACGCCGCGTACAAGAAATACCGCAACAACCTGCCACCGGCGAAGGAGATAACGTTTCCGTCGGCCGAGGAGTAATGAGCCCGGTGACATACTGCCCATTTCCGCGCTTGGCGGCGACGGCGGGAGGGTGTCGTCAAGAAATGGGTATTGTGTCCCCGGAATCACGGTTTTCGGGAGGGGAAACGTCAGAAGGAGAAATGGGCACGCGGACGGCGGGGGCACGGCGGATGGCGAGGGCTGGGGTTGGCTGTGGCGTTGCTGAAAACTGAGCACTGGCCACTGCCTCTGTGACGACTTGCCAAGTGGCACGTGCACGACGTATGCTCAGATTCTGGGCTCCGCCAGCGTCGCTTTGCGTGGAGGACGAGAGGGTCGGGAGAGGCCGGCAAGCGGGGGGCGATAGTCCAGTACGGCGTCCCCCGGATTCGAGAAGCCCGGATACAGGAGGACAGAATGCCAAGCGACAGCGTGTTGACCGCCTTTGGGCTGACGTTGTTTGCCGGCCTGGCCACCGGCGTCCACAAGGGGGAGGGAATGGGTGACAACCCGGCAACCGAATGCCTCCATGTCGGTTGGGCTACGCAGGACGTGACCCCCGACCAGCCGGTAATGCTGCGCGGTCAGTTCCACGTCCGGATCTCGGAATCCGTCCACGACCCCATCACCGTGACGGCGCTGGCGCTCGAATCGAAGGGCGAGCAGTGTGTGATGGTATCGGCCGATCTGGCTACCATTCCGGAAGACCTGCTCGCCAGTGTTCGCCGGCGGCTGAAGTCCCTGGCGCCAGACCTCGCGCCCGAAAAGGTGTTCATCAGCGCCACCCACACGCACACCGCCCCGACAACGATCGATGCCGTCTGGGAAGACCAGGGTCCGGGGGTGATGCGGCCCCGCGAGTACGCAGCCTTCTTCGTCGAGCGCGCGGCAGCATGCGTATCGGACGCATGGCACAGCCGCAAGCCGGGAGCCCTCTCGTGGGGATGCGGCCACGCCGTTGTCGGCTACAACAGGCGTCAGGTGAAACGCGACGGCGCGTCGCAGATGTATGGCGACACCAGCACGGACGACTTCTCCCACATCGAGGGATACGAGGATCACGGCGTGGACATGCTATTCACGTACGACACGGACCGGAAGCCGACCGGCATGGTCGTGAACCTGGCGTGTCCGTCACAGGTAACGGAAGGAGCGCACTTTCTTTCCGCCGACTTCTGGCATGAAGCCCGCTCGGAAATCCGACGCCGGCACGGAGAAGGTCTATTCGTGCTTCCGCAGTGCAGCGCCGCAGGCGATCAGTCGCCGCACCTCATGTGGAAGAAGCGAGCAGAAGCCCGGATGCTCAGGCTCAAGGGACTCATCGAGGGCGATGCCGATCTGCGTATGGCTGAACGTGCGGAGATCGGCAACCGGATCGCCAGCGCCGTGGACGAGGTGCTCCCGCTTGCGGCAGAGGACATCCGGGACGAGATCGCCATGAAACACGTGGTGCGGACGCTCGACCTGCCCAGGCGCCTCATCACAGAGGCCGAGGTGCGCGACGCGGAGCGCGAAGCGGAGGCCTGCGACGAGCGGTTACGTGCCCTGGCAGACCGTCCGCCCTCGGACCGGGAACGCTCCCGCTGCTTTGGTCGCCGGCGCTGGTACAGGGGGGTCATCGAACGCTACGAACTTCAGAAGGCTGAGCCCACCCATCCGATGGAACTGCATGTGGTACGCATTGACGACGTCGTCTTCGTCACCAACGCGTTTGAGCTGTATCTCGACTTCGGCATTCGCATCAAGGCGCGGAGCAGGGCTCTTCAGACCTTCGTCGTCCAGCTCACGGGACCGGGCACCTATGTGCCGAGCGACAGGAGCGTTGGCGGCAGCGGTTACGGCTCTGTCCCGGCGAGCAACCACGTCGGCCCGAAAGGCGGCGACGCGCTGGTCGAAGAGACCGTACGATCGATTGGCGAGTTGTTTCCCTGAACGTCCATTCCCTGGCGGGTTCTCTCCTGAGCGACAGCCCATGGAGTTCGGGGGACATTCGTGATGGGTACTTGTGAGGCAGTGCAGAGGCAGGGAAGAAGTCAGAGGCGGGAGTTTGGTATGGTGCCCGTAGGGTACCAAAACTGATCTGCGGCTCCTCAAGACGGTACCGTCGGGGAGTGACGGACTGGGGCAATGGAGACGACGGTTTGCGGCGCGGGACGATTGCCACCACGCTCAGCGACAAACGGAGCGGATGCATGCTTGGTCATCGCGGGACGAGGTGACCGAGTCGGGCCAGTACGGCGAGATACGTGGTCGCTTCACGCCGCCTTCCGGTAGTAGTCGTTGATGAGGCCGCCGAGTCAACCAAGTCACGGAGTTCCTGCACTTGTTCGCCCGAGGAGGTGCTTCCGAAGGCAGAGGAGAACCAGCATCCCAACCGACCCCTGCGACACCAATATGGCCCGCCGTTAGGTTCGCAAGGTTTCACGTACTAGCACACTACGAGACGGCTCAGAATGGCCGCTGGGGCCCCCAGGAGCGGACTTGGGGTTTGTGAGTCTCGCAATGCTCATAACCTGGCGAGCTGGTCCAATAGAGGCGACGTGCGATGGCTCGCCAAGGCTGTTCGCCCCTGCGGATTGCTCTTTCCCCCGCCATCACCCAGGTGGCGGTGAGCTCCCACTCCGACGCCGGCCAACCAGGCGAAGCTCCTGGCCTGAGCCGATGTCCCAGCCAGACTCATCCCTCCGCGCGGCCCTGCACACACGAGTACATCCGCGGCTATTCGTTGGCCTGATCCCAAGACACATGGGATTGGCAGTCCCTTGCGCCTGCGCCTCGCAGCGGAGCCCAGCTAGGATACTGATCATGCGTCTGTGTTGTCTGGTGAACAGGCAGCCCCGGGCGTCCGGCGTCCACGAGGCGGTTGGACAGGGACTGCTCTTCCTAATTGGGCGAACAGCGGTACAGGGGAGGACACCAGTTCCGAGGGGACCCGTAGCCGCATGGAGCAGGCCGTGGAGGCCGTGTATTCGTAGACGTAGCGTGGCTGCTCGTGGTCCGTGTGCGCTTGCCACAACTCCCGGTTGTCGTACCGGTCCAGCACGGACTGCAGCTTGCTCCTGGCGGCCTCAGTGCCTCCAGTACCCGGTTTGATGGGCCTGTGCTCCGCAGGATCCCTCTCCAGATCGTAGAACCGCCCGTCGCCATAGAGCTTGTAGCGTCTGCCCCGGACCCACCGCCACAGAAATCCCTTTGGCGGCTCTGGATCGCCGTAGAGGAGGGTGAGCCCGTGCTCCCTCTGCAACTGCCCCAGATCCAGCCGCCAATGCCGCCGTGGAAGTACGCCCTCTCTCGCGGGTTGCCCGTCTCGCTGCGGGTCTGCGGGAGAAAGCTCCGTCCGTCGAATACCTCTCCCTCGGGCAGCCTCGCCCCGTCGCCTTCGGCGAACGTCGGCAGCAGGCCGGTGAAATCGACCACGTCCTGGCACACCCTCGCGGGCTTCGTCACGCCGGGCCAATCGACGATGAGCGGCACGCGCGTGGCCTCCACAGCAGACCCCATCTGGCCCAGAGTGTCGGGGTTATCCAGCGCGGACGATGAGCTTTGGGGCCCCACGTGGTTCCAAGGGCTTCGGCAACATCATCGTGCGAGGAGGAAGTGCGCGTTCGTGCGTCAAACTTCAGGGCTGAAGAGCCGGTCGCGGTCGTGCAGACCGCGGCTGTTTCGAGAGGAGCAGGAGCATGTATACAGACAATCGATCGGCCGGGACTCGGCGTGGCGCGGCGATTTGCACGGCAGTCATGCTTGCGTTCGTTGTGGCAGCAGCTCCCGGCGCCGGTGCGGCTTCGGTGGACGAAAAGGCCCTCGCGCGGGATATCCTGTCGGCCACGGGCGTCAAGGGCGGACTGATCGTGCATCTTGGGTGCGGAGACGGAAAGCTCACGGCGGCTCTCCGCGTCGATGACGGCTACCTCGTCCACGGCCTCGACGCCGACGCGCGCAACGTCGAGAAGGCGCGCAAGCACATCCAATCGCTGGGGCTCTACGGCACCGTGTCAGTCGCGCACCTGAGGGGAGGGCGCCTGCCATACACTGACAACCTCGTAGACCTGCTGGTCGCCGAAGACCTTGGCGACGTGCGGATGCAGGAGGTCCGCCGCGTCCTCGCGCCCGGGGGCGTTGCCTACATCAGGATCGGCCCCGAGTGGACGAAGACCGTCAAGCCTCGCCCCGGAGACATCGACGAATGGACCCACTACCTACACGGTCCGGACAACAACGCCGTTGCCAACGATACCGTCGTCGGGCCGCCCAAAGGGCTGCAGTGGGTCGGCGGCCCGCTCTGGAGCAGGGCTCACAGCATCCTCAACGGGACCTCGTGCATGGTCGCTGCAGAGGGCAGGATCTTCACCATCGAGGACCTCGCCCCCATTGCCCTGCCGCTCATGCCCGGCAAGTACACACTCGTCGCACGCGACGCGTTCAATGGCTTGGTTCTGTGGAAGCGTGAGTTGGAGAACTGGGAGAACATCACGCACTGGATGAAACCCACCCCGGTGCAGCTTTCCAGGCGGCTCGTGGCGGTGGGCGACCGGGTCTACGCCACGCTGGGGATTCTCGCCCCTGTCACGGCCCTGGATGCCGCCACGGGCGACATCCTCAAGGTCTACGAGGGCACAGAGCAGACGCAGGAGATCGTCTGTGCCGAGGGCGTGCTCTATCTCGCCATCGGCGATCCGTTCAACCCCTATGGGGTGAAGCCCGGCGGCTCGTTCTACCGGCCGAACTACGCCGTCTACGGCGAAGCGCGGTATAGCCCCTTGCGCCCGCCGAAGGAGCACCCCGAGATCGCCATTGCGGCCGTCGACGCATCCTCCGGCAAGACGGTGTGGCGCAAGTCCGGGAGCGAGGCGGCCGGATACCAGGCGACGACACTTGCCGTTCGCGGCGACCGGCTCGCCTACGCAACAGATTCGGAGTTGGTGTACGCGGACCGGCGAGACGGACGCGTCATCTGGAAGACGGCTTGTCCCGTCACCATGACGTCGCAGCTCGCCACAGGCGGCACGTCGCCAACGCTGGTGCTGCTTGACGAGACGCTCCTGCGGGCCGACGCGCAGAACCTGATCGCCTTCTCCACACGCGACGGCTCGGAGCTGTGGCGCACGCCAACCTCCCTCACGTACCACTCCTCTCCCGACATATTCGTCGTTGGCAATGCGGTCTGGTTCTACCCGAGCACCGACGCCTTTGACGTCGCCACCGGCAAGGTCGTGGCGAGCCGGCGCGAGACCCGGGACAAGCCGATGGGGCACGACCGGTGCTACCGCAACAAGGCCACCGTGAAGTACATGATCAACTCCCGCTCCGGCGGGGCCGATTTCTCCCAACTCGGCGGCGACTTCTCCCTCGCGAATCCCTGGGTGCGCGGCACGTGCAGCCTGGGCATCATGCCCTGCAACGGGCTCCTGTATGCGTCGCCCCATGCCTGCTCCTGCGCCAACGAGACCATGCTGGACGGCTTCTATGCGCTGCATGCAAGGGCCGACGACGCGCGCGAGGAGCACCCGCTCGAGAAAGGCCCGGCCTACGGCATCCGGGCCTACGGACGCCTTGTGCCACCGGGCACTTCCCCTTCGTCTGACGAGTGGCCGACGTATCGGCAGAACGCCACGAGGTCGGGGAACGCGCGTACGGACCTACCCACGGACATGGGCCCGATGTGGGAGGCGGACATCCCGAACCCGACGGCGCCGGTGGTGGCGGCGGGGAGGGTCCTGGTTGCGGCCAAGGATGCGCACACGCTCTTCAGCCTGAACATGGCGAATGGGAAGAAGATGTGGACGTTCACGGCCGGCGGCAGAATCGACTCGCCGTCCACCTACGCGGGCGGACGGGTGCTGTTCGGCTCGGCCGACGGGTGGGTCTACTGCCTCATGGCCGACAGCGGAGAGCTGGCGTGGAGATTCCGGGCGGCGCCGCAAGCCAGGGTCACCGTCGCCTTCGGGCAGATCGAATCGCTCTGGCCGGTGTCCGGGAGCGTGCTGGTCCTCAACGACACCGTGTACTTCGTGGCAGGCAGACACAGCTTCCTCGACGGCGGGCTCTACCTGTACGGGCTCGACCTCCTGAGCGGCGAGAGGAAGCACCACACACGCATCTCGGGTCCCTACGGCGAAGACGGCGAGTCGGTATTCGACGAGGCCAGGGCGAACCAGATCAAGGGGAACAAGTCCGACATCCTGGTCTCGGACGGTGAGCTGATCTATCTGCGGCACATGGCCTTCACCCGGGACCTGAGGCCCGCCCAGGAGGGGAAGGACCATCTGCTGACGGTGTCCGGCTTTCTGGACGGCGCGGGACATCATCGCAGTTACTGGACCATCGCGCCACGCCTCATCTACGACACGAGGATCGCCGACTACATCGACGCTGACCTGCTCGTCGTGGACGGCCTGAAAGTCTTCGGCACGAGGATCAGCGCATCGAATCGCGGGCCGGAGGTCTTCGATGCCCGGACCCGCGGGTTCATGCTCTTCGCCCTCACTCGGGACGAGGATCGGGCCGGCGCGCTGCGGGCGGAGAAGATCGCAGCCGTGACGAACCGCGCCAGGCAGATGACCAAGGCGGCAACCAGGACGGTCGGGGCGCTCCGAAGGTCGAAATCGCCCTTTGCGCTTGATTGGGCCGGCGGCGTGCCGATCAATGGCAAGGCGATGCTGAAGTCGGGCGATGCGCTGTTCATCGCGGGCATGCCGAACGAGTTCCCGGAGGAGGACATCTACCGCGCCGTGGAGGGGAGGGCCGGCGGGTCGCTCGTCGTGTTCTCCGCCGCCGACGGAAAGGCGCTGAAGACGTATCGCTTGGAGTCGCCTCCTGTCTGGGACGGCTTGGCGGCCTCTAACGAGCGCCTCGTCATGTCGCTGGCGAACGGCCACGTGCAGTGCTGGGCAGCCCGATGAGGGCCCAACGGTCAATGAGAGAAGGAGGGCTGCAATGAGCATCCGCTTGACGAGCGCTCTATCCCTATCGGTCACTGTTCTGGGACTTGTCTTGACCGTGCATGCCGCCGTGCCGGACGCGCGCGATGCCCGACAGCTTGCCCGAGGCATCCTGCGCGAGAGCGGCGTCGAAGGTGGGCTTGTCGTTGTGCTTGGCTGTGGCGACGGGAAGCTCGCGGCTGCCTTGAGGGCAAACGACAGCTACCTGGTGCACGGGCTGGACACGGACGGCCGCAACGTCGAGCAGGCCCGCGGGCACGTCCGGTCCCTCGGGCTATACGGCCCGGTGTCGGTGGACACGTTCGATGGCGAGCACTTGCCGTACATTGACAGTCTGGTCAATCTGCTTGTTGCAGAGGGGCTCGGCTCAGTCTCGATGACGGAAGTGCGTCGCGTGCTGGCGCCCGAGGGCGTGGCCTACACGAAGACTGGCGGCACGTGGGAGAGCAACGTCAAGCCCCGGCCCGAGGGGATCGACGAGTGGACGCACTTCCTGCATGGGCCGGACGGGAACGCGGTGGCCCAGGATGATGTCGTGGGATTCCCCTACCATATCCAGTGGGTCGGCTCGCCCACGCACTCCAGAGACCACGAGCTCACCACCTCGATGGACGTCATGGTGTCAGCGGGAGGACGCATCTTCTACATCATGGACGAGGGGCACACGGCGATGCCGTACTTCCTCCCCTCCAGGTGGCGCCTCGTGGCACGGGACGCTTTCAACGGCGCGACCCTGTGGAAGCGACCCCTCGAGGAGTGGCGGCCCTACCTCGTCAAAGGGCGCAAGTCCCTGGCCGCCGATCTGTGGCGTAGGCTGGTGGCCACGAGGGACGCCGTCTACGTGACCGAGACCATATTCGGCCCAGTCATCGCTCTCGACGCGGCGACGGGCGAGACCATCAGGAGATATCAGGGCACCGAGCGCACGGAGGAGATCATCGCCGAGGACGGGGCGCTCTACCTCGTCGCGACCACCTCGCCGCCCGAGCAGATCGACAGGCGCCAGTTGGCCCAGCAGCGCCTCGAGCCCGACAGGAAGCGCCTCCTGGCGGTTGACGCTGATACGGGCAGGATCCGTTGGGCAACGGAGAGCGAAGACACCAGAGGCGTTCATCCGCTGACACTTGCAATGAAGGGCCGTCATCTGGTGTTTCAGAACACCGAGGCGATCATCTGCCTGGACTCGCGGAGCGGCAACGAGATATGGCGGCATGCGAGGCCCAGCGTCTACCCGCGGCCCGGCTACGCGACCCCGACCGTCGTCATCCATGACGACGTGGTGCTGTGTGCTGACAGGAAGGCGAGCCTCAAGGGCCTGGCGAGGGGAGCACCCAACTATGAGTTGATAGCTCTCTCCCTCGAAGATGGCAACGAGCTGTGGCGATGCGACTGCGCCGACAACGTGGGCGCATCGGCGGACGTGTTCGTTGCCAATGGCCTTGTGTGGGTGGGGGAGAGTCCGAGGAGGGCAAGCAGCGACTATAACACGGGCCGCGACCTGCACACCGGCGAGGTGAAGAAGACGTTCTCCCACGAGGAGAACTGGCCCACCATGCACCACCACCGCTGCTACCGGGACAAGGCCACCGAGAAGTACATCCTGGCGGGCCGGACCGGAATCGAGTTCGTGGATCTCGATTCGGGCGAGCTCACGCCCCACCACTGGGTCCGCGGGATTTGCGAGTACGGCATCATGCCGTGCAACGGGCTCATATACTCCCCTCCCGACCAGTGCGGCTGCTACATCGAGAGCAAGCTGCACGGCTTCCACGCCCTCGCCCCGAAGCGTCCGGGAGCCGAGCCCGCACCACCGCCCGAGAGCCCCAGCCGCCTGCAGCGCGGACCCGCTTATGGTCGGCAATCCCGAAGCGCCGAAGCCAGAACCGGGAACGACGACTGGCGCACCTTCCGACGCGACAACAGCCGCAGCGGCTACACGCGCTCCACGATTCCGCTCTCCCTGAGGCCACTGTGGATCAGGAAGCTCGGCGGCAGGCTGGTCCAGCCGGTTGTTGCCGGCGGCAGGGCGTTCGTGCCGCAGCCAGACACGCATACCGTCTTCTGCCTCGACGCGGCCACGGGAGAGGTGTTGTGGCGCTATGTCGCCGGAGGTCGCGTGGACTCCCCTCCGACCGTCGCCGACGGGCTGGCCGTGTTCGGCTGTCGGGACGGATGGGTCTACGCCCTGCGGGCCTCCGACGGTGAGCTTGTGTGGCGCTTCCTGGCAGCCCCCCAAGACCGTCGGCTCGTCGAGAACGACCAGGTCGCGTCCGTGTGGCCGGTCCATGGCAGTGTGCTCATCGAGAACGGCAGCGTTTACTTCGCAGCGGGCCGGTCCTCGTACCTGGACGGCGGGATGTATCTCTACAAGCTCGACCTGGAGACAGGCAACCCGCTCCTGGCGAAGCACTACTACAGCCGTGACCCCCAGACCGGAGAGCGTGTGAGCCTCTACACGCCCTTTGACGCGGAAGTGCTGCCCGACCGCGAGCTACCGGGGCTGCTTCCGGACGTCCTCTCGTGCGATGGCAAGAACCTCTACATGCGCGCCGTGCCGATGAACCGGGAGTTCGTCATACAGGACCGGGAGTACGTGCCCCATCTGTTCGGCTCCATGGGCTTCCTGGAGGATGCATGGTGGGAGAGGACATACTGGATATACGGCTCGCACTTCTACTCCGGCGCCCGAGGGCACGGCTACGCCAAGACCCTCTACCCCGGGGGGAGAATCCTCGTCTTTGACGATGAGTGCGTCTACGGATACCGGGAGGCCTCGCTCGGCGCGAACGAGCAGGGGATCTTCCGGGTGGAGAAGAGCCCTGAGTTCGTAGACGTGGTGGCCAGAGCCAGCCGGCCGCAGCGAAGGGGCGCAGGATCGCAGCAGCCGAAGGCGGCAGGCTCCGGGGGGAAAGGCGAGACGAAGTACGTCTGGCGGAAGGGTATTCCGCAGGACCCCAAGGCCATGAGCCTGACGAGCGGCCGCAACACGCTGGCCGACAGGATCAGGAGAATGACCAAGTACGACTTCACGTGGCGCAATGACGTGCCGATCCACGTGCAGGCCATGGTCCTGACAGACGAGCGGGTCCTCATAGCCGGATCGGCGAAGTTCGATGAGGAGAGAGCCGAGCAGTACCTGACGACAGCACGGACAGACACATTCCGCCTGAAGCCATTCCTCCAGGATGCCGTGGACGCATTCGATGGGAAGAGCGGCGGCGTGCTGCGGGCCGTGAGCAAGAGCGAGGGGACGCGGCTGGCCGAGACCGACCTGCCCTCGTCACCGGTATTCGACGGCATGGTCGCGGCCCAGGGGAGGCTCTTCCTGTCCCTCAAGGACGGCTCCGTCATCTGCCTGGGTGGCAGTGGGTAACTGCCAGACGCAGCCGTGATGGATGTTTGGTATGGTGTCGCCGGAATTGCGGGCCGACGAGCGACGCCGCCGGCTACAGCACCCAGGCATCGAAGACGCTCAGCAGCGGCTGTCAGGGCGGTCTGTTCACGACGGACGACGACATGGTACATGAGCGCGCTTCGGCTCTGCAGTACTTCGGCGAGTTGGTCGTGCCGGGAAGAGAACGAGAGGAGCAGAAATGCAACCCGCACGGCCTCGGCTCGATGTATCGTGGCGACATGCTCAGTCAGGCCTTCGTCTGCAGCCAGCTCAAGCGGCTCGACGAGAACAACGCGCTCCGCGTGCGGAACTGCCACTTCCTCACAGAGCACCTGAGCCCGATCGTGGGCATCGAGACGCCCTCCGTGCCGGACCACTGTGACCACGTGTTCTACAACTACGTCGTGGGATTCCGCCCGGACGAACTCGGGCTCGACGTCTCACCGCGAACGTTCCGAGAGAATGTGCAGAAGGCGCCCGCCGCCGAGGGCGTTCCCGTGGGGCAGTGGCAGCGGAAGTCCATGCCGGCGCGAGGAAGGAGACACGCCACGAGGGCGCACAAGGCGATGCTCAGAGCGATGGTTACCTGCACGATAGGGTTGTGTGTTCTTGGCGTCGGTCATCGTAGTCTGGCTGCGGGCATCACGTGGGAGGAGGCCCAGGAGATGCTCCGCAGCGGCGAGGGGCTGAGCAAAGACCCAACCCACGGCGCGCTTGTGGAGAATCCAACACACTATGGCGCCGAAGCGAATCCCACCGGCGACCCCATCGGCGGCGGCGCGGGCTACAGGGACATCCTCACCTCGGGCGACTACACCGTTGGCACCCGGCAGGAGCTGCTCGACGCCCTGGAACAGGCCAAGGAGGGACAGGTCGTCTACGTCAAGCCGGGCGCGGAGATCGACCTCACCGACCTCACGCGCATTGCCGTCCCCGACGGGGTGACCCTCGCCGGCGACCGGGGCGCCGGCGGCGGCGAAGGCCCGCTGGTGTTCACGCGTGATTTCGGCACTGGTGGCTACAGGGGGCTGCTGCACGCCGGGAGCAAGTCCCGGGTGACCGGGCTGCGGCTCCGGGGACCGGATCCCGACTACGCCGACTACACGGAGCAGACCAAGGCCGCGGCGTACGACGCCTCGGCGCGGGGCATTCTCGCGGGAGCCGCAAGCGAAGTAGACAACTGCGAGATCTCGAACTTCTACCGTGACGGCATAGCCGTGAACGTCGCCGACGTGCGCATCCACCACAACTACCTCCACGACATCGCCGCCTACCCCGTCATAGTTGGCACCAGGCCCGGCTCTTCCGCAATCATCGAGGCGAACATCATCCATTGGGGATGGCATGCGACGGCGGGAACGGGCGCCGCCGGGACGAGCTACGAGGCGTGCTACAACATCTGCAGGCCGCACCGCATTGCGCCGGCCTTCGGGCCCACTGTCAGCCACTGCCTGGATCAGCACGCCGACCGGGACATCAAAGGCGCCAGGGGACAGTCTATTGCGGGGGACTGGCTCCGCTGGCACCACAATACGATTGAGCTGAAGGGCCCTTACACCACGTACGACCGGGAGCGCATCTATTCGAGCCCGAACAACGCCTGCGGCATGAAGATCCGCGGGACGCCGCGAGTGTTGGCGGAGGTCTACAACAACTGGATCCAGACCTCGAATATCGCACAGGCGCTCGGTCCGTACGGCGGACCTGGAGAACAGGCCTACGGCAACGTGTGGGTCTACAACAATGCGTATGGCCCCGAGAAGCGCAAGCTGGCGGAGATCCCCTATCGCACCACGCCGCAGATACTCTTCAAGTCTCCAGGCCCGCCGGAGGTGGACTCGCACCAGGTGCGCGGCAAGCTGGCCCTGGACGTGGAGGTCAACGTGCTCGAGCCGCTCCGCCTCGCGGGGGTCATCGTCACGCTTGACGACGAGGAGTTGTTCCTCGAGCCGCGAGCGCCGCGAGCCGGCGAGGTGGTCATTGACGCCGCTGTGCTGGGGGAGGGAGACCACAAGCTGTCGGTCTCGGCCATAGACAACCGCGGCGCCCTGGGCACCCAGTACGTGTACGTCACCCCTGGGAAGTGACCAAGGGCATACAACTCCACTATCCGGAGCTCTCACCAGAGCGTCACCCGCCTTGCTGCTCTGAGGCAGGACTTTGAGAGCGTCTCCCCGAAGTAGTGGGCCTCACCACCCCAACGGAGAAGAACAGCCATGCGAATGCTGTGCAGAGCGGCCCTCATTGCCGCTATCGTCGTGTGTGTGATCGTTCCAGCCGCGTCGGCGGCGCTGGCCCAGAGGGCAGAGGCCCGCCAGATCCTTGACGCCGCCGGCGTCAAGGGCGGCCTCATCGTTCACGTCGGCTGTGGCGACGGGAGGCTGACGGCAGCACTGCGCCTGAATGACAGTTACGTAGTGCATGGCCTCGATGCCGACCCGACCAACCTAGAGCAGGCCCGCGAGCACGTCCGATCGCTCGGACTATACGGCCCGGTTTCGGTCGATACGTTCGATGGCCAGCACTTGCCGTACATCGACAATCTCGTCAACCTGCTTGTTGCGGAGGAGCTCGGCTCAGTCTCGATGACGGAAGTGCGTCGCGTGCTGGCGCCCGAGGGCGTGGCGTACACGAAGATTGGCGGCTCGTGGGCGAGGAACGTCAAGCCCCGGCCCGAGGAGATCGACGACTGGACCCACTTCCTACACGGTCCGGACGGGCATGTCATGTCGAACGATACGGTTGTGGGGCCGCCGTATCACATCCAGTGGGTCGGCGCGCCCGCGCACTCGAGAAGTCATTCGCATCTGACGACCTTCAACATTATGGTATCCGGCGGCGGCCGCCTGTTCTACATTGCCGACGAGAGCCCCACGGCGCTGCCCGACAGCCTGCCGAGCCGATGGGCCCTGATCGCGCGAGATGCCTTCAACGGCATTGAGCTGTGGAGACGACCCTTGCGCCGCTGGCAGCCGTACTACGTCAAGGACCGAAACAGCTATCCCGCGGACCTGCATCGCAGGCTGGTCGCGGCCGACGACGTCGTGTTCGCCACCCTTAGCATCCTCGGCCCGGTCTCGGCGCTGGATGCCGCAACCGGACGAACCGTCAGGACCTACGCCCGTACGGAGAAAGCCGAGGACATCATCTACGAAGAGGGCACTCTGTATGTGTCCCTGAACACGGCCGACCGGAAGCAGATCGATCGTCGCGGGATGGCCTATCGCCACGTGGAGCCCCAGCAGAAGCGCATCATGGCCATCAACGCGGAGAGCGGGAAGGTGATCTGGGAGAAGGCTGACGAGGATACAGACGGTTTGATGCCGATGACGCTGGCCGTGAAGAACGACCGGCTCTACTTCCAGAACGCGGAGAATGTCGTGTGCCTCGGAAAGACGACGGGCGAGGTGCTGTGGAGAAGCGCCCGTTCCTCCGAGTACTTCCGACCCGGGTGGTCGTCACCCACGCTCGTTGCGTTCGACGATGTGGTCATCTCAGCGGACAGGCAAAGCGGCCCCGGACAGAAGATAGGCAAGGACCAATTCGCGGCCGGCGGTTTCAGCACCGGCGATCTCGTGGCGTTCTCCGCCGAGAACGGGCGAAGGCTGTGGTCGGAGCCGTGCGCGGAGGGCTGCAGGGCGCCGACGGACGTGTTCAGCCGTGATGGCAAGCTCTGGTTCGGCAAGTCCCTGGAGAGGAAAGTCCATGAGTACCGTCAGGTGCATGATCTGCGCACGGGGGAAGTCCTGAGGGAAACGCCGGCCGACGAGAAGTGGCCCAACTCGCATCACCACCGCTGTTACCGGGACAAGGCAACCCGCAAGTACATTCTCGCCGGGCGCACGGGCGTGGAGTTCATCAATCTGGACACAGGCGAGGTCACTCTCCACAACTGGCTTCG
The DNA here is from genome assembly GCA_030601885.1 of Armatimonadota bacterium. GTDB lineage: Bacteria > Armatimonadota > Zipacnadia > JAUWAU01 > JAUWAU01 > JAUWAU01. Next base: position 36,216 of record JAUWAU010000034.1, read on the forward strand.
CGGCAGCTGCAAGTTCGGCATCCTTCCCAGCAACGGCCTGCTCTATTCGCCGCCCGACCAATGCGGGTGCTACATCGAAAGCAAGCTAACCGGGTTCCACGCCCTGGCGCCGAAGCGCCCCTCGGAGCTGGCAAAGCCAGAGACTCATCCATTGGAGAGAGGTCCGGCCTACGGGAGGGTCGGGGAGTCGCAACCAGGAGGGCCCAGCGACGGCGACTGGCCCACGTTCCGCTGTGACAATGCGAGGAGCGGCCGGGCAAGCACGGCCGTGGGAACGGAGCTGAAGCAGGCCTGGCGCGTGGAGCTTGGGGGGCGGCACACCCAGCCTGTGGTAGCGGGCGGCAGGCTCTTCGTCGCCTCCGTTGACACGCACACGCTGCACGCCATGGATGCCGGGACGGGTGAGATGCTGTGGAGCTTCGTCGCTGGCGGGCGGATCGATTCACCCCCGACCATCGTCCGCGGACTGGCGGTATTCGGATGCCGCGACGGCTGGGTGTATGCCCTGGACGCTTCCGACGGAGAACTGGCCTGGCGCTACAGGGCCGCGCCCGACAATAGGGCATTGGTGGACAACGGACGGGTTGAGTCTGTCTGGCCGGTGCACGGCAGCGTGCTGGTACAGGCCTCTTCGACGAACTCAGGACGGCCTGTGGTGTACTTCGCGGCGGGACGGTCTTCCTACGTGGACGGCGGCGTGCGCATGGCCAAACTCGATCTGCCCACCGGACGGCCGATCCTGAGCAAGATCTTCTACAGCCGAGACCCCGGAACCGGGGAAGCCATAGAGCTGTACCTGCGGTTCGCGACAGGCCGTCTACGAGCGATGGACATGCCGGGGGTGCTGCCCGACGTTCTCTCCAGTGACGGGAAGCGAATCTGGATGCGCTCCGTGACCTTCGACTCCGACCTGACCATTCAGCAGCAGTTCCCTCGGCACCTGTTCAGCTCCATGGGCTTCCTGGATGATTCCTGGTGGGAGCTGTCCTACTGGATCTACGGACAGCACATGTTCAGCGGGCGTGCCGGAATCGCGCACGCCGTCGGCATGTATCCGACCGCACGGATCATGGTCTGCGGGAGCGAAGAGGTCTACGGGTACCAGGACGGGTACGAGGGGATCAGGCAACCCGCCTTGGTGGCTTCAAGCAAGGAACCGAAGGTGGAGACCATCGACCGGAGGGGCAGGAAGGTCGGGCGCGTGCTGTCTCGATGGACGCAGGACGTGCCGCTTCACGTGCACGGACTCGTCCTTGCGGGAGAGACCCTCTTCATGGCGGGGCCTCCCAGAATCGACGAGGCCAAAACGCGGGAGCTGTTGGTGACGCTCACGACAGACGAATACGAACTGCCGCCCGTGCTTCGGGAGGCGACGGAGACGTTCATGGGCAAGAGGGGCGGGCTGCTCTGTGCCGTCAGCAGGGCAGACGGCACCAAAGTCATGGAGATGCGACTGCCGTCTATTCCGGTGTTCGACGGCATGATCGCGGCAGAAGGAAGGCTATTCCTGTCTCTGAAGGACGGCTCCGTCGTCTGCCTGGGCGGGAGCCGGTAACTGGCACCCCCACCGGTTCGTGCTCGCGACCAGCATCAACCGTGCGCTTGGCAAACCGTTGACGTCCGTCGCTCCTGCGGATGCATTGCGTAGGTCGGACCGTCGCGACGGCGGGGCTCAAGTCGGGCGCAATCCTCTGGGGCCAGTGAAGTGAAGGCAGGCTGCGACTGCGAGCCGGCTATCAGGAGGAAACTCAGGAAGCACAGAGAACTTCGAGGGTAGTCGTCCAGACGCAAGACCTGGCCGATTTAGGTTCGCAAGGTTTCACGCAGTAGCATACTACGAGACAGCTCAGAACGGCCGCTGGGGCTCCCAGGAGCGGACTTCGGGGTCGTGAGTCTCGTAAGGCCCATAACCCAGAGTGCTGAGGTGACACGGGCTCCCGATTAGCCTATGGCCGCGCCTTGAGCGCGTGCCGTTTCCCCTCTGCCGACGCTCCCTTCATCCTACGTCGCAGGCGCGTCACCAGCGATTCTCCCCCGAGCAGTTCCTGTGGAAGATCCGCCTCGACCTCGGACTCCAGGCCAAGGAAGTCGCGGCACTCGTCGGCATCTCTCAATGCAGCATCACTAACTGGGAGAACGACGGAAGACACCCAACGCCTGGGTTGTTCGCTCGCCTCTGCCAGTTCTACATCAACCAACGGCATCCCCAGGCCCAACAGCTACATCGGGGCTGGCTGCGAAGGCGGCGACCCGCCGGTACATGAGGTAGTCGCTCAGCCCCGATCTCCTTCTAACCCCCACATGCAGCCGTGGATGGGCTTCTTCGGGGGGACAGGCGGCAACCCGTGCCATTCGCGGCTTCCGCAGCCCCACGTGCAGGTTTCTGGAGCCCAACTGCTGAAGCATCGCGACGAATGGCTGATTGGTCAGCCAACGACACGGGTGCCCAGTCTGATATGGGTAATCCCGGATGGGAGTGGCAATCACCGCGCTGCTGGTGTTGCAGACGCTGGCGCTCAACCCCATCCTCGGTGTCGCCTTTGTGCTGCCATCCGTCTCACAGTCACTCCGCCATCTGCAAAGCCCATTCTTACTGGAGGAACACCATGACGCGGAAGTGCCTTGCGAGCATTGTGGGGATCGCTCTGCTGCTATGCCCTGGGAGATGCACACCGGACACCGTATCGCTCGATGGTCAATGGGAATTCTGCCGGACCACCGCCGACTCTCTGCCCGACGGCAAGGTCGAATGGCACACCATACAAGTGCCTTCGTTCCTGAGCCAGCAGGATGCCCACCCGTTTGTGTGGTACCGCCGATCCTTCAACGTGCCCGGCGAGTTCAAGGGCCGTCACGTGTTCCTCCGGTTCGGCGCTGTGCGGTTCGTGTCGCAGGTCCACCTCAACGGGCAGACGGTTGGTGGGCACTACGGGGGATGGGAGCCTTTTGAGATCGACATAACACAAGCATGCCGAATTGGCGGGCGGAACGAACTCCTCGTGCGGGTTCAGGACGTCACCGGCGTCATCGAGCAAGAGATGGACTACGCCAACCAAGGCCGCGGCATCCGGTTCATCTCCCAGGCGACAGACTCGGTCATGGCACCCGTGGGCTCGCGATACACGCATGTGGACATCTGGCAGCCGGTTTCGCTTGTGGCGAGGAACGATGTGTATGTGGAGGATGTATTCGTCAGAACGTCGGTGCGGAACAAGGAGATTGAGGCAGAGATCACAGTGCGGAATCTCGCCGACGAGGTTCGGATGGTGCATCTGACGTCCGATGTGCTCGGAGCGGGCATCGCGCTGGGGAAAGCCGATGTCGAGGTACCAGCCGGCTCACGCGTAAAGCTGACCTTGAAGCGGGGCTGGAACAAGCCCCGCCTCTGGGCTCCCGAGGATCCGCACCTGTACGAGCTAATCACCAGGGTCAGTGCCGGGGGAGCCGAGCTGGATGTGCGCGACACACGCTTCGGCTTTCGAGAGTTCTGGACTGACGGGATGCATCTGGTGTTGAACGGTACGCGGATGAAGTTCCTGGCCACGGCGGGCCATCCGCGCGGGGAGTTGGATGGGGAGCTGAGCAAGGACGGCGCGAAAGACTTCTACCGGCGTATCCGAGAAGCCGGGTGCGTGGGCATGCGCCTACATGCGAACATCTGGCCGGAGTGGTGGTACGAAGCCGCCGATGAAGTGGGTATGCCTCTCATCATGGAATCGGCGCTCTTCTGCTACTCCAGTTCGTACGCGCTATCGAAGCCGAAGTTCTGGGACAACTACCACGATCATCTGGAGGCGGTCATCAAGCAGAAGCGCAACCATCCTTCCATCGTGATGTATAGCTTGGAGAACGAGATACTGCACTGCGGTGGGGATCGCGTCGAGGAGACGGAGCACAGGCTTGCGGAGGCCGGACGATTCGTCAAGAAGCTCGACCCCACTCGGCCGATCATGTACGACGGCGACGCCGACCCGGAGGGGGTTGCCGATGTGGTGAACCTCCACTATCCGCAGGCTTTCAACGAAAGGAACGCGTGGCCCGACGTGGGATACTGGCTCCAGACTGGCATGGAGGTCCGTGGCTGGCCGAGGAAGCTCTGGAGGTGGGACAAAAAGAAGCCCCTCTATTTCGGAGAGTTCCTTCACATTCAACACTACCAGGAGGCTGATCCATACTCGGCTCTAATAGGCGATGAGGCATATCTGGACCACGGCCTTGCCATGGCGAAAGCGAAAGCCATCGCGTGGGAGATGCAGATCGAGGCATACCGCGCCGCAGAAGTCTCCGGCATGTGCCCGTGGACGCTGACGGAGACAGGCGATTTCCCGAGCAACGACAACCCGCGTTATCTCGCGGTGAAACGAACCTATCAGGCGAACGCGGCGTTCATCAGGGAATACGATACCCGCTTCTACGAAAACGAAGAAGTGGATCGCACGGTGTATCTCTACAACGACACCCTTCATCCCGCCCAGCTCACCGTTGTGTGGGAGCTGAAGAAGGGCGATGCCACTGTGGATCAGGGGAAGAAGCGGTACGACGCAGAGCCAGCCCAGAAGTTCGAGTTCAAGATCAGGCTCAGGATGCCGCCTGCCGAGGAGCGCACGCCGCTGACTCTGACGCTGAGGGTTTCCAACGACAAAGAACCGGCGTTCGAGGAATCGAAGAGGTACTGGGCATTTCCGAGGCACAATCTTGCCGTTCCTGCAGGCAAGCGCATCGCCCTTTTCGAGGGCAACAACACGGTCGTGAGTGCGCTGCTCAACGCGGCGGCAGCGGAGACGATCACCGTCAGCGACCTGACCGAACTGCCGAAGGCCGATATCCTGATCATCGGCCCGCACGCCTTGGACGGCATTCGATCGCCGACCGACGCGCTCGTTGTCGGCGATGAACCCGGCCCACGTGGGGCCATTGGTTCGTTCGTTAGGGGCGGCGGCTCGGTGATCGTGCTGGAACAGGACTCATATGACTGCGGGATCCTTCCCGCAAAGCTGCTCGATCGCGGCTGCACGATTGCCTTCCGACGAACGCGAGATGACCATCTCTTCGAAGGAACGACCGATGACGATTTCAAGTTCTGGCGCGACGACCACGTCGTCTGCCGCAAGACCATTGCGAAACCCCAGTACGGCCGGTTCCGTTCGCTCATCGACTCCGGCGGCCCGGCGGGACTGGTCTATCTGCCCCTCTGCGAGATCATGGACGGCAACGGGAAGTACATCCTCTCGCAGCTCGAGATCGGCGGAAAGCTCGGCAAGGAGCCACTGGCTCAGGTGATGCTTGAGAACGTGATGAAATACGCCGCGGTTGGAGCCGCGCCGGCCGGCACGCTGGCGGTAGTGCAGGACAAGCTCCCGATCAAAGAAGCGCTCAACGAGATCGATATCCGCTTCACCGACATTTCCGGCAGGCTGGGTAGGAGCGATCTGACGAACTTCTCTGTCCTCATCGCCGACACCGATAGCGCGGAGGTGAAACGGGAGCAGGCGCGGATTCGGGAGTATGTGGAGAGCGGGGGGAAGGTGATTCTTCACGGTGGGACACGAGATGGATTTGCGGGGATTCAGAAGCTGTTCCCTGAGTCGATCGTGGCCCAGGGAAGCAACGCGATCCCCGTGTCCATCGCTGCGTGGGACGCCGTCATCAACGGGCTGACCAACCAGGAGCTTTACTGGTACGGGAGCCGGGAGGGTCTGAGCTATCGCGTGAGAACGCCGCTGTCGCCTGATGTGTGTCGGTACGTGATCAGCGGGGGACTCCCCGACCCGAAGCAGTGCATGACGGTTGAAGCCGAGTCCATGACCGTTGACGAGGGCCATCCCAAGCTCGGCGAGGCCGATGTCTACATGGGCTCGACGGCAGCTATCAAGAAGACCATCGACGTTCCTGAGACCGGCGACTACTCCATTGCGGTTCGAGGAAGGGGCACACCCCTTGGCGGCGTCTACCCGCAGATTCGGATTTCGCTGGACGGAAAACGCTGTGGCAGCATCACGACCGATGGCGAGGATTGGGGCACGTACGCTATCGTCACGCATGCAGCGAAGGGCGAACACGAGCTCAAGCTGGCATTCGTCAACGATGCTTGGGCGCCCGAGGAAGGCGAGGACCGCAACGCCTGGATCGACAAGGTGATCTACGGCGCTACGCCAGACATGAAATCGAAGCGGCTTCTCTCGCCCGCTGCTCTGGTCAAGGTGCCTCTGGGCAAGGGATTCTATCTCCTTGACCAAGTCAAGTGGGCTGGCGCAGCCAGCGGCTCCGAAAAAGCAGGACGCTACATCTCCAACATCCTCAGCAACCTCAACTGCGAGTTCCGCGCTCGGTCGGGGGAGATCGTCATCACCGGCGATAAGATGATGCCTGAAAAGGGGACACGGCTTTTCAGGACACAAGCCGGTGTCGCGAGCCTTGGTACGAATGGCACGATCTATGCAACGGTGCACTTCGCCAAGACGGGCGAATACGAGTTCGCCATCAGGGCCAGCGGCACAGAAGCTGCCGGCGAATTCCCGAACATCGAGGTGAGCATTGACGCCAAGAGGATCGGCAGCGTGACCCTGAGCAGGCCGGGCTGGCAGATACTCAGGCTGGAGGCCGAGGTGTCGGAAGGCGAACACAAAGTTGGACTGTCGTTCACCAATGATTTCTATGATCCACCGGCCGATAGGAATCTGAGGATCGGGCACCTCGAGATAAGGGCGGGGGCTGGCTGACGGGGAGCGGGGAGGCCATTTCGTCGGTACCGGCCTAGTCGGAAGGGGCGAGGCAAACAGGGACGGAAGAATTCGGTAGGGCGTGCCGGGAGTTCGCAGCGCATAACGGCAATCGGAGCCCTTGGCTCTCAGTACCAGTGCAGCGAAGACGACTACTTTCTCAAGGTCGGCGTGGAGGATCATTGCCCGAAGGGCGTACGGCTTCACGTGAAGGGCACTGCGCTGGACACGCCAATCGGACGAGCGTGGTACACAGACGTGCTTCCGGTTCGAGTGAGGCACACCACCGGTCTGGAGACAGGCCGGCTTGGCAAACCCCGCCCGAAGCAAGCCCCAATAGAGGAGCGCCTCGACTGCCGCGAGGCAGCCGGGAAGGGGTGGCTCGCCCTGAAGCTCCCGGGTAGGGCGCTCGAGCTACGCCGCAAGGCGTGGCCCAGATGAATGGCCATCGTCCACCGGGCCCCGGCCCGGCAGATACAGAAGCCGGCTTACAAGCCCGCTCTCCACTCGGATTCTGACCCCGTAAGTTTGCCCACTGTCCCAAACGAGTGCCCTCGGGCCAGTGGTCCCAGGCCCACCCCGCGACCCCTACCCCATGTGCACTGCTCCTCACTATGCCATCCTACATCCGGGCTATCGGCATACGGCCACGTCCCCGCCCCAGCCGCTCCGCCCGATGCGACTCGACTTCGGCCTACAGGCCAAGGAAGTCGCGGCACTCGTCGGCATCTCTCAATGCAGCATCACCTACTGGGAGAACGACGGAAGACACCCAACGCCGCGCGTGTTCGCCCGCCTCTGCCAGTTCTATATCGCCCAAGGCCATCCCCAGGCCCAACGGCTACATCGGTGGTGGGTGCGAAGGGGGCGACTGGCCGGTACATGAAGTAGTCGCCCAGCCCCGATTCCCTTCCAGTCCCTACATCCAGGCGTCGATGGACTTTGTCGGCGGGACAGATTGCACGGTTGCGCTTTCACGGGGGGGGATAGCACTCCCCTCCCCCTGGTCGCCTGCCATTCCTGGGCAGTGCCCAGCGTCGAACCAGCCACGCCGTCAGGACGTTATGAACTGCTACGTAGCGGGCCCCCGCTACCATGGCCATCGAAGTGCAAGGGGCGTAGCCTTCCACTGAGGAGGCGCTTACTGCTTCTGCCCGGGCAGAACGGGAGACGTGCGAACTCCGGGCGATTTCTACGCGGACAGCGAGGGAGGCCGGCTATGGGGGAGTGAGGAAGCACTAGCGTGCGCGGAAAGCCCCGGTGGTCCGTCACTGGTGCGGCCTGCAGGCACTGCCGCGTTGCGGGCGAAAGGGTGCTGTGCAGGCCGCTAGTTATATGTTTTTGGAATATGTGAAGCTTGCTACCCGTGTGTCTTGGCTGCCCGGACCAACACGGCTTGATCCCATACGGGATGCCGCTTCAGACAGGCACAAGCAAGCCGTGGCACACTATCGTGTCCGGCCGGCAGCGAGGAAGAATTGGTGCAGGCGCGGGTCCTCAGTGAGCTCCGGGTGGAAGGCGCAGGCGATGACGTTGCCCTCCCGTGCGAGCACGATAGTGCCCTCGAACTCCGCGAGCACCTCGACGTCCGGGCCCACCTCGGTGATGAAAGGCGCGCGAATGAAGACGGCGCGCAGGGGCTCACCGTCGATGCCGGCCACGTCGAGGTCGGTCTCGAAGCTATCTACCTGCCGCCCGAAGGCGTTGCGGCGAACCGTTGCGTTGATGAGCCTCAGTGTGGGTTGGTCGTAGTCTTCGATATCCGTCGCCAGCAGTATCATCCCCGCACACGTTCCCAGTATTGGGGCGCCGCGTGCGGCGAGGGCTTGGATCGGCTCGGCAAGCTCGGCGCGGTCAATCAGCTTGGCGATCGTGGTGCTTTCGCCCCCGGGGATGATGAGGCCGTCCAGGCCGCCCACCTCATCGGGCCGGCGCACCAGGACCGCCTCGTGCCCGCAGGCCTCAATGGCCTGCTGGTGCTTCTCGAAGTCTCCCTGGAGCGCAAGAATACCGATACTCATGACAGTTGCTCATGCCCGGGTGGGGCCGCGGGAAACGATGACGATTCCTGTGCAGACGCAGGCTGGATGTGTCTGCTGAGGCAAAGGCCGGCGGGGAAGGGCATCCCCGCCTTACAACTTGGCCTGCGGGCGAATCTTCGGGCCAGCCTCCATGGCGACATGCGCCACCCGGAAACGATGAAGATCTCTGCCCCGAGGTTGGTGGCTCTGTCTGCTGAGGCAAAGGCCGGCGGGGAAGGGCATCCCCGCCCTACAACTTGGCCTGCGGGCGAATCTTCGGGCCAGCTCTCCATGGCCCACTGGGCCACCCGGAAACGATGAAGATGGGCCCGGCGGGGAGCTGGGGGCCGCCGGAGCAAGCTGCTCCGGCTACAACGGGTGGGCCGACGGGCCGAATCTTCGAAGCAGGAGAAAGGGTCAAGGGCAAAGGGAAGAACGGAGGCGCCCGGAAACCACCGTCACGTGTGCTAGGCCCGCCTATCGTCTGCCGTCCACGCCTCTACCCTTTTCCCTTCACCCTTGGCGCTGCCTCATCACCATCCCCGCGTTGAAAGCATCTCTTCTTCGGGCAGCTTCCGAACGTCGATGCCCGGCATGGCCGTGAGCAGTCCCCGTGAGACCTTGGCGAGCATCTCCGGGTCATCGTAGTACGTGACGGCATCTACGATGGCCTTGGCTCGCGCAGGCGGGTCTTCGGACTTGAAGATGCCCGAGCCGACGAACACCGACTCGGCGCCAAGTTGCATCATCAGGGATGCGTCCGCCGGCGTGGCAATGCCGCCGGCGGCGAAGTTGGGTACGGGCAGCTTCCCGTCTTGGGCCACTTGGAAGACGACTTCAAAGGGGGCGCCCATGTTTTTGGCCTCGGTCATCAACTCGTCTTTGCGCAGCGTCGTCAGGCGCTTCATATGCGTTTGCACCTGGCGCATGTGCCGTGTGGCCTCGACAATGTTCCCGGAGCCGGCTTCGCCCTTGGTCCGAATCATGGCTGCACCCTCACCGATTCGCCGCAGCGCCTCTGCAAGGTCGGTGCACCCACATACGAAAGGCACCCCGAAGTCGTGCTTCCAGACGTGGAAGCTCTCGTCGGCGGGCGTCAGCACTTCGCTCTCGTCAATGAAGTCCACGCCCAGAGCCTGCAGCACCTGCGCTTCGCCGAAGTGGCCGATGCGACACTTGGCCATGACTGGGATGCTCACGGTCTCCATGATCTGGAGGATTATGTTCGGATCGGCCATGCGCGCCACGCCGCCCTCGGCGCGGATGTCGGCGGGTACGCGCTCGAGGGCCATCACGGCGACGGCGCCGGCGTCCTCGGCGATCTTGGCCTGCTCGGCGTTCGTCACATCCATGACGACGCCGCCTTTGAGCATCTCGCCGAGGCCCACCTTATTGCGCCACGTCGATTTGTCTACCATCGCTTCTCACGCTCCCGGAGAGGCAGGGAAAAGGGCACAGGGACAAGGGGTCACCGGCGCCACCAATATCAATGGCGCACCCTCCGGCGCTCCCTCAAGGCCAAGTATATCCTACCAGTTTTGCGCTCGTTTGACTATACATGAGGCAGGGAAAAGGGTTAAGGGAGAAACAGACACCATCCGAAGCGCATCGTGTCCCCAACGCCGACTCGCGCGCGTGCACCTATCCTTTGCCCTTTACGCTTTGCCCTGCTTCTCGGCACGATGCTGCTCGAGCAGTTCATCCTCGCCGCAGCGTACGAGCAGCCGCTCCCACTGCTCGTCAATATACGCCTGGATCTCGTCAATCAGGGGCTGATTGGCCTCGCTGAAGAGATGTCGGAAGCGCCCCTGCCTCTCCAGATACGCCGTCACGGGCAGCTTCTCTCTCGGCTTGTGCGTCAGGCGCCACTCGCCGTTCTCAACTTCGTATAACGGCCAGAAACATGTGTCGGCGGCGAGTTGGCACATCTCTACGGTCTCGTGTGCCTCGTGAATCCAGCCCAGGGGGCACGGTGCCAGTACGTTCAGGAAGCACGGGCCCTCGATGGCAAAGGCCTTCTCCGCCTTCTTCGTCAGGTCGCGCCAGTTCCCTGAGCTGCTCTGTGCGGCGTAGGGGATGTTGTGCGCCGCCATGACCGCGGTGAGATCCTTCTGCCGCTGCGACTTCCCCGGAATCACGCTGCCCACTGGAGTGGTCGTCGTGTTGCCGCGCAGCGGCGTGGCGCTCGAGCGCTGCACGCCGGTGTTCATGTACCCCTCGTTGTTGTAGCACACGTAGAGCATGTCATGCCCGCGCTCCATGGCCCCGGACAGGGCCTGGATGCCGATATCGTACGTGCCGCCGTCGCCGCCAAAGCCGACGAACTTGATGTCGTGGTCTATTTTGCCCCGCCTCTTCAATACACGATACGCGCTCTCGACCCCGGCGATGGTTGCGGCGGAGTTCTCGAAGGCGCTGTGGATGAACGACATTTTCCACGCCGTGTACGGGTAGATAGTCGTAGCGACCTCCAGGCATCCCGTGGCGCAGGACATTACGACGGGTCCGTCACAGGCCAACAGGATCTGCCGGGCGGCTATGGACGCTCCGCAGCCGCCGCAAAGCCGGTGTCCACCCGTAAGCCGATCTTCGCGGTTAACAAGCTCTTTCAGTCGTGGCAATGCACGATGCCTCCAATCTGCAGTGCTGGCAACGGCTCTGCTCTCCGAGCCGTTGGTCAGGTCGCGGCAACCTCGCGATCCCGCACGCCCAGGAAGCGGACCGGCTGTTCGACCTTACCGGCGTCCGCGACCTCCTCAAGCTCCTTGTATACCGACAGCAAGTGCTCGGGCCGGACCTCGCGCCCCCCGAGCCCGTACACGTAGTTCACCACTGGCATCGTGACGCCCGCCATGTACAGCGCCGATGTCACGTCCGCGCACAATGGCGCCAGGTGCGCGCCGTAGATCCCGCACCGGTCCAGCACGGCAAACGCCTTCAGGCCCGACACAGCTTCTGCGAGCTCTGTGTCCGGGAAGGGGCGGAACGAGCGCAGCTTGATGAGCCCGGCCTTGACGCCCTGGCTTCGCGCCCGCTCAGCGACATCAATGGCGGTCCCGGCGGTGGAGCCACAGGCGAGGACGGCCACCTCGGCGTCGTCCATGCCGTGCAGCTCCAGGAGTCCGTAGCCGCGGCCGAAGGTGTCGCCGAACTCCTTGCCGACGCGCAGCACCGTGTCTTTGGCGGGACCGTAGGCCTCGATCTGGGAGCGCTTGTGCTCGAAATAGAAGTCCTGCAAGTCAAGCGGTCCAATCGTGACCGGATTGTCCAGGTCCAGCAGGGAGTACGCCGGGTTCTCATACTGGCCAATGAATGCCCGCACCTTGTCGTCGTCCTCGATCTCGACGCCCTCGACGGAGTGGCTTATGAAGAAGCCGTCGTAGTTCACCAGCGCAGGCAAGCGGAGCGCTTCGGCGATGCGAACGGCCTGGAGAAGGTTGTCGTAGGCCTCCTGGGCATTCTCGGAAAAGAGCTGTATCCAGCCGGTATCTCGCGCCCCCATGGCATCGCTGTGGTCGCAATGGATGTTGATGTTCCCGCTCAGCGCGCGGTTCGCCATGGACATCACGATGGGAAGCCGGAGCGATGACGCGATGTACATGATCTCCCACATCAGGGCCATGCCCTGGGAGCACGTGGCGGTCATGACGCGCGCTCCCGCAGTTGCCGCGCCCACGCAGGCGCTCATCGCCGAATGCTCGCTCTCGACGGCCACGTATTCGGTCTCGACCTCGCCGTCGGACACGAACTGGGCGAACTTCTGAACGACCTCCGTCTGCGGCGTTATCGGGTATGCCGCAACCACGTCCGGGTTGATCTGCCGCATGGCTTCAGCAGCGGCCTCGTTGCCTTCGAGTGCAATGAGCTTGCCCATGCTCAGGATTCCTTTCTACTGTTGGTCCTCGGATTCCGATTCCGGTATCATCTTCAGGCACTGGGGCTTCTTGGGCTTCACCTCTACGCAGATGCCGCACCCTTTGCAGTACCTGTAGTCGATGCCCCGCACGGCGCCGTCCTCGATCAGGATGGCGCTGTCCGGGCAATAGATCCAGCAGTTCAGGCAGTCGATGCATTCCTCTTCGTCCCACACCGGACGGTTGCTGCGCCAACTGCCCGTCTCCCATTCGGCGGCATTGCCCGGGTCAGTGATGATCCCGGCCTCGGGCAGGTCTTGCCAAGGTGCATCTTTCTTGGCCGTCATACTCCCTGCACCTCCTGATACGCCCGCTCGATGGCATTCATATTGCCCTCGAGCACCTGCGGCGCTAACTTGCCCGCAAGCTTCTTGCGCACCGATTCCTTGGCGCCTTCGAGGGTGACGAGGTCCGTAACCTTCGCCAGCGCGCCGAGCATCGGGGTGTTGGGTATTGGGCGTCCGAAGCAATCCAGAGCGATCTGTGTGGCGTTCACCGTGTAGATGTCGAGCCCCCTGGCAGTGACGTACTGGCTCAGCTCCGACGGCGGCTCGCTGCTGTTCACCACCAGCGTCCCACCCTCGGGCATGCCCTCGGTCACGTCGATGGTACGCATCAGGGATGGGTCCAGCACAACGACGACCTCGGGGTTGGTCACAGCACAGCGCAGCCGTATGGGTGCATCGCTGATGCGCACGTAGGACTTCATCGGCGCGCCGCGACGCTCCGCACCATACTCCGGGAAGGCCTGGATGACCTTGCCCTCGTCCATCGCCGCTTCGCCAAGGATGTAGCCGGCCGTCTTGGCGCCCTGGCCGCCGCGGCCATGCCAAACGATCTCTGTCAGACTCATTAAGGATTCCTCCTGAACAGCCTGCTCTCCCGGCAGGCGTAGGTAAACGGTGGTGCGCTCGCCCGGGCCTCACATCTGGGTGCGGCCCTCGAGGGCGTGGGCAATGCTGATCTGATCGACGTAGTCCAGATCGGCGCCTATGGGGATGCCACGTCCAATTCGCGTCACCTTCACCCCTGATTCTTGTAACACATCTTGAGTATACTGTGCAGTGGCCTCGCCTTCCGGAGTGGGACTTGTGGCCAGGATCACCTCCGTGATGCCACCGTCTTTGATCCGCTCAATGAGCTCGCCGATGCGAATGTCTTCCGGGCCGATGCCCTCCAGCGGCGCCAACAGCCCCTGGAGCACATGGTAGATGCCGTTGTAGACGCCGGCGCGCTCCAGCGCGATCACGTCGCTCGGCTCGCCGACGACGCACAGCGTGGAGTTGTCGCGACGGGGGTCAGCGCAGATGCGGCACAGTTCAGCGTCCGTGAAGTTAAAGCACCGGGAGCAGAAGCGCATCTGGGTTCGGACGGCCACAATAGCGTCAGCCAGGGACCGGCAGTCCTCCTCCTGGCTTCGGAGGATATGAAATGCCAGCCGCTGGGCCGATTTCGGCCCGATCCCCGGCAGCTTTTGCAGCTCCTCGATCAACCGCGCGAGTGGTCGCGCGTGCGCCTCCGCCATGTGCACGCCTTCTCATCCGGCAGCGCCGACTGCTACACGCGTCACGCTGCCTGGACCAGCGCAGGCGTGGCGCGTCTGGCTGGTGGCGCGTCAGCGTGTGGGCCCGCTCAGAAGAGGCCCGGCATGTAGTTATTCACCAAGTTCCCGAGGGGACCAAATGAGGCCTTCAGTCGTTCACGGTATGTCTCGGTGGCCTTCGACAAGGCCTCCCGCACGGCCGTCACGATGAGATCTTGCAGCATCTCTATGTCCCCCGCCTCAATGAGCTCGGGATCGATTTGCACGTCGAGTAGCTCGCCTATGCCGTTGGCCGTTGCCTCGACGACACCGCCCCCGGCAGACGCCGTCACCCGCGTGGCCTGCAGCTCCTCCACTGCCTTCTGCCAATCCTCCATGTGGCTGGCCAGCATCTTGTTTAGCTGTCCGCCGAGAAATCCCTGCAAAGGCGAATTCATCTTCCATGACTCCCTACGGCACTGCTCGCCGGCGCCGGCCTATTGGTCGTCCTCCGCGGGCGCCCCGGCAAAGAGGCTCATGGCATCATCGATAGTGGCCGGTCGCTTGCCGTCTTCTGACTGCTGGGGCGACGTGGAAGCCGGCTCGTCCGCGGGCGCCTCATCCAACAGGCTCCGCTGCGTGGGCCGAGAGGGCGCGGGCTTTTCGGCCGACTCCAAGACACACTTGATCTTCACGTCCTGATCGAAGACCTGCGATAGCGCCTGCTCCACGGCCACGTTGTAGTGTGAGCTGATCTGGTCGTAGTGAAACTGCATGCCGAACTGCAGCGTCAGTACGCCATCATCGAATGCCGTCGGCCGCGCGTCTCGGAGGCATGCACGTATGGACGCTGATAGGCCCTGCTGCACCGCCTCCCAGTTATTGACCATCGTCGCCAGCCCGAGCGGCCCATCACCCACTACAACGGCCGTCTCCGGGCGTGGCTCGGCCGCGCTCGGCGCTTCTGGCGGAGTCGGCTCCCTCGGCGGCGCGGCTGGCGGGGCAGGCGCGGTCGCCTCCTGGCGACAGATGCGGGCGAGGGCCAGTTCCAGTGCAATCTGATGCTGACTGCTTTGCTTGATCTCGCTCTGTGCGGCCGCGAGCACCTCGATGGCGGCCATGGCACGGGAGGGCCGGGCTTGGCGCGCATGCTCGGCCAGCTTCTCACGCTGAAGCTCAGTGGCGTCGAGCAGCTCCGCCGGCGAGCCCCCGAGCGTCAGCAGAAGCAGATTGCGGAAGTAGATGGTGAGATCCACCAGGAGCTGACCGATGTCCTTGCCGTCCTTGATCAGCCGATCCACAGATTCGAAGGCAGCGGCCACATCGCGGCGCACCACAATGTCGGCGATCTCCATGACGAGCTCGTCGCCCGTTGCGCCCAGCACTTCGTTCACGATATCCAGCGTCAGCCGTCCATCGCTGTAGGCGATGACCTGATCCAGAATGCTCTGCGCGTCCCGCATCGCCCCGCGGGCCGCCCGGGCGATGGCTGCCAGCGCGCTATCATCCGCCGCGACTCCCTCCTCGGCCACGATGGCGGCGAGGGCCGAGGTTATGTCAACCGTGGCGATATTACGAAAATCGAACCGCTGACATCGCGACAGAATGGTGGGCGGGAGCTTGTGCGGCTCCGTGGTCGCCAGCACGAAGAACGCGTGAGAGGGCGGCTCCTCCAGGGTCTTCAACAGGGCGTTGGCCGCCTCCCTGGTGAGCATGTGCGCTTCATCGAGGATGTAGACCTTGCAGCGGCAGGATGTGGGGCTGTACTTCACCCTCTCCCGCAGCTCGCGAACCTCGTCGATGCCGCGATTCGACGCGGCGTCGATCTCTATGACGTCCAACGCGTTGCCGATGCGAATGCTGGTGCACACGTCGCACTCGTCGCACGGCGTGGGCGTCATACCCTTCTCGCAGTTGAGCGCCTTGGCCAGCACGCGCGCGGTGCTGGTTTTGCCCGTGCCTCGCGGGCCGGCGAACAGATAGGCGTGGGCAACACGTCCGGACTCGACCGCGTTCATCAGCGTTTGGCTGACGTGCGGCTGCCCGACGATCTCGTCAAAGCGCTGTGGTCGGTATTTGAGTGTCAGCGAAACGTAGGGCATTATGGTGGCACACCGGAGCCGACGGCGCCCGTACTCGGGCGCAAACACGACCAGACACCTATCCCGCAGGCGCTGCGAGGTCTCTGTCCGGCAGAGCGTTGGCGGCACTGGCCATCGAGCTGCCGTATTGCAAAGCGTAACGGTGACCGTGCACCCACCTTCGACAACATCCCCCTGGCGTTACCGATGTAGTTTGCTCCAGCTCGGTTGGCTGCGGCACCCGAAGAGGATTGCTTACCGCTGCTTCCTTTCGGACCTGACGGGGTTCGCAATGCTTCGTCGCGCAGGACCCAGCCTTCATCGCCACTTACGTCGGTCAGACCCAAAGGCATGAGGCCTCGGGCGGGGATTCGACCCCGCTAAGCGGATTTCGAGTACAGGGCACCGCTAGTTCCCCGTCTAGCACGGTCACCAAAGCGTCCCTATGTCGTCTGTAAGCCTCGTGTGTCTGTGCGCCTTCTTCTCCCTTTTCCCTTATCCCTTCTCCCTGCCTCTATGGCGGAGAGGGTGGGATTCGAACCCACGATGGACTCACGCCCATACGCGCTCTCCAGGCGCGCACCTTCGGCCGCTCGGTCACCTCTCCCGAAGGCAGGGCAAAGGGTCAAGGGAAAAGGGTAGACGCAACGCACAGCCCACCGCCGTGATGGAGGCCTGCCGTTCACCTGCCGTTTTCCCTTTACCCTTGACCCTTAACCCTTTTCCCTGCATCTATGGCGGAGAGGGTGGGATTCGAACCCACGAGTGGAGTGGACCCCACTACACGATTTCGAGTCGTGCGCCTTCAACCGGACTCGGCCACCTCTCCGAAAAGGCAGGGCAAAGGGTCAAGGGAAAAAGCCACCGAGACGCCGGCATTGTCGGGGACGCCTTGCCATTATCCGCGGTCTGTCGTTTGGCCTTTTCCTTTGACCCTTGACCCTTTTCCCTGCCTTCTTGGCGCCCCCGGCCCGATTCGAACGGGCGACCTTGAACTTAGGAGGTTCCTGCTCTATCCGACTGAGCTACGGGGGCCCGGTATGAGGCAAGGTAAAGGGCTAAGGGTAAAGGGGAAACCGACGACGTCGGCGTCTGGTGTCGTCCGCACGCGCACTTGCGCCGCGCCTTGGTGTCGTGCCCTTGACCCTTTCCACTTTACCCTTCACGCTGCATTTGTGGTACGCCCGGCGCGATTCGAACGCGCGACACCTGGCTCCGGAGGCCAGTGCTCTATCCGCTGAGCTACGGGCGCCTGATATGAGGCAGGGAAAAGGGTTAAGGGTAAAGGGTAAACCGACGACGTCGGCGTCGGATGTCGTCCGCACGCGCACTTGCGCCGCGCCTTGGTGTCGTGCCCTTGACCCTTCCCACTTTACCCTT
Organism: Armatimonadota bacterium; assembly: GCA_030601885.1. GTDB lineage: Bacteria > Armatimonadota > Zipacnadia > JAUWAU01 > JAUWAU01 > JAUWAU01. Next base: position 53,853 of record JAUWAU010000034.1, read on the forward strand.
CACGCTGCATTTGTGGTACGCCCGGCGCGATTTGAACGCGCGACCCCTGGCTCCGCAGGCCAGTGCTCTATCCGCTGAGCTACGGGCGCTTCAAGCCCTTGCGTTGACCCTTTCCCCTGCCGTCGTGGGGGAGACGGCGGGGGCCGTCTTCTCCCTTTACCCTTGACCCTTTTCCCTGCCTCTATGGCGGAGAGGGTGGGATTCGAACCCACGATGGACTTTCACCCATACTCCCTTAGCAGGGGAGCGCCTTCAGCCGCTCGGCCACCTCTCCGCGCCATGCATACGCCAGATAACGTGGCCGAAGTCCGCTTCCGCGCGCAATGCGCAACAGACCTCGGATATCAAGGCGATTCTACCACAACGCCCTCCCGATTGCAAGCAACGCCCGGCGCGTCCGCTTCTCCCGGTTGCGCCGCTAATCGGGCGTCCGTGGGCGCTCGCGCGCCGTGAGTTCGTCGTACAACTCCGGCTTACGGTACTTGAGCAGCCGCCCGCGATTCTCGGCCAAGTCCAGCTCCGCCATCACGACCCGATCGCCGGGCTCGTACCGGGCCACGATGGCGCCCCGGGCGTCGATCAGCAGGCAGTCCTCGAAGTGCACGAAGGCAATGTGGAGGCTGTTCTCGTACGCCCGCGTCCGCATCATGATGTCGTTCATCCCGCCATGGGAGCCTGCCGCCGGGTTCAGGATGAGATCTGCGCCTTTGACGGCGAGTATGCGGGCCGTCTCCGGTGGCTGCCGGTCGAAGCAGATCATCATGCCGACGCGCCCCCAGGGCAGGTCATACACGGGGAACTCCGAGCCGGCCTCGTTGAGCGGCTCGCGGTGCATGAGGTGGGTCTTGCGGTAGTGCCCGATGATGTCGCCGTCGGGGCCGATGAGCAGGCAGGCATTGTGCATCTTCCGGCCCGCTCGCTCAGCGAACCCAGGCACGAGGTATATGCCGAGGCTCCGCGCCAGCTCGCGGAAGCGCTGCACGTACTCGCCATCCTCGACGCTCTCGCCGATGCTCCGATAGCGCTCGGCCGTGAGGCCCTCCTCCTGGACGATGTAGCCCTCGAGCGCGCCCTCGGGGAGGCAGGCGATGTCCGCGCCCCGCGCTGCCGCGGCCCTGATCAAGGACTCCGCCTCTCGGTAGGCCTTCTCCTTGTCCCATCGGATCCGCGGCTGCACGATGCCTGCGACGCTCACTTTGCCCGGCCCGGGCGCCTCGTTGGCAGCAGGTGCGCTCTGGGAAGCGACACCGCCGGCTACTGCGCCCACCGTCAGGCCGACGACAAATGAGCGGCGCGATACGGGGGCGCCTTGCGCGTCTATCATTGTGCCCGGTCACCACCCTTTCAGTCGGTGTGCGGGTCCCCGGGGCAGTTCCAGCCGCGCGCGAGGAGCTCCTTCGTGGCGCGCAATCTTGGCGCCGGCACGGGATGTGTCAGAGGATGATCGACGTCGCTGCGATGACGGCTGCCATGGTGGCACCCAGGAGCAGCCCAGCAGCCATGTTGACCAGGATAGCTCCGAGGCAGCCGTAGTCGTACGTCACCATCACCACGAGAACGAACAGATACCACGTCCAGATCGCCGTCGCCAGCGCGACAGTGCCGAACAAGGCGCCGAGTGGGGCTGCGATCAGCCCGCCGAGCGTCGCCACGAGCCCCACCGAGCAGCCGACGAGCTGCGTCGTGCCTCCCACGAGCGCAAAGCGCAGCGCCAGCTCAGCGGTGTCAGTGAGAAACCCCATGCTGCGGCCGATGATGACGTTCACGAGAGCGATAGCAGCACTCTGAACCACGAGCAGCAACAGGCTACCCACGACTTGGGCAATGATCACCGCCGGCACCGAGGCCGCAGCCAGCCCCTCGCCAGCCCCTTCCGCCGCCCCCGCCGCTGCTCTGATTGCCTGCATCGCGATCCCGGGCGTTATGCAAATGGCGTAGAAGATGGCAATGTTGGCTATGGCCCGATGGCCACGCACGTAGCGGGGCAGGTCGTACTCGAGCGCCTCCTGTGGGCTGGTTATGATGCGCAGGCACAACTGGACTATTCCGATGGGCTCCTCCCCGGGCGCGGCCCCCGGCAGAGGCGGCGTAGGGGCCACTCTCGTTAGCGGCGCCGGAGAGGCGGGCATTCCTGGGAGCGGAGGCCGCGCTGGCGTAGGGGCTTCTGGGGGAGGCAGCGCTGCCAGCGCTTGCTGGGCCGCCGTGTAGGTGGGATCAATCTTGAGGGCCTCCTCGTACTCGCTCCTGGCCTCCGCGACCCGGCCCATCTGCCGATAGACCTCGGCGAGATTGTAGCGCGCGGGCGCGTTGTATGGGTCGAGCCGAGCCGCCCTGCTCAGCGCGGCGATGCTCTGCTCCCATTCGCCTCTCTGCCCGTGAGCAATCCCCAGGTACTGCAAAGCGGATGCATTGTTCGGCTCAGCGTTGACGGCCGCGCTCAGAATCTCAACGGCCTGCTCCACCTGCCCCGCGCGTAATGCGGCCAGCCCATCCTGCCAGGTCTGCCCCGATGTACTCTTGGCGTTCGTGTCCACTGGCTTCCCCTCCGTCGTTGGGGTATGCTCGGTTATTGCGACACAACGCTATGCACCGCACGGCCTCTTCGCGCTCGGCGGGGCAGCTCCTCCTCTGTTGCCAAGCGATCGTTGGCAGGGCTTTGCCATCTGCCGGCAGGCGCTTGGTGCGGCGCAGAGCGAAGAAAGCGCCATCGGTCGGGACTGTTTCCCCCGCCAGTGGCACCGGCACTGGCGCGGATACGAGGAGCGGCGAAACAAACGGCTCAGAGTATGGGTTTCGCAACAATCCCCACGCCTGCCGTCTTCAAGCTGGACCCCGACGACCACAATACCCTATACTTCGGCTGTCCAGGCCGCGAATTCCATCGCATGAACTTCGGTGCGGCATCGCGCACCAACCCCTGGGGCGAGTATTCTTGTCCTCCAGAGGAGCCGACAGAACATGAACAAGACCTGTCCGCTGTGCTTCTGCACCCTCGTGCTGCTGTTGCTGGCAACCGCCGCGTCCACCCAGGAACTGCCGGCCGAGGCGAAAGCCCACTACGAGGCGGGGATGGCCGCCAAGAAGGCCGGAGATCTGAAGCAGGCGGCCGCAGGGCTGCAATCGGCGGTCGAGCTCGCGCCGAAGTGGGTTGATGCCCGGTGGGCACTCGCCTGGACCCATGCCGCCCTCAAGGACGAGCAGCGAGCGGTGGATCAGTTCAACTGGGTAATGCACCTGGCGCCGGGCTCCAAGCAGGCGCAGGAGGCGAAGGCCGCGATAGAACGCCTCGGAGGGCGCGTCCAGGCTCCGTCCGAGCCCGCCCCAACGGTGACGGTGGCGAGCGAAGAGCCGGCCGAGCAGCCCGTGACGGCACGCGATGAAGCACCCGGCATCCGCGTTCTCCCACACGCCGCCCAGGTGAACTCAATCGCCTTCTCGCCCGACGGAGCTCTGTTGGCCTGCGCAACCGGCGAGACGCTGTTCAGCGTGACAGAGGATGAAACAGGGCAGCAGCAGCTCGTCGCCGAGCCGGGTAATGAGCTGAGGCTGTGGGATGCCCGCACATGGACCCTGAAGCAGACGCTGAAGCCGCATCTATTCATGGTGACCTGGGTGGCATTTTCCCCCGACGGCAAGACACTGGCCACCTCGAGTACCGACGAGACGGTGAAGCTGTGGGACGTGGCCACCGGACGGCTGGTGCGGACGCTCGAGGCCGCCACGTTTATCTTTGGGCAGTGGCTGGCCTTCTCGCCCGACGGCGGAACGCTGGCCGTCGCCGGGGAGTGGAAGGAGGTCGAGGGCGGCGGTGTAGGACTCGTGCAACTGTGGGATGTACGGACCGGCGAGCTGCGGCAGGAGCTCACGGCCTCTGGCAATCCGACGCTTTCAGTTGCCTTCTCTCCCGACGGCAAGTCCCTGGTGAGTGGGAGCGCCCCCATCACCTTCGGTGGGGCGGAGCTCGGGGACCCGGCGACGGAAATGGGTGAGCTGTACCTGTGGGACCTGGCGACAGGTGAAGTGCAACGCAAACTCACCGGCCACCCGGTTGGGCTGCGCGTCAGCTTCTCTCCTGACGGCAAGACGGTGGCCGCCGGCGGCCTGGATGAGCCCGGCGCGGTGCTGCTGTGGGATGTCGAGACCGGCGCGGTGAGGCAGGCGCCCGCACAGTTCTCTCATCCGGTGATGGCCGTCGCCTTCTCGCCTGACGGCACGCTGCTGGCGAGCGCGTGCGAGGACGAGGGAGTGCAGCTTCTCGACGCCCACACGGGCGAGGTGCAGCGGACGCTCGCGGGCCACCCCGGCGCAGTGCTCTACGTCGCCTTCTCGCCCGACGGCAAGACGTTGGCGGTCGCGCGCGAGGAGACGGTGAGGCTCTGGGATTTGACTGTGGCCCCGGGCACCGCTGCGCCGAGCCAACAATCTGGGTCAGAACCGCCATATGGAATCCATAACAGACCCATGCCCGCCGGTGAGGATCGCGATAAGCTCCTGCCAAAACGCGTGGGTCGATTCACGCGCGTGCAGCTGCGCGACTCGGCCAACATACGCAATCCGATTTACGCTACGTACCGTCTCGAAGCTGCCGAGATCTTTGTAGAGCTGGGTATCTGCGAGGGCCCCAGCGGCGCTCAGTTGGCCGTGGCGAGGGCGAAGGCCGAGACCGACGCGGAGTTCCCGGGCATCCCTCAGGTGTTCATCAAGCGCCCGGATGTCAGTTGTCTGAGGACGGTCAACCGGCTTGGCGCGTTCATGGCCTGGACGCGCGGCCGGTACTACTTCTCTGCCCATGCCAAAGGCGGAGAGCGAGATTTGGACGAGTTCATGAAGTCGTTTCCCTACTGACAAGGCATGCAGGCAGGGATGCCTGCGCTCCCGGCCAGCGACGATGTGCCCGATGCCGGGAGCGCAGGCCCCTGTCTGAAGCGGGGTCCCGTACGGGACTTCCAGCCTGCAGTGATATGTTTTCCTATAGATGCACTAGAACTGGTTTCATAGCCTGTCACGCATCCAAGCGTGGATGTCTCTGGCCCAAAGCCCGGGCGCCAAAAGGGGGCTATGAAACCAGTTCCAGGCGCGTTGAGGAATGGACGGTCCGGGGCATACCAAGGGGGTGCTATCCATGGCTGGCACGCGGCCCGCAATCAAGTTCGTGGCCTTGGGATGTACCGTGATCCTACTGCTCGCGGTCGTATGGCTGCTTCTCGCGGTCCCTCGAGTCATAGATCGGACCAAGCGCGAGGTGGTGAAGCAGAAGCAGTGGGTCGCTCTCACGAAATCCTGGCGGCCTCCGGCAGAAGATGTCGGCCCCGACAAGCTCTTCCCCGAGCAAGTGGCGGGGCTCGAACTGACCGCTCACGATGATCAGGCGAGCGTCCCCGAGTTCCGCATAGAGCTCCCGGGGCGCCATGCCACGTACGGCTCGGAGCAGGGAACCATCGAGGTGTTCGTGTACCGAGCCACGGAGCTCGAGAAGGAGGCCCTCTTCCAGCGGGTGCGCGACGCTATCGACGAGGCCGACACGACGCATCGCTCGATCGTGCCGATAAACCTCCGCATCAATGACCGCGAAACCTCGCGCTTGACCTACTCGTTTGGCCCGCCGGATCGACGCGGCATCCTGTTCTGGAGCGCCGGCTGGCTGTTCTTTGCGCGGACAACGAACGACGTGGATGCGGAGGCCTTTCTCAAGAGCTACCTCGAGGCCCTCAGTGGGCCGAAGGAGGACGACACAGAGGATTAGGGAGGAGGGGCTCCCGTTGCCTGGGCGGGCGCGTCGTCGTGATCGGGGGCGCCCCGGGTGCGGATTCCATCGGGTGAACTTTGGTGTTGCACAAGGCCCGCGGTAGGATGGTAAATGGGACCTCAGACGCGCTCGCATCCTCACTCCATCCTGGACTGCGTGCAACAGGAGCGCCTGGACATGAAAAAGTGGGCATCGTTATCCCTCTGTGCCGCAGCGCTTTTCGGCACACTGACGCCGGCATCCGCGCAGGCCGTGACCTGGCATAGCTCGTGGCCTCTGGCTCTCTCCGCCGCAAAGCGCAGCGGCCGCCTCATCGTCGCCACGCTCTATACCTCCGGCACCCCGGAGGCGAGCAAGTTCGTCCAGCAGACGCTGCGGGCGCCGCAGGTGGTGGCGGCGCTGCGAGAGGAATTCGAATGCGTCCGGCTCGATCCCACGAAGCGGCTGCCCTGGCCCGAGGCGGCGAAGAGCGAGGACGTGAAGGGCGCGACGGCAGCGGTCATCTGCGACCCGGATGGCACGCCGTTCTATCTCACCTTTGGCCCCCTGAAGCCGGAGCGGTTCCTCTACTACCTGGGCCAGGCGAAGCGCTACCGGCAGATGGAGCAGGAGGCGGCGGAGCTTGAGAGGCGCTATCGCGGCAATCCCCAGAGCCCAGAGCAGCGCTTTCAGTTGGGCCGCTGGTACATGCTCAAAGGCGGCGCCGACATTTGTTCTATCATGGCAGCGGCCTTTGGGGGCGCGGAGGGGCTCGTAGAGGCTCTTGCGGGAGAGATGCCACAGACCCTGTCGTTCGGCCCCATGGACCCGACGGACGCGCCGACCGCGCAGCCTCCCACCGACACAGCGACGACGGGCGGACAGGGCGCCGGCGAGGGCGAGACGCCGCAGATAGCGATGGGCCTGTGGATGGGTATGGAGACCGACGAGGGAAAGGCGAAACAGCTTCGCGCCAAGGGTGCGGCGCTTCTCGACGTCTTTCGCAAGCAGGATCCGAACAATCGGCTCGGCCATGCCGGCGAGATCGACCTGCTGCTCATGCAGAATGCCATGATCGACAAGCGGGAGCAGGAGGCGGAGGCCCTGGCGCGGCGCTACGTGGCGCAGAATCCCCAGGGCGAGGGCGTCTCGTTGGCCTATGTGGTGCAGGCCATGGCAGCCCTGTCTCGGCTCGAGGACCAGGAGGGCCCGCCCGACTTCAGCGAGGCCAAAGAGCTGCTCGATCGCGCCATGAACGCGCCGGGGGACGATGGCTCGCGCGTGCTGGCTGGGCTGTTCCGAATGATGCTGGAGTTCATGGACGTCCTGATGCAAGGCTTCATCGAGGCCTTCCAGGAGATGGGGAAACAGATGGAGCAGGGGATGAAGCAGCGGTAGTGTGAGCCGTGCGGCAGGGCGAACGTGTTAAGGAGCGGACCGCCGGACGTCGGTGGTCAGTCCAATAGATCGGCGATGCTGCTCAACACGTAGTCGGGCTCGACGTCGCTGCGTTCGAGCGCCTCCCGCGTCGTCACGCCGGTGAGCACCAGGGCCGTGGTCATGCCCGCCTCCCGGCCCATGACGATGTCCGTCTCGAGCCGGTCGCCGATCATCAGCGCGCGCTCGGCGGGCACGCCGATGAGCTCCAGGCCCGTCCGCGCCATGATGGGCGACGGCTTCCCCACGATCAGCTCGCACTTCTTCGCGGTGACGCCCTCGACGGCCCCGATCATCCCGGCCGCATCCGGTATCTCGCCGTCCTCCATCGGGCACGTCCGGTCCGGATTCGTCGCCACGAACCGGGCGCCGCGCTTGATGGCCTGCATGGCGATGTTGAGCTTGCGGTAGTCGAAGGTGCGATCGAAGGCCGCCACGACCCACTCGATCTGCTCCGGCTCCTCGGTGAAGTGCAGCCCGGCCGCCTCCAGGTCGCGTATCAGCGGCGGCTCGCCGATGGCGTAGACCCTCGCGCCCGGCTGCTCCTTCGCCAGGTACCGGGCCATCACGAGCGACGAGTTGATGACGCGCTCGTCGGGCGTCGCGATGCCCAGCCGCGTGAGCTTCGCCGCGTAGTCGCCGCGCGTCTGGATGGGCTTGTTGCTGAGAAAGCCGAAGCGCTTCCCCAGCCGCTCCAGCGTCTCGATGACCTCTTTGGCCCCGGGCAGGAGACGCTCGCCGCGGTAGACCGTGCCGTCGAGGTCGAAGAGATAGCCGTCGTAGCTCAGCAGTTCGGCGCCGGGCGTCATCATGCAGGCACCCCGTGATGGTAGGCGGAGGCAGTGTTCGCTGCGCGGTGGGGAGGCTCCTGTGCCGGGCGCGAGTGCCGGACGAGGAAGGCACGCAGGCTGTGCGGTCGCTCGACCGCAGCGCAGCCTGGGCTACAAGAGATGTAATGAGAGAGGCGGAAGGCGAACGGCAAAGGCAGCCGGCCCACAGGTGACCGGCTACAGTAACGGCAAAGGCTTGGCGGGCCACGGAGTGAGGACCTCCGATCATGCAGGCCCTTCGGTCCGTGGGGCTTGAAGTAGGGCCAAAGCAGAAGCAGAGAGGCGGAAGGCGAACGGCAAAGGCAGCCGGCCCACAGGTGACCGGCTACAGTAACGGCAAAAGGTGGCGGGCCACGGAGTGAGGACGTCCGATCATGGAGGCCCTTCGGTCTGTGGGGCTTGGAGTAGGGCCAAAGCAGAAGCAGAGAGGCCGAAGGCGAACGGCAAAGGCAGCCGGCCCACAGGTGACCGGCTACAGTAACGGCAAAGGCTGGCGGGTTGGGCATGCAGGAATTGGGCTCGCCGGAGCGAACTGCGGCACAGGCAGGGAAAAGGGTTAAGGGACAAGGGCTAAGAGCCGGACGACAAACCCGACCGGGGAAGGGTTGGCGGGCTAGCAAGCCGGAGTTGCGCGGCGGGGGAGCTGGCGGTGCGGAGGAGCCTTGCCTTTTCCCTTGACCCTTTTCCCTTTACGCTGCCGTTAGGAGGGCATCCTGGTGCCGAAGGTTCCGCTGTTCGACGCCAATTGCTGCATCGGCCGCTCGTCGCGGCGGCCGCCGTGGGAGACGACCAGCGTTGAGGAGCTCCTGCGGGAAATGGACTACTGCGGCATCGAGTGGGCCATGGTGCATCACGTCACCGCCATGGAGCACCATCCCAACATCGGCAACCTGGCGCTGATGAACGAGATCGCCGGCCAGCAGCGGCTCGTGCCGTGCTGGGTGGTGCTGCCCGGGCACACCGGCGAGATGCCGCCATCGGTGCCGGAGTGGCGCTATGGCGCTGAGGTGCGCCACCACCGCCCCGTCTCGTGGATGCTCGGCCGGGGCATCCGGGCCGTGCGGATGTGCCCGAAGCTGCACGGCTACACGCTCACGCCGGCCGTGTGGGGCGAGCTGTTCACCGAGCTGGGGCACCACCGCGTGCCGGCGTTCATCGATTGCGACCAACTGAGCTGGTCCGAACTGGACACCATCTGCTCCGAGTTTTCGCGGGTGCCCATGGTCCTCTCCAACACCGGGTACCGCATCTCCCGCGATCTGTACGGCGTGCTCAAGCAGCATCGGAACCTGTTCATGGAGATCAGCCGTTACGAGGTGCACTTCGGCATCGATGACATCTGCGAGCGCTTCGGGGCCCGGCGCTTGCTGTTTGGCACGGGCTATCCGAAGTACGCGCCCGGATGCGCCATCACGATGCTGGCCTGCGCGCAGATATCCGCCCACGACAAGGAGCTCATCGCCAGCGGAAACCTGCGGCGGCTCCTCGAGGAGGCCACATAGGAATGGCAATCGATACCGTCTCGGCCCGCCAGGCCGTGTGGGAGATGCAGGCCCCCATCGACGCGCTGCAGGGGGTGCTGGTGATCGACTGCCACGGGCACATCGGCCCGCACAGCCGCTACTACGTGCCCCACGATGACGTGGACAACATCGTGCGCGCCATGGACATCGTCGGGGTGGATAAGCTGTGCACCGACTCCTTGACGGCGCTCGAGGGCGACTACAAGATCGGCAACGACATGACGGCGGCGGCCGTGGCGAAGCATCCCGAGCGCTTGATCGGGCGCGGGTGCATCAACCCGAACTACCCGGATGACATGGAGGCCGAGTGCCAGCGGTGCTTCGAGCAGCTCGGCATGCGGGTGATGAAGCTGCATTGCACCTGGCACGACAAGCCGGTGGATGATCCGGCGTATCGGCCGGCCATCGAGTACGCCGCCGCACGCCGCATCCCCATTCTCGCCCATCTGCGGCACGAGGCCCAGCAGTCCGAGGCGTACGCGAAGCTGGCGCAGGAGTTCAGCGATACGGCGTTCATCCTGGCGCACGCGACCGAGCCGAAGTCGCTCGATACCGTGGTGAAGCATTGCGCCAGCGTCGAGAACGTGTATTTCGATATCACCGGCTACCCCATGTGCTTTCGGAGCATGGAGCGGCTCGTCGGCGCCGTCGGCGGCGACCGGGTGCTCTTCGGCTCCGACATCGCCTGGCTGAACTTACCGTACGAGCTCGGCGCGGTGCTGTTCGCCAACATCAGCGACGAGGACCGAGAGAAGATCCTGGGGCTGAATATGGCGAGGCTGTTGGGAATGCAGGGCTAAGGGTCAAGGGTCAAGGGTGAAGCGTGTTGCCAGTAATAGACATGCGTAGCACGTGTAGGTTGTGTTCCTCGAAGCTCCTCTGGCTCGTCGCCATCGCTTCGCTCCTTCTGCAGACCGTGCTGCTCGCCGCCCCACGCCGTACGACGAGTCGCACGAGGGCGTACGCTCGACCCGAGTACGTGATCGTCGTGCCCTTCGCCAATGAAGGCGGCGCCGGAGACGACGACTGGATCGGGATAGCCCTCCAGCAGGTGCTGCAGTTCAAACTCAGCCACGTTCCCGGGCTGCACGTGTTGCAGTACGAACAGTATCGGCCGATGCCCATCCGCGAGTACACTATCCCGGTTCAGAGCGAGAGCATCGAGGCGCGGGCGGAACGCCTGCGGCAGTCGCTTGGACGCTGGACACTGATCCTGGGCACGTTCCTGCCGGCCGGGGACGAGCTGGATATACGAATCTACGCAGCGACGCGGAGCAGCGGCACCCTCCAGCAGGTCCGCACGCTGCGGGGCAGGCTCGAGGAGATGGGCACGCTGCTGGATGAGGGGATGTCCGCCCTTCTGAGGGCCGTCCTGCCGTTGGGCGCCATGGGCGGCACCGAATGGCGGGGCAAGGTGCCCACGCGCTCGGCCGAGGCGCTGCAGTGGTTCGCCCGCGGCGTGCTGGCCGCCCAGGAAGACTCCGACCAGGCCGGCCTGTGCTATCTGTCCGCGGTGCAGCTCGACCCGACTTTCCTGGCGGCCCATTGGGCGGTGGTGCCCTTCTGCCGCACCCAGCGGGACACAGAGGGCGCCCTGGAGCACGTCAATGTCGTTGCCGCCGCGATGCCGAACGACGTGCAGGTGCGCATGGCGAGGGCGGCAGCGCTCAGCGGCGTCGGGGATTTCATGGAGGCCGCCAAGGAGTACCAGCTCTGCGCGAAGCTGAACCCACGCCTGCAGAAGTCCCTGAATCAGCACATTGTCCGCTGCTATTCCCGCGCCAATCAGCTCGACAAGGCGCTCACATGGGCCAAGGGTCTGCTGAGGTCGGCTCCGAACGACGGGTCGGCCCTTACGGTGATCGGCGGGGTCTACCAAGCACGGGGCGAGCATAAAGAGGCCGTCGAGTACTTCCAGAGAGCCATTCGGCAGGAGCCAACGTCGTGGCGCGCGTACTGGGAGCTGGGACAGTGCTACGCTCAACTCGGGCGTCTGGACGACGCCGCGCAGCAGTATCGAGCCGGCCTGGCGCAGCAGCCAAAGGCGCTGAGTCTCGTGCGCGCTCTGGCCGATGTGTACGAGCAGCAGGGGAAAACGAACGAGGCTGTGCGGGAGTGGGAGCGTTTGCTGGAGCTCTCCCCGCCCGGAAGTGCATTGGCCCGCGAGGCCGAACAGCGGCTGGCGGCGCTGAAGCCGGGCAAGTAGAAGGCAGTGGTCAGTGGTTAGTGGTCAGTGGTCAGCAACGGCAAAGGCGGCGGGCTAGGGCAAGCCCGCCCTACAACTACCCCGAAGATTTCGCCCGTCGGCCCACCGGTTGTAGCCGGAGCAGCTTGCTCCGGCGGCCCCCAGCCCCCCCGCCGGGCCCATCTTCATGGTTTCAGACTGTGGCCCCGCCACATGACGGCTGCTTCGCAGACTAGTACGGAGACCCCGCGCTACAATACGGCCTGCGGCCGAAATCTTCGGGGTAGTTCTTCATGGCCCTTTGGGCCACCCGGAAACGATGAAGATGTCTGGGCTGGCGCACAGCCCGTGGGAGCGCTGAGACGGGGCTGTGGCGAGCCACGCTCCGTCGCCATAGCGGCTATGGCGCGTCGGCGACAGGTACTCGCCTACAGAAAGGCACACGACCAAATCTTCAAAGCAGTTCGCCATGGCCCAGTGGGCCACCCGGAAACGATGAAGATCTCCGCGCTGAGGTTCGCGGGCTCTGTCTACTGAGGCAAAGGCGGCGGGCTAGGGCAAGCCCGCCCTACACAAGAACGAAGGCCGTGGGGTGCTCCTCAGTGGATGGTGATGGTGTTGTTGACGTCGGTGATCTCTGGGCCGGTGAACTGGAGGCGGATGCGGGACGGCTTCTGGGATATGGGGAATGTGATGAGCTTTCGGCGCGGCTTGAGGTCGAGCGGGGCGTCGATGGCCGCGATGGTCTTCGTCGCGACTTGATTCCCCTGCGCATCCTCGACGATTACCCGCACATCGCGCGCCTGCGCTGAGCCGATGTTGTGGACGGTGACGCGGAGGGTCTTCTTCGCCGTGTCGTAGCTCGTGGTGCGGAGGGAGAGGGCGGGATCGGGCAGCAAATCCGGCAACTCGTGGGCTTCCCTGAGCTTCAGCTCGACCAGGAAGAGCCTCTTCGGCGGCACGGACACGGGCACTCGGGTGTAGCGGCGTACGGTGATGCGGTCGGTTCTGGCGGGTCGATCAATGCGGTCGTCGCGGTCGTCGTCCGGGCCGATGGTCAGTTCGTACATCCCCGGCTTGAGCTCCCAGACACGAACCCCGATGTCCCTGGTCTCGGCGGCGAAGTTGTAGAGCGCCAGCAGCAGGTACTCGTCCGTGTCCTCGAGGACGAGGGGGGCCACATCCAGCCCGGTGCCCTCGTAGCTGGCGGCGATGCGAGTGACCAGCCGACCTTCGTCGGGAGCGCCGAACCCGCCCACGGTCATCTGGTCCAGCATCGTCGTCGGTAGGTACACACGATCAGTGGACGGATCGGCGTGGATGTAGAGGTGCTTCTCCCAGGAGATGCGCTGCAGCAACTGGGTGAGCACCTCAACGTACCGGTCACGCTGCTCGCGGCCGATCCACTGCCCCTGCAGCTTGGCGTAGAACTCCGGCGAGCCCTTGCGGCCGTAGTCCTGGAGGAAGACCTCGTCCCCGGAGAGCAGGTAGCTGTCGTACATGATCTCGGCAATCCACCTGCAGTGTCTGCCGATATGGTGGCCTTCGAAGCGATCCTCAGGGAAGTAGATGCGCGCCGGGAAGGTGTTGGCCGGCTTGCCATCGCGCTCGGCGAGGAAGTCCTCGACCCAGGCGCGACTCCAGTCGATGATGATCTGCTTCGCGGTCGGGTTGTTGTTGTAGTACGCCACACACCACGTAGGGGCAGCGATGCGCGCGCAGGCCCCCTCGTCGTAGTTGTGGCGGTTGGACACATCTATCTTCCCGTCGGCCATCACCCATGAGGAGCGGAAGTGGAGGTGGCCGATGTCGCTGCGGCCCATCCACCGGGGCATGTTGGCGGCGATGGTCATGAGCCGCTCCACGTGGAACGGATCGCCGTATCGAGTGAAAAGCAGAGGGCACTCGGCCACCGGGGTGTACTCGGCATTGTGGATCGCGTCCTGGGGCTCGTTGATGTAGCCGTTCTTGAGGCGCGGGTGATACCAATAGGCGTCGGCGCTTCGTTCCATGGCGACGACTGACTTCTCGTCGCCGGTGATGAGGGGATAGTAGGGCCATTGGGCGGGGAGCTCGGCGTCGTCGCCGAAGTTGTCGCTGAAGCGCCCGTCGGGGCCCTGCCGGTCGCACCAGGCGTGCACGACCTGGCGGGTCTGCTCCAGCACCGCGGTCTGGAGTCGGGCCCACTCGGGAGCGGTGTCGTCGCCGGGGAGGTACTCGGCGATGTCGACGTCCGCAGGGAGGTTGCGGATGCGAAGCCACATCGCGCGGGCGACTTCGTTGGCCGGGTCGAGGCGGAGGACCTCGCGGATGCAGTCGAAGAGCTCGCGGAACGGCCTGTCGTAATTGTCGGGCGACTCGCCGTCCCACTGGTGCGGCTCGCTGTCGGCGCTGTAGATCTCGAGGGCGCGCTGCAGCAGGGCGGGGACGTGCGCCTGCCGCACCTCTCTGGGGCTCGCCGGGGGCACGAGGATGTGGCTCCCCTCGGGGCCGTCCGTGACGAGTGTCGCGCCATCGCGGAAGGTTAGCTCCCACCAGAGGCGGCGGCCGGGCATCACGATGGTGTCCGGGTGATCGATGATGAGGCGGTAGCGGCCATCGCGGGCGCCGGTGAGGCACAGATAGACGTCCGCCAGCGTGCGGAGGGGATAGATCGGATCGCGCAGGCGGATGCTCAGGGCGGTGCGGTCCGCCGGGCATTGCAGGCGAAGCACGAGCTCGAAGGCGGTGAGAGGCAGGACGGTCGGCAGGGGTCGGGTGATGAGGTGGAGCGCCTGCATGGGCTCGAGAGCGACCTCTCCCCCACCTTGCGCGGCATCGTGCAGGCCGAGCACTATGCGGTCGGGATCGGCGCAGTAGCGGGCGATGTGCTGCCGGAGGGTGGGATCGTCATCGGCCTTATCGGGCGACGCAATGTGCAGGATCTGAGAGGCCGTCGAGGTCGGGGCCCTCGTCTCGGGCTTGACGTTCAGGAGCACGGACTGGTTCAGCCGGCTGTCCAGGGATTTGTGCAGCAGCACCCGGGCTGCCTCAAACGGCTCCCCGGTCCAGCGGACAAACACGGTGTTCTTCGCCGAGCGAACGAGCGGATCGGTGAGCTGATCGCCCGCGTGGATGGACAGCTCTTTGATATCGCCCATGACCATCAGCGCGTTGACGGGCTCGGGCCGCAGCAAGTTGAGATAGATCTCTGACTTGGGCTCGCGGGTGAATGTGCGGGTATAGCGCTTTCCATCGGCGGCGACGTGGGTGAAGCGGAAGCCCTTCCAGCGATCGGTGGCGCGGGCGATGGGGACGATGCGGATGAGGGCGCCAGCGTCAGCGCCGGATGCCGGGCCGATGACGGGCAGCCCGTCCAGCGATGCGAGTCCGTACTCGCGCACCTTCGCGGCGCGAACGGCGTCGAGGTCCGGCTCCGACACGGGTGCAACGGGCGGGAGAGCGTCCAGACCGCGCTTCGGATCAGCCAGGACGGCGATCTGGTCCGGGGTGAACGGCTGGGAGAAGATGATGAGCTCATCGATGAGCATGTCCGGAGCGGGCGCCCGGGCGCGGTTGCCGAGGAGGATGAGATTCGGCACGATGGCCGCCGCGCGGACCCGCGGCTTGCGACGCTGGGCAATCAGTTCGCCGTCCACAAACGCGGCAAGGCCGCCGCCTCGCGTCCAGGTCAGGGCGAGGTGATGCCACTCGCCCGGCTGCCACCTGGCCGCCGATGCCACGGTGGCCCCCGCCGTGTCCAGAACTCCGTGCTCCTGCCAGTCGTAACCGGTGATGGAGCACCGAATGGGCTCGCGCGGGCGCCCGCCGAGGATCTCAAGGATGTCGTTGTTCTGCGTCTGGTAGCCCTCGTTGGCGGTGATGGTGAGGATCGTGCGCCCGGCGAAGGGGTCTGTGTCGAGCCGGTTCCAATTGCCGCAGATCCAGAAGGCGATGGTGCCCTGGTTGTGGCGGAAGTTCCTCGGGCCGGGGTAAGCAAAGGACGTGTCACCGGTGGTGAAGTGGGCGGCGAAGCCCTTCACGCCCGGCTCGAGCTTCAGCCCCGCCAGCGGCGGGCGACCGCGCTGGACCACGTGCGGGTCGCCGGCCGCATAGTCGGCATCGAGCACATCGTGGCCGCGATCGAACGAGGCGTGCAGCAGCACCTGCCGTTCCCGGTAGAACCGGCTCGTGCGGGCGTCGTACGTGGCGCCTGTTTCGGGCAGATCGTGTAGGCCGATGGTGGAGAGCGCGAAGTCATCGAGCCACATCGTGGTGTCGCGGAGGTCGATGGAGGCGCGGAGCGAGCGGGCGTTGAGGTCGAGATCGCCGGGCGTGATGATTCGGGACTGGCGGATCCAGTACCGGATCTCGTTGCGCATGAACGGTTTGCAGGTCAGGCGATGCGCGTCGTCGATGGGCCGGCCCGCAGCATCGCACTGCACGAGGACAACGGACGAGTCGGCGTCGCGGCGCATCCAGTACGAGAAGAAGTAGGTCCGGCGCGGGTCGATGGGAACCGGCACGCTATAGAACGGCGCATTGCCCGTCCTGCCGGTGACCTTCAGGCTCCGCGAGCCGCCGTGGAAGGACTCGGTGTCGAAGGCGACCTGGCAGGTTCTCGCAGGCGCTTCCCAGCCGGGGAGTTGCTGCGGTGTGCCCTGTTCGAAGCTCGGGTTCGGCCACAGGTTGGGCGGCTGGGCCGCGGCCAGCGTCGCGATCAGGAATGCAACGAGGGATGCGGTGAGAGGGTGGACCAGTCTCATGGCGTCCTCCTGCGCGTGCATGCGTGCATGGGTCGGCTGCGAAGGCGAACGACGTACGGCGAAGGCGGCGGGCCACAGGTGCTCTGAGGCCCCTCGGTCCTCGCCCGCCCACAGTGCCACCGCAGCCGGCGGGGGACTCGTGCTTCTCGTGCTACGTAGCGAAGGGTCGCTACTTCGCAGAGTAGTACGCAGCGAAGCCCTACCCCGAAGAGTTCGCCCGTCGGCCCACCGGTTGTAGCCGGAGCAGCTTGCTCCGGCGGCCCCCAGCCCCCCCCCCGCCGGGCCCATCTTCATGGTTTCCGGGTGTCCCAACGGGCCATGGCGAAGTGCTTCGCAGAGTAGTACGGAGACCCTGCCCTACAATACGGCCTGCGGCCGAAATATTCGGAGCAAAGGCTGGCGGGGAAGGGCATCCCCGCCCTACAACTCGGCCTGCGGCCGAGATCTGCGAGGCAGACGCTACGGCCGCTCCAGCACCTCGAGCTTCACGTCGTCGAGGCGCAATCGCACGGTGACGGTGTGCTCGCGTCCGCCTTTCTCGATGGCCAGGTGTCCGCCGGCGGTGGTGGGCGTGGTGTCGAAGGTGACCTGCAGTTGCTGCCACGTGCCGAGCAGGCGGACGTTGTAGACGTTCGTGTTGTGGTTCTCGATCCACTCGCCCTCACGGTCCGTGAGCCCGATCTTGAAATGCGGCTCTCGGTTGCCTGGCTCGACGCTCTCCACCAGCATCCAGCACGACAGGCGATACTTGCTTGCCGGGAGCACAGGGGCCCCGACATCGTGGACGGCGTAGTTCCACGAGCCCTCCTGTCGCCCGGTCACCAGGAGAGATGACTGGCCCGAGTGGGCTGCGCCCGGATCGATGCTGGCGGCGATTCCCTCGGTCGCGGCCCACGGCTCGGAGCCGGGCTCGAAGCCCTCCTCGTACACGACTGCCTCACCCGGCTCAACCCGGACGCCCGTGACCCGGCACAACTCGTAACTGCCATCGTCGGTCCGGCCCGCGAGGCCGAGCTGTATCCGCACGTCGGGCTCTTCGGGCGACATCATAGCCACACGAAGAGTGTACTCCCCCGGCGGCGTCTCCGCCGGCACGCGCAGGACGCTCGACAGGGAGACCTGCTCATTCGGCGGCCAGAGCGTGGTTGGCGTCTGGGGGAAGTCGAGGGTCTCAGCGACTACGTTGCCGTCGCCGTCAACGAGACACCAGCGCAGCGCGTAACTCTCATAGCACGGCGCCACGCCGATGTTCTTCCACGTGTGATTGACCAGGATGCGCCCCGGCCTCTCGCCGTCGAGTCGGAACCGGCTGAGGTAATTCAGCTTGCTGATGATGAACCGGAAGCCCACGCGGCGGGCGGCGTACTTCAGGGCCTCGGTGGGCTCTGGGGGCGCTTCGACCAGGCCGTCAATGCCGAGCATGTTGGTGTTCATGTAGCTGATGGGATCCTCGAGGTCCTTGCGGACCGTCTCCATCGCCCCCCAGCCCTTCTGCTGCATGGAGCTCCAACCGCTGTGGAATTCGTAGTTGCAGATGACGCCCCGACGCGAGTAGGGATGGTAGTATCGCTTGCCGACGTTGGCGCTCGGGCCATGCGGGGTGAGGCCGTCCTGGCGAAAGTGAACGCCCCGAGTGGCGGCGTAGTCAACCACGCTGCCATACCTGCCGACGTTGAGGAAGATGCGGGTGTTGGGGAAGGCCCTCACGTGGGCGTCGATGGCGCGGCGATAGGCGAGGATGTACTTCTCACGGGCAAAGCCCGTCTCTTCGAGCTGCTCCCGCGTCCAGCGGCCGGGGATGTGCAGGCCCAGGTGCATCTCGCCCCACTCGCCGATGCAGCCGATGTCAATGAACTCGAGCCCCTTGCGGCCGTCCAGGTACTTGCCCAGGGCCGTGAGGAACTCCTCGTAGACCTCCATGTATCGCGGGTGCCAGAAGACGGGGTCGATCTGCTCGTCGCCGTAGCGGTTGAGGTGGCGGACGCCAGGGACGCCCTTGTCAAAGACGTACTCCGGTGTGGCGTACTTGCCGCGGAAGTGGGTGCTCTCGGACATCACCCGAAAGGCGACGCGCTTGCCCAGTTTCTCCACCCAGAAGTCGAAAATGGGGCCGAAGTACTCGTCGAACTTGTACTCGCCCTCGGCTTCCTCAAGCATGGACCAGACGGGGCGGAAGTAGGCGATGTCGGCCAGCTCCTGGAGGAACCACGCATCCTCGGGCACCTCGCGGAAGCGCCCGCCCCCGGGCAGATACATTCCCATGCCGGGGTTGAAGAGGACGGCGTCGGTCTGCTCGGGCACGATCTCGGTCATAGGGAGTGCGGCACTGTCTTGCTGTGCCCATGACGGGGCGAGGGCGAAGAGGAGTCCGAGGGCGACGCCGGTCGCCAGCCGCGTGTCTATTGCCATCGTTGGATCTCTCCGGAAAAGGAGTCGAGTGGCGGGCAAGAATGCCCGCTCTACAACAAGGCAGCTGGGCACGAGCCGATGGCTCACCCGGAAACTATGAAGATCGGCGCGACGGCGAACGACCTGCCACCACAGCCAGGCGGGGGACATAGATCCCGTACGGGATGCCGCTTCAGACAGGCACCCCGCGCTACAACGCCACCGCAGCCAAATCTTCGAAGCACTGGTCAGTTGTTAGTCAAGGGCAGAGGCCAACGGCTCACGGCAAAGGCGGCGGGCTAGGGCAAGCCCGCCCTACACCGGATTGGATGCGGCCAGATGCTCCTTGCCCGACTCGGGGTTCTCCGCGCAGCCGATGGGGATGCCCTTGCGCAGATTGCCGTAACACTTCTCGTCGCACTCGGTGCACTCGATGATCTCGCCCTCGCGCCCGGCGGCCACCTTCTCCGCCCAGTGCGCATCGGCAATCTGTCCGCGGCCGATGGCAGCGAGATCACATTTCTCGTCCCGGAGCGCGGCTTCGGCTGCCGCCGGGTCGTTCATCCCACCGACGGCGATGACGGGCACGTCCACGGCGGCCTTGATCTCCGCGGCCCACTGCGCATGCGGCCCGCCGGGAGTGCGGCTGGGTGAGATGTCCAGCACATCGACTCCGGCTTTGACGAGCTCGGGGGCGAACGCCTTGCTGTCCCCGATTCCGTAGCCGCCCTCGGCGGATTCGAGGGGCGTGTGCCGGTACAGGATCACGAAGTCCGGCCCAACGGCCTCGCGGACGGCCGCGACGGCCCGGAGGCCGAATTGCATGCGCCCTTCGAGCGTGCCGCCGAACTCGTCCGTGCGCTTGTTGTGCAGCGGCGAGAAGAAGCGATTCATGAAGAACCCGTGCGCCCCGTGCGGCTCGACGGCGTCGAAGCCCACAGCCTTTGAGGCCTCGGCCGCCTGGGCGAGCTGCTCCAGCATGGCAGCGATCTCATCCGCCGTGACTCCCCGCGCCCCCCGGCGCGCACTCACGTCAACACGCTCCTCGCCCACCTGGTCGGCGACGATGAGCTGAATGGCGACGGCGGCCCCCGCCGCGTGTACCGCGTTCACCATCGGGCGCAGGCCCTCGGCGAAGCTGGGGTCGGCAAACAGGTACGTGCGCGTCGCCTGTCGGATCACCAGCCCCACACCGCCCCTGGCGCGCTCGGCGTACCACTCGCGCGACTGGTCGCCGTGATCGTCCATGTTGGTGACGCACGGCGGGAAGACGACGCGGTTGCGCAGCTCGAGATTGCGGATATTGAGGGGAGAAAGCAGCGTGGGATAGCGCATGAGGGCCTCCCGGCAAACGGACAGATGGTTAGTGGCCAATGGTTGATGGTTGATGGTTAATGCTCCCGCCTCCCGCCGCACCGGTGCGCGACAGACAGGCCGACCTACAGAACAGCCCCAGGACTAGCGGTTCGTTCGGTAAGTTCGCGTGTCAAAGGCAGCGGGCCAAGAATGGCCCGCCTACGCGGCTGCGGCCTTCAGTGCGCCGCTCGCGGCCCGCATCCCCGCGTAGGTCGGGCTTTCCAGCCCGACAATT
>JAUWAU010000001.1 GCA_030601885.1 Armatimonadota bacterium
CCCTCCCCCACCGCCAACGCCAGCCCCTCGGCACATTTCGTGCGACCCGGCAGCAACAGCCCCTGCAGATACGTCAACGCCCATTGCCGCTGCTCCCGACGAAAGAACAAATCGGCAAACTCCCGGTGATAGGCCACCAACTCATCGGCCAAGGCCACAACAGCCGCCTCCGACAGATCAAAAGCTGGCAGGCCCTCGCCCACGGCCGCATCCGCCACTGTGCTCATTGCTCTGGCTCCTGCTGCGATGTATGGCTGCGTTCGCTGCTGTCTCGCCCATTATATCATAAAGCGTCGTAGTAGTATTAGTGGTCGGTGCTCAGCAAAGGAACGGCAGACGGCAAGAGGAACATCGGGCTGTGTGGGTCCCATCTACTTGAGGACGGACGCAAGCACTTGAGGAGGGCGTGTGATGACATTTCGCGGATCCGGCTTGCTGATTTCGAGCGTCACCGGGCTGTGCGCCTCCCTGCTGTGCTGTGATGTCGTGCAGTCGCAGGAGCGCGACCGGCCAAAGGACGAGGGCACAATGAAACTGAGCATCGAGAGGGCGCCGTACGGCACGCTGCCTGACGGCAGGCAAGTGGACATCTACACGCTGACCAACGCAAATGGCATGAGGGTGAAGCTGACCAACTACGGGGCGATCACGGTCAGCGTGGAAGTGCCCGACCGGGACGGGAACCTGACGGACGTGACGCTGGGATACGACACGCTGGAGGGATGGTTGACGAGTACGTCCTACTTCGGAGCGACCGTGGGCCGCTACGCCAACCGCATCGCCAAGGGCAAGTTCACGCTCGACGGCGTGACCTACACGCTGGCGACCAACAATAGCGGGAACCATCTGCATGGTGGACGGGTAGGCTTCAACAAAGTGCTGTGGGGCGCCGAGACCGTTGAGACCGATGTCGCCGTCGGCGTGAAGTTCACCTACCTGAGCAAGGATGGCGAGGAGGGCTACCCGGGCAACCTGAGCGTGACGGCGGTCCACACGCTGACGAACGACAATGAGTTCAAGATCGAGTTCACCGCCACCACCGACAAGCCCACCGTGGTGAATCTGGCGCATCATTCCTACTGGAACCTGGGAGGTCCGGCCGCTGGCGACATCCTGGATCACGAAGTGATGCTCAACGCCGACAAGTTCACTGCCGTCGGCCCGGGCCTGATCCCGACCGGGGAGCTCAGGGCCGTCGAGGGGACGCCGATGGACTTCACCACGCCAATGGCAATCGGCGCGCGGATCGACCAAGTGGCGGGCGGTTACGACCACAACTACGTGCTTCGCGGGCAGGAGGGCGAGGTCGAGCTCGCGGCGAGGGTGACAGATCCGAAGAGCGGCCGGGTGATGGAGGTCCTCACCGATCAGCCGGGCGTGCAGTTCTACACGGGCAACTTCCTGGATGGCAGCGTCACGGGCAAGGGGGGAGTGGCCTACCAGAAGCACTACGGCTTCTGCCTCGAGACGCAGCACTACCCCGATTCGCCCAACCAGGAGAGCTTTCCGTCGGTGGTACTACGCCCCGGCGAGACGTACAAGCATACGATGATCCACAAGTTCTCGACGATGTAGAATGGCTGGGGGGCCAGTCTGAGGCCTGCCCCCCTTATTCCTGCTGGTGATCTTTGAGGTTGTCCAGGTGCTTGTCGGCGAAGTCCAGGTAGCGCCCCCAGTCGTAGTCCGTCACACCGTGCTTGCCTGAGCGGATGTGGTACCCGATCGTGCCGTGGACGGGCTGATTGACCGCCGGCATGTCCTCCGTGGGTAATCCGTCGGCGCCGAGCAGCCGATAGACCGGCTCGGCGTGCCTGGCCGAGAGGAATTCCCCGCGCGGGTCGGCCCACAGATCCTCTTCCGCGCTGGCGATGTATACGGGCCGCGGCGCGATCAAGGCGATGAGCATGTGCTGATCGACAGGTAGTTCGTCCTCCCGGTCGTTGAACTGCTTGAAATTCCCGCAGAACCAGTGGGGAAACGAAGTGTTGATCCGTTTGACGGTCTCCCCAAAGCGCCGGCGTGAGAGGGCCGCACCGCCGCAGCCAGAGTTGTTGCTGATGACGATGGCGAAGCGCCGGTCCTGAGCCCCGGCCCAGAGCGCTGTCTTGCCCAGGCGCGAATGGCCCATCACGATGACCCGTTCCTCGTCGATGCCTTCATCGGTTTCGAAGTAATCCACGGCCCGGCTTAGCCCCCAGGCCCACGCGCCGATGGCCCCCCACTCGTCCGGTTCGGGATGAGACTGGCCTTCCCGGTAGAACAGCGGGTGTATCCCGTTCCGGAAGCCGTCGTCGAAATCCGGATCCATGTCACCGTAGTAGATCGTCGCCAGGCCGCAGCCGCGTCTGAGGATCATCTCGACGGCCCAGCGCGACGCACTGGCGCCGCGCGACTGTTCCGTGGCCCGGTTGCTGACTACGCCGGCCCCCTTTCTGTCCCGCATCCACCGCTTTGACAGTGTAATGGCCGGATCGGCGTGAATGGAATGATTGCCGGAGAAGTTCAGGCCGAGGAACACCGGCACGGGTCGTTCGGCATCGTTCGGCAGATAGATGAGGATGTCCAGGCTGAGGTCGGCCTTGTCCTCGGTGAGATGAACGGACACCTCCTTCCGCGTCGCCAGGCCGTCGAGTGCCCGTTCATCAACCGAGGTCACCTCGAACGACATGCCCTTGGGGCGCTGCGGGGATCGGCCATACACCTGGGTCTGGAACAACTCCAGGATCTCCGGCCGTCGCTTGTCCCACCAGGTCGCGGCGTCGGTGACTCGTTGGCCGTCCTCTAGCAGCAGCGGATCCGGCAGCGTATACTCGGGCACCTTGCTTTCGTCGTAGTTGACGTCTGGCCGCTGAGCGTGGGCGCTGGCCGCCAGCAACAGCGACATCGGGACTGCCAGGTAGATCGCGCTGTGTTCCGGCATGATGCTCGCTCCTTTCGTGCTTTGCCGCGGGGCGGACAAGCCCGTGGCAGACGGCGTCAGTGCAGTGGGTAATGGGTCCGCCCGAGAGGCCCCACGCCTGCGGAAGTGGCACATGCAGCCAGGCCGTCTCGATTCTCGCAATCGTCATTCTTGCGCTCCTATTGGGCCACGCGACCAACCGCCGCCTCATCCGCCAGGCTTGCCGATGTCGAGTCGATTGCGAAGCGTCTCCTCGTCGAGCCGCCGCTCGAAGTAGTCGCTGGCCGCCTGGATGTACAGGTGGCCCTTGCGCAGTGCCTGCGCGTACTGGCTCTGAGAGGCAGCGCCCTCGACGGCCTCCGCCAGATCGATCGTCTCGTCGGCAGACCCATGCTGGAGCGACCGGGCCAGGCGGATGATTGCGTCGGCGCCGTCGTAGAAGTTCACGTCGTGGATGAATCGCTTCATCTTGTCCGCGTCGGGATTCGCGAACACCTCCGCATAGTACCGGATGTCGATGTAGAAGCGCTGGCGCATGGCAAACAGCCGCTCCATCCAGCCCTCGACGTCGTCTCGGTCGGGAATGAAGGTGTGCAGGCCAATGAGCGCCCGCTGCAGGATGGCGCGCAGTAGATCCTCGATCTGGTCCACGTCGAGGGCTTGCGCCGCCGGGAGCGACTGCATCCCGATCTCCGCGGTCGCCGGCGAGTATGGTTCCCGCTCGCCGCCGGCGTAGATCTCTCGGAACAGAAACACGTCGTGGTGAATGCTGCAGTCTCTGGGAGGGGCTGCGTCGCCGGCATCGGTGGCGCGGAAGATCGGCTTCATCTGCCGGTCGGCGGCCCGGTGACAGAGCCATCCCAGCACGAAGGCGAGCTTCTCCGGCAGCATGTCGCCCTGCGTGCGGTTAGGCCACGCGTCGCGGAACCTCGCGAGCAGGGACGCCGTGGATCGGTCCCCACCCCGTGTGGAGCCTGAGAGCCGGGCGATCTCGAGGTGCTCCCCCAGGCACTCCTTGAAGGCGTCACAGATCTCAGGTGAGTGCAGTGCCAGTCTGGTGCAGTCGTCGGTAACGGCTGTGTGAGTGATGTTTTCGGACATGGGCTTCCTCCTGCCGGTGGCGACCGGACCGCATCCATCCTGCTGACGCTCCATAGTGGGGCAAGTGTACTCGCGATGCCTCAGCTGACGCCGAATTCATGCCGCGGCGTGCGCCTTCGGGCATACGTGCGTCATTACGTGCTCTGGCCTTCGGCTTCCTCCCCTGGCTTTCACCCCATGCCCTGCGGCATTTGGAGCGGAGGTACGGCGCAACGGCCACGCAGCCGCACCTGCCCGCCGAAGGAGCCGGCGCACGAAAGACTTGGCAAGGCTTCAGCTATCGTGCTACTATCGCGCTAGCGACAGCAAGGGAGACAAGGAGAGCTTGGGATGCTACGGGATGAGACGCGTTTCTCGACGCACCTGCCCGGTTCCGTAGTCAAGGACCTGCGGGCCGAGAAGAACCAGACGGGCCTAAGCCTCAAGGTCATCACGACAGCCTTTCTCCGGCACTGTCTGGACATGGCTGCGCGCGAGCGCCACGCAGTAGTCATGCAGTATCTCGAGGGGGGCCGGGCCAAGGGGCGGGGTGGAGCAAGGACCTTGAAGATGGCTGACG
This sequence comes from Armatimonadota bacterium, assembly GCA_030601885.1. Lineage (GTDB taxonomy): Bacteria > Armatimonadota > Zipacnadia > JAUWAU01 > JAUWAU01 > JAUWAU01. The sequence goes on from JAUWAU010000001.1 coordinate 4,560, forward strand.
CTGAAGTGCGCGAGCAGGCGGGCATCCCTATGCTGGACGAGACAGCATTGGACTTTGATCAGGGCGCGGACCTTCGCGAACTGGCAGCCCGTCAAGGCGTCACGGCTGCCGCCGACTTGGATGGGCTCCTGGGTGACTTCTGGCCCGAAGACGAGACCGTTGACGAGTTCGTCGCCACAGTGCGGACATGGCGCCGCGAATCATCCGGAAGCGCGGGGACACTATGAATGGGGAGTTCGTTCTCATCGACACGGACGTTGCTTCGTTTCTGTTCAAAAGGGACACCAGGGCGTAGAGGGGCTGAAAGTGATCTCCGAGGCCGAGAACGGGGCGGCTCCGTGAATGCCGCAGCGCCGTGCGACAGGCGGCGCATCTTCGCACGATGCGGCACTCGCGGGAACCGACCGGGTCGGCCACCTTCGGGAGACACTGTCCGGGCCGCATGGAACACTAGTCCAGCGATCCGCCCCGGCTCGTAGCTTCCGCACCGGCGTCCCCTGCGCTCCAGCATAGGATGGGGCAAACCTCATAGCAACGCCTCGTTGGATTGGCACCTCGGTGCCCCCCGCCAGTGGCGCCCATGCATCAGCGCGTCCGTTCCCCTTCTATGGCGGAAGAGGGTCGCTCCCCGGAGGGCAGTAGCCCGGCTCGTGGACCCAGGAGAAGGCCCTTACCGTCGGCAGAGGGAACGAGCCCTGATGAGCTTGGCGGCAAGTGAGAAGGCTTCGGGGAGGAACCAATCGTGGCCATCGGCCCGAGGAGTGGACATATGTCGATTTGCGCCATTATCTGCTGTTTATCCGTCCTACTCATCATCTGTTTCACCGGCATGACGGTACCTTGCGCCGCGGACAAACGCGCTAGACGGAGAGCCAGCTTCTACGTCGCCCCGAATGGCAACGACGCGTGGTCGGGGACGCTGCGGTCGCCCAACAAAGCCGGCACTGACGGCCCCCTCGCGACGGTGACCCGAGCTCGTGATGCCATCCGAGAGGACCGTGCGCGCGCCGCCCGCGACCGCCCCTACACCGTCGTCATCCGCGGCGGCACGTATCGGCTGGCGGCGCCCATCATCTTCGCACCCGAGGATTCGGGCACGGAGGACTGCCGTGTCACGTACAGGGCCGCTCGCGGGGAGACGCCGGTTCTCAGCGGCGGACGCGTCATCACCGGCTGGCGAAGGGGCGCCGGGGAGCTCTGGAGTGCGGAGGTCGCGGACGTGAGGGCCGGAAGATGGTACTTCCACCAACTCTTCGTCAATGGCGAGCGTCGGACGCGGGCCAGAACTCCTAACGACGGCTACCTGCGCACGGACGGCCCGCTTCCCGAGATCAAGAACCCACGGGCGGAGCGGCGCAATCCGGCCGCCAAGATCGGCTTCCGCTACAAAGACGGCGACCTCAAGCAATGGGACGGTCTGCAGGACGTCAACGTCTTCGTCTATCACTCGTGGACCTCGTCCCTGCACTGGATCGAGTCCCTGGACGCGCAGAGCCGCATCGTCCGCTTCACTGCCGCGGCTCATTGGCCCATGAGCTGGTGGGAGCGGAATCAGCGCTACCACGTGGAGAACTTCCGCGAGGCGCTGGATGAGCCCGGCGAGTGGTACCTGGAGCGGAAGACGGGCGTGCTGTACTACTGGCCGATGCCGGGCGAGGACATGAGCAATGCGAGTGTCGTTGCGCCGGCACTGCACGAACTGGTACGCTTCGAGGGCGACCCGGATCAGGGCCAGTTCGTCGAACACATCACCCTCCGGAGACTATCGTTTCAGCACTCCGATTGGTTCATCGAGAACAAGGGCCCCGCCGACGGCCAGGCAGCCGTTTTCCTCGGAGCGGCGGTCTTCGCCCGCGGTGCGCGCCACTGCTGCATCGAGCGCTGCGAGGTCGCGCACGTGGGCGAGTACGGCGTGTGGCTGGAGCGCGGCTGTCAGGACAATCGGGTCTTCCACTGCCACATCCACGACCTGGGGGCAGGCGGAGTGCGCATCGGCGAGACGAGCACCCCCACGCAGGAGGCGCACGCCGCGCTGCGCAACGTGGTTGACAACAACTTCATCCACGATGGCGGGCAGGTGTTCCCGGCGGGCGTCGGGGTGTGGATCGGGAAAAGCAGCTTCAACAGCGTGACGCACAATGAGATCTGCGACTTCTACTACACGGGCGTCTCCGTGGGTTGGAGCTGGGGATACCACCCCACCTCCGCCAACCACAACGCCATCGAGTACAACCACATCCACCACCTCGGCGCGGGCGTGTTGAGCGACATGGGCGGCATCTACACGCTCGGCGTCTCGCCGGGGACGACGGAGCGCTACAACCTGATGCACGACATCTACTCGTACAGCTACGGCGGGTGGGGCCTGTACACGGACGAGGGCAGCACGGGCATACTGCTGGAGAACAACATCGTGTACAACACGAAGACGGGCGGCTTCCACCAGCACTACGGACGCGGGAACATCGTCCGCAACAACATCCTCGCCTTCTCGGTCGAGTCCCAGATCCAGCGCTCGCGGCAGGAGGAGCACATCTCCTTCGACTTCCAGCGAAACATCGTGTACTGCAGCCACGGCGACATCCTCGCCGGCAACTGGGGCAACGCCAACTACCGCATGGACCACAACCTGTACTGGTGCACGTCGGGCGATGAGCTCGACTTCGCCGGAATGGACTTCGAGGAGTGGCAGGCGGAAGGACGCGACGAGAGCTCCATCATCGCCGACCCCAAGTTCGTCAACCCGAAGAAGCACAACTTCCGGCTGAGGCCCAACTCGCCGGCCGCGAAGATCGGGTTCGAGCCAATTGGTGCCAGCGATATCGGCCTGTACGGGGGACGCGCCTGGGTCAACGCGCCGAAGAAGATCGTGCGAGAGCCCATTGAGCTCCCGCCCCCGCCGGGACCGCAGCCCTTCGCCGATGGGTTCGAGGACACCGGCATCGGCGAAGGGCCCGCGCTCGCGACGGTCTCCGGCGAGGAGCGCAGTGCGTCGATCCGCGTGACGGACGAGGTCGCCGCCGGCGGCAAGCGCAGCTTGAAGTTCACCGATGCGCCCGGCCTGCAGCACGTCTGGCAGCCGCACATGTACTACAGGCCGCGCTTCGATGCCGGAACCGCCCGCTTCAGCTTCGATGTGCGCGTCGAAGAGGGCGCCACCTTGGTGCACGAGTGGCGCGACTCCGCCAGCCCCTATCGCGTGGGGCCGTCGCTTCGGATCGAGAAGAACGGCGAGCTGAAGGCGCGCGACCAGGCGCTGATGATCCTGCCGCTCGGGCAGTGGATCCACATCGAAATCCTTTGCGGCCTCGCAAAGGTAGCGGCCGCCGCCTACGACCTGACCGTCACGCTCCCGGGAAGGACGCCAAAGAGGTTCGACGGGCTGCCGACGGGCTCCGACAAGTTCAAGAAGCTCCATTGGCTCGGCTTCACCAGCCTGGCCAACGATACGGCGGTCTTCTACGTCGATAACCTGAAGCTCGACCGAGAGGAGTAGAGCGGCGGCCGGGACGGATGCCTCCCGGCTTGAATCGGCGCTTTCCGCCCACGCGCGCCGAACGGCTGGAGCTGGGCTGACGTACGGGTCCACGACGTCGGGGGCGAGCCCCGGCAGCGCCGCCTGCATTGATCCATCTCTGCGGTGAGCGAAGCACGCATCGCCTTGCGTCCTCCTCAGGCTGCCGGCAAGACCCGGCGGCTCAATCCCGTCAGTACGCGCTTTGCGCCAGCACCTCTCCCAAAGAAACACGCATACGATGCCCACCGACAAGGTAACGTCATGTTTGCGAAGAAGCACTGGGAATACCGGGGTCTTGCGATGGCGAGGGGAGCTCAGACGGGAGCGTGCTGCGTTGCGACCGACAGGTTCCCTCACAGGCCCCGATCACAGACGAGAGGGCGGGCACTCCATATAGTGCATCTGACCAGCTTGCCGGAAGAAACCAGCCCGTATCACGCTCACAAACGAGGAGGCGGAGGGCCCTTTTCATGATTCGGCCAGAAGAAGCACTGAGGACGATCCTTGCTCATACGCCGGTCTTGTCGGACTGCTCGTCCGATGCAGACCTTCCCGCCGTCCTGCGCGTGATTGCTGAGCCGATCCGCGCCGATCGCGACATACCTACGTCCGATGTATCCCGCATGGACGGGTACGCCGTGGTTGCACCTTTGGCGTCTGGAACAGAGCTGCAAATGGTGGATGAGATCTGCGCCGGCTGTCTTCCCACGCGGCCCATCGCGAGACACGAGTGCTCTCGCATCTATACCGGAGGTGTTCTTCCGGCCAACGCCAATGCCGTTGTGAAACAGGAGACAGTGAGCACCGCCTCCGACGGCCAGCTTGTCACGGCCAACTGTTCCGTTGCGCCGGGGGAGAACGTCACAGCCCAGGGCTCCGTGTCTCGGGAGGGGACGGTGGTCTTGCCGGCTGGTATGCCGCTGGGGGCCGCTCAGGCGGCGGTGTGTGCGACGGTGGGCGAGACGCCGCGCTGCTATCGAGCGCCTCAGCTAGCCGTGCTGTGCACCGGGCAGGAGGTCATCCCGGAAGGCGATGTGCCGGGCCCCCACCAGATACGCGATGCCGCCGGGCCATCGGTGTCTGCGGCCGCGAGCAGTATCGGCGGCGAAGTAGCCCTCAGGCGCATAGTGCCCGACGACCTCGGTCAACTCACTGAGGCACTTGCCGGCGCCTTGCAGAACGCTGACGTGCACGTAGTGGTCACCGTGGGGGGCGTCTCAGTGGGGGATTACGATCTGATCCCAGAAGCCCTGAAGGCCGTTGGGGCTCAAGTCCTGCTGCATGGCGTCGCCGCCAAGCCGGGCAAGCCGTTCCTGTTCGCCGTCGGCCCGACGTCGAAACCGATCTTTGGGCTGCCTGGCAACGTGCTGTCGGCACTGGTCACCTTCTTCGAGTTCGTGGCGCCGGCCATACGAAAGATGGCTCGAATGCCCGAGCCATGGCATCCCACTCTCCCAGTTCGGCTGGCCTCTGATGTCCCCAGCATACAGCAGCGCACTCACTTCGTGCTGGTCCGGGTGAGGCAGGGCGATGACGGCCGCTGGGTGGCCGACCCCATCCCTGCTCAGCACTCGGCAGACGTGGTCGCCGCCGGCGCCGCAGACGGCGTTGTCGGCGTTGCCCCGGGAGATGAGGGGCTGACGGCCGGAGCCGAGGCGCAATTCCGTCCCTGGAGGCCTCTATGGTGAGCCAGGTGGCGCCACAGCCGCCGATCACGCTGCGCGTTTCGGTCACGGATCGCTGCGATCTGCGTTGCCTCTATTGTCTCCCGCCGCAAGGCGCCAGCTCCCTGTACGACCCCAGCGAGATCCTGGCTTTTGAAGAGATAGTGCAGATCGTGCGAGCTGTCACCCGCGTTGCGCCCTCCGTGGCCCTTCGGATCACTGGAGGCGAACCGCTGCTGCGCCCAGACATTGACCGTCTCGTCAGCATGCTCTGCGCCCTCGAGGTCAGCGACATCGCGCTCACCACCAGCGGTCAGCTTCTGGCGGCCCTGGCGCCGTGCCTTAAGAAATCCGGACTGAGGCGGGTCAATGTGAGTCTCGACACGCTGCAGCCCGAGCGCTACGCGCGGCTTACGCGCGGCGGGAGCCTGCAGCGAACCCTCGCCGGCATCGAAAGCGCGCTGGAGCATGACCTGAGGCCCGTCAAGCTCAACGCGATCGCCCTGCGCGGGATCAACGAAGACGAATTCGGCGACCTCGCTCGTTTCGCCATCGCTCGTGGCTGCCAGATGCGCTTCATCGAGCTCATGCCGATAGGGCCGGCGGCCTCACGGCACCGCGAATGGTTTGTGCCCGCGGATGAGGTCAGGGCACGGCTGGAGCGAGAGTTCGAGTTTGTCGGGCCATTGCCGGGCCCCACTGCTCCGGCCAGGACGTTTGCCGTCCGATGCTCGACAACGGGCCTGCCCGGCGTCGTCGGCTTCATCTCTCCGATAAGTGATCCGTTCTGCAGTGGGTGTCGCCGCCTGCGCCTGACCAGTCGGGGCGAGCTGCTGAGTTGCCTGATGCACGGCGACCGGCTCGACTTGCGGCCGATACTGCGCAACGGTAGAGCCCGAACGGAGCTGGAAAGCGCCGTACGTGCGGCGCTGGCACGCAAGTCGGTCTGCCGCACGGCGTTGCGCAGATTCCCAATGGCCACCATTGGAGGCTGAGCATGGCGGGGAGACTGTCGCACGTGGGAGAGAACCGGGCGGCGCGCATGGTGGACGTCTCACCCAAGCCGGCCACGGAGCGTGTGGCACGAGCGGAGGCGACAGTGCTGGTGGGTGAGGCGGTGGCTGCGCTGATCCGCGAACACGGAGGGGTCGGCAAGGGACCGGTCCTGGAGACGGCCCAACTCGCCGGAATCCAGGCGGCCAAGCGCGCGTGGGAGCTGGTCCCGCTCTGCCACCCCATTGCGTTGGACCACGTCGAGGTCAGCCTGCATTTGGCGGACCAGACGGTGGAGATCCAAACGACGGCCCGAGCTACGGCTCGTACGGGGGTCGAAATGGAGGCGATGACGGCGGCGGTCGTGGCTGCGCTGACCGTCTACGACATGGTGAAAGCCGCGTCGAAGGAGGTCGAAATCCAGCAGGTCCGCTTGCTGGAGAAGAGCGGCGGGAAGTCCGGACACTGGGAGCGGGAGCCACAACGATCATGAGAGGGACGCTGCGGGCCATCTGCGTCTCTGAAGCACGAGGAATACCGAAGACCCCAGTCACTTCAGCCGAACTGCGGCGCGACCACGGGCTCGCCGGAGATGCCCACGCCGGGCAGTGGCATCGCCAGGTGAGTCTGCTGGACTGCCGGGACATCGCGGAGATGCGCCGAGCGCTGCCAGGACTTGACTTTGGTGCGTTTGCCGAGAACTTGGCCGTCGAGGGGTTGGATCTGTCGTCGCTGGGGCTGGGCTCCCTGCTGCGTCTGGGGGAGACGGCGAAGATCAGGATTTCGCAGATCGGCAAGGTCTGTCATAACCCATGCGCCATTTCGCACAAGACGGGCGACTGCGTCATGCCTCGCGCCGGGCTGTTTGCTCGCGTCCTGACCGGGGGCGCCATAGCCGTGGAGGATCCGGTCGAGGTGGTCCGGCTCGTGGATCGGAAACGCTTCCAGGCGGTGGTGCTGACCATCTCGGACAGCCGCTCTCAAGGCTTTGCGGAGGACACAGCGGGGCCGGCTGTTGGGCAGCTACTGGAGAAGGAGCTGGCGGCACACGTTTACAGCATTGAGGTCATCCCCGACGAGGCCGACGTCATCGCGGATCGCCTGCGCCACTACTGCGATGGTCATTCTATCGACTTGGTGCTCACGGTCGGGGGTACGGGGTTCAGCCCGCGCGACGTCACACCGGAGGCCACCCGGCCTCTCATACAACGCTTCACCGCGGGGCTGGACGAAGCCATGCGCCGCGCCTCCGCCTCGTCTGTGCCCACCGCGATACTGTCCAGGGGCGTGAGCGGGATACGCGATCAGACGCTGATCATTAATCTTCCCGGGGCTGAGCGCGCGGCGGTGGAGAACATCGGCACCATCTTGCCCGCCCTCGAACACGGGCTGGAGAAGCTCCGCGGCGATCCTACAGAGTGCGCCGAGGCCATAGCACGCGGACGCCACGAGTCAAGCTGAACACACTCGGACGGCGAGCGTTTCTCCAGAACGCTCCTCGCCACGGCCGGATTCCCCGTCGGTCCGTTGACGCTGCCGCTCGCATACTGTTTCAGCACGGAGGCAAACAGCATGAAAATCATCTACCTGATGTCGGACACCTGCCGGCGCGACCACGTGGGCATCTACGGCAACAAGCACATCCACACTCCCAACCTCGACAGGCTGGCCTCGGAGTCGGCCGTCTTCGATAGAGCCTACATCGGCTCATTTCCCACCGTGCCCAACCGCCGGGACACGCATCTGGGCCGCGGCGACATCGGGGTGCCGTTCAACCGATGGAAGTCCATCGAGCCGAACGAGGTATCGCTGCCCGAGCGGCTGGCGCAGAAGCGCATCCCCTCAATGCTCATCACCGACACGGCCAACAACGTGACGGGCGGACGCAACCTCTTCAAGGGTTACACGGCGTGGTACCTGAACCGGGGTCAGGAGGGGGACCCGTGGTGGCTCGATGAGAATGTGCCCCTGGAGTTCCCCGTGGAGCCGCACCTGATTCGCTACACCGCCGAGCGTTGGCACCAGATTCTGATGAACCGGGCGCACCGCAAGGTGGAGACCGACTGGTTCGCGCCGGGCACCTACACGGCGGCGATACAGTGGCTGCAGCGCAACTACCGGCGCGAGAGCTTCTTCCTGTGGGTGGACACCTTCGATCCGCACGAGCCGTGGGACCCGCCACAGCACTACATCGACCTGTACGATCCGGGGCATAAGGGCCGCGTCTTTGAGGCGCCCACATATGGCCTCCGCAAGAAGCTGGGCATCACCGACCGGGAGCTGCGGCACATCCGCGCCCGCTACGCCGCTGAGGTGACCATGGTGGACACGTGGGTCCGGCAGCTCATGCGAACCGTCGAACGGTTGGGCATCATGGACGAGACCATGATCATCTTCACCAGTGACCACGGGACGATGCTCGACGGCCCCGGCGACAACGGGCGCCTCCAAAAGCCCACCACCATCGGCGCCGACGGCATGTGCATGTCCGCCGGGCGGCCGATGAAGCAGCCCGTGCAGGAGTTCCCCATCGCCGAGAACGTCGCCCGCATCCCGCTGATAATCCACATGCCACGCATGAGACGCATGAAGCGCCTCCGCGCCATCGTTCAGCCGTGGGACGTCTCGGCCACGATCCTCGACGGCTTCAGCATGCCGAAGCCGTCGGAGTTCATCGGCGAATCGCTGCTGCCGCTCATCGCCGGGAAGAAAAAGAACATCCGCGACGTGGCCATCGTGGGCACCAACAAGCTGGCCCAAGCCATGACGCCCCAGTGGCGCTACTCAATATGGCGCGACGGCGGCCCCGGGCCGATGCTCACCGACCTGCGCAACGACAAGTCGGCGAGTCGGAACGTCCTCAAAGCGAACCCAAACGTCGCCAAGCGTCTCTATCGCGAGATCGTGCGCTTCATGCGGATGATGGACATCACGGACGAGTACATCGAGGGGTATGTGGCGGAGTGAATGGGCCGACCAGACCACGGCACGATCTATGGCACGAAGGGACAATATTGATTGTGAGTGTACTTGGTAGTACAATGGAGTATGTCTAGAGGTGGACATGGAGGATGTTACCAATGGGTAGCGATGCCATTCAGCTATACACAGTTCGCGAGGCCGCTGCTGTCCTCAAGGTTCACGAGCGTACCGTCCGTCGCTGGGTGCAGAGCGGACGACTCCCCGCGCGCCGCATTGGCCGGCAGATTCGGATCGACGAGGATACGCTGCGCAATTGTGGGGAGCCTGCGGCGACGGAGAAGGGAGCCGCAGGGCCGGCGGTCAAGAAGCGGGGGAAGAAGCCGGGCAGCCAGCCTCGGAAGGGGTCTCCTGAGGCGGTCCTGGAGTGCGCCGGAATGCTGACTGAGGCGGAGGCCGAGGCACTCATGAAGGCAATTCGGGAGGCACACGACGAGGACTGGGAGGAGCCGTTTGAGGTACCTGCTCGATAGCAACACCTGCAGCCACATTCACCGAGAAACGCCGGCCGTTGTCATACGTCTCGCGAGTCTCACGAGGCCCGCCGCGCTCTACCTCTCCGTCGTTGTTCAAGGCGAGCTGCTGTATGGCGCATATCACGCCCCTCGCGCCATGCGTGCTAAGCTCCTGCGCGGCATCCGTCGTGTCCTGGGCCGGGTCGCCGACGTCCTGCCGCTCACCCCGGCCGTGGCGGAACGTTACGGCCACATCAAAGCCGAACTGGCTGCACGTGGCGCGCTCATTCCGAGCAATGACGTCTGGATCGCCGCGACGGCTCTCGAGGAGGACCTCATCCTCGTCAGCGACGACGCCCACTTCGAGCGTGTGCCTGGGCTGACGGTGGAGAATTGGCTGCGGTGAGTGCAGGCGCCCCCAGACCGCGAGACTCAGTTTGGCCCCTACGCCTCATACCTCGCCCCGAAGTCCCACCGATTCTCGTAGACGCATCGCAGCTCGGCTCGGGCCGCTATCTCCTCGACCAGCGGGCCCATGCGCCCGCGCAGATCCTCGACAACAATGTGGAGCGTTCGGTCTGCCCCCTGAACGTGTATCGTGGAACCGGGCGCCGTCGCGTTCCCAAAGCGCCAGTGCATTGCCCGTACATCTTCCCACCGCAACGACGCTGTCCGCTTCCGCCAGTCGCTCACCGTTATCCCCGCATCGTCGAGCCGCACCCAGGCGTTGTTCTCCATCACAAGTCGTCGGGCGAGAGCCCAGGCGATCGCGGCCATGCACAAGGGACCGAGGAATCCAAGCTCCAGGAGTATGCGAGGCGGCGATCCACCCCAAGCCCAGCCCCACCTCCACATGTCGTGGATCAACGTGAAGCACACGCACGCCCACATGCCCGCGGGGACGAGAAGCACTACCCAGTACCACCAGGGCATGGGGTATCTGTACACGACCTCCGAGGAGGTTGGATTCTCGGCGGCCTCTCGATCTTCGTGGGCCTCCACTCGCATCACTCCAACCAGCAGGCACCTTGCAGTCAGGCTTCCGTGCTCCTTCTTCGACCTCCGAAGCGACGCTCCTGCCACAACGCCGGAGCGGGCGCATCGAGAGCGCCCGGGGACCGTGTTCAGCCCACTGTGGGGGAGGCGCGTCGCGCCTTGGACGAGGAGAGCAGTCGAGCTACGCGCGGGCGGGGACGCGCCCGTCAACCATCAACCATGGGGCACTGCGAGGCCGACCACTGGCCGTCTAGCAGTATTCCTGGATATCGAGGCCCTGGGCGAAGGGGGCGAGATAGTCCACCCAGCGCTTGTTGCGGAAGGCGGCCACGAACTTGGAGAAGCTGATGTAGGGCACGTACCGCGGGCGGAATGGCCGGCGGATTAGGGTCATGCCGGCTTCCTGCGGCGTCCGATTGCCCTTCTTGTTGTTGCACTTGATGCAGGCGCAGACGAGGTTCTTCCAGTCGGTTCTGCCGCGGCGATCGCGGGGGATCACGTGGTCGATGGTGACCGTCTTGGCCCGCCGGCCGCAGTACTGGCAGCGCTGTCCGTCGCGGGCGATGATGCTCCGCCGGGTGAGCTTGAGCTGCGGGGTCGGTCGCTTCACATAGTAGGCCAGACGCACGACGCTGGGCATCTCGAAGCTTACCGTGGGCGAGTGGAAGACTTGCGAGTCCTTCTCCACAACGATGGCCTTGCCCAGGTACAACAGCGTGACGGCCCGTCGGGCGTTGGTCACGTTCAGCGGCTCGTAGTTCTGGTTCAGAACGAGTACCTGGTTGTCCATTCTACAGATGCCTTTCGCCGCCCCGTCCTAAGACAGATGCCCGCCAAAACGCATTGGGCGGGCATCTCAGGCGCACAGCTAGCAGCGTCCCTTGAGTAACTTCACCGCATGGTCGAGGCGCAGCTCAGTCATCGCGCCGATGACCGCCAATCGGTTGTGGACAATGGTAGTGTAATCCCAAAAGCACACTGGATGCTGCTTCCCGTGTATCATCATCTTCAGCCGGGGATCTATTGGCCCGAATGGGACAAGGGCCCTGTCCATAGTCACCACTTTATTGCACTCGCGTTGGATACGCCGAACGCCAGATCGAAAACAACCGATGCTATCAGAAAACGGCCATTCTGTCAACCGAGAGCAACGCTGGAATTGCCTCGGCGGAGCCGATAACGATGCCTCTTGGCGCGCCGCCCTGGCGCTACGGTGGCCGGGCTGCGACTTGCCGATAGCGGGTCTTAGCATCGCCGGGCCGGCACGTGATCACCCGCTTTTGAGCTTTCGTAGCTCGGCTTCGATGCTGGCCGCGACGCTCTTTGCCAGCACCTCAGAGCCATCCTGAGTGAAGTGCACGTTGGCAGGGCGCTGGATCTCGGTGAGTTTCGGAAGCGCGAAAGCGTACAGGTCGTCGATGGGGATGTTGCTTTCGTCCATGATTGCCTTGGCCACGGCGTTGTAGGCCACGACGTCCTCATTGCTCCGGCGCGGCGCCGTTACCCCATCCGGAACCGGCGTCGTGCTGGCCCAAATGAGCCTGGCCCCCGTGGCTTTGAGCCGCTTGACGAGCTCCCGCAGATTCCTCTCGTACTCGTCGATGGGCACCTGATGCTTGCCGGTCTCGTCCATCTTCAAGTCGTGCAGGCCCCAGTTGAAGTGGATGGCGTCCCACTTCCCATCACCGAGCCACTTCGACAGATTCTCCAGCCCTCGCGTGGTCGGGCCGCCGTTCTCAGGGATACGGTGCAGATTCGCCCTGCCCTTGAGCCGCGCCCGAACCGGGAGCGTGTAGCCAATCGAGATGGAGTCCCCGATCAGCAGAGCTCGCGGGAGCTTCGGATCGTCCGTGATCGGCTCAAAGGCCGGGTTCGGCGCCTTGGCCCTCTGGGTGGGCTCGGCCTTCGCTCCGCCGCGCGCCTGCTGCCCATGGGCGCCAGTCACCAGGAGCAGCGCCATGAGCAGGAAGGGCAAGGCAAATAGTGCCTTCATTGTGCGCCTCCGTGTGTTAGATGCGGCGACCGCCCCGCTTACTTGCCTCCGCCCACGCGCTTCACGTCCACATACGACACGCCGACAGTCTTTCCGTCTCGCACGATTGACGCTTCGAGACGTCCTTCGCCCTGGTCGAGTCGAACGGTCTCGAGTGTGCACTCCGACGCGCCTTTCTCGAGCTGCTGACTCAGGGCCACGTTCCCGAGCTTGAAGCGCGCCTCGCTGGAAGCATTTGTGGGCCGAAAGCGAAGCGTGATCGCGTACGTGCCGGTGCGTGCTACCTGGACTTCCCAGTAGCCCAGGTCCTTATCGCCCCAGCCATCTGCCCCCCGCCAGTCCTGTCGGGTCAGTATGACGGGATTCTCGAATGGCGTCCCGAGCGGAATCCGTGGGGGAGCGTATCCACGCGTGGAGCCGACATCGCGGAACCAGGCTTCGTACCCTTTGCGCATCTCAGCAACGATGTCAGGATGCTCGGCGGCGATGTTCCGCCGCTCGCCCGGGTCGCTGACCAGGTCGTACAGCTCCTCGCCGTTCACCAGTTTGTACCGCTGCCCGCGGGCAGCGCAGGCGCGATACAACTCCGGCTCGTCCCCCCGATGCCACTGGAAGTACACAGTGCGATCGGGCCATTCGACGTCGTCGCCCCGCAGCAGCGGCATCAGGCTGATCCCATCAAGAGACACGTCCGGCGGTCTGGCTGCGCCGCACGCCTCGAGCAGCGTCGGCACGATGTCGATGTGGGCGGCGATGCGGTCGATCTCCCTGCCAGCTTCCAGCGCGCCGGGCCAGCGCACGAAGCACGGAACACGGATGCCACCCTCGTAGACAGTGCCCTTCCGGCCGCGCATTCCTGAGTTATAGCGCTCCCACTGCGGCCCGTTGTCGGTCAGGAAGATGACGATAGTGTGCTCGTCCAGGCCGAGCTCCTCCACCTTGGCGAGCACGCGGCCAACGTTATCGTCGATGTTGGTGATCATGCCATAGACCTTGGCATTGCGTTCGTCGAGGCCCATGGCGATGTAGGGCTCAACGTAGGCGTCGTCTATCTCAAGAGGCGTGTGGGGAGCATTAGTGGACAAGTACGCGAAGAAGGGCCGGTCGCGGTTGTCCTCGATGAACTGAACGGTCGCCTCGGTGAAGACGTCGGTGCAATAGCCGTGCTGCATTTCGTCTTTGCCGTTGCGCATCACGATGGGGTCGAAGTAGCTATTGCCCGGCGGGTCCGACGGCTGACCGATGCCCCCTCCCCGGTGCACCAGGGACTCCTGGAAGCCCTGGTCCATGGCGCGCATCGGGTAGTTGTCCCCAAGATGCCATTTGCCGAAGATGCCGGTGCGGTATCCGGCGTCGCCAAGCATCTCGGCGAGGGTGACCTCGTCGGGATACATCATGGCGCGCCCGAGGTACGTATCTATCGCGCCGGTGCGGTAGTTATATCTCCCGGTCATCAGACTGGCGCGCGTCGGCGCGCACACGGGGCAGACGTAGAACTGCGTGAGCCGCACGCTTTCTTCGTACAGCCGATCCAGGTTCGGCGTCTTGATCTTATCGTTGCCGTGGCAGCCGAGGTCGCCGTATCCCTGGTCGTCGGTGAGGATGAGGATGACGTTGGGGCGTCTGTTCACCGAGTCATCCCTTCCCAGAGCTGCAAAGCTCGGCAGCGCCAGCGACGCTCCGCCCATCATATGCATGAACTCCCTTCGACTCACAGAGAAACTTGCTAACGCTGTCGCATGGGGGGGGCGACTGTTGCTGGTCGTGCCGGTCATTTGCGCCACCATGTGCGTACACTACTCAGACAGCGGCGGATGGATGGGCGTTATGACTCGAGGTTGCGCAGCGACTCAGCGACTCCCTCATACTCCGTCCCCGCGAGGGTTCGGACGAGGCGGTCATCAGCGGTGAGTAGAGGCAGGTTCTGCCGCCGAGCCAGAGCACGCTAGGCGCCCAGAGCGCCACCTCCCTGGCGGCGAGACTGTTAAGCAGCCTAGCAGCCCGGTCGGACAGCTCCTCTGGGACGTAGTACTTGAGGACTACGCTCGCATCCACAACGTACGAGGCGCGCTGCGGCGCCCTCATCTGTCCCGGTCCTCCCGTATCAGCTCTGTGCTGTCCGAGAACCGGCGTCCCGTCCGGGCAAGTCGCTCACGTATCGCGCGAGCGGCCGCCGCTGCCTCCGCCGGCGTGTCCAGGGGCAGTTGGCCGCTGATGGTGGCGGAGCGCTCCGCCTCCTCCGCCAGTTCAGGGGGAAGCGGAATGATACCATCAATGATCCTGTCGCCGTGTCTTTGCAGCCCAACCGCCGCCCAGTAGCGCACCAGCGGGTGCTCGTCCTCCGTCGCTTGCACCAAAGCCTCCGCCGCCCGAGCGTCCGGGATCTCGCTGAGCGCACGTGCCGCGGCGGACCGGACAGTCGATGCACCGTCGCCCAGCACCTGCACCAGTCGCTCCAGAGACGCCACTGTCCGAGGCAGGCGTTGGATTTCTGAAGCGGTTATTTCGGCGCCATCCATTGGTCAACTCCGTCCGCAAGGCAACAACCGCTCCCTCCGAGATAATACCCCACATCCGCCTCTGTCGCAAGGTCGAGCCGGCTCTGACGCCCGCCCGCTGGCAGGTGCCCGTGTCCTCGCAAGCGAAGAGCATAACAAAGGGAAGTCACGAACGGCCAGCGACCGTGCCAGGCTGTGGGGGCGCAATGACATGACAGGGATGGTGTACAGATGCCTGCGAAAGTCGTCGGCGTAACGGGCAGCCCGCGCGCCAGCGGCAACACCGACTTCGCCGTCAATTCGGTGCTGGAGATGCTGGCGCGCGAGCGCGACGCGAGTACGGAGCTTCTGGCGCTGCGGGACTATCATCTGAAGCACTGCGCCGGCTGCCGCGGCTGCATGACGGCAAAGCGATGCGTGATCGAAGGCGACGATCTGGATCGCATGGTGCAGCCTCTGAACGAGGCCGACGTCATAATCGTTGGCTCGCCAGTGTACTGGAACTCGCCGCCCGGGGTGATGAAGGACTTCATGGATCGCGTGCACGGCTGGTTCGTTGCCGGACCCATTTGGGAGGGCAAGCAGGCCGGCATAATCAGCGTGGCGGCGGACGGCGGGTTCGAATCCCACGAGGACGCGCTTCGGGGGTGGCTGCGCTACTACGGCGCCAACGTCGCCGCCGAAACGCGGCTGCTTGCCCGCGAAGCGGGCGATCTCGAGGCCAATCCCCGCGAACGGGAGAAGTTGGACAGATTCGCCCGAGACATGGCTGATGCCATCGGCCAGCACTCGTTGATCTCGGACGCGTGAAGAGCGACGCGTGCGGGCGCCGACAGCGAGGCAGGATGGACATGAGTGAAGTATCCGCGTCAGGCTCAGGCAGTGACGCCGCCGGCTCAGAGGAGGCGAGAGAGCTTCGTCGGCTGGCGGACGAGCATCTGGCAGCCGGCCGGCTGGCCATAGCCATCGGCACGTACCGGCAGGCACTGGAGCTCGAACCCAATTACAGCCGGGGACGACACAACCTGGGCGTCGCCTACTACAAGACGGGCATGTTCGTGCCCGCTGCCAACGCGGTGCGGCGGGCGATAGAGCTGGCCCCAGACGTAGCCGACTACCACTTCACCCTGGGCCTCATCTCAAAAGACAGTCGGCAGCGCAAGGAGGCGATCGCCCAGTTCGACGCGGCGCTGGCGCTGGCCCCTGACCTCGTTCCCGCACTGCGGTACCGGGGCGCAACGTGCTTTGAGCTGGGCGATAATGCTGCGGCGATACGGGACTTCCACCGCGTGCTGGAGCTGCGCCCCACGGAGCCCGGCGTAGCCTACGACCTGGCGGTGGCCTGTGCCGATGCGCACCAGTGGGCCGACGCGCGGGAGTGGTTCACGCGGGCTGCAGAGGAGGAGCCCAGCAACGCCGACATTTACTACAACCTCGGCCTCGCCCACGCCAGAGACATCAACACTCCCGATAGCGAGGCGGAAAAGGCGCTCCAGCAGGCGCTGGCGATAGATCCGGATCACGTCGAGGCGAGATTCCGTCTCGGCGTACTGCATGCGAAGGCGAAGTATCACGACGCCGCGGCGCGAGAGCGCGCCCTCGAGCAGCTCGAGCGGCTCGCCCGCCGGGACGATCTCCCACAGACCTTTCCCGAGGCCCATCTGGTCCACTTCGCCCTCGGCACCCTGTACGACGATGAACCCGAGACGTCGGCGAAGGCCGCGCAGTGTTACGAGAAGTGCCTTAGACTGCAGCCTGGTTTTCCGCCGGCACTGAACAACTGGGGAGTGCTGGCGCGCCAGGGAGGGCGGCCCGTCGAGGCAGCACGTGCTTTCACCCGAGCCATCGCCGCCGACCCGACGTACGACAACGCCTATCAGAACCTCTGCCGACTGCTCTATGACCAACCGGATGAGCTGGCCCAGCAGCAACTCACGGAGCTGATTCAAAGCGCCCCCGAGGTGGCGTCCTCGGCAATACTTCGCATCCTGCTGGAAGTGGTCAACATCGCCAAGGCCGACGCCTACCGCGACAGCTATCATAAGGTGCACGAGGTCAAGAATCTCGTCGCCGTGCTCGGTGCACGCATGCGCGGCATACGGCAGAGCGCCTCCCACGAGACCGACCCCAGGGAGCTGTCCACGCGGCTGAATGAGCTTATGTCAGCTCACGACCGGCTATTTTCATCGCTCACCGAGTATCTGTCTGCACTGCAACGCAAGGAGCCACGTTTCGAAATTGTAAACTTCGGTGAGGTTGTGGAAGAAGGCCTAGTGGAGACGCGCCAGAGCAAGCCCGAAAACGTCATAACGGTCGTTCGCATCAGTCCGATGCTGCCGGAGATTCGAGGCGACAAGCGGCAGCTCGTCGAGGCACTCGCAAATCTGCTATACAACGCCTTCGAGGCCATGGGCGGGGGGCCCGGGCAAGTCACGGTGGATGCGGAGCCGCTGATGGCCGGAAAGGCGCCGGCGCGTCGCCGGTCGCTCCGAGGCATCCGGGTGACAGTCAGAGACACGGGGCGCGGCATGCGGCAAGAGGAGATGGCGAGGATGTTTCGGCCCGGTTACACGACGAAGCCGGAGGGCTCCGGCTACGGACTGAGTGTGGCGGCGAACATAGTGCACCAGCACAACGGGACGATGCGGACCGAGAGCCAGCCGGGACAAGGCACGAGCTTTATCATCGAGCTTCCCTTGAACCTCGATGTGGACAAAGAGCAGACACGGATGCGTCTTCGACCGGTCATCTTCGAAGAGCCGCGTAGACTCATCCAGAGCGAACTGGAGCAGTTTTAGCAAATCAGCTCCGGGCCGGCCCGAGACTCGGGTTGGCAGCCGAGGCGACGCACCGCCTGCTCGAGCATCAGCGTCAGAGGCGGGTCGGGGCAGTTCGTTGGCAGGAGTGCATTGACATGGCCCCACACGTGGACAAACTCGAGCGCCGACTTTCGGCGCTTGAGGCCGTACAGGAGACATCCTGGATACTCAGCTCAGTCCGGAGTCGGACGGCGCTTGCGGACCTGGCGCTGGACGCCATGCTGCGGGCGAGCAATGCGCGGGCGGCCGTACTCGCGCTGATCGACGCCGACGATGGGCTCCTTCGGCCAGTAGCTGCGTCGCCAGGCTATAGGGAGCTACTGGAGGTCCTCAGCGAGAGCGCTCTGGAGTCCCTGCGGACGGTGCAGGCCGTTGAGAAACGCCAGCTAACGCGGCGCTCATTGCGGCCTTCGCCACAAGAGAGCTATCTGCACCGGCTCGCCGCGCGAGACATCCGTGGCGTCTGCAACGTCCCATTGGCCGCCCGACGGCGGTGCCCGGGCGTCATATTGCTCCTCTACGACTCCGGAAGAGCCCTCGGCTCCGATGCGACGCGCCCCTTGCTCACTCTGGCCCGGCAAGTGGCCGTTGCGCTGCGCAATCTGGCGCTGTACGAGCAGCTCAAAGAGAGCCACTCGCGGGCGGAGACCCGCCTGACGGCCATGATGGAGAGCGCCCGCATCCTCAGCGACACTACCGAACCGGGCGCTGTAGTCCAGAGCATCCTCGCACAGACTCGGCGCATATTCGACTGCGAGGCGGGATGGATCATCCTGCTGGCGCGCGACGGGCGCAGCATCGACGCCGCGGCCCACCTGTGCCCCGATGGCACGGTGGACACTGAGGGGCCGGAGGAGCTCCACGCCATCAGCCGCTGGGCAGTCGAAACCGGCGTGCCCTACCTCGTGAGGAATCCAGAGCAGCATGCTCATTTTTGTGAGGATCTGGCCGCAGAGCTGCACGCACCTGTTCGCAGTGCGCTCTGTGTGCCGCTTGCCTTCGGTGACGCGGTGCTGGGCACCATCGAACTCGTGAATAAGCGAGATGGGCCGTTCTCAAATGATGACATCGAGACGATTACGGCCTTCGCCTCCCAGGCTGTTCTGATCGTGAAGAACGCTCTGCTGCTGCAGGAGACGAA
The DNA here is from genome assembly GCA_030601885.1 of Armatimonadota bacterium. Taxonomy (GTDB): domain Bacteria; phylum Armatimonadota; class Zipacnadia; order JAUWAU01; family JAUWAU01; genus JAUWAU01. Next base: position 23,615 of record JAUWAU010000001.1, read on the forward strand.
GGAGTTGGCGATTCGCGATCCGCTGACCGGGCTGTACAATCGCCGGCATCTCATGGACACGCTCGACCGAGAGATGGCACGGCGTCGCCGCTACGGCAGCGACGTGTCCCTCATCATGATTGACGTGGACGATTTCAAACGAATAAACGACGCTCACGGACACGCGGCCGGCGATGCCGTACTCGAGATGCTGGCCGATGTTTTCAGTCGGAGCATCCGAGACGTGGACGTGGCGGCACGGATGGGTGGCGACGAGTTTGCCATCCTTCTGCCCAGCACCAACCTCGAAGGCAGTATCGAGGTGGCAAAACGCCTCCAGATGCTGGCGAAGGATGCGACGCCGACAGGGCCCGCGGAAGGTCTCAGCGTCTCAGTGAGTCAAGGCGTTGCCGAGGCCGGCAGGAGCGATGCGTTAGACGGCTCGGCGTTGCTCATCGAGGCAGACCTGGCACTGTACGAGGCAAAGGCCAGTGGGACCGGTCTCATCGCCGCCCACGGCACGGGTATCGTGGATGCCGCCCGGGTGCCACCGGAACTGGCCGCTGAGGGGCTGCCGGTCGGCGCCGCGTAACCGGGAGACGCCAGGCGCCGGAGCTACTCCGAGTCGCCTCCCAGCATCTGCTCGAATAGGCTGGCATTGAGCGCGGCCTTCCCCTGATAGTGGTTGTTGAAGAACACGTGCGTGCGATGCGTCCGCTCCGCGACGGCCTCGACCTTGCCCACCCACTCGCGCAGCTCTTCCTCGGAGTATAGGTAATCGTACCGCTGCCATGCGTGCTCGTGCTCCCACCACTGTTCCGCGTTGCGGCCGTGAAATCGCACGTAGCCGGTGTCGGAGGTAGCCACTGCAACGCGCGGCATGAGCCCGCGCAGGGGCGGCTCGTCCACGCAGCAGTACCCAAGGTCCAGTTCGGTCAACAGATCGAACGTCTCCTGGCCCGCCCAGCGACAGTTCCGAAACTCCACCACGACGGGCAGCTCCGGTATCTGCTCGCGGAGGAACCGTACGTAATCGGCGCTGCGGGATGAGGGCCTGAAGGAGTACGGGAACTGCGCCAGGATGCAGCCGAACTTGTCGGCAGAGATCAGCGGCTCGAGCGCCTCGCAGAACTGCTGAAACACTGCCGGATCGGTTTCTCGCTCGTGCGTCATGAGGCTGTTGGCCTTGACGACGAACTGGAAGTCGTCCGGCGTCTTGGCCGACATCTGGGCGAGCGTCGTTGCGTTGGGCATCCGGTAGTAGGTGAAGTTCAGCTCAACGGCTTTGAAGTGCTGAGCGTAGTAGCGCAGCATATCCCGCTTCTGGATCTTGTCCGGGTAGAAGTGGCCGATCCAGTCGTCGTAACTGAAGCCGGATGTGCCGATGTAGATCATTGTCCACCCTCCCCATCGCCTACGGATCCGCCCGTGGCGCGTCGAACATATATTCTACATTGCCGCCCGCTTTCCTTCGGCCGCGTTGAGGCGCTGCTCGCAGGCACCGGGGACAACCGGAGCGGCCGCCGGCCTTTTCTCAAGCACGGGTCAGGCAGGCCGTTTGGCCGGCGGCGTCGGAGCGGGTTCAAAGGAGGTGAGGGTGGTGCGCTTCGGGCCAGGCCTGCACGTCCGCGCGGAGCTTTCGTGCGAGGTTGAGCATCTCTGCAGCCTCCTGGGCCGACACAGTGCCACTGCGTTCGTACTCGATCAGATTGCGCTTCTGCCTCAACGTGTCGAGAAGATGCACCGCATTGGCGTCCCAGCCGATCGTGAGCGCGAGCGACTGAATCGTCCAGTAGTGCTGCCCGCCACCCCGCAGCACGCGATAGCCGCACGCTGCCAGGGCCGCAGTGGCGCACTGCAGCGCCGCGTTGTAGGCGATGGCGAGGGACCAGTCGGGGCCGACTGAGGCGTCTGAGATTCGTGCAGGTCCCGATCTGCAAGCGCCAAAAGATTGCGTATTCGTTCACGGGTTGGCGGCCGGCTGCTCAGTCGCCCCTGACCATGCCAGCTCTGCAAGGACATCGGCGTCTCCTACGACGAAAAGCTTCTCGTGACGAAGGACATCAGTGAGGAAGTCGTGCTTTGCCGCCACTTTCCGGCGAAACTCCCGGAGTGGATATACGGTGGGGTTGATCTCACGCCCGAGCTGTTGCTGCGCCGGACGCAGCCGCCTGCAGATCTCTGCAAATGCCACGACTCCGATCACCATGACGTCAATGTCGCTCTCTGGGCAAGCGTCTCCCCCCGCGAAGCTACCATAGACGAACGCCACCCGCACGCCATCAAGCCCCTGCAGCGCCGCTCTGAGCACGCCCACGAGCCCGACCGTCTTCAAGATCAGCCCCCGTATCTCCGGGAGTATCGGACAGGCCTCATTCAGGTGATAGTGAGTCTGACTGCCCCGCTGCTCGCGCGTGAGGATGCCTGCCTCTGTCATGCCGCGCAACTCGCGATGCACCGTACCCGGGCTTCCGCTAATGGCCCGTACGATTTCGCGCAGGTACAACGACTCCCCCGGCCGAGAGACCAGGAGCGCAAGGATTGCCCGCCTGGTTTTCGGCATGAACAGCTCGATCACGCCACGGCCCCCTCGGGAAGTACTCAATACGAGTACAGTCGTACTCCAATCGAGTACGGTCGTCAAGCGCGCAACCGCCACAACGGACCGCGCTTGTGGGCCCTCGGACGACCTCGAGACCGCGCTCCTTGCCGGACCGGAGCCGCCATTGGGCCCCCCTCAGGCAAGGCCGCCGGCCTGCCAGATCTTGTCCATGCCCTCGCCAACGGTCTTGGCCGCCTGGGCGGGCGGCATTTCCCTGAGCTCCTTCACGAACGGCTCCGGCGTCACGGGGGCGGTGCAGCCGATCTCGGCGAGGGCTTTGAGGAAGCCGGCAATGTCGATGACGCCGGTGGCGCCGGGTAGGCGCCGGACGCTGTCGATCTGCTCGTCCACCGCCACGCCGGCCGGTGCATCGTTCACGTGCACGTACACCACCTGCTCCGAGCGCAGGCTGCGGATCTGCTCGATGGTGCCGTGTGCCGTGTACCAGTGCCAGCAATCGAGCAAGAGCCCGACGTTACCGGTGCCGATCTCGTCGCACAACTCCAGCATTCCCGGCAGGTCGTGGATGAACTCGTGCTTGTGGCCGATTCGTGACGTCTTCGGAGCAACGAACTCGAGCCCCAGCCAACAGCCATGGTCGCGGAGGATCTCCGCGCAGCCGCGCAAGCGCCGGGCGTGCAGCTCGAAGTTTTCTTTGAAGGGAAGCTCGTCCGAAACCGGTCGCACCCACGTGGGCACGCGCGTGCAATCCAGAGCCTGGCCGATCTTGGCCAGCTCAGGGAGTTGCTGCAGCCCCTGCTGATGCGTCTCCTCGTCCTTGCGAAAGTCCACCGGCAGGCCCCAGCCGCCCATCCTCATGCCGGCGTCCGCGAACATGCGCTGGACCTCGTCAATTGACTTCTCCTTCGCGATGGAGCCCGCTTGCCGGACGTTCAGATCGATCCCCTCGAATCCTGCATCCTTGGCCAGGGGCAAGACCTCTGCCATGCTCCCCTTAATGCCGATCGCTCCCGGATTCATGTTGCGGAACATTGTCATAGCTCCTCAGACGGACGTGACGTGTGGAAGGGCTTGCGCCTACGAGCCTCAAACACTTCCCCGGTTGAGCCCTGGTGTCCTCCCACCGGCGTGGTAGGTGCGGCGGGGGGAGGCGGGGCAGCTCAGCGCAGGGCAAATTGCACGTAGAGGTTGATGGGCCAGGAGACGAGCAGGAGGGCAATGAGCGCTCTGAGTGGCCAGTAGCCGTGCCACCAGTGGGGCATCGGGACGGGATGGCCGAGCAGACGGCTTGCGCGGAAGGGGATTTGGGCCATGACGAAGACCGAGACTATTGGCCCCAGCACGTTCGCCCGCAGTGCAGCCAATAGCTCGCCGCGGGCGATGTGGCAGAAGCTGGTGCTCAATCCGCACAGCGGACACTTCAGGTGAGTCAGCAGCCGAAAGAAGCATGGAGGCAGAAACAGCTTCTCGTGCGTGCCGTAGCCTGCTTCAGCCGGCGCGAGGAGGATCGAGACGAGGATCACGGCAACGGCGCCGACGATCCAGAGCGTATCGTCCCACTTCTGGAAGCTCCACCTCGTTGTCAGCGAGCGCACCACGGCATGGATTATAGCGGGGCGCCGCTCCACGGTCAACCGTGACGCAATGGCCCCGTGTGGATGGCCCGGGGCGACTCCCAGGGCGCTCCCGCGCCAAATTACGTGATTATTCCTGGCACCGACCCACGGTATATTGACCTCAGCGACGAGGTGCCAGGGCCCTCCGGAGCCCGATGGCTGAGGGGCGCGCGTTCACGCGCGTCCGCTGAGCATCAGCCATCAACAATTACCCGGCAAGCACCTCGCGGGCAGAGCGCCCGCTGATCAGTGGCTATTGTGGTATGGAGAGACGAGGCTTCCATCTGCGATGTCTGAGAGGCGCCGCCATCGGACTCGGCGTCGGCCTCCTGGTCGCCGTTGGCGCGTGGCTGGGAGTATTCCGCGGCATCGACGCAGTGACGCTGGACTGGCTCTTCAGGCTGCGCGGGCCGCGTGCCACTCATGGGCACATCGTGATCGTGAACACCGACGATGGCTCGGAGGCCCCGCCCGGGCCTCGCCCTCCATCCGCCCGACAATGCCTGGAGTTGCTGCAGTGCGTCGGCGGAGCCAGGGCTCTGGTCATCGGCTTCGCTGAGCCCCTCGCCACGGCGTCCGCCACCCCGGCGGCAGCCCGCGACACGGCCCTGCTGGCCGAGGCCATAGCGCGAACCCCTAACGTCGTGCTGGGACTGCCTCATCGGCGCATCAGTGCTCCGAGCCATCTGCAGCGGTCGCCACCGGCGGCCCTTGTGGCTGAGGCGCGCACTGTGGGGCACACCGTGCTGGACGCGGACGCCGACGGCGTCGTGCGCCGCGTGCCACTCGTGGTCACGCATCCGGACGGACGTGAGGTGGCCTTTGGTCTGCAGGTGGTCGCGGCTGCTCTGGGCATCTCACGCGACGAGCCGGTCGTGGTCACGGACGCAGCAAGGGCGGCAGCCTACGGCCTTCTCCGAATACCGGTGGCGCGTGGCGGCCGCATGCTGATCAATTACGTCGGGCCGGCGCAAACCTTCCACACGGTTCCCGCCACCCGACTGCTCAGCGAACCCGTGCTTGCGCAGAACTACAGCGGCAAGATCGTACTCATTGGCTCGCTCAGTGATACGGTGCGCACGCCATATGCCAGAGCCGATGAGGGCCCCATGCCTCGAGTCGAACTGCATGCCAACGTCGTTGCTACCATCATGAACGCCGCGTTTCTGGCCGAGGCCGGGCCGCTCGCTTGCGTGGGTGGCATAGTGCTCCTGGGGGTGCTCCTCGGTGCTGCCGTGCCAAACCTGCGCACGAGCGACAAGGCGGTCCTGACGCTCGGGCTGCTGGCCTTGGCTGTTGGGCTCGCGCTGTTGCTGTTCGCCTACGGCGGATTCTTCCTTCGCGTGGTGCCGCTGCTGACCGTGCTCGGGCTGACGTACGTTGCCGTCAGTCTGCACGAGTTGTGGCGCGCCAACGCGCTGATCAACGCGGAGATGCAGACGCTCCTGTCGGACGGTCACATCGCCGGCGCCGGAGACTACGAGTGCTCGGACGCGCCGTTACTGGCGGCGATGTCGTCCCTGGCCGCCACTCTACGGGTGGCTGCCTTTTCGCTTTCCGTCCCGGGCTTTCGGGACAAAGGAAACGTCATCGCCTATCGCCACGGCACCGAGCCCCGGGCGCGCGGCGCGTATTTGAGTCGCTTGGACGCCGGCGTGTGGGAGGCCATTCATTCGGGGCAGGCCGTGCTCATCGACTCGCCCCACGACTCGGTCACAGCGGCCTTAGAGTTGGACGGAGCATGCCAGCGCGCGGTGTACATTCCGCTGTCGAACAATGGGGACGTTGAGGCGGTGTTGGGGCTGTATCAGCAGGACGCCGAGCCGCTTACCGACGAACAGCTTCTCATAGCCGCCGAAGCCATGGAGCAGGCTCTTGCCGCTCGAATGCGCAACGACCTGTACGACAATGTCCGCGGGGGGCCCGAGTCAGGCCCCTTCTCTGACCAGAACCTCGAGCGCCGCCTCGCCGCCCTATCCGCTATTCGTACCACCACCGCAGAACAACGTGCCGCTGCCGAAGCAGTGCTGGCCAGTGTCAGCGACGGGGTGGTCATGTTCGACGTGGCGGGCCGGCCAATGACGTGGAATCCGACGGCGCTGGAGATGATCGGCACCACGGACGAGGATCTCAGCCAAAACAGCTTCGTCCCGTTTATGACAGATACGGCACGCCTGACTCCCCAGCGTGCCTCCGAGATGCTGGTGGAGCTTTTCGCCCGCGCGGACACGTCGTCGGCCGAGGTGGACATGGCCGCGACGGGTCGTAGCTGTCTCATCACCGCCAACCGAGTGCCGGCGGATCTGGAGAAAAAGCCCATCGGCATCGTCGTCACCATTGTTGATGTGACCGACTTCAAGGCGGCGGCGCGTATGAAGGACGAGCTCATGTCGATAGCGACGCACGAGCTGCGCACCCCGCTCACCGCTATTCTCGGCTACGCGGAGCTGCTCAACGACGGACCCGTGGACAACGAAACGCTTGGCAGAAGCGCCGACGTAATCCTGCGGCAGGCGGCGCACCTATCCAGCATGATCGATGGCTTCCTCGACATCAGTCGTCTGGAATCGGGCCGCGAAGAGCTTAATCTGGAGCGCGTTGACGTGCCCGGGTTGGCCCGGGGCTGTCTCCACGCCCTGCGCCCGACGGCCGCCGCTAAGAGTATCGTCATGAGAGCACATCAGCTCGGCAACTGCCCTCCGGCCCTGGCGGACCGGCGACAGATAGAACGCGTCATGAACAACCTCGTCGGCAACGCCATCAAGTACAGCCCCGAGGGTTCCGAAGTCGATGTCGTTGTGCAGGCGCAGAACGGCCAAATAAAGGTCAGTGTCACTGATACCGGTCGTGGCATAGACAAGGACGAGCTATCCCACATTTTCGAGAAGTTCTACCGTGGCCGAGGGCCCAGCATGGGCGAGGTTCGCGGCACGGGCTTAGGCCTTTCCCTGGTGAAGCTCATTGTGGAAAGCCACGGAGGCGAGGTGGGGGTCGAAAGCGAGCCGGGCGAGGGCAGCACCTTCTCCTTTACGCTCCCGGTCGCCGGAGGCTATCGTCACTACGCTCCGTGACCGCCCCCTGAAGTTGGCGCCCCGTGTGACTCCAGTGCTCCGATTTCCCCAATTGCGGCTCTGTGGGCGTTGACACTCACGCCATCCTGCTTTACCATTTCGCCGGGGCGGCACGCAGCTCCGACGGGAGGCAGTGGAATGGCTCACGGTGAACGAGTGCTGCTCGTCTCAGAGGATGACGGTCTGCGGCGGCTTTGCCATGATACCTTGGCGGGTCAAGGTTACGAGGCCACCGAGGCGCAGGATGGGAAGGCGGCGCGCCGACTGATCGCCACGGAGACGTTCAGCATCGCTTTAGTAGATCTAATCTTGCCCGACGCACACGGCGCGGACATCGTGCGCGATATCAAGGAGGCCAGCCCGGATAGCTGCACCATTGTCATTGCTGAGTTCGCGGCGCTTGACTCGGCGATGACAGCGCTCGACGCCGGCGCCTACGACTATCTGCGCAAGCCAATAGACATGATCGACCTCGTGCGCGTCGTTAATCGGGCCAGTGACGCCGTACGGCTCCAGAGGCACCAACGCGAGCTGCAGGAGAGCCTCGAGCACGCCAATGCGAAGCTGCAGGAGAAGGAGCAGCGGCTCCGTGAGCATCTCCAGTGCACCGCCGACGATATGAGCGCGCTCGTCGCTCTGGGCAAACGGCTCGGGTCACAACCGGATCCCAGGAGCATGCTCACACACATCCTCGATGCCGCTCTGCAACTCGCACAGGTCGCAGGATGCGCTCTGTTCGTTCGCGACCCCGACAAGCAGGAGTTCGTGGAGTTGCTTTCACGGGGCGATGGCGCACGTCAGATCGAATCGGCTCGGATCCCAGCGGATCAGGGTCTGCTGGGAGCGATGTCTGATGCGCGCACGGCCGTGACCGAAAACGACCTGCTCGTGAGCCAGCGCCAGGGCGACGAGCCGCTTCGGGAGCTGGGGGTATCCTCGGCATTGGCCGCGCCGCTGATGCTCCGCGATGTCGTCTGCGGCTGTCTGCTACTGCTCAACAAGCACGACGGCAACTTCACCCCCGAAGACGCCACCATTGTCTCCGTGCTGGCTCGCGAGGCGGCGCCTGCCGTGGCTTCGCTGCACACACCCTCCAGCGCGGCGCATTCCGACGGCGAAGAGTTCGTCTCGATGGACGACTTGACGCGGGACACGTAGGCAGTATGCAATTGGTAGGCCGTCAGTGACGGGAAGGCGCTACCGCGAAGATTTCGCCGGGATCTCTCCCCGAAACTCACCGGGTGCCGCAGCGCGGCACGACACCTGCTCCACACCGTCTCCCCCGTTGGCCCCTGATGACTACGTCTGGTCACCCTGGTAGCGACGCGCTCAAGCACACGCTCGCACATGCCGAAAAGGCAGTTGCACTGGCGCAGCCACTGCCGCCGGGGTGGGGAGGGACTGTGGGCTTCGCGACGCGCCCCAGCTCGCAGTGAGCTGACGAGTGTGTGGACGGGCACGCGGAACCACAAGAGCCCGAAAGCACCCTCTCTCCCGAGGGCACATGGCGCACCGCCGCCTGCAGCACTTCGCGGCAGCGCCGCCGCGGCGCCCGTCCACGCCTTTCGACCCATCCCAACACCATGCCACATGTCAGTGATCAGTGCCCGGTAATCAGTGGTTAGTGTCGGCCAAGCGTCCCTGGGCCTCCGGCCGGGATGCGGCAGCTCGGTGAGTCCGTGGCCGCCCGTGCCCCGCATCGCGCGCTGGGCCGCACACCTGCGCAGCACCGATCCACTGACCACTGCGGCGGGGGACCCGGCGCTAGGCGCCGTGTATGGCCCATCCACCTGCGCTGCGCGCGGCTTCCATTACCGCCTCTGATAGGGTCGGATGCGGGTGCACGATCGTTCCCAGTTCCCTGTCGGTGGCCTCCAGAGTCATGGCGACGCCGCACTCGACGATGAGCTCCGTCGCATTGGGCCCGACGATGTGGACGCCGAGGATCTCCCCGTGCTTCGCGTCCGCTACCAGCTTCACCAGTCCCTCTCGCTCACCCAATGCAACCGCCTTGCCGTTCGCCAGAAAGCGGAACTGGCCGATTCGCACATCGTGCCCGGCTTCGCGGGCCTGCTTCTCGGTCATGCCGACGGCGCCCACTTCCGGCTGACAATACACACACGACGGTATCTTCTCGTATTCCAGCTCCGGCACGGCGTTGCCGGCAATGGTCTCGGCGACCATGATCCCCTCGGCCGAGGCGACGTGCGCCAGCGGCAGTCGGCCCACCACGTCGCCAATGGCATAGATACTGGGGATGGTGGTCTGCATCTTCGAGCCCACCTTGATCCCCTGCTTCCCAACCTCAACACCGACTGCCGGCAAGCCCAGATCGGCAGTGATGGGCTCTCGTCCCACAGCCACGAGCACTTTCTCAACGTCAAGCACCTGCGAGGAGTCGTCGGACAGGGTGACACTCACCCGCGCGCCCCGGCCTCCGCACTCCACGCTCTCCACGCGCGCGTTCGTAAACACCTTGACGCCGCGGCGACGGAGCGCACGCTCGATCTCGGTGGAGACCATCTCGTCCTGGAGGGGCAGAACGGCCGGCAGCAGCTCGATGATCGTGACCTCGGCACCAAAGCAGCGCAGCATGTAGGCGAACTCGACGCCGACATAGCCGGCGCCGATGATGGTGATCGACTGTGGGACTGCATCTAGCTCAAGGCCCTCGTCGCTGGTGATGACGACCTCGCCGTCGATGTCCAGGCCGGGCAGGCTTCGCGGCTTCGAGCCGGTGGCGATGATGATGTGCTCGCACGGCATCGTGCGCTCCACCTGTCCGTCGCCGTCTCGGACGCGGATGGCCTTCGGCCCGGCCAGAGAGCCGCGCCCGATGACCAACTCCACGTTGTTGTGGCGCAGTAGGCCTTCCGTGCCGCGGTGAAGCCGGCTGACGACGGCCTCCTTGTGGGCCATCGCGCTGCCCATGTCGAAGGTCACGCCCTCGGAGTGCACGCCGAACTGGTCCCCATTGCGGGCGAACTCCATCAACTCAGCGCTCCGGAGCAGCGCCTTCGAGGGGATGCAGCCCTGGTGCAAACACACGCCACCGACTTTTGCCTTCTCCACCACCACCGTGCGCAGTCCGAGCTGCGCTGCACGCACGGCGGCAACGTACCCGCCTGGGCCGCCGCCGATGATGCCGACGTCGTAGGTACTCTCGCTGGCCATTATCCGCTGCTCCCTTATCGGAGGAACTCGAAGTTCTCCAAGTTGTGGCGCACCGTCTGGAGGAACTGCACGGCCGTGGCGCCATCGACGATTCGATGGTCGTAGGAGAGGCACAGATACATCATGGACCGGATGGCGATGGCGTCGTTGATGACAACAGGCATCTTCCGGATCGCCTCGACGCCGAGGATAGCCGCCTGGGGCTGGTTGATGATGGGTGTCGAGAGGATCGCTCCGTAGACGCCCGGATTGGTGATGCTGAACGTCCCGCCCTGGACCTGGTCCAGCTTCAGCTTCCCGTCGCGCGCCCCGGCGACCACATCCGCCAGCGACCGGGCGAGCTCCGGGATGCTCTTCCTATCGGCCCGCCGGATCACCGGCACCATGAGTCCGCCGGGCGCGGCCACCGCCAGGCCCATGTTGACGTACTTCTTGATGATGACGGTGTCCTCTTCCATGGTCGAGTTCAGAACGGGGAACTCGGCGATGGCGTCTACGGTGGCACGCATGATGAACGGCATGTACGCGAGCCTGACGCCCTCGCGCCGCTCGAAGTCTGCCTTGTTGCGTTCGCGCCACTGCACGATGCGAGTCATGTCCACGAGGGCGACCGTGGTGACGTGGGCCGAAGTCTGCTTGCTGCGGATCATGTGCTCGGCGATGGCTCGGCGCATGCCGGTCAGAGGGACGACTTCCTCGTCCGCCTCGGCCTCCACGAGCTCCTCCCCCGGCGTCGGTACCACCGGGGCCGGAGCGGGAGCCGGCGGCGGAGCAGCAGCGCGCCGCCGCTGCTGCTCGACATAGGCGAGGACGTCCCGCTTTCTGACACGTTCGTCAATGCCGGTGCCCTGCACCCGCGACAGATCAACGTCGTGCTCGGCCGCGAGCTTCTGCACGAGGGGAGAGTAGACACGGCGGCGGGGCGGCTCGGCTTCCGCCACAGCCTCGACTGGTGGCTGCTCAGGTGCTTCGGGCTCCGCCTCGCCCGGCAGCTCTTCGCCTTCGGCCGCTATGACCGCGATGGGCTGCTCGACCTCCACGGGCTGACCTTCCTGCGCGAGCAGCTTGGCAACGATACCACTGGCGGGCGAGGGGATCTCCACAACCGCTTTGTCGGTCTCCACCTCCACCAGCGGCTCATCCTCCCGGACGCTATCGCCCTCCCGCTTGAGCCATTTGACGATGACTCCCTCGGCGATGGATTCACCGAGCGCCGGCATGATGACTTCGGTAGGCATGGTCGTGCCCCCGATCAGTAAGCGTCAAGTTGCGTGGCCGCGGCTACTATATCGTCCACGTTGGGGAGATAGAACTTCTCCATCGGCGCACTGAATGGCACGGGCGACTCGGCGCAAGCCAAGCGCACGATGGGTCCGTCTAAATACTCGAAGGCCTCCTCGGCGATGATCGCCGCCACCTCCGCACCGACGCCGCCCATCTTGGACGCCTCGTAGGCGATCAGTGCCTTGTTGGTCTTCTTGAAGGATGCCAACACGGTCTCCTTGTCCAGGGGACGGACGCTGCGCAAGTCCACGACCTCGGCCGAGATGCCCTCGTCGGCGAGCCGGTCGGCGGCCGCCAGCGCCTGGTGCACCATGGCGCTGTAGGTGACGATGGTGAGGTCCGTGCCTTCGCGTCGCACGGTCGCCTGGCCAATGGGCACCACGAAATCGTCCTCCGGCAACTCCTCCTTGATGCGGCGGTAGAGGTACTTGTGTTCGTAATACAGCACGGGATCGTCGTCGCGGATGGCTGCCTTGAGGAGCCCCTTGGCATCGTACGCCGTGGCCGGCAGAACGACTTTGAGGCCGGGCACGGTGTAGAACCAGGCCTCCGTCATTTGCGAGTGGAACAGGCCGCCGTGCACTCCCCCGCCACAGGGCCCGCGAATGACCATCGGCACGCCCACCTCGCCGCCATACCGGTAGCGCATCGTGGCGGCCATGTTCACTATCTGGTCGAAGCCGCAGGAGATGAAGTCCATGAACTGCATCTCAGCGACGGGGCGCATGCCGATGAGGCTGGCGCCAACTGCGAGGCCCACTATGGCCAGTTCCGATATGGGGGTGTCCAGAACGCGCTGCTCGCCAAACTCCTCGTACAGCCCCTCCGTGACCTTGAACGCCCCGCCGAGAACGCCGATGTCCTCGCCCAGGAGGAAGACGGACTCATCCCGCCGCATCTCCTCCTGCAGCGCGTCGTGAATGGCTTGTAGATAGGTGACTTCCATCGTCGTTGTAGGGCGAGAGGACCAAAGGTCCTCAATGCCTATCCCCGCCAGCCTTGGCTAAGCACTGCTGTAGACCCCCTCGATCGCCTCTTCCCCCCTCGGGTACGGGCTGTTGGTGGCGAACTCCACGGCCTGTTTCACCTCGCTCTGGACGCGCTCGAGGATCTTCGCGGCCTCGTCGTCCGTGAGCAGCCCCTGCATAATGAGATCGTCATGAAGCCGGTGAATGGGATCGCGGCCATGCCACTCCTCGACCTCCTGTGGCGGTCGGTACCCGTCCGTGTCGTGGGCCGAGTGGCCGCTGTAGCGGTATGTCTTGCACTCGAGAAGCGTTGGCCCGTCGCCCTGCCGCGCGCGCTCTATGGCCTCGCACGTCGTCTCCACTACCAGACGCACGTCGTTACCGTCGATGGCGAAGCCCGGCATGCCGTACGCCGGTCCGCGATCGGCAACGTCCGCGACGGGCATTTCCTTGGACGTCGGCGTCGAATACGCATATTGGTTGTTCTCGCAGACGAACACTACCGGAAGCCGATGCACCCCGGCGAAGTTCAGGGCCTCGTGGAAGTCGCCTCGCGCCGTCGTGCCCTCGCCGAAGTAGCTGACGACGACGGTATCTTTTCCCCGCATCTGCTCTGCCAGTGCGACGCCGCACGCGACGGGAATGGATGAGCCGAGCATGCTGGTAGAGGCGATAATGCCGAGCTCCATGTCGCCGCAGTGCGTCCAGGAGTCCTTGCCCTTGGATGGGCCGTCCGCCTTGCCCATGATCTGCGCCATCAGAACGCCCGGCGACATTCGCTTGACGAGGAAAGCGCCGAGGTCGCGGTGCACCGGCGCGATGAAGTCCGTCTTGCGCAGCGGATAGCACGTGCCCACCGGAACTGCTTCCTGGCCTCGGCCCGTGAAGACGCCGCCGACGACCTTCCCCTGCCGGTACAGGCGTTCGACTCTCTCCTCGAAGTGGCGCGTCAAATGCATGTAGTAGTACAGCTCGAGGAGCTGATCCCGCGTGAGGTCCACTGCTGCGTCTCCTCTCGATGGGAAGATGGTTGCCGGGCACTGGTGAAAGGCTGCCGCTCCGGCGATCAGCCGTCCGCCGCCGGTTCGCAGCGGATGTAGTTCAGCAGGCCGCCGGCGAGAACGATCTCCTTTTGCCGGTCCGTGAGTCCGTGCTCGGCCGCCAGTTCCTTGCCCTGGGTAACGTTCACTACTCCAACTTGGGCTTTGGCCTCTATGTCCTGCCTAACATCCGGCAGTTCCAGCCTATCGCCCTGCTGCACGCTGTCGTAGTCGGCGTCGCTGGCAAAGGTGAGGGGCAGGATGCCGAAGTTGACCAGATTGGCCCGGTGGATTCGGGCGAAGGACTTGGCGATGACCGCTTTCACCCCCAGGTACATCGGGGCGAGCGCGGCGTGCTCTCGGCTGGAGCCCTGGCCGTAGTTGCCGCCGCCGACCACGAAGCTCATGCCCGCCTCCTTGGCCCGCTCGAAGAAGCTTGCATCAACCCGCGAGAACGTGTACTCCGAGATCGCCGGGATGTTGGAGCGCAGGGGCAGGATCTTGCTGCCGGCTGGCAGGATGTCGTCGGTGGTCACGTTATCCCCGAGCTTGAGCAGCAGCTCCCCGGACATGCTCTCCGGCATCGGTTGATTCAGCGGCAGCGGCTTGATGTTGGGTCCACGGCGGATTTCCACCATCTCCGGCTCGTCGCTCGGGGGCACGATCATGCCGTCGTCCACGACGAACTCCACCGGCATCCGTACCTGTATCGGGTCGCCGAGAGTGCGGGGATCGGTTATCTCGCCGCGCAGCGCCGTGGCGGCGCACACTTCAGGGCTGGCAAGGTACGCCTGGTCGTCCTTGGTGCCGCTGCGCCCCGGGAAGTTGCGATTGAAGCTCCGCACGGAGACGCCCCCGGTGGGCGGAGCCTGTCCCATGCCGATGCACGGGCCGCAGGCAGACTCGAGTATACGGGCGCCCGCGCGCACCAGGTCCGCCAGCGCGCCCTGGCGGGCGATATTCTCGAACACCTGCCGCGATCCGGGGCTGATGGTGAGGCTCACCCCCGGGTGCACCGTCTTGCCCTTCAGCATCTCGGCAACCGTCACGAGGTCCTTGTAGGACGAATTCGTGCAGCTCCCGATGCACACCTGAACGACCTTGGTGCCCGCCACCTCCGTCACTTTCGCCACCTTGTCCGGGTTGCTCGGGCAGGCCACCATGGGCTCGAGCTCGCCCATAGCTATCTCCACGACCTCGTCGTACTCGGCATCCTCCTCCGCGGTCAGTGCCGCCCACGCATCTTCCCGCTTCTGCAGCCGCAGGAACTCACGCGTCACTTCGTCGCTCGGGAATAAAGAGCACGTCGCTCCCAGCTCCGCTCCCATGTTCGTGATAGTGGCCCGCTCCGGAACAGACAGCTCGGCCACGCCGGGGCCGTCGTACTCCATGACCTTGCCCGTACCGCCCTTCACCGTCAGGCGGCGGAGCAGCTCGAAGATCACGTCCTTTGCCACAACCCAGGGCCCAAGCTTTCCCGTGAGCCGCACGAGCACTATCTCGGGCATCGTCAGGTAGAACGGCTGCCCGGCCATTGCCACGGCCACATCGAGCCCGCCGGCGCCAATGGCTATCATGCCAAGGCCGCCGGCCGTGGGCGTGTGGCTGTCGGAGCCAAGAAGCGTCTGCCCTGGGACGCCGAAGCGCTCAAGGTGCACCTGGTGGCAAATGCCGTTGCCCGGGCGCGAGAAGTGGATGCCGTACCTGGCCGCAATGCTTTGCAGGAAGGCGTGATCGTCGGCGTTCTCGAAGCCCGTCTGCAGCGTGTTGTGATCCACGTAGCTTACCGACAGCTTCGTGCGCACGCGGGGCACTTGCATGGCCTCGAACTGCAGGTACGCCATGGTGCCGGTGGCGTCCTGAGTCAGTGTCTGGTCGATGCTGATGGCGATCTCCTCACCCGCCACTGTCTCGCCGGACACGAGATGCGACTCGATGATCTTTTGGGCCAAGCTCTTGGCCATTGGTGCTACACCTCGGTGGTTAGTTGTCAGTCGTCAGCAACCGCGGCCAGACCTCGGCCTAGCGCAGCCATCATCGGTTCCTGAGCACTCGTTTGTAGATTAGGTATTCGCAGGCATATGTCCTCTCTAGGCAGCGCAGTATCTGCGGCTACATTCGTAGGGCAGCAGCGCCCATTGGACCCGGTCCTCACGTATGATACAACCCGACGCGAGAAGGAGATGCCCGGCCGGCCGACGAACTGAGGGCCGGGTGCCACGGGTCGTAAGCTAGCGGTGCTCTTTCCGGCGGACGCACGGCTTGACGAGCAAGCCGTGGCACACGGCATTGTGGTGGCCGCGCCCACAACTGAGCACTAACCACTGACCACTATTCTCATCATAGGAGGGACATTATCATGGGCATGGTTGATCTCGAGACGGGCAAAGAGACTTGTCTCGGGGTGGACGAGTTAATCGAAGCCGCGCGCGAGATGCGGGCTTGGGATGTTCTCTCAATCCACTGCGCCGGCTCGGGGCATCCTGGCGGCACGCTCTCCATCATGGACGTCTGCGCTGCCCTGTATCTGCGCGTGCTCCGGCACACCCCAAAGGACCCGCACTGGGAGGGGCGGGACCGCGTCTTCTTCTCCGCCGGGCACAAGGCCCCGGCGCTCTACGTCTCGCTGGCCAAGGCCGGCTATGTGCCACTGGAAGAGACCATGACGCTGCGTCGCTTCGGGGCCGCCTTGGAGGGTCACCCGCACTGGCTGAAGCTTGGCGGCGTTGAGTTCTCCAGCGGCTCGCTCGGTCAGGGCCTTGGGTTCGCCATCGGTCACGCCGTGGCCGGCATGCGCGACCCCGACGCCGACTGGCGCGTGTACTGTATCACCGGGGACGGTGAGCACGACGAGGGCAGCATCTGGGAAGCCGTCATGAGCGCGCCGCACTATGGTGTGGACAACCTGGTCAACATCATCGACAAGAACGGCCTCCAGATCGACGGCTGGACCAAGGACGTCATGAACATCGATCCGCTGCCCGAGAAGTACCGCGCCTTCAACTGGCACGTTATCGAGATCGACGGCCACGACATGCAGCAGATCCTGAACGCCTTCGAGGAGGCCGAGACGGTCAAGGGGAAGCCCACCGCGATCATCGCCCACACCATCAAGGGCAAGGGCGTCTCGTTCATGGAGAACGTGGCCGGCTGGCACGGCGTCGCCACGACCGAGCGGGAGGAGCTGGATCAGGCCCTCGCCGACATCGGCGCGCCCGGCTTCACCAAAGAGCGCGTGGACGAGCTGCTCGGCATCGGCGAGGAGTTCGGCGAGAAGGCAACCGCCGAGATCAAGGCGAGCGTGCCGAAGTTCAAGCGCGACTACTGGTGGAACTCGGGCGACACGATGCAGGTGGACATGGACGCCACCCGCAACGGCTTTGGCCGGGCGATGGAGAACGCCGGCGAGGACCCCCGTGTGGTGCCGATCCATGCCGATATCTCCGGCTCCATCCGCATCACCCAGTTCGAGGAGGAGCACCCGGAGCGCGAGCCGCGGTTCATAAGCTGCGGGATCGCCGAGCAGAACATGATGTCCGTCGCCGGGGGCCTGTCCCGCGCCGGCCTCATCCCGGTCACCGGCACCTATGGCGTCTTTGCCACCGGCCGCTGCTGGGACCAGATCCGCACCACGATATGCTACGGGGAGCTGAACGTGAAGATCGCCGTCGCCCACGGAGGTATCTCCGTCGGCGCCGACGGGGCCACGCACCAGTCGCTCGAAGAGATCTCCCTGATGAGCATCCTGCCCAACATGCACGTGAGCGTGCCATGTGATGCCGTCGAGTCCCAGCGCGCGTCGGAATACAGCATCCTCGAGCTCGAAGGGCCGGCCTGTGTGCGCTTCGCCCGCGAGGCCACGCCCGTGGTGACCACCTTCGATACGCCCTTCGTGCACGGCACGGCCAACGTGATCCGGTACCGGGGCGAGCAGTCGCGTTTCGTGGACGCCTTCGAGCAGAAGCTCTCCACGGACTACGAGTCCGAGGGCGAGGACCTCAGCATTGTCGCGTGTGGGCCGATGGTGCCGGAGGCGATGCGGGCGGCGTGGATCCTCAAGGAGGACGAGGGCCTCGAGACGCGCGTGCTGAACGTGCACACCATCAAGCCGCTCGACAGGAAGGCGCTCGTGGCGGCGGCCGCGGACACCGGAGTGATCGTGACGGCCGAGGAGCACCAGGTGGGCGGCTTCGGCAACATCATCGCCGGCGCCATTGCGGAGGAGAAGCCGTACGACGCCCCGCTGGCGATGGGCATGATCGGTGTGCAGGACAAGTTCGGCCAGTCCGGCGAGCCGTGGGAGCTCATGCAGGCCTTCGGCCTCACCGCCGAGCACATTGCGGAGAAAGCCCTCGAGCTCCTCAAGCAGAAGAAGTAGCGGCCAGCTTCCAGCAACCAGCCGTCAACACCGCGGCCCGGGCACTCTACCCGGGCCGCGCTCCGTTTTGCCGGGCGAGCGGACCGTAGGTCCGCACTGCGTGTCCCGCCCGCCTTTGCCTTTTCTAACCACTGACCACTGGTCACTGACCACCGGGGCCCCGCGCTGCGTCGTAAATCCGCCGGTTGACCTCGGTCATCCGCTCGATGAGGGCCTCCCACGGCTCGTCGTTGACGTTGACGAGGCCGTAGTTGCTGTTCTCGCCGTCGAAACGCCCCTCGGCCGGCTCATCGCAGTACTCGAACCAGTGATAGCCCACCACGAAGGGGAGCTGCATGATCCCGGTGACGTATCTTTCGAAGCGATCAGCTCGCTCTGCCTGCGTGGCCACCGGCCGGCCGGCTCCCTTGGTATTGGGCAGGCCGGAGTCCATGGCCTTGAAGGAGAACTCAGTGACCATGAGCGGGACGCGGACCGCCTCGTGAACGCCCTGCAGAAGCCGCACGGGAGCATCAGGTGAGTAGTTGTTGACCGACACGATATTGGCGTGCCCCTTGATCGCCTCCAGCACCGGCGGCGGCGACCGGCCGGCGAACCGGCAGCCCAGGATCAGGTGATTCGGGTCGTGCTTTCGTATCGCCGCTTCGCAGATCGCAAAGTAGCGCTCCGCTGCCAATCGCTGGAAGGCCGTGCAATCCCGCAGCCTCGCCTCGGCGTCCCCCTGCCCCGGCTCCACGACAAGGGGCTCCGCCAGATGCGCGAATGAGCCCAGGCTCGTGCCCCAGGCTGCGTTGAAGCCGGCAATGTCAGTGTGCTGCCTCGTGAAGAACTCGATGAGCTGCGGCTTGGCCGGATCGTTGGCCGGCAGCGCGAGGAAGTCTTCCACCAAGTGCTTCTTGCTGCGCCAGTCCGGTCCCCAGCGCAGTTCGTTATCGGAGAAGTACCCGACGAGGTAAGGATCAGACGCCCGCGGCTCGCACGCCCTCTTTGCCACCTCGTCCGCGATCCGTTCGAACTCCGGCGAGAACACGTTCGGAAAGGTCCCATGGAGCCAGGAGCCACCCGCCCGCTGCCCGATGTTGAGATTCACGGTGTAGGCCATGCCCTTGTCCCACGTCTGCGGATTGCTCCAGGCGCCGATTGTGTTGAACCCCCAGCCCTTCAGCCTGCCGATGGTAGCCCTTGCCCACGTCTGAATGTCGCCGTACCTCTTCCGGCACGTCTCGTTGTACGGCATGCGGCCTGTGGCAGGCACCTTATCGCCCCAGAAGCTGACGTTGCACACTCCCACCGAAACGAAGGCATGCCCGTCCGGGTCGATTATCCACCACCGCTCGCCAAGGCGCTCGACATGGAAAAACCCGGTGGCGCGAGCCGAGATGCCGATCCAGCCGCCATACTTGTCCAATTCGCCGGGCGCCTGCAGGATAGAGGCCGTGCCGACGGCCATCACCGGCGCTACCAACCAGGCTATCATGCCCTCACCTCCGGCGTTCGCCTTTCCGCCCTTAAGTTGCGAAGCCGTCGGCTGTTGTCCTCCTCAGAAAACAGAGGCAGTCTATATTCTTGCGCGGCGCACGGGATGGTGATACATTGTCGCCATGCCGCCACGGGGACGCATCGTAAGGCCGGAGACTGGGAAACCGGCGATCGCCGAGCCAGCAATCGGCAGAGCCCAGCATAAGGGGAAACAATGAACCGACGGAGTTTCATCAGCATGACCGGAAGCGGGGTAGCGGCTCTCGGGATCAGCCGCGCTTCGTCTGCGCGAGGCGCGGGCCGCCCAAATCTACTGATCATTCACACCGATGAGCACAACTTCCGCACGCTCGGGTGCTATGGTGGGCAGGTGGTCAGGACGCCGAATATCGACTTCCTGGCCGCGCAAGGGGCGATGTGCACCAGTTTCTACGCGACCACACCGGTGTGCTCGCCTTCGCGCGCGGCGTTTGTTTCCGGACGCTACCCACAGAATACCCCGGTGGTGACCAATAACATCCCGCTCAACGACGACATCGTCACCTTCGCCGAGATCCTCCGGCGACAGGGATACGCCACTGGGTACGCGGGGAAATGGCACCTGGACGGCACGGGCAAGCCGCAGTGGGCGCCGGAACGGAAGTTCGGCTTCGAGGACAACCGCTACATGTTCAACCGCGGCCACTGGAAGCAAATGCAAGACACGCCCGCAGGCCCCAGGGTGGCAGCGCGTAACCCCAAGGACGAGCCAACGTACAACGTCGAGGGCGCAGACGAGAACTCCTTCACCACGGACTGGCTCGCGCGCAAGACGATCGACTTCATCAACGCGCACAAGGACGAGCCCTTCTGTTACATGCTCAGCATCCCCGATCCCCATGGCCCGAACACCGTTCGTCCTCCCTACGACACCATGTTCACGGCAGAGCAGGCCCGCGTCCCCTCGACCTTCTACAAGAGCGACGAACAGACCCCTCGATGGGCGCCGCCAGAGAAGGGCTTGACCGAGAAGCGCTTAAGGGAGCTCATGACCGGGTACTACGGGATGGTGAAGTGCATCGACGACAACGTGGGGAGAATCCTCGAGGCGCTCAGAGACAGCGGCATCCTGGACCGCACCGTCGTCGTTTTCACGGCCGATCACGGAGACCTGTGCGGCGAACATAAGAGACTGAACAAAGGCGTGCCGTACGAGGGCTCGGCGAAAATCCCGTTCATCACATATTACCCGGAGAAGATAAGCCCCGGCACGGTGGTCAACCAGGCGTTGACGTGCGTGGACTTCCTGCCGACGGTCTTAAGCGTGATGGGCGTCCATACACTGGGCGTTGAGGAGGGACGCGACGCCTCGGCGCTCTTCGTGGGAAAGACGCCGGCGGACTGGAAGGACATCGCCTTCATGCGCGGTGGCCGAAACTGGGTCTGCGCCTTGACCGACGACTACAAGATCGTCTACCCGAGGGAAGGCGTCCCGTGGCTCTTCGATCTGAAGAAGGACCCGGATGAGCTGACGAACTTCTACGGGGATCCGCAACGCCGCGCCGTGGTGAAACACGTGACGGCCGAGCTGCTGGCCTACTGCAAGAAGTACAACGACCCCCACGCGGAGGACCCGAAGATCGGGCCGGAGATGGCAGCGGCGGTGAAGTAGAGGAGTGGGTGGGTGTTGCTCGCCTCGGCGGGCGGTCTGGTCTCTACTCAGTGACCACTTCCTTCCGACTCGGCAGCCCCCCCACCGCCTCCGGCGCCAGCATCGCCAACGTCGCACACTGGACGGCGCAGGCGCCGGCGTGGTAGTACGCGGCCGCGTCGTCAGGAGTCATGATGCCGGAGCAGCCGAGGAACTCGAGGTCGAGTCCTTCCTGTTCGCGGATGGCGGCGGCGCGACGGAGGTTCTCAAGCGAAGAATCTCGGACGCCCCATCCCCCAACGCCCGAGACGAGGCGGAAGTCCTCGGGGTAGGCGCATGTCCCGTCGCGCGCCACCTGCGTCTTCGCGATCCCGTTCGTCAGCGTCAACCCATCCACGTGCGGCGCCACCGCGCACATCACGGCCCGCAGCGTCTCCGCCTCCTCGTAGTAGCCCATCTTCAGCAGCAGCGGCAGATCCGGGACAGCCGCCCGGATGCGCTCGGCGATGAGCCGGGTAAGCTCGGGGTCGGTGTAGGCGTACGACTCCGCCGACTTCACGTTCGGGCACGAGAGATTGCACTCGACGACCTGTGCCCCGGCCTCTTTCGCGAGCCGGCAGCACAGGGCATAGTCCTCCGCTACATCCTCCTCAGTCCAGCCCTCCTCCGGCGTCGCCGTGACCCCCACGATGAGCACCTGCCCCTCATCGAGCGCCTCCCGCGCTGCCTGCACATCCGGCTGCCACTCGTCCGGAGCGCGCGACGGCATGCCGAAGGTGATCCCCCACGTTGCCCGCCGCGGATCGGCCGGCGTCCCCTGCAGCGCCACGACCTGCTCCGAGCTCGGCGCGCCAGCGAGCTGCTCGTCCACGTCGAGGAACAGGAGGTTCGGCAGATCATAGCAGCCGCGCTCGCGCGACCGGACGCTCTTGTAGGTCAGGATGTCCCACCCAAGCCGCGCGTAGTGCCGCACCCACTTCGAATTCAGCAGCGGCCCCGACGGCACGCCGACGG
The DNA here is from genome assembly GCA_030601885.1 of Armatimonadota bacterium. Classification (GTDB taxonomy): domain Bacteria; phylum Armatimonadota; class Zipacnadia; order JAUWAU01; family JAUWAU01; genus JAUWAU01. The sequence goes on from JAUWAU010000001.1 coordinate 45,811, forward strand.
TCGAGTTCACGGGGCACCCGAAGAACTGCTCGTTCCGCACCGGCGCGAGGCGCTCGGGCGGCGCGTCGTGTATCGGCCCGTGCTCGTAGTGCCATTCGTAGGTTTTCGTGACGTCGTAGGTGGGGCGGCTCATGGGACTTCAGTGGTCGGCTCGGGGGCCGCAGGATCAATGGTTGATGGTTGATCGTTGATGGTTAATGGACGGCAGGCCTCCACACAGTTAGCGCTGGCTCTTCTCCGCATCAACCATCCGCGCGGTGGCACGTGCCTAGTTTTCCTCCTGCTCGAACTCGCTGGGCCTGCCGTCGCGGTCGGTGATGCGCAGGCAGAACTCCCACCCACCGCCACCGTTGACTACTTTGACAAGTATCCGGTTGACCCCGGCGGCAAGCTGCGCCTCGACGGCGTCCTCGTCCACGGTGAGCGAGCGCGGCTGCGGTGCGCGGTGTATCATGCGGTCGTTGAGCCAGCACTTTATGCCATCGTCGCTGCCCATCTTGAACCGCACGTCCTGGGCCCGCTCAACGCTCACCTCGGCGCACGCGTAGGCGGTGACCCGCTGATTCGGCTTCATCAATGCGGCCAGATTCACGACGCCCATGATGTCGTCCGTGTGGTGCTTGACCCAACGCAGACCGCGGTCGCCGGCTGTGACGGTCGCCGCGAGATCAACGCCCTTTTCCGGCGGCCACTCCTGTCTCACCGTCTCGCCGGGGAAGGGGCCAATGACCCACCACGAGGTCACAAAGCCGCCGCTGCGGGCCGGGTCGATGTCCACGCCCAGATCGCGCAGCTTCGCCACGGCCATCTGCCCCACATCGCGAGCCGGCCCCATCTCCAGTGCCCGCTGCAGCATCTCAATGCCTCTCTGCTTGTCGTCCGTTTCCGCCATCCGGCCCGCGATGGCCACATAGGCCTGCAGAGCGTCGTCGCGCACGCCCTCCTGCTCCAGGAGCCGCTCCACTTTGGGCAGAGACTCGAGGCTTGGCACGGTGGCCATTCCGCGCAACGCCATCCCGCGCAGCGCATCCGTTCTGGCGATGTCCAGCGCACGCGTGTGCAAGTTGCGGGCGTCATCGCTCTTCTTCTCCTGTGCCCGCGCCTCGGCCAGCCGCATATAGGCCTCGAGGGCCACGGGATGGATCGCGTCAGAGCCGCTCGTGGCAGCCTCAAGCAGCGTCTGTTCAAGAGTCGGATCATCGAGGCGGTCGAGCAGTTGGCAGGCGGTCACTCGCACCTCGGCACTGGGGTCTTTCGTGGCCGCCTCGATGGCCTTTGTCGCAGCAGGCTCGTCGCGTCCTACGAGCACGTGCAGCAGGCCGGCCCTCACACTCGGTTCGCTCTTCTTGAGCCCCTGGCGGATGGTGTTCGCGACCTTTGGGCCGCGCATTCGCACGAGGGCATCTCGCGCCGCGTGCCGCAGCACTGGGTCGGGATCGGCCACGTGCGGCACGATCGCATTCACGTCACGCGCGGAGCCGGCGCCGCCGATGCCCAGCAGCGCAGCGGTCCGCAGGGCTGGGGTCGGAGCCGCCTGCAGCGCGCGGGTGTACACCGTGACGGCCTCCATACGCTTGCCAGTTCGACGCAGCTCCTCCGCGAGGTGCAGATAGGCATCGAAGGCGACGCGGCGCTCGCGCTCAGGGCCCTTGCCGAGAGCGGCGGCAATGACCGGCTCGGCCTCCGGGTCCCCGATCCGCCCTAAGGCCGCGATGGCTGCCATGCGGACCTCGGCGCGGGAGCTTTTCGCAGCGTCGGCCAGCACGGCAACCGCCTCGGCGTCCCGGCGTTCGCCAAGGGCCTCGATGATCGGTACACGTGTCGCCCCTCTGCTGTTCGGCAGTGCCTCTCGCAGAGCTGCGACCGCTTCCAGGCTTGGGTTGGCGATGAGCGCCTGGCAGGCCGGGTTCACCAACTCGTTGTCGCTGAGACAGGCAGCCAGCGCCGCCACCGACTCCGCGCGACCGGCGATCTGCAACTGGGTGATGACGAACCGCTTCACCGCCGGCGGCGCGTCCGTACTCAGATGCCGGCTGAGGGCCTCTGCAAACCCCGCCCGGTCCGCATCGGCGCCCGTGCGGCTCACCTGCACGGCCATTCCGTGGAGAGCGAACCGCGCGCCCGCATCGTCACCCTTGCCGGGCTCGACGAGCATCCCCAGCAGTGCCTGCACGCCCTCGGCGCCCATGGCCCGCAGTTGCCCGAAGGCCTCGCTCCGCACGGCGGCGTCATCGGATTGGATGTTCTCTACCAGTTCGGCGAGGGCTTGTGCGTCCGCAGACGTTCGGGGATGCAACAGCGTGAGGAACAGCGCTGCCGCGAGCAGGATGACGCAAGTCCGGCGACTCATCGGTCCTCTACCCCCTTGCCGAGAGACGCAGGCGTGGCTCTTCTTATGGGCCCATTCGGCGGTGATCTCCGGCTCGCTGAATGGCGTCCTGGTGCGAGACCCTTCGCTTGCGCTCAGGGTGACATTCGGAGCGGGAGCCGTGCGCGCGCGCCTCACAGATGCCACGGCGCCCGCATGGGGATGTTGACGAAGCGGCTGGCCTCATCGTCGCCGCCGAATTGCTCCGTGGCCGGGTCCCAGTGCAGCTTGCGCCCGAGGCGAATAGCCAGGTTCCCGAGGTGCAGCAGCGTCGCCACCCGGTGAGACGCCTCGGCATTGCCGCCCGGCTGCTGGCGCACCTTGAGGGCCGTCTCGAAATCTATCATCGCCGGCGGATCAGGAACCTCGTCGAGCCCATCGAACAGGCCGGGCGGGTCGGTCGTCTTGCCGTCGTTGAGCACCTTGCCTTTGGGCCCCTCAATCCACGGCAACTCCGGCGGATCGCTCTCGCCCCACTCGCCGGTGTTGCACCGGATGACGGTGCCGTCGGCGAATTTGAAGGTGATGCTCTCCCACATCCCGACGGCGTCCGGGTGCGCGGGCCAGGGGGCCGTCGCCTCGATCTCGACCGGGCCGGTGTCGTCGGCGCCGACGAAGTACTGCACCGGATCGAGGAAGTGGGCGGCCATGTCGGAGAACCCGCCGCCGTCGTAGTCCCAGTAGCCGCGGAAGCTCCGGTGGCAGCGATGCGGATGATAGGGCTTCAGCGGCGCCGGCCCGAGCCACATGTTCCAGTCGAGCTCGGGCGGCGAATTCTCCGGCACCAGGTCCGTTCGGCCGCTCCACTGCTTCACTTTGAAGTTGTACTTATGGTGGTTCATGTTCACGCGGATCGGCGTGCCGAGGCGACCGCTCATGACGAGCTTGCGGAGGTCGCGGGCGCCGTAGCGGCCGAAGGTGCCGATGTGAAACACGCGCCCGTAGCGCTCCACGGCCTCCACCACGGCGCGCCCCTCGTGGATGAACTTCGTCATGGGCTTCTCGCAGTAGATGTCCTTGCCGGCCTGGGCTGCGTGGATGCACATCAGCGCGTGCCAATGCGGCGGCGTGCCGAGGTAGATCACGTCGATGTCGTCGCGGTCAAGCACATCACGATAGTCCGTGTAGCCGTCGGGCTCCACGCCGGCGTCATTACATTCCTCGATGGCCGCCGCGAGGTGGCTCTGGTCCACGTCGCACACGGCCCCCAGCCGCGTGTCCTTCTGCTTCTGCTGTCGCTCGATCACTTGATGCATGAGGCCTCGGCCTCTCCCACCCACCCCGAGCACCGCACGCACGCTCACCTCGTTCGGTGACGGCCCGGCCAGCACGTGCGACGGCACGATGTAGGGGATGCCCAGCGAACCAACGCCCGCGCCACACGTCGTCAGAAACTCCCGTCTTTTCATCCCTCGGCCCACCGTGGCACCTCCTCGCGAGTAAGAGCTTGAGCCTTGGCCCCCGAGCAGAGAAGCCCGGGTGATGCGACACCCACCCCGGCGAAACGAACGGCTAATGGCGGACGTGCACCCCATCCGCCATTGACCATCAACCATTCCCCATTAACCCTCGACGGGCAATTTCGCCCGTCGTCAATCGACTACCTTCAACTCCTCGATGGCCTGATCGAGGGATTTCAGCTCTTCTTCGATCTCGGCGATAGCGCGGTCTTCGCCCACCTCATCGGCCAGCCGCTGTTCCTGACCGGTGACCCACATGGTGGTGGCGTCCATGGTGGACTCGATCTTGGAAAGCCGCAGGAGGTACCGCGCCTCGCTCGCGTCCGTGTCGGCGAGCAGGTCCCGCAGTTTGCGCTTGGCCGCCAGCGTCGCCTCGAGCTCGTCCCGCACATCGTCGCGGTCGGCCTGCTCGAGCTGCCGCTCCATGCGGGCGATCTCAGCATCGAGCTGCTCCCGATCGACGGTGCGGGCCGCGCCACGGAAGGCCTCGATGTGCTTCGCCAGCTCCCGAGCGCCGTCCCGGAGGCGCTCCAGCTCCGAGCTGAGCTCGAACGTGTCCTCGCGTTGGCCCTCGATGGTGCCCATGGCCGACTCGTACTTGCGGTCGATGCGGCGGAGATGCTCCTCCACGTCGGACATCGCCACGGGGGGTCTGTTTCGACGCCGGACGAGCACCACCGCGACGACCCCGAGGGCCAGGAGACCGACCACCGCCATCGGCCCGGCCGGACTCCCACCCCGCGCCCGCCATACTGCCAGGCGCAGAGTACCGCTGAGGGACTGGCGCACGTCCGAAGGCGTGATGATGAAGTCAGTGACGAACTGATCGACGTCAATCCAGGCGCTCACCGAAGCGGGCAGCTCCCGTGTATTCTCCGGGAGCCGGAGCACGTATCGGTGGGTCGAGACATCGGAGTCGGCCAATTCCATGCCGGCCGGTGACCATTCGACGTAGCCGTGCTCACGGTCGAAGTCCTCCGAGTCGGTCGTGGCCCGAAGCGCATCGTAACTGCCACGGTCGTATGAGCACTTGAAGACGCCTGCGAGGACCACACGGATATCTTCGGGCTTCGCGCCGCGTGGCAGCTCGATGGCAACTTCACGGCCGGTCAAGGGCACCTCGATCTCGGCCACGCGCTGGAAGCCTTTCAGATCCACCTCGGCGACGGCTGCAGCGCCGAGCGCGAGGGCGGCCGTCATTACGACGCCCAGAAAGATCCAGCGTTCACCTCGCCATATGTACATGCCGCCACCTCCCTCAATGTATGCGCTGGTAGGCCGAGTACGTGAGCGACTTCGACAGATACTGTCCAAGCTCGGTGTCCGCCGCGTAGCGTGTACCGAGGCCGCCGATGACGCCCTTGTAGGCGGCCAGCAACGTCCCATCGTGATCGAGATCCGGGTCCTTCCACTGCTTGGCCGCGACACCAAGGAGCACCATCTGTTCGTCGATGACCTTGGCCGCCTCGCCGTTCTGGCCTCTCTGCAGCAGGGCCGCCGCCGTCTTGAGGGCCTCGCCGGTCCGGAAGCCCAACTCGTTCTTCTTCACCGGTTGGCGGATCGAGGCGAGCATGGTGCTGCGGCTGGTCGTGTAGCGCACCGTCACGGACTTCGTTCTCTCCCGGTTCGTGCCGAAGACGATGTCCTTGTATTTCAGGTACACGTCAGCCACCTTCCGCGTCCCGCTGCCGGGTGGCACCTCGATCTCGAGCATCACCACGTGGCTATCGCCCATGTAGAATTGGGGGATGAGCATTTTCAGGCCCGGCTCATCCTCGATCTTCTGTCGGTCGGCGGTGATGCCGAGCTCCCGGTATACGCGCTCGTCGATCTTCCTCTCGGTGGCCTTGGCTGCCTCGACGGCCTCCTCCGCCATCTGGGTGGAGCCGAGCACCCGCTTGAGCTCGATGCCGTCGGCGAGCTTGATGCGCAGGCGCAGCGCCTTGGCGACCACGTGGGTGAGGTCTTCGAGCTCCTCGTGGAAGATCTCCCCGATGCTCGCCGCGTCCCTGACGAAATGGTAGTTGCCCTTGCCCTCTCGGGCGACCGTCATCATCAACTGCTCATCGTAGTCCAGCCCCATGCCCACGGTGGTCGTCTGGATGCCCTCGTCGAACATCTCAGCCGTAAGTCGGGCGAAGGCGCCCAGATCCGAGATGCCCGCGGTGACCATGCCGTCAGAGAGGACGATGACCTGGTTGATGGCCTCTGGGTCGAGGCCCTTCTGCACCTGCTCGTAGCCGACTCGGAGGGCGGAGTAGATGTCCGTGGAGCCGCCCGGCTGGAGACCGCGCAGCTTTTCCCGCACGGGCTCTTTGTCTCGCGCCTTCTGCGCCGGCACGAGTATCTGCGGCGTATCGTCGTAGGCGACCACCGCGATGGTGTCGGAGGCAGACAGGCGGTCCACGACCTCGATGGCGGCCGCCCGGGCGTACTTGATCTTGCCCTCGCTGCCCATCGAGCCGCTGCGGTCCACCACGAGGCAGATGTTGAGTGGCGGCCGCTTCGGTGCCTCTCGATCGGTTGCCTGCAGACCCACCTGCAGATAGGTGCGACCGCCCTTGCTGAGCACCTTGGCGTGCTCGGTCTCGGCGCTGAGGCTGAGCGCCGTCTTGGTGGGGATGGGGAACGCCTGGGAGTACTCGCGAGTAAAGGCCTCGAGCTTCACCTGCTTGCCGTCAACCTCCACGCCCTCCTCGATCAGCTTCACGATCCGCTCCCTGGCCCCGCGCCCACCCATGTAGGTACTGGTGACGTAGGCATTCGGGTCGGGAGCCGGCTCTTCCTCGAGCCCCTGTTCCTCCTCCGCGCCCTCGTAGCGCACCCCAGCCTTCGCGTGGCCGTCCCTGAACGAGTAAGGACGAGCCGTCGCCGGCATCCTCCCCTGCATCTCCTGCTGCGCTTGCTCTTGATCCCACTCCGCGAGCCCTTCCGAGAGGCGCGCTGCCTTCCGTCCGTACACCAAGAACCAAACGCCAACCAACGACACGACAGCCAAGATCAGTACCGCCACGACCGCTACTACCGGCACTGGCCGTTTCACAACCAACCACCTCCATCGTGCGTTACGCACTTCCACTGCTTATGCCTCCTTTGACGCTTGGGGGAAGCCGGAGAGTTCCCGCCCTGTCGGAAACGGCCTCAGCCCGGATTATGGCAGAAGCGCGCATCTGCCCCTGGTCATTCTGAGCGTGAGGGCCGGCAACGGTCCTTCGCGAAGAACCCATTGCCTGCCTGCCGAAGTTCGTCTTACGTCATTCTGAGCCTGAGGGCCGCCAACGGCCCTGGGCGAAGAATCTAGGTTCTGGATGGTACGCCCGGGCGGATGGTGCCAGATTCTTCACTTCGCCTCGCTCCGTTCAGAATGACGAAGGCCGTCCTCAGCGGAACGGCCCGGCCGTGGCGCTGCGGCCGGGCCCGCGCTGGGCAGGGCCCATCGGGGGCACACCTGCGGGCGGTTCGGGCACGAGGAGGACGCCGACGCGGCGTAGAAGTGGCGGCCCCGCGACGCCCCCCGCGCGTTGTGGTAGAAAGATGTTTGGCAGTCGTCATGGCGGGATGCGCCAGCCGGAAACGATGAAGATGGGTGCGAGGGCGAAAGGCGTGCCACCGCAGCCATACACGGACAGCACTGGAGGCGGGCGCAGGCTGGGCCGCGTTATGGTAGAAGAAGGGGTGGCAGCGTGTACGCGACAGGCTGGCAGCCGACCACTGGCCACTGGCCACCGACCACCGACCACTGAACCGGAGGTTCCCAGCATGGAGTTCCCCACCACGAACATCGGCGGCATTGAGATCTCGCGGATGGTGTGTGGGTCCAACCCGTTCTTCGGCTTCTCGCACTTCACCGGGTCAAGGGACGCCTGGCTCAAGCGCTACTTCACCACCGAGCGGATCGTCGAAATTCTCCACACGTGCAGCGAGTGCGGGATCAACGCCGTGGTGAGCGGCACGGTGGAGCGGATGCACGAGGCCATCGTGAGCCTGGAGGAGCAGACCGGCTACCACTTCCACTGGTTCTGCACGCCGCAGGGGAAGTCGCTGCAGGACCTGCTCGAGAACGCCAAATGGGCGGCGGATCACGGCGCCGAGTTCTGCATGCCGCACCAGAACTACACCGACAACCGCATGAATGTGGCCGAGCTGCGCATCGACGGCCTCACGGAGTTCTGTGAGGCCGCGCGTGGCCTCGGGATGATCCCGGGCCTGAGCACGCACCGGCACGAGACCGTTCGCGTCGCCGACGAGGGCGGCTACGACATCGCGACCTACATCCAGATCTACAACCCCATCGGCTTCCTCTGCCAGGTGGAGACCGACTGGGTGCAGCGGGTGATCAAGCGGGCGAAGAAGCCGGTGCTGTGCATCAAGCCGCTCGCCTCGGGCCGCGTGATACGGGCCACCGGGCTGCCGTTCGTGTACAAGACGATCAAGCCGGTGGACACGGTCGCGGTGGGCTTCCTGAGCCCGGAGGAAGTCGAGGAGGACGCCAAGATCGCGCTGAACGTGCTGGCCGACCTGGGGACGGAGGTGCCGTTGACGTATTCCAGGAGCAAGGAAGCACTCGTCCGTAGTGGTCAGTGATCAGTGGGCGGTGGGCAGTCCAACGCCGACCACCGCAGTGAGCAGTCGTCAGCGATCAGTTCCCAGTGCTGAGCGACCGGAGGGGGCCGTGGATCATCCGGCCCACCTCATTTGCCGCACCGCGCAGGCTGTCCATATGTTCTTCTTTCAGATACCCCAGGCGATGCGCTATCTCGAAGAATGTCTCCACTTCCGCGAGTGATCCCAGGGCGATAGACAGGAAGTTGCGGAACTCCGCCGTATGTCGCCGCGCTTGGCCCTCGGCAATGTTCGCAGGAATCGACGTTGCCGCACGGCGCGTTTGGCTCGTCAGTCCGAATCGCTCGTGTTTGGGATACGTCTCTGTGTGCCGATAGATCGCCATCACCAGGTCCATCGCCTTGTTCCATACCTGCAGATCCTTGTATGTCTTCACTCGCGCCATTGTCGCCACCCCTGTTTCGGTTAGGGAGCGCTCGGCTTTGACTACTGAGAACTGATCACTGACGTACTTCCCCGCTGCCCACTGACCACCGGCCACTGACCACTATCGACCAGCCACTTGCGCCAGAAGCTGCAGCGCCCCCTCCGTATAGATCGCTTCCGCCTCGGGCGCGCAGTGGGTGGTGCGGATCTCGTAGCCGCCCTCCGGGTAGCTGTCCGCTGTGGGCAGGTAACCGACGCTGCCGTTGCAGTAACTCCACACGAGCGTGTTTGGGTGCATCGAGCGGCGCTTGATGTTGGCGCCGATCTCGGCGAATAGCTCCCCAGGGAAGGTCGCGACGGCCGTCTCCCCGATCCGAAAAGCCCAAGTGGGGACGTCGATCACGCAGGGCTCCCCGTCCGCCACCTCTTCCTCCCGCCGGGGGACCTCGATGACACTGGACGTCACGGCGAGGTCGGCTGTCTGGCGCGGGCCGATGTCCTCAAGCACGCGCAGCACCTCCTCCCCCACCGGTTGACCCACCTCTTCCAGGTGCTCGGGCGTCGGCTCGACGCGATGCCGCGGGTCTACATTGCCGGAGCCGCCGGAAAGGAACATCGCCACGACGTCGTCCCCCATCGCCTGCTCAACGCGGTGGCAGGCGACGCCCATGTAGTCGGCGCTGATGATGTAATTCTTTGGCCCCAGCAGCGTGCCATGGCAGCCGTAGTTCCAGGCAACGGCGAGCGGAGCGCCGGACTCGTCCTCGACCCTGAATACGCCCAGCTCCCGGTCAACGAAACCGTCGGGGTTCGCGCCCAAGTCCGTCGTGCCGTCTTCTTTGTGCTCGCGGCGATTGACGCCGGCATCGGAGCTTCCGCTGTCGAAGGCGATGCGTGCCGGCCGCTTCCTGCGCTGGGCCAGGAGCGCGACATACGCCATCTTGTACTTGAACGCCTCGAGCCATTCTGCATTCACGTTCTCGCCCCGCGTGACCGGGCCCGAGTGCGTGTGCGTGGTCGCGAGCAGCACGTTCCCGGGATCGATACCTGTGGCCGCACCGATCAGCTCCCGCAGCTCGTCGTGGAGCTCCGTCGTAAGCAGGCACAGGTCGCAGGACGCGAGACAGATGGAGGTGGTGCCATCGTCGAGCATCAAGGCCCTGGCGAACAAGGGATCGTGGACGCCCTCGGACGGCTCGTCACGGGAGGCGTATCCGGCGAGATGCGCCGGCGACTTGGGGGTGATCTCTACTTTCGCGGCGCCTGCGGACAGCTCCGGCATGGCTCAGCGCTCCTTCCTGTGGTGCTTCAACATGGGGATACGTATATTGGCACAACCCTCGTCCGGACCAGCACGGGTTGACGATGTGCAGTGATGGGACATGGTTTACATCGCGGGCACGGTAGACACCTCGCCCAGTTGCGCAAAGTGATGAACAACGGCGCCATCAAACAACACAGCGCCCGTCACAGCCCAAACCACCTGACCACGCAACAGCGAACGAAACAAATGTTTGTCAACTATGTCCTGTCGTCGAACACCACCAACCCGTGGCGCCCGGGGATCAATACTCCCCCACCTCGACGAACGCCTTATACGCCCAGTGCTCCCATTCAGGGCTGCAGCCGAGGGCATCGACGGAGCCGTAGTTCTTCGCGATGAAGCCGCCGCCGCTTCCGCCCAGGCGCTCGCGCATGTAGCAGGCCCGCGCCTGGATGAGCTCCCGGTCGCCGGTGGGCAGGATCTTCTGGATGTCCACCGGGCACCAGAAAGTCATGCGTCCCGCGAAGTTGTCGGCGAGACGGTCGATGCCGTGCACCTCAGGCTGGTCGAACTGCAGCACGTCCATCCCCGCCTGCGCCAGCGGCTCGATGATGTCGTAGACGTAGCCGCACGAATGCATCCAGACGGTGAGGCCCCGGGCGTGGGCGTGCAAGACGAGGCGTTCGAAATCGGGCAGGAAGAGGTCGCGCCACATGGCCGGGCTGATGAGCAACTGATCCTGCGTGCCCCAGTCCTCACAGAAGAACACGCCGTCGGCGCCGATCTCGGCGTAGATGTCCACCATCTTCAGGATGAGGTCGAGCACCATCCCGTTCAGCCGCCGCACCAACTGCGGCTCCGCAGCGCAGTCCAGCAGGTAGTTGTCCAGTCGGCGCAGCTTACGCGCCACGTTGAATGAGCATCCGGGGATGCTCCCCAGCCTGTACTTGTCCGGATTCGCGGCGAAGCTCTCCCGGGCCCGCTCGTAGCGGCTGCGATCGTCGAGCGTCGGCGGGCGATAGCCGTCCAGATCGTCCCAGGCGCGGATGGCGCCCTCGTGCACCTCCCCGCTGTGCCGTGGATCGACTCGTCGCCAGACGTTGCCCCATTCGTCCGTCCAGTACTCGCCCGTCTCGTGCTGCCAGCGCTTCTGCTCCCAGCTCGGATCCGCGGTTGGCGATCCGCCGCAGAAGTCATTGAGCCGTGGCTCGCCGTTGTACGCCGAGAACCTGAAGCCGATGCGCGACGGATGGTGAAACTGCAGCACGCGCTGGATGATCTCTCTGCTGGTCATGGTTGGTGCTCGTACTAGCGCCCCACGGGTGGCACGGGTTGCTCGTCAACCCGTGCGCGTCTCCGTGCAACCTTGGCACACGGGTAGCAAGCTACCCGTGCCACACGGTTCCGTGCCTACCGAAACACCCGCTTCAGCTCCGCCACGAACCGCGGCATGCCGGTGTCCGGCGGCTCCTCCTCCTCGTACTCGATGCTGATGTAGCCGCGATAGCCGACGTCCTGCATAACCCTCCGCGCCATCTCGTAGTCCACCGGATGCCGCTCCCCGTCCAGGTCGCGGTACGTGACCTTGGCATGTGTGGTGACGGCGTCGGGGGCCGTCTTGGCGAACTCCTTGTCCGGCTCGCGGTAGTTGCCGAAGTCGAGGTTGACGCCGAACCACTCGTGGTCAACGCCCTTCACCAAGCGCTCCATGTGGGCCGCCGTAGCCGTGATGCCGCCGTGATTCTCGAGCGCCACAACCACGCCCCGCTCCTTGCCGTACTCCGCGCACTCCCTCATGCAGGCGATGGCCCGCTGCATCACTTCGTCCTCGTCCTCGCCCTCGGGCACGCGGCCGCCGAAGATGCGAATGCACGGCGCGCCGAGGACAACGCCGTGATCGATCCACTCCTTCGTCATCTCCACATCCTTGCGCAGCTTCGCCTCGTCGGCCTGCGCGAAGTCATTGCCCACGGCCGTCCCGCACACGTCCAGGCCCGCCTCGAAGCAGCAGCGCTTGATGTGGTTCAGGTACTCCCGATCGGTCTGCGGGAAGAAGTACGAGGTCAGCTCGATGCCGTCCAGTCCCAGGTCGGCGCACGTGGTGATACACTCCTCCATGCTCATGTCGCCCGACTTGAGAGGCTGGCGATAGGAATAGGTGCAGGATGCGAGTCTCATGGTCGTCAGTCCTTTCGCTTCGCGCGGAATCGCCCCGAAGACAGCCGTTTGCCTGACCTCTGCAAGCGCGGAGGCAGTTCCTCGCCCCGCTTGCGGGGGGAGTGAGGGGGGTGGCCTATCCCGCGCGTCGGAGTATGACCCCACCCTACCCTCCCCGCAAGCGGGGAGGGGAATGGCTTTGCCTGGCCCCTCGGGCCCGTAGTTCCACGTGTGTGATGACGAACCTCTGCCCCCAACGCCGCGCGCAGGGGTGTCGGCGACGGCGGCGAAGCACGGTAGTGAAGTCGAGCGCGACGCGGACTCCGATGTCATCATCAGCCAGGGCGCGCCCCGTGGGCAGGGAGGCGGGTGCGCCCTTGCGGTCGGCAGCCACGTGTTGTCGCGCACTGTCAAAGAGACGGGAAGCTGGACCAACTACGAGGACGTGTTGCTCGGGACCGTACACCTGGCCGCCGGCGTCCACGACGTCAGTGCCAGACCACGGGAGATCAAAGATGTCGCCCTGATGAACGTCAAGTGCCTCAAGCTCGTGCCTAAGTAAGGCGCCCGTGAGACCTCGAGCCAGAGGTGGCGACGGCACAGGCTGCTCGCTTGGCGACGATACGCTCCGATAGGTGAGGCCCGGGCCAATGCGCATCGCGCTCATCACCAATCCGAAGGCCGGCCGCAACTCCGGCGTCACCGCGGCGGCGAGGGCCGCGGACGAGTTCGAGAATGCCGGCTGGGAGACGGTCACCAGGCTGACGACCGGCCCGGGCGATGCGACGCGCCTGGCGCGCGAGGCCGCCGACGAGGGCTTCGATGCCGTGTTCGCCTGCGGCGGCGACGGAACGCTTTCGCAGGCGCTCACCGGGCTGCTGGACACGGGCGTGCCGGGCGGGATGATTCCGGCGGGAACGGGGAACGACTTCGCGCGGACCATTGACCTGAGCCGAGACCCTGCTGCCGCGGCACGGCAGCTCATCGAGGGGCACGCGAAGGACATTGACCTGCTGCAGATCAACGACGGAGCGTTATGGTCAGTGAATGTTGTGGGCGTGGGCTTTGATGCGGCGGTGGCAGAGCGTATAAACCGACGCAGGCGGCTGACTGGCGGCTTGCTCGCCTATCTGACCGCCGTCGCGCACGAGTTGGTGAGCTACCGGCCCACGCAGATGTACCTTCGAGTGGACGAGCAGCAGTGGGAGGGCAAGGCGCTCCTGCTGGCCGTGGCCAATGCGCGGTCGTACGGGGCCGGAATGAAGATCGCACCGACGGCCGAGATCGACGACGGGTTGCTCGACGTGGTGCTCGTTGAGCACATTAGCCGAATGGAATTCATCCGGACCTTTCCCAGAGTGCTCCGCGGGACGCACATTGCCCACCGAGCGGTCCGCACCTGGAAAGGCAAAGAAGTCAGAATTGAGACACCTGAGCCGTCTCCCGTGCTTGTAGACGGAGACGTGCAGTGCGAGACGCCGGTACACGTTTGTGTCTCACCAGGGCGAGCCAGGCTGTGGATGCCAGATCGGTAGGCGGGCCGCTGGCTTAATCTAATCGTCGTCACCAACGGCCTGCGCTTCAACCGGCGGCTGACCGAGTAGGGAGGCGGGATGCCATCTAACTCGGCACGAAGTGTTACCCACAACTGCCGGCTTTCTTCGCGCATGCGATAATCGTGCCTCGACCTGCTTGGAGGATTTGGGTTTTCTGGGACCGACAACCCCGGGAGACACTCGCCAACTGCTCAGGTAAGCCAATGAACCGACGACGCTTTACGAAGAAAGCGATGAAGGTAGGCCTGGCTGCCGCGGGAGCCTACGCGCTCGGGCGCGGCGCGTACTGCGCCTTCTGGGAGAGCTACCATCTGCGCGTCACCAAGTGGAGCGTTCCCCTGCCGCGACTCCCCGCTGACCTGGACGGCCTGCGCGTTGGATTCCTGTCCGATACCCACCTCTGTCCCTCTATGCCCAATGAGTATGTGGCACGCACGCTGGACCTCGTGGGGCAACTGGCCCCCGAGGCCATCATGTTCACCGGCGACCTGCTGTCAGAGCCGGCGGATCGCCTGCCGCAGTACCTGGACCTTTTCGCGAGAGTTGAGGCCCCGCGGGGCAAGTACGCCGTCTTGGGCAATCACGACTTCTTCTCCGAGCGGTCCGGCCCGGCGACGGCGTTCCTGCGCGAGACGCAGTGGCGGCCGCTGCGCAACCAGAACATTGCGCTGCCAGAGACCAAAGGGCGCGTCTGGATCGCCGGAGTCGATGATCCGTTCAGCGAGCGCGAGGACCTGGACGCGGCGCTCAGCGGCGTGCCCGATGACGCGGTGTGCATACTGCTGTCTCACACCCCGGACCTCATCGAGCCGGTGACGGCGGCGGGCGTAGACCTCATGCTGGCGGGCCACACGCACGGGGGGCAGATAGTGCTGCCCTTTATCGGCCCGCCCGTGGTGCCCTCGAAGTATGGGGCCAAGTATGCGTGGGGGTTGTTCGATTGCCGGGGCACCCGCATGGCCGTCACCCGGGGCGTGGGGATGATCTCGCCGCGCATTCGCTTCAACTGCCGCCCGGAGGTCGTGCTGTTGACGCTGCGGCGCGACGACCGCACACTGTCCACCGGCGGCCCCGAGCGAGACCTGCGCCCGCAGGTCCGCCGGATGCGCAATAGCGTGCCGCGGCTGCGCCGGGCCACGCGATAGGCGCTCTGTGGCTCGCCGCTCCTTGGCCCTCAGCGGACCGGCTGCACCCGCAGGATGTGCGGTTGCCTCGGCGGCAGGTCAAACGCTACGCGCGCCCGTGGACCCGCAACCGTGAATCGCTCCGTGGCTGCAGCCTCCCCGCCGCCCTCCCGCAGGAGCGTCAGCGTATATTCCCCTGGCTTGAGCAGGTACAGCTCCGCCGACATCGGCCGCGCGTCCCCCCCGAAGTGAAAGAGCCTCGCCGCGAACCGGTCCTCACCGGCGTCGGTGACCAGGACGGCGATGTCGCGCGGCGGGGTAAGCCATCGCACCCGGTTCAGCGGGAAGTAGCCCACATCGCCCGGGTCGCCCGTGGCAGTGGAGTACAGCAGCCCTGAGCTTGGCCGGCGGATGGAGGGCATGGCCTCATCGAACAAGTTGCCTGCCGCGAAGAGCGCCGGGAAGCGCAGCACGCGGTCGGTCCAGCGCACCTCGCTGGTGTAGCCCGGGAAGTTGATCCGGAGCGCCAGCGCAGTATGCCGGAGCGCCTCCAGCAGGGCGCTCTCGTCGCCGTGCAGCCGGAAGGTCATGTATGCGCTGCGCTCTCTGGCGAGCAGCTCGTCGAACTCGGCGTTGCCCGTGAGCAGACGGTACTTGGCGACAGCCCCGGAGAGGAAGCCCATCCTGTCGGCGCACCACATCGCCGTGCCCGGCTCCGGCTCCTCCTGCGGCGGCGATGCCAGATACTGCAGGCGGATCTTCGCCATCGCCCGGATCGGCTCCAGGTACTTCGCCTCGCCCGTCATGTGATACGTGAGCAGCAGCGTGCCGACCATCATCCCGGTGGCGCTGGGCCAGCGATACAGGGTCGTCTCGCTCGGGTGGTTCTCCGGATCCCACCAGTCCTCGCCCACGCCGCCGACCCGGCCGTCCGGCCAGTGGATGGCGGTCGGGATGATTCCGGCGGGCTTTCCGCGCTCGGTGCTGGCCGCCGCGTCCACCCACGTGTCCATCCAGTCGGTGATGAGCTTGCCGACCCTTTCGTCCCCCGTTCGCTGCCAGTACAGCAGCGCCGGCTGCAGCGCCCGCGGGTGGTACACCGTATCGCATGCCCGTACAGGATCGCTGTGCACCTCGTCCACGGTGAAGTACGTGCTCTTGAATTGCAGGAAGCCGCGCTCGTTGCGGCCGGTCCACAGCGTCTCCATCAACTCCACCAGCCGCAGGGCGCGGCGCTTCCACTCCGGATTGTCCGGCTCCAGGTGCATCATGGGCGTCATGGCGTCGGAGCCGTCCTCGGCGGAATGCTCCACATCGGTCATGCGCGAGTGGTAGCCCTTGCTCAGGTGCGATTGGCTCAGCAGCGATCTGGAGAACTTCGCCTGCGCGGCGGTGATCCTGGGATCGTCGAACCCGATGAGCACCGGCACCCACCAGCGCCACATCTCACAGTCATCGCCCCAGCCGCCGCCGTACTGTCCGTCCGCCTGCATGCGGCTGTCGATCCACCACACGATGATGTCGGCCAGCCGCTGCAGGCCCTCTCGCTGACACGCCGCCCATTCCGGCGCGTCCGCAACGCGAGTGTATTGCTCGCGCGGCGGAATCGGCTCGCGCAGATACATCCGGATGACGCGGTTGTCGGGGAAGGCCTTGTGTGCTTCCCCGAACAGTGCGGCGGCCCGATGCAGCCACTCCCGTCGCCGGTCCGGGTAGCTCCAGATGCTCCCTGATTCCAGCGTGCGCCACACCAGCATCCTGGCCAGGTAGAATCGAGTGATGGGATACAGCGGGGAGTCATCGGCGATGCCGAAGTCGTAGTCCAGCGCCTTCGTGATGCCTCGGCTGAAGTAGGGCAGCCAGCTTCCCTTGCCATTGACCCAGCGCTCGATCTCGGCAACCAGTTCATCGACGTCGGCTTGCAGTTCGGCGTCCAACCCGGGATGTCGTTGAAGCTTCTTCAGATACTCCAGCCGCGCCTGATCCTCGTCGGCATTCCCCGCCTGTCGGATCAGGGCCGCGACCGTATCGTCCTGCTGTGCCGGCGCGGCGCTGCCGAGCGGCGCCACGCCAGTTAACAGTAGGATGCTGATTCTCGCCAGGCTCCATACTCGTGTAAGGGTAGGAAAACCCATCATACTGTGGACCTCCTGAGACTACACTACGCCAAGCAGGGCCGATGATTCGGATACACGCCTGCATCGCGACCAAGTCCATTCGGCCAACTCGCAAGCGGCACCTCCTCGGCCGTCGCGCATCCCCCACATAGAGCATGTGTCCGTGTTCCTGTGCATGTCTCTTGCCGCCGGGCACGGGCAAGCGGCGCATCTGGCCTACGACCCTGCGCGGGACACCATTCCAGGGCGCACGGGAGGGCGATTGCCAACGGACAGCGCGCCGACTCGAAAGGCCGCAGTGCTCACAGGAGCAGCCCGAGCCACGGGGAACAGTATACGTGTGGCCTCAATGCCTGAGGCGGAGACTACTCGGCCTAGTCTGGGGCCGAGGCTTTCGATTTCCACATGCCGTATCTCAAGACCATCTTGGGCTTAA
This sequence comes from Armatimonadota bacterium, assembly GCA_030601885.1. Taxonomy (GTDB): domain Bacteria; phylum Armatimonadota; class Zipacnadia; order JAUWAU01; family JAUWAU01; genus JAUWAU01. The sequence goes on from JAUWAU010000001.1 coordinate 63,282, forward strand.
TGGGGCTCACGAACGTGAGTTTCATGAACGCCCAGCCGATGGACATGGCCGGGCCCGAGGTAGCCGAGCAGGTACTGGAGGCGAAGATTGCCGAGGCTCGCGATGCCGGGGCCAAGTTCTAGTACATCTATAGGAAAACATACGAAGTTGGCTCCACGCTGGCGGGAACGGGACCGAGGCGCCTGCCAACCACGTGCAGGCTGGAAGCCTGCGCTCCCGGGACCGCAGGCATCCCTGCCTGCATGCCTTGTCGCCCCGAAGGGGCGCTTAGTGCTATCGGGCGGCGCCACACAGCCTGAAGATCGTCGCCGTTACATCCACGCCCACGAGCTCCCTGATACGCTCGTTCATCGGCCACGGCCACAGCGGCTCGTCGGTCAGCTTCCCGTCCACATAGCGGTAGTAGATGTGGGCCCCACGCTGCGGGCGCTCTCTACCAACGAGCGCTGCGGGAGGCGCATCGTCGTGCCCCAGCAGCAGTACGTTCTCCACCGTGGCCGCGCTGTGCTCTGGCTCGGAGGCGCCGTAGCTCGTCAGATCCCGTCCGTCCATGTTGATGGTCCGGAAGCTGCGCACCGGTTCGGCGCCCGGCTCGATGAGCGCCGCGCAGTTCTCGATCCAGCCGTCGCCCGGGTTGCTGCACTTGATGAAGAACATCCCCGGCACACTCACCACCCGCTGGCCCTTCAAACGATAAGCGATGCATCCGAGGGCGCGCGGGCCTTTGGTCGGCCCCCGGTCAATGCGGTCCATGGCGAAGTAGCCGTACGGCTGATCCACGCCGTAGTTCTCCTTGTGCTTGATCAGCCCCGGCGTTTGGCTCCAATTGGTGAAGGGCTTGCCGTCGTATCCCAGGACGTCGTAGCTCTCCTGCAGCAGCCGGCCGTCCCACGTGGCGATGCAGTTCTCCGCCAGGATGTGGTGACTGTTGTAAAAGAGCGTGAACGCCATCTTGGGGCCCACCCGATGGCAGCCCTCCCAGCTTCCCCAGCAGCGCCGAAAGGTGGTGTAGTTGCCGCCCTGCGAGCACGAGTACGTCTTGCGCGCGATGCCCCACCCGGCGCAGTCCTCGAAGGTGTTGTGCTCGCCGTAATGCGCCGCGAAGACGTTCGTGTTCCCGTCGGCGGCGTCCCAGCCACAGCACCGCCGCACCAGGCAGTGGTTTGAGCGGTTGATGCTGATGACGCTGCGCTTCGAACGGCACGCGTTGAGCCCCGCGATGACGAAGTAGTCGTTTCCGGAGAGCAGAACCGGCGTCCGCTTCCCCTCACCATCGATAGTGACGCGCCCGTCGTTGAGGGCCCGGATGGTGATGGGCGCCTCCTTGGTGCCATGGAGGCCTTTCGGAGGCACAATCATCGACCCATCGCCCCTGTACGTGCCGTCGAGCAGCACCAGCTCATCCCCCGCCCGCGCCCCATCCCAGAACTCCGCAATCCGCATTGGCGCATCGCGCGACGTCCCATCCCCGCCGCCCGCCGGCGAAGCGTAGAACGTCTGGCCGAAGGCCGTGCTGGTCACGGCAACAGCGATGCTCGTGCAGATGAGCGGAGCGGTCCAATGCATGGCCAGACCACCTCTGCGCGGTGGCACGTCTTAGCCGCGTCCCATGGCGCGCAAGAACCGTTCCACGGTGAGCCGCGCCTCGGCCACATGGAGGTCCCAGTCCGCAGGCGGGCCCATGCGTTGCTCGGCTACGAGGCGGGGCCCGTCGTCACTGTCCACGAACATGATTTGGAGCAGATCGAGCGTGACCTGCAGGTCCTCCGTTCCGCGCATGTCCCTCAGTTCTACGGCAAACTCCTCCGGCCCGCCGGGATAGGTGCGCAGCAAGGCGAAGATGTCGTAGAGGTGCTTTGCCTGCGGCGGCCTGCCTGGAGTGGCCAAGGTCCACGCCTTGACGACCAACATCCCGCCTGGGCTTGCCACACGCAACAGGGCTTCTCTCGGCGTGCCATCAGGCAGCGCCCCCCGTAGCTTCACGTCCATCGGCGACACAAACGCCGCCTCCCCGTGCCAGAAAGGAGCGAACTCGTAGGCTCCGATGCGGACGACGCCGCCCTCGTGCCTGGGCGGCGGCAGTGTCATCATGTCCACTCTATAGGTGCTCCCGGAGGCTGCCACGCGCCGCCAGTGGAAGCTCTCGGGACCGCGGTAGCCCGCCTCGCGCAGCCTCGAGCCAAGTGCTTCGGCCTCGTCCGCGTCGATTCGCAGCAGGCCCACGGCCACGTCCACATCGGTGCTTCCACGGTGTCGCAGAGGCCCCCCAACGGTGCCACCGAGGAACACCTCGGTTAGGGCGTACGTTGCCCAGCCGCCAATGAGACACAGCCGCTCTCGCCAATGCTCGAGCGCACACGCGAGGTCGAGAACGACTCCGAAGCACTCGCGTTGCTCTGGAGGCAGCCCATCATGAGGTTCAACCACAGGGATGTGGTCGTTAATACCCTAGCACCTCCTGGCGCAGCTCGTCAGCCTGTTCTGCGTAGCGCCCGCCGGCCGCCTTCATATCCAGGTAGAGCTGCACCGGACACACGGGCCGGATCGACGCGGGCTCCCCAAGGCCGAGCCGCTTCTCCAGCTCGGCCGGAACGTAGAAGACCCCTTCGTCGCGCGCGGCATAGAGAAACACATTCGCTCCCCTCGGCACGGCGTCCAAGTCGGCCGCCTCCGCAAGCTCCCCTTGAGCGCCGTTGAAGTAAGCATGCACCAACTCGTCCCGCAGGTACGCGCCGTAGCGGTTGGCCCCGGCCGCAAGCGTGAAGCCCACGCTTGCGCCGACGTCCGTCGCTGCCCGCGCGATGCGCGCCCGCACGTCATCGGCGTTCCGGCCCAGGCAGTGGTACAGCCCCGCCTGGCTCTGGTTCATCCGCCACGTGCCGCGCCAGAAGCTGCTCCAGGCATCCAGCAACTGCCCCGGCTCCACCAGGAACACGACCTTATCGGGCCCTTTGCCCGCATAGTCTGCGTGGTGATCGGCGAGCAGACACGCCACTGTACGGTGAGCCGTGTAGGCGGACACCTGTGCCTCCGCCGCCAGCTGCACCTGCTGCCATCTCCGCCTGGAGTACGACAGCAGCGCTCGCAGCACCCGGTGTTTCTTCGTCGCCCGGGGACTGAAGACCGAGTCCGGGCGGATTGAGGAGGTGTCCAGCGGCGCCGGATCCGACGCAGCGGGACGATCGATGTACATGCCAGGCCAACGTAGACAACAGGCTCCGGCGAGGTCAAAGTAGCCGACGTCGCGCTTCCGGAGAAGGGTGGCCAGGGGCCCAGTGATGCGAGGGACGAAGAACGCAAGGGCTGTCTGAGGGCCGAGGCCTGCATCGGATAGCAGGCCTCGGAGAAGCGCCAGTCTCTCACGCAGTCTCCCCGGGCGCGCGTGGGACTGCACATCCACGACCAGCACTGTCTCGCTCAGCCCGGATGTGAGCCACGCGACGAGGTCAACGCACACCTCGTCGCCCAGTGCGTATCCCCGCTCGGCTCGCGCCACCTCCCACCCACTCGAGCACAGTGCATCCTGGAGAGCGTCGTCGAGCATCCGACCTAGCTCTGCCGTGGCGATCCTTTCGTTGGGAACCATTTTTGCGTATCCGCTAATATGCTATATTTGGCAATTATACGTTATTTGCAGACACGATAATATACCATGTATCAAAAATATTCGCAAGGCGCAGCTGGACAGGCGCATGCTGCACAACAAGGAAGGGCATCGAGGTCTGTCGCGCCGGGGCTAACGGCAGCCCTGAGCTACCCCTCCTCCCGCACCCTCCCCACCGTCTCCTCAAGCGCCGCGCAGATGAACTCGTTATTCTCGTCCGTCATCAGCGGGTGCAGGGACGGGCAGAACAACCGCGCGCCGAGCTCATCCGAGAGCGGGAGATGCTGCCCCTCCGTGTGCTTCTTCACCAGCGGGTGACTCACGTACGTGGGCGGATTGGCCACCACGCAGCCGACGTTGTACTCCTCCTTCATAATGGCGCAGAGCTTGTCCCGCCTCTCGCCGGCCCACTCGGGCGGGACGAGGATCGTGTACAGGTAGTAGGTGTGGTCGCACTCCGGCGGCTCCGTGGGCAGCGTGAACTCGGGGATGTGCTGCAGCATCTCGGTCCGCTTGTTGGCGAGCCGCACGCGGCGAGCGATCATCTCGTCGAGGCGCCGCAACTGCACGAGGCCTACTGCCGCCTGCACGTTCGTCATCTTGTAGTTCGTGCCCCACTCTCCCGTGCCGCCGCCGAACTGCCGCAGGCCGCGAAGCCGACGGGCAACGTCCGGGTCATCCGTCGTGATGCCGCCGCCCTCGCCGAGCGTGGTCATCAGCTTCTGGGTGTGGTAGCTGAAGACGGTCATCCAGCCCTTCTTGCCGATCTTGCCCCCCTTGTATCCGCCCCCGCACGCCCGGGCGGCGTCGCCGATGACTTTGAGCGGGCCGTGCTTGGGATGCGGATTGCGCTCGGCGATCTCGAGAAGGTCGTCCATGGGCGCCGACAGGCCGTTCATGTGGACGGGGAAGATGGCCCGCGTCCGCGGCGTGATCCGCCGTTCTACGTCCGCAGGGTCCGCGTTGAAGGTGGCCGGGTCGATCTCGCACAGCACCAGCCGGGCGCCCTGACCGATGACGGCGAGGTGCTCAGCCTTGAAGTTGATGGCGGGCGAGATGACCTCGTCCTCCGGCTCCAGGTCCAGGCACATCATGGCCATGTCGAGGCCCGATCCGCCGCCGTTGATGGCCACGCAGTCCTCGGTGTCGCAGTATCGCGCAAAGGCCTGCTCGAACTCCTCAGTCTCCTTCATCCCGGCGTAGCCCTTCGTCCAGTCCATCGCCTCGCGCATCACACGTGTCGCCGCCTCGACCTCCTCCTCCGTGTGCCAGCCGCCCAACGACGGCTCGCCGCCCCAGAAAGCGGACGGGCGCCCTTTTGCGAGGATTTCTTTCCTTCTGTCTGGTTCCATCGGGCAAGTCCTCCTGAACTCAAGGATCGCTCTGCTGTGTCCTACGGCCGGGTGCCACGGCGCCTGACCCCCTTCGGGGTCCCGTGCGGGGTCAAGCCGTGCGCCTTTTCCTTCCCTGACCACCAACCACTGTGCCCTACCGCAGCGCGCTGACTCCGCCGCCCTTCACGGCGCGGTCGATCTCCTTCTGCACCTCGGCCTGCGTTACCATCGTCGTATCACCAGGCGTCTCCTGAACGAGAATGCCATGGGCTGCCCCCCACTGGATGGCGTCCTCAAGGCCGTGTCCGGCCATCAGAGCCGCGGCAACGCCGGACACGAATGAATCGCCGCCACCGGTGCGGTCGGCGATCTCGATGTTCTCCCGCACGGCCGCTTGATGGATCTCATCCTCGGCCGCATCGTACAGCACCGCGCCCCAGTTGATCCGGTCGGCCGACAGCGCCCCCCGAAGCTGCGTCCCGATGAGCTTGAGATTCGGATAGTCCTTCGCCACCTGCCGCAGCATCGCCGCGTACGTCTCGAGCCACACATCGAAGGGTGCGTCGGGCGCGAGCTCTTCGATCTCGTAGCCGAGCGCGTCGTCGAAATCTCCCTGGTTGCCCACGAGGAAGTCGGCGTGCGACGCGATGCCACGATTGATGTCGCGCGCGCGCTCCTTGTCCGGCTCGACCTTCGAGCGGTAGTTGAGGTCGAACGAGCGGAACACCCCGTGCTTGCCGGCCGCCTCGACGGCCTCGATGGCGAGGTCCGAGGAGGTGGGCGAGATGAGCGTATAGATGCCGCCGGTATGGAACCACCGCACGCCGGTGCCGAACATGACGTCCCAGTCCACGTCGCCGGGCCCCAGCTCCCGCACTGGCGTGTGCGCCCGGTAGTACTCGGTCACCGACGGCAGGGCGCCCTTGCCGGACCAGGTGAAGTTGATGCCGTTATGCAGCGTGCCCTTGGCGTCGGTGCCGTACTTGCCCTTGCCGCTGGTGTTGAACCAGATGATGTGGCTCGTGTCCACGCCCACCTCGCGCAGTTGGTTCTCGATGTTCCGCCCGATGCCGTCGTCCACCAGCGCCGTGACGACGGCCGTGCGCAGCCCAAAGCAATATGCCAGTCCGGCCGCCACATTCGTCTCCCCGCCGCCCTGCCAGATGCGCGCCGTTCGGGCCCGTGCGGTCGGCACGTCCCCCGGGTCGATCCGCATCATCACCTCGCCAAGCGATATCGCGTCGTACTTAGCATCATCAGCCGCCTTGATATTCAGATCGGCCATAGCTCTGTCCCTCCGTGTGGGGCAGCCTGCCAGGCTGCGGGTTGTGCCAGCAATGCGCTGCTGGACCCAGAGGCCTACCGCCCGCTCTCCCACGCCCCCATATCCGGCTTCGACCCGGGCGGAGTCGGGCGCGGATGGCCCTCGATATCTTGACCGGGCAGGTACCCGGCCTTTGCGGCCAGTCGCAGCAGATCCAGCCCGGCTCCGATGCACGGACTGCCATCCCGCAAGCGATAGTTCCCGGCGGCAGCGTCCACGAACTGCGGATCGGCCGTGATGTTGCCCCCCTCGTCAGCCGCCTGCGTTGGCACCCCGCCTTCGATGCAGCAGTGCGATACGGTCGGCCGACTCGTCCCCACGAGATCGAAACTCCTCCCATTGCCCCAAATGATGGAGTTGGCAATCAGCGGCGAGGCATTCGTGCACCGGATCCCACTTTCCGTCGCCCCCGTCACCGTGCACCCGCTCATCCTGACGTCGGCGGAGCCATCGTGCAGTTCGATCGCCCGCGCACCACTGGCCACGACCGCCACGTTCGATAGCTCCACATCGACGCCGAATATGGAGAGAGCATTGGTGCTCAGGTCCCGAAGCGCAATCTGCCGCGTCGGCCGCGTCTTGCCCGGCGACCCGATGGTGATTCCGCCGTCGAACCGCCCGGAGATGACGGCGTCGGCCACCGTGCCGCTCAGCGACACCGGCGCATCGGAGTAGCAATCCAGCACCCGAATCCGCCGGGTCACGTTCGTCTCCGTGAGGCTGTTGATGCGCCATCCCACCCCCGTCACGCCGCGAACGCTGCAGTTGATGAAGTTGATGTTCTCCGTGATCTCCGTCTTGTAGCCGTCATGGTTCCGAACTCCGAAGCCTTTGCCTCCGGCATTCTCCACCGAGCAATTGACCACGAACACATCCTGGGCGCCGTCCTCGATCTCCCACGCTTCATCCCGACTGCCCGGCAGCCCGCCGTCGCGCTCGTTCGGCGCGTTGCGGGCGTGGCAATCGATGAAGGCGATGGACTTGCACGCCCCGGAGACGCCGTCGCCACTGGCGTTGAACGCATCATTGTGCCACTGCGTTGCCGTGCATCCGATGGCCGTGCACTGGGAGCAGCCCTTGCCGAAGGTCATGCTCACGAAGCCGCGCTTCAGATGCACGTCGCGGACGACTGCCCTCGTGGCGAAGTCGAAGTCGATGCAGCGCGGGCTGCCACCGTTCGTCTGCGCCCAGTAGTTGCCATCGATGGTCAGCCCCGTCATCGTCACGCCGTCCACCCGTGCCTCCTCGGTTCCCACGACCTCTAGAACATCAACCGCGGCATCGTCTCCGGCGTGATCGGCCAGCTTGATCGTCGCGCCGTAGCCCCTCAGCTCCACGTTGCCTGCGTCGATGCGCAGCGTCTTGGTCACAATGTATTCGCGCTCGCTGGGCGGAAACAGGACGACGCCTCCGCCGGCCTCTTCGACGGCATCAATGGCGCCCTGAATCGCCGCCGTGTCGTCGGTGACGCCGTCGCCGACGGCGCCGCGCTCTCGGACGTTCACCTGTAGCCGTGCCGCCTGTGACTGCCCTACGGCAAAGCAGAGGAGAAGGAGCAGTCCGATCGTAGTCCGTCGCGTCCATACGCCCATTGTGTTGCCTCCCGCGTAGGCGTGTGCCGTGTCAATCCTCTCGCAGCGGCCACAAGATGAGATCAGTGCCGGGGTCGCGTCTGCTGGCGCCCTTACCTCTCTTGCCCCCGTTGTCCGCACCATCGGGGCCCGTGCTATATAGCACGTAGCCCTCGTCTCGCACCCGGTAGACCAGCGACTGGCCGGAGAAGGGGTCCTGCAGCTCTTCAGCCGGCATTCCCTTGAGCTGCCCGAGTCCACCCGGGTAGCCCCCCTGCTTCTGGCGCAGCAACTCCAAGTGGATCATGATTCGCACCGCGCGCCACTGGCACTGCAGCGCTGCCTCGTGATAGAGCGCATTAGCCGTGACCGGCGCCAACACCCAGGCCTCCCCCTCTGGCAGCCCCTTGGGCTTATCCGGTATATTGTCACGGATCTGGTAATAGGGATACGTAGACAGTTTCGCGATGGCTGCATCCCACGCCTGGAGGCTCGGCAAGTATCGCCTGATGAACTCGTCCGCGGCCTTGTCCGCCTTGGGCGAGTCGAGCGGCAGGAAGAACGGACGCCCCTGACTGAGCAACTCCCAGAACTTCTCAGCACCCAGCTTGAGCGACCCCGGGCCCTGGCGCTGGTAGTCGAAGGCGATGACTTCTCGCAGCGGAATCCGCTCCCGCTCCAGGCCATCCAGCGAGGCGAGAACCGATTGCAGAGCACTCTCCGGCAACTGCTGACTCGCAACGAGCGGCTTCAGCTCCTTGAACGCCATCAGTTCACAGCCCATCCCGCAAAGCCAGTGGATCAGTGTGCCACCCCGCGGCAGCTTCACCCCCAAGCGCAGCGCCTGCAGGAGGTCGGGCATCGCATCATCTGGGCGGCCCTCGTTTGCCTCCAGTATTGCTTTCGAGCACAGCAACCTGACAAACTGGCGCGAGATCGCAAGCTCAGGGAAGAGTGTCCACGGTGTGGCCTCTCGAGGATAGAGCCACTCCATGTCGAGAATGGGGCCGAGCTCGTCCAAGTTCTCGGCGTTCGCCTCGACAACTGAGGCCATAGCTTCGATGTCGGCGTCAGTGGGAGCACGCCCGGAGGAGCCTGGCAGTATGTCTCGTAGATCGCGAATCTCACGGTCGCGCTGGAGCTTCTTGCCCAGGCGCTCGAAGTACACGTACCCGTTCGGCTCCGGCTGCTCATAGTCGGGCAGCTTCAGGATGTCCGGGAGCTCGAGGTCCCCGTCGTCGGACACGGCTGCCTGGGCTGCGGGGCTAGCGGGAGGCTGTGTCCGCTGCTTGCATCCCGCCACGCCGCACAGCAGCACCAACGCCAATGCCAACGTGCCCCGAAAGGCCTCTGCATGGCGCCCGCTGTCGCGCCCAAATCTCGCATTCCCCATCGACATCACTCCCAATTCCTATCCCGGCTCAGTCGCCGCCTATTCCAGCTTCAGCTCCTGGCGGGCGACTCCACCTCTGGGATTCGACGCCTCAATCGTCACCGTGCTGCCGCCGGGCGCCTTCACGAACCACTCGAACTGATCGCGGCCGCCGAGGCCCGCCAGGGCCGGCAGCTCGTGCAGGTTCGCCCGCGAGAGTACCGCATCGTCCTCGAGCCCCGACAGCCTGACGCGCACCGGCTCGGTGGATGGCACATCGCGTCCGGCCCGCATGACGCACGTGGAGAACGCGCCCACGTTCGCCATCGCAGCGCGTATGCGGTAGACACCATCGGCAACAGCTTCGGCCGTCGCCTCCGTCACTACCACCTCAGGGTAGCGCCCGGCGTGGCGCCTGATGAACTCGGTCGTGCGCGGAGCGATCTCCTTCATGTCCCCCACATAGGGGATGAACATCTCCCACTCCTTCACGCCGCCGATCTCCACACGTCCGACCTGCGGATGGTCGAACTCCTGCCACGGCAAGAAGGGATTCATGTCCGGATGCTCGTCGGCGAAGGCCAGCACCTTGCGCTTGTATTCCCGCTCCCGCGTCTCGGAGTCGGCCTCGAGGAACTCCTTCGTGGGCACGCCGGCGGAGTTGACGCTGTTGCCCAGCTCGATGACGTACCACGAGATGCCGAGCTGCTGGTACGCCCAAGTGGTGGAGTTCCCCTTGCGCTCGGCCGCCTTTCGCCATGTCTCCCGGTAGTCGCGCCCGGCCAGCAGGGGAAAGCCGGTGAGCTCCGACGCCAGGTTGCCGATCTCGAGGATGAGCCCCAGGTCGCCCTGATCCATCTCGTCGTCGGGGATGTCGCTGGGGCGCAGGATCGAGTTGCTGCCGCAATGGAAATCGATGCCGGCGAAAATGTTACGGTGCTCGAGCATGAAGGTGCCCACCGCGTGCATCTCCGGTTGGGCGAACGGGTAGTCGCTCGCGCCATGCTGCTCGTGTTCGGGCCCCCAGTTCATGGGCCAGTTGCGATTGAAGTCGTGGCTGCGGATCCCGCTCGTAATGGGCCCGCCGTCGTAGTCCTGGATCAGGCCCTCATGATGCACCTGGTAGAACGGCCCATTATCGCCCGCTCGCCGGCGTACCATGAGCCGCGGATCCTCGTCGTCCTCCTTGTACTTGCCCGCCGGGTCCTCCCACCGCATCTGCAGCACCATACCATCGCCGTTGATGTCTTGCGGCACGAGCCCGTTCTTCTTCGGGATCACGTCAAAGCGGCTTCGGATCGGTCCGCCGGTGCTTATCGCGTACTCGGCGCCGTCGGGATTCACTCGGGGCACGATGTAGAACACGACCTTCCGGCGCAGCTCCTCGAAGTCATCCTCGGTCAGGAGCGCGCGCAGCAGGTGCAGCGCTACCGTGGTGCCGGCCAGCTCCTGTGCGTGCATGTTGCCGTGCACGTAGTACGCCGGCTTCTCCTCGGCAGGCCCGGTTGAGGCATCCGTGACCTCCGCCAGCCACAGCTTACGTCCCTCGGGTGTGGTGATCAGCTTCCGGAGCTGCATCAATTCGGGCGCGGCCTTCGCCGCCTCCTCGAGGTACGCCGTCAACTCGTCATAGCTGTAGTAGCTGTCCAACTTCACGTCTGGCACCGCGGACATTGTCGTCGTCCCTCCCTCACTACCCGCGCCACACAGGGCAGTCGCGTGTCGGCGCGGCACGCACAAGGTTCGTGTCCGCCGCCTGCATCCCTTCAGCGGCGAAGGCCCTCGGGTCGGACAGAGCGAATACCACGCCCGACCCAATTCCGAGCAACGGAGCCCAGACCCCATGGCACAGACACTCGCCCGCGAGGACTTCTCCGACTTCCCCATCGGCCCCATCCCCATCGACAACACCGCCACCGGGGAGTACCACTATCGTGGGCCTGATGGCCACATCGGCCAGTGGTACCCCTCGGTCAATCGCGCCGAATGGACCGTCGTCGAGCACGAGGGCCGACACCGCATCCTCGCCACTCGGACCCGCGGCGTGCACGGCGACCGCGCCAAGGCGCCCACGCTGGTCACCGGCGATCTCCTCTGGGCCGACTACACCGCCGAGACGCGCGTGCAGCCGCTGCGCGCCGATGGCTTCGTCGGCCTGGCCTTCCGCTACGAGAGCAGCCGCGCCTACTATCGTCTCCAGCTCGAGGAGGGGAAAGCGCAGCTCCTCTATGTGAGCCACGGGACTGAGGAGGAGCTCGCCGCCGCCGAGTTCGACTACTCCTGCGACAAGACGTACGAACTGTGCGTCGCCGTCGAGGGGGACAAGATCCAGGCTTTCGTGGAACGGGAGTTGATCCTCGAGGCCACGGACGACCGCTACAAGACCGGCCGCGTGGCGCTCGTCGCCGCCGTGCCGGCGCTCTTCGACTCGCTCCACGTGTCCGCCTCGGACGCCGCACACGAGGCTTTCGTCCGAACCCGCGAGCGCACGCAGCGAGAGCTCGACGAGCTCCGGGAGCGCTACCCGAAGCCCGTCGTCTGGAAGAAGATCGATACCAAAGGCTTCGGCGCCGGCCGGCAGATCCGCTTTGGCCACCTCACGAGCAATGACCGACTGGACTTCGTCCTTGCGCAAAACATGAAGCTCGCCGGGAACAACTTTCAGACGATCCAATGTCTCACCGCCATGGACCTCGACGGCGACATCCTCTGGCAGTTCGGCGAGCCCGTGGACGCCGAGGACGCCGGCATGATCACCAGCGACGTCCCCTTCCAGATCTACGACATCGATGGTGATGGCCACGACGAGGTGCTGGGCATCAAGAACTTCCGCCTCTACGTCCTCGACGGTCAGACGGGCGAGGTGAAGGCGTCCATGCCGACCCCCGTCGCGCCGCACGGGGAGAGGGCGGGGAGCCTCGACGAGACGGTGTTCCACCGGATCTCGGGCGACTGCATCCTCATTGCCAACTTCCGCGGCCTCGAGCGCCCCTCGGACATCGTCATCAAAGACCGCTACAACACCGTCTGGGCCTACGACAACGAGTTCAACCTTCTGTGGTCCGTTCGGTGCAATACGGGCCACTTCGCCCAGCCTTACGACTTCGACGGCGACGGGCGCGACGAGCTCTACGTGGGCTACACGCTCATCGGGCCCGACGGCGACGTGCGCTGGTCGAAGGACTGGGACGACCACACCGACGAGATCGTCATCGGAGCGTTCAATCCTGAGCGCGACGACGTGCAGATCGGCATCGCCTGCGGCGACGAGGGCTTCAACATTCTCTCGCCCACCGGCGAGACGCTGTATCGGGAGAAACTCGGCCACGCCCAGCGTCTCAGCGCCGCCAGGTATCGGGATGACCTGCCCGGACTGCAGTACTACGTGGTCACCTACTGGGGCAATCCCGGCATCGTCTCATTCCACGACTGCACCGGACAGAAGCTCTTCAGCTTCGAGCCGGCGGCAACGGGCAGCATCGCCAGCCCGGTCAACTGGAGCGGCAACGGCGTCGAGCTGTCGCTGCTCTCCGGCAGCATCGAGCACGGGGGCATGGTGGATGGCCACGGCCGCCGCGTGGTCGTGTTCCCCGACGACGGACATCCCGACCTCGCGGCCGAGGTACTGGACCTTACCGGCGACGCTCGCGACGAGATCGTCCTGTGGGATATGGACCGAGTGTGGATTTACACCCAGGACCGGCCCTTCGACGGCGACCGCATCTACCGGCCCACGCGCTTCCCCCACTACAACGCGTCGAACTATCGGGGAGAGATTTCGCTGCCGGGGTGCGAGGAGCGGTGACTGCGCAGCTGACCCCGGAGCCACCCGGCCGGACCCGGACGGGTCTTGACAGGGGGGGAGGACCTGGTAGACTATGCAGGGCACGGCCGGGGTGGCACTCCAGAGTACGCGTGGGCGCGGGGAACGCTCAGTGCTGTCCGCTCCGCGAGGCGCGTCACGGCCGCCGCGGGTGCCAACGGGCCGGCCCGAGGAGGGGCACGTATGAATCGTGCGGACGCGATTCTTCTGGTCCTCGCTTCCGATCCAAGAGGGCCGCTTACGCCTCTCGTTGGCACGACGAGACTGCAGAAGCTCGTGTTTCTGGCAGAGCGGGAGGGTGATGTCCGGCCGGAGGATGGGGGTTTCGGATATGAGCCCCACAAGTACGGGCCTCTGTCGCGGCAGCTTTACGACGACATCGAGTTCCTGGTCAATCTCGGCTACCTGGAGAAGTCCGATGAGCCGGCGCTGGAGCCCAGGGTCCATTCCCTTGAGAGCATCGAGCAACTCGATGCATCCGAGTTCCTCTGCGAGCAGGTCCCCCCTCAGTCGCCTGAGGACAGTGATCAAGACGAGCGCGAAGAGGAGGCTGCAACGGCGTCCAGCGACTCCGTGGTCTACAAGCTGAGCCAGAAGGGCTTGGACTTCCTCCGAGAGGAGGGACTTCTCGACGACCCGGAGTCGGACGCCGTGAGATCGATCGTCCGCCGCTACGGCCGACGATCCGTTCCGGAGTTGCTGCGGTACGTATACACCCGATATGGCGAGTTCGCTACCGAGTCGGAGATACGCGACAGGGTGCTATGAGCGGCGACGAGGCCCCAGTCTGGACGACACTCCTGGCGCTATTGCCGTTAGCGGTGCCTCTCGCCGGGCTGCTATTTGATAAGCCTGCGCGCCAGGAGCGGGGCCTCGACAGGGCGTGGAAGGAGCTTCTCGTCGCGATTCGGCTCAAGCTGGCTACTGACCTCGCGTCGGCGATTCCCGTCAAGAGATCGAGGACCAGCGACGATGATTACCTCGCTCAGTGCACTGATGCCCTGCTGAATGTCGTGGGCGGGGCCTCTCAAGCCTTTGCTGACCTCGGCCAGTGCTACCAGCTCCACCGAGCCGGACTTCGGGCCATCCGGGTGTTCAGGTACATCGTGATAGCGACGATCGTTGCTGCTGTTGCGTGGGTCTTTGTGGGTCCGCTGCTGTTTGATGGGCTTGTGAAGCCGGGCCCGTGGCCCGCATGCCTCATCAGCGTCGCTCTTGTGCTTCCCTATGCCGCCGCGTTTCTCCACAAGGAGCGCCGGCGTGACGGATTCCTGGACCTCTGCCGCCGTTACGAGGTAGTGGAGGCCGGCGACGATGCCAGCTAATCGGCGACGACCATCTGAGCCTGAGCTTGTGGCAGCCGTGCACAGGCTCCTGTTGCGCGAGGGCTGCACGGAGGTCCTCCACGAGGTGCAGTTCGGCAACCGCTTTATTGACTTGTTTGGCTGCACAGAGCGGCCCCGCCGCTACCTTGCTGTTGAAGCGAAGGTCGCGTCTCCCCGCCGAGCGTTCCTCCAGGCTGGCCGTCACCTTGCGGTTGCGCATCGCGTGTATGTGGCGGTCTATGCGAGAAACGGGTCGCCCGCTGCCGTGCGGCTGGCAGAGCGCACTGGAGTGGGACTCATACTTGCCCGACAAGATGCTCTCGGGCGGCTTAGGGCTCAGATACACCGTCCGGCGAGGCATCCTCCGTCGGTGGAGGAGGCGCTTTCAAGGCGGATATGGGGCATGTGGCACAGAGCCCACGGGAGGGCGGCGCGGGGCCCATGAGCATGATCTTCCTCCGCATCGGTAGCAATGCCGAGAAGCGATATGTGGAGAGGGTAGGCACCCTTTTCTCCGGCTTGGTCGTGCGCGCCAACCTCTTTGAGGCGTCGCCGGGCATGGTTGCCAGCCTCATTTGCCGCCTCGCGGGCTTGCAGGAGCCACGGGGGTACATAATAGATCCGGTCACATACGTCTTCGGTACGGACCCGGCCCTGCCCGGAAACGTGCGCTCGTGGCAGAAAGTTTCGGAGGAGAAAGCGACGGCGAAGTTGGCCGCGGACCTGCGGGTTCCAGAGAGCGAAGTGAGTGAGGAGTGGATACGCCCTGTGCAGGTCCCGCGGCTCCCGGAGGACGAACACAGGCGGGAGGTCCTGAGCATCAAGAGGTCGTTCCGGTCCCTCGCCGACAAAACACTCGGACGGATGGCCTCGGTGGCGGGCCTACGCCCGCTCGCACCGACCGACCTCCGACAGCCGGAGGTGCAGGATGAGCTGGTCGCCGGAGCCATCACTTACCAGCACGAGGCTGTAGGCTCTCGCTTCGCGCACAGGCGGTACGGGCAGCTGGCGGCTGCCATCCCCCCCCCCATGTACACGCTCTGTCCTTACTTCCCGGTGCAGGACCCCGGGTCCCTCGGGATCATGGCATCGATCTGGTCGCGCTTCGCCGAGCAGCACCAAGGCGAGACGGGCATGGCCGTCTTGCAGTGCACCCCCGCTTACCTCGAAAGAGAACGCCAAGCGATAGTCGAGGCCCTCGATCGGCTACCGATTCGCGCAGTGGGGCTGTGGATAGACAATTTCGAGGAGGAACGCGCGGATGTCGGAGTGCTCAACGGGTACGTAAGGCTGGTGCATGAGCTGAGCCTGGCAGGCAAGACCGTCGTCAACCTCTTTGGCGGCGGCCTCTCCAACCTCCTCTACCCCTTTGGGCTGGCGGGCATCATCAACAATCCAGGCTACGGGGACTCAAAGCCAATCGTGCCGGTGTCAGGTGGGCGGCCAGCCGCGAAGTACTACCTCCCCAGTACCCACAAGCGGGAGACCGTCGAGGACGCACACTACTATCTGCGGCGGGCCGGACTCGGCCGGAGCTCAGAGGAGTTCCGACGAGACGTCTGCGCGTGCCCCATCTGCCGGGACGCCATTAGGCGCGGCGCCGCAGACCTCATCAGGTACTTCGGCGAGGTGGGTGAGGCGGACGAACGCCGCATATATCACCCGACGCCACGCGCCATTGAGCGCTGCAGATTCCATTTCCTACTCTCCCGCCTGATAGAGTTCCGGTGGAGCCGGTCGGCTAGCCGCGAAGAGCTTCGGGAGCGGCTGCAGCGGGACAGCAATAGGTGGCGCGAGATACCGCGCGCAGGAGAGCACCTTCCACGGTGGTTGGCGGCCCTCGGGATCGCTTGACGGCCCCTCTCCCCACGGGCTCGCGGTCTGAGCGTTCTCCCTACCCTCGGCGCAGGGCCGCGTCCGCCAGGAACTCAAACGTGCTCGCCAGCAACTCGTTCGCGATGGGCATGTTCAGCAGGCCGAACCACACGTACAGCACGCGACCGCCCTTCGGCTCGGACGTGCGATACTCCACGTACGCCACGGCATCGCCCCACCAGCGCCCCTGCTCGTCGCGCAGTTCGATCAGCGGGACGTACATGTTGCCATTGGGCACGGATCGACCCAGGAACGGCCGCCATCGGCGGTCGCCAGCTTTGGGGAACGGGATGCGCTCCGGTAGCCCCTTCAGACGCTGCGTATGGACGTGGAACGTCAAGGTGACGTCCGTAGGCGGCGCCTCGAAGCCGCCCGCCTGCGGCTCGGCAGTCGCAACTTCGCCGCTGGGCTGGCCAACGGCCAGCGGGAGGCCGAACCTCGCTGAGGTGACGACGACTTCGCCATCCACGGTTCGGAAGAACGGATGCGGCAGACTGGCCATGGAGATCAGCAGCCCGCCCTGGTGCAGGTAGCGCACCAGCGCCTCGTCCACGTCCCGCGCCGCCCGCACGCTCTGCACGTAGTTCTCCCCGCACGCATAGATCAGCGCCGGCAGCTTCTCTGCATCCAGCGCCGCCGGATCGAGCACCTGCTCCCACGACAGCGGCCGCACATCCGCGCCGACTTCCATGAGCCAGAAGGGCGCCTCGGAACTGGCATCGGGAAGCAGCCCGAAGGTGCGCCCCTCGATGGCGCGCTTCACGGCGGCGAGTCGCTCAGGCGAGAGCCCTGCGGCGGTGACAGGCCTTGCAGCGCGCGGTCCCTGCTTGAAGCGCCGTGCGTGCTTCGCCGTCAAATCGATGTACTTCTCCCCATGCTCTAGCGACGGCTCGATCTCGCTGCCCTCGTGCCATTCGTTCCACGAGGTGATGAGCACCCAATGCGGATCGCATTCGATGGCCAGCTCCCACAGCGCCTCGTACAGCCGCCCATCGAAGCGCCGCACATTCAGCCCCGGCTCGCGAATCTTGGTGTCGTCGTATCCGGGGATGACCGTCAGCGACGAGATGCGCCCATAGGCGTCGGCCGCCCCGACGGCGTCGGCGTATCTGCCCTGCAGCCTCGCTGAGACGTCGTCGGGCTGAGCATCCCGCAGGGACCCGGCGCAGTTGTAGATGTGCAGGCCATCGAAAACGCGGGCGGCCGCGCGGCTGAACCGGTCGGCGATCGCCACGAGACCGTCGGGATGCCGTTCGTTGACCTCAGTGAGCACGCTCGCCCAGTCGGCCATGCCGAGCTGCCCCATGGCCCGGCCGTAGACGAAGATCACCGGCTTGCCCTGCACTTTCAGGAAGGCCGGATGGGCGCCATACTGCCGCAGGATGTAGAGAAAGTCATCCACGGCCGATTCGTACTCGCCGGGCCTCGGCACGCGCTCGTAGTAGACGGTGACCTCGATGCCCTGTTTCTCAGCGGCTTCGAGTATCAGCGGCATGGCCTGGTCGTGGAAGTCTCCCTGGACCCACCAGGAGCTGATCATCCCGTCCACGCCGGCGCGCTCGGCCAGCTCCATGTGGTAGGCGATGATCTTCGGGTCGTGCGAGTCGAACGGCCCGATGCTCGGGTAGTGCGTCATGCTGCCAATGCTATGCCCCTCGACGTCCACGTTGTTGTAATGCCGCCATCGCCCGGTGACCTCGGGCGTGCCGTACCACGGATAGTAGAAGGCGAGCACCTTGCGCGGCACGTTCTCCCATCGGACCGCCATGCGCTCTCGCAAGGCGCTCACCTCAAGCTCCGCGGCGCTCGCGGCATTGGGGAGCAGGCCGAGGCACACGATTCCGGCCAGGAAGGTCACGGCGAGTGTGGATGCGTGGAATGGGCACACGAGGGCTACCTCCCAAACGTCGGGGTCGTATCTTTGAAGTGCAATTTGCCAAGCACGTGCAGGCTGGAAGCCTGCGCTCCCAGGGTCAGGAAGCTTGCGCTCTCCGGGACCGCAGGCCCCTGTCTGAAGCGGGGTCCCGTATGGGACATCCTTGCCTGCATTCCTGGAAGATGTGACCCCTTAACGCCGAATCACCGCCACCCACGGTCCCTTCCCCGGCGCGCTCACGGTGGCGACCTGATTGCCCGTCAGCCTCGTCTCACCGGCCCATTCGCCCCCGAGGATGCCGCCGGCATCCTCACTGACGTCAATCCACCTCGCCATGAACTGCCCATCGTGCCCTCTCAGATCCAGCCCGACCGATCCCCCTTCCGTGATGAACAGGACGTACTGCTCCCCCGGCTTCGCCGCGAGATACGCCTCGTTCTCCTCGCGGTCGCGCAGTAGGTTCATGCGCGGCTCCACGTCCCAGAACTTGACGAGCGTCTCCACCTGGCGTGCCGACCGAATGCACGCCTGCGAGATCTCGTTCAGCCCGATCCCCGAGGTCGGTCGGTGGAAGCGGCTCGACGCGGCGCCGCCGATGAGGTTCCGCCAGAACCGCTCGACGCCATCCTTCGGCGTTCCCGAGCCAAAGCTCGTCTCTCCGGCCGAATAGATCTTCGTGTGGTTCAGCGGCCGAGGCGTATCGACGATCTGCGTCGCGATCCATTGGAAGCGGTCCCAGTGGTCCTGGCCGAAGTTGCGGCTGTTGACCTGGGACGCGTCGATAAACGGGTACATCTCCGGATCATCGAAAGCCACCCGCAGCTTCCCCGACTGCTCCGGCTTCCACGCATCGTCGAACATGTCCGTCGCGTAGACCAAAACGCCTTTCTCCCTGGCCCGGTCGCGGATGAACTGCATCCAGTGCTGCCCCCACTGCACCGGCGTCGAAGTCTCGTTGTTGATGCAGTACAGCACGTTGCCGTAGTCCAGGCTGCAGGAGAGCATCTTCGCCACGAAGCGCTCCTGATACCGCCTGACCACATCGAGTCGCTTTTCGTACCGCGGCATCCCGGGGATGCTGTGGAAGAACGGCTGCCTGTCGCGCGCCGGGTGGTCGGGATAGCGCGTGGCCAGCCCCGACTCCTCCGGGGTATAGTTGACGTTGTTCTCCGGGTTGTACGGATGGGGAACCCAGTTGTCCCTGGCGTAGTCGAAGCGATCCCACACCTCGATCTGCACGATGACGTCGCGCTCGTGCGTCAGCCGCAGCATCGTCTCGAACCGCCGCCAGTACTCGTCGTTCCACTGGTTCAGGGTGTACTTGCCGTTCTCGAGCTGCCTATAGGGGTACACCTCGAAGTCGTGGTCCGGCCGATCGCTCATCGTATTCCGGATGACGTTGCCGCCGACGCTGGCGAGGAGGTCGAGGTGCTCCTCGAGATCGGGGATCTGGAACAGGCTGTCGTCCTTGGAGCCGCCGATCAGCAGCACCGGCTCGCCTTTGTACTGCCAGTAGCGCGGATTGGCAGCATAGGGTTGGATTCGGTCCTCGTTCTTCATCGGCACCGCCTCCTTCGGAGCAGTCTCGCCCGGAGCCCGCGCGCAGGCGCAGCCCAGCGTGATCACGAACGCAAGCCAACCAAGCCGTCGCATCATTGTCGCCCCCTCCCAGAACAGGGATTACATCGCCAGGACTCAATCCTGGCCGGCTCGACGGCGGCAGCCCACACGGTCACTCCCTGCGAACATTGAACCCTAAGCATCGACGCTGCCGCCTGGCATTGACCCTCGATCCCCAAGCCCCGCCCACCGTACGCGCCATCCGGCCTCCCCCCTATGGGTTAACGTACGCCCAGCACGAGCACACCGGCGCCTTCGCTGCGCGCCGCAGCTTCCCCTCCCCCCGTCCGCGTTGGCCAAAGGGATCGCCTCAGCACCGTCGCGCGTCTCCGAAGACGCGAGCAGGAGGATGGGCAGCCCTGCGCGAAGAGTCACTGCGAGAGCGCAGTTCCGCCTGTCGGCACAGCAGACGGCACCCAGCCAGGGCTGCCGGCAACAACTGCGGGCGAGGTCGTCAGCATGCCAGGGTCTGCCCAGACCAACTGCCGCCGCGTTCTGGAGGAGACGGGCTTCGCTTCGTCCCCCAACTTGGTGCAGCTCGCTGGCTTGCGGGGTCAGAGCATCGATCGCGCCGTGCGCTATGCTTCCCTCATCGCGCAGGAAGGTGCCCCCGAGAGCGTGTACGAGGTCGGGGGAATGCCCGTCATCTACTTCAAATCCCTTGAGGCCGCTTCCCCAGAAGCGCTCGCCAAGCTTCACAAGCTGATCTGGAATCGCGGGGATGCCCCCCTCGCTATGGTGGTAACGCCCACACAGGTCCGCCTCTACAACTGCTACTCGCGACCAGTGGACGACGCAGATGACACGCCCCACCTCTTGGATGAGTTGCGCCTCACCGAAGGGGAACTCCGCAAGCTGCGGCGCAGGTACCAGCGCGAGGCGTTCGATACCGGCAGCTTCTGGCGCACGGCCGATCCGAGCATAAATGCGGCCCAGCGCGTGGACCGCCAGCTCCTAGGCGACATCGGCGCCACCGCGGAAGCGCTTCGTGGCGAGGGGCTGAGCAGCGACACCGCACACGCCCTCGTCGGCCGCGCCATTTTTCTGGCCTACCTTCGCGATCGCCAAATGCTGGCGGTGAGCTGCCTGCAACGCGCGTGCGGCGCCTCCGAACTCGAGGCGGTCTTCAGCAGTGCCCGGGCGACTCGCCGCCTGTTCCGCTGGATGGACCGCACCTTCAAGGCCGACCTGTTTCCTCTGCCCAGGCCGGCCGCACAGGCCCTTCAAGACCGCCACACCCGGTTGGTGGGGTTGTTCCTGCAGGGCTTTGACATGCGCGCCGGGCAGGGACGGCTTTGGCCGTACGACTTCCGGACGATACCGACCGCGCTCGTCAGCAACATCTACGAGATGTTCGCACAGGAAGCCGACGAAAAAGCGGCCCACGCCAAGGGGATTCACTGTACCCCACCGTTCCTCGCCAACATAGTTCTCTCCCGGGCCATGGAGGGGGTCAACTCCCGTGCGCGCGTGCTCGATCCCGCTTGCGGGTCCGGAGTGTTTCTGGTTGAAGCCTTCAGGCACCTCGCCCACCTCCGCGCGAGCGAGACCGGGAGGTGGCCAAGCCGCCGCGAGCTGTCCAAGATGCTCACCTCCCAGATATACGGGCTGGAGATAAGCCAAGAGGCAGCGCGGATCACCGCGTTCAGCCTCTACCTCGCACTCCTGGAACTCGCGGAGGACGGACCTGTGGGGCGAGACCGCCAACTTCCGCGTCTGCTCAATCGGTCTGTGTTCTCTCCGGTCGACGCGTTCGACCAGGAAGCCCCGTTCAACAAGGCAGCCCCGTTCGCCCGGCGTCAGTTCGACTTGATCATCTCGAATCCGCCGTGGACCTCGTGGTCGGAGGCGAAACAACCCGAGCTCGGCGAAAGGTACTGCCAGGAGCGCGACCTCCCCATAGCCGACAGGCAGCCCTACCAAGCGTTTCTCTGGCGGGCCGAGGACTTCGTGCGAGAGGGCGGTCGCATCGCCATGCTCGTGAAGGCCGGGCTGCTGTTCCAGCGTCGACGCGATGCTGTGCGCGTCCGGCGAAGGCTCCTCAAAGACTTGACAGTCGAGACAGTATTGAACCTGATGGACCTTCGGCACGCTCCCCTCTTCCATGCGGTGACTGCGCCCGCTGTCGCCGTCTTCTGGCGACCAAAGGCACCGGACGATGAGGCCACCCTGACCTACGTCTGTCCGAAGTGGTCCCATGCGGCGAGGCGTACCGGCCGGTTCGTCGTCGACGCCCAAGACGTGGCCTCGCTCCGCACCTCCGACCTCGTCGAGAACGAGTGGCTCTGGAAGACAGCCTTCTGGGGGACGCCAGCTGATAAGGCACTCATGGATAAGGTGCGCGGATATCCCCCCTTAGGCGACCTAGTCGCCAGTCGCAGGTGGGTGAGCGGGATCGGCTTCCAGCAACGAGGGGAGGCGCGTCCTGGCCGAGGTTTGGTCGGCTGCCCGTGCCTCGACACTAAACACGCCACCCGCTATGGCCTCCGGGTGGAAGGACTGCCGCCTGTTACGCGCCAAGCGTGGCACAGGAAGATTTCCCGCCAGCTGTTTGCGGGGGCCCAGATCATCGTGCGGCGCGCCGCTGTCGCCGGCCGCCTGTGCGCTGCCTTCACACGCAAACCTGTGGTTTTCAACAAGCAGTTCTGGGGGGCTGTCGTGTCCCCGGCAGACTGCGATGTCGGGCGCTATATCTCGGCGGTGCTGAACTCTGATCTCGTCGCCTACTTGGTTTTCATGAGTGCAGCCTCGTGGGGCGTCGAGCGCTCCGAGCTCATAGTGGACGACATCCTCAGTGTGCCGATTCCACGCTGGGAAAGCCTCACCGAGGGGTGCCGCCGTCGTGTCCTGGATCTCGAGCGCGAGGCTCGTCGGGCGGCCGAGAACAGCCACGAGCGGTGCGTCCACGATGCTCATCGCCGCCTTGAAAGGGTGATCTTCGCAGCGTATGGCCTCACAGCGGAGGAGCGCCAGTTAGTCTCCGACGGCCTGATGGCTTCGGTGGACTTCTTTGAGCGTCGGCAGGGGGCCGAGGCGCTGAAGCCAGTCAACGAGGCATGGCTCGTGGCCTACGCCGAGGCTCTGCTCAGCGTGATGAACCCGTACCTCCAGGCGATCGGAGCGGAGGTCCGGGCTGTCATCCATTACGTCCCCTCCGCCCCCTTGCAAGTAGTCCAGTTCACCCAGGCTCGGCTGGGCACTTCCGGAAGTGTCGTGGTCGTGGAGGAGGCCCCAGGCATACGAGATGCCTTACAGGCGCTCAGCGACGAGCTGCAGACGCAGGTTGCCAAACATTTGGCGACTCGCCGCAATCTGCGCGTATATGAAAACGGCACGCTCTACGTGATCAAGCATGCAGAGCGGCGCAACTGGACCCGTTCGGCCGGCCGCATGGACGGCGATGACATCGTGCGCGAGCATCTGGAGGCTCTCCCGTGACGCGCGGGGCAGCAGAGGACCCACTGGGCGAGCCGAGCCTCGGGATCGAATTTGCGGCTATGTGCGCGTTGGTGGAGATCGTGGCCGCCGCCTCCAAACGGTTGGCGACTGACCAGAAGTGCAAGCACATGCTTGAGCCTCAACTGAATCCCCGTTTCCTCGCGGCGCTGATCACCGAAAAGACTCGTCGTGGCCTCCATCTGCGTTTCGAGGGCGACGGTGCGACCTGGACGGAGGACGATCCACCCAAGAAGATCGGCGAGGTAGACATAAAGGTCATGTTCGCGCACTCCTGGCGGGACGAGGACTCCTACCTCGGGCTGGAGTGCAAGCGGCTGGGCCAGGCCCCCCGGCTTCGCAGACTCTTCGGCCGGTACGTGAGCGAAGGTGTCATGAGGTTCGTGACCGGTAAGTACAGCCGCGGACACAGATGGGGGATGATGGTCGGGTACGTCATAGACGGCTGCGTGAGCGCAGCAGCGCGCCGCCTGCGCGCGACCATCTGCCGGGCCCGAGTCCGGGCCGCCATGGTCGAGGGCTTAGCCCCTGCGCGCGACATCGCCCCGATCCGCCACCTCTACGGAACATGGCACAAGCAGCGCAAAACCAACATCCCGATTCGCCTTCTCCACTACCTTTTTCCGCTCCCATGATCTGGCCCCGAGGCCCACCGTAGCCACAGCGACCGCATCGCTCGGCTAGTCAGTGCCCCTCAGGGAAGTCACACTCAGATTCCGCACCTCAATCGTCGTCTCCGCCCGGAAGTTCCGGAATCCAAACCGTCCCCGCCTGAGCGGCTTCGAATCGACGATCTCGTGCAGCAGCCGGCCGTTCCCGAACACGCGTATCAAATGCCCATCCACGACCACCTGGTACCGCATCCACGTCCCCAGTTCGTACCCGTCGCACGTACTCGACGGAATGCTGTACGGCTGGAAGTCCTGGGTGGCCTTCCGGTGCACGGCGCGCTGCTCCTCGGAGAGCTGGTCGGCGGGGGTCTGCAGGATGCGGAGATGCTCCGCGAGCTTCTCGCCGAGGAAGCGGAAGTTGCTCTCCGTGCCGCAGCCCTCCCGCATGAGCCCCACCGTGTAGAGCCGCATCCGCTCGGCGTAGGCGTAGTCGCCGTAGTCGGCCACGGGCCGGTCCCAGGTGAAGATGTCCTCGCCGTCCATGCCCTCGGCCATGAAGAAGAGGATGGCGCGGGTCTTCGGGTTCTCGGTGCGCACCTCGAAGTCGATGAGCGCCGGCGCCTCGACTATCTGATTCGCCCAGTACACCGTCCTCGTCTTCGTGGCGATGCGAAGCACCCCTGACCCTGCGTCCGGCTCGTGCGTCACGCTGCCCTCGCCGTCGAGCTTCCAGCCGGTCGTGTCGCTTAAGTTAGCACGCCACGCATTGGCCGCGGCAGCGGGCGCAGCCGGGTCGCCGCCGAGCATCCGCACCCGCTCGTAGTCCACGACGATGTCCGCCTGCACATCACCCGGCGCACCGAAGCCTATGGTGCGGCGCTTCCCGCCGACCTCGATGGCCAACCGGCGCTCGCCCATCGGCGTCACGCTCGGCTGCTGGCTCCCCTCCCGCCACGGCAGCACCACGGCGAGGAAGTGCGCCTCGCGCGACGGCGCTTTCGTGGTGACCCAGATGTTGTTCATCATCGGCCGGCCACTCCACTTGCGCAGCGGGCTGCTCTCCACGCTCTTACGGGCCGCCGCGAGCATGTCCTCGCCCGTGATCGGGTTCTTGTACCCGTCCTCCCCCCGCAGGTTCAGCAACTCCAGACTGTCGGCGCCCAGAAGGTGCTGAACCACGACGTTCGCCTCACGGACCTGATAGCTGAAGGTCGCCTGCCTCGTGTCCAGCTCCACCGGCACGTCGTGGTGCACGTGGTAGAGCCATGAGAAGGTGGCCGGGTCGTGGTCGGCGGCCGTCTCGAGGTCATCGAAGATGACGAAGAACTGATCGTCCACGAAGAGCACGTGGCGCAGAAAGCGGCGCAGATAGGGCACAGTGCGCGCGTACGCCGCCGTCGCATCGCCGCACCAGTAGACCAGCCCCGGCGCCGTGTGCCAGGCAATGATCCGCCCGGCCGTCGGCGGGTCCGGCTCGAACTGGGTGAAGCGCTGCCCGCGGCCGTCGATGAGCACGGAATTGTGGCTCATGGTCGCCGCCGCGTGCCGGTCGCCGTTGGTCTTGCGCCCGCCGCCAGTGGCGATGACGGAGCCATAGGCGAACAGCTCGAAAGCGTTCTCGCTCTGGAACGAGTGGCTGTAGCCGCCGCGCGGGCGGCAGTGGAACGTGATCCCGACGCCATCCGTGTACGTCGCCGGATCGCTCGGCGGGCCCGAGAAGGCCATGGCCCAGCCGGCGAGGTTGCACAGCAAAGCGTTCTCGCTCTCGAGCGCCGGCTCCGTGGGGGCGAAGTAATGCGGCAGGCCGTACTCCTGCCACTCGAACACCGTCCGTCCCTGCACCTCCCGGCACGCCCGCCAGTTCTCCAGGAACGTCCGGTCGCCCGTCAGGAAGGCAAAGCGCCGGTGGTTGCGCTGATGGGTGCTGAGGTGAGTTTGGGCGGTGCCGCCGTAGTTGCCCCACGCGGAACGCTCCATGCCGACGGGGCTGAGGTAGGAGAAGAACGTGCCAATGCGGCGGTAGAACGGGTTGCGCTCCAGGTGCAGCTCGGGGATCGTCATGAGGGCGTACAGGGTCGCATCGAGCAGCGTGGCGCACTTGCCATTGCCGTAGGAGAGCCCCTCGTTCCACGCCTCCTCCGGCCCGAAGCCGCTGGTGACGCCCACCAGGTAGTTCAGCCCCATCTCAACGAAGTCCCGCGCCACCTGCGAGCGTTCGTACAGGGCCAGGGATCCCGTGAGGGTCCAGTAGAAGTTCTGCGCCTGGTGCGACGCCACGAACATCGCCAGCCCCCGCACGTTCGGCGAGCCGCGCCTGTACCAGGAGAAGTTCTCCCAGATGTGCTCGATGCGAAACTCCAGCGACGCCGCGATCTGCTCCCGCTCCGCCTCGCTGAGCACCGGATACAGCCAGTCGAAGCACAGCCCCATGTGCATCGTCACCTTCGTCGCCCACTTGCGGCTCTCCCCGAGGCCCTCCGGCGACGACGCCCCGCCCGGCGGGTACGACGCCAGCGTCAGCAGCGGCCCTTTGCACGCCAGGTACTTCTCGTCCCCGCTGAGCATGTACGCCAGCGCCATCACCTGCAGGTCGCGGGCCATGTCCCGAAAGGCCACGCAGTCGTACTCGCCGCCGATCGGGTCCGCCTCCGGCATGTCCTTGAACCACGGCTTCTTCGTCACAGCGTCGGCGTTCTGCAGACACGCCTCATAGATCCGCGCCGACTCCTCGTCTCTATCCTTCA
Source organism: Armatimonadota bacterium (assembly GCA_030601885.1). Classification (GTDB taxonomy): domain Bacteria; phylum Armatimonadota; class Zipacnadia; order JAUWAU01; family JAUWAU01; genus JAUWAU01. The sequence continues at coordinate 89,817 of JAUWAU010000001.1, forward strand.
GTCCCCTCAGTTCCGCCAGATTCTCGGGCGTAAAGATGATGCGCGGATGGCTCTGCAGATGCGGCGCCAGGTCGGCCAGGATGGTCCGGTCCCACCCGATGGCGTCTTGCGCGATGGCGAACGTCCGCAGCCGAGTCCAGCGCTCGCGCTCCGTCCCCACGTCGTACCCGACGCGCCAGAACCAGTGGTAGCTGCCCTCGAGTACGGGCAGCGCGTTGTAGAAGTTGTACGGCGTGGCCTCGACGTTGACGGCGAGCTGCGACATGTCGGCCCGGCGCGAGATCTGCAGCGTGAAGGTGTGCTCGGCCTTGTGGTCGGACGGCACCACGGTGCCGGGATTGTACGGCCAGGAGAAGCGCGGGGGATTGACGTGACAGGTCTGCCCGTCGGCCGGCCGGAAGCCCACCCAGGCGGCGTGCACCTGCCGCTCATCGCGCGGCGTTGCCGCGCCCTCGTCGATGACAACCGGCGCCGCGCATACCCCACCCGCGCAGATGAGGACGCTCAGCGCGATAGCCACGAGGATCATTGCCGCCACCTCCTACCCCGAAGATTCGGCCCGTCGGCCCACCCGTTGTAGCCGGAGCAGCTTGCTCCGGCGGCCCCCAGCTCCCCGCCGGGCCCATCTTCATCGTTTCCGGGTGGCCCAGAGGGCCATGAAGAACTGCCTCGAAGATTTGGTCGTGTGCCTTTCTGTAGGCGAGCAAGGACCGCAGGTCCTGAGAGCACCTGTGGCTCGCAGCCGGGGCCACAGGAAACGCCCCGACCATGCAACCGCACGTTAGCCACTGGCCTTCAGCAGGCCTGCGAGAGCGCCCTCCCCCCTCAGCCTCACCCCATGCTCTGCACCCTCTGCGGCACCGATGCGGCCGGTGACACCGGCGCAAGTGGCCCTGGGCTGGCAGCCCAGGCTACATTTTCGTCATCTCGAAAGGCGCGGCATGATCCGCCCGGTTCGGCTCATATACGAACGGTACTCCTCGCCGAACTGTTCGAGCATCATCTGCTCCTCGCGCGGCACGCGGACAAGGTACAGCGGAAGGAATGTCGCCAGAAGGGCCGGGCCTGCGATCCAGTTCTGCAGCAGCAGCGCCTGCGCCATCGCCCACAGCCAGTGCGCGGCGTACATCGGATGCCGGATATGGCGGAATACACCGTCGGTTACGAGCGACTGCCCCTCCCTGATCTCGACCCTCGCCGACCAGTTGCGCCCCAGGTCGGCGTGTGACCTCCAAAGCAGCCACAGCGCGACGGCAAAGACCGGCGCGCCAGGGCAGCCGGCCCAAGTGGGCAGGTGATAGTCGGCGAAGTCCAACCTGGGCGTCAGCACGTACAGGAGAGGCAGCACGAGCAATCCGATGGCCGCAAGGCCCATCAGGAGCTTCTCCAGTCCTGTCTCGCCCACATCCGTGACTGTGTTCTGTTTGCATCCCCTCGTATACACAGCCGTATACACAGCCCGGATCACGCATCCGACGACGAAGCCGATCACGAAGATAACTTCGAAGACGCTGTCAAGCACGGGCGAATCTCTCGCCTTCCGCGTAGCTGGGCCCGCACGGCCATAGATCCTGCAGAGCTGGTCCCACAGAGCGCGGTGCCCCCAAAAGCATGGCGCAATCCCGTCGGGCTGTCAATGGCCCTACGCGCGTTGTAGGTTAAGTGAAGCCGTCGCACGAATCTTCTTACTGCATGGGCGTGGCCGGCACGAATGAATAATCCGCCCCCCGGTTGTCCCTATGTGGGTGAACGCGACGGCTTCAAGCTTTGCGTACCGGCCACAGCAGCAAAGCTCGAGCAAACTACAGCGAGGAGCGCCCGTGCAGGTACTGCAACGTTGGCGAGAGCGGCGACTGCTGCGGCGAATCCGGGGTGGCGACCGGGAGGCAGCCGGCCAACTCGTGGACGCATACTACGAGGCGCTGTATCGCTGGCTGCTCCACCTCTGTCGCGATCGCGAATGGGCCGCCGACCTGACTCAGGAGACGTTCGTGCAGGTCTGGGAGGGGCTCGAGGGCTTTCGGGGCGACGCTACCGTCAAGACGTGGATTCACCGCATCGCCTACCACACGTACCTGCGGGCGGAGCGTGGGTCGCGACCCGCGATGGTCCCCCTGCACGACGCGCTGAACGAGCGCACGCCGACAGAGGCGGCGCTCACCGGGCACGCCGTAGAGGCCGCCCTCGCAGAGCTACCCGAGAAGCAGCGGCAAGTCGTCGCGCTGCACTATCTGCAGGGGCTGAGGGTCGCGGAGGTCGCCGAGGTCTTGGACATCCCCGCAGGCACCGTCCTTTCTCGGCTGCACAACGCCCGGATCAGGCTCCGCCAGCTCCTCAGCGACGAGCCGTCGCCGGCGAAAGCGGAGGTGCGGACGAATGCCGCCCCGGAGCGATGACCGAGGAATCAGGGAACTGCTCGAGGCTGTCCCCAGGGAGCACCCGCCCGACACGCTGCGCCACCGCCTCGAGGCGGACATCGAGGCGCGATTCCCCGAGGCACAACGCAAGCCCGTCTCGGCGCGGAGGGCCCGTGTGTGGCAGGCAGCTTGCCTGCCACTGCGCCTCTTGGGTCGGCGCCCAGCACTTGCTGGCGCAGCCGCTGTCCTGGGCGTGTGTGTGGCCATAGCGCTGGTGAACACCGGGAGCCCGGACTTGCTCGCCCGGGTACTCGAAGCGATGGCGGAAGTGAAGACCGCGCATGTCGAATCGACCTCTGGCGAGCAATGGCTCTCGGTTGACAGCGGAGTTCGCACAGAAGGGAACTACGGTACCAGCGTGTGCACCAGCGTCGCAACGTGGCTGTACGACCGTGACGCCCACACGGTGACCATATTGCACCCACGTCCGAGCGACCAGGTCAACGCCCTCCTGGCAGCGCTGTCCGGGAAAAAGTGGATAGATGGGTGCCGCAAGGAGCACTTGCCGCATCGTATCTCGGACGTGGTCCTGGACGGCACGCCCGCAAAGCGCCTGGACGTTGAAGACGAGGACATGGCGGCGGGCGCCACGGTCTGGATAGACAGCGACAGCCTGCGCATCCTGCGGATGCGACAATGGCGAGAGGAGAAAGGGCGGCGGGTGATAGAGAGCGAAGCGCGCATCGAATACGACATCGCACTGGACCCGGCCCTATTCACCTTCGAGCCGCCGGCCGGCGCGAGGGTAGTCGAGTGGCGCTTCGACGAGCCCGTCCGCGAACTCATCAAGGAGGCCATGGAGGCCGTCCGCACGCTGCCCATGCACGAGGTGGGCCAGCGGGCGCGGGTTTTCCGGAGCCGCGGGCAATGGTTCGATCGCTGGAGCAAGTGGGAAGCCTGGCGGCACAATGGCGTCGGCTATCGCATGGAATCCGACTCCGGCGTGGTGCTTGGGGCCAACATGCATGAGCACTGGTACCACTCCGACGGCCACGGCTTTATCGAAGACTGGAATCCCGGGTATGCCAAATGCCGCCCTCCTATCCTCGGATGGCTTGAGCCTCTGCAGCGGGGCGAGCTGGCGACGCCGGCACGTCATAGGAAAGAGCCCAAGGTCGCCCGGTACGAGAAGAACGGCCGCACCCTCCTGCGCATCGTCACCTACCGCACTGATCCCTCGCTGGAGTCCGCTGAGCGGGCGCTTAAGCACGAAAGGCGGGAGTACGCCTTCGACGTGGACGCAAAGCGGATCGCGGAGTACGCGGTGTACGTCCTCGTGGACGACGAGTGGAAGCCTGCCAAGCGCGTGCGCTACGATTACCCAGAGCAGCTCCCTCCGGGCATATTCGACTTCGATCCCCCGCCCGGCGTCGAAATCGACGACCGCCGGAACCGCTGAAGTGCGATTTGGGAGGTCGGCTGTAGGGCAGGCGTGTCCACGGCCGCCGCCCTGCTGCCGCGTCCGCTATTTCGCGATCCGCGCGCTGTTGTTGTCCTCGTTCAGCTCGGCGATGTCATTGCCAGGGTCCACTTCCACTTGCACAAGAGCCCCGCGCTTCAGGCCGGTGAACGTAAGCGGCACCCGGCACGGAACGAGGTCCAGCGGTGCCTCGATGCTCGGCACGGTGCGCTCGGCCAATGGCTTGCCCCGCTGATCGGTTAGCCGCACCACCACGCTCTGCGCCGGGCTGTTGCCGACGTTGTGGAGGACAACGATCAGCGCATCCCCGTCGTCTGACCACTGGGCGTCCTCGCTCGTGACCGCCAGGTCCGCCCGAGCCCAGAAGTCCTCGGCGCTCTTCTGGATCAGCACGATGTCCACCGCGATGAGCTGCCGGGGCGGCAGCGTCACCGGCACCCCGGCGAACCGGTGCAGCATCATCTGCCGCGTCTCGCTGCCGGCGTCCGGCCGACCGTCTTCATCGGCGTCCGGCCCGATGGTCACGCGATACGTCCCCAGCGGCGTCCGCCATACCCGAATCAGGCCCTCCTCAGCGCGCGGGGCGAAGCTGTACAGCCACAACCGCAGGTGCTCGTCCTCTTTCTCCCGCACCCAGGCGGCGAAGTCAGAGAACCCGACGTAGCTCACGTAGTGCCGCGGGTAGAGCTGGTTGCGCTGGTCGCTCATGCCGCCCTGCATCATCACGATCATCGGGTGGTCCGGCAGCCAGATGCGGTCGTTGATCGGCTCGGCCCACGTGTGCGCCTCGAAGGTGAGCCGGAGCTTCCGCACGCACCCCTCGAGCGCCTCGTAGGCCGCCTGCTCCTCGCCCGTCACCTCCCACTCCACGATGCGCTGCCGGGCCGCTATGCCCATACTGTCGTTGGCAATGCGCGTGAGGTTTGCCTCGCGGGCCCAGTCGATCAGGTCTTGCCGGTGCTTCTCCCGATCGATGATCTGCAGGGCCGGCATGTAGTTGGCGCCCCGCATGAACCGCTGCTTCGGCTCCGTCCAGAATCGAGCCGTCTCCTTGTACTTCTGCTCACCCGTCATGCGGTACAGCGCCGGGTACAGGTCAACGTACCCGTGGCCGCGGACCTTGTAGTCGCGGGAGATGACTTGCGTGTCGTCAAACAGCGTGTGCTTGGGGTAGTCCAGCCCCTGAGCCAGATCCCGCTCGTACAGCTCCAGCCAGCCGTCCACCCATTCGCGCAGGAACTTCACCGTCCGCGGGTGTCGGCTGTAGAAGCTCAGGAACAGCGCCGGATGGCAGAAGAGCGCGTTGCCCGGGTGGTCCGCGCCGTACCGTCCCTTGGTCCGCAGGTCGTCGGCTCCGAAGTACCACGAGCGAAACCGGCGCCGACCGTGCTTGTTGATTCCCGTGAGGTGCTCCTCCACGGTCTTGGCCGCCGCCATCATCCGCTCCACATACAGCGGGTTGCCGTAGTCGATGAGCGCCATGACGGGTTGGGCATTGACGCCCTCCTCGTAGGCATGGAGCGTGTCCGTGGTGCGAGCGTTGATGCCATTCTTGATCCGTCCGGCCTCGTACACGCCATCGGCGACGGCCTTCACCGCCTTGCGGAGCCGCCCGCCCGGGTCGCGGATCAGCGCCAGCTTGGCGAAGTTCTGGATCAGGTCGGTATCGTCGCCCCACCCATCGCCGAGCTCGCCGTTGGGCGTCTGCCGGTTCTCGATCCACCAGTACAGGACGCCGGTGCACAGATCGAACAGCTCCCGCTGCAGCAAGGCCCATCGCGGGGCGTTCTCGCAGGCGGGCACAGGAAGTGGCTCGACGGGGCTGCTGTCCTCGAAGTACTTGTGTGTCCAGAGCCACAGGGCCCGCACCTTGGGATGGTCCGGCTGCAGCTCCCACAGGTGCCTCAGGGGCACGAACAGCTCCCGCGCCTCCCGGCTGAACTCCGGCATGTCCACCTCCGGATGCTCGTGCGCGCCCCACGGCCGCGGCTCGGACATCTCGCGAAAACGATTCTTGGCGAAAGCCAGCTCCGTCCGCACGTACTCCGGCAGCACCTCGTCTCTGCTGCCGACGAGCAGATCCACCCGCGACTCGTGCTCCCCATCACCCCACAGGAGCGCCACATCACGCTTGAAGCAGAAGCTGATCCACAGCGGCCGCCCGGCGGGGACGAGGCGGTCGGAGAGATCAAGGGTCAGGTCCAGGAGGTGCGTGGCGTCAGCCTCCGAGCGCACTGTTGCGCTTTCATGCAGCGCGAAGTCCAGGTGGAAGATGCGCCGACCGGGCTGCAGCGGGTCGTGCAAGGTGATGTCGAGAGCGTTGTCGAGAGAGTCGTCCATGAGGCGCCAGACGAGTCGCAGCCCTCGCAGCGGCACGTCCTGATCCGCGCCGGGGATGACCAGGTGGTGATACCGCAGCGCCGGCAGCTTCTGGCCTGCTGGGCCATCGCCCGGCGGACGCGCCGTGAGCACCGATGTGGCCCGATCCCCGGGGCCGTATCGCCCGAGCAGCTCTGCTTGCAGTGCCTCGGTCCCCGCGCTGGGCTGTAATGGCCCGATGTAATACGAGCGCGCCGAGGCGCCGTCGAGTTGATGGCTTCCCATGCGGAAGAATCCCAGCTCACAGATGCGGCTCTGTGTCACGAGCTCCTTGTCGGGAAGCTCCCCCTTGTCTTCCATCGTCGCCTTGAAGATGCTGAGCCAGCCAGCCGGTCGGGCCCTCGGGAAGCGCACGTGGGTGGCGAACTGCCGCGCGTTGAGGCTGAGCAGCGACTTGCCCTCCTCAGTCAGCGTGTGCCGACCGTAGACGCGCCCGGCGAAGCGGCCTTCGATGGTCATGAGGTCGTACGGCTCCGGCAGCTCTACATGGAGGCCATTTCCGTTGTTGTACTCGTACGCATAAAGCGGCGGCCAGCCGCCGCCGAGCTTGCCGTCGAAGACCTCGTTGCCCTCTTTCTTCACGAACCGCGCCTGCAGCGGCGCCACCTGGCGCACCGCGTTGGCGGCCCTGTCTGAAGCGGGCCGGCCCGCCCCCAGAGAGTCAGGGCCGCCCAGCTCCGACCGTCCCAGCTCCACCACGGGCCGGGACCGGTCGTCCTGCTCCCACGATAGCTCCCGGAGCCGGTTCACCCGATGCGCCTCGTCGAAGGCGAGGGGACGAAGCTGCGCGCGCTCGGGTGGACGATTTCGCTCACGCAGCGCGGCGATCTGCTCCGCCGACAGCGGCCGGTCGAACACGTACAGCTCGTCATAGGCAACGTTGTCGGAATGCACCATCACGAGCTTGTCCAGGTCTACGCCACGCGAGAACCACGTGGCCTCTCCCCAATTGGAGGCGACCTCCTTGCCGTCGAAGTAGAAGCGCGAGCCGTACGCCTGGTCCCATGTGACCGCAATGTGATGCCAGACGCCCTCCCTGAGCCGCGCCGTCCCCGGTGCATGCGCAATGTGCGGCCGGTACAGCTCGTTGGCGAACCACGCCGAGAGCGCATTGGACTTGTTCGAGAACCGGCCGTACATGTGCCAGTAGTACGGATCCACCGTGTTGATGGTGAGCATCTCGAAGCCGTAGAGCTGCTCCGTCTCGCGGATGAAGAAGGCGACGGTGCCGCGCTCCGGATTCACGTTGCCCAGCGCGTCGTACTCGCCGAGCTCGCCTCCCGTGCTGCCGCTCAGCGCCTTGCCGAAAACGCCGTCTATGTGCCTGCCTCCCCCAGGCCCGCGTTCGGCTCGGGCGTACCTGGCCAGGTACGGCACGTCGGGCCCTATGGCCAGGTCGGCGCGGCGATCCACGTCGAAGGAGGCGTGGAAGAGCAGTCCCGCGCCGGCATCCGGCGGCGCCTCACGGATCCTGGTCTGAGCCGCAGACGGTGGCAGCATGAGTGCCAGCAACACGCTATACAGGAGCGCGCAACGAACGGCGGCAGCGACTGAACGGCATGGGCAGACTTTCACAGCATCGTTCCTCCCTGGATGGCTGGGTACAGATGGGTTCGCTGTCCTGCACCGGCTGGCCTCCGGAAGGGCCAAGGGCAATTGGGGTCAGTCCGACCGCGGGCGCAGGAATTGGTCCGGGGCACGATCAAACTTCAACGATGTGACTCCACGGCCCCCGGACATCAGCGAAGCGACGGCAGCCGATCTCAGCCCTATCGCGGAGCTGCTCAGCATCGCCTTCGCCGACGAGTACGCGCCCCTGTTCACTCGCGGCGACGACGCCCGCCGGCGATGTCTCGAAGCCATCATGACCCACGGCTTCCTCGAGTGGCGCGATAGCACCGTGGTGTGTCGAGCCGATGGAAAGCTCGTCGGCGTGGCCATCCTGCGCTGGACGCCGCGGCAGCCCCGGCGCCGCGTCTTGCCGTGTCTGCAGGCTCTCGCCGCCGTCATCGGCTGGCCCCGGGCGCTGCTGGCCATGGGCAGCCTACTCTTGACGCCCGAACAGCGGCCGCCGCGCGGCGCCTGTGAGCTGCTTGTGCTCGCGGTCCATCCCGAGCATCGTCAGCGCGGCATCGCCCGCCGACTGGTGGCCGCGTGCGAGGATGCGGCCTGCGCTCGCGGCCGGTCCCGCATTACGGTGGCGGTGGATGTGCGGAACGCACCGGCCATCGCTCTGTATCAGAGCTGCGGCTTCCGGCACGTAGAGTCCCGGCTCATCCTGGCGGACCTGCTCGCCTTCCGCGCGTCGCGGTACCATCGGATGCAAAAACGCGTTGACCTGAGCAAATGGCAGAACGCATCATCATAGCCAACGGCACCCTCGTCACGCCCCAAGAGGTGGTGCAAGACGGGACGCTCGTCATCGAAGGCGGGCGCATTGCCGAGGTGAGCGAGCGCCGGGTGCCACGGAGTGACCCGGGCGTCATCGATGCCGGCGGCAAACTCGTCGTCCCCGGCTTCATTGACCTCCACGTCCAGGGATGCTGTGGGCACGACGTCTGGGAGGCCGATCCATCGGCGGTACGGGCCATGGCCGAGAGCCTGGTGCGCTTCGGCACGACCGCCTTCCTGGCCACCACGGAGTACAATCCCCCGGGCATCGCCGCCATACGGTCGGCAATGGCCGACGGGTGCCCCGGCGCGCAGCCCCTGGGGCTGCACATCGAGGGCCCTTTCGTCAGCCCGAGGCGCCTCGGCGCCATCCCGGAATCCTACTGCTGGCGCCCGTCGCTGTCCGCGCTCGAGGGGATCCTGCAGACGACGGGCCCGGACCTCCGCTTGATGGTGGTCGCCCCGGAGGTGGAATGGGGCGTGGAGATCGTGCGGGAGCTCGCGGCTGCCGGCGTGCGCGTCGCCGTAGGGCACTCAGATGCGACGCGGGAGCAGGCGGCGGCGGGCATTGAGGCGGGCATCTCGCACGCGACGCATCTGTTCAACGCCATGCGTGGGATCAGCAGCGCGGACATCGGCGTAGCCGGCACGGTGCTGACCCATGACGAGGTGACTGCCGAGCTGGTAGCCGATTGCATCCATGTACATCCCGCCATGCTCGCGCTCGCCGTCAAGCTCAAGGGCCCTCACGGCATCGCCCTCATCAGCGACGCGATTCGCGCCACCGGACTGCCGGACGGCGTCTATCGGCACAGGGAGAATGACGAGGAGCTGCACGTTCGAGATGGGGCGGTGCGACTTCGCGACGGCACTATCGCGGGCAGTACGCTGACGCTGAACCGGGCTATATGCAACATGGTGCGGCGGGCGGATGTCCCCCTGCGGGAAGCCGTTACCATGGCCACGCACACTCCCGCCCGCATCGCTGGCGTGGCCGAATCAAAGGGAGCGCTCGAGGCCGGCATGGACGCCGACATCACGGTCCTCGACAACGCCTTCGAGGTGCGGATGACCCTCGTGCGCGGGCGCATCGTGCATGCGGAGGGTGCCACGGGTTGCTCGTCCCTGTCTGAAGCGGGACCCCGATCCCTGTCTAAAGCGGGACCCCGCACGGGGCCGAAGGGTCAGGGGCCAACCCGTGCGTAGTTGTAGGGCGGGGCCTCGCGCCAACCGACCTCAGTGCGTCAGCGCATACATCAGAATATTCACGCCCATCCGCAGCGCTGCCTCGCGCTTCTCCGGCGGATCGTTGTGCACCTCCGGGCCCTCCCAGCCGTCCCCCAGGTCGGTGTTGTAGCTGTAGAAGAGCACTATCCGGCCGCGATCCAGTATGGCGTAACCATGGGGCGGGCCGCCGTGGTGCTCGTGGATCTTGGGGAGGCCGGTGGGGAACTCGTAGAAGCAGTGGTAAATCGGGTGGTCGAAGGGAAGCTCGACGAGCTGCCGGTCGGGGAAGAGCACCTTGACGGCTTTGCGGAAGTGCGGATCCATGCCGTAGTTGTCGTCAACGTGCAGAAAGCCACCTCGAAGGAGGTATTCGCGGAGCTTCCCCGCCTCCTCGTCGGTGAACCGAATGCGCCCGTGGCCGGTGGCGAAGATGTACGAGTAGGAGAAGAGCCCCCGATCGAGCGGCGTCACGACGCCCGGCTCGTCGGCGATGTCGATAGCGGTCCGCTCCCGTACGGCGGCGATGAGGTTGGGCAGCGACGACCGATTGCTGTACCAGTCGCCCCCGCCGCCGTACTTGAGCTTGGCGATGCGCACCGGTGCGGCCACGGCGGAGGCGCAGAGGCCCAGCACGAGGAGCAGCACGATGCGGGTCACATCTCTAGACTTCAATGTTGGCCTCCAATGCCGATGGGGTCACATCTTCAAGCTTGATTCCGCTGAAGTACCCCGTGATTTGCAGCGTTGGTGCCGGCTGGGCTGAGGCTTTTGCGGCGGGCCGTGGTGGGGAGGCTGCTGCCGATGCTTTGCCGGAGCTGACGGGATGAAGTGTGCTCTCGGCGCTGGGTGTGCTCGCCGGCACGTCGAGGCAGTTGGTTGGGCCCGCCGGTGTTGAGAAATGGGTGGGGTGCCGCAAGTAGCGTGACACAAGTAATAGTATATAATAAGACATTCATAGGCTACTATATTATATCAACACAACGGCCTCCTGTCAACATATAAGGGCACAAGAAGGGGCCAGGGTTTTTCAGCGGAATCAAGTTTGAAGATGTGACCCCTACGTCAACGGAGCAAGCCACATGCGCCAGCGAACCTTCAAGCGCGGCCTGCGCCGCATGGAGAAGCTGCTCAAGGAGACCATCGTCGGGCGACTCGGACTGTCCTGCGATGGGGAAGTGTACGTTATCCCGATCAATCATTGCTACGTCCGCGGGCGGCTGATCTTCCACTGCGCCTTCGAGGGGCGCAAGCTCGACATGATGCGAAAGAACCCGCGGGTATGCTTCGAGGTGGACAGATGGACGTCCGCGCCGAAGGCCCGCGGAGGGCGTTACCACGAGATATGCGATGCGGGCTACGAGAGTGTCATCTGCTGGGGCCGAGCCCGCGAGGTGACGGACGTGGCGGAGCGCGTGCGTCTGCTGAACACCTTCCAGCGCCACTACGAGATCACGCCGCGGGAGCGGATGACACGCGAGCGCGCCGCCAAGTGCAACGCCTTCGTGATCGACATCGAGCGGATGACGGGGGTTGTCAAGCGGGATAGAGAGTTCGAGTTTCTCGCGCACAACTTCCGTGCCGGAAAGCGGCGCTAAGCTGGCCCTGGTGTCCTACCCCGGCGGCACGTCCACGACCTTGGCCGCCTCGGTGAACTCATAGCCCTCGAGCTCTATTAGTGGCACCGCGAGGACGGCCTCAGCCACGTCCGGAGACGGCTGCGGCTCCTCGTACAGCAAGTGCGGCACCGGCTCCTGCTCTGGTCTCAGGTGCTCCCCAAGCATCTCCCGCAGCTCGCCGAGATGCACCAGTCCCTCTTCGTCGCGCCTTATGAGGCCCCCAAGGCGCCGGATTTCCCGCTGCAGGAGGACATAGTCCACCTCGGGGAGCACAGTGGGCATCGTGTTCGACCACGTACACACCAGAATGGCGCTGCCTGCCTTCGTCGGCCGCAGGAGCACTATGTCGGGGACCGCGACTTCTCGCTCTGCGTAGAGGTTTTCGAGGGCCTGCCTGTGAGCCATGTACTGCCAGTAGTAGTCGAGCCGCTCCCTCGGACAGTAGCTCACGTAGCCACGTGTGTGATCCCGCACGCCCCGCGCCGCCGGCGCATTGCTCTGTTCCCAGCTCTGCCTGAGCTCAACGGCGGAGTAGCGCCGCGGCTTGCGCCCCTTGGAGTCCTGGCGCTGTCCGTCGTAGATCAGCAGCCCCAGCTCTTCGGCCACCTGGACGACAACGGGCATTGCTTCGGCGGCGAAAAACGACGGGCGAATGTAGTCGAGCGTAAACCCAAGCGGCGTAAGCTGCAGGCCCCGGAACTCGCGAGCCCGCGTCTCTTGACCCGACTCAGCCGATCCGCTGAGCCAAAAGGAGCACTGCACGCCGGTGGAGCGGTTCTCGTACGAGTACACGGTGCTTCCGGCGTACTCGTCGGCATCTGCCGCCACATGGGGCAGCTTGGCCATCGCCGCTTGCAGCTCCTCAGGCGATAGCGGCGGCTGGTCCGCCGGTCGGTAGAAGAACAGGTCGAAGCTCAGTCCACTCTACCTCCGTTCATCCCGGTTAGCGCTTGCGTGGCAGCCCTTATCCGCCGAAGAACTTGGGCCACACGGTGGTAGCGAGGTAGTAGATCGCACTCGCGAGCGAGGCCAGTACTGCCGCCCCCATGCCGATGTTCCAGCCGAGCGCCGATGTCCCGGTGGGCTTGGCGTCACCGAGGTACGCCCGGCGGTTGTGGAGGATCCAGAAGCCGATGTAGGCAAGAGGGAGCATCAAGCCACAGATCGCCGAGGTTGCAACAGGCAGCCAGAACGGCGTCTTGGCCCACAGCACCGGCCCGAGAACGCCAACCGCGGGAATCAGCGACCCCAGGCGATAGCGCCAACCCGTGGGCTCCCAGTCCAGTACCTCGCAGACAATGAAGGCGCTCACCAGCATGTGCAGCGTAATCGTGCTCAGCGCCATGCCCAGGATGCCGATGCCGAAGATGAACTGGCCGATAGTCGGCCCCATCACGCCGCCCAGCACTTGGGCCGCGTGAACGGCACTCATGCCTGTGCCCTGCGCGGGCACGGCGTCAGTCCCGTAGATCGTGCTGCCGGCGGCGATGACCATCAGCGATGTGGCCAGAGCGTAGGGCACGAACATCCCGGTGACCAGGTCGAACCGCGCCAGACTATGGTGCGCCCGGCCCCAGCCCCGGGCCAGGAGGGTGTAAGGGAAAAGGAACGTCATGTTGATACCGATGGCCGCCCCGAAAGCGCCTATCATCACAGACACGCCTCGGGGATCGTCCTGCCCCGGTATGTGGAACGTCGTATATCCCCTGAGCACGCCGCCCCAATTGATGTGCGCTGCCTGTCGTACGACGACGATCAGGAGCGCGAGCACGATCCCCCAGACCATATAGCGCAGCGTGCGCTCGTACATGCGTATCCCCCGGGCGCTGCGCCCGTAGCTCCACGTTACGCAGGTGGCGAGCGGGAGAATACACAGGCCCACGAGCCACGGCGGAATGTCGATGCCGCCACCCGGCAGCGCCTTCCCCATCATGCTGCCCACGTCCCCGGCAAGGGAATACTGAGGGAAGTGCCAGATTACAGTCGCCGCCAGCGAGGCGATCGCCCAGGCCCATGCCAGCCCCGGGTGCGTGTAGCGCCGCAGTGCATCGAAGGGGCGCGCCCCGGTGGCGAGAGTCTGGTAGGCGATGGCGCCCAGCATGATGATGCCGAGGATCATGGCCACCGGCTGCACCCACAGCAGGCGGTATTCCAGGTAGGCCCCAGCAAACAGTGACGCTGCTGCGCTGCCGCCGCCAAGGGTGAGCGCGCTCTGCAGCCAGCCGGGGCCGATGCGCGATAGGTAGCCTCGGCACCGCGTGCCGAAGCCCTTTGTCGCGAGCTTCGCCAGCGCCTCCTTCTCAGCGGCGAGAGCCTCCGGCTCCCACCGAGCCACCATCGGCAGCCCGCGCTCGAGGTCAGCGCCGCGTGTCTCTTCCTGCTCCTTCATGGTGTCCTCCTTGACAACGTCGCCGCGCCACCAAGGTCATCGCAACATTGGCGGGCACGGCTGCAGATCGGGCTGCGGCGATCGTACTGGTATCAACCCCTCAGGCCGCCGGCTCGCGACCATCACGAGACGCCGATCAGACCGCCCAGCGCGCCAAATATGGCCATAAGTATTACCACCACCACACCCATAGCCGCGAGCGCGACGGAGATGATACCGCAGATCCGCCCGGCAACCGTCAGCCCCTCACCGGTCGGGTCCATCCTCCCCGCTCGCATCTGCTCAAGATCGTTGTTGCCGAAGATCCATGCGATGATCCCGCAGATGACGCACACCACGAGCCCAAGTATTCCGAGCACGAGAATGAGCACGCCCCGGTGCGGTTGCACGGGACCCGGAGGAGCGACCGCGGGCGGGGGAGGCCCGGGGGGCGGTGGCGGTGGGGCACCCGGAGGCGGCGCGGGGGGTGGCGGTGGCCCTGGCCTCTGCTCAGACGGGGGCTGACCTGGTGGTTGGGGTGTTGGCGGCTGGCCTGGTGGTTGAGGGGTCGGCGGCTGGCTTGGCGGTGGCGGCGGCTGAGGCTGCGATTCGTCTGGTTTCCGCTCCATCTCTAATCTCCCATCTTCGAGCCGATTCGTCGGCAAGCATGCGGCCACGGACCGCTTCGCCGTCCGTGGCCGCATTCCTCTTCGCTGTCAGCAAAGAGTGGCGTGTACCGGCATGGCGCTCGGCACCCGGTGGCCCACCGGGACCGCACGCGGGATAGCGCCTACCTCGTCGGACGATGTCGCTCCCGACCGCCGCTTTGACGCAACAACTCGGATGCCGGGCCCGCCGCACCGCGGGCATCAGATCATGTCGGGAAGCTGCCCACCGTAGAGCCGTGGTATCAGGCGCACCAAGACACGGTCGGAGCTATGCAGAGCAGGCAGATATGTTAGCACGGGTAGGCGCGGCCACGGACGGCAACAAGCAGCAAGATGCTGCCTCTAGGTGGCACTGTATGGCCCTCGTGAGGCAGAAAACTTTTCTCCCGGCTGCAGGAGGGTATATCGAGGCAACGTGGAATAGGGTACATCGTAGTCGCGCTGCGCCCCAGTGGTTAGCAGGTGACTGGGGTGTCCTCGCAAGCAAACGTCAGTAGGTAAATGAGGGAAAAGCATGACCAGTATGGAATCAACAGTCGCGCGGGCCAAGCACTTGATGTTTTGCCGGCTTAAGAAGGTGGAACTGTCCATCATCGGAGTGTTGTGGGACGCAGGTGAGGGCCAAACGGTTCGAGAGGTCTTTGAGGACCTCTACAGCCATGGGCCCTGGAGCTACAACACTGTGCGGACGACGATGGCCAGGATGGTCACTGCGAACGTGCTGAAGCAGACTCGGAGAGGCCGGAGCAACGTGTACATCCCGACGGTTGACCGAGAGCAGGCTGCCGCCGCCTGTGTGCAGGAAGTCATCACCGGGATCTTCGGCGGGAAGCTGTCGGACGGCGTTGTCTCCGTGCTGAAGCACCTGCCTCTCTCGGTCGCCGATTTGCGTGCCATTCGCAAAGGCATGTAGACCCCGCCAACGGCTGACTCACTGCGTGAGCGCAGCGCGACAATCGCAATGATATGCCCACCGGGCGGGAGCAGTGGCGCGGGTTCATAGGAAATCGGCGCGGCCGTCGGTTTCGTCGCTACGCGAACGGATGCCGACGGCCGCACTGTATTTCTGTGCCTTACCTCCACGGCCCACACGCGGTACCGATCGTCGGGCAGCGAAAAGCAGCCGGCTCAAGCTGCGCCGGCTACAAGAAATTGCCGGCTCGGCCAGTCCGAAAACGACGCGATGCGACGAGGTAGCGTCCTGCTGCAGCGCGAAACGACCCACGCCTGACGCGACAGATGACGGAGGGATGCCCGATGGCACGGACGCTCAAGCGACGAGCCTTCCTGCGAACGGCCGCGACCGGATGCGCCCTGGGACTCACGGCACCGGGAGTCCTCGGGGTGGCGCCGTCTGGCAAGCGCCTGGCCCTCATCAGCCCCGGCTGCAGGCGATCGAAAGTTCGGGTCGCGAAGCTGTACATGGGCAGGCCGGGCGCGCACTGGCCCACCCCGAAGCTGGACCTCAAGGCCGAGGTCAAGGCGTACGAAGCGAAGCTCGCTCGGATGCACAAGGAGCTATCCGACGTGGACTTCGTGGTCAACGAGCTGGTCAGCTCGCCGGAGCAGATGCAGGGCCTGAAGGGAAAGTTGGCCGAGGTCGATGGGATCCTGGCGATCCATCTCTCCATGGGCATTCGGAGCATCCTCCCCGAACTCCTCAGCATCGGGCGTCCGACGGTGCTCTTCGCGGCTCCGTATTCCGGCCACGAGTGGACGGGCTTCGGCGCTCTGCAGAAACGGCCCGAGGGCGCGATGCTGGAATGCATGCTCACCAGCGAGTACGACCAGTTGGCCGTTGCTGTTCGCCCCTTCCGCGCCATCCACCACCTGCGGGAAGCGAAGATCCTCAACGTCACAGGCCGACAACTGCCGGCGAGCTACGCTGCCTCCGTGCGAGAGAAGTTCGGCACCGAGATCAAGCGGATCGACCGCGAGCAGGTGCTGGAGGCCTACAACGCAGTCCCGGACGCGGAGGCACAGGAGGAGGCGAGCCGTTGGATCGCCCGCGCGAGAAAGGTCGTCGAGCCATCGAAGGAGGAGATGGTCAAGTCCTGCAAGCTGGCGCTGGCCTTCGAGAGACTCCTGGACGCCGAGGATGCCACCGTAATCACCGTGGATTGCTACGGGACGATGTGGCGTCAGTTGCCGGCGTATCCCTGCATCGGCTTCACGAGGCTCAATGACATGGGCTTGGGCGGGATGTGCGAATCGGACTTACAGTCGGCAATGACGCACATCCTCTTCCAGGGCCTCAGTGGCCGGCCCGGCTTCATCAGCGATCCGGCCCTGGACGTGTCCACCAACAGCATCATCCTGGCGCATTGTCTGGGTACCACCAGAATGGACGGGCCCGACGGCAAGGCGGCGCCGTACAAGCTGCGGTGCATCATGGAGCGCCAAGAGGGTGCGGTGGCACAGGTCAGAATGCGCCTCGGGCAGCGCGTGACGCAGGCGCGGCTCATCGGCGCGGACTTGCTGCCGTACTTCACCGGGACGATCGTGGGCGCGCCGGATGTGGACCGAGGGTGCCGGACGAAGATCACGGTGACGGTGGACGGCAACGCCGAGAGGCTCTGGCAGAACTGGGGACACGGACTGCACCGGGTGACGTGCTACGGGGACCTGACGCAGGATCTGAGGCGATTCTGCCGGTTCAAACAGATTGCCATGGTTGACGAGGCGTCAGACCTGGCACCGGAAACGCCGACGGCGTGAGTCGCCGGTTTGCCTCGGCAGATCGGTGCCGACTGCCTGGGGCAGCACGGGTTGGCCAGCAACGCGTGGCACCCGGCGAGTCGGACGGCGGCCTCCTCAACTGTCTGCGGGCGCTCTGCCGCTATCCCCTGCGTCCGCCTCTGAATCCCCGGTCAGTCAAAGCGCCGCGTGCTCGACGGCGCCGAACCAGGCAGGGTCGATGTCGGGGAATATCCGGTCGCGGTCCTGCAGGTGCCCGAGGTAGTTCCACTCGTTGTCCTGTATGCACTCGCCGCGGGCGTACCGGCGGGCCATGTCGGCCATGCGCTTGAAGTCGTTGTGATGGCCATGGGCGCGAGCCTCCGCGTAGTCGCGGGCCGACCACGTGGTAATGAGGAATTGCCAATCCGATGCCTCCAGCAGGAGCAGCTCCCGTGCCGCCTGCTGCAGGATCGCCCGCAGGGACGAGTCAGTGCTGTGGGCGTGCCGCAGCGCCAGGTCGTTCATATCCTTCTCCGCATCGTACACCCGTTGCCACGTCCACTCGGTGTCCTCGTTCATCCATACCCCGTGCTCGCCGCCCTGCCCCCAGGAGCCCTCGCTGAGGGCGGTGGCCGTGGCCGGGTGATAACGCTCCAGGTACTCGGAGCACGTGACCAGTTCGATCTCCGGATCCAGCGCCGTCCAGCGCAGCACGTGCTCGAGCCACTGCACGCCCTCAAACCACCAGTGGCCGAACAGCTCGGCATCGAAGGGCGCGCACAACACCGGTGCCCTGGCGTTATGAGGGGCATCATGCCGAAGTATCTGCTTCGCCATCGACAGGAAGTGCCCGGCGTTCTCGCGCGCCCGGTCCGCGGCCATCTCCGGGCTGTAATCCTGCTTCGAGCCCAGATCCTGCCGGTCGTCGGTCACGCGCCAGTAGCGGTGTCCGCCGGGGAAGTGCTTCTTGTGGAAGTCCAGGTACCAATGGTCGCCCGGGTAGCCGCGCTCGCCGCTCCACACCTGCAGGCTGCTGCGCGGGTCGCGGATGAACACGGCCACGGGCGGATGGTCCTCGAAGTGACTGCCGACGAAGTAGGCGAGATACGGTGATTTGTCCCCCGCGTACGGCTGCGGCTCCCGCACATGGAATATTCGACCCCACATCTTTCCCAGCGTGTTCTCCCAGTCGATCGTTACGGGCACCGGCTGCTCGCCCCAGCGCAGCAGGCTGGAGTCAACGATGGAGAAATCGATGCCGTTCTCTGAGAGGAACTCCTCAACGCCCTTGCGCAAGCGTGCCGGCGGTTCGGGCCTCATGACGTTGGCACGTGGCTGCCAGATGTACCGCGGCCGGTAGGCACACTCCGGAAGCCAGAAGCCCCGAGGGCGTTGCCCGAAGCACCGCTCGTAGGTCCGAATGCCCTGCCGCACCTGGGCCTGAATGCTGGCATCTTCGTACAGCAGCGGGAGGTAGCCGTGCGTGGCGGCGGAGGTGAGCAGATCGAGGCACCCGCGCTCCTGGAGCCCGGCGAAGGCGGCGAGCAGATCGCCACCGTATCGCTCACAGAAGTCGCGCAGGAGCCACGAATACCGCTCCCGCCATTGCCCCGCCAGGTACACCAGATGGTCGTGCCCCTGACGGGCGAACTCCATCTCGTTCTCCTGCGCCAGGTCGATCTTCCTCTGGAGGTACTTCGGGAACCAGTCGCGGAACCGGCTGTCGGCCAATTGCTCGGCCACGACGGGCGTTACGCCGACGGTGAGCTTCGGCTGCACCCCCTCGTCCAGAAGCGCCTCCAGCATCGTGATCAGAGGCATGTACGTCTCGGCCACCGCCTCGTACAGCATCTCGCTTCCATGCGGCCAGGTGCCGTGCCCCAGCACGTACGGGACGTGCGAATGCAACACAATAGCAAGACAGCCAACGCTTTCGTTCATGGACCTGACTACCCGCATGAGAGGATCCTCGCCGGTTGGCAGTGCCAGGAGCCTGGGAGAACGTTTCCACCCGGACGCGGCGCCGTTACCGCTGCTGTTTGCGCCGGCGAGCTCGTCGGCCCCGGGTGATGCGCCCCAGGAGCCCCTCGTCCTGTGGGGAAAGCTCCTCCCCCCGAAGCGCAGCGAACTCTGTAAGAATCTGCTTCTCGCGCTCGGTGAGATCGCTCGGCGTTTCCACCGTTACGACGACGTACTCGTCACCCTCGCCCCGGCCCCGCAGCAGGGGCAGTCCTTTGCCCCGGAGGCAGAAAGACTCCCCGCTCTGCGTCCCCGGCGGGATCGTCAGCTCGCACGGCCCACCCAGCGTGGGCACCTCGAGGCTGTGTCCGAGCGCCGCCTGGGCGAAGGTGACCTTCTGCTCGTACACGACGTCGGCGCCGCGCCGCTCGAACTGCTCATGCGGCTGTACGAAGACACGTACGTACAGATCGCCCGGGATGCCTCCGGGCGCGGCATTCCCCTCCCCCTCATAGCGCAATCGTTGACCATCCTCGATCCCGGGCGGGATGCGCACTGTCTTAGTGAGCCGCTCCCTACTCACCCGGCGTCCGCCGCAGACAGAGCATCGCTGCGAGATGTACTGCCCGCCCCCTCGGCAATCGGGGCACGTCGCGACCGTGGAGAACTGCCCAAAGAAGGTATTCTGTACGCGTCGCACCTGGCCGGTGCCGTGGCACAGGGGACAGGTCTGCGGCGAGGTGCCCGGTTCGGCGCCCTGACCGCCGCAATGCGCACATACTCCCAGGCGCTCCATGCTTATCTCGCGCTCGGCGCCCGTAAACACGTCCTCGAGCGTTATGGCCATGTCATACCGGACGTCCTCGCCGCGGACGGCCCTGCGAGCCCCGGGCCGGCCACCGAAGAACATATCGAAGATGCTGAACGGGTCGAAGTCGGCCATGTCCGGCCAGAAGCCGCCCGGCACTTCGTGACCGAAACGATCGTACCGGGCGCGCTTTTCCGCATCGCTCAGCACCGCGTAGGCCTCGCCGATCTGCTTGAAACGCTCCTCAGCGTCCGGATCCGCCCGGTTCACGTCCGGATGGTACTGGCGCGCGCGCCGGCGATACGCCGCCTTGATGTCGCGTTGGCTGGCGTCCCGCGCGAGCCCCAGCACGTCGTAGTAGTCGCGCTTCTGTTCCATCGGCGGCTCAGAGTATATTGCCCGATACGGCCACCGTCAAGGCGATAGACCCGCGGTGCGCCGGTCAAGCAATGGCTCCAACGGATCGGCCCGGCGCCGTGTCTGACGCGTCAGGGCGAGGGCCGCGCACCACCGGGAGTTGGGCGAGTGTGCCGCCCCCACGGGGCTCCGGGAAGCCATATTATATGCACACGGCCGGGCGTCCCTGTGGTACAAGGCCTAGCGAAGTCAAGGGCAGCCTCATGCAGGGGAGCGAGTTCAAGGATGCCCTCAATGATCCCGCTCGGCACCGCAGAGACTGGGACACGACTCGCACGCCTGGTCATCATGACGACCGTTTTCATGATGACCGAGTCGGAGCTCATCGCCGGCTCGCGCGACCCCGGCACGCTTGACTTCGTGGTATGCGTTGGCCTGCTCTACGTCATACTGAGCTCGTCTCAGCGCATTGTCCCCGCCTTTTCCAAGCGTCTGTCCGTGCTGTGCGTGGTCTGCGATGTCATCTTTGTTACGGCACTTGTGGATCTCACAGGTGGCGTGACCAGCGAGCTGTACCCGCTGTACTATCTGCCTATTCTGCAGGCGTGCATACGGCTGCGGCCGCGTGACGCCATCAGTGCAGCACTTCTATCAGTTGCCTTCTATAGCTTCCTGGGCTACGCCACGGGATTCGCCACCGAACTGTCGATCACCGTTGGCGTGCGCGTTGCCACCTTCGGGGCGTCGGCCATCTTCATGGCCATGTTCTTCGCACTGATGATGCGTGAGACGCGGGAGAAGCAGCAACACGTAAACAGGATCGAGCGGCTGCTGGAGCGGATGAACATCCTCTTCGAGATGGGACGGCTGCTGAGCGCCACACTCGACTTCAGCACGTTGATGAAGCGGACGGCGAACTGCGCCGTGCGGGCCGTTGGCGCCAAGGCCGCCGGCGTGCTCCTGGTTGACCCCGAGACGGGCCGAGCCATGCCGGCTGCCGTTGATCGGGCAGGTCGCCAGAATGCGGCACTCCCGGCCCTCGAGGCCACTTGGGCGCTGGGGCAAATGGCAGCCGACTCGGGGAAGGCGATAACTATTCCCGGACGCCGGGGCGAGCGGGAGCTGGCACGGCGTTCGCCGCCGCGACTGCGCAAGACGGTGAAGTCCGCGCTCTCCGTGCCCTTCGGCCGGGAGGACAAGCCTCTGGGAGTGCTGCAGGTAGTGAACGCACGCTCCGGGGACGCGTTCGCCGCGGAAGACATTGACCTGCTGGCGAGCATTGGTGCACAGGCGGCGGTAGCCGTCGAGAACGCCCGCCTCTTCGGAGAGTTGCAGGAGCGTATCGAAGATCTGGAGTCAGCGCAGAAGGAGCTGGCTCAGGCGGAGAAACTCTCGGCGCTCGGTCGTCTCATTTCGGGTGTTGCGCACGAGCTCAACAATCCGTTGACGGCCGTCCTTGGCTTTGCTGAGTTACTGATGGAGAAGCCCAGTATCGGGAAGGCACAGAGCCGCATCAGGCTCATACACGAGGCCGCCGTGCGCTGCAAGCGCATCGTCGAAGACCTACTGGTCTTCGCGCGGAACTCTGAGCCGACGCGCACTTCAGTGGACATCAACGAGACGGTTCGGCAAGCGCTCGCCATGCAGGAGGGGAACTTGGGGGCCGCCGAGGTGGAAGTGTCTCTGGAGCTTGATAAGAGCCTGCCTCCCGTGATGGCAGACGGCGCCCAGATCGAGCAGGTCGTCGTCAATCTCGTTCGCAATGCCCAGCAGGCAATGTCGCGCCAACCCGCGCCGCGAGAGCTGCGCATCGCGACACGGCAACACGATGGCTGCGTACAGATCGAGATCTCTGACAACGGCCCCGGGATCGCTCCGGCAGACATGAAGCGCATCTTCGACCCCTTCTTCACCACCCGGCAGACGGGGCAGGGAACGGGCCTCGGCCTCAGCGTCTCTTACGGCATCGTCCAAGCACATGGGGGAAGCATTCGGGCCAGCTCGGTGGTGCCCCACGGGGCACGCTTCGCCGTGGACCTGCCCTTGGGGGCTGACGCTGCAGCAGAGCACAGCGCCGAGACCGAGCAGCATGAGGAGTCGCCCCCGCTCTGCGCGTGTGTGCTGATAGCAGATGATGACGATGCCGTGCGCGGCCTGCTCAGGGAGGCCCTACTCGAGGCCGGAGCCGAAGTGGACGAGGCGGCCCACGGCAAAGATGCGTGGCACAAGGCATGCACGCGATACTACGACGCCATCATACTGGACATAAAGATGCCCGTCATGGACGGACGGGCGTTGTATGAAAAGCTGCGGCGTCGCGACGAGTCCGTCGCCCAGCGGGTCATCTTCATCACGGGCGATACGCTATCGGCAGACACGGCGGCATTCCTCGACAGCGTGGACACGCCGCGATTCGCCAAGCCCTTCGTGCTCCAAGACCTCGTGGCGGCGGTCCGCGCCGTCATAACCCCAACGACGACCCTGTAGGCGCGGAGCCCCTCCACTGATCCGGAACACGCCGGCAGCTCCCCATCATTAGCGTTACTCGCGTGGCCTCTTGGAGCCTATCCTAAAACCAGCCGCTCCAAGAAATGTCATTCTGAGCAACGCGAAGAATCTCGTCCCGGAGGCTATTGCGAGATGCTTCGCCAGGCTCAGCATGACAAATCAAGGGGTTTTGGGATAGGCTCTTAGAAGTGGTCCGCCGCCCAGATGTACGGCTCAGCCTTGGGAAAAAGCGCCGCTGCCAATTGCGCCGCCTCGCCCGGCACGCGCACCGAGTCATCGCTGAGGACGCTGCGCACGCGCCGGTACCCGACAATGAGCTGCGTGAGGATCGTCTGGGGCAGCTCGATCTCGCACGTGGCAGGCCGGTCCCCGTCGCGGATCGCCAGCGAAGCCTCATCCATCTCCAGCACTACGCCGCCTACGTCGGTCGCGATACGCAGGGACGGGCATCGCCCGTCGCCGGCAGCCAAGGCGGCGTGCCGGCGCAGCCGTGCCTCCAGCACCGGCCGGATCTTCTCGAAGGTGCTCCGCAGATTGATGATCCTCAGCATGCCGTCGCCGTCGGCCCGGAAGGTCGTAGTGAGCTGGCAGTCGTATGCATGGCAATGCTCAATGAAGGGGTGATCGGGCGGCGCGAAGATGCCGATGGTGTCCACGTTGGCGGTCTCTGCCATGCGGGTGAGCTCGCGCACCAGCTCCGGGAACACATCGTCCCGCACCGCGGCCAGCTCGACGATGTTGACCGCATCCGGGACGTCGTCGAAGGCGACGTACGCCACGACCGTCCCGCTGCCGTCTTCGACCACAAATGCCGTTGCCGGAACGCGAAAGCGCGATCCTTTCGGGAAGTGCGTCCAGCGACCGTGATGCCGCACCACGGAGCAGGTGCGGGTCTGGTTGTCCTCGTTGTACAGGTCTATGACCGCGCCGATGTCGGCATCGGTCATGGGGCGCGTCCTGTATTGTGGCCGGCGGGGCACTTCCGGCGGGATCGTCATGGCCGCCCGGTGCATCGCCAGTGCGGTGATGTATCCGAACTTGGGGTAAAAATCGCGGATGCCAAACAGCATGGACATATCGTAGCCCTCATCACGCATATACTCCACGCTGTCCGTCATCACCCGGCGCGAGTACCCCTTCACCCGGTGTTCTTTGTCGGTGTGCACACCCCCGATGCCGCCCATCTTCACCGTCGCTGAGCCGATACGCATGTCGTGGTCCACGATGGACAGGCGGCTCACCGATTCGCCGTCCACGATGAGCTCCCGCAGGTGCCTGCCACCGGGGGTGACCGTCGTCTTCATGGTCATGCGCATCGCCCTTCGCGGGGTTGAGCGCCGCAGGCAGCGCGGGCCCCGTGGGCTACTGCTCGTCACCCTCTCCCAGCGCGTACGCGATGGCCTCATCCATCGTCATGTCCTGGCCCTCTGCCCATGCCGCCTCGAATGCCTCGTCGCCCAGCGCCTCGCGCACGGCAGCCACGCTGCGGTCGTGCCCCTTGCGTTCACCGGGGGACAATCGGGGATCGATGGCCTCGCGCAGCGCCTCTGCCGCCCCAAGCAACCGGGCAGCTCGCCCGGCATCGTCCTCCGTCCCACACAGCTCCGCTAATCTGGCCAGACACTGAGCAGCGTCCCGTTCCTGCCCCAGAGCGCGCCACATCGCCAGGCTTTCCCCATACAGCGCGCGCGCCGCCGCATAGTGCCCCTGAGCGGTGGAGACCATCGCTAGGGCACCCAGGGACAGGGCCAGGACGTGCTGGTTCCCCAGCTCGCGCCGGATCGCCAGGCTCTCCCCAAAGTGTGCCCGGGCCGCCGAGTAGTCCCCGTCGTCCCAGGCCGCCCACCCCAGCTCGTGGAGGGACCCGGCGATGCCAGTCTTGTTGCCCAACTCCCGTGAGATTGCCAGGCTCTCCTCATACAGCGGTCGCGCCGCCGAATAGTCCCCGTCCCTGCGGGCCACCATGCCCAGGCCGCCCAGGCATGCCGCGACCCCGGCCCTATCCCCCAGCTCCCGCCGGATAGTCAGGCTTTCCTCAAAGTGCGCCCGCGCCACCGAACGGTCCCCTCCGCTCAACGCCACCCACCCCACGCTGGCGAGGCAATGCGCCATCCGCGACTTGTCCCCCACTTCGCGGTAGATGGCTAAGGCCTCCTCACGGAGCGCCCGCGATCGGGCGTAATCCCCATGGCGCTCGGCCGGCATTGCCAAGACACTCAGGGAGCGGGCGATCCCCAACCTGCTCCCGCACTCCCGGGAGATCGCCAAGGCCTCCTCGCAGAGCGCCCGCGTGGTGGAAAGGTCTCCCCGGCGCCACGCCACGAACCCCAAGCCCCTCAGGGAGCTGCTGACGCCTTCCTGGTACCCATGCTCGCGCGAGATTGCCAACGCCTCCTCATGCAGGCCCCAGGCGGCCGAATGATCGCCCTGGAGAACGGCCAGGTGGCCGGCGGCGTTCAGCGCTTTGACCCGCGCCGCCGTGGGCTCGCCGGCACCCTCGTGCGCGAGCACGTCCGCCAGATGGGCCCGCGCTTCCCTCCAATGGCCCCGTCCGACCCAGAACCAGACAAGCGCCGCCGCCAAACGCAGG
Organism: Armatimonadota bacterium; assembly: GCA_030601885.1. Classification (GTDB taxonomy): domain Bacteria; phylum Armatimonadota; class Zipacnadia; order JAUWAU01; family JAUWAU01; genus JAUWAU01. Next base: position 115,204 of record JAUWAU010000001.1, read on the forward strand.
CCCGCTTCGGCGCCGTCCGCCGCGGACTTGCACCATGCCAGCGCGGCACGCAGGTTGTCATGCTCCGTTTCCAGCCGATCCAGCCACGACTTCTGGTCTGGCCCCTCAAGCTCTGGCTCCGCCCGCTCCGCCACGGCCACGAAGAAGTCCCGATGCCGCTCACGCAGCCGCTCCGCCTCCCCGCTCTCCATCAGTCGCTCCCCCGCATACTGCCGCACCGTCTCCAGGAGGCGATAGCGCATCTCGCCGTTCTCTTCCTCGGTGGCCACCATGGACTTCTCCACCAACTGCGACAGCAGGTCCAGGACCTCGTACTGCTCGATGCCGCAGGCGCTGGGCTCTGCTTGCGAGTCATCCGGGTCCGCGCACACAGCCTCGGCGGCCTCCAGCGTCCAGCCACCGGCGAACACCGACAAGCGCCGCAGCAGAAGGCGCTCCTTCTCCGACAGCAGGTCGTAACTCCAGTCGATCGCCGCCTGCAGCGTGCGCTGCCGCGGCAGCGCCGTCCGACTGCCGCCCGTCAGCAGCCCAAAACGATCGTCCAGCCGATCGGCAATCTGCTCCGCGGTCAACGCCCTCGTCCGCGCCGCCGCAAGCTCGATGGCCAACGGAATCCCGTCCAGCCGCCAGCATATCTGCGCCACCGCCGGCGCATTCTCGTTCGTCACCCCAAAGCCCGGCTTGGCAGCCACTCCCCGGTCGATGAACAACTGCACCGCCTCGTATTGCCTCAGCACTGCTGCCAGCTCCGCCGGTGCAGCCTCCATGCGCTCGGGCTCCGGCGCCGGAAGCGACGGCACCAGGAACGTCACTTCCCCGGCTATGCCCAGCGCCTCCCGGCTCGTGGCCAGCAACTGCACATCCGGACATCCCTTGAGCACCGCGTCCGCCAGCTCCGCGCACGCCTCTATCAGATGCTCCGAGTTGTCCAGAATCAGCAGAAGGCGTTTCTCCCGCAGGTAGTCAAGCACGGTCTCCCCCAGCGGCCGATGCGGCTCCTCCCGAACTCCCAGCGCCGTGGCGACAGCCTGCGGCACCAAGGTCGGGTCTGACAATGCGGCCAACTCCACCAGCCATACGCCGTCGGGGAATTGGTCCAGCAGGTCGCCTCCCACTTGCAGCGCCAGTCGGGTCTTCCCCACGCCCCCCACGCCCGTCACCGTCAGCAGCCGCGTCCCCTCAAGCAGCCGCTTGACCTCCGCCATCTCCCTCTCCCGGCCCACGAAGCTCGTCGCCTGCAGCGGCAGGTTGGTGGGGAACGACTCCAGACCCCTCAGAGGCGGGAGATCCTCCGGCAGGTCCGAGTGCACCACCTGGAACACCTGCTCCGGGCGAGTGAGGTCGCGCAGCCGACACCCACCGAGATCCCGCAAGTCCACACCCTCCGGCAGCTCATCCCGCACCAATTCAGCAGCCGCCAGCGACAGCAGAATCTGCCCTCCGTGTCCTGCCGAGAGCAGCGTGGCGCACCGGTTCAGCGGTGGGCCGAAGTATTGCTCCTGTCGCAGCTCGGCCTCTCCCGTGTGCAGCGCCATGCGCACGCCCAGCGGCCCGGTCTCCCCCCAAGCCTCAGCAAGCAAAGCGCGCTGGGCGCTCAAAGCGCCCACGAGGGCAGCCGAGGCAGTAGCGAAGGCAGCGCAGAAGGCGTCGCCAGCCGTCGTGAAGACATGGCCGCCGTTGGCGCCGATGGCCTGGTATACGAGGGCGTCGTGGCGGGCGAGGGCCTGATGCATGGCATCGGGGTGCTGCTCCCAGAGCTTCGTGCTGCCCTCGATGTCGGTGAACAGAAAGGTGGCCGTGCCCGTGGGCCACTCGGCCACCGGGGCGCTCTCGGCGGCAGGCCCCGCTTCCGGGGCATCTGCCGGCTCAGACGGCTTCGTCAACGGCAAGAGCCGCTCCACGGACTCGGCGAGTCGCCGGAGATGCGGCTCCAGAGGCGGCGTCAAGGCATCCAACCAGTGCCGGCGACACAGGTGCAGCGCCAGGGACCCGGATGGCACCACATCCTCGACCCGGAGTGGCAGGACTGGCTTGCCCGCACTCACCGCCATCTCCACCTCGTTCTTCACGTGCTCCGAGCTGTTGGCGCGAGCCGAGAACACCAGCACCATCACACGGCACTCACGAACGCTGTCTGCGATTGCTTCCCCATAGTCCATGCCGGGGAGTACGTCGCGGGGCGCAATCCAGCACCGCATTCCCCCGCCCTCCAGCGTCCCGCGCACCGCCTCCGCAGTCGCCTTGTCCTCCGCGGCATAGCTAATGAACACATCGTGACCCATCTCCAATCAACCTCCCCATGCTGCCACTTCGCCCTGTGGGCTCTGCCCCGCGCGTAGGCGATGGCCGAGGCCATCGCCATCGCACGTGCCTATGCTTCCGAGCTCGCGTCCAATCAGCTAGCTTTGGTGAGGGAGCAGGCCACGCGCCGTGGATACACTCCGGGGTCGTGAGTCAGAGCGACACCATCTCCCCCGACTCGGCCGAGCGCACCTCCGCCAGGCACACTGCGACGGCCCGGACGCCGTCCTCGGGCGGGACCACCGTCGGCGCCTCACCGGATTCGACGCAATCAACGAAGTACTTGCACTCCAGGTAGTAGCCGCCCAGCTCCGATATGTTGCCGCCCTCGGCGGCCGCCGCTCCCTCGACGATGGGCTCCATCTTCGGATGCTCCGGCTCCTCGGCGCCGGCTCGGTACACGCGCAACGGCGGGTCGAGCGCCCCGTCGAACTCGATTTGGCCGCCCTCGAGCATCGCCGTGAAGGCGGCGCGAAAGCCGAAGGACGGGGCGTATCCTATGCCCGATTCCGCCGACGCGCTGGCCTCGTCGTAATAGTAGTTGGTGTACAGGTAGTCCCAGCCCATCTCGGACTTGACCCCCGTGCTCGCCACCGCCTTCGGGCGACCGAGACAGTAACAGATCCAGTCTGCATCGTGGATGTGCAGATCCAGTGCGCCGCCGCCGGAGGCCTCCGGCCGCGTCATCCAGCCGTCCCAGGACCATTCCGGCCTGGTGCTTCGGCGGACACAGGACATTGACAGCAGCTTGCCCAGCTCGCCGCCGTCAATCATCTCTTTCGCCCACGCATATTCCGGCCAGAAACGCAGCACTTGCGCCACCATCAGGAACTTGCCGGCCTGCTCGGCAGCGTCCGCCATCGCCTGGGCGTCCTCGACCGTAAGCGCCATCGGCTTCTCGCACAGTACATGCTTGCCCGCCGCGAGCGCGTTCTCGGCGCACTCGCGATGCATACCGGTCGGCAGGCAGATGTCTACGATGCTGATGCTGTCGTCCTCGAGCACTGGCTCGAGGCTCTCGTGCACCGGCACGGCGTACTTGTCTGCGGTCTTGGTCCGCGTATCGGCGCTTACGTCCACGCCGGCGGCTATTTCGGCATTCGGGAGAAGCCGGTAGGCTTCCATATGCGTCGTGCCCATGAATCCGCAGCCAACGACAGCAACCTTTTGCATGGCTTGGCCTCCTTATACAGGAGCCGGGTGGCACGGCTTGCTCGTCAAGCCGTGCGGCCTTCAGCCACCGCACGGGTAGCAAGCTACCCGTGCCACCCGACGTCTGGGTCTCCTATCGCAGGCTCTCCAGCAGCTCCTTGCCCCTCAGGATATCCCCGATCCGATCGTCGCCGGCCTCGCGCTCTATCGTGAGCGGGCCCGTGTAGCCAATCTCCTTGAGCTTGGCGACGAAGGCCGGGATGTCCACCTGCCCCCCGCCCAGCGGCCTCTCCTCGCCCAGTTGACCCTCGGCCGTCGGCCATACGCCGTCCTTGCAGTGCACCGACCGGACGTAGTCTTTGACGAGCTCGAGCGCCTCGATGGGCTTGTCCTTGCCGTAGAGGATCATGTTCGCCGGGTCGAAGTTGATGAACACGTTGTCGCGCTCCAGGTCCGCGAGGAACTCGAGCAGCTCCTCGGCCGTCTCCTGCCCGGTCTCCAGGTGGAACGCGATGCCTTTCTCCTTGCAGTAGTCGGCTATCTCCCGCATGGTCTCGATGAGTTTGCCGTGGGCTGGATCGCTGCTGTCCGCCGGCACGAAGCCGATGTGGGCGGCAGCCGCCTGGCACCCAAGTTCAGCGGCAAAGTCGATGGCCTTGCGGCTGACCTCCACGCGCTCATCGAGCTTGTCGGGATTCAGAAAACCCACCGTCTCCTGCACCGCGGCCATGCTGGCGTAGCTCTCGTCCACGAAGCCAATGAAAAGCACGGTGGGTGTAACACCATTTTTTTGCATGTGCGCCTTGAGCTTCTGGGCGTTCTCGCTCGTGTAGAACTCCGGCGGCTGGAAGCCGACCTGGGCCGACTTGATGCCCAGCTCGCCAAGCTTCGTTGTGGCCTCAAACGGATCGCTGATGCCCGTCGATGACAGAAAGACGCCAACTTCCATTGGCTGCATTCTCATCACACCCTCGTGGGCTCGCTTATGACTGCGATTCGGTCTAGTGTGGCCCAGGCAGCTTGCCTGGGTTCGCCGCAGGCTGGCAGCCTGCGCCACACAAAGCACAGGAACGTCGGGTCCCTATTCTGTCGTCGGCAGCGAAAGCCTTCTTTCGCGGCCCATCAGCTTGCCTGGTAGAAGTCGGGCCCGATCTCCTTGACGGTGTCGTACACGGCCAGGAGGTTCTCCAGTGGGACGTCGTATTGCACCACGTTATTGGGAGCGATCACCAGGCCATTGTTGTAGCCGCATTGGGCCACCCGGTCGCGTACTTCAGCGCGCACGTCCTCCACGGTGCCAAACGGCAGCGTGCGCTGCGCCGAGATGGTGCCATGGAGGGTGATGCGGTCGCCGTGGCGCTCCTTGACCTCGTTCGGATCCATGCACTCCGGCTGCACCGGGTCCAGGACGGTGAATCCGATCTCGATGAGGTCGTCCAGGATTGGCATCAGATTCCCGTCGCTGTGTAGGAAGAAGTGCTGCACGCCGTGTTTGCGCGCCTCATCGATGAGGGCGGCATCGCGCCACTTGAAGTGCTTGCGCCACGTGTCGGGCTTCATGAACGGGCCCGTGTGCATGGCGATGTCGCCGCCGATGCTGATCATGTCAACGCCCATTGCAGCAAAGCGACCCACGATCTCGAGCTTGTACTCCAGCATGCGATCCAGCAGCTTGAGCATGAACGCCGATTCCTCCGCGATGTCGCACAGCCACTGCTCGAGGCCGCGGAGTCCCCAGGCGTCGCGATAGAACGTCCCCGTCCCGGCACTCACGACGTGCGTTGCCTTGAGTTCCCGAATGCGCTCCTCGAGGCCCTCCCAGCGCTCGGCCGCGCTGATGTCGGGAAACTCGTAGCTGTCGAGGGCGCTCTCGTCGGCGAGCGGGTGAGAGACGTAGCGCATGTACGGCCCGCTGCCATCGACGATCTGCCGCACGCCCCACTCGTCCTCGACGGAGCCGTCCTCGTGCAGGATCCCTCTTCCGAGCGGAGTGTTCGTGGAGCGCTCGAGCCACTCCGACCGCGGCCGCATTCCGACGCCGGCACGGAAGCTTATGCCCAACTGGGCGGTGATCTCGTTCGTTCTGTCCGTGCCGAAATGCTGCTTGAGCGCCTCCCACACTTCCGGCCGAAAACTGCCACCGAGGCACAGCCGGTCGGCTGGCTCGTGCTCCAGGCACCTCAGAGCGCGCTCGCGCGGCGTCATGCTGTCGCTGCCTCCTTGTCTGACTCCGGGACCCACTCCCCGATCTTCTTGCGCAGCACCTTCTCGGTGTCCTGGTTGATGTACACCGTCGCCGCGGCGCAGTTGCGGCAGTACTCGTTGGGGTATTGCGCGAGTTGGGCGATGTTGTCCCTGATGTTGGCGAGCACGTCGCTATCGTTGATATTGCCGATGGGCGCCGGGCGCGAGACCGTGTGTGCGCCGCACCAGTACTGCGAGCCGTCGGGAAAGACGTATGACTGCGACGGGGCCACATAGCATCGCTCGCAGAGCGCGAGGCTCGAGTGGACGCCGCTGGCCAGGCCGGCCACGTACTCGTCGAGCGAACCGGCGTGCTGCGGCCGGTGGTATGGGCTGGTGAAGAAGCCGTAGTCGTTGAAGCCGATGCGCTCGTCCTCCGGCGTGCCGACCTCGCTCTGGTGCTCGTCCCACACCTCGCACGCCCGGTCCCACGTCTCCGTGAAGAACCGCTTGAACTCTCCCCTCGATGGCCGAATGGCGGCATTCTCCTCGCCGCCGACGGGAATGAGATGCACGCCGAGGTCGCGGAAGAGCGGATCGCCGCGCGCCGGGCCCTCGTGCCCCTCCGACCGCAGCCGTTTCATATCGAGCAAGAAGCGCAGCAACTCGGGAAACTGGAAGACGTTGAGCTTCGTCATCACGCAGTTGATGTGCATCACCGGATGCGTGACGCCGAGAACGTCCCGGGCGATCTGCACATTGTGAATGCCGGCCACAATGCAGTCGAATCGGGGAGCGCCGGCCAGCTCGTCCTGCGTCTCACGGTCTGCCGCGTCCAGGGAGATGTGCAGCCCTGCCGTGCCGGCTGCAACGAGCTTCAGGGCCACCTCCGGCGTTATGAGCGTCGCGTTGGTGTTCACGTTGACGTCGGCGTTGCGCCCGGTGGCGCGGCGGATGAGGCCGTCGCCGCCGTACAGTAGATCGCCCATCAGCAGTGGCTCGCCGCCGCTGATGTAGATGTATGGCCCCCTGCCCGGCTCCGTGCCCGTGACGCTGTCGATGGCCCTTCGCCAGGCGGCCGGCGGCGTGGTGGGCTCCACCCACACCTGGTTGCAGTAGACGCATCGCGGGTCGGAGTTACAGGCCATGGTGAGGTTGAGCCCGAGGAAGGTGATGTTGGGCGCTTGGCCCTCAGGCCACGCGGTGGGCCAGGCGGACAGCGCGGCGAGAAGCACGTCCTCGTCTCGCTCGCCCCGGGCGATGAGGCCCTTGACGCGCTCGCCGTTGAGTTCTTCGAGCTGCGCCGGGACGACGCTTTGCGGCAGTGGATGCCCCGGTGGTGTCAGCAGCTCATCCCGCAGCTTCGCCATCGCCGCATCAGAGTCCAGCCAGCGCTGCCATTCTTCCGATGCCGCGATGGCCCCGAGCTTCTCGGCGTGCGACGGTTTGTAGCTGGAGAAGTCCATCCTGACCTGCACCTGGTTCCGCGAAGCAGGGGTCCCCACGCCACTGCCGCGGAGGGGTTAGCTCCAGTCATGCATGTTCGCTCACCGACTCGTCAGTCCCTGCGACGAGCCCGATGCCAAGCACCGGCGGAGCAAGGCTCCCTCCCCGCTTGCGGGTTCACTCCGGTGGCGCCGCGCTTTGACACTGCCCGGTCGCTGTGCTACAATTCACTGGTCGCCGCGTGTGCGCGTGGCGCCCGATTTCGTGTCGCCGGGGGGAGGGCCGCAGGCGCCGATGCAGAACGAGCTGAAGGTGTTCGCGGGCGAATCCAACCCAGCGCTGGCCAAGGCGATCTGCGGCGAGCTGGGCATCGCATTATCCCCCTCGGAGAGCTTTCGATTCGCCAATGACAACCGGCTCGTGCGCATCCTGGCGAACGTGCGCGAGAAGGACGTCTTCGTGGTGCAGACGGGCTGTCCCCCAGTGGACACCAGCCTCGTCGAGCTCCTCATTATGATCGACGCCCTCCACTACGCCTCGGCACGGCGTATCACGGCGGTCATGCCGTACTACCACTACGTCCGCTCCGACAAGAAGGACGAGCCGCGCATCGCCATCACGGCACGCCTCGTGGCCGACTTGCTCGAGACCGCCGGGGCCAGCCGCGTGCTCACCATGACCCTGCACTCACCGCAGATCCAGGGCTTCTTTCGTATTCCCGTAGACCAGCTCAGCGCCGCGCCTATCATCTGTGACTACTTCGCCGGGGAGGACATGGCCAACACGGTGGCCGTGGCGCCCGACGCCGGCAGTGCGAAGCGCGCCGGCGTGTATGCCGAGCGGCTGAATATGCCCCTTGCCGTCGCAGACAAGCGCCGGGTGGGCCACAGCGACCGGTCCGAGATCGTACGCATCGTGGGCGAGGTCTCCGGCAAGCACGCCATTATGTTCGACGACGAGATCGCCACCGGCGGCTCGATGCTGGAGCTGGCCGATTTTCTGGTCAACTGCAGCGTCAAGTCCATCCGCGCCGCCGCCACGCACGGCATCTTCTGCGGCGATGCCGCTGAGAAGCTGCAACAGTCTCCCATCGAGGAGATAGTCGTCACCGACACCGTGCCGCTGTCGCCCGAGGAGCAAGAGCAGGCGCCAAAGATCGAGGTGCTCTCGGTGGCATCACTCTTCGCCCGGGCGATAGCAAACATCCACACGGGGGAGTCTATCAGCGCCCTCTTCACGTGGTCCCTGGAAGGGCGGGAGGCGGCGGAGGCAGCTTCTTGAGCGTCGTACGCGACGTGAACGGACTGAGCGACAGATGCGCCGGGAGGCCCACTCCCGGCGCTTTCGCTGCAGGGCACCTCTCACGGGGAGCCGGGCGTCAGCCGGCGCGCTCACGGGACAATGAGGTTCAGCGCCGCGGGCACGGCGACACATGCCAGAGGCGTGTCTCCGACCAAGCCATCGTCCGCTCGGGCGTCCGGTACGAGCTTCAGCTTCCAGGCGTAGCTCGATGAGTTCGCCACGATCACGGCCCAGGCGCGGCCCTCCCAGGTCTGGTCATCAACTCGCATCCGCATCAGACGGCAGCCCCAGGCGCCGCCGCAGCACATTGCCCGTTCCGGTGGGGATGATCCCCAGTGGGACCTGAGTCCCGGCAAGCCCATCTATCACCTCCCGAACCGTGCCATCGCCGCCCGCGACCACGACAGCCTCATACCCCTGGCGTGCACCCTCGCGGGCGAGGGCGCCGGCATCTCCGGGCGCAGCCGTCATGCGCTCGGAGACGTCCAGGCCACGCGCCCGCACCTTCTCGCCGAGAACCTCGGGGCACATGCCGCGGGCGAGCATGCCGGAGCGCGGGTTGACGATGAGGAGCATGCGCATCGGCCCCCCCGGACAGGCGACGGATTGCTAGGGCGCAACGAATACCGCCAGGTAGTAGTACACCGCCGGCATGGTGAACAGGAGTGCGTCACAGCGGTCCAGGATTCCCCCGTGGCCGGGGATGATGGTGCTGGAGTCTTTGATGCCCAGGTCGCGTTTGAGCAGCGATTCGGCGAGGTCGCCGATCTGCCCCACTGTGCCGATGATGAGGCCGACAATGAGACTGTGCACCATAGACAGGTGTATCAAGGCACCGATGATGACACTGGTGGCGATGGCGACGAGGATGTTGCCAACACCGCCGGCGACAGTCTTGCCGGGGCTGATGACGGGCGAGAGCTTGCGCCTGCCAAAGGTTTTTCCAATGAAGTAGGCGCCGCTGTCGGCCAACCAGGTGGCCATGACGACAAGGAACGCCGCGCCGCATTCTCGCCAGAAGCTCCACGTATCCGGCCGGTCCATGGCCAGCGGAATGTCCATCAGGCGCAGCCGGAGGAAGTAGCTGAAGAGCAGCCCCACGTAGGCGAAGCCGAACACGGTGGCCGCAACGTTGCTCACGGCGCCATCTATGCGTCCCTCTAACACGCCGACCGTGAGCGTGCCGACGATGGCTATGAGCCAGGCCACGGCGAACAGGAACGCGCCGGCCTCACCCGGCACCCACGTTCCCACCAGAAGTACCAGGGCGGCCATGTATCCGATGGCGGGGAGGGGGCGTACCCCTTTGGCCGGCATCGCCCGGTACAGCTCCGCCATCGCTTCGATGACAACGGCAGAGAAGAGCACCAGCAGCGGCACGCCGAACCAGTACTCGGGGCGACGCATCCCCCCGTAGTGCACCACTACCCAGATGATGGGCAGGCCTACAACGGCTGCCAGAACGCGATCTCTGAGCATCTGCAGCCGCCTCCGGATTAAAGGGTAGGGCTGCAGCCCTCTGTCGGCGAAACGTGCCCAAGCTGCAGCGGACCGCCCGCCCAGGAAAGCCTCACGGCGAGCGGTGCTGCGGACGCCCAATCTGCGAATAGGTGCGGCTACTCGTGGCGAGAAAGTCCCAGCGGTCGCGGAGGACCGCGCGAAAACGCGCGAAGCAGCTTCCCAAGAGCTGGGCGGCAGAAGCCGCCCGCTCCGCTGTGCCGGAGCGCGCCGAGCTGAGCTGGCGCGTGCTGCCGTGCGCTCGCGATTGGCGACTCACAACGGCGACCGTCGTGCTTCTTTTGCTTATTCTATGCGTCGTCTATCTGGCCTTCGGCCATGTGGGCTGGGTGGCCCTCTCGGCGCTGCTTCTTATTGGCTCCCTGAGCTCGTTCTTCCTCCCCACGACGTACACGCTGAGCGATGACCATGTCACCGTCAAGAGGCCCTTCGGGACTACGCGGCGGGACTGGATGGCGCTACGCAGCCACCGTGTGGACGCGCGCGGAGTCTTGCTCAGTCCGTTCTCTCACCCGTCGCGGCTGGAGGGCTTTCGCGGCATCTACCTGCAGTTCCAAGACAACCGCGAGCAAGTCATGGCGATAGTCAGCACAAAGACGGGCGCTGGCCGGGGGAAGTAGCCCCGCTGGAATTGTGCGCAGCGAAGGCTCCCGCCATTGCTGCGAAGCTTTCAGCGACTCGTGGCCAGTTCTCATCACGCTTCGCCCACAGAAGCGTGGATGCAAGGGCCCGTGGAAGCATCGACGCAGCGATTGAGCACGGTGCCCGGGAATCAGGTGTGACGCCCTCTCGAGAACTCAATAATTTGGTATGGTGTCCGCGGAATCCACCGGCCGCCCTCGCGCCCTCGATGGCGCTGTCGAGGAGCGTGTCGATGGTCTTGTCTTTGCGGTAGCTGCCGACGATGGCGAGGAGGTTCATGGTGCACCCCATGGCCCTGAACGGTCGATCAATCGGGGCGGGAGTTCACGGTGGGAGGAGGGGGAACCTTTGCATGGCTTTGCCCTGGGTTTGAGAGGTTGTGCCGTGGCATGTGGGGAAGCTGGTATAGGAGGCCGCAGCGGAGAAGGTGGATAGAATGGCTCCCGACCAATTGCGACGACCCAAGGTGTCCGTGTGCTATGTTAGGGAGGACCTTCAGCAGGTGGCGCGCTTAGTCGACGACCTGCAAAAGGCAGGCGTCGACGTCTGGTGGGACAAGCGCATCCCAGGGGGCGTACGCTGGAAGGACAAGATTCGCCAGCACATTCGTGATGGGAATTTCTTCGTAGCCTGCTTTTCAGACGAGTACTGGGCACGGTCCGCGACCTACATGAACGAGGAACTGATTGTCGCCTGCGAGGAGCTGCGGCTCAGACGCCGCGACACGGCATGGTTCATCCCGGTCCGACTATCGGACTGTCAGATACCAGAGAACGTCATTGGCGCTGGCGAGACGCTCCGTGACCTGCAGCGGGTGGACCTATGGCAGGACTGGGACGAGGGAATACGACGGATCCTAGATGTAGCAGCGCCCGATGGTCCCGTTCCCGACGAGGTCCGCGCGGAACTCATCCGCCTCGACAGCGAGGACCCGGGAACACGCGCCGCCGCCGCTCTCGCCTTGGGCGGACTCAACCACGCGGCGGCGGTGCCGGCTCTGCGCCAGTCCCTCCACGACGCGGAGGCAACTGTACGGCTACGCGCCGTGGGAGCGCTCGACAACATCGACGACCTCAGGGCCGATGTCGCGCCCGCTCTCGTCAGGTGCTTGTTCGACGAGGACCCGGACGTCCGGTTTCTGGCCACCTCCATGCTCGGCGACATCGGCCCGGGGGCCGCCAGCGCGGTACCTGCCCTCGTCGAATGCCTGCACGACAGAGGCTACCAAACGGCGGAGCTGGCTGCCTGGGTTCTCGGCCGCATCGGCGACGCAGCGGTCCCCGCCGTGGCGCCGCTCATCGAGTGGTTGTGCCGGGAGGGCGCCGCAGGCCGGGCGGCCCAGCGAGCGCTCGACGCGATCCGCACCATCGGCGAGGCAGCTGTGCCGCCCCTCACGAAGTGTCTGCAACACGAAGAGCGTCAAGTACGCATGGAGGCTGCGTGCGCCCTCGGCGACATCTTCGGTCCGCCGGCAGAGGCCGCGCCGGCCCTCATCGAATGCCTGCACGACACGGATGACGAGAGGCGCGAACAAGCCGCCTGGCTTCTCGGCGGTATCGGCGATCCAGGGGAGGCTGGAATCTCCGAGCTGACCGAGCTCCTTGAGGACGACTGCCCACACGTCCGCAACACGGCGCGGGAGGCGCTCGCGGACATAGAGCGAGGCCCCGATGGGTAGGACCGGGGCACCGCGACCGCGCAGGAGAAATAGAGGTCATCTCCGAAGAAGGTCACCCAGTGCGCTACGAGGTGGACGACATCGGCATTGGGACATCCCATTGGTTGGAGGGACAGAGCATGGACTGGCTATCTTTGGGTGGAGTCCGCAAGCTCCGCTACGCGGAGAACCGCTTCCTGGAAGTGCTTCTGTGCGCGTTTACGCTCGAGAGGACCGATGAGGGATCGAGACTCAGGGTATGCGTCTCCGAGGACTCGCCGACTATATGGCTCCCTCAGGCCAAGGACGGCGTTCGGGAGACTATACCTGACTTCCGACGAGCAGCAGAGAGGTACCAGCGACTGCTGGATGACTTCCTCATCCACCGCGTTGGAGCCAGATATTCGTTCGAGGATTCTGACTTTCCGTTCCGCTACGCCAGCGGAGGCACGCTTCCGATCCTGAGAATCGGCAGGGACGACTACTACTGCTTCTTCTACCGGGACATATTCCCGGTGGGCTGGAACATCGCCAACGGTGGGTGCGACACGCGCCACGAACTCCGTAATCCCCTCTTCGCCGTCGACCGGGAACTCCGTGAAGAGTTGATCTCACTCGACCCGTGCAAGGAGAAACGGTACGTGTTCGAGGACGACGCTGGGAGGCGCCTGGACCATCCGGATTTTGAGGTGGCGCGCAGGATCTGGGAGGCCAATTTCCCAGGTAAGGATGTCGGCGGCTTCTCTGAATCGACGATCCCGCTTCGCTGGCTCCACGGCCCGGATGAGGTGGAAGTCTCTTTCGAGGGCGAGATGCAGGACGTCTTGCGGGGGTGCTTCATAAACATAAATGCGAGCGACTATGGCATCGAGGTCGACAGAGTGGCAAGGTGCATGCTCGATGACGATGTGATCCTGTGCGACGGGGAAATTGTCGACGGGCATCTTCTCAATAGGGTAATCGGCCTATTCAAGACGAACAGGAGTGACTTGCTCAGTGGCGATCCAGAGAGCGAATGCGTCCCCGACCGCCTCTTCTTCAGCGGGCACTCACGCGAGAAAGGAGAGTGGCGGAACGTCATCGATGAGTACATAGCTCACATAGACAGAGACATAAGCAAGCGCCGGGCGCAAGAGTGGCAGGAGATCGAGGACAAGGCGAAGTTCGGCCTCTGCCCAGTCACCAGAAGCATACTAGAGAGACACACCCAACGAGAGAGGCAGCGGCCTCGACGATCCAAGACCGAGGCAGCGTGCTGCGACGTCCTAATCAGCTTCAGCCGTAAGGATGTACGCTTCGCCAAACGCGTCCACAAATACCTCGCCGAGCGCACCGAGTGGAGGGTGTTCCTCAGCGACCAAGCCGATCGCCGCCTGCGCCCGCAGGATATCGACGAGGCGATAGAGAGCGCAACTTGCCTCGTGGCCGTTGCCACTGATCCTCGCAATCTCAAGTGTCCGTGGCCTATGTACGAGTCTCGTGCGTTCCACATGCTGCTGCGCAACGAACGGTGCTCCTGCGGCCTGAAGCGCCCGAGGCAGTTGATTCCATGCGTGCGTGACTCTGAGCCCGGGAACCTTCCCCTTCCCCTTGTGAGGTATGACGCCGTACGCTGCTCGTCAACGTGCGAGAATGCAGGACTTAAGGAACTCGTGAAGCGTATAGATCCACACTTGCGTAGGGCGGCGCCACACCAGGCATAGCGTGGCAGCCTCACAGCCGCCGCCGGGCGGCGGCATCCGAGGGGGCCAATCGCCCTGCATTCCCGTGGCGGACCAAATGGCTGACGCTCGCTGGCATCATCAACGGTCAGCCTCCCGCGTCGCACGCCCACTCAATGCCGAGTCGGCGCGCCGCATTGCGATGCTCGGCGAGTAGCCCCATGTTGAACTCGTGCATGGACCCTTCCGCAGCTCCTTCACCGTTGCTGGCCCACTCCTTATACCACCGTGCGGTGTCCCGCAGCCCTTCGTCCAGTGTGTATGCCGGTTTCCACTGCAGCCTCTCCCGGGCCTTGTCCCAAGATAGCGATTGCTTCTCGAATGGCTCATCACGTCCGGGGCCGCGCTTCCACATGACGCCGCTGCCCCAGAGCTCGCAGATCCTCGTGGCCAGCAGGCCGTTCTCTACCCCGTACTCCTCATGCGGCCCGAAGTTAAACGCTTCCCCGTCCACACCGTCGCAACCCAGCTTACTCATTAACGTCATGTACCCGGTCAGCGTATCGAGTCCGTACGTGTACGGCCTGGTGAAGTTTGGGGTGTATATCTCCGGCGGGCGATCGTGCATGAGCGCCTCGAAGCAGTCCACGAAGATCCGCCCTGCCCCGCTCGTTCTTTCGCTGGAGTTGAAGTCGCCACCGATGAGTATGTTACCTGAACGCCCGATGCCGAGGGGCGTAGTCAACGGACGCAAGTAGGTCTCGTAGTAATCAGCAATGATGAACTCAGCGCATGCCTTCGCCACGGCATAGGGCCCACTGGCCACAAGCGGGTCCGTCTCCACCCACACCTCCCCGCCCTTCGGCCTGTATACTTTGTCCGTCGTTACCATCACGACTGGCTTGGGAGAGTCCGACAGCCGAAGTGCCTCCAACACGGTCGTAGCACCGAGTGTGTTTGTGCGGTAAGCCTCCAGCGGCTCACGTCGCGCCTCCCCAACGAGCGCGACAGCCGCCAGATGGAAGATACAGTCCACCTCTGCCACTAGGGACCGCATGAGGTCCAAGTCGGTCACGTCGCCCTGCACCAGCTTGATGCGTTCCCGTAGCCCCGCGGCATACGCATTGGAGTGCGGTTCTGGCTCCCTCACGTCCACCCCCACCACATCACTTCCGGCCTCCAGAAGCTCCAAGGCAAGCCACGAGCCGCACACGCCTACGGCACCCGTCACGAGAGTCCTCTTGCCTTCAAAGAATCCTTCGAACATGGTTACAGCCCCTTACGCTATGGCAATGTCCACCATCAGTTCGTGCTCCGGCGCCCCGACGCCTCCGTCCGCGGACGCAAGCTGTTCCGAGGAGGAGTCAGGCCTCCCCCGCCGAAAGCACCCTAACATCCGGGGGCTTGGCTGAGCCCCGGAGGTTATCCACAACCGTGGAAACGGGGCTGGATGGGGCGTTTGGAAATCCGGGGACATAGTACCCATTTCCGCGCTTGGCGGCAACGGCGGGAGCGTGTCATCGAGAAATGGGTATTGTGTCCCCGGAATTCCCTGCCGACTACCTCGAGATCGTCACCGTGGTCGGAGCCCGGTCCACAGCAAGCGCCGCCCGGTAGAGGCCGCCGCCGGGGGTGACGGATCAGCCTGGCCCCGATCTTCACCAGCTTCTCGCGAAGACTCGTCAGGCTCCAACGCGCCATCTCCTTCGGCAGCACCAGTGTCGGGATACCCCGCCAGCCGACTGTAGACCGACTGCCGGATCAGCGGCACCAGGTGGTGCTGGACATTGCGTCCCGACCGTTGCTCCGTCAGAAACTGACCCGACATCTCCGTCAGTCCTAGCTTCTCATCCAGCTCGCGGTGCGCCACCAATCCGGCGTCGGAAGTGATCTTGCTGCCCACAAACTCCAGCCGCACCCCAGCGTCGAAGCCCAGGCTCAACTGCTCCTGTTGGCTTTCACCCATTGGGTGCCTCCGGCGGTCATTGTTGCGATGCCCGCTGCGGCCCGTCTGCAGTCAGCTTCTTGGCATCCCTACTGAGAACCTCCCCGGCGATATGGGCAATGCGGGTTCATAGCACCCAAAAGACTCGGGCCGCCTCGGTCTCGAGACGGCCCCGTAGACAGCCACGGCAGATTGAGACGACCCGGGCGCGCGACCGCCCCTGCCCACTCGCGCGTCCCACAGACTAGTCCGGCTCCGCCTCCGGATCCCACATGAGCACGTCGCCCGCGGAGTTCCTTCGCTTGACCGCGGCTTCCTTGTGCCATTTCACGTGCCCATCCAGGAAGCCATATACGGCACCATTGTTATGACGGTCAACGTCCACGTTGCCCGCGGCAAGGTCGCCTCCGTTCCAATGCACCCGCCACTCGCCCGGGTTGGGGTTGTCATCCTGCGAGGCACGGTTCCACATGTCTGTAATAATGATCTTTATCGAGGAGTCGTAGAACGCCCCCAATGACAGGCCCGCTGCCGCCTCGTTCATGCCATACCCGGGCATTAACCTCCTCACCTCAGGGCACCTATATAGCTCCGAGTTCCGGACGTAGTCGAACGCCATGTCATACCATTGCCAGCGGCCCTGCACGAACAGCCCGTCCTCGCCGTTCACCGGCACGTAGTCGCCGAGCGGAAGTGTCTCATCAAAATCCTCGCAGTACATCTTAAGCGCCAGAAGTATCTGTTTCTCATTGCTTATGCACGCCGACTGTCGTGCCTTGGCTCTCGCGCGCGAGAAGACCGGGAACAGAATGGACGCGAGAATAGAGATGATCGCGATCACGACCAAGAGCTCAATCAGCGTGAAACCAGCCACACACCTTCTCATGCTCTTCTTACATCCCCTTTCACGACGGGACATTGCCGCCCCGCGGCGTGTGCTGCGCGCTGCCAGTGTTAGCGTCGCCCCCAAATGCCACGCCCGGCTCGGGTGCTACTACGAACATGCCCGGCGAAAGAATGTTCCGATACGCCATCGCCTTTTCCCGCCCGGTGTCACCCTATACCATGCCCAGCCCACTGTCAACCGTCTGTTTCGCCCCGCGTGGCCCACCAGTTTTGGCCGCCTAAATTGTGACACCCACCACGCAAAGGCCAACACGACGCGCCGAGCTGCGCCCGGTGGACCGCGCCGGCCCTCAGCCGTGCTCACTGCGAGCGGCCGCGCGCGGCGATGGGCAGGATCTCGACGACCTCTTCCCTCTCGATGATGTACGCCCGGTCGTGCAGATTGGATGCGGGACAGACGTGATTGGGGACAATGCGCACCTTGTCGCCGATGGCCAGTTCGTGCTCGGCCTCGGACAAGTCCACGTATGCGTGTTCCTCGTCCAGGTGCGTGATGGCCGCGCCGGCGCACTTGAGGACGCGCCCGTGGCCGGGGCTGATCTTCGCCGCGTCAGTCGTGAGCGCCTTGGAGCCGGCGTCCAACGTGGCCCGCTGAGCGCCAGGCCTGCTCACCACCGTCGCCAGGATGGTAAAGGCACAGTCCGCTTCCGTGGCTGCTCCCAGGTCGATGCAGTTCACGTCGTTGTACACATACGTGCCGGGGCGGAACTCCGTGAGGCCACAGCCGGCACCATAGAACCGTGCCCGCGGCGTGGAGCCGCCACTGATGCGGCGGATGTCGGCCCCGACGGCGCGCAGCTCCTCAGCCACCCGCGCCATGGTCTCTGCCTCGAGCTTGGCGACCTGTCGTTGGTCGTCCTCCGAGAACTTGCCGGGAAGTAGCCCGGCATACGTCATGATGCCGGCGAGCTCGAGGCCCGGTAGGGGGAGCAGCTTGCGGGCGAGTGCGGGGGCGCCATCGGGCGGCACCCCGCACCGGTGCGCACCGGTGTCGATCTCCATGAGAACCTGGAGACGCGCACCACGACGTTCGAAGGCTGCCGAGAGGGGCTCCGCGGCTGCCATGCTATCCACACACACGGAGACCTCCACGTCCTGTGCCAACTGGGCGAGGCGGGCGAGCTTTGCCTCGCCGACGATGTGATTGGCGATGAAGATCGGGCCGAGGCCGGCTTTGGCCATCACCTCTGCTTCGCCGATCTTGGCCACGCAAATGCCCGGCGACCCGGCCGCGACCTGCTGTTTGGCGATCTCAGGGATCTTGTGCGTCTTGGTGTGCGGCCAATGCTCGAGCTGCGCCGTCTGGGCCATCTCGGCCATGCGGGCGATGTTGGCGCGCAGGATGGCGACGTCGATCAATACAGCCGGTGTGTCGATGGACAGATAGTGTTGGGCCATTCGACTTCTCCGTTCTAAAGCGATGCTGCCGGCCACATTTCGCCCGCGGTCCTCCGCCCCCCTCCCGGCCCATTGGGCAGGTCGAGCGCGCGCCTGGCACGAAGATCAGCCAACGGTCGCTTGCGACTGCACGGAGGCGCGCGCAGTGGGAATGGCAAGGCACGGCTTGTCGGCCTGGACGCTGGAGCCAAATCCGATCTTCATGCGTGAGATCCGCACGCGGTGGCGCAGTTGGCGCCTGCTCATCTGGCCGGCTGCCGGCGTGATCGTCTCTGCGGGGGCGCTGGGTTTGGTCATCACCACGAAGCAGTACGTCAGGGCCGAAGCCGCCCTCGTTTGGGCCGTTGTCGGCGCCCAGATTGCCTTCGTCCTCGCGGCCGCACCGGCTCTGGCCGCCGCCGGCATAGCGGCCGAGCGTCGGACAGGCAATCTGGACTTAATGCGCATCACCCGTCTGTCCGTGCACCAGATCGTCCTGGGCAAGGTGCTCGCGTGCCTGCACCCGCTTGCCCTCACCTTCTTCTGCCAATTGCCCCTGTTGGTCTACATCTCCCAGGCGCGCCCCGTTGGTCCCGGACCCATTGCGGCGTACGCATTGGCGCTCGAGGTGGCTGCGTTGCTTGCCTGTGCCGGCATCGGCGTGGCGGCGATGGCAGAGACGGGATCGCGCCTCCGGCTGGTCGTGGTCTACGGTGTCGGCATCTTGGCGCCGTGTTCGCTGGCCATCACTGCCACTCCACTCGTGGCCGCGAGTTCACCGGTCTGGGCCATCGGCGTGGCGCCCTTCGTGCTGCTCGTCGGCGCCCCGGTGTACGTGATAACGGTGGATGCCGTGAGCAGGCGCTTCGAGCAGGAGTAGGGCACTCGGGCGCCAGTGGGCCGACGTCCACCGACCATCACGGGAGGCGCAACACCGCGCCCGGCCGGGCTCCGGTGTGCTCACCGTGGTCGATGACGACCTCCCCGTTCACCAGAACGTGGCTGATGCCGTCCGGGTACTGGTGCGGGTCCGCGTAGGTTGCCCGGTCGATGATGCGCGCGGGGTCCAACACCACGAGGTCGGCCGCAAAGCCGGCCTTCACCTGGCCCCTATCAGACAGCCCGAGGCGGGCCGCCGGGAGAGCTGTGCATTTCCGAATGGCCTCCTTGAGCGGCAGCAGCCGTCGCTCTCGCACGTAGCAGCCCAGGAAACGCGGATATGTGCCATAGGAGCGCGGATGCGGCCGCCAGGCGCTGAAGGGCTCACGAGGTGCGACGCCGATGCCGTCCGTGGCGATGCAGCCCATTCGGTGCGCCAGCACGCGCACTACGTCCTCTTCGCACATCGACTCTATCACCACCCCTATGCGGTTGCGCTCCTCCACGATCAGATCCATCATCGTGTCCACCGCATCGGCCCCGCGCTCGTCTGCGATCTCCAGAATGCTCTTGCCCACCAGCGTCTGGTTGCCCGCCGGCCCGACGGCGGCGATGACGGTACGGGAAAGGTCATCGCCGACGTCGCCCTCCTCGCCGGAGGTGTATTCCGCGCGGACCCGCGCGCGCACGGCCGGGCCCTTGAGTCGCTCCAGCCACTTGTCTGGCGGGCCCGCCACGGCCCACCCTGGTAGAGACCCGCTCAGGTGGCGGCTGCCGGCGGTGTACGGGTACGCATCGAAGGCGACATCGACTCCCTCTCCAGCGGCGGATTCCAGCGTCTCGAGGGCGCCGGCCGTCTTCCCCCAATTAGGAGGCCACGTGGCTTTGAGATGATCGATCTGCAGGCGCGCGCCGGTCTCCCCGCCCAGATCGAGGACCTCCTGCAGCGCGGGGACTAGCTGGGCCCCCTCACTTCGGAGGTGGAAGGCGCACTCTCGGCCGTACTCGGCGGCCACCCGGCACAGCGCCGCAAGCTCCGTTGTGTTGGCGTACGAGCCGGGAGCATAGCCGAGGCCGAAGGAGATGCCGGCGGCGCCGGCGTCAAGGGCGGCTCGCGCGGCTCGGCACATGACGTCGATGTGCTCAGGCATGGGCTCATCTGCCCCGAATCCCATCGCCACACCCCGCAGCGCGGAGTGGCCCACCAGTGTGCCGATATTCACTGACGGGCGAGCGTCCGCCAGGCGCCGGAAGTAATCGTCTGCCGTTTTCCAGTCCCACGGCACGTCTGCAGCAATGAAAGCGCATACGCTCTGCAGCGCCTCCTTATGCTGCTCGGCTACCGGGAACGGCGTCATTCCACAGTGGCCGCAGATCTCCGTGGTGACGCCCTGGTGCACCTTGCTGTCGGCCTCAGGCGCCACCAGTATGCTGAGGTCGGAGTGCGCGTGCATGTCGATGAAGCCCGGGCAGACTACCTGCCCGCGGCAGTCAATGCGCCGCGCGGCGGCGACGTGGGCCAGGTCCCCGACGGCGGCTATCTCTCCCTGGCGGACGCCAACGTCCGCTTTGACTCCAGGGGAGCCGGTGCCATCGATTACCAGCCCGCCCGGCAGAATGATGTCCATCGGCATGCCTCCGTGTCTCCAGCGCGCTTCACACTACATCCACCATCGCATCGAACAGCTCCCCGAAGCGCTCGCCGTCCAGGGTGACATCGGTGGTGAAGATGTATCGTCGGGGCTCCGCCGCCCTCGGAACACGCACGACGATCTGCTGCTCCACCTGTCCGCGAGGCGGCAGCTCGGCGTCGAAGGACTTGGGAGTGATCTCCCACCCCTCCGGGCCCATCACCTCGAGCCCCGCGGCTCGCTTTCGGCGCGCGTGGTTGACGACGGTCAGCGTGAGCGTGAGCTCGTCCCCCGATCGGCACCGAGTCCGATATGGATGCAGATTCACCCAGTACGGATCAATGAAGTACTCGTACTCCGGGTAGGCGCTCAGGCGCTTGAGGGCCCGCCGAAACGCCTGGCCCCACTCCGCGAGCTGCCGCAACTGCCGCCGCGGCTCCGGAATCTCCTGCGCGTGCTGCCCGAGTATGAGGTCGGGATCGATCTCAAGAAGCGTCCTGGCGCACTTGATGTAACCCTCCTCGAGTATGCCACGATTGCGGGCTATGAAGGCGTCGTGACCGGACCGGTTCGGGCTGCAGAACATGTTGTCGCCGGTGAAGGCTACGACTCGGCCGTCGATCTCCGCCGCCGCGCCCATGCCATACCACGTCTGGCCGGGGAGGTGGAAGATCTTGATCTGGAAACCCTCCCACTCCACCGTCTCGCCGTCGTGCAGCACGCGATCCACCGGGATTCCCCCGACGCCCTGCGCGGGCCCCGTGAGGCACGTCAGATTGAAGCGCCGTGGATGCTCGATGACCTCCACCATGTTCTCAAAGCACCATACCTCCGCCCCATAGTGGGTCACCACGTGGGGGATGGTGGTGATGTGGTCGTAGTGATAGTGCGATATGGTTACCGCATCCACCGCGCGGAGGTCATAGTGCCGCCGCATCTCGTCCAATTTCCGGCCAAGCCATTGCGTGGACGCCTCCGCCGCTCCGAGGCCGCAGTCCATGAACAGCGCGTGGCCGCTGTCGGCGAGGATGATGTAGCAGTTCCGCCGGTCGAGCTTGAACAGATGCTCGGACACCTGCCGGACTCCGGCGATGGGCGTTCGCCGGCTGACGGTGCAGGAATCGTACGGATTGGTGTCCTTGTCCCAATGGCGCAGCAGGAGATCGTAGATGAAGGCGCGCAGCCGCTGCCGCAGCAGGCGCAGATCGCGATCCGCCTTCCTGCTCACGCCGCCGTGCGACGGGCACAGCACGTCCGGGCGCTCCGCGTGAAGGCGGGCCAGGGTCCGGAGCAGCGTAATCAGCCCTTCGGCGTACCCATAGTCCCACTCAGAATCGTAGTACGTGTGGAGCTTGGCATCTGCAAGAGCCGAGTCGCCGCAGAAGGCCAGCGTCCGGCGGCCCACCTCGCACAGGTAGTACATGGCTCCGGGCGAGTGTCCTGGGCCCGCGAAGGCCTGAAGATCGAAGCCGCGCCAGCGGAAGTTCTCCCCATCCTTGATGGTCAGGTCCACCGGCACGCGCTCGCGCAGCGGGCGGCAGTAGGGCGCGCCGACCACCGAGAAGCGTTCGGGACGCTTCCAAAACTCATCGACGCCCGAGAACAACAGCAACTCCCCGGCCGGGACGGCCAGTTTGATGCCCTTCGGCTGCAGCAGACGGTCGCCCTGGCACTGCTCCCGATGGTGGTGCGTGTGCAGAACCCACGCCACCCGTCGTACCTCGATCTCCCTCAGGTGCTGGAGCACGTCGCCGCTGCCGAAGTCGATGAGTATCGCGTCCGATCCATCTCGCAGCACGTAGACGTTGCACGTGTCGCGGAAGAGAAACACGTTCTGGGTCACTCGCTCAAATCGCTTGCGGCGGCGCGGCATGGTGCGAAGCCTCCTTGCGCTCAGGGACGACCACCCGTGCGATCGGCCACCAGGGTGGGCGTTCCGTGATCTGGCGCAGGAACTGGCCGCACGCCCGGCCTGTTGAAACCATGCGGCAAACAGTTTTCACGGGTTCATAGCATGAAAGCGGCACGTGTCTGGCACCTCTGTCTCATCATCCTCCTGGCATCGTCTGCGCCGCTCTCCGGCCCCGTCCTGGGACAGCCAGAGCTCGGGGCATCCGAGTCGGGAGCCGCTGCGTCGGCCGGACGGCCGCCGGAAATCTACATTTGCTACTTTGACGATCTGCGCTGCAGCCGGTGCCGGCACGCCGAGCACCAGCTCAGCGACTACGCCCGCGAGCGCCCCAATGTGCACCTCGAGATCTTCGAATGGCACGAGCAAGACACCTTCAGGATCTTCCGCGCAACCATGATGCGGCTCGAGGTACCGGACAAGTACATCGAGCGCCTGCGTCCCCCGGTGATCGTCATCGGTCGGCAGTGGATCACGGAGGCGAACCTCCCCCCCTCTGCGCTCAATGGTTACATCGCGGCCCAGGGCCCGGCGGCCTCAGAGCGTGTGTGGGACGTGGATGAGGTCGCCCTGGCGAAGGCAGACACGGCAATCCGGCGCTACTTCAGCTCCTACGGCCCTCTCGCTGTCGTCGCCCTTGGCCTGGTGGATGGCGTCAATCCCTGCGCCATCGCCACGCTGGTCTTTTTCATGTCATACCTCGCCTTTCTGGGTCGCCAGGGCAGAGACGTGCTCGTGGCCGGCTTGGCCTTTGCCGCCGGTATATACGTGCTGTACTTCGGCATCGGCATCGGCCTGGCGAAGCTGATAATGAGCATCAAGAACATCGACGTCCTCAGAACGGTGGTATACGCCGTGATGCTCATCTTGGCCGGCGTATTCGCCGTGTTCAGCTTCCTCGACTTCCGCAGGCTGCGGGAGGGCCGGGCCGAAGCCGTCACGCTGCAGCTACCTACGGGCCTGAAGCGCCGCATTCACGCCGTTATCCGAGAGCGGACGAGGGCGTCGCTGATCGGCGTTGGGGCGTTCACTGCCGGTCTGATCGTGTCGTGCGTCGAGCTCGTCTGCACCGGCCAGGTCTACTTGCCCGCGGTAGCCTTCGTCACGGACGTACCCAGTCTCAAGCAGCGCGTCATAATGTGGCTCGCCATCTACAACTTCGCCTTCATCCTTCCGCTGCTGGCCATCACCGGCGCGGCCTACTTGGGCGTGACGTCGTCCTCGCTGGCCGCTGTCGCGCAGCGCCACGCCGCCGGGACGAAGCTGGTCATGGCGCTCTTCTTCGCCGGTATCGCCGTCTACTTCGCCCTTCAACTGTCGTGAGGCCTCCCCTTGCGACCGGGCCGGACCCTTACCCAGAACCGTCCACCTGCGGACGGCCCGCAGCGTCAGACGCAGTCCCTTGCCTGAAGGGCGCATCGGCGGGTATACTACTGCGTGGTGATGGAGAATGTTTCTGTTCGACCCGATGTACCTGGTCTACGTGGCCCCGGCGATTCTGCTGGCGATATACGCCCAATACAAGGTCAAGAGCACCTACGCCCGGCTGTCCCGAGTGGCTGTGCGCAGCGGCGTGACCGGCGCTGAGGCGGCCGCGCACGTGCTGCTGAGCCAGGGCATTCCCGCCGGCGGTGGGCGCGGCGCCTGGGGGCGAGTGCCGGCCGGCGCTCAGGGCGTGACGATCGGTATGGCCCGCGGACCGTTGTCGGACCATTACAATCCGCTGAACCGGTCGCTTGCCCTCTCGCCCGACGTGCACGGAGGCCGGTCCCTGGCGGCCGTCGGCATCGCGGCCCACGAGGCGGGACACGCCGTACAGCACGCCACCGGCTACAAGGCAATGGTGCTC
Source organism: Armatimonadota bacterium (assembly GCA_030601885.1). GTDB lineage: Bacteria > Armatimonadota > Zipacnadia > JAUWAU01 > JAUWAU01 > JAUWAU01. The sequence goes on from JAUWAU010000001.1 coordinate 139,563, forward strand.
CGCACCGGCGTAGTGTATTTCGCCAACGGCGCCCAGTTCGCGCCGATTATCTTCTTCCTCGGCTTCCTGATGCAATGGGACGTCCTGATGAACGTCGCGATCGTGCTGTTCAGCGTCTTGGTGCTCTTCTCGCTGGCGACGCTGCCGGTCGAGTTCAACGCCAGCAGCCGAGCCATGAAGATGCTTACGGAGACGGGGATCGTATCCCGGGACGAGGCCCCGGCGGTGAAGAGCGTCCTGAACGCGGCTGCCCTCACGTACGTTGCAGCGGCCGCCATGGCGATATTGACGCTGCTCTACTATATCAGCCTTGCCGGGCGGCGCAACTGAGCCGCGGCGGCTGCCTGCCCCACACTGATCTGCAGTGAGGTACACCCAATGCGAGCCCTGATCGTCGAAGAGCCCGGGAAGCTCCGACTGGCGGACACGGACGTGCCCACGCCGGGGGAGGCCGAGGTGCTGGTGCGCGTACAGGCCGTGGGCATCTGCGGCAGCGATGTGCACATTTACCACGGCAACCTGGTGTTTGTCTCCTATCCCTGCGTGCCGGGGCACGAACTCTCCGGGGTAGTGGCCGGCGTGGGCCCGGGGGTCGAAGGGTTCGCCGAGGGCGACCGGGTCGCGGTGAATCCCACTCTGAGCTGCGGGCACTGCTATGCGTGCAGCCTGGGCCGCGGCAACTGCTGCGCGGACGTGCAGTGCCTCGGTGTGCACTGCGACGGCGGCTTTCGCGAGTACCTCAGCGTGCCCGCCGGCAACGCGCACCACATCCCGGACGACATGAGCTTCGAGACGGGGGCGCTGATCGAGCCGCTGAGCATCGGCCTACAGGCGACGCGGCGCGGTCGGGTCACGGCCGGCGAGACGGTGGCCATCATCGGCGCGGGCGCCATCGGACTGTGCGCACTTCAGCAGGCCAAGCTGGAGGGCGCAAAGGTGGCCATCGCCGACGCGTGCGCGTCCCGGCTCAAGCTGGCGGAGCAGTTCGGTGCCGACCTGGTGGTCAACGTCAACGAGCGGGATTTCCTGAGCGCCGTAGAGGAATGGACGGAAGCTGCCGGCGCCAACGTCGTCATCGAGGCAGTGGGCATTCCGGAGACCCTGCGCCAGACGCTCGACTTGGTTTCGGCCGCGGGCAGGGTCGTCGTGCTGGGCGTCATCGCCGAGGACGTGGCGCTGCCCGCGAGCATGTTCGTCCGGAAGGAGCTCGACTTTCTCGGATCGCGAATGAACGCGAATCTCTTCCCCGATGTCATCCGCCGCATCAGCGAGGGGAAGCTGCGGCCCGAGCCGATGATGACCCATACGTTCCCACTCGACGACGTTATCGGTGCGTTCGAACTGGCGTCCAAGGGCCCGGATGAGGCCGTGAAGATACTCGTCAAGCCTTGACCGTTCTGTGGGGACGTCGAGGAGAGCAAAGACAAACGGCGAGAGCGGAACCGATAGCGGGGGTTACGGCCCCACCCTCGCCAAAAAGCGCCTCAGAAAACGTCGGGCGGGAAGGACGGCGCGACGTGGCCAAACCGGTCTCTTTGGTGCTGCCACCCGCACGAATCAGAACGACAGGAATATAACCGTTTCGGTGCGAAAAGACTGTTACGTGTCTCACGCAAAGTGGGACTACGCTGGGAAACGAGGTAAGTGAGAGCCGCCGGGGGTCTATGCGCCTCAGACGGGCAACCGAAAGGGTGAGGCCGATGTCAGGGCGAGCCGCGACACGATATGCAGTGTTGGCTGTTGCGGGAGCGATGATCGCTGCCGCCACGTCCGGTATCGCGCAGGTCGGTTTCGGGCAGGCCAAGACAGTCAGATCGAAGGCACATGTGCTTGTCGATCTGGAGCCCGTGGCGAAGTTCCTGGGGGCGAAGGTTAACTTCAACAAGCGCACCAAGGCCATCGCCATTACCAGGGGCAAAACCAAGATCGCCATGCGCGTCGGCTCCAGCAAGGCTAAGCTGAACGGCAGAGACAAGAAACTCCCCGTCCCGCCGATGATCGTCGAGGGCAAGACGATGGTGCCATTGCGGTGGACGTGCGAGGCGCTCGGGGCCAAAGTGGACGTCCCGAACGCAAGCATCATTAGCATCTGCGCCCCCGCCCCCTCGAAGCAGTGCATGGCGGTGAAGATGCCTAAGTAGCGTCAAGGAAAAGCATCAAGAAGGCGACGGCGCGCGGATGCATCTTCATCGTGGAGTTTCGCGATCTCTCCCCGAAACTCACCGGGTGTCCCAACGGAACATGAGGACTACCCCGAAGATTCGGCCGCAGGCCGAGTTGTAGGGCGGGGATGCCCTACTACTCTGCGAAGCAGGGCTTCGCTGCGAAGCACGAGTTCCCCGCCAGCCTTCCGCCTTCGCGCGAGCGACATAGCCGCTTCGGCGGAGTCGCTTGCCTCAGTAGAGAGAGCCGGCGAACCTCAGCGCGGAGATCTTCATCGTTTCCGGGTGGCGCATCTCGCCATGACGGCTGCTCCGAAGAATAGGGGACATTGGAGGCGTAACCTGCCTCTTGACCCCTTCAGCGGGATTGCGCCGGCTACGGCAGGTGAGTGACAGTGCAGCGTATGGCGATCATTGGCACCGGAGTGATGGGCGCACGTTACGCCAAGGTGCTGGCGGACTACGAAGTCGCAGACTTGTGCACCGTGTGCGACCTCGACGAGGGCAAGGCCGCTCAGGTTGCCGCTGAGCACGGCTTGTCGTCAGTTCACGCGAACGCCGACACCATGCTGGCCACCGAGGATCTGGACGCCGTCGTGGTTGCCACGCCCGATTTCGCCCACCGGGAGCCCGTCGAGGCGTGCCTCGACGCCGGCAAGCACGTGCTCTGCGAGAAGCCCCTCGCGACGACTCAAGATGACTGTGAAGCCATGCTGGCCGCCGTGGAACGCAGCGGGCGCAAGTTCATGGTGAACTACGGGAACCGGCACCGGATGAACGCTCAGCGCATCAAGCAGATGCTCGACGCCGGCGAGCTCGGACCGCTGAAGCACCTGTACATCCGCCTGAACGAGAAGCTCGCCAAGACGGCTACGATCGACTGGCTGGAGCGCACCTCGCCCACGTGGTTCCTGCTCTCCCACTGTGTGGACACGGTGCGATGGCTGACCGGGGCGGAGTTCACCGAGGTGTGCGCCCGGGAAGTGTACGGAGCCGTCCAGGAGACGCTCGGCGTGCGCACGCCCGATGTCGTGTCCGTTCTCGGGACGCTTGCCAACGGAGCCACCATCGCTCTGGAGAGCGCGTGGATCCTGCCGGACGCCTACCTCAGCCCGGTGGACTTCCAGATCGAGCTGCTGGGCGCGCGCGGTTGCATCCACGCCGACCTCTTCCCGCACGATCTCCAATGCTCTGCAGCGCAGCGGTCGGGCGCCGTGGATTACTCCTCGGACGTGGCCGGCCCGCTGGGGAAGGTGCAGGGATGGTGGGCGGAGTCCGTGCGATACTTCGCGGACTGCCTTGAGAAAGGCGTTGACCCCACCCCATCGGTGCGTGACGGGTGTGCCGCGACCCAGGTGCTGCTCGCCATCGACGAGGCCGTGAGGACCAGGGGGCCGGTCCCTGTGCCAGTTGCTGGTGATCAGTGACCAGGGGTCGGTGAGCCGCGAGCCGGCCGCTGATACAATTCTTCACTGACCACTGGAGTAGCACTGATGACGGGGTCTTGCACCGGCTGCCAGATATCGAGTAAGGTAGTGTGTGGGCCGCGGCAGGCCGTAACGTGCGTGACGGTGGTATTGGCACCCCGGGGTACTATGTGGAGGATTCCGGCGCCGCCGGCAAGTATCCAGGCCGCTCCAACCGGCGTGGAGACCGGGAGCGTCCCGCCAGGAGACAAACATGCGTGGTTCGTTTCAAATAGGTAGGCTGTTCGGGATCCCCATTCGGGTTCACTATCTGTTCTTTGCATTGCTCGCGTTGTTCGCCATCATCGACGCGCGTCGGGGAGGGGCGCGGGCCGGGCTGGAGGGCGCCCTGCTCATCACTACGCTGTTCGGGTGCGTCGTGCTGCACGAATTGGGCCACAGCCTCGTGGCGCGCAGGTACGGTGTGCGCGTGGCAAGCATCACGCTGCTGCCCATCGGTGGCGTGGCCATGATGGACCGCATTCCCGAAGATCCCAATAAGGAGCTGACTATCGCCATCGCCGGCCCGCTGGTGAACCTCGGCATCGCCGCCGTGCTCGGGGGCATTGTGTACGCCTTGTATCCCGGTCGGCCGTTCATACTCTCGGAGCACATGGCCTTCCTGCCGAAGATGGTCGTGCTCAATGTCGGGCTGGCGGTGTTCAACCTCATCCCGGCGTTCCCCATGGATGGCGGCCGGATCTTGAGGGCACTCCTGGCCACGCGGATCGAATACACCCGCGCTACCGGCATCGCCGCCTCCATCGGCCGGTTCACGGCCTTCGGATTTGGCGCGCTGGGCATTCTGGCACTGTTCGCCGGAAACCCGTTCCTGCTGTTCATCGCGCTCTTCGTCTACGTCGGCGCCACCCAGGAGGAGCGGGCGGTGCGCATGCGGGCGCTGATGCGCAACGTGCCCGTCAGCTACGCCATGACCACCGGCTTCGGCATCGCGGCCCCATGGGAGCCGATCGGCGCCGTGCTGGGACGGGCGGCGCAGACATTCCAGCGCGTGTTTCTGGTGACGCACGAGGATCGCCTGGCCGGCGTGCTTACGTATGAGGCAATGGCGAACGCCATGCAGCAGCGTGGTGCGATGACGACGGTGGGCGACGTCATGCGCGCCGATTACCCCATGGCCAGCCCCTACGACAGCCTGCTGCAGACGCACGAGACCATGGCAGAGCGGGACGCTCCCGTTGTGCCCGTGGTGTACATGGACCGCGTTGTCGGCCTTCTCACCGCCGAGAGCATCGGCAATTACTTCCTCGCCGCCTCGCGCTCGCCCTACGGGATGGGCGGGGGGTGGGCGCCGAGAGCGTAGCTGCCGGCCGCCGTGGCGTACGATGGCGACCCACTGGACACGAGGTACACTACTCCCCAACAGGTGTGCGAACAGCGAATGAAGGGGATCGTGTTCTCCCGTCACGCATTGGACACTATGGAGGACCGCGGCGCTACGACACAGGAGGTGGCGCAAGCGATCCGCGTCGGCGAGCGAGTGCCTGCCAAGGGGCGGCGGGTGGCGTTCCGGAAGAACTTCCCCTACCGGCGAGAATGGAAAGGGCGCTTTTACGAAACGAAGCAGGTCATGCCCATCGTTGCTGAGGAGTCGGAACAGTTCGTCGTTGTGACGGTGTATGTATTCTTCTTGGGAGGCGGCCGATGAAGGTGCGATACGACCCAGAGGTGGACGCAGCATACATCTCCTTCAAGAAGGGCCGAGTGCAGGTTACGACGATCCGGATCACAGAGGACGTCGCCATAGATCTCGGGCCAGCAGAGGAGATCGTGGGCATCGAGGTGTTGGACGCGTCCGAGCACCTTGGCTTCTCGCGGGAACGCCCAGAGATCGAACTGGAGAACGTGCACGTGGCTGGGTAGTGGGGGCTTGCCTGCGGCCTCGGGAGGCTGGCGTTGTCCAATAATAGACGCAGTGATGACTCGGCTCCCGGGAATCCTCGACAACGGCACGGGCCACCGATAACGGGCCACTCGCGCAGCCTGTTGACAAATCCACCCCGCCAGCTATAATTGGCCCACAAGGAGCCCGGGCCCGGCAATACCCGCTCGTATCGTGGGTCTCCCGACGGAGACCCTTTTTTGGTGGGCGGAGGCCAAGGCGCATCTGCAATGCATTGGGGCAAGCATGACCTCACATTCGGCACCCGTACGCTCATCATGGGCGTCATCAACATGACGCCGGACTCCTTCGCCGGCGATGGACTTGGGGGCGATGCGGAGGCGGCGCTGGCGCAAGCGCGGAGGTTCGCAGCAGAAGGGGCGGACGTGATTGACGTCGGGGGCGAGTCCACGCGACCGGCCGGCGACCGCGTCCCGGTCGAGGAGCAGATAAGCCGGACAGTGCCCGCGATCCGCCGTATCGCCGCGGAGATAGATGTCCCGATCTCCATCGACACGACTCGAGCAGCCGTCGCGGAAGCGGCTCTCGATGCCGGGGCGGCGATCATCAACGACATCAGCGCTCTGCGCGACGACCCGGAGATGGCGCCTCTCGCGGCCGAGCGCCGCGTTCCGGTTGTTCTGATGCACATGAAGGGCACGCCGGCGACGATGCAGCGCGACCCGGAGTACCGCGACGTAATGGGGGAAATAGGGCAATTCCTCGCCCGACGGATAGACGCCGCAGTTGACGCCGGCATTGAGCGCGAGTTTCTCATCGTTGACCCAGGGATCGGCTTCGGAAAGACCGTCGAGCACAACTGTGAGATACTGCGACGCCTCGGCGAGCTGCGCGTTCTGGGCCGACCCATCCTCGTGGGGACATCGCGCAAGTCCATGATTCGCCTGACGCTCGAGAGCGAGGACCTCAAGGAGCTACTTCCCGGAACGGCCGCGACCATCGCGATAGCGATACACAATGGCGCCGACATCGTGCGCGTCCACGACGTTGCCCACATGCGGAGCGTCATCCGGATGACGGACGCCATCGTGCGCAGAGATGGTGCAGATAGGTGACGAAATCGGAGCTGCGCCAGCGTGTGCTGGCACGTCGGGACGCACTGTCGCCGGAGCAGATACGCGAGAGAAGCGCCCGTATTCAGGAACGGCTTCTGGCCTTGCCCTGCGTCCGCAGTGCGACATGCATCATGCTGTACGCCAGCTACGCGAGCGAAGTGCGCACCGAGGGGCTCATACGCTGGGCCCTGGCAGAGCACAAGCAGGTCGTGCTGCCCAAGGTGCGTCGAGAGCCCAAGGGGTTGCTGCTCTACAAGGTGACTGCGCCGGACGAGCAGCTTGAGCCCGGGCCGCGTAACATCCCGGAGCCGATGCCGGAACGCTGCCGGCCCGCATCCATCGAAGAGATAAACTTCGTCGTGGCCCCGGGGGTTGCATTTGACCAGCGGGGGGTCCGGCTCGGGCAGGGCGGTGGGTACTACGATCGCTTCCTGGCCCGGTTACGGCGCCGCTCGGATCATCCACCGGTCGCGGGAGCGGCCTTTCAGCTTCAGATGGTCGAGTCCGTTCCCACGGAGCCCCACGATGCCGAGGTAGACATGATCGTCACAGAGGAGGGTATCCTGCGTGTCGGCGGTCCGGCGGACGGCCTCGACTCCGGATAGCTGGTCACATGGCACCGGGCATCGACTCCGCCGGCGCCGTGGCGTCCCACCGGGCGAGACGCGGGGAGCATCCCAGCTCCCTGTTGCATTACCTCCAACTGCATATCACCGGGAGAAAGACAGAAAGTGCCAACTGATCTGGAAATTGCGCAGTCTGCGACGTTGAAGCCTATCCCCGCCGTCGCTGCGGAGAATGGCATTCTCGAGTCTGAACTGGACTTGTGCGGCAAGTACAAGGCCAAGGTGGATTTAGACATCCTGGATCGGCTTCGTGACGAACCCAACGGGAAGTACATCCTGGTTACGGCCATGAACCCGACGCCCATGGGCGAGGGCAAGACCCTCACTACCATCGGGCTTACCCAGGGGCTGCAACGACTCGGACGCCGCGCGATGTGCTGCCTCCGAGAGCCGTCCATGGGACCGGTGTTCGGCATCAAGGGCGGCGCCACGGGGGGCGGCAAATCTCAGATCCTCCCTATGGAGGACATCAACCTCCACTTCACCGGCGACATCCACGCCACCACCGTGGCCAGCAATCTGCTCGCCGCCATGATCGACGCGAGCCTGTGGCACAAGAATCCGCTCAACATCGATCCCATGAGCGTGACCTGGCGGCGCGTCATCGATGTCAACGACGTGGCGCTGCGGCACGTCATCACTGGGCTCGGCGGAACCCGAGGGGGCGTGCCCCGCGAGACGGGCTTCGACATGGGCGTGGCTTCCGAGGTGCACGCCATTCTGGCGCTCAGCACAAGCCTCAGCGACTTGCGACAGCGACTCGGCCGGATCGAGATCGGCTACACATACGACGGGGAGCCGGTGAGCGCCGAGGATCTGAAGGCCGCCGGCGCAATGGCCGCACTGCTGATCGAGGCCATCAAGCCCAATCTGGTCCAGACGCTCGAGGGTGCGGGCGCCTTCGTGCACTGCGGCCCCTTCGCCAATATCGCCCACGGCGCCAGCTCCGTACTGGCCGACCTCATTGCCCTGAAGCTGGCCGATTACGTGGTGACGGAGGCCGGGTTCGGCGCCGACTGCGGCGCTGAGAAGTTCTTCAACATCAAGTGCCGCGCCTCCGGACTGCACTGCGACGCCAGCGTGATCGTGGCGTCCGTCCGCGCGCTGAAGATGCACGGGGGCGCCTTCGAGTGCCGACCCGGACGGCCGTTGCCCGAGGAGGAGATCGCGAAGGAGAACCTCGACGCCGTGGCCAAAGGCGCCGAGAACCTTGAAAAGCACATCGAGAACATGCGGCTCTTCGGCGTCCCGGTGGTCGTCGCCATCAACCACTTTCCCCTGGACACGCCCGCAGAGCTTGAGCTGGTGCGAGAACTGGCCGGGAAGGCCGGAGCTGACGCCGTGGCCGTCAGCAATGCGTGGGCAGAGGGCGGCGCTGGCGCCGCGGAGCTCGCGGAGGCCGTCGTGCAGGCGGCCCAGCGGCCCAGCGACTTCAAGTTCCTCTACCCGCTCGACATATCGATCAAGCAGAGGATCGAGGCCATCGCCACTAGAATCTATGGGGCCGACGGGGTGGACTACTCGCGGGCCGCGGACGAACAGATCCGGCGCCTTGCCGCACAGGGGATGGACGACATACCCATCTGCATGGCCAAGACGCAGTACTCCTTGTCCCACGACTCTTCTCTTCTGGGCCGTCCGCGCGGCTTCAGGGTCCCTGTGCTTGATATCCGGCCGTCGCGCGGCGCCGGCTTTCTCTACGCTCTGCTGGGCGACATCAGCACCTTGCCTGCTCTCCCCACCTATCCGGCGGCTCACAACATCGACGTGGACGAGCAGGGGAGGATTGTCGGGCTCTTTTAGCGCAACAACCTGGGCATAGCTTGCCGCCAACATCGGCACGAGGGACGCTATCATGTCAGAGCAAGACGGGATCCGAGAGTATCTGGATGCGTTGGCGTCGGGCGAATCGACGCCGGGCGGTGGCAGCGCCACAGCCCTCGCGGGCGCGTTGGGAGCTGCCCTGGGCAGCATGGTTGCCAACTTCACCGTGGGCAAGCCGAAGTATGCAGACGTAGACGCCGAGATGAGGCAGGCGCTTCAGCGCACTGAGGAGCTGCGTGCCGAGCTCACGGAGCTGATGCCGGCCGACGAGGAGGCCTACGGGAAAGTCACCACCGCCTACAAGCTGCCGAGGGATACGGACGAAGAGCAGGCAGCCCGCAGCGCCGCCATTCAGGAGGCGCTCAAGGCGGCAGCCGACGTGCCGCTGGCCGTGGCGCGCTGCTGCTGCGAGGTGCTGAAGCTCTCTGTCGCCCTGGCCGAGAAAGGGAATCCTTATCTGGTGACGGATGCCGGGGTCGCCGCGCGGCTCGCCGACGCGGCGCTTCAGAGTGCCTGGCTCAATGTGGAGATCAACGTCCGCTCCATAAAGGACCAGACATTCTGCCAGGAGAAGCGGCAGGCCCTCGGCGATATGATATCCGAAGGAAAGCAGCTTCTGGCCGCCGCCTGGGACGCGACTCTGAGCCGCATGTAGTGTCGCTGTACCGGGCAACTCCACCGCACGCGGGGTGTGGCGAAAATGAGCGCGCAAGAGATTCGGGGTAAGCCAATCGCAGATGCCGTGAAAGAGGAGGTCAAAGCGGCCACTGAAGAGCTGGCGCGCCGCGATGTCGTCCCGCGATTCGTGTCGATTATGGTGGGCGACGATCCCGGCGTCCAGTTCTACGTGCGCTCGCAGGCCAAAGCAGCCGCCGACGTGGGGATCGAGTACGAGCTGCGCGAGTTGGCCTCAGAAACAAGCGAGGAGGCCCTCACGACCCTGGTAACGGAACTCAACGCCGATCCGACAGCCACCGCGGTGATGCTCCAGGTGCCTGTCCCGGAGCATATCGATCAGCGTCGGATCCAGGAAGTAGTGGCCCCCGAGAAGGACGTGGACGCCCTGTCCCCCGTCAATCAGGGGCTGATGCTGCTCAATCGTGCTCGGCTCGTCCCGGCCACCGCGGCGGCGGTGATGGCGCTGGTGAAGTCCACCGGGCGCCCCCTTGAGGGTGCGGAGGCGACCATAGTGGGGCGCTCCGAGGTGGCGGGGAAGCCCTCTGCCCTGCTGCTCATGGCTGAGCACTGCACGCCGACCATGTGTCACACGCGCACCAGAGACCTCGGCGAGCACACGCGACGGGCCGACATACTGGTGGTCGCGGCCGGACAACCGGACCTCGTCACGGGGGAAATGATCCGCCCAGGGGCGGTAGTGATCGACGTGGGCATCAACATGGTGGACGGTAGGATGGTTGGCGATGTACACTATGAGTCCGCGAGCGAAGTGGCCGGCCGCATCACGCCCGTTCCGGGCGGCGTCGGGCCTGTCACGGTTGCCATGCTCATGCAAAACGTGGTGCGGGCCACACAGTGGCAGCAGGAGCGCAGCTAGGCCTGTGCGCCCGGCGCGCGCAGACGACCGCGGCTCGACATGGACAGGATGGAGCGTATCAAACCAGAATCATGGAGCAAGTGAAACCGATCCCCAGCGGACTTGCGCATAGTCTCGCGTACTTCTTCGAGCGCTTCTGGAAAGAGAAGGTATTCGGCTGCCAGATGTGCGGGCAGTGCATACTGAAGTCCACGGCCTACGTGTGCCCCACGCGCTGCCCCAAGCGTATGCGGAACGGCTCCTGTGGGGGGTACGATGCAGACGGCAAATGTGAGGTGTACCCGGATCGCGATTGCGTCTGGTGCAAGATATACCACCGCGCGGCGCTGCTCCGGCGAATAGAGGCCCTTCGGGAGTTCCGGCCACCCATCGACTATGGCCTCTTCTGCACGTCGTCCTGGTACAATCTGCTTAAGCGCAACATCGACTGGGTCGGGCATAGCCAACGCCGCCAGGCCGACACGGAGGGCTAAAGGTGTCCGCGGTGCAAGCAGATGTGGGCAGCAACCAGAGCGCAGGTGCAACTGTGGCCCGACAGGAAGGCGCCGCCTCGTTTCGCGAGGTCCTCGATTCGGAGAAATTCATCGTCACGATGGAGATAACCCCGCCAAAGGGCACTGACCTGGAGCCAACTCTGGCGGACGCGGAGGGGTGCCGGGGACACGTCGATGCCCTTACCGTGACGGACAATCAGTCCTCGAACATGTCCCTGGGCGCGCTCGTGCTGAGCCTGCGGCTGAAGGAACGTGGCCTGCTTCCCATTCTGCAGGTGTCCTGCCGCGACCGGAACCGCCTGGCACTGCAATCGGACCTACTGGGCGCGGCCCATCTGGGGATCACCGATATCATGTGCCTGACAGGCGACCACGTGGTGCTCGGCGATCACCCGGAAGCCATGCCGGTGTTCGACCTGGACTCGGTTACGCTGCTGCAAGTCGCCCATGGCCTCGTGGAAGGGCACGATATGGTGGGCAACGAGCTCAAGGGCCCAGCGCCGCGATTCACGTTGGGTGCAGCCGTCAGCCCGGGCTCCGAGCCCCTGGAACCGCAGCTCCTGAAGCTGGAGAAGAAGGTCGCGGCGGGCGCTGAGTTCATTTACACGCAGGCCATTTACGACATGGACAGACTGCGGAGCTTCATGGAGCAGATATCCGACCTCGATGTTCCAATCATCGGCGGCTTTTGCTTCCTGAAATCCGCCCGCGGCTGCCAGTTCATGAACAACAACCTTGCCGGCGTCACCGTCCCGCAATCGCTCATCGATCGCTTTGAGAAGTGTGACACGAGCGAGGCGCGGCTGGAGTGCAGCATCGAGATATCGGCGGAGCTCATCAGCGGTATCCGCGAGGCCTGTCGCGGCGTGCATCTCATGGCCCTCGGCTGGGAACGCCACGTGCCGACGGTGTTGGAGGCCGCACGGGTTTGAGGCGCGCGCGAAGGCGGAGCCGGGCATCGGGGGAGATGATGGCCCCCTGCAGGACCCGTGAGCCTGTGTCTACCTGTTGCGGCTGATCTCCCCTCAATACGGCCGATGAAGAGCTGTCCCCGCGGTGATGCGTGCCAGGGAGGGTGCAGGTGTGCCCACGCAAGCGCAGCGGCGAATACTGAGCCAGCTACCCGCCGTAGATGAGCTGCTGGCGTCCGCGGCCGCGGAAACGTGGCTCGCGGCGCATCCGCGTACCCTCGTCTTGCAAGCCATTCGCGGCGCCATCTCGGACTTGCGCGCCCATATTCTGACGGCCGATACCCCTGAGGCCCTGGACGCAGCCGAGGCCGGCATGACGGCCATCGAGGAATGCGTTGCGACGCACCTGGCTGCGGCCGCGCAGCCGTCGCTGCGGCGCGTGGTTAATGCCACCGGCATCATCGTGCACACGGGGCTGGGCAGGTCTGTGCTCTCAGCGCAGGCCGCTGCGGCCCTGCACGCGGCGGCGACCGGGCATTGCGCGTTGGAGGTGGACCTGGAGAGCGGGCGGCGCGGCACGCGGCAGGCCCACCTGGAGCCCTTGCTGTGCCATCTCACCGGGGCCGAGGCCACCCTGGTGGTGAACAACAACGCGGCTGCCGTGCTGCTTGTGCTCAACTCGCTGGCCGAGGACAAGGAGGTCATTGTCTCCCGCGGCGAGCTGGTGGAGATAGGCGGCTCCTTCCGCATGCCCGACGTGATGGCGAAGAGCGGCTGCAAGATGGTGGAAGTCGGGACGACGAACCGAACGAGGCTGGACGACTTCGCCGCCGCTATCACACCGGAGACCGCCGCCCTGCTGTGCGTCCACCCCAGCAATTACCGCGTGGTCGGGTTCACTGAGCGGCCATCGCTGCGTGAGATGGCAGGGCTGGCCGCAGAACGCGGTGTGCTGCTCCTGGAGGATCTGGGCAGCGGCGCACTCGAGGACCTCTCGCAGCACGGCATAGGCGAAGAACCGATGGTGCAGCACAGCGTCGCGGCCGGGGTGGATGTTACCACATTCTCCGGCGACAAGGTTCTCGGCGGCCCGCAGGCCGGACTGATCGTGGGAAGGCGCGAGCCGCTGAGCCGCATCCGACGCAATCCGCTGGCCCGTGCCCTACGCGTGGGCAAACTGACCATTGCGGCCCTGGAGGCGACGCTGCGTCTGCACATCGACGCCGATACCGCCTTCGCCGAGATACCGACGCTGCAGGCAGTCTCGACGCCCGCGGCGACGGTCCGCGAGCGCGCTGAGGCCTTGGTGCACGCCCTGCCGCCGTCTGTCACAGATCACAGCGGGGCGAGCATAGTTGAAACGGTGGCCCACATGGGGGGCGGCGCGCTCCCGACGCAGGAGATCCCGTCTTGGGCGGTCGCGCTGGCCCCGAGCGCCATCTCCCCCGACGAGTTGGCACGCCGGCTGCGGTTGGCTCATACAGCCCTCGTCGGCCGAATTCGGAAGGACCACCTGCTCCTGGACATGCGGACGGTGGCCGACGATGAGCTGGAGGCTATCGTGGCCGCCCTCGAAGAGGCGTTTGCGACACGATAGCCGGGGAGTCGCCAGGGGGCGACCGGAATGGGGTCGGGTTGCATTGCGGACGATCAAGAAACTCGTTGTCCCGCTGGCTTTGCTTCTCATCCCCGCCTTCTTCGTCAAGCGCTACCTGGTGCACCCGAGTCCGAGCCGCATCCTGACCAAGACCATCCGGCGCTACAGCACCTTCGAGTTCTATTCCGATACGACGACGGTGCGCTCCAGCATCCCCTCGCTCCAGGGAACGTACGAATTCACCTACGCTCGGCCAAACCGACTTCGGGTGCAGTTCCGCGGGCTACTGAACGACGAGCTCGTCGTGGCGGATGGCACCACTCTCTACGTATACCGTCCGGCCGTGAACCAATATCGCGCTGCACCGGCTCCCCAACAGCTCCCGGACGAACTGCCCGGCGGTCAGCCGATGCTCAAGCTGTCGCTGCTGAACGGCACCATGCCCGTTCACCGACTCGGCAACGCACGGTATCGCGGCCGGGCAAAGTGGCAGGGGCAGTGGGTGCACCGCCTCCGGGTCGAGGCCGAGGACGGCGAACTCGGCGAAGGTGGCGTCGCCGACATGGTGCTATGGATAGGCGCCGAGGATTCCCTCATCTACCGCAGCGACACTACCCTCGCGCTGGGCACGCAGACGGTGACGCAGTCGCTGGAGCACGGCGACATTTCAACGGCCCCCCCACCTGCGGGCGCCTTCATCTTCGAGCCCCCGGAGGGCGCCCGCCCCGTGGCACGCTTCCAGAAGCCGCGGCTCGAATCTGACACGGACGGCAAGGCCCGGCGCGGGACAAGTGAGATGCAGGACTGATACCGGGCCGCCTCCCCGGCAGAAGCAGCTCGCGATGAGCCCAACATGGGCCTCGGCGTCTTCGAAAAGCTGTGCCGGCGGGGCGCTGCAGCGCAAGCTCTATTGGGGGTGAAATTCGAGATCCGGGGGCACAAGACGCAGCTATGAGGCGGCCGGCTGCTGACCGCCCCATAGCTCTCAACACCACAACGCCTGTGCTACCGCGGCTCAGAGCCCCTCTGCATCCGCCTACACCGATCCTCTCCTGCGTGCGCCCACAGCCGCCAAATGCTTGTGCTCGTCACAGTAAACAGCGTTGCAGGGAATCTGCGCGCCGCACACAACGCATAAGTCCTTTCCGGCGGCGCGCATGCGCTTGAAGATTCTATTGAGGGTCGTCATCGCTGTTGACAAGAAGACAGCGGCAGCGACCACCACGAATCCGGCGCCTAGTCCCAAAAACGCGAGGCCGATGTCGCTCATAGAGTCTCGCCTCCGCAACTCGCCTGCAAACGGCTTACGTCTATTACGAACATACCCCGGCGACGTTAGCAGGTGGTCAAATTCATGTTACGACGTACTTAACAATGAGTGCCGCACCCAGTTTACAATACGGAGTGTACCCTTTGGGTTCGGATACCACGACTGTGCGAAGTCGAGCCGGCGAGGCGGTGAGGACGGGGAAAAGCTACAGGCCACGTCCATGACGCCCACAGTAGGCCGCTCGACCCCAGCGCCTGCGACGTGGGGCGTCGCCGACGGACGTGAATCTCGGCCTCACGCTGAGCTATTAGCAGAGCTCGTCCCTCTCGCTCCAGGAGTACAAGATGCTGGCAAAAAGTCGCGCCAAATGCATAAAACATAGACACAATACGCGTCCGTCCCCGTGCGCCCATGGCGATCAGGCATAGCCGCCGTACCAGGTCAACTACAGGGGACAGGTGGGAGGGCGACCGCCCGGCACGGTTAACAAACGTATGTTCGATGTGCGCGGCTAGCCTGTAACGCAGCACACAGAAGCCCCACCATCCCGGTGCTATGCTTGCGCGTTCCCTCCATCTAGCGTGGCTAGTGTGGAGGGCATTTTTTGTGCCTCTGACTCAAGGAGTGATAGGTAGTGTCAGATGTCTCAGACAAGGCAGCCACCGCATGGCGGCCGGTGCGTGTCGCGATCGTAGCCCTGTGGCTCTGTGCGGTGGTGGCCTTTTTCGGGAGCCATGCGAAAGCGCTCATCCCACCCATCCAAGAGGTGGCCGGCATCAGTGTCTGGGCGCTGCTCAGCAAGGCCGAGCAAGCCCAGCATCCGCTGGCCGACATTGTCCGAAGGGTGCTGGACGGCGCATTCGGCGAGCAGCCGGCCTGGAAGGTGCCGATGCTGGTCAACGGGCTGCGCAAGGAGCCCCTTCGCGCCACTCTAACCGGCTACACGGAGTTCGATCCGGGTTGCACGACGCGGACGGCGTGGGGGTCACGCGTGCGGCTGGGCATAGTGGCCGCTGACAGGCGTTACTGGGGCCCTGGCAGCGTCATCTGGATTGGGCCGCCGATCTCTCAAACGATGATCGTGGAGGATGTGGGTTCCGCAATCAAGGGCCCGCACCGCTTCGACGTGTGCTTGGCCGGGGACCCGGCCGCAGCTCGGGCCCTGGGCGTCCAGCGCAACATAGTGTACGTTCCGCTTCACCGGGAGCCCACGCGCAGGCACTGGTCGCAGAAGCCCACGAAGTGGCATCCGCCGATCTGGAAGCCCGGCATACCCGCGCCCGGCTCCGAGACGCAGATGACGAAAGTGGAACCGGCGCCATCGTAGGCGCGACGCGCTCGTCGCAGGTCTACGCAGGGGCTGCTCTGGAGCACAGAGGAGCCCCTGCGGCGTTTCTCGCTACAGGCGGAATACCACCATCACCTGCACGATGGCGAGGAGCACGATGATGCCGCCGGCGATGTAGTGGGTAATGATGGCGCGAGCGGCGAGCCGTGAGCTCTTTCCGAGCAGGGCGACCACCCCGCAGGTGGCCGCTCACAGGGCGAACAGCAGCATCAGGATGGCGAGCACCTGTGGCGTGCTCATGATTTGTGGGCCTCCATGACAGTCCCCGGAGCGCCCGCTTTCGGGCGGCCGCCATCTCGCGGCTGGTTCCGGCGCCAGAATCCTAATCTGATGGGCTCACGCCCCGGGGGCCGGGCTTGTTCTCCGACGGCGACTCTCCGCCCGGCGACTCCGGCGCCGCGGGAGCGCTGCCATCCGGGGTGACCGGGCCGGGCGGTGCCTCAGATGGCTCGGCGGCCGACGACGACGGCGCGCCGGACGCCTCCTCTGCCTCCTCCTTCTTCTCGCGCACGACAACGCTGTCCCTGACGCCCTCAGCCTCAATGGTATCGTCGTCGATGTTGATGACGGCGGCCTTGCACCGGATGATATCGCCGCGCTTCCGCTCGATGCGCACCTCGCCCGTGAGCGTGATGATCTCGACATCTTCGTCGTAGATGGCCCGATGCGCATACGCTGTGCTGTCCTCTTGCTTGGCCACGACATTGCCCACGCAAACGGCACGCTTGTCGTCGTAGTAGTAGTGCAGCCGGTCACAGGTCAGGATGGTTCTCTTCTTCTGGTAATCGCGCAGCGTCTTGGGCTCCTCGCCTTCCTCGTCTGCTTTCGCCTTCGCTTCGTCGTCGCCCGCCGCCGGCGCGTCCGGAGGCGGCTGTTGTGCCTCCTCGTCCGCCGACTCCTCTTTCTCTTCCTCGTCCTCCTGTTTTTCGTGCACCAGCCGGACATTGCCCGTCAGCGTGATACGGCCCTCGGCGAAGTCAGCCATCAGGAGATCGCCCACCATATCGTTCTCTGGGTCTACGACGCGCAGGTTGCCGGTGGCCTCTGCCGTCTCCCTTCCCTGGTCCATCCTCACAACGTCGGCGAACAGGTCCACCTCCTCCTGTCGCAGGTGCACGTTGCCCTCCAGGAGGTACATCGCACGTTCGGGATCGCCAACCTCGTCGATGCGCAGGCGGTCAGCCCACACAACCTCGACCGGCTTCTCGGCCCGCTTCCGATCCTCTTTCTCGCTCTCTTCCGTCTCCTCGGGCTCCGTGGCCGCGCTCTGATCGCCCGACGCATTCTCCTGCTGCGCATACGTCCTCGACGCCGTCAGAGCTGCCGCCGCCAACGTCAGGGCGAACGCTATCAGCACGCAGAGCGTAAGGCCCCAGGGCAGGACGGAGTTTTCGGCTCTCATCCCGCGTTCCCCCTCTCCATCCGCGACTTCGCTTCCTCGAGATTGATGGTGCCGCTGGCATCAGCCATAGTGGCGCGCTTGGTGTCGAAATCCACTCGGAGGTCGCGGGCAGAGAACCGCGTCCCTCCGGTCGTGCGCAGCTCGAACTCGCCCGGACACTGCACCACGTTCTCGTGCGGCCAATAGAAGGCCTTATCCGTGGTGATCTCGACGTCCTTGTCGCGCCCCGTGACCCGGCCGCTGCAGGTGATCTTCTTCTCCGTCTCGATGTACGACGCTCTTTCCATCGTCAGCAGCAGCCCGTCACTGTGTATGACGCGGACGTTGCCGGTCAACTCGAAGTTCTTCGTGGCGAGGTTGTAGCTCACGGTATCGCCAACGATGCGCACGACGCCCTCGCCCGTCTTGGGATCGTAGATGACGGCATCCCGCAGGCCGGCGCCGGATATCTGGTCCCCGCTGCGGCCAAGCTCGGCCTCATCCAATCGCAGCGCCCACGTTGGCTTCCCCTTCTCGTCGTAGGCTTCCAGGCGGGGGCGAATGATCGTGGCCTGCGGGGACCGAGGCGCTGCGGAACGCGGGGCACGACCCACCGTCGCTTCCTCCTGGGTACGCTTCACCGACCAATGCACCAGCCAGCCCGTCCCTGCAGCAGCGGCGAGCCCGACGATCGTAAGTGCGACCAGGGAGGATGTCCGTCTCACAGCACCCTCTCTCAATGCGCTCCCCCTCCCGGCGCGGTCCCCCCATACCAGACAGCATCCGCGCCATCCAGAATGCCAAAACACCCCTTCCCGCCCCGATCACGCCTCCCGACGATTCCGCGGATGGCTTCCGCGCTCCGGCTATCTTGGCTCGCGGAGCGGCGAATCCCACCTGTCGGGAGGACGTGCCCAGTCCGGAGGGGTGCGTACTCTATGGATCGCAGTGGCTAGAAGGGTGGCGGTGGTGGTGGGCCAGTGGTGAGCTTGATGATGCCCCGATCCTCTTGCGGCTCATCGACGGTGATACCCACGGGGCCGTACGTGCCCTCTCCCTGCGATCCCACCGCCGAAAGGCTCCCGGGGCCAAACGGCACATTGTAGACAGTAAAGGTGCCGTTCGTTTTGCTTTGGGAGGTGAATGTCACGCCGGAAGCCTGGATCGTAATGGTCGCGGCGCCTACACTCGCTCCGCCCATTGTCTGGACTGTGCCGCTGACGGCGCCCCTGCTGCCGAAGCGCGTCGGGGCAAGGAAGAACGGGGCCGCAGAGATGTTATTGGTTCCGCTGGTCAGGGTCCGGGACTGCGTCAGAGTGTCATAGGTAGCTGCGTTGATGGTAAAGCTGACCGTGCCGCTGCGCACGCCGGTGGCCGTGAAGAAGCCGTTGCTGCCCGTGGTGGCCTGACTCCCGCCAACGCTGACGCCGGCGCCGACCACGCCCTCGAGTGTACCGTCGTCAACGACTCGGCCGGTGACATCCGCGGCTCCCCCGCCGCCATTGCCGCCATTGCCGCCCCCGCCACCGCAGCCACTGAACGGCACGACGCACGCCAAACCTATGACGAGAGTAATAGCCGTATAAATGAGTGCGCGTCGCGGCCGCAGCATGGGATACCATCCCTCCCTAGGGTTCGTGACCGACTGCTTCTCAATGTCTTTGACGCTTTCCCTCTGCCAGGGTTCCCCACTTCGCGCCAATCTGCTCGGATTCTAACACAACTTCTGCTGCCGCGCAAGGCAGTTGCCATGGCGGGCGAACTGCCGCGAGAGTGATGCGGGGGCAGCCCGAGCCGTTCTTGCTGCAGATATTCGCCCGGCTCCCAACACCTCTCGAAGGGCCCGACGCACAGCTTCTGCGCAGGGAAAACCAGGCTCGCAGGAGAAGGGCAGCTCGGGAATATGGAGCAGGCCACCGGCCATGCACAGGCCACGTTGAAAACCACCCCATGGGAGGCTTCACCATGCGTCAAGTGCCGGTCTCAGAGGCTACCAAGAGGAAGTACCCGGAGTGGATCGTCCTGGTGGTGTCGCGGGATGAGAAAGGAAAGCCGGACGTCATGCCCGCCGGCTGGTGCATGATATGCTCCGGCACGCCGCCGATGATGGCCGTTGCCGTGGGCAAGACGCGGTACACGCACCGATGCATCGAGCAGACGGGCGAGTTTGTGCTCGCGTGGGCCGGAGAGGGGCAGAGCGAACTGGTGGCCTACACCGGCTCCCACTCGGGCGCCGAGGTGGACAAGTTCGAGGCGATGAACATCGCCACGAGCCCGCCGGTGGCCACCAACGTGCCGCTCATCGAGGGCTGCGTGGCGCACCTGGAGTGCACGCTCCACCAGCAGGTCGAGGCGGGCGACCACAGCATCTTCGTCGGCGAGGTGGTCGCCGCCCACGTCCCGGACGAACCCATCCGCAAGCTCGACAACTTCGCCGGAGATTTCGCCGTTGCCGAGCCAGTGAAGAGTTGATGGACGCAGCGAGCGTCGCCGTGGACATGGAGAGGCCCCGGCCTATTCTGCCACTGCGCTCGTCCCGGTTCGCTCGGAGAGGAAGCGCTCGTCCTGTTGCGCTCGCAGCGACCAGAGCACTGAGTCTGTCGGCGCTGCGACCATTTCCCGGGTGATGATAGTCGCTTTCGGCACATCCACCACAAGCGGATTGCCGCCTGCCATGTGATAGGGCAGCGCTGCTCCGTCGCATGCCGGCCCCGCCGGCGCCATGAGCGCTTCGATGTCCTCGCTGCCGTGACCACCTATCACCTCGCCGGCCCTGAGGTCTCGGGCTGCCCGACCGACGAGGTCATATCGGGGTAGATACTCTGCCGCCCAGCTTGCCACCTGATGCAGCGCGGCATTCAGAATCGTCGTGGCCGTCTCGACGCCGAGCAGATGATATGGGCGAGTGAGGAGCACGGCAGATCCGTCGTCACGACGGACCGGCCCGCAGCGCTTGAGGATATCGCGGGACACCCTATTGCCGGCGTCTAGGACGATAAAAACGCCCCCGCCCAAGCCTGGCTCATTCGGCATTCGCAGACACGTCACGGCGTCGATCGCGCTGCGAGCGCGGAGTATGCCCCCATCGTCCTCGTGACTTAACACCTTAGCGATCTCGCTGGTGTAGAGCGGCGGGCAGTGCGCCGACGGCACATCGGGTGCCAACCCCGTCCCGTTGGCGGCGATAACTAACTCGGTGAGATCAGCGGAGCTAATGCGCCCAAGTGGCGCCAGTTTCCGGCATCGAGCCTCGACATATCGCCCGGCTTCGTCGTCCGGTATCGGCTCCAGCATCCACAGATCGGCGTCCTCGATGGTGAGCGATTCGCGCGAGCTGCTCACCGTCTGGCTTGCCGGATCGTAGCAGAACTCCTGATTCCGCGCCTTGCCGCCACACAGCACCTCAAGCCCAATGCTGCGGGCCCACGCAACGAGGCCCATGAGAAGCCCGTGCTGGTCCCCGTCCACGGCCGTGTAGATCACGCCGGCCCGGTCGGCGAGATGCTTGAGGATGGGGCCGGCAACGACGTCGGCTTCCTTGGTGACCATTGCGACGTGCTTGCCGTGGCGAATCGCTTGGTAGGCATGGCGCGCGGCCGCCTCTGGCATGCCGGTGGACTCGACGACCACATCGATCGGCAGCTCCATGAGGACCATCGGATCCTCAGTCACCACGCGCTTACCGGACTCCATGGCGCGCAGCGCGCGGCCAGCGCTGTCGCACGCCACGATCTCGTCTTCGGCAACGCCAGCGCGCCTATAGGCGCGTCGCGCCGCCTCCATGTCCTTGTCTGCGACCGCGGGGATTTCAAGCAGGGGAATGTGAGAAGCCTGGGCGATGATGCCGGCGCCAAATGCGCCGCTGCCTATGACGCCGGCGAGCACGAGCCGGTCACTAACGCACTGCTCCGATGCGGGCGGCTGGTCCATGTCTGCCTCGAAGATTCCGCACATCGGCCACTCATGTGTGGCCCAGGCTGCCAGCCTGGGTGGGCCTCAGTGGCACGTCAGGCCAATCTTCATCGTGGAGTTTCGGGATCTCTCCCCGAAACTCACCGGGTGCCCCAACGGGCCATGATGACTGCTGCCTCGAAGATTTGGTCGTGTGCCTTTCTGTAGGCGAGCACCTGTGGCTCGCCGCCTTTGCCTTGCGCCTTTTGCTCTGGACTGTAGGGCGCGAGCGCACGAGGGTACTAAGGAAGGTTAGCCAGGTTCCGTTGGACGATCCTGAGGGCGCTCATCTTGCTGCAGGCGCGTTTCTCCGGTTGCTCCTTGAGCGCCTGCCGACCTCAGATTCCGGCGCGGAGGGACCTTCTCGGGGGGACAGCACGGCAGAAGATGGCGGATGACCTCCTCGGCGGAATACGAAAACGCGTCATTGCCCGCGAATTGCGCGAGTCCGTGAAAATCGTCGCCGGCAGTCACCAGTGGCTTCTCCACGTAACCGGCCTGTTGGCGTTGAGGTAGACCAATATTGGCCAACAAGCTATTGCAGAGGCACTTCCGACCGATGGTGTCCTCGACTTGACCGCCCTTGCGCACATAGGCATCCACGGGCTCAGCGGGGCAGCGATAGCCCAGGGAACCGTCCGGCTTTTTGTACACGTGCCGCAGGTAACCGAGGCCGCAGACTCTTGGTCGAGCCGCATACACCTCTTCTTGAGAAAGAGTTCCTTCCAGGCGGCAAACCTTGAAGGGGAATCCGGTAGGAGACGCTATCGGATCGGCAAACACCTCACCCTCCCCGGCGAGCGTTTTCCCTAGAAGCTGCCGCTTCACATTCTCCGCCAAGGCCGACTCTCGGCAAAACGCGAACGCCGTTCCTACTTGAACGCCCTGAGCGCCCAACTCCAGGGCTCGTATCAGTTGCTCCCGACTGCCATAGGAGCCCGCCAACCAGAAAGGTCGCCCTAAGTCCTTGATCTTCTGCAGATCCACCTCATCCTTCGGTCCGTACACTGGCTCGCCGTTCTCGCTCAGTTGAAGAGGCCCGCGGGGCGGGGCATTATGGCCCCCCGCCGTGGCCCCTTCGACCACAAAGCCATCTACCTTGCCGCTAGCCTTCCTCGCGAGCGAGACCGCGAGCGTCGCCGAAGCAATGATCGCCAGAAACAGCGGCCGGCGCAGAGGAGGCAAGGCTCCACCGATCACCTTCTGGGGGTCGAACTGCATCCTGTACTCATCTGCTCCCGCGGCGCCTTCGACGAGCAGCTTGAGCGAAACTTCCTGGTGATGAACGAGGCTGTCCAGGATGCCCGGGATTTCCCGGGGAATGCCGGCACCCATACACACATAGTCCACACCGGCCAGCATCGCTCCGTAGATCGAGGCCAGATTGGGCATCTGGATTTTCTCCAGATAGTTCATCCCCACAACGCCCTCATGGCCTTCCTTGGCGAGGAAGATCTCCACGAAATTCCCCATGACGGTGAGCTGCTGGAGAGCGAGGCTCGGCGTTGCGGTATATGCCGGTACCCTCTTGTAGGACGCGGTCGCGGCTTTGCCACCGGGAATGAAGTACTTGGCCACGACTCTCTGCGCCAGCTCTGGCACCGGAAAGTGTTCCAGGGCACGACGGCGATGTCCCTCGGGATCTCCTTCCTGCAGACGCCTCACGAGGATGCTATCAAGTGCAGTACCGGAGACAACGCCCAGTTGCCCCGCCCTCGCGACGGCCTTCGCCAGGAGCCAGTTGGACACCCCAGCCCCCAGGCCCCCTTGAATGATGATTGGATAATCCATCGAGTTGGTGTCTCATCCTTCTCGCTGAGGTCACAGAACCAGTTGCGCAAGAAGTACGGCCCGTTCGTGTGCCTCGCAGGCCCGTGAAACCAGAACCGAGCGGCTCGCATCTGGGCAGAATGCGGCCGTGCCCCACGAGGTAAGCTGTGCCTTCCTTGCCTCAGAAGCAGTCAAGGCAAAATGGAGTATACTCCAACGCGCGAGCTTTCGTCTATGCCAGCGGCTGCCACCATGAGCCTCGTGCCGCGTTTCCGAGGACCTCTACGCCAGACCGCTGCCCGAGCTGGTTACTCCTTGAACTCGGACAATCCCCCGACAAACGCATCCCCCGGGCGCCGTGTTAAACCAGGCTCAGCCTTCGCCTCTTGCCGTCAATTGTAGCGCGGGTGCTCCGTACTACTCTGCGAAGCAGGGCT
Organism: Armatimonadota bacterium; assembly: GCA_030601885.1. Taxonomy (GTDB): domain Bacteria; phylum Armatimonadota; class Zipacnadia; order JAUWAU01; family JAUWAU01; genus JAUWAU01. The sequence continues at coordinate 163,334 of JAUWAU010000001.1, forward strand.
TGCTACTCTGCGAAGCAGCGACTCTTCGCTGCGAAGCACGAGTCCCCCGCCGCCTTTGCTCAACCCACCACCTCATCCCGCACCCGCCTCACCGCCTGCACATCCAGCCTCTCCCCCTCGAACACAATCTGCCGACTCTCCTTATCCGGCCGCCCCTCGAGATACGGCGTCACATTCATCCACCGGACCTCCTCGTCGCTCGTCCGCACCACCAGGTACACATCGCCCGGCTGCGCCTGCCAATACTCCAGGTGCCGCGGGTTCTTCACATCGAAGACCGTCTTGTCGTCCCGCTTCCGATGCCGCAGGTGCGACTCCCCGTGCTTGAGCTGCACGTACACCCTCTTCCCGCTCGCCCGGCCGTCATCATATCTGAACTCGATCTCCCCATCGATCCCATTGTCGGCCATCAGCACGGGCCGGTATATCTGGTCCGCCTCGCCGCAGATGGCCATCATGTGCCCGATGAGGATCTGCTCCATCGCCTGCGTGGACAACTCCTGCGTCGCCCTCGCCGCCAACGCCCGCACCGCTGCCGCTACGGCGTCGGTTCCGTACCGCCGCTCGATCTCGTCGATGAGGGGGACCCTCTTACCGCACTTCGCGCAGAAGACGAAGGCCCCTGCGCTCTCAAGCTGCGCCCTCACCGCCTCCATGTCGGCCACCTGCCACTTGCACTCGCCGCACCTGTACCGCCGATCCCGCGTCACGTCCACCGCGTGACTGTGTAGGTGATGGTGCACGTACTCGATGAAGACGCACTGCTCATTGACGTCCACGCCCGGCTCGGCATACACACTGATCCGCCCCATGCCGTCTTCTATCTTCTCCTGGAAGAATGCGATACGGCCGCCCGTCAGCGTCTCGAACTCCGCGGCGTTCTGGTAGATCTCCTTGTTGTCGAACCCTTGGCTCTTCCACAGCCGCACCACCAGCGTCGCGAAGACCGTCATGAGCTCCCCGCCGAACGTGTAGGTGACGATGGTCTCCGTCTCCGGGAACTCCCGCGGCGGCCGGTCGCGCCGGAACTGCGACGGAAAGACGAGCTGGACGTCCTCTGCGCCGAGCTCTCGCAGACAGAGGGATCGGTCGAGGAGCGTCTGCACCATCGCCCGCAGCAGCAGCGCCTCGTCCGCTTGCGGCAATCGATCCACGCCCGTGAGGTCGATCCGCGCCTCGACGACCTCCTCCTCCGACACGCTCCCGATCCCTTCCTCGTGCTCGCGCGCCGCCCGAATGACCGCCCCGGCGTAGTCGTTCAGCACGGCCGGCTGCAGGAGAATCAGGTCGCCGAACTCGAACGGCGTCACGATGTTCTGGTTATGCAGCAGCCGCACCGCGGTCCGCACTTCCGCCTGCGAGATCTCGGCCCCGTGCCGTTGTAGGGCGGGGTCGCCTGACCCCGCCGCCGTTGCTGTGCCCCTCGCTTGGCCACTCTGGCGCGGCCCGCCCTCTCGCGACAGCGCCTTTACCACGTCATCGTACAACTCCGAAAACCTTACGAGCCGCGCCCCCGGCCGGCTCGCCCGCTCCACCACCGCGTTCTTCAGCTCTCGCAGGATCTCGTCCGTCCAGATCTCCGGCAGATCGTCCCACGGGATGTGCTCCGCCACGAGCTGCTTCAGCTCGCACGGCCCTTCGGCCACTTCGTCGGAGCAGCCCTCGCCCGTCTTGGCGCTGGTGGGTAGGTAGTGCGCGAACCCGTGCTCCGCCATGAACCGCTCAATCGCCCTCTCGCTCACCTTCATCGTCCCCACGTCCACCCGCCCGGCGACGAGCAGCCGCGCGGGATCGTGCTTCACGCCTCGCACGGCCGTCTCCAGCCCCTTGAGCCAGTCACCCACGCCGCCGAAGGGGTCGTCGGCCTGCGGGTTGACGACGACCACGGCCACCCCCGTTTCGTCCAGGAAGAGCTGGTGGATCAGCCGGTAGTCCGGCTGCCCCGCCAGGTCCCACAGCCAGACCTCGCGCTCCACGCCTCCCTCCGCCGCCACCGGCAGCTCGACCCGGCTGACGTTCATGCCGTGGGTGGCGTCGGTCTTCTCGTAGCGGTCCTCGGTCAGCCGGTACATCAGCCCGGTCTTCCCCACCCCCGTCTCGCCCAGCAGCACCACCTTGGCGTTCTTGTACCGAATCGTGTCCGGCGAGATGGCCTCCGGGTCCAACTCCCAGACTCTCACCGTGCTGTCGTTGGAGCCCGAGATCGCCCTGCGACCGCCGGGGCTCACCGCCACGGCCCAGACGGTGTCCCCATGGCCCTCCAAGGTAAGCAGGAGCTCCCCGGACTCCAGGTCCCAGACTTTCACCGTGTCGTCCCACGAACCCGAGATGGCCCGGCGGCCGTCCGGGGTCACCGCCACGGCCAGGACGTAGCGCCCATGGCCCTCCAAGGTAAGCAGCAGCTGCCCGGACTCCAGGTCCCAGAGTTTCACCGTGCCGTCGTCGGAGCCCGAGATGGCCCGGCGGCCGTCTGCGGTCACCGCCACGGCGTAGACCGGGCCCCCATGGCCCTCCAAGGTAAGCAGGAGCTCCCCGGACTGCAGGTCCCAGAGTCTCACCGTGCGGTCCCAGGAGCCCGAGATGGCCCGGCGGGCGTCCCGGGTCACCGCCACGGCAGTGACCCAGACCTCATGGCCCTCCAAGGTAAGCAGGAGTTCCCCGGACTGCAGGTCCCAGAGTTTCACCGTCCGGTCGTCGGAGCCCGAGATGGCCCGGCGACCGTCCGGGGTGACCGCCACGCCCCTGACGGGGCCCCCATGGCCCTCCAAGGTAAGCAGGAGTTCCCCGGAATCCAGGTCCCAGACTTCCACCGTGCCGTCCTCGGACCCCGAGATGGCCCGGCGGCCGTCCGGGGTCACCGCCACGGCCCAGACGGTGCCCCCATGGCCCTCCAAGGTAAGCAGGAGCTCCCCGGACTCCAGGTCCCAGACGCGCACCGTGCCGTCGGAGGAGCCCGAGATGACCCGGCGGCCATCAGGCAAGCACGCGACCGAGGTCACCGGGTCGGGGTGCTTCAGCACGGTGCGCCCCGGCTTCGCTCCCGGCGGCAATCCCGAGGCGTCCCTGTTCGACTTCCGCTTCCGCTGTGCCATACCGACCCTCCCACTCGATGTCTCTGCGTTCTCGGTGCTCTCTGTGGCTCATGCCGTCCCATCAACCATCAAACGATCCCCCGCGCTACCTCATGCATCAACTCCCTCATCTGCCCATACGTCCGCACGTACTTGTCGTAGTAGAAGTCGTATGTGTCGCGCAGCGCAGCGTTCGGCTCGATCTGCTCCGTCACCGTTACCATTGCCGCCGACGCCTCCTGCACCGAATCGAACTGCCCCGCGCCGACGGCGGCGCATATTGCCGTCCCGAGCACCGTGGCGTCGGGCACTTCGGTCAGGTAGATCGGCACGCCGCAGACGTCGGCGTGGATCTGCAGCCACAGGGCGCTTCGGGCGCCCCCGCCGCAGGCGTAGATGCCCTCGGGCCGGTAGCCGCCAGAGGCGAGGTCCTCCAGAATGTGCCGCGTGCCGAATGCCGTGCCCTCGTATATCGCCCGCAGCACGTGGCCCACCTCGTGCCTTAGTGACAGCCCCCAGAGCATGCCGCGCGCCAGCGGGTCGCGCAGCGGCGTCCGGTTGCCCTGGAAGTAGTCGATCAGCACCAGCCCTTCGCACCCCGGGGGTACCGCGGCGGCCTTTGCGTCGAGCAGCTCGTACGCGCTGCGGCCTGCAGCTTCGGCCTCCTGCACCTCCGCGTGGCAGAAGTTGTCGCGGAACCACTTGACGATGGACCCCGTGGCCGTCTGGCCGCCCTCGAGCACCCAGGTGCCCGGCAGGAGGGCCTCCGGATACGGCCCCCAGACGTGGGTGCCGAAGATGCCCTCCGCCGCCAGCGCCATGTGGCACGTCGAGGAGCCCATCACGAGCGCCATCCGGCCCGGGTGCACCACGTCGAGGCCCATCATGCCGGCGTAGGCATCGATGCCGCCCTGGGCAACGGGCGTCCCCGCTTTCAGCCCGAGGTCCTCGGCCGCCGCCGGCGTCAGGTCACCGGCGCGCTCGCCCATCGGGAGAATCCGCTCCGGCCACTTCGGCATGAGGTCCTCGAGCCCCACTTGCTCCAGCAGGTCCACCGCCCAGCCGCCCTCGGGCCGCACGTAGTTCCACTTGCAGGTGGTGTTGCACAGCGACGCGGCCCATTCGCCCGTGAGGCGGAACATGAGCCAGTCGGTGCCCTCAATGATGTAGTCGGCCCGCTCGTACGTCTCCGTCTCGTTCTCCTTGAGCCACAGGGCCTTCGGGAGCATCCACTCGGGAGAATCCGACCCGCCGACGTAGCGCAGGTAGTGGTGGCCCGTCGCCGTGACCCGATCCGCCTGCTCGTGGGCGCGCTGATCCATCCACAGGATCACCGGCCTTAGTGGCGTGCCGTCGCTTTGCGTCGCCACCACGGTGCAGGACGTCCCGTCGATGCTGACCCCGACGATATCGTCCCCGCTAAGCCCGCTCTCGTCCAGACACTGGCGGCACGTGGCCTTCGCGGCATCCCACCAATGCTCCGCGCGCTGCTCGGCCCAGCTCACCTGGGGGAAGTCGATGGGATACTCCTCCGCTGCCGACGCGAGCATCCGGCCCGTGAGGTCGAAGATCGCCGACCGCAGGCTCTGCGTCCCGCAGTCGATGCCAAGCACGCACGGTCCCTTGGCGGATGTCATTGTGGTGGAGCTCCTCTCCTGCCCTGGCCCGGCGGCCGCGGACGCACGGGTAGCGAGCTACCCGTGCCACACTATTGTGCCACCCTATTGTAGGCCCCTATTGTGTGCCACGGGTTGCTCGTCAAGCCGTGTGCGACGCCAGGCAAGCTGCTCAGCGGTCCGAAGGACCGCACTGGCCCACACGTGGCTGCGTCACCAGCGGTCCCAGTGCACGGCGGCCTCTTCGTATCGCTCGGGGCGCGGCGGCCGGGGGACCCCGCACGAGCCAAGGGCGATCAGTGCCAGGACTCGCACGTGTTCGGGGATGCCGAGGGCCTCCCGAGCCACTGTCTCCGGACGGCCGCCGCCCGCGTGGATGCCAACCCAACACGTGCCCAGCCCGAGGCTCTCGGCCGCCAGGAGCACGTTCTGCGTCGCGGCAGCTACGTCGTCGATCCACCAGTCCGGCGACTTCTCCGCGTCGCCGCACATGGCAAGTACCACGGGGGCGTCGGCGCACATGCCGGCCCATTGGTGCGCCTGCGAGAGGCGCTCGCGCGTGGCGGCATCGCGCACGACGATTATCTCCCACGGTCGCGCATTGTTCGCGGAGGGAGCGCAGAACGCGGCTTCCAGGATCTGCCTGAGGGCGTCATCGCTCACCGACGCAGGCTCGAATGAGCGACAACTGAATCGGTTGCGAATGACCTCCAGCATGGCCCTACCCTCCACGATCGATGATCGATGGCTCACGGTTGATGGTTAATGAGGCAAGGCCCTATGACTCGACGATGATGCACCGACCTCTACCCATCCACCACAGCCTGCATAATCTCGCGCTCTTCGGCCTGCAGCTCGGCTATGCGGGCCATCACCGCCTCACCCACAGCTCGCACGGCGGCTTTCCGCGGCCGCTTGTCGTACAGAGCGGGAAACGTCATCGGCTCCCCGAAGCGAATGAGAATCCGGCCGAACCGAAGCCGCGAGCTCCCCGGGCGCAGAACGCCGTCCGTACCCAACACGGCAACAGGCACGACGGGCGCTTTCGCCTTGAGAGCAACATAGGCAAAGCCGAGCTCCGGCTCGCCCAGCGTGCCATCGCGACTTCGCTCCCCCTCGGGGAATATGGTGACGACCTCGCCCTGCCGCAGCAGCTCCAGTGTCCGTTCCAGCGCCTTTCGGTCCGCCTTCCCCCGTCTGACGGGATACGCGCGCGTGCGCCGAATCAGCCATCCGAGTATGGGTGTCTTGAAAAGCTCCTCTTTCGCCAGGAACCACGTCGGGCGTCGTATGGCCGAGCCAACAGCCGGCGGATCCGCGTGGCTGACGTGATTGGGCGCCAGTATGACCCCACCGGTGTCGGGCACGTTCTCCCTGCCTTTGATGGTCCAGCGACCAAAGAACCAGAAGAGCACCCGAAAGATTGCCCGACCGATCCAATACAGCACTGCTCAGTCTCCCACGCCGGCAGCGCCGGCCTTCTGCCGGACGACCTGCAGCACCGCTTCGACGACCTCGTCGATGCTCTTCCGGTCGGTGTCGATCTCCACGGCGTCTGGCGCCCTCGCCAATGGCGCCAGGCTCCGCTGGCTGTCCCGCTGGTCCCGCTCCTGCATCTCGCGTTTGACCTGCTCGAACGTGATCTCCTCGCCACGCTGGCGCAACTCCAGATACCGCCGCCGTGCCCGCTGGTCGTCTGAGGCGGTGAGAAAGATCTTCACCTCGGCCTCCGGGAACACCACGGTCTGAATGTCGCGCCCCTCCATGACCACGCGCCCATCGGCCCCCATCTGGCGCTGGAGCGCCACGAGGCGCTGCCGCACACCGGCCAACACGGACACGGGCGACGCGAGCTGGCTCACCACAGGCGTGCGTATGGCCTCGGAGACGTCCTCGCCGTCCACGATGAGCCGGAGCGCGCCATCCGCGTCCTGGACGAACTCCATCTGCATCCCCTCGGCAAGCTGCGTCAGCCGCTCTTCATCAGCAATAGAGACGCCGTCACGCAGGGCTCGATATGCCACCGCGCGATACATTGCGCCAGTGTCAATGTAGAGGTACCCAAGCCGGTCGGCGACGGTCCGGGCAACGGTGCTCTTCCCCGAGCCGGCCGGGCCGTCAATGGCTATGGTCACGTTGTGTTCACTCCGTGCGTCAATCGAGGCGCTGCCGGGCTTCGGCGGCTGCAGAGAGCAGCTCCTCGAGGGCCGTCCAGTCGCCCTTCCGGATGATGTCGGCCATGTGGTCCAGCTCGGCCGTGTACGCCTCCAGCCAGCGCAGCACCTGCTCGCGGTTCGCCTCCAGAATATCGCGCCACATGGCGCCCGGGCTCTGCACTATCCGCGTCATGTCCCGAAATCCGCCAGCCGCCGCTTTCAGCCGCATGGCGCTGTCGGCACTCGGGCCCGCATCGACGCCACGCGGCGCCACCATGCTCACCAGAGCCACGGCGGCCATGTGCGGCACATGGCTGATGGCGGCCACGATGTCGTCATGGCCGTCGGGCGAGACGATGAGCAGCTCTGCGCCCACGGCGGCCACCAGCGCCTTCGCGCGCTCCAGTGCATGCTCCGAGGTCTGCTTCGTGGGCGTCAGGAAGTAGGACCGTGCGCGGAACAGATCCGCCCGCGCATGCCGCACGCCCGCCGTCTCGGCCCCGGCCATCGGGTGCCCGCCAACGAACATACGGGGATGCGGGAGACTCGACTCAGCGTCCTGCACGACTCCCGTCTTCGCGCTCCCGGCATCGGTCACCAGACAGTCCGACGACAGTGCCGGCGCAATGGCACGCAGCGTCGCCCTCGTGCTGCCAAGCGGCACGGCTATGTAGGCCAAATCCGCGCCCGAAACCGCCGCCCGTGCGTCCGGCGTCGCCTCATCGACGACGCCGCCTTCGATTGCCGCGCGGCGGGTGGCCTCGGTGCGGGCGACGCCGATCACGGTGCGCGCTATGCCCGCTGCCTTGAGGGCCAAGGCCATAGAGCCGCCTATGAGGCCGGTGCCGATGACGACGGCACGCTCGAAAAAGACGCTCGTACCCATCCGTCGCCTCACATCGAGCGCCCGACGGCGGCGGCAACGCTCCGGAGTTGCTGCATCAGCTTGGCGAAGGCCGTCGGGGTGAGTGACTGCGGACCGTCGGAAAGGGCTCGTTCCGGCTGCGGGTGTACCTCGATCATGAGGCCGTCGGCGCCGGCGGCGACGGCGCCCATGGCCAGCGGAGCCACGTACTCGGACTGGCCGCTGGCGTGGCTCGGGTCGGCGATCACCGGCAGATGTGTCTCAGCTTGCGCCACGGGGATGGCGCTCAGGTCAAACGTATACCGCAGCGTCGTGTCGAAGGTGCGGATGCCGCGCTCGCAGAGGATGATGTTCAGGTTCCCGGCTGCCGCGATGTACTCAGCCGCCTTGAGCCACTCCTCGATGGTGGCGGCGAAGCCGCGCTTGAGTAGCACGGGTTTGTCGCAGCCGCCCACCTCTTTGAGGAGGTCGGAATTGTGCATGTTTCGCGCGCCTATTTGCAGGAGATCGGCGTGCTCGTTGACCAGAGGCACCTGGCGAACATCGCGCACCTCCGTGACAATGGGCAGCCCGGTGCGCTCTCGCGCCGCGACGAGAAGCCGCAGTCCTTCCTCGCCGAGCCCCTGGAAGTCGTACGGCGATGTGCGAGGCTTGAACGCGCCGCCGCGCAGGATCGCCGCGCCGCCCTCCTTCACCCCCTCGGCGCACTCCATGAGCTGCTGCTCCGACTCCACCGAACACGGCCCGGCCATCACGGCCAGCTTCTGCACCCCCACCTCCACATTCCCCACCGGCACGGCTGAGCGCTCGGCCCGCGCTTCGCGGCTGACGAGCTTGTACGGTTTGAGGATGGCCACCACGCGCTCGACCGCCGGCAGCACGTCGAGCTGCTCGGCCACGAGGGCCTTTTCCTCGTCGAGGGCGCCGATGGCGCCTATAATAGTGCGCTCCACGCCGCGAGACAGATGTACGCCGTAGCCGCGGTCCGCCAGCAACTGCTGGACCTGCTCGATGTCGCTCTCCGTCGCCTGTGGGGACATGATGACGATCATGCGAATACTCCTCGCCCTGGCAGCGCGCGGGGGCTTGCGTGTCCCTACCCCACGCCGGCCCTCCCCGCTTGCGGGGGCACTGAGGGGGGTATCCTCTAACCGTTGGCCTTTGCCGCAAGGCACTCCTTGAGAGCGCGGATAAACTGCTCGTTCTCCTCGCGCGTGCCAACGGTGACGCGGATGAACGTTGGCACGCCCCAGATCTCGCCCGTGCGTACGGTCACGCCGCGTCGCATCAGCATGTCGAACAGCTCCACCGAGTCCATCCCCGTATCCACGAAGATGAAGTTCGCCTGCGTCGGCACGTATTCAAGGCCGAGCTTCTGGAACTGGTCGTACAGGAACCCCTTGCCCTCCTCGTTCACGCGCCGACTGCGCTCGACCTGTGACGCATCGCTCAGGCTCGCGCGCGCCGCGGCCTGAGCGATGCTGCTGACATTGAAGGGCTCGCGGACGAGCTTGAGCGCATCGATCATCTCCGGCGACCCGATACCGTAGCCGATGCGGAGACCGGCCAGTGAGTAGATCTTGGAGAAGGTCCTGAGCACCAGGACCTTGCGCCCCTGCGCGATGTACTCGAGCGTGTTGGGGTACTGTGGCATGGTCGCGTACTCGTAGTACGCCTCATCCCAGGCGACGATGACGTCCTCGGGCAGACCGTCCATGAAGGCGTCCGCCTCAGCCGCCGAGACTGCCGTCCCGGTGGGATTATGCGGATTGGCGACGAATATCAGGCGCGTCTTATCGGTGACCGCAGCGGCCATAGCCGGCAGGTCGTGGCGGTAGTGCTTGAGCGGCACGCGGATGAGCTCGCAATCCATGATCGTGCCCGTGTAGGGATACAGCGCGAAGGGCGGGTCGGCCATGATGACCTGGTCGCCGGGCTGAAGAAAGGCCAGCCCGAGCATGTGTATCACCTCGTCGGAGCCGCGACCGACGATGACGCTCTCCTCCCCCACACCCAGGTGCCGGGCAAGGTCGCGGGTCAACTCAAAGCAGACCGGGTCGGGGTACATGCGCACGTCGCTGAGCGCCTCGCTCATCGCCTGCAGTGCGGCCGGGGACGGAGGCAGCGGATTCTCGTTCGAGGCCAGCTTCACCACGTTCTCGATCCCGATCTCACGCTTAACCTCTTCGCTCACCTTTCCGGGCGAGTATGGCTTGATGCGGCTGACGTTTTCGCGTATGAGCTCACGTATGCTGGCCAACGCGCACACCTTGCTTGGCGTGAGGATGCGCTGCATCCTCTTGGAAGTTGGGCAATCGCCGACAACCGACGCTCTCCTCGGACCGCAGGGAAAAGCGCCCTGCATGCCGAAAACGGCGGCATTCCACGGTCGTGGGCGACGGCACTGTAGCACACAACGCGGCCAGTGACAAGCGCCGTGGAAGTGGACGTGAGGAATGCCCGGAAACACCGCCAGGACATGCTCGAATCGAGGGGCCATGAGTGAGCGCCGTGGCGACGAAGCTGCCTCGGACCCCGCGGCAGACCCCGACCGGGTGGGGGACGAGCGAGGGGCGCTGAGCGTCCGCGCCCTCGTCCTGGCCATCGCCCTCGCCGTTGGGACGGGGCTGCTGGTTCAGCAAGTAGCACTGGTGTACAACGCCGGCGAAATCGAGAGCAGCGTCCCGCCCGTGCCGGCGGTGTTCTCCCTGCTCGCACTGACCGCGCTGAATCCCCTGCTGCGGCGCCTGCGTCCGCAGTGGATGCTGGGGCGCGGCGAGATCCTCGTCATCTACAGCGTGCTGGTGCTCACGGTGGCAATGTCGGGCCGGCGGCTGGTGCGTGGCCTGCTGGCGTTTCTCATCGTGCCGCTCTACTACGAGCATCTGGCCGACCTGCACCCGGCCTTTCCGAGCTGGTACGCCGTGAGCGACCCGGTCGCAGTGCGCAACTTCTTCGAGGCGTCCCCGGACGCCAGCGTACCCTGGGACCTCTGGGCCATCCCCCTGCTGCAGTGGACCGGCTTCCTGCTCATCTCCTGGGCCGGACTGTTCTGCCTGCTCAGCCTCTTTCAGAGGCGCTGGGCCGAGCAAGAGCACCTGCGGTTCCCGCTGCTGTATCTGCCCCTGGAGATGACGCAGGTTGCGACGGGACGGCGACCCGCCTTTTTCCGCGACCGGCTCATGTGGATCGGCTTCGCCGTCGGCTTCTGGTATGCCCTTCCGGTGGTCTTGAGTCCGATCGTGCCAAACATGCCGGACTGGAAGGTCACGTGGCGCCCTTTCCAGGAGCTTGTCCAGTGGCCGTGGAGGGAGCTTCGGTCGGTGTTCTTCCGCCCGCTGCCGCACCTCATCGGCCTCGGCTACCTGATGAGCACCGAGAACCTGTTCTCCATCTGGGCCAGCTACGTCGCCCAGCGGCTCTTCTGGGTGGCCGCGGCATGGGTCGGCTTCCGCCGACCGGCGTGGAACGCGAGCGGCGAGCATCCGCAGGCCATGGGCGCCATCGTGGCTCTGGCGCTCTTGCTCCTGTGGAGCAACCGCAAGGGCCTCGGGGCGGCCGCCCGCGCTCTCCTCGGCGCACGCACGGACGAGCGGGCGACCGACGACGTGCCGTCCGGGGCGGCGCTGGGCATTGCCATCGCGGGCTTTGCCGCGGCTGTGCTCTGGGCGCGGCTGGTCGGCGTGCCGCTTTGGATGGGGCTGTTCGTGTTCGCCCTGATATTCGCCGGAGGGCTGGTATATGCGCGCATCCGCGCCGAGACCGGCCTTCCGAGCTACTGGGCGCTGCCGTTCAGGTTCGAAGAGCGCGCCTTCATGATGGACCTGTTCGGTCGCCGCGCCGTGTCGGGCGGCCTGCAGGAGCTCACGACGTTCACCACTCTGGGCTGGATGACGACCGGCCAGTACCCGCAGATGGGGGCGTATCACCTGGAGAATCTTCGCCTCGCCCGAGTGGCGGAGCTTGCGCGTCGGCACATGTTCCTCCTCGGGCTCGGCGCCATCGCCCTCGGCCTGCTGATCGGCTACTGCACGCACCTGGGCACCTTCTACGACATTGGCGCACTGTCGTCCATCGGGGCTGACGGCGACGGGTACTACGAGGCCCGCTGGGCGAGAGGATGCTATTCGCAGATCCTGACGGACGAGCATCTGCGAGAGTCGCCAGCGATCTGGCCCAACGTAGCGCGTCTGACGGGCGCGGCGATCGTTCTGCTGCTGGCGATGTTGCGCGCCAACTCGGCACGCTGGCCGGTCACGCCGTGGGGCTACCTCGTTGCGTGCAGCTACGGCACCACCTACTGGGCGAGCTTTCTGCTGACCTGGGCCGCACACCGGCTTATCCTTCGCTACGGCGGCATGCGAACTCACGTCCGCGCGGTCCCGTTCTTCCTGGGCATGTCCTTCGGGTACATGGCGGCCACCGTCGCCGCTCTCATCGTCGCCTTCGCCGTGGGCAAGCCGTTCAGCTTCGGCGCCGGGCGGCGGCTGTATTTCGACATATGACCCGGCGCGCGCACGCTTCTCCGATCCCTCCTGACCGATCGTGCTATACGGTGCTACACTCGTCCTCACAAAAAGGCCTCCCTGCAACGGCACACAGAAATGGCAATCCAGATCGCAGCGAAAACGGTGGTGGTGACCACGGTTCTGCTATCGGCTCTTGTCGCGCACCGTGGCCCCGCGAACATTCTCGTTCCCCGGCGCTATCCACCCAAGACTCTCGTATAGGTATTTACAAGATTGCAGCCATAACCTTGACAGTGTCACTGCCATATGATAGTATCGCACAATCGATCGCAGGCATAGTTGGATGCACGGAAGAGACAGATTGCCGGGGAGGGAGTTCCGTGCGGCACCTAATCACGGCAGGGATTGCCGCCGCAGCGCTTACGGCCGGGGTCACTGCCCCGGGGGCCGATACCGTCACCTACTTCGGAAAGCTGGGGGACCTGTACCTCTATCAAGCCTCCCAGGACGACGGGGCGTGGAACGTGGGCGATGTCGTCAGCCTTACCGGCATGGACAAACTCACCAGTACGCTGAGCCCCCCTGGCTTTGGGGTTGCGTTTAATCCCTACCAGGCCATATGGACCTGCAATCAGGCCACGAATGGCGACATTACTTTCGGCGTGCTGTCGATCGAGGCGGCCGGCAGCATTTCGTGGAGCATCGCCGCTGATGGCGGCAGCTCGGGAAGCGTGACGGGCCCGGAATATGTGCCGGAGCCAGTCACGGCCATCCTCTTCTCTGTTGGCCTGCTGACACTGGGCGTAAGCGCGCGGCGCCGCCGGGCAGCGGGCCAGTCGCGCCTCCCAGGCCGTGTGTAACCCACAAGCAGTGGCGCTCCGGGCCGTTGGCCGTTAGGCCAGCGTTGCCGATATGAGACATCCCAGTATACGCGGCACCGCGGCCGTTGCCCTGCTGGAGCGGCGGGCCGCGACACGCAGCACAATTCGAGCCGCTCTGCTCCTCGTGTTCACCGCGGCCGGCGCCATTGCGCCGGCGCTGTGTGACTCCATCACCTACATCGGTTCCTCCGTCGGCCGCTACCGCTATCGTGCCATGGCATCGGACAACCGCTGGGACGTGGGCGATATTATCCGGCTGGAGGGCGTGGAACAGCTCACCGATGTCAGCGTACCCGGCGGCTTTACCGTGGAGTATACGCCCTGGGGGGTAACCTGGACGTGCATTGAGGCCCGAGGGGGCCGACCTCGGCTCTCCGTCTGGTCAGTGGCCGAAGCGGGCCAGATAGCATTCTCCATCGAGTCCGACAGCCCGGCCAGCGGAACCCTCACCGGCCCGCAATACCTTCCCGAACCCACGACGACCATTATGTTCTGCGGTGGCTTGATGGCATTGGCTGCCGCGGTGTGGCGGCGCAGCCGCTTGGCAAGGCGGACCAGGTAGCCCCCACGCGCGCCCCTCCACGAGTCCCCGGCCTGACACCCGACGTCGGCCGGTGTCGCCCTCTTGCGCCGACGCTGCGCGCCCACGGCACAGGTTTGCCTCCGGCTGCTGCGGGTATAAACATCCATGCAGCCTACCTGAGGTGCTACCGGACGTGAGAGGGTGACAAACGATGACACGTGGCACGCGGCGCACATCTGTGGCCGTAGTCATACTGCTTGGCATTGGCGTTGCCGCTTCCGCGCAGTCGGTTCAGCTCCGCTACAAATTCCGACAGGGTGAGCGGCTCCGGTACGATGTCACCTTGAAGGGCAACGGAACGATCAGCAGCCCGACGCTGGGGCAAAGCGACCCGTTCGAGATGTCCGGCAGCCTCAGGTACGTAACCGAGGTGCAGAAAGTTGATGCTGCCGGCAGCGCGATCCTTCACACCGTCGTTGAGGATTCCTCCATCAACGCCACCGTGGGCGGCCAGGCAGTTCCTTTGACACTGAACCTGCCGGCGATCACCACGAAGCTGACGGCAACGGGCAAGATACTGAACTGCACCGTCGCGGCGCCAATGTCCCAGCAGCTTCCGGCGTTGGGAGGGCTGTCGGGCGCGGGGGCGGCCACTGAGGCATTTGACTTCACCAAGTTCTTCGGCGCGACGCAGAACATCGGCTTCCCATCGCGCCCGGTGTCACCCGGCACTCAGTGGTCGGATTCGGTCAACATTACGACGGCCGATGGCGCAAAGCTGCAAATCAAGAGCAATTCGAAGCTTCTGGGCTTTACCACCTACCAAGGGCGCCGCTGCGCTAAGATACGCACTACTTTCACCGCGCCTCTCTCGATGCAAATGGCCCAACTCGGTATTCCCTTTGCTCTCACCGGGTCGGAACAGGGGACGATGACAACGTACTTCGCCCTGGCGGAGGGCCGCATGATCGGCAGTGTCGGAAAGGTCACGACGGACATCACGATGAGCACGGGGCTTGGCGGGATAGGCGCCGGGCAGCAAAGCGCGTCCGCCTCGATCCGATCTCAAACGGACGTGCGAGTCAATCTCGCTGGTTCCCCGTCGGCTTTGCGCCAGCGCTCCGCTGTGCGTGGACGGTAGTGCTCCTGGACCCTCGCCCCTGGAGTCTCCAGGCGGTGTATAGGTTTGCTAAACCTCGCCGCCGGGCTGCTTCCTGTGGAAAAAGCTGTGCATAGTGTTGAAATCTTCGCAAAAACGGACCAGTCCGCTCAGGACTGATCCGTCTTTCGACCAACTTCGGTGCCCGTCAATTAGTCCGCCGGAGAAATGACCAGCTTTCGTCGCCGTCCCTCCCCCTCGCTGTACGTGCTGACTCCCGGCTCGCCGACCAGGGCCATGTGGATGATCCGTCGCTCGTAGGGCTTGAGGTCGGGAAGCACGGCTTCCCTCCGGCTCTCTCGCACCTTCTTTGCATTCGCCTTCGCAAGATTGGTGAGCATCTTCTCTCGGCGCTCGCGATAATCCTCCGCGTCCACCACGACCCGCTTTTTCTGCTGCGACTTCCGATTGGCGATCAGTGCGGTCGCCCGCTGTAGCCCGTCCAGAGTGTCTCCATGTCGCCCGATAAGCAGGGCGACATCGGCGCCGGAGAGCTCGATAACAGCCTGCTCCGGCGTGGATGACTTGAGAAGTGCCTGTGCGTTGACGCCCATGAGGGCTAGTATGCGCTGGAGAACAGCCTGGGCCGTGGGGCCCAGCTCGTCCTCTTCCTCCGGCAGCGCCGCTACAGCTTCCGCCGCCGCCTCGGCCGCCTCCACCTCCGCCTCTGCCACTGACGCCGGTTCAGTGCCCGGCGCTTCGCGCTCCGCCTCTGCCTCCTCCTTCACCGTCACTCTGACTCGGACTACATTGCGGCCGAGGATGCCCAGAAACCCGTGTGATTCCTCCAGTATCTCCGTCTCCACTTGGTCCTCGGAGACACCCAGTTGCTCGAGGGCTGCGGCCACAGCCTCCTCGACCGTCTTTCCCGACGCTTCGACCGACCGCATGCCATCTAAACTCCTTTCACAATCCCGCCCGTGCGGCACCCCGAGACCGACGCATCCCCTCCGAACCATCAATCAGATCGGTCGCTCGTGTGTGCATCCCCGCGTCGGCGACGCGAGGGACGCCGGCGGCGGCGTTTCTTGCGTTTTGACGGCTCAACAGGGCTGCTCGAAGACTTCTTCTCCGCTGATCCTGTTGCTGTCGTCGCAGTCTGCTTCGCCTGATCGTCCCCGGTGGGCTCGCTCGGGTTCTCCGCCGGCTCGCCGGCCTCGCCGCCCTTCCCGAGTTTCGGCAAGCGCAACGCCGGCATGCTGATGAGCGCGCCGCCCTGTTGCCGCTTGTACGTGAGGTTGAACCAGTACTGATGGGCCGTGAAGATGACGTTTGTGCCGAGCCAGTACAGGATGAACGCGGCCGGGAAGTTCTGGAAGAAGAAGAAGAACATTATCGGCATCATGTACGTCATCGTCTGCTGCATCTGCTGCTGCTGCGGATCCGTTGCCGGCGTACTCTTGGCCGTGAACTTCTGGAACAGGACCATGCTTATGGTGTACAGCACGAGCAGCAGCATGTCCGGGTGAGCCAGATTGTCGCCCGACCAGCGGAACTGCGGATTCACCCATAGGAAGCCTTGCTGGCTGAACTTGAATATGTACATCCGGATGCCCTTGTAGAGGGCGATCAATATCGGCATCTGCACGAGGAGCGGGAGGCAGCCGCCGAGCGGGTTGACCCCGTGCTCCTTATACATCGCCATGATGCGTTTTTGCTGCGTTTGGCGGTCACCCTTGTACTTCTCTTGCAGCTTCTTGATCTCTGGGGCAAGCGCCTGCATCTCGCGCGTGGAGCGAAGCTGCTTCTGTGTCAGGGGCCAGACGAGCATGCGCGTGACGACGGCCAGCGCAATGACTCCCCACCCAGCACTCCCGCCACACATCGTGGTAAAGACGTCCATTACCACGTACAGGATGCTGCGGGAGTTCAGCTCGTCCATGCGGGGCCCCACCGCGTCGGCCACCTTCACCCGACCCATCCCCTCCGGCGTCTCCCGCCACACGTAGTGCCCTTGCCGCGTCTTCCGCGCCTGCTCCACGTACCGCATCCAGATCTCGGAGTACAGCTTCTGCGCGCGCCGCTCGTCACCAAGTTCTTCGTCGGCTATGCGGGCCGCCCGGTAGAGGCCCTCTGCGGCGAATTCGTGATCGCCGTAGCTCTTGGCGAACCCAGCGTAGGCATCCACCGCGGTGGCGTTCTCGCCGTTGGCCTCGTATAGCACGGCGCGGCGCAGGGCCAGCGTGCCCGGGGACCGCAGTATTCTCGACGCCAGGATATGCGGATTGGGCGATGACTCCGCCACGGTTGGCTCTGGCAGCTTCACCCGTCCGATGACGAGCACGGCGCTGACGCGCGGCTCTTCGTCCGCCTCCGGCGCCGGGGGCGTACTGACGCCTTGCTCTCGTTGCACGCCGAGGCGCAGCCCCTCCTGGCCCGGAGGCGTGTGCAGCGACTCAATGACGGTGTCATCGCCGGGCACCTGCAGCCCCGCCACCATCACCAGAGGCGCTTTGTCGTCCTTCACAAAGGCCATCGGTGCGGCCAGAATGTCTTCAAGGCGCACGCGCGTGGGCACCTCAGGGCCGCCGAAGGCTCCCTTCGCACGGGCCATGAAGCCAGCTGGCGGCAAGCCCTTCTGCGCGCTGCTCTCCAGCAGCTCCAAACGCTCTATCTGCGCCCTATAGTGCTCCTCTGGCACAGCATCGAATACGCGAGGCACAGCCGGCGGCGCGCCTCCTGCCAGTTGAGCTTCAAGAGCCCCGCAGAGCGCGGTCACGAAAACTGTCATCCCCCAGATGACTCTCGCCGTCACCTACACACCTGTCCCTTCGGAAGTCCCCGCCGACGATCCATGCTCAGCGTCACCTTGTGGTCCCTCGGAGTTGGCGGGGGAACGGGGTCGTAACCACCAGGATGAAACGGATGACAGCACAACAGCCGGCGCCCCGCCAAACACCCGCCACCCCAGAGTCCGTGCCTTCTGATGGCCTGTGCCGCATACTCCGAGCAGCTCGGATGAAACCGGCACACGGACGGCAGCCACGCGGAAATGCATCGCTGATAAAGGCGGATCAGTCCGATCAGAACGCGCGTCATCTCGGGCCCACCTTTGGGCCCGCTGCCGACGGCGCGGCGCGGGCGCGTCCGGCGACCATGTCTGCACCAGTCACCAAATGTGCCCTCCGCAGTGCACCAAGAACCGAGCGAAGAAGGCCATCATAGTCCGCCGCACCTGCGCTGGGCCGTGCGATAACGATGACATCGCCGCCACTTATCGCGGCGTCTGCAGTCCGGCAGATCTGTCGCAGCCGCCGCTTGACCCGATTCCGCACGACAGCGTTGCCTACCCTCTTGCCCACCACGAGCCCCCACCGCACCGGGCCCGTCGTGGGTCGCACTACCACGACGACGTGTCCCACAGCATATCGGCGGCCCTGTGAGAACACCTCGGTGAATTGCTTCCTACCGCGGAGCTTCTCCACACCCATCCTCAGTAGAGAGGCAACGACGTGTGGGCCTTACCTGCTAAGCAGCTTCCGGCCCCTGGCGCGTCGTGCCTTGATGATGCGGCGTCCTGCGGGGGTGCTCATTCGAGCTCGGAAGCCGTGTCGGCGTTTGCGTCGGCGACGCTTCGGCTGATAAGTGCGTTTCATCCATCCTCACACCGGAACGTTAAACGGCGTGAGAGTATAGCACATCCCTACTCGCAGCGGCAAGGACGCAAACGCAGAAACGGAGAGGGCGCATCCAGGAGCCAGCCCGTCGGCCAGCACCAGCATTCATCGAACACCGAGCGTCCCCCCTCGGCCACCGGTGGTCTGAGGCCAGGTCCTGAGCGGCCGCCGGAATTGACCCCCCGATATGGGCCCAGAAAAAAGGTCTTGTCTTCCCATACGCTCTCTGCTATAATCAGGCGCGTCGAAGGGTTCCGGGCAGGCATGTTTCCACAGATGTGCAAAAACCCGTGGAAAGTGTGCGAAACGGCTCCATCTCCGTCTATTTCCCCTCTCGACGCTCTCGCATCTCAACGCTGCACAGAATCGATTGCAGTACCCGATGTCGCACTGTAATGGGCTATTTCGGGCGGTAGCTTGGCTGGGGTCTTTTCTCACAGAGGTCCTGTAGCGCACCTGTTGACAATAGGGCTTTCTACATCCTTTCCGGAAAGAATTCGGAATGTTGGGAGAAGAAGAGCGCCGGGAGCCACATCGTGCGGTGATTTCAAGCCCCATCGCATGGGATTCAGGACGACTGCAATGACTCTCTTATCGCCAGAGGCAACGTCCATCCAACCAGGACACGAGCCGATCGCTCCGGCGGCGACACCCGTCGGCGTTCTTGCCCCAGTGCGGATCGTCCTCTGTGGCGAGGACCAGCAGATAGTGCGCATTGAGGACATTGCACCAGCAAGTGACGGCTTCATCGAGGAGGTAGTGAGGATAACCGACGCACTCGCCCGGGAACAGGGCGGAAGCATGCCGTTGCCCGCCCTGCGCGAGGTGATCACCAACCTCGTGCATGCCCACTTCGCTGCTGCGTCAATCATCATTATGGACGCCGGCCGAAGGATAGTCGTTGCCGACCGGGGGCCGGGCATCGCCGACGCCGATCGCGCTCTGCTCCCCGGCTATTCCACCGCGACGGCAGTGCATCGGCGATACATGCGGGGGACCGGCATGGGGCTGCCACTGGCCAAGGCAGCGTTGGCCGCGGTCGGCGGGCGAATGAGCATCGATGCGAATCTGTCTCATGGCAGCATCGTCTCACTCGATCTTACACCAGCACCACCCTCTGACGCCGCTGCGAGCGGCGGGCGACCCCGCCTCTCCGACCGAGAGAAGCGTGTACTGAGCCTGCTGGGAGACCTGGGCACTGCTGGCCCAAGCATCATTGCCAATGACCTGCGCATCCCGCTAAGCACTGCCCATCGGCTACTGACACGACTGGAACAAGCAGCGCTCGTGCTTCGTGACGCGAAGGGCAAGCGCCGTCTCAGCGAAAAAGGCATACAGCAAATCGGCCTCATCTTTTCCCAGTGAGGCCGCGGAGGAGACACAGTAATGGATGCCGCCGGCTCGTCTCCCGAGATGCTCTGGCAGAGCGCACTTGGCACTCTGGAGAACATGGTTGGACGACTCGCCTACGAGACGATTTTCCGCTGTATCCGCCCCCTCTCCCTGGGCGAGGGCGAGTTCGTGCTCGGCGTCAGCAACCAGTTTGCCAAGGAATGGCTGGAGAGCCGCTACCTGCCCACTGTAACCCGCTGCCTCAACCAAGCAGCGGGCGAGCCCGTGGCAGTTCGCATAACCATCTGCGATGCTGTGCCAGCCCCGAGTCCTCCTATCGAGTCGCAAGCGCCTATGGTCCCGAGTCCCGTAGTTCTCGATGAAAACTTCGGCTCCACGCCGCTGAATCCCAAGTACACCTTTGATAGGTTTGTTGAGGGAAACAGTAACCGCTTTGCACACGCCCTGGCGTTGCACGTTGCCCGAGGCGGGGGTGCCGGTGTTCAGGCGACGCCCTTGTTCATCTGGGGCGGCGTCGGCCTCGGAAAGACGCATTTGATGCAGGCCATTGCCCACCACGTGTTGGAGCATCAGCCCCATCGCCGCATCGTGTATGTGCAGGCCGAAACCTTCGTGAACCAAATCCTCCGCGCCATCCGCGATGGCAACACCAGCGAGTTCCGCGCCACCCACCGCAACGTGGACGTGTGGCTGGTGGACGATGTGCAGTTTATCGCGGCCAAGGAGGGGACGCGCTCCGAAGAGGAGTTCTTTCACACCTTCAACACGCTCTATCAGACCGGCAAGCACATCGTCATGTCCAGCGACCAGCCGCCTCGGGGCCTTCGCATCCTCGACGAGCGCCTCCGCTCGCGATTCGAGTCCGGAGCCATTGCCGACATTAAGCCCCCCGATGTCGTCGAGCGCATCGCCATACTCCAGAAGAAGGCATCATTCGCTGGCACGGAAGTCCCGATAGATGTGCTCGATCATATCGCCAACATAACCTGGAATATCCGAACCATCGAGGGTGCTCTTATCAGCCTGCTCGCCTATGCTTCCCTGCAGGGAGAGGCCATCACACTGGAAGTGGCACAGGAGGTCCTGAAGGATTACGCCAGCGGCGAGGGTAAGCATCAAGTGACCCTCGATAACATTGTGAAACTTATAAGTGACCGCTTCGGGATCTCGAAAGAGGACCTGAACAGCAAGAAACGCAGTAGGAATATCGTGTTTCCCCGCCAGATTGCCATGTACCTCGCCCGACAACTCACGAGCGACTCTCTAATGGTCATCGGGAAGGCCTTTGGCGGACGAGATCACTCCACTGTTCTGCATTCCTGCGGCAAGATATCCAGGCTGATGGCTACCGATGACGCGACTGTCGGTCTTGTGAACGAGCTCATGTCGCAGGTGCAAACCCCATAGTGGAGCATCTGCGGAATAACTGTTCGCCTATTGGGGATTACTCAGCTCGGCAGCGGCTCATGTGAATGTTGTGGAACATGCTGCTCGCGTATTCAAAAGCTATGCCCATCTCTGCAACCCACCACTATCCCATCACTGCCAGTTTTGAACGGAATTCACACCTCTACTACTACTACGCCTTTTATGTTACAATGAACTGAATTCCTTACAGCACTGCCCAGCGTATGTGCGTAACCACCCTCACGCACCCAGATACGCTTGACAGGGAGAGAGCGCTGATGCTCAAGGCTACGTGCCCACGAGACACACTCTTCGAAGCCATGCAGGTGGTTGCCAGAGCCGTCTCGGGACGCACTACGCTTCCCATTCTAAACAACGTATTGGTTGATGGATCCGAAGACGCTTTGCGCTTCGTGGCCACAGACCTGGAGTTGAGCATTGAAGCGAGTATTCCGGCGCAGGTAGAGGAAGACGGTGCATTGACTGCACCTGCGAGGGTATTCACCGAGGTGGTACAGAATCTGCCGTCCGCTGACGTAACGCTTGCGGTGGATGAAGCAAACACCGTGGCACTTCGATGCCAGAAGTCCGAGTATGCTATTCGTGGGCTCCCGCCGGAAGAGTTCTCGACATTGCCCGAGATAGAGGGTGGAATTGAATTCGCCATACCGCAAGACACGATGAAAGCTGTGATCGAGCAGATCACACTTGCTGCCTCGCCGGACGAGACTCGGCCCATGCTCACCGGAGCACTGCTTCGAATAGCCGATGGTGAGATGACCGTGGTGGCCACTGACACCCATCGGCTGGCGCTGCGCAAGCTGACTGGACTTGAGGGGCTCCCTGATGCGCCAGTGAAAGCAATTGTACCGGCGCGTGCGCTTAACGAATTGGCTCGCAGCCTCCCGCGAGATGAGGACGAGCCGGTGAAGGTGCAGATGGGCGAGCGGCTTATTCAGTTCAGCGTGCCCGGGTTGACCATCGCTTCGCGCCTTATCGAGGGTGAGTTCCCGAATTACGAGAAGGTCATCCCAACGGATTTCGACAGGAAGCTAACGGCGAAGCGAGAGGAACTAGCCATCGCGCTCCGACGAGCATTGATCGTTGCCAGGGAAGATGCAAACCGAGTCGTACTGGGAGCCGAGGGAGACGTGCTCAGAATCAGCGCAGACAGTCAGGATGTTGGACACGCCTCAGAGGAAGTGCCGGTTTCGCTGGATGGAGCGCCCATCGAGATAGCCTTCAACGCACGCTACCTCCTCGACGTGCTCAATGCAATGGCGGCCGACGATATCGAGATCGAACTGAGCGGACCACTCAGCCCGGGAGCGGTGCGCCCCCTTGGCGAGGCGGATTATCTGTACGTTCTGATGCCAATGCAGATCATGTAACGACGATTGATGCCGGGGCCTCAAGATATCAAGCGTGAAATGCGGTAGAAGGGGCATACACCCCAGCAGCGCGTGTCGGGCCCCAGTGGCCCAATGCTCTCTCATGACTAAGAGACGCACCATTGCTCCGATCAGGAGTATCTTGGCGCAGTACCTCCGCCGGCGGCACATGCACGCGCGCACTCGCCAGGAGCAGGTTCGCTTGTCGTGGGGCGAGATAGCCGGGAAGGTCATCGCCGGAGTGTCTTGTGTCGAGCGGATAGTCGATGGCGTAATGTACGTTCACTGCGCGACGCCGGTTTGGGCGCATACGTTGAGCCTGCGACAGAGAGAGATACTCGCCAAGATTGCTGAGCATGTCGGGGCCAATGTGATCCGCGAGGTGCGCTTCAATGCTCTGGGAGTTCGCGCCGAGCAAAGACTCCAGGTAGGCAGCAATCAGGCGGAGCATATACGTGGCCGCCAACCCAAGGTCGCACTCACGGAGAGCCAGGAGCGGAGGATCGCCGCCCTTGGTGCATCCGTAAAAGACGAAGGGATTCGAGAGAGCTTCCTGCGGGCGGCAAGAAGCGCCGCCATGCGATCGTCCAAGGAGCCGGATGAATCAAGGATGACACAGCCGGAGGAGCGAAGCTGGTGAGAGGAAAAGTCACGGTCAAGGCCCGCCGGCTGGATGAGTACCGGTGGGAGATATCGCAGGATCAGATCGCGGGCATGCTCGTGCCTGCGCGGATTTACGCCACGGACGAGCTCATGCAGGAGATGCACGACGATCCTGCACTTCAACAGGTGGCGAACGTGGCCTGCCTGCCGGGCATTGTAGCCCGATCCATGGCCATGCCGGACTTCCACTACGGCTATGGCTTTCCTATCGGTGGGGTGGCTGCAACTCGGGTGGACGAAGGCGTGGTCTCACCCGGAGGGGTTGGCTACGACATCAACTGCGGCGTGCGCCTACTGCGGACGAATCTCTCCGAACAGCAGGTCAGGCCGAAGTTGAACGACATCGTCGCCGGCCTCTTCGCTGCTGTGCCTGCGGGAGTCGGGAGCAGGGGCAAGATCTCCGTCGCGCAGGCAGAGCTAGACGCCGTACTGACGCAGGGCGCGCGGTGGGCCGTCAGCCGCGGCTATGGCGTAGAGGATGACTTGGAGCTCTCCGAGGAAAACGGGTGCATGGAGGGAGCCGATCCGAGTTGCGTCGGGGCCCGGGCGCACAAACGCGGTCGCCCACAGCTCGGCACGTTGGGCAGCGGCAATCACTTCCTGGAAGTGCAGGTCGTGGATGAGATCTACGATCCGTCGGCGGCGCAGGTTATGGGGATACTTGAACCGGGTCAGGTTACCCTCATGATTCACACGGGATCGCGCGGGCTCGGACATCAGGTCTGCGACGATTACCTGGAGAAGATGCAAGCCGCGATGCGGAAGTACGACATCCAGCTCCCCGACAGGGAACTGGCATGTGCCCCGGTTGAGAGCCCGGAGGCGAAGGCGTATCTGAGCGGCATGGCCTGCGCGGCCAACTACGCCTGGGCGAACCGGCAGTGCATCACGCACCGGGTGCGCGAGGCGTTCGCCAAGGTCCTCGGCGCCGGTCCGGAGAAGCTGGGGCTGGAAATGGTATACGATGTGGCGCATAACATTGCCAAGATCGAGACGCATATGGTGAACGGAGAGCCAGTTTCGCTCTGTGTCCATCGCAAGGGAGCAACCCGGGCCTTCGGCCCGGGCGCCGAGGATGTGCCCGCCCGGTACCGCGACATTGGACAGCCGGTCATTGTGCCCGGCGATATGGGCACAGCATCATATCTGCTCGTTGGCACAGAGCGCGCCATGACGGACACCTTCGGCTCAACCTGTCATGGGGCCGGCAGGCGCCTCAGCCGGCGTGCGGCTCTGCGACGCAAGCAGAGCGGCCAGGTGTTCAGTGAGCTCCGCCAGCAGGGCATCACCGTGCGGGCGGCGGGAAAGCGCACCTTGGCTGAGGAGATGCCGGAGGCGTATAAGGACATCGATCTCGTGGTCGAGGCGTGCCAGGGCGCAGATATTTCTCGCAAAGTCTGTCGCTTCCGGCCGCTTGGCGTTACCAAGGGCTAATATCCCCCCACTAGGCGTGACTCGTTGGTGCCAGAAGACGCAGCACAGCTCTTCCATTACATCGGCCTCCCCCTCGGTTTGGTCGTCATCCTGCTCAGTTGCGAGCTCTTCACCAATGGCATTGAGTGGGTCGGGAAGCAGCTTCGCCTCTCCGAAGGCGCGGTAGGCAGTGTGCTGGCAGCAGTAGGCACTGCCTTGCCGGAGACCATGATCCCCATCGTGGCCATCTTCTTCAAGGGCGGCGCTGCCGGGCACGAAGTGGGCATAGGGGCCATCCTGGGCGCGCCCTTCATGCTCAGCACCCTCGCCTTCGGTATGGTGGGCCTGTCTGCCATCGCGTACGCGCGACGCCGCCAAACCGGGCACCGCGTCGTGCTGCGCCGGCCCGTCATCCTGCGCGACATGCGCTACTTCTTGCTCGTATATGTCGTGGCGGTCGCCTGGGCGTTGCGTCCTGAGGCGGTGGCGAGACACGATTATCTGAAGTGGGTTCTGGCTGTCGTGCTGTGCGCTGCCTACTACCGGTACGTTTCCGTCTATCTTCGGCGGCCTAGCGACATGCACGAGATTGAGCTGCGCCCGCTCTATCTCTCACCAAGGGCCACCCATCCACCTCTGTGGATGAGTGTCTCGCAGGTGTCGGTTGCGTTAGGAGGCATCCTGCTGGGCGCCGGACTGTTCGTCGATGGAATAGAGGCGCTGGCACCCGTTGTTGGCATAGGCCCTGGAGTGTTGGCACTCGTCATTGCGCCGATTGCGACGGAGTTGCCCGAAAAGTTCAACAGCGTTCTCTGGATGCGGCGCGGCCGAGATACTCTGGCGCTGGGGAACATCACCGGCGCCATGGTGTTCCAGAGCTGCATCCCGCCTGCCATCGGGATTTGCTTCACCAAGTGGCGTTTTCTGCCGGTGGTAGAGCATGTTCCCTCGCTCGCCGCGGTGGTCGTAGCGCTGCTCTCAGGCGCCATGCTGATGTTCTGGACGTGGCGGCGCGAACGTCTGAGCGGCTACGCGTTTCTGGGCGCTTTGCTACTGTATCTTGGCTTCGTGCTTGTCCTCATCGCATGGTGGCGGGGCGCGCTCTCGCTGCCGTCTGGATGATCCGGTCCTCACGGCGCAGAGGTACGGAGGCCATGATCGACATCAACATCATCCGCGAGAGCCCGGACCTCGTGAAGGCCGCGGCCCGAAATCGAGGCATGGAGGTGAATATCGACGCCATCCTCGCGCTGGACACGGAGCGCCGCGAGGCGATCTACGACGTGGAGAAGAAGAAGGCGCGGCGCAACGAGACCTCCAAGAAGATCAGCGAACTGCGCCAGGCGGGCCGGGATGCGGGCGAAATGATCGAGGCCATGCGGACACTTGGCGACGAGATAAAGCAGCTTGACGCTCGCGTGGCGGAGGCCGAGGCGCAGCTTAATGACGCCATGCTCGAGGTGCCGAACATCCCTCGGGATGAAGTGCCCATCGGTGATGATAAGCCTGACAACAAGACCGTTCGCACGTGGGGAGAGAAGCCCCACTTCGACTTCCAGCCGAAGTCGCACTGGGAAGTCGGTGAGGCCCTCGGCGTGATGGACTTCGAGAGATCGGCGCAGATCGCGGGCTCGCGTTTCGTGATCCAGTTCGGCGCCGGCGCTGCCATCGAGCGGGCGCTGATAAGCTTCATGCTGGACGTGCACACGTCCGAGCATGGCTACACCGAGGTGTGGCCGCCGTACTTGGCGCGCGCCGAGTGTCTGGTCGCAACGGGGAGCCTCCCGAAGTTCGAGGAGGACCTCTTCAGGCTGCGCGAGGGGCTGTATCTGATCCCGACAGCCGAGGTGCCGCTGACGAACCTGCACCGGGGGCAGATCATCGACGCCGCCGATCTGCCCAAGTGCTACACGGCGTACACCCCGTGCTTCCGGGCGGAGGCTGGTGCGGCAGGGAAAGAGTCGCGAGGCCTAATTCGCCGGCACCAGTTCCACAAGGTGGAGCTCATGAAGTTCGTCACGGCCGAGCAGGAGGACGAGGAGCTCGAGAAGCTCGTGGCGAATGCCGAGCAGATTGTACAGCGCCTCGGCCTGCACTATCGCGTCACGCTTCTGTGCACCGGAGAGCTGACGTTCTCCTCGTACAAGACATACGATATCGAAGGCTATTTCCCGGGCCTGGACGCTTATTACGAACTCTCCTCGTGCAGCATCTACGGGGAGTTCCAATCGCGACGCTGCGGCACCAGGTACCGGCCGGAGCCGGCGGCGCGGCCGCGATTCGTGTGTACGATGAACGGCTCGGGCCTCGCTACCGGTCGCACGCTGGCGGCGATCCTGGAGACCTACCAGCGCGCCGACGGCACGGTGGAGGTGCCGGAGGTGCTTCGACCCTACATGCGGGGCCAGTCCGTCATCGGCCTGTGAGCAGCCCTGCCAGAGGTCAGGGCGAGCAATGGGCGCGAAAGCGGCCGTAGTCATCGTGGCGGTGCTGATCAACGGACGCCCGGCGTCGTTGCCGACGCCGGCGTTTCTCCACGGCGGGCACGTGTTTGCCCCGGTCCGCGAACTCTTCCAACAGATGGGCGCGACGGTGCAATGGGCCGGGGCCACCAAGCGGGTCGTGATCTCTGCCGGTGGGCGACAGGTCTCACTCGACGCCGCTGCCGGCACCGTCCGGGCCGATGGCGCCCTCCTGCCCGTGGGCGCAGCACCCATGCTCCGAGGTCACTGCCTCTTCGCACCGCTGCGCCCGTTGGCAGAGGCGTTGGGTGCCAAGCTCCGATGGCAGGCCGGCAGCAAGACGCTGCTCATTGCTTTCCCCCTCTCCGGGGAGCCCACGGACGCCACGATCGCGGCCATCTTGGCCAGCCCCCAGCAGTACGATGGCCAGTTGGTCCGCATAGCCGGCGAGTACCGCGGCTGGGAGCCCGACCCCTTCAGCTTCGCGACGAAGAATGACCCGCCGGCGACACGAAGCGACTGGGTACTGCGGGACGGCACGGGGCACATTTACTGCAGTGCCGACGTCCAGCCCGAATCGGACATCTCGCTGCTGCCGAGAAGCGGCCTGGGCCGGCGCGTACGCGTGACCGGCGTGTGCCGCACAGCACGCAGCGGCGTCCCGTACATCGAGCCCACGGCGGTGACGGCACCCGGCGGCATTGCCGGACTGACGTGCAGCATTAGTACCGACAAGTACGTGTACAAGCTGGGTGAGGCGGTGCGCCTGACGCTAACCTTCGGCAATGCGCTGCGGGAGCCGGTCACCTTTGAGCGCCCCTCGGCGCAGCCATACGACTTCTTCGTCCGTGCCAGGGACGGCACGGAAGTGTGGCGCTGGAGTCAGGGACGCATGTTCGCCATGGTGGTCACGTCCGTGCGCCTCGAGCCCGGTGCTGTGACGCAGTTCAAGGAGACGTGGGACCAGCGTACCAATGTCCCGGGCGAGCGACTGCGCGTGCCCGCGCGGTATCGCGTCATCGGCAGGATAGCCCCAAAGATCGAATCATATCCGGCGACCTTCGAGATCCTGAGATGAGTGCGCCCCCCTCGGGGCGCTTGGCCGCAGCCGCACGACAGGGTCCTGTTGTGGCCTTGCAGCCATGTGTCGAGAGGCGGCGATGGCAGAATGAAATGCGACGCCTGTGGCGCCGACATCCCGGACGGGAGTGCGTTCTGCAATCGATGTGGCACCGCCATCGACTCGCGCAGCGGTCCGACAAGTGCGCCCGGACCACGAGTGCCGGCGGAGTTGCTGCGCGAGCGAGAGAAGCGTGCCGAGTTAGCGCTGGAGTTGGAGCGGGTGCGCCTACGAGCCGAGCGCGAGCAGGTTCGTGGCCGTCGGGCCTTCATGATAGGGGTGTTCGTGCTCGCGCTGCTGGGGAGCACTATGGTGACCATGGTGTTGAATCGCAGCCGGGGCCGCGCCGCGCCGCCGCAGCCGCCAGAGAGGGCGGCTGCGCCGAGAGCCCCGGCGCCGACGGAGCCGGGCGGGCTGCGACTGGAGAACATCCGCTTGGCGCGTGGCCGCGACCGCGAGGGGCAGCCACAGGAGCCGCTGAGCGTCCTCACGCTGGGCATCGATAGGGATGTATTCTGTTTCTTCGATATCGTCGGTGGAAGCGGCGAGGTGGCTCTGTCGGTACAGTGGTGGCGGCTGGGCAGCGTGGAGCATCGGACCCAGGTGACGGTGAATCTCGACGCCCCCATGACACCCAGATCGATCCCGCTCCGCCTTCCCGACCTCGGCGAGCCGGGCGCATGGGAGATACGGTTCGTCTGCGATCGCGAGCAGATAGGCGTGCTCCGGATCCGCGTGCAGCAGGCCGTGGCGGCACGCAGCATGGCCGCCGTCGTGTCGGCAGACCTGCGCGGGAGGCCGTGGGCCGGCTAGTTATGCCAAATTGTGGTACATTCCGTTTAATCTAGCCCTCGTTTGAGGTATAATTCTAGTGGCGAGGGAGGGCTGCAAAACTCAGAGTCGTCACGAAGGGAGTGAGCGGAAATGGCGCGGTGGAGCGCGTTGAGCTCACTCTTTTTGTGCGTCATCTGGACCCTGGGAACGGGTCGTGTCTTTGCTGTTGACCAACGCAGCGTCGCCTATGACGCTCGGCGCGTCCTGGGCATCTCCGTGCACGTCATAACGGTCAACCTGAATGATCCTCACATCAAGGTGTCTATCGCCACGGCCCAGGGATTCCCTCGGGCGAACGAGCCGTTCGGGACGCTGATCGGCCACGCCGCCCCGGCGGCAGCCATCACCGGGACGTACTTCCACAACAGCTCCTTTCACCCAGTCGGCGAGATCGTTGCAGACGGCCGCGTGCGAAGTCGGGGCCGCGTCGGCACGGTCATGGCCATCACCCCGTACAATGCGGTGACATTCGCTCCGTCGCCTCGTGAGCGGCGCGGCGACTGGCGGGCGCACGAAACCGTACTTGGTGCAGGCCCGAGATTGCTGGCCGATGGCGAGGTGGCCGTGAAAGCACGTCGTGAGGGCTTTCGCGACCCGCACGTACTCGGGCGCGCTTCGCGTACAGCCGTCGGCTTGACGGCACACAACAAGCTGCTCCTGGTTGCCGTGCGCCGTGCCGTGACGCTCACCGAACTTGCCAAGATCATGAAGGCCATGGGCTGTGTGCAGGCCATGAATCTGGACGGCGGCTCATCCAGCGCCCTGTACTTCGACGGCAAAGCGGCAGTGTCGCCGCAGCGGCCGCTGGTGAATCTGCTCGTCGTGCACGAGGACGTCCCGCTCCTGGCGCGCACCGTCCCTGCCGTATCGCCCGAGGTGCGGAAGACCCGCCAGGACTGGCTCAGGGGAAAAGCCGCCGAGCACTTCTCCGCGGCCGAGCGGCTGTCCGGGCGTGGCAGAAATGCGGACGCAGTCCGACACTATCGCGCTGCGGCATATCTCGCCGCTGGCAATGCATCCTACTCCGCTGCCTTGGGCAGCACCCTCGAAGCGAGCGGCGAGAAGCACGCTGCCGCGAACGCCTTCGCCACGGCCGGCCACATTCTGGTGCGCAAGCAGCGCTATCAGGCTGCCCTCGCGCGATTGAAGAAAGCGGTGACGCTCAACCCTCTGGAGGTGTCCGCCTACGACGACCTGGCCATAGCGTACGCGCACGTGCAGGCGGCGCAGAGACAGGGGCGAGCAGCCTCCGGGGCAGTGCGGCCCGTCCAGGAAGGGCCGGACGGCTCGGTAAAGGCGCCGCCGGCGTCCGTGGTCAGCGAGTCGGGGAGGACTGTGAAGCAGGGCGTCGCGATGAGCCACGCGCGGCGCGCGGCGGCGGCTCGCGCCCATGAGCGGGAGCGACCGTACCATCGCACCCGTGTCAGCACCGCAAACGAGCTCTACGTCCATGTCACCATCGACTTCGACGAACTCCTCAAGCGCGAGCGCATCGGCGCCGCATGATTCGCTTGCCTCCGGCCGCAACGCGGGGACTGTGCACCAGATCGGTCGCCCCGCAAGGCGCGTTTAGCCTCGGGAGGATATGGCGCCCTTCGGCATGGTTATTGGGCGAGCACTTCTTGCGCCGACTGTGCGCCCAACATCCACCACCCTCACGCCGGGGATGCGTTCGGGCCATGCGTGGAGGGGGGCCGGGAGTGTCCTGCGCAGGATCGTCGGTGCTCTACTCCGCGATTGTCGCAGATGCTATGGAGGCGCGCCGCTGAGCCGGCTGGGGAGCCAGCAGCACGTCCTCATAACCCGGCGCGCACCAGCCGATCAACCACCTGCCCGGCACAAATCAGCAGGGCCGCCTGTTCTCCTGGCGGGGCGGAGACGGAGATCCAGGCATCCTCGTCTCCGAGGGCCTCTACGATCTTCACCACGACGTGCTTAGTTGGCTCAAGGCCATGCAACGCCGCTCTCAGCTCCTCGGCGGGGGCAGTCATTTCCGGCGCCCGCGACCGCGCACGTATATCCACTGATAGTGGGAAGATCGTGCATGAGAGGTAGCTGCTGGGAGTCGATGTGGCTGCTGGCGCATCTGCTTGGGCGAGCTCCCTGAGCCCCACTTCCCCAGCCTCGTCGTTCTCGCGTTCGGGGTGGTGTGGAGGCTGAGACGTCGCGGGCTGCGAGACGGGCGGCGCACCCTCCGCTGGCGGCTCCACTGGGTCAGCTCCCGCCGGGAAGGTGGCGTCCTCAGATCGATCTGACGGCGCCGGCTTAGCCTGAGCCGGCCGCCGCAGAAGAGATATCGCCCGCTTCCACACGCTCGGAGTAGGGGCGCTCTCACCCAGCCGTTCGGCCTGGTCGGGTCCGGGCTCGGCCACTGGCTCTTCGACCTCGAATTCGAGCCAGGTGTGCCCAATGCGTATCCTGTCCCCAGGCTTGAGCACGGCCGGACCATCTACGCGTTGGTCGCCCAGGTAAGTGCCGTTGCTGCTTCCCAGGTCCTCCAGCAGCCAGTCAGCGCCCTCCCTCCGCAGCCGAGCATGTCGCCTGGACACGTACGGGTCCCAGAAGAGGTCCACGTCGCTGCCGGACTGACGGCCCACGCTCACTACTGGGCCGTCCAGGAGGAATTCCTGACCGCCCGCCTCCTGATTCAGCGCGACGAGCTTGCATTTGACCTGAGCGGGGCCTTCCGCCGCCATTGTGTCTCTTCCCATATGCGGCCGCTCACGGCCCAATCCGTGTTGGCCAGGACCTCGTTCGCCACTGAGCGAAGACGGGAACGCGCCCGTCCCGGCTCAGTGAGGTCATGCGTCACACGGCGATGCTGCAATTCGCGGACGAGAGCTCCCGACCGAGCTGATACCACTTCTCACGCACGGTCTAATCCTACAACCGTGCTTGTCGAGCCATGTCATTCTGAGCGCAGTGAAACGGAGCGAAGAATCTCGCTTTTCACACGAAAAGGGGTGCCCAGGGCCGAGATTCTTCGTCGCTTCGCTCGCGCCGTCGCCATAGCGGCTTTGGCGCGTCGGCGACCTCAGAATGACAAGCACGGTTGTAGTACTACGGCTTGCACAGGAGCACTTCCCCGTAGACGCTCCCTCTCACCAGCAGATCGACTATCTCACCCGCGGCAATCAGTAGGCCGGCCTGCCGGCCAGGGGCGGCGGAAACGGTGATCCAAGCCTCACCGTCCTTCCCCAGCACCTCGGTGAGCGTCACCGTTACTCCGTCTTCCCCACTGAATGCCCTCAGGGCGCCCTTCAGGTCCTCCACATTGGGAGCGTCGCCAGGAGCGAACGGCAGCGCCCGTATATCCACCTCTGAGCCGTTAGTGCCCCATTTGAGATATCCTCTTGCCTCCGATACTGCCATGCTGCTCTCCCTCTCTTCTCGCAGCGCGATATCCGCCGGCTGCGGTTCAGTGCGTTTCAACTCGGTCGATTGCGCATGTCGTCCTCGTGATGCGTCCCCGCTATCGACACGGTCTGCAGCAAGAGCGGGGGAAGGGTGCGCGTGTGCGGTCGCCCAGGCGTAGACCGCGTTCTCCTGCTCAACGCTCTCGATCGAGCCCGGGCGGCGACGGCGCACCGAGGCAATGGCATCCTCTGGCTCCATCCCCTCGCTTATGAGGTAGCAGGCTATCACGGTCCCGGTGCGCCCGATTCCTCCGACGCAGTGCACCACCACCTTGCCGCCCCGTTCCAACTCGGCCTTCGTTGCGGCTACGAAGTCTCCTATGCCGTCCTCGCTCGGCGCGCGCCCGTATTCCGCCGGCACGTGCAATTGGCGCAGGCCCGCCCGGCGCACGGCGCCCGGGTCATAGGCGTAGGGCACGACGGAGACGAGCAGGGAGACCCCGTCGGCACGCAACAGTTTCAGGTCCCCGTCGGAGGGCATCGCCATCGCGGCGATCTGATCCGGGACGATCCAGTTCAGCGATCCGTGTCGGAATGAACCTGAGAGATAACGTATGGCCCGAACTGCCACGATCAGGACGACCTTTCCGATTTCGATACACGCACGTTCATGCCGGTCGCGACACAGGTCTGGCGATGTGCCGCCACGACCAGAGGCCGCTGCGTCGTGATGCCTCCTCGGCCTCCTCTACCGCCGTTGCCCATCCAAGTGCTCCACCCCGCCTCGGCCACCCCACATCTGCGACTGACCTGATTTCGTCCGGCATGAGAGGCGCCATAATGATGGGGCCCTAAGCTAGTACATCTTCGCTGGATCTGCTGCTCAGTCCTGTGCAAACCATGTAAATTTTCTCCAACAAGTGGAATGCCGCCCGAGGCATGGACGCCTACTGGGCCCGGTGGCCGACTTCGCTGCGAGCGCGACCGCCGAGTTGGGCGAGTGCGTCCCGCCCGCAACCGGCACGGAACAAGGAGATTGCGCGCCCGCCGGCTAAGGGTCGCTGCACGCTGCCCGTGCGGCGCAGGCCGCCAGTGTGGCGCAGGCTGCCCGTGTGGCGCAGGCTGCCCGTGTGGCGCAAGCTGTCAGTGTGGCGCAGGCTGTCAGTGTGGCGCAGGCTGTCAGTGTGGCGCAAGCTGTCAGTGTGGCGCAGGCTGCCAGCCTGCGGACGCCCCTCTGAAAAGGGAGGACCTATGCGGTGAACTACGAGAGGATCCTCGTGTTCGGGGCACATCCCGATGACGAAATCGCCATGGGAGGCACCATGGCGAAGCTGTCGCGGCAGGGCGCCGAGGTGGTGGTGGTCACGATGACGGACGGCTGCGAGGGCTATCCGAGCGAGGACATGCGGGATAAGGTGGTCGAGCTGCGGCGGCAGGAGATGGCCGACTGCGACGAGGTGCTCGGCATCGGCCGTCGCATTGCGCTCGGCAGGCCTGACATGGGGCTGGTGAACGACAAGGAGACGCTGCAGGAGTGCATCCGCATCATCCGCGACGTCCGCCCCGACGCCATGTTCACCCACGGCCCGCACGAGCACCATCGGGACCACGCCAACACGCACGCCATAACCGTCGAGGCCCAGTGGCACGCCGGCCAGCCGGTGGTTGCGGCTCTCGGGCCCTCATACCGGACGCCGCACGTCTACTATTACAAGGCCGTCATGGACCGGCGCGCGTCCGTCGTCATCGACGTGAGCGACACGGAGCATCTCAAGGCCCTCGCCCGCGGCACCCAGGTCTCGCAGCACACGCTCTTTGGCAGGACGAAGCAGCAGTTCGAGCAGGAGGCCGAGCGCATCCGCACCTCAGGCGCCAGGTACACCGAGTCCCTCTGGTTCGCCGAGCGGACGGTGCTGCACGACTTTCCGGGGAAGGGGTTGTAGGGTAGGGTAATGCGATGGGATGAGGGCGAATCATGCGAGTGGTGATCACAGACCACGCGCGTTTCCAACTTCGTCGGCGGCAGATCGAAGAGGATGCTGTCCGCCAAGTTGCCCTGACGCCTGAGCACGTGGTGACGGCCTACAGGACCTCGAAGATCGACAAATACTGGCTCTGCGAGGTGGAGAGATGAAGGTGATATACGACCGCGAGACTGACACGCTGAGCATTGTTCTCGCGGAGAGGCCGGTGGCGGACAGCGATGAGCTACGCGATGGCCTGATCGTTGACTACGACAGTGATGGTCGCATAGTGTCGGTGGAGGTGCTGGACGCCTCCAGGCATGTTGCGGAGCCGGCCTCGATGGCCTTTGAGTTCAAGGAGCCGGCCCGCTGATAGGCTTCCCGGATTGGCGCGAGGCTTGAGGGAGCAGTTCGAGCAGGAGGCCGAGCGCATCCGCACCTCAGGCGCCAGGTACACCGAGTCCCTCTGGGTCGCCGAGCGCACGGTGCTGCACGACTTCCCGGGGAGGGGGTTGTAAGCGGGCGCTATTGCTGTCGCGAAGGTTTCGTGGCGGAGCCAGTGGATCTGTCATTCTGAGGCCGAAGGCCGAAGAATCTCGCCTCTGCTGCCGGGTCGAGCAGGCAACCCCACAAGCAGGGATCATACCCGATAGCACCGAAATGAGTAATAGTGGGACACTTGTGGGAGGAGTGGGAGATTCCTCGCCAGATGGACGACGGCTGGCCCAACCAGGCCAAGAAGCTCCTAGATGGGTGGTGGAAGCTGCGCCACCAGCGCCAGCGCGAGATTGACGACAGCATCCCCCGCAACTCCGAGAGCGAGGTCCTCTACGACCAGCCCTATGAGGACAACACGCGCATCCGCGTTACCGGGCCCTTTACCGTCGAGAGCCTCTCCCCCCACCGCGTCCTCGCCGCGCAGGAGCAGCTCACACGCTCCGAGCGCGAGGGCCGCGAATCCGCCGGCCCCGGCCAGTTGGAGACCATGATCCTCGAGAACCTCAAGGCCGCCGGCGTCCAGAACACCATCAAGAACGAGCGCCTCGAGTTCGACTTCCTCGAGCCCTACGCGGGCGTCTACCTCCACGGCTCGGGCGAATACACCGAGGCCGACGGCACGAGCCGCCGCGTGGTCGTCTCCATCGGCCCCGAGCACGGCACCGTCGGCCCGCAGCTCGTCAAAGAGGCCGCCAAGGAGGCGGTGCAAGGCGTCGGCTTCGACACCCTCATCGTCTGCGGCTTCGCCTTCGACCCCAACGTCTCGGAGGAGGCCAAACGCTACGGCAAGCTCACGGTCCTGCCTACCAGGATGAACCCCGATCTCTCCATGGGTGAGGATCTCCTGAAGAAGACCGGCGCCGGCAACCTCTTCATGATCTTCGGCGAGCCCGACATCGAGGTCTCAAAGGACAACGGCAAACTCACTGTCACCCTCAAGGGCCTCGACATCTACGATCCGACCACCGGCGAGATCCGCAACAGCTCCACCGACGACATCGCCTGCTGGTTCATTGACACCAACTACAACGAGGAGAGCTTCTTCGTCCGCCACGCCTACTTCACCGGCGACGACGACCCATACGCCCGGCTCAAGCGGGCGCTGCGCGCGGAGATCAATGAAGAAGCCTGGGCATCCCTCTACTCCACCACCAGCCGCCCCTTCGACCCACCCGACACCGGCACGATCGCCATCAAGGTCATCAATCACTAAGGGGATGAAGTGCTGAAGATCTACGACATTCCCTGCGCGGATGAAGCCTGAGAAAGGGACACGTCATGCGCGATCAAGGCAAGTCAGATGAGGACGCAAAAGAGGCCACACGGCAAGGCACATACTACAGGCAACTGCTAGGCGCGTCCCTCCGTCCAGGGGAGGCTGGGGTGCCGCCTATCATCAGCGGGCAAATCTACCCCGGCGTCGCCGACCACGGCCTCGTGCCAGGCCTATTCACTAGGGCAATGCAAGACTGTCTCAACCAGCTTCGGTGAGATATCCTGCAGCAACTCTACGAAGGAGCCACGGGCCTAACGTCTGCAGGCTGGCGCCACACGCAATCCCGGCTCGTGTGGTCGAGTAAGGAGGTTGTAGATGATGAGTGGCCGGAGCTGCTCGTAGCTGTCGGCAGGGATGGCGCCATCGAATGGACGGAGATCTCGCCACATCTGCCGGGGCCCGTGCTTGAGCCTCGCTTCTTCCGAAGAGTTGCACAGGCAGCGTGCGTTATGGCCCGAGGGCTATATGGCCACATTGAGTATGATGGCTCAGCCCATCTCGAGCTCCATGCGGCGAATCTCCAGGGCAAGGTCCTGCGCGTGCGCCCGGGCCGAGACTTCCCTGCACTGCGGGACCGGCTCCGCATACGCCGGCCGCTCCATGGCCAGACGTTCGAGAATGAGGACGCGATGCGACGAGTAATCGACGATATGGGGCGCGAAGTTCTTCGCTGCTTCGGCCACACCGTCCACGATCCCGGACCATAGCCAAGCCGGCGGCCGGGTGTTCAGCCCGGGTTGCCTCGTGCAGAGACGCGCACCCCGATTGGCCACGACGGTCCCCAACTGCAGCGGACCCCGCCTCCGTGTGCCCTCGCTCGTGCCCGCGCCATCGACCTTGCCCCCGCCTCCCGTTTACGACATACTGCCGCACGGCCAATCGCAGCAACTCTCGATGCAAGGGACGCCGCCGAAGCGCCGGGCCGTGACCATTGTGGGGTGGGCGTGAGCGATAGGCTGCGGCCGCCACGGCTCTTGACTCCGTTCGCCAAAAGTGTACAATTGTTCGCAATATGCGAACGAAGAGACGGGGCCTGGCGGAAGTTTTGTGGCCACTAACTCGCCGCCGGGTGCTGGGCCTATTGTTGGCTGATCCCGAGCAGGAATGGCACCTGCGCGAGATCGTGCGCCGCACCGACTTGGCCCCGGCCACCGTGCAGCGTGAGGTAGTCTCGCTCTATCAAGGGGGAATCCTGGCGCGTCGCCGTGGGGGGCGCCAAGTCTACTACCGCGCCGACCGCGCCTGTCCCATCTTCTCAGAGCTGCAGGCGATCATCCTCAAGACTATCGGTCTGGCGCAGGTCTTGCGCGAAGCGCTGGAGCCGTTGCGCGACCAGATAGCATCGGCCTTCGTTTTCGGATCCGTGGCCGAAGGTACACATACGAGCGACAGCGATGTTGACCTGATGATGATCACCAGGGCGCCCCTGCTGGACTTGGCGAACGCCCTGCAGCCGGCCCACCATCGCCTCGCCCGCGAGATTAACCCCGTACGGATAACCCCCGAGGAGTTCCGCGACCGTCTCCAGCGCCGCGATCACTTCATCCACAGCGTCCTGGGTGGCCCGAAGATATTCTTGATGGGAGACGAAGATGCGCTTGACCGACTTGCTCCGCACCGGCCGTCTGAGGAGGCATAGTACCTCAGCCCAGGAGATAGCTCAGTTGCTCGAGCTGGCGCAGCAGCGTCTGGCCGATGCGCGCGTAGAGGCAATCTCGTCCGACCTGCGCTTCTGTGCTGCATATGAGGCTGCACTGCAGTTGGCGACGATTCCCATCTGCTGCGCCGGATATCGCGCCGCGGGCTTGGGGCATCACGCCACGGTTTTTGAGGCCCTGCCGCTCGGTATGGGGCCGGAGTTCGCCGCACTCAGTGCATATTACAACGCCTGCCGCATCAAGCGCAACGTGGCCCAATACCGCCGGGCAGGCGAGATCATGGACAGCGAAGTGGACGAACTCATTGACTCGGTAGACGCTTTCATGAGACAGGTGCGGGAGTGGCTGCAGGCTAATCACCCCGAGTTCGTGGGAGACTAACAAACCCCCGCGCACGACATCATAGACGCTGGCAACGAGGATTCGGTTGACCACATCAACCGGATCCTCGCCTGCGGCGAGCGGGTGGGGCTCGCCGTCGGGTACTGTCTGCTCTCTAACATTGAACCGATTCAGAAGCATCCGGTAGGCGTCTCAGAGGAGCGGCTGCAGCTTGCCCCCGCCTCCCGTTTACGATATACTGCCGCACGGCCAATCGCAGCAACTGTCGATGCAAGGCACTCCGCCGAAGCTTCGTCGCTCCGGCCGTCGCCAAAGGGGCTTTGGCCCGTCGGCGACTCGCGAAGGCGGATGGCGCGTAGGCGACCAGCTCGAGGCCCACCGGAGCAAGCTGCTCCGGCTACAACTCGTGCTACGTAGCGAAGGGTCGCTACTTCGCAGAGTAGTACGGGTGGGCCGACGGGCGAAATCTTCAAACCAGACAGCGAGATGTCAGTGCCGGAAACTCAGTTGGTCGCTCAGAATGACCGCGTCCGGACGAAGTCTCGCTGGCGGGGAAGGGGAGGCCCGCCCTACAACGCTGCCAACTGGCGGGGAAGGGCATCCCCGCCCTACAACGCTGCCAGTCCCTATTTCTCCCGCGAAGGCGGATGGCCGAAGTCCGGACGCAGCTCAGGCAATCGGAACATCCCGCTGCGAATGCCGCCCCGGCTTTGATGAAAACGCAAACGCCGCCACTCCTCGTGGCTGGGCTCCTGGTCGGTGCGGTGCTCGTCGTGGCGCTGTATGCGCCCGTCCTCGTGTGGATGGTGCGCGCCTGGACGCGGGACGCATACTACGGGCACGCGTTCTTCATCCCTCTGATCGTCGCGTTCCTCGTCTGGGCCAAGCGGGGCCGTTTGGCACGCATACCCCTCGACGGTCACCCGGCGGGGTGTGCGCTGCTGGCCGGCGGGCTTCTTCTGTACGCGGGCGGCATCTGGCTCGATGTGCACTTCGTCTCCGCCGTCTCCCTGGTGGCCGTGCTCGGCGGCGCGGTGCTGTGGATCTGGGGGACGAAGGCGGCTCGGGAGCTGCTCTTCCCGCTGGCGTTCCTGCTGTTCATGGTGCCCCTGGGTAGGCTGCTGAGCGACGCGTTCTCGAACCCACTCCAGCGCGCCTCAACCCAATTGACGTCCCACGCGCTCGGCCTGCTGGGCCTGCACGCGCAGACGCATGGCGCCAGCATCGAGGTGCCCGGCTACACGTTCGTCGTCGGGCAGCCGTGCAGCGGACTCAAGTCCATCATCGCCATGACGGCTCTGGCGGCGCTGCTGGCGTACCTGCTCGAGGGCCCCCTGTGGAAGCGCATCATCGTCTTTGCGGCAGCGACGCCCACGGCCGTGGCAGCCAACGTGGTGCGCATCACGATAGTGGTGCTGGTGGGCAAGTCCTTCGGGGCTGAGGCGGCGGAGAGCTTATTCCACGGCGTGTCGGGCATCATCGTCTTCGTCGTCGGGCTCGGTGCGCTCATGGGGATAGGAAGGGTGCTTGGATGTCGCCGCATACGAGGCGAATTCTAGCCGTCGTCGCCCTCCTGGCGGCGGCGAACGTGGTGTGCTATGGGCTGCGGAGCACGCTGGCTGCTCGGGACGCGGCAGTGCCGCCCTTTCCCGACCTGCCCAACGCGGTGGGCCCGTGGCTCGGCGCGCCGGTGCCGATACAGGATGAGATATACGACTACCTGAAGCCGGACCATCTCAGCAGCAAAGTCTATCGCCACGGGAAAGAGGAGATCCGCGCCGCCGCCATCTACAGCCGGGACTGGCGCAGCGTCCATTCGCCGGCTATGTGCTTCACCAGCGCAGGGTGGTCCCTCCTGCAACAGCGAAGTGGGAGCATCGCTGTCCCGGCGGGCGGGCGCCGTCGCCGCGGTCGAATCGGTGCAGCACGGGTGCCGGTGCAGGAATTGGTGGCGGTGGCGGAGAAAAGACATATAGCGGCGCTGTATACTTTTCTCACGCCCGATGATGCCACCGACAGTTGGCTGCGTCAATGTTGGCGCATGGCCGTGTCCGGACGCGGTCGTGGTGGCGTACTGCTCCTGCTCTCGGCAGATGTGCGCCACTCGCCTGAGCGGACGCGGGAGCTGCTGGGCGGGCTGCTGGGCGAGCTGTACGTGACGTTCGCGGAGACGTGGCAGTCAAGGGAGGACGGCTGAAGTCGCAGGCCGGTGGGAGTATTGCATCATGTATGGTACGATCAAGCGAGTAATGGACATTGCGATAGCATTGGCTGCTCTGGTGGTGTGCGCACCCCTCTTCGCGCTGGTGGCGATTGTCATAAAGCTCGATTCTGCCGGCCGCGTGTTCCATTCTCAGGAGCGCATTGGCAGAGACGGCGTGCCCTTCCGCCTCTTCAAGCTGCGCTCGATGGCCGCGGGGGCCGAAGCCGTACGCGGGCTGCTGGCGGCCGACTCCGACATAACCGGCCCCGTATTCAAGATGCGCAACGATCCACGGGTGACGCGGATCGGGAAGTTCCTGCGCAAGTACAGCATCGATGAGCTTCCACAACTGGTGAACGTGCTCGCCGGCCAGATGAGCATTGTCGGCCCACGGCCACCGCTGCCTGAGGAGGTCGAGACGTACGAGCCGTGGCACATGCAGCGCCTGAGCGTGACGCCCGGCCTGACGTGCATTTGGCAAGTGAGCGGACGCAACCACGTTTCATTCGAGCGCTGGGTGCGGATGGACATCGAATACATAGAGAATCAGTCCATCTGGCTCGACCTGAAGCTCCTGGTGCTGACGATCCCCGCAGTGTTGAGCGGCCGCGGCGCATACTAGCGGACGCGCATCGCCGCGAACAATTCGGCCCCTCTGCAAGCCTCTGGCGGCGCTGCGTCTCGTGGCGTTGTCGAGGGAGTCAGACGCCCCGGTAGCGGGGGCGTCCCGCGAGTCGGATCGTTGGGGGCAGACAGGACAGAAGCCGCGTCAGGAGGGCGCCGTCAACCGTTCGCCACCCAAAAGAGGGTGGCGTAGATGGTCACATAGAGGATGTTCACCAGCCACACAATGCGCCGGGCGAAGGCGGGCCGGTGGCTCCCGCAGTAGGCGAAGACAGACACAGGCACGATGATGAGCAGGAGCTTGGTGAGGGCGAAGCCGACGACGTCGAACCGGTCGAGGACGAGCCGCATGACGGGATTGAACTCCGTCATGAGGCCGTGGTGCAGCAGCACCACAGTGCTCACGGCATCAGTCGTTGAGATGATGGCAAACAGTACTATGGGGAGCCAAAGCGAACGGAAGAAGTCGCCGTCCGCTACTGCGACAGTGGAGTTTGGGTCGGGCATGTGACTGTTGCTACTGGCGTCCGTACTGCCGACGCGGGCGGCTGCAACACCGTCCCTCTCGGCCACGGGCGTCCCCCCTCAGCCAAGTCCCGAGCCCGAGCGAAGTGACACCAAAGCAATTTTGTACCACAAAAAGGCATCCATGTCAAGCTGCCGCACGTTGGCGCGGTGCTGACGGCAGCCTTCCAAGGAGCGTGGCGCAATGGAGTATCGCACCTTGACGGGAACGGGCATCAAGGTCTCGCGTCTGTGCCTCGGGGCCATGACCTTCGGCGAGCAGGTGCGCGAAGCGGACGCCATCACAATGGTCCACCGGGCCCTCGACGCCGGGGTGAGCTTCTTCGATACCGCCGATGTATACAACCAGGGCGCGTCGGAGAGCATCCTCGGAAAGGCCCTCAAGGGGCGACGCGACGAGATCGTTCTTGCGAGCAAGGTCCGCAACTTCGCCGGCGGGGATGAGCGCAAAGACGCCGGACTGCATCGCTGGCACCTCGTGCATGCCGTCGAGCGCAGCCTGAAGCGCCTTGGGACAGAGTGTCTCGACATCTACTACCTCCACACGCCGGACTGGGAGACCCCTCTGCAGGAAAGCCTCACCGCCGCCGACCAGCTCGTCCGGCAGGGCAAAGTGATGTACATTGGGCTGTCAAACTACGCCGCCTGGCAGGTGTGCCAGGCCCTATGGATATGCGACCGGCGCAACCTGCAGTCGCCCACGGTGATGCAGCCGGTCTACAATCTCATCACGCGCGGCATCGAGCAGGAGCTCCTGCCATGCTGTCGCGAGTTCCACCTCGGCGTGGTCGTCTACAATCCACTCGCCGCCGGACTGCTGGCCGGCAAGCACAGGTGGGACAAAGCGCCCGAGAAAGGCACGCGCCTTCAGTTCAACGACACCTACTACGGCCGATACTGGCACGAGTCGAACTTCCGCGCGCTCGAGAAGCTCGTGGCGGCTGCTGAGAAGGCGGGCATGACGCCCGTGGAGTTGGCGCTCCGGTGGCTGGCGAATCAGCCGCAGGTGGACTCCATCATCATCGGCGCAAGCAGGCTCGAACATCTCGAACAGAACCTCCAGGGGTGGTGCGGCGAGCTGGACGATGAGACCCTCGATGTGTGTGATGCCGTCTGGCGGGATATCCGAGGCGTCGCGTTTCAGTACAATCGCTGAGCGGGTGGCTGTGGGCGGTGTGCGGCTGCTGTGCGGCGGGATGCT
Organism: Armatimonadota bacterium; assembly: GCA_030601885.1. Classification (GTDB taxonomy): domain Bacteria; phylum Armatimonadota; class Zipacnadia; order JAUWAU01; family JAUWAU01; genus JAUWAU01. The sequence goes on from JAUWAU010000001.1 coordinate 205,981, forward strand.
ACCGAGCCACCACCAAGGTGACGGTGGTGCATGTGTCCAAGAGAACGACCACAACTCGAACGCGCACGTTCCATGGAGGGCCGGCAGATGACCAACGTTGCCATCATTGGACTCAAGGGCCACCAGAGCGTCGTGCTGCAGGGGATCGGCCAGATGCCCGATGTTCGCCTCGCAGCGGCCGCGGACGACAATGAGGAAGCGCTGGCGCGCCTCAAGCGCTCGGAGGCGGCGGACGCGGCGACGCACACCTACAGCGACTACCGCGAGATGCTGGAGAAAGAGGACGTCCAGATCGCAGTGCACTGCGGCACGGACAGTGAGCGGGCGGATATCCTGGTAGAATGCGCTCGGCGCGGCCTGCACATCGTGTCGGAGAAGCCGTTGGCGATGACGCTGGATCGATTGGGGGCGGTGCGCGAGGCAGTGCGGGCGAACAACGTGCGGCTTTCGATGCTGCTCACCATGCGTTTCGAGCCACGGTACGGAGCCGTCAGGGAGGCCATCGCCGCCGGACAGATCGGCGAAGTCGTCCTCGCAACGATGCAAAAATCCTACAAGCTTGGCAACCGACCCGAGTGGCAGCGGGACCGCCGCACCTTCGGTGGCATCATACCATTCATCGGCATCCACGCCCTGGACCTCCTACGCTGGACCACGGGACGGGAGTTCGTGGAGGTAATGGCGTATCAGTCCAATGCTGCCCACCCGGACATCCGCGACATGGAAGACAACGCCAGTATAGCGTTGAAGCTGGACAACGGTGGGTCGGCCTCTGCGCGACTGGACTACTGCCGCCCGGCGGCTGCCCCGACGCACGGCGATGACCGGTTGCGCGTGGCGGGCAGCGAGGGTGTGATAGAATCGATAGCGACGGCATCGTCGGTCACGCTCGTCACGCAGGGGGAGGAGCCGCACGAGCTGCCGGTGCCGGAGGCCGACAACCTGTTCGTGGACTTCGTGCGATCCCTGGAGGAACGGCGCGAGGGCTCCGTGCCGGCGGAGGATTGCTTCCGCATCACCGAGGTAGTACTCAAGGCCCGCGAGGCTGCGCAGACGGGTAAACCGGTGGCTCTCTAATCTGCCTTCAGGGGACGGTCATGCGATCTGTTGCCATTGCCTGGCGTCAACGAAGAGCGAGAGGTGCCCGACGTCGGTGGTTGCGACGACGACTCGCTCCAGCGCCTCGGGGAGGGTGGCTGCTTGCGCCGCTAGAATCACGTCGCCGTCGAGAGCCTTGGCGTCCGCCGTCGGCCTGCCTCGTTTGCGAGCGTCCGCCCAGAACTCGGCGGCCTTTCGCATCGCGGCTGTCGTGATGGGGACGTAGCCTGTGGCCCTCGCGAGCGCATCAAGGCGATGCAGACTCTTGGCGCTGCCGATACGAAGGAGTTCCCGCCGCACCTCATAGTCGGCGATCTCCGGAACCCGGACAGCCCTCCCTCGATCCAGGTGCCGCTCCAGCCATGCCCGGACTTCGGGATCAGCCCGGGGATGGGCGAGCAGCCCAAGCAGGCCCGTGTCAAGCAGAATGACCCTAGTCACGGAAGAGCCTCCGGGAGGAGAGGCGGTCTTCGTCGAGGGCCTTTTTCAATTTGGGCCACGTCTCCTCATCGTACCCGGACTCGTCGGCCAGCCATTCCTCGAGCAGGCGAATCGCCGGGTGGAGCTCATGCTCCTGATCGGGCTGTGTGCCGAGTTCAGGGCGACGTGGTGCGAGGGCGAAGGCAGCGACCTCGGTGACGGGTTGGGGGTCGTGCTCCATCAGGCCCCACACTTGCTCCCGAAGTTGCCCACTCGATGTCACGGCGACGCTTTCCACGTACCCCAGGGCTTGCAGTACCGCCACCGGCCCTTCGAACGGCTCGCGCGAATCGTAGACGCGGCCCTCTGTGTAACACCTAATGACGGTGCTCATCAGCCCTCTCCCCTGAGCAGGCGCTCCAAGCTTGGGCCCTTGGCCGACGAGAACACCTGCCACACCTCAGTATGCAGGCGTTCTATCTCGTCCTCGATGACCTGGCAATCGGAGCCCATGTCCTGCTCAACGATTCGATCTATGTCGAAAACTATGCCGCCAGGATCGCCGGCAGCGTCGCCCCGTGCGTCTGCCAGCGTTACGATGAGGCTGTTCGTCGCATCGAGGTGGGTTTGGGCGCGGAGAAAGAATCCTGGGCCGGACTCGAGCACAGCTGGCGGAACGTAGTCGCTGGCCTTCAGCCAGTCGCAAGGCCGCTGGTCAAGGCTCTCGCGCGGAATGCGATTGATGTAGCGAAGCCCGACGCGCTGAACCGACTCAGGCTCGAGTACCTCCCGGCAATGCCGCCACCCGCTGAGCACGTCACTACGCATGGTCGCCCACCCAGGATACGGCTTGAGGACGTTGACCGTCAACATATTCTCCGCCAGGTGGATCAGCAATGGCCGATCTGCGTGCTTGAATCGAGTCTTCTGCCGAGCGGGCTCGATCCTCTGCAACACCCCAGCAGGCCCGTGCTCGAGCTGAACGCTGACTTCGGACATTGGCTCCATTTCAGGGTACTCGTCTTGAATGCGTTTGAATAGCTCGCCGGCAAGAGAGGGCTCCCAGCCACCGGGCAAGCGGAAATGCACCTCACACAGAGCCTCCACAATGGTTGGGTTCGGGTACGACGGATGTTCGTCGCTCATGGGTTTCCCTGCCCCGTTTGTCTGGCCCGCCAACCGCGAGGAGGCGAGCTGATCACTAGCGAAGGAGGCCTCGTTTCCCCGTCGCTACGGGAGGCACCCCTGCCTCTTTGCTGCCGGTCCCATCCTCGCCCGATAATTCCGCGTCTCTGGTTGCCAGTCCTCTGGGCTAACCAACGGGAGCGGCACAGATGCCATCCGTGAGCCGACAATGGCCTACATAGCATATATGGCATGGACACCCGAGTCAATCGCTCGCCCCACCCGGGGCTGACGACGCAGACCTGCCACGGCCAAGAGCATGGGTGCGGTCAGGCGCGCGCAGCGTCGCGCTCAGCCATGCCGACTTGGCGCAGGTCAGCGGGAGCATTGGCAGGGGCGGGCCTTCGCGGCGTTGCGCTTCCGGAAATGCAGGACTGCCGTCTGCCGGCGGAGGATTGCTTCCGCATCACCGAGGTAGTACTCAAGGCCCGCGAGGCTGCGCAGACGGGTAAACCGGTGGCTCTCTAATCTGCCTTCAGAACGCGCTCAATGGCCTCTTCAATGGGGGGAGGCGCCTTCTCCCCGGCTCGATAGGCCCGGAGGTGGCCCTCGGCGTCGAATAGATAGAATGCGGGGACGAAGCGGTGTTCGTTGCCGAAGGCCTCCGTGAGCTTGTGCAGGTTGTCCACGGCTTGCGGATGGTCCAGAGAGAGTTCCTGGACTGCAGCCCGCACCTTGGCCACATCGGTGTCTTTGGGGCCACGGGGCATATGGACGCCGATGAACTTCAGCCCGCGGCCCTCGTAGCGCTCGCGCCACTGCGCCACTCTCGGCATGAGCTGCTTGCAGATGGGGCAGCTAATCGCCCACCAATGAAAGAGCACCGGCTGCCCGGTGCAATGGTCGCGGGAAAGGGGCTCCGAATTCAGCCATTGAGTTGCGTCGTCCAGATCGGGCATGGGATCGTTCATATGCATCGGCATCGTCGGGCCTCCTCCTCCTCCGCAGCTTGGTGAGTGGGCGGTCTGAGAACCGTAGCTTCACAGCCATAGATGCGCCGATGCAGCTCGCGGCACCGCCGTTGCAGGCGCCAATGGCGCCACGGTTGGGGGGCGAACCCGTGGCACCGAATGATGCGGTGGAGTCAGTTCGGCGCCGTACAGCGCTAGCCTGGCGTCAGGAGCTCGTCGCCCGGCCGCCAGTTCGCCCCGCAGAGCCCGCCTGCCTGCAGTGCCTGCAGTACGCGCAGCGTCTCATCAACGCTGCGACCAATGTTGAGCGCGTGGACGACTTCGTACTGCAGAATCCCGTCCGGATCGATGATGAACAGACCCCGCAGGGCAATGCCCTCGTCCTCGATGAGCACCCCGTAGTCCCGGGCCACCAGCTTCGTAATGTCGGCGGCCAGCGGGTACTTCAAGCCCTCAATGCCATTCTCGTCGCGCGGCGTGTTGATCCATGCCCGGTGGCTGAACTTGCTGTCAATGCTGACGCCGAGCACCTCGGCGCCGACCGCCTCAAAGTCCTCGATGCGATCGCTGAACGCGAGGATCTCCGTCGGGCACACGAACGTGAAGTCGAGCGGGTAGAAGAACAACACCAGCCACTTCCCCTTGTAATCGGCGAGGCACACGTCCTCCTCGAGCGTCTCCAGGTCCTTGGTGCTGCCCATGGTGAAGTCCGGGGCCGGCTCACCCACTTTCGCCTTCACCTGCGTCTCCGTCGCTGCACTCATCGTCTTCCCTCCTCAGTGACTCGCGGTCCATCTGTCGTCCCTGGCGGGTGACTCCCGCCCGGGCACTCGCCCCGCCGATGTCGTATCGCCTCCGACGCCACATCGGCGGGGCCGCTGCTTCTCCTCTATACCCTTGGTGTCCTGCATGGGTGTTAGCTGGGCAACTGACCCGCAGGCAGGGGAGAGACAGGGCGCACGGCCATCCGGGCCGCGCCGATCCTCGGCTCCCCACTGCCAGGATGTGGGTGCAGCGCTCCAGTAGGGGCGACTCGCCGAGTCGCCCCTACTGCCGAGCGGCTGGAGCGCACCGTCCGAAAAGAGGTATAATATCTGGCACCCTCTGGCGAGAGGCGGCACTGCGTGAGAGGGCTGCGGCCGGACACGCTGGCAAGTTAGGATGGGTACTATGGACCTCAAGATCGGAAGCAAACTCGCCCAAGTGGCCGAGTTGTGCGTCAAGCACCATGTGCGCCGCCTGGTCGCATTCGGTTCAGCGACCACCGAGGCGTTTGATCCGACCTCCAGCGACGTGGACCTACTCGTCGAGTTTGACCCCATGCCCCCCGTCCAGCATGCCGACAGCTACTTCGGACTCCAAGAGGACCTGCAGCGACTGTTCGGGATGCCGGTCGATCTGGTGGAAGCCGGCCCTATCCGGAATCCCTACTTCCGGCGGGCGATTGAGCAGACGCAGGTGGTGCTGTATGAGCTCGCTCGAGGTCCGCAAATACCTGTTTGATATTGCGCAGGCCTGTGAGCTGCTGGGAGGGCCCACGAATCGCGAAACCGTTGTCGATCGTTGGGTGCCGATGTAGGGGCGACTCGCCGGGTCGCCCCTACACCGATGCACCGTGGACCGCCTCGGGCAGGCGATCGCATCATCGCGGACGCACATGCACCAGCCCCGCCCGCTCCTCGCCGAACCTCACCTGGAAGCTCCGCTCGCCACCCGCAATGGCCGTGAGCGGCTTACCCGTCATCAGGTCGGTGACCGTGCTGGGCCCGGGCGTCGGCAGGGACACGGTCACCGTCAACGGCTCCGTGCCGAAGTAGTCGGCCACGAGCAGCACCATGTCGTCGCCCCGGCGCACCCCTGAGAGCCGCACCTCCGGCTCCGTAGATGCTCCTTCGAGCAGGTCGCCTCCGATGATGACATCCTCGACGGGCGCAATCGCCCTGATCACATCCGCGTATGCTGCCAGGCTCTCGGTATCCCACACGCGCCCGCTCCAGAAGTGCACGCCCCGAGAGCCATTGGCGAAGCATTCCAGGAGCGCGTACTTGAAGGCGCGGCCGGGGAACGTGCCCGCATCACCGGGCGTGATCCAGGGCAATACGTCTGCTCTCGGCAGGCGCTGCCGGTCGGCACGCGCCTCGTCGCCCACGAGGGCAATGTGATATGGCTCCAGCGGTGTGTAGGTGGAGACTTGGGAGTTCTGCAGGTACTCGGGGTACAGCCGGTCGAAGGGCCAGGTGAACTGGTAGTTCTGCCCCGGCCGCCAGTCGTAGCAGCCGAACTCAACTTCAGGCCCACCGGCAGCGCGCACGCTATCGCGCACCGCAGTCACCAGATCCCTCCACATCTCGTAGCCCTTCTGCAGTTGCCACTGCTCCCAGCTCTCAACGCCGCTCCTGGCGAGGTCGGCTTTACAGCGAGTACACTTCTTCGCGTCAACAGGCCCGCGCCAGGTCCACAGCTCGATGTCAGTGCTGAGGTAGTTCGGGTTGACGCGGGCACACTGACCGGCGATCCGCTGCAGCTCCTCCTGATAGAACTTCCCCCGGTACGAGGGACATAGCCGAGTGCCGTGAGTGCCGTCCTCGAACTGGCAATACAGCTCGCTCTCCCGCTTGTGCCGGTCCAGGATGCGGTGGTACGTGGAATCGATGTTGAGGATCTTGAAGCCCTCGCGGCGCGCCCGCTCCAGAAGCTCCCACTGCGCCTCGTCGTCCTTCATCCAGTGTCCGAACGTGCTTATGGTGTTCAGGCCGATCGCCCTAAAGGCTCGCAATGCATCTGGCCACGCGAGCGTCGAGGTCAGGTTCCACCAGCCCAGCGACGTCATGAGGCGCTCTGGGGTCGGCGCGGGCTCAATGCGCACGGCCTCGAGAGGGGCCGGCATGAGCGGCGAGACATGGGTTCCACAGCTCAGGCGATAGCGCAACGCGCCGCGCTTGCCGCTCGGCCAATCCCCTGATATGTAAACCCGTCCCCACGTCTTGGTACTTGCGCCCGGCGCGGTTAGTTCGAGCCTATAGCGCGTGTAAGCACCGTTCTCGACGGCGGTGCGCGCAGCGCGCAGGACTTGCTCGCCCCCTATGCTCCCGCCGACGAACCGAGTGCCATGTGGCAGGTCGATGCTCACGCTCATCGGCGCGTTCCCGGCGTCATGAGGCACGATGAGTCCGATGGGATTCGGCGTGTTGATGTTGGTGGCGAAGTAGAGGCGGGGCTTATGGAAGTACAGCTTCCGCGCGCTGACGGTGAAGTCGGTGAGATCGGCGGGGTCGAACTCGACCTCATCGGCGCTGTGGCTGCCGCGAAAGACGTACAGCTCGTCGGCCACCGTGAGGCCCGCGCAGTAGAAGCTGAGGCCGACGAAGCGGCCGCGAGTTCGGAGGTCGCGGAAGCGCAGCCGGTGTACCCACGCCTCCCCCTCGTTGCGCAGGATGGCGTATTTCTCTTTGTCGCCGGGGCGCCATTTCGAGTAGCTCGCCACGCGGTAGTACGACGTGCCGTCATCGCTGACGACCACCTCCAGCCAGCCGGGGATGCATATCCCCGCCTGTGGCGAGCCGCCCTGAAAGCGGATGGCGACCTCCTCTATCGCGCACACCTTGCCCAGGTCAACGGCCACCTGTGCGAGCCCGGCGTAGGACCATCCGACGGCCTTTGCGTCGAACCAGAGCTTCAGGTCCTCCCGCGACGACAAGGTGCCGTCGGTTAGATCCGCAGTGTCCGTATCACCTTTGGCGGTGAGTGAGTAGTTGGGTGTGGGTGCAAAGGTAGACGGTTTGCCGAGGGCGGCGTTGCGCGCGGGGTCGGTGTCGCGGAGCTCAATGCCCGCTGCTGTCAGCACGCCGAGCGCCGCGACTATGCCAAAAAGCATGCTCGCATCCCTCCTTTTGGAGAGGGTCACAGGGAGGCTCGCCAGGTGCCTTCTTTGCCGACACCCTGCGGGCCTCCAGGGCACATAGTGAGAGAGGGGGTTGACTGAGTGGCCGAAGAAGGGGTGTAATGTCCCCGGACTCATCCGATGGTGGCCGCGCCGTGTGACGGGCGGGGGGACCCGGAAATGGTCGGTGCTCCGGGACGCCGATAGCGGGATGCCCGCCGTGGCCGCGGCGGACTACAGAGGGGTGTCGACAGAATGTGCTCGGACAGTCGTGCGGCTCGAGAGCACGCCCGGTCAGAGGCCGGCCGACTCAGCTCGCAGGCGATCGAGTTGCTCCGCAGCCTTCCGAGCGCAGAGAATCGCGCTTTGGTGGTATACGACCCTTCCCCCGCGCAGAAGCAGGCGGCCGCAGAGCTGTACCGAGTCGGCTTCGCCTGGGCGGCGATCGACCTGAACGGTGACCTAATGGTGCGTGTCAGCGGCCTCGGGCGGGGGGCGGCGGTGTCTCTGGCCGGCACACGCGTCGAGGCGGCAGGGGGGCCGACACGGGCCCCGGAGGACCAGGCGCCCCGCACAACCGGACTAGATGGTCCGCATGATAGCGACGCTCGGCCCATAGAAGAGGAGTTGGCCGAGTTGGCCGCAGAGATTCCGGCCGAGGAGTGGAAGAAGCTCCCGGCCGATCTGAGCGACAACCTGGACCACTACCTGTACGGCACGCCCAAACGATGAGACCTGTCTTCGCCGACACCCTCTACTGGATCGCCATCGTCAAACCCTCTGACCCTTGGCAGGAGGCCGCCAAGAGTGCGAGGGCGGCGCTGGGACAGGTCCGCATCATTACGACTGACGAGGTCCTATCGGAGTTTCTGAACGCCCTGTCGGGACGTGGCCGCCGCCGCCACGCAGCCCAAATGGTTCGTGCCATCCTCCGCAATCCCAACGTCACAGTGGTCCCCCAATCGCGCGACTCGTTCCTCACGGGCCTCGAGCTCTACGAGCAACGCCCGGACAAGGAATACAGCCTCATCGACTGCGTCTCGATGAATGTAATGAGGGCTGAGGAGATCACCGACGTACTGACCAACGACCACCACTTCGAGCAGGAAAGCTTCACCGTCCTCATGCGACGTTCGGACGTGCCTTCGTGAGGCGGACTCCGGGTGGGGAGCGGAGGCGAACGCGCGTCGTCGAGCCTATCGCGCGGCGGGGAGGTGACGTCTCACCACGTGGAGTAATTCGACCCGTCCGTAGCTATCCCCACGGCGGCGCGCACCTGGCCAACATTGGGCGGGGTGGTGCTGTACAGCCAGTCCGTTCCCTCGGCATTTCCGCCCGTGACGGCGTTGATGGGAATAGTCGGAAGGCTCGGTGTCATGTACGGGCCCTGGTAGTCACCGGCATTCAGGGCGAGTGCTGCACCGCTGTCGTCGATGCCATTCACCGGGGGAGCATTCCCGGGAGCCATGAGATCGGCGAGTTGGACGGGACAGCCGCCGGTATGTGAGCGAAACAGCGCGATGGAGCTGCGGAACTGTTGCAGCGTTGACCGCAGATTCGCCTCTTTGGCCTCCTTCGCAGCGCCCATCAACTTGGGAATGACGATGGAAGCCAGGATCGTCACAACGAGAACGACCAGGAGTGTCTCAATGAGGGTAAAGCCCCAGCGCGCACGCATGACATGGCCCATGCTCTACCACCTGCGCGCCAGGGCACGCCTCAGCAGGCACGCATTGATCCCGCGAGGTTCCTTATGCCACGAATTGGCGCAAAAGGTCCGTGCGTTTTCGGTGGGGACATACGAGGGCAGGAGGCGCATTGAGATGCCCCGTGCGCAGCTCTGCGCGCCCGATGCTACTCCCCCGTCGAGGCGGCCGGGACTTTCTCGGCCTCCTCCTCACGCGGCACGAGCTCAATGGCCCTCTGTGTGCACAGAAGCACACACATTCCGCAGCCCTCGCACTCGGACGTAACCACCATGCGCCCGTCTTCGTGAACGATGGTGCGGTGCGGACAGAGCCGAGCGCACTCGCTGCAGACGCCGCATGGGCCGCAGATCAGGCATCTGTTCGCCTCAGCCACCGCGAGGCGCTCGGGCAAGCCGTGCGCTATTTCGTCGAAGTCACTGACTCGCACGTCCGGGCGCCGCTCCGGCATGCGCTGGCGGGCGGTGCGCACCGTGTCGGGCTCCACGATGTCCTCGGCCTGGACGACGGGGAGATCCTCCTTCTGCCGACCGGCGGCGATGTCTTCGCCCCGCAGGTAGCGCGCTATCGTCAGCGCGGCGTGTTTGCCGGCCGCCATAGCGTCCACGAGGGTGCTGGGCCCGGTCACGGCGTCGCCCCCGGCGAAGATGTCTTCTATAGCGGTCGTGCTGAGGGCCACGTCGGCGTCGATGTGGCCGTCGTTGACAATGTTCCGCAGCTCGGGCGCGTCCAGGTAGTCAAGCTCTGTGAGTTGCCCAATGGCCGTAAGTACCGTGTCGGCCTCGAGGAGTACCTCATCGCCCTCGACCACGTTGAACGTGGCACGCCCATCCGGCCCGGGCGGGCCTGCCTCGGTCCTGGCGAACCGGACGCCGGTGACGCGGCCGTCTTGGCCAACGATCTCCACCGGCGCCAACTGCTCGCGCAGCTCCACGCCCTCTTCCAGGCCCTCGTCGAGCTCCTGCCAGCGACCGGGCATGTCCTCGCGCCGCCGGCGGTAGGCTATCGTCACATACGCCGCAACGCGCACAGCCGTTCGCGCCGCGTCCACCGCGACGTCGCCGCCGCCGATCACGAGCACACGCGCGCCGATCTGCGGCCGGTTGCCCAGGTTGTGCTGTGCGAGGAAGCGCATGCCGTCGAGCACGCCCTCAAGGTCGCTGCCCGGAACGTTCAATGGGCGGTCCCGGTGAGCCCCGGTGGCCAGGAAGATGGCCTTGTATCCCTGTTCCCGAAGCTCGTCGATGGTGATGTCCTTGCCTACTTCCACTCCGGTGCGGATCTCGACGCCCATCCGCTCGATGGCGCTGATCTCCTTTTCTACGACGTCGCGGGGCAGGCGATACGTGGGAACACCGACGGCCAGCATTCCGCCAGGGACCGGGTGCTTCTCAAACACCGTGGACCGGAAGCCCTCCAGCGCAAGGCGGTAGGCGGCGGTGAGTCCGGCGGGTCCGGCGCCCACAATGGCTACCCGCTCGGGATGCGGCGGAGGCGGTATCGGCGTCTGATCCTCGTAGCGCCCCCCGTGGTCCGCGGCGAAGCGCTTGAGGGCGGCGATGGAGAGCGTGTCGTCCACGTCCTTGCGCACGCACGCATCCTCGCACGGACGATGGCAGCAGCGCCCGAGGACGCCGGGGAACGGGTGGTTGCGCTTTATCACCGCAAGGGCCTCTTCGTACTTGCCCTCGCCGATGAGGTTGATGTAGCCCTGTGCGTCTTCGTCGATGGGGCACGCATCGTGGCAGGCCTGAACGCCGCGCACCGTGATGTCCGCCACGACCTCGTGTCGCCGGTCAACCTCGTGCACGCCCTTTATGCGTCCGTGCAGGAGGCCGCGAAGCTCGTCCGTCGAGGCGATTTCGTGGCGCTCCAGGTACTCGATCAGCTCGCGGTGCAGCCTCTTGAACACCTCGTATCCCTGCAGATACATGGCGGTGCATACTTCCACCGTCTGCGCGCCAGCCAGCAGGTAGGAGACAACGTCGGCGCCACTTGTGACCCCGCCGCTGGCGGCGATCTGGATGTCCACCTCCGGCGCGATGGCTGAAATCCAGCGCAGCACGTAGTTCTTCGCCCACGGGCCGCCGTGCCCGGCATAGCCCTCATGCATGATGGGCTTCTGTGTCTCCACGTCGATCTCGAGTCCCGTGAACCGGTTGAAGATGGTCACGGCGTTGGCGCCCGTTTCCTCCACGCGCTTCACCATGCTGATGGGCGAGGTGAGCTGGGGCGTCAGCTTCACCATGATCGGGCTCGAGGTATGCTCGCGCACCTTCCGCACCACATCAATGATGGTGTCTTCCACGTCAACGCCGAGGAAGGCGACGGAGTGGTGGGGGCACGAGACGTTCATCTCGATGGCGTCGGCCCCGGCCTCCAGGCAAGCATCCACGTACGCGGGCCAGTTCTCGGGGGTGGTGCAGTTGACGTTGGCGATCACGGGGATGGAGCACATCTCTTTGGCCCGTCGGATCTCCTCGGCGTACCCCTCGGGGCCGTGTATGCTCGCTTGCTCGTAGCAGTAGAACGTGAAGCTCTCCCGCTCGCCCAAAGGGTGCTCAAAGAGAGCGAAGCGCGGTGATGGCGCCTGGCGTGCCACCTCTTCGTCGAAGAGCGACTTCATGATGACGGCGGCGGCGCCGTTGTCCTCCGCTCGTTTTACGCCCTCGGCATCCTGACTCAGGCCGCTGGAGGCGACGATGATAGGTGACTTCAGCGAGAGGCCGATGAACTCGGTCGTCAGGTTAGGCATTTCGATACTCCTTAGCTGCGCTCTCAGACGGCCTTGTCACGCGCGTAGGAGGCCATAGTCACCGCGCGAGCACAATTGTAGCTGATGTGGCCGAGAGCACTGTATCACGCAGTTCACAAGGCGGCCCGGCCAGGTAGGCAGCCGCCGGGCGCGTCGTCATTCACCGAGCCAGCGAATGGCGCTCTGCAGCAGCGTCAGTTCGCCGCCCCTTGGGACCACTTCCCTGTCGCCGTCGGCAAGCCCAGTGACGAGGCCGCTTGCGACGATCTTGCCTCTGCCATAGCTCGCTGCAACAACCGCCGCCTTCGCGCCATCGTCCTGTGGATCGCGCACCAGTACCAGGGCATTCTCGCCCGCACGGAGCTGGATGTGGTCGTAATAGCTATGCTCAAACGACTCCCCGATCTGCAGGCCCGCCGTGACGGGATGATCGGCGACGACGGTGATTTTCCGCGAACTGCCGATGCCCTCGCCTGAGCAGACCTCAGGGAAGATGACCGGGTGCTGCCGGTACCCCACGGCGTCGTGCGTGAGCAGAATCCGCCCCCCGCCCCGCACCCATCGCTCGATGCCTCTGGCGACCGCGTCGGTCAGCGCCGACGGCTCCCTGAGCTGCGCCAGGACGAGCACATCGCACACGTTCAGGAAGTCCGGCGACAGCCGTCTGAGCTCGAATGGCGCCACGCCGGGCATGTCGGCCAGGGCCTCTATGATCGCGGCGCGGCCGTAGCCATCAGCACTCACGCCGACCTTCAGGCCCGCGGCTGCGATCTTCGGTGGCTCTTCGATGCCCTTCAGTTCTCTGATGCCCTTCTCGGAGAGCCCGACGATAACGGCGCTGCGCTTGACGAATCGGCGCGACGAGCCGTCGGCAAGCTCCATGCCGCCGTCGAGCACCAGCCGTGAGCGCCCCGGAGGCACTTCAAAGCTCACCTCACTCACTGCGGCGCTCTCATCGGCCGCGAGGCGGCCGAGGTCGGCCAACACGTTGCCCCGAGTGTCGCGCAACTCTAGATCGGCCCGCGCGCGCTGCAGCGGCTGCGGCAGCGTGCTCTGGGTCGAGAGCCTGACCTGCACTGTGACCGTGCGCCCGATGGGATACGTCCTCGGGTGCTCCGTGTCGATGCCCCCCGGCAGTCGAAATGCTGCCTTCGGCGCCCAGTGTGGCATGTATGTCTGCCCGCGGGTGACGCTGCGGCCCGTCGCAGTGAGATACTTCTGCACGCTCGAAGTCTCGTAGCAGAACCCGACGAACCCGTCGGCGCCAAGCTCTCTGGCGAGGGCTATCTGATCCACGAAGGTGGCCGCCGACGGATGCCGCCAGACGCCGATGCCCGGATAGAGCGGGATCTTGCCGGCGACGGCGTCCACTTGCGCCTGGACAAGCTCCCCGAAACGCTCCGTGTCATTGGTGTAGTTCATCGGGCAGACGAAGTCCAGGTAGCCCTTATCGACCCAGAGCCTGGCGTCTTGGCCGATGCTGACGCGCGAGCTGGGCCAGTTGCCGAACACCGCCGCTGAGATCTTCATCCACGGCTTCAGGGCCCGCGCCTGGTGGAACACTTCCCGCACCACCGACGTGATGCAGTCGCGGCGGAACTGCAGGTATGGCTCCCGCAGCGGGCCCTCGCGCACGTCCTGCGGCCATGTCTCTACCTTCTTGCCGATCAGATTCTCGAACGTCTCCCGGCAGTGGTCGCAGTAGCAGTAGTTCGAGTTGGCGTAGCGGATGTAGTCGAAGTGGATGCCGGCAACGTCGTAGTTGCGGACGATCTCCAGCATGGTATCGACTTCGTGCTGGCGGTTCTGCGGCCACGAGGGGCAGAGCCACTCGCCCTTCTCGCCCGTGTGGCTCACGCCGCATATTCCCTCGTCCTGGATCTGGCGCACCCTCTCCGGATTGCGGCTGACGCGCCAGTTCACCCGCCACACGTGCAGCTCGATGCCGTACCGACGGCAGCTCTCCAGGACGCGGAGGATCTGGTCGCCCTGCTCGGCGGCGCGCTCCTCGGTCTTCAGGTACTGCGACGGGTAGTAGGCGATGCCGGCATTGCACAGGTTCACGATGACGGCGTTGAAGCCGCAGTCGCGCAGGTGCCGGCACGTCTGCTCCCAGTCGTCCACGTTGAACGGGCTGTGGATCCACATCGCCCGCATCTCGCCGTCGCGCGGAGGGTAGAGTCGCGGGTAGCCCTCTTCCAATGCCTGCTTCGCCTCGGTGGCCTTGGCTATGGCCTCGGGGTACAGTTGCTTGGCCAGCAGGTCCCGGGCCTCCGCGCGCAGGGCCTGGGCCCCCTCAAGAGCTGGCTGCAGCGCATCCAGGCGCCCACGACTCTCGCAGAAGGCGGTGAGGTCGCCGATGCTGTCGAAGCGCCCGATGGTCTCGCTTACCAATAGCGCTCGCCGGGCGGCGGTCGGCCATACGTCGGGCAGGAAGTGGCCGACGACGGCCAAGATGAAGCGCGCCTTGGCGCCGGCGTCGGTTCCCGTGAGCACGTGGTTCATCATGGCGCCGTTGGGATTCATCGACACCGCCGCGTAGCCCGTGTCATTGCCGTCGGCGTCGATCCACGTGCCGATGACGTCAGCCCCGCCGGGAAGCGGCTCAAAGGAGGTGATGTTCCACGAGCCCTGCTCCATCTGCGGCGGGAGCCCCCGCACGGGACTGTCGGTGAAGCGGACGGTGCGAAACAGTCGGCGTCCCTGCTCGCCGCCGACGTACCCGGTGCTCTCTATGCCCAGAAGCGTCGCGAGCCGTTGCGGAAGACCGTAGAAGAGAACGATCTTGCCGCCGCGCTCCACGAAGCGCTCGATGGCTTCGATCTCACCGGGCGACATGCCGCTGTTGTGCGGGAAGATGGCGAGCTTGTGGCCCTCGAGTGCACCCTCCCCCTCGACGGCCGAGTCGCGTGAGGCATCGTACTCGATTCCCGCAGCGCTCAAAGCGGAGGTGACGGTTTCCATGAACTGCCGCACCGAGCGGGCCTCGCCCGCATTGCGCTTTGCCAGGTAGTCACCCTCAACCACGACGACATCCGCGGCGCGCGCGGCGGCGCCGAGGCCGACAGTGCCCACAGCCCAAAGTGCTGTCGCGCCAAGGGCAAGGATGGAACCATTCGTCATCGCGGCGGTCATTGTTGTGCCACCTCTCTCGGGCCTGAGGCCTGCCTCAGACAGACGCATGCCTTTTTCGTGGCCCCGCATCCATTCTCCTGCGCCCGGTCCCCAAGCTGGCGCAGGAACCACCGCATGGGTGTCGAAGTGAGAATACGGTGCGGCGCTGGCGGCGCTGCACAGCCGGGAACGCAGCATCGTCGAGGGGCGCCATCGTGTGCGCCTCAGGCAGAGGTGAAAGCCATGCGCAGCGCTTTAGACGTCGCTATGGAGCGGCTTAAGAAAGAGGGCCTTGACACCGACCTGAAGCTCACCAAGGCCCAAAAGGCAAAGATCAAGCGGATCACGGAGAAGTACGAGTCCCAGATCGCCGAGCGCAAGATCGTGCTGGAAGCGGAATTTCAGAGGGCGCTGCAGTCCGGCGATCCCGAGACAGCCATGAAGCTGCGCGAGCAGCTCACGACTGAGACCGCGGACCTGCAGGCGAAGCTGGAGCGCGAGAAGCAGAAAGCCATAAAGGCGGCGCAGCGCAAGCACTAAACGCTCCCTCGGGGCGAGAGCGCGACAAGCATGCAGGCAAGGATGCCTGCGGTCCCGGGCAGCAGCCCGTCGCGGGAGCGCAGGCCCCTGTCTGAAGCGGAGTCCCGTACGGGACTTCCAGCCTGCACGTGGTTGGCAGAGACACCGGGCTCACCGAATCAGAAGGTCTCCCCCAATTCGTACCTCTTTGCGAGCCTTGCTGCCGCCTGCTGGTTCACTGGTTCGGCAAAGGGCTGCGACGCATCGAACCCCGCTGGCTCACTCATTGCGGCGCTCAGGGCGTCGATGACGCTCTGCCCGAAGAAGAACGGCGGGTCTGTGCGTAGAAACTCGATGGCGAGCGACGCCCCGACGCGGGCATCGAGCTGCAGCGCTTGGCAGACGATGGCCGAGCGCGCCTCCGGGGTGGTGAATTGATTGAAAAGCTCCTCGACCTGCTCGATTGACTCCGTGGCCGACAGCTTCTGCGCCAGTTCTTCCTCCGACACTTCGGGCTCGACGCCGTGCTCGGCTGTCAATGGCTGCGGTTCTTCGTGGGACGCCTGCGTGGTGGCGCCAGGCTCATGTGCGGCCGCATGGTGATGCGGCGTGCCGTGGCTCCGACGGCCCAGGACGTCGCCGATCACGAAGAGCAGCCCGAAGGCGACCACGAAGAATGCGGCTGTGGCCGCGGTCGTTCTCAGCGCCGCGGCCCGATCCGTCGCACGCACATTGAACACGATCGCGGCAACCACTAGCAGGGCGACTGCGTAGGCTGCAACAACGCCCGGGCCGGCCGGGAGGTTCAGGACGTAGGAGCCGAAGAGGCCCGCGCCCGTGGCGAACACCCCCAACCCCCAGCCAAACAGCACCTGGTAGAGCAGCCGGTCGGTTATTGCCAGGGCCATCACGGCCGGCGCCACCAGAAACACGAACACCAGCAGCACGCCGGCGACGTTCACCGAGAGCGTGATGACGACGCCGAACGACAGGTAGAACAGGAAGTCCCAGAGGCGAAGATTGAGCCCGGCCGCCTCGGCCTTGTGCGGCGCCTCGGAGATGAGCAGGAACTTGTCCCGGAACACGTAGTGGAAGAGCCCCACTGCGGCGTATGCAACGGCCGTTACGCCGATGGTGCGCCACTTCACCCACAGAATGGAGCCGGTGAGGATCTCCTTGACGTGTTCGGCGCCGTGCGGCGCCTTGTCGATGAGCAGAATGGCGAT
Organism: Armatimonadota bacterium; assembly: GCA_030601885.1. Lineage (GTDB taxonomy): Bacteria > Armatimonadota > Zipacnadia > JAUWAU01 > JAUWAU01 > JAUWAU01. Next base: position 222,795 of record JAUWAU010000001.1, read on the forward strand.
GGCAGCGGCGATGGCATACGTCAGGCCGATTATCGCCTCCTGCGGCACGCGGCTCTCACGGAAACGGCACAGCGTGAAGACTACGGCGGCAATGGCCGTGAGGGCGACGGAGAACCAGTACGATGCCGCCGTGTGCAATGGGATACCGAAGACGAAGCCGATCAATGTGCCCAGCGCGGCGATCTGCGCCAGCGCCAGGTCAACGAAGATGATCTCGCGCTTGATGACGTGCAGACCGAGGTACGAGAGCAGGCCCACCAGTACGATGCACAGGCAGAAGGCCGGCAGTACAATGAGCACAACAGATGCAGGGTCCATGGCGCTCTGCTCAAGTTCCCTCCTTCCTCAATTGTCCCAGGACTGGCGAGCGATGCAGGCTTCCGAGAACCTACGTCTACAGGTCCACCCTCTTGGCAGCATCCACGATGCCGTTAACCCAGTAGTCCACCAGCTCGAAGTAGTCGTCCACGCCGGGAACACCGCCGACGTACAGCGGGACGATAACGGGCCGCGCGCCGACCTTGTAGGCGACGCTGCGCACCTTGCTCTCGGCGAAGTAGTTTGCCGCCAGGATGATCTTGATCTTGCGCTCTTTCATCATGCTGATGAGCTGCGCCACGTGCCTGGCCGACGGCGGGATGCCCGGCTTCGGCTCCACCGTCCCGGCCTCTTTCATGCCGAACAGGCGCAGGAAGTACACCCAGTTCTTGTGGTACGTGACGATGGACTTCCCGCGGAGCGGCTGCATCTTCCCCAGCCAGCCGCCGGCGTAACTGGCCAGCGGCTTGCCCTGGTACTTCTGCGTCTGCAGGAAGCTGTGCAGCTTGCCTTGCTCGGCCAAGGCGCAGAGCTTGTCGCCCCCGAGTATCGCCACCAGCTTGTCTCCGAAGAGGCGCTTGTCGATCTGTGCCAGCAGCACTGAGAGGTTCTTCTGGTACGTCGCCTTGCCCGCCGGGTCATTCTTAATGAGGCCGATGGCGATGTTGCGGGCAGCGCGCTTCATGTACACGGGGCTGCAGGTGACGTGCGGATTGCCCTCGATGTGCAGCCCCCCTTCGGCCTTCGTCAGGACGGTGGGCTTCTCCAACAGCGGCATGCCGTGAGAGCCAGCCACATACCCGGGCTGTCCGCTGCGCACGTGCCTGTTGCCCGACTTGTCCACCACCGTGGGCAGCCACAGCTCCAGGTCCAGTCCTGTGGCAATCAACACCTGCGCGCTTCGGACCATGTTCACGAACGAGGGCTTCGGTCGAATGAAGTGCGCGTCCTGATCGCCGTGAACGATATGGGAGGCGGTCACGCGAGCGCCGCCAATGGCCTTCGCCATCACGGCGTAGTCCGGCAGAGTCGTCACGACTCGCAACGGCGCCGCAGTGCACACGGCGCCGCCAAGTATGCTAAGTGCCAATACAGCCAGCAACCAAGACCTTTTCATCAGGATTCCTCCTCTCACGATCAGTAGCGCTCGTGCTTGTGGGGGCCGGCCGCGAAGACGCCCTGGAATATGATGCTGCTTTCCGACGGCCCCATGTTATTGCCGAACTCGTAGTTGTATTCGAGGCGGTACTTCACCCACGGGCTCTGCCACCAGGTGACGTACGGCGCCAGCAGCCAGCGGTTGGGGTCCTTTCCCGTCACAGCCAGTGGCGCGAGCGAGGCCCCCTCAATGTCCGCGTACGGTTTCGTGTCGGGCTTGAAGAAGTCGGTCCGGAGCCCGAGGTCCACGGTGCGGGACACTTTGGACTGCAAGTCAGTGTAGAAGCCCCAGGCCTTCAGCGTGTCGCTGCCCGAGCCGTCGGGTGCCAGAATGCCTTTCTTCAGGAAGTAGAACTCGCTGCGCGCCAGGAAATTGCGGTAGCGCATGCGCCGGGTCGGCTCCCAGAGCAGCGTCACATCCGCCCCGTACACTCTGGCCCAGCGATTCCGCCGCTGTGTCACAAAGCCGTCCTCATCGAGCTGTCGGATTTGCAGAGAATCTCCGGGCGCCTGCACCAGCCATTCATCGTTCTTTCCTGCCAGAGCAGTGAGGCCGAACTCCAGATAGGTGTCCTTCGTGAGGTCGCGGAAGTTCTTGTAGCGCAGCAAGGTGGAGGGGAAGTTGCGCGTGTTGCCCCCGAAGATCCGAGGGTTCTCGCCGTCGGTGACCTGGAGGGTTAGCTCCTGCGCCGCCTCACCGAGGCGCGGCATGTTCCAGTCGAGCGATAGCCCGGTTTGGTTCAGCCCGCCCGGGCCGAAGACGGAACGCAGGGGCAGAGGGAAGTCCGACTGATCGAGGGCATGCTTGTGCCAGCGGTTTACCACGCCGAATTGCTGGCGGAATTTGCCGAGAGTCAGATTCACGTCCTTCGTCGCGCCGAACCGAGTGAAGTATGCCTCGCCCAGCCTGGCGCCCGCTTTGCTGGCGCTGACGGCTGCCTTGAAACGGGTGTACGGGTCAAGATACGATTCGAAATGCAGCCCCAGCCCGCGGAAGTTGAAGTCCGAGCGTTCCCGCGCACCCCGTTTGGTCCAGTACGAGTTGACCATGTCCCCGGTGACGCTGATCTCCGGGTTCAGCGCCTGCAGAGCCAGCCCTCTGGACTTGAACTCCACCTCCTCGGGCTCCTCGGCCACCACCCCTGCCTCTTCCCCCACGGCTGCCGCCGCTGCTTGTCGCAGAGCCTCGAGTTCGTCCGTTGGTGGCGGCTCCGCTTCAGCAGGAACGGCCTCCTCTTCCGCGGGCTTCTCAGCGGCCAGAAGCTCCGCGAGCTGTTCGCGCAGCTCATTGATCTGCTGCTGCAGATCGGCGTTCTCTTCTTGGAGCTGCTCCTGCTTGCGCTGGAGCTGTCGGATGACGACGGCTACGTCCTGCTGAGGGGTGCCTGTCGCCTCTGCGTCGGCCGGAGCCGGCAGGGCGAGAAATGCGAGCAGCGACAGGCCACATAGGCACAGCCCGCGAGGGGTTCGCAACTGAGCTCATCCTTTCTGAGCACGACTGAGCATGGGGCTTCGTGCTCGGTGCACGAAGACTCAAGCCACGGCCGCGTAACAGGTGCTCAGCACAGCGGAGGAGCTCTTGCGTCGAAGGGGGCTGCCACTCTCGGGGACAGGCAAAGGCGGTGCGCGACTGGCGCCGGAAGGGAACTTGGCTCTGGGGCCGGGAGAGCAGATGGGGATGCCTCGTGGGTCTGCGTGGTGCTTAGAAAGGCGCAGACGGGACAGGCGTGCGCATCGAAATGGCCGTCATGGCTCAGGTGGCCCTCATGCCGGCACTGGGGATGCGCCACCTGGCTTGTGTGCGTGTGGAACACCGGCGCGAACGCTGTCAAGCCGAGGTACACACACGCAACGACGCCGGCTGCTTGTCTCCACCTTCGGTGCCCAGCCATCGAGGACCGGCGCGGACCTCCGCGCCTCTGGTCGCCTCAACGTCCAAACCGCGAGTGCAGTTCCCACAGGCCCGCATCGGCGGGCCTTGCTCCCCCGGTGCACGCCGCCTCTCCCGCCCGGCCGGATCAGCAGAGCGGAGGGGAGTCGGCTTCTGCCGTCGAAGGGCCACACCGCTGCGGGGATGATCCCATAGGGAGAGCGAGCGAATGCCAGCGTCTCTGCAACTGGAGCACGTCGTCGCCACACTGAGCTGTGGTGAGGAGCTACGCATCCCGTACTGGCACATTCGCAGCGGTCGAGGGGGCCCGCAGTTCCTCGTCCTCGCGGCCCAGCACGGCAACGAGGTCAATGGCTGCGAAGCCTCCCGGCGCTTTGGGCGTGTGGCGGCCGACGCCCTGGTGAGGGGCGACGTCTACATCATCCCGTTCGGCAATCTGCTCGCCCTGCGGCACCGGAGGTCCCACATCAGCCTGAAAGCCGAGCAGCCGTATGCTGAGGACGAAGGCCACAACATGAACCGCACCTGGCCCGGCGACGCCGACGGGAACGACACCGAGCGCGTGTCCTTCGCACTGCACCAGGCCATCGTGGAGCACTGCACGCATGTGCTCGATTTTCACGCCTGGTCCCGCTTCAGCGCCACCGGCGCCATCCTGCGGCGCGGCTACGAGCCGTCCGAAGCCCTCGGCCGGGTCTCGGCGATCCGCTTCATTCATCCCGGCACCGTGAAGAAAGGGCCGAGAGGGCACACGACGCTCGGCGGACTGCTCAATGACACCGCCCGCGCCGGCATCACCATCGAGCTGGCCCCCCAATGGGCCGTCGTCGAGCGCGAGGTGCGGCGCGGCCTGCGAGCGGCCACGAACATCGCCAAGCAGCTCGGAATGATGGAAGGCGAGCCAGAGGGAACCGACGCCCCGCAGTTCTACCTGGACGAGGTGGATGTAGTTGAGGTGCGCGCGGAGCACGAGGGGCTATTTGTCGAGGCCTCGGTCGCGACGTGGGACTACGTCGAGGTCGGCCAGCGGCTGGGGCACATCATGCTGCCTGACACGCTGGAGGTCGTCGAGATCACGGCGCCGGTGGCCGGCTACCTGCTGCGCTTTGGGGCCCATCGCCGGCACTCAGATGTGGCGCTTCCCGCGATGCACCCGTACGCCGATGAAGGCGATCTGCTGGCGACCATCGTGCCCGCCGAGCCGTAGCCCCGCGCCTCAGGGGAGAGCCCCGATGAACATGCTCTTGGCCTTCATCGTGTTGACAGCCGGCGCTGCCCCGTGGGCCGGAGGGACCGAGGTCCGTCGTCTACTATCCTGGGAATTCGACCAGGTGGGGCGCCTTGAGGGATGGCTGCCGAACGCCCACCTCACGGATGTCCAGGTACGGGATGCTGCGCTATCATGCACGGGGATCGGCAGCGACCCGTTTCTGACGAGCCCTGTGTTCGAGATCCCGGCCCGGCCGTGGCAGTACATTGAGGTGAGGATGAAGTCAGACGAGGGGGGCGACGCGGAGTTCTTCTGGTCGAACACGCTGCAGGGCAAGTACGGCGGATTCAGCCCGGGCAAGGAGACGCGCTTTCACGTTCGCGGCGATAATGAGTGGCATACCTACCACGTGTTTCCGTTCTGGCATGCCGAGCGGAAGATCGTCCATCTTCGGTTCGACCTTTTCACTCCCGGCCACTTCATCATCGACTCGATCCGCGTGGTTGACATCCAACCGGTCGCTGCACCGGCGACGGCGCTTTCGTGGGACTTCCGCGAGGCCTGGGACGCCCTCGGCTGGTGGACCCTCGGTCATGCCGAGGACTTGCGCCTGGAGCGCGGCGTTCTTTGCTTCACGGCCACCTCCGCCGACGCCGCGGTCTTCGGGCCGCCCCTCCGTGCCGAAATCGGCGATCGGTTGTGGGTCAGTCTCCGCGCCCGCGTCTCCGCCGGTCGCCAGGGGGCCATCTGCTGGGCCACCGAGGGTAGCCAGAGCCTGCATCGGACTGCATTCCGCCTCATCCCGGACGGACGGCTCCATAGCTATAACGTGGATCTGAGCGGCGAGACGGACTGGCAAGGCAGGCTGCTCGCCCTGGGGCTGCAGGCGCCAGGCACCCGCGCCGCCGAGGTGGAGATTGAGCAGCTTTCAATCAACACCCAGCCGCTCGGCCCGCCAGAACTGTCGGTCAGCCACTTCGGCTTGGCAGATGGCATCAATCGGACCAGCCGGGCGTGCCGCCTCATTCTGTCTGTCCTCAACTCCGGCGGCGAGCCGGCTATCGGAGGCCGTGTGCTGCTGTCGGCGCCGCGTGGCCTGCGCATCCTCAGCCCGCGGGAGCAGAAGCTGGCCCGCATCGACTTCATGCTGCCCGAGCAGGTCACCTGGGAGGTCATGGCGCGCAGGCCTTTCGAGGGCATTGTGAAGGTCCGGCTTATCCGTCCGGGCGCGCCTCCCGAGGAATACGAGACGAGGATCGAGATCCTCCCGGACCTCGGCCTGGCGAAATCCGACTATGTGCCTGAGCCGCACCCCGTGAGAGCGCCGCAGGATTTGCTGATGTACTACTACCCTGGATGGGGCGCTCCGGGCAGATGGGAGTGCATTCGACGCCTCGCACCCGTGCGCAAGCCCGTGCTCGGCTACTATGACGAGGGGAACCCGGAATGCGCCGATTGGCAGATCAAGTGGGCCGTCGAGCACGGGATCAAGGGCTTCCTCGTGGATTGGTACTGGTGCCAGGGCGGCCGCTCGCACGAGCACTGGCTGCACGACGCCTATATGAACGCGCGCTATCGGCGGTACCTGAAGTTTGCCATCATGTGGGCGAACCACAATCCCAAGGGCACGCATTCCCTGGAAGACTGGCGCGACGTCACGCAGTACTGGATCGATCATTACTTCGGGATGGAGGAGTATTACCGCATCGGCGACAGGCCGGCCGTGTTCATCTGGTCGCCGCCGAACGTGCGCCGCGACCTCGGCAGCGCGGAGAAGACGCAGGAGCTGTATGCGCTCTCGCAGCGTATGGCGCGCCAAGCGGGGCACAAGGGCATCTACTTCGTCGCCATGCACGGCCACCGGACGGCGCCGGAGGTGCAGGAGCGCGTCGCCGAGGGCTACCAGGGCGCCTCGACCTACCACTGGTGGGGAGATGCGCCGGAGATAGCCGACAGCCCGCTGTATTTCCCCTTTGAATTGGTGGTACGAACGAGCCAGGCCGCGTGGGCCCGACACGCCGACCTGCTCGGCGACCGGCTCGACTGGATATTCACCATCGATTCAGGGTGGGATTCGCGCCCGTGGCACGGCGACCGGGCGAGAGTGATCCACGGCCGCACGCCCGAGCTGTTCGAGTGGCTATTGCGGGAGGGCAAGGCCTTCGCCGACGAGACGCATCGCAACATCATCGCTCTGGGGCCGGCCAACGAGTGGGGCGAGGGCAGCTACCTGGAGCCGTGCGCCGAGTGGGGTTTTGCCATGTACGACAAGATCCGGCAGGTGTTCTGCGAGCCGGGAGAGTGGCCGCCGAACATCGCGCCGGTGGATGTAGGACTGGGGCCGTACGACTTCGCGATGGACCCGTACAAAACCGCGTGGCACTTCGACCAAGAGGGCGATACCGAGGGCTGGGGGCCTCTCATGGGTCTCGCTAACGTCAAGGTCCAGGGCGGCCGCCTCGGGGGCGACACGACCTCTCGTGACCCCGCGCTCGTCAGCCCGCCGATCAGGCTCAACGCGCGAGATTGGCCGTACTTGGTGATCGGAATGCGGATCACTCCGCCGCCCGACGACGGCGACGAGTGCCAGGTGTTCTGGACGACGCCGACGGCGCCGACGACCGAGCCGGCGAGCCAGCGAGCGGAGCTGGCAGCGGACGACCAGATGCACACGTACGTTCTACACCTGGCCGCCAACCCGCGCTGGCGCGGCCCCATCGTGAGCTTGCGTTTCGACCCTTGTTCGGCCAGGGAGCGCCGGGTTGAGATCGACGAGATACGCCTCTCGGCAGACGGCGCCTAGTGGTCGCGCTCTTCCCGTCTGAGCTGAAGCGTCAGGCGCCGCCATACGGCGGCCCGCCGATCTTGGCAACCGTGGCGGTCCATTCCTGCCCGGCCTGGAGGCTGACCGTGGGAGAGACGCAAGAGCGACGCCGAGCGCCTCTTGGCATCGGTCTCCCCTCCGCTGTGCCTGGTCCATTTCACGGCACTCAAGGGGGGACCAGTGCGGCGACTATGGAGCCGACAAAGCTGTGGCCCATTTACGCAGGTACTCGAGGTCGGGGAGAAACTGCAGGTCTCTTGTGTCTGGATTAGGAATGGCTCGCACAGTGTCGTTGTACCGTTCGTACGTGACACGCAAGGCGTCTAGCGCCTCCGGCAGCGCGGTCCCGCGTGTGGCCTCCTTTTCGTTGTTCCGCGCCTGGAGGAAGTGCCTCTTCAGAGCCGCGGTTCGCCACATCAGGGGCAGGTTGCGGGGGTCACCGGCGAGCACCTCCGAGCAGATGGGACACTCGCACATCAGGTCGACAGGCGAGTCCACCTCCTGCATGATACGGACCGCATGGGACATCTTGCGAAAGTCGTGGAAAAGCGGGAAGTAGTATCGATCAGGCGGGGGGCCACCCGGCGGCAAGCGCCGCACCTCCTTGTGCTCCCCGTACAGCATGCCGTGAGATACTCCTGCGAGGCCGTTCCCCGTCATGAGCATGCACATATATCCACCATAGAGCATGAGAGTTTGCTTTTTGTGCTGGGCATGCAGCTCGCCAACGAAGTCCGCAAGCGCGCGTATCTGTGGTTCCTGCGCCCCTGACTGCGAGAAGCCATTGAGCCAGAGGACGACAACGTCCGCGGGCCAGCGCCCGCAGTCGGCGAGCAGGGCTTCGCGCTGGAAGGCCTCTTCAAGGCAGGCGACTTGCGTGCATATCACCGGGAGTATTTGCGTGCCGCGCCGCTGCGCTTCATCCAAAGCGGCGCCCTGCAGCGTCACGCACGCAGCGTACCACGGGTCGCGCACGCTCTTGAAGTAGAAGTAGGGGGCCAGCAACACGGCAGGAGTTGGCAGCGTTCGGCTCACCGCCACGTATCGTCCCACGAGCCTCCTCACCACGTCCGCGACAACCTCGTCTTGAAAGACTACGCAGCCGCGCCCTAGTGAGGCGAGGATGTTCTCCGGATTCAGAAGTCTGAGCGTGCGTTGTTCCCCGCTCCCCTCGGCCGATCTTCCCTCCCCCTGAACGTCCGTGCCATGCGACTCGGCGGCCTCTGCGACCATTCTAGCGAACTCCCCACCGTACGCTTCCGCCAGCTTGCGAGCCGAGCGTCGCGTGCCCCATTCGTCGGAGTACGAACGGACGCTCTGGTACATGTATGTCATTGGGTCGACAATGTAGGGCTTCTCCAGGCCATAGAGGAACGCCGGCAGCGCTTCATGGAAGAACGCGAGGATGTGCGCTGGGATCACGATCGCGTCGTAGAGCGCCTTGATAGCAGGATCGGCGATGATGTCCTTGTCTGCTGGCATGCCATATCGCAGCAGCGTAAAGGGCGGCTCCCCCGGCAAGTTCAGCGACAATGCTCCCACTCCCCCCTGGCCCCTACGGCTTCGCGGACCATTCGAACGCAGTGTGGATTCGTGCATTGCACGGGCGGCGCCTCGACCTCGACATGGACCTGGCCATCCACGCCAATGAGCCCAATGCGCCATGCCTGTAGTACCTCGCGGGGGACCCTGGATGTGCACCCCTGTGGTACCGCCAGGAAGCTGATGTGAGCGCACGTTTGCGCGAGGATGATCTGCGCCACGCCCCTCTGCCAGTCCTTGATTTTCCCCTCAACAACCGTGACGTCCCCCGTCACAGGGTCAACGGCCACGAGATCGATCCTTCTCTCGAAAAAGGGGACCTCGCAGCCGACGATGCGCCCGCCTTCGGCGAAAGAGACGGCGACGCGTTCCATCATCGCGGCCTCAGTCATGGCGTCCCCCTAGGCCGCCCGCGATCGGCTCCACCGGCGCGTCAGCCGGGAAAAGGCATGCTCGTTCGCGACGCCTGCGCCAGCGAGGACCAGGCTGCCGAGTATTATAAGACCGAATAGTACGAGATGGAGATAACATAGGATCGCAGGCGCACGCCACGCACAGTGCGCAAGCGCTGCGGTTGCCAATACCCCGCCCAGCGCCAGTACTGACAGGAGCGCACCGTACGCTTGGTCAGCTGCGGACCTGTGCTTACGTAGCTCGCGCACATCCGCCCGCGCCTCGCCGACGAATGCGAAGATCGTGAGGAGCGCCGCCGTGGGTGGATCACTGGCTCCGACGGACAGTGCACTGCGGGCGAGGACTCCTGTCCTTCTTGCCAGGATCGAAAGGGTATTCTCTCGAGCAAGTGGCATCTGGCCTCTCGCGTCCGTCAGGAGCGCGGCGCCCAATAGGGAGCGGACTTCGTCGTCAGCCCGCACGGTCTCCACAACCACCGCTTCGTGGATCGGCCCCAGAGCCTGTGCCAGCCGCTCGGCAGCCTCGCGCAGAATGTTATCATCGAGCGCCCCCCCGACGCGGTCATACTCCTCCGAGTGTCGTCGGTGTAGGGCTTGGCGATGACAATGGATACGCCAGGCGCCGGCGAAAAGGGAGCCTGCGACGAAGATTATGGCGTAGACCCACTGAGGATCCCCCTGCATCGTTCGCGCGCTCACTCCAATCCCAATTGCGCCCTGATTCTAGAGTAGCTTGCCGCGTCCGGATAGCGCCGGTACACGTAGCGAAGCAGGTCCCTGAGCGGCATTGGGTTGTAGTCGCGCTTCACCCGCTCTAACGATGCTCTAACTTCCGCCGGCAACGTTTCGAGCAACTTTCGTGCGACGTCGACGCCCGTCGCCGTGAGCCGAAACGCCTCTGGGGGCGTGTATTCGCTCTGGGCCAACGCGTCGGCGTCGACGTCGGCGAGCAGGCGGCTCCGCTCGACGGCGTCTTCCGCAGCCGATCGCCCCGTAGGGGTGGCCTTGACCAGCTTGACATCCTCGAGGAACTCGATGGCATCGTAGACGTCGGCGTCGAACGGGCCCATGTCGTAGGGCTGGAAGTCGAAGTACCGCTCACCGGATGCGAGCACCTGGGTTATTGACGCCTCTTTCTCCAGAAGGAACAGCAGCTTCATCAGGCGCGTGATCCCTACTACCGGCTCAGGCTCTGGTCCGCATTCGGCCCCCGCGCGCAGCAAGACCAACACTATGTCGATGCGGTTCTCGACTCTCAGGTCGGGGTTGACCGGGGGCAATCCCGCGCACCTCCTGGTGCCACTCGTCGGCAGCGGCGCTGAGACTGCTGGCAGTGCGGCAAGCCGCTGGGAGCGCGGCACTTGCGAGCCTTGGCACGTAGGCCGTTTGGCAGGTACGTGAAGGCGCCAGTCGCGCGCCTTTCGGCCCCGTCGTCTGCGCGTCTCTGCCGGGGGCACAGGATCTGTCCTGCACGGCTTCTGGCCGCCCGGAGGCCTATCGTAGCCGGGTGCCGCCGCTCGAGTAAACGTCCATTCAATCACAGTATAGCCCGTCGGCTCGTCCTGTCAAGCGCAGCCGGGCGCTCGGGCCCCTGCTACTCGGGGGCAGCGGCGGGCGCCTGAGTACCAGCTACTTCGTGTGGGGCCCATACGGCGGCCCGCCGATCTTGGCAACCGTGGCGGTCCATTCCTGCCCGGCCTGGAGGCTGACCGCCAGCCCACGCCGGAGCTCCGCGCCGAGGCGGTCGCTCGGCTCCGCGCCGGGCACGCTGATGCGGTAGAGGACGCTGTCTTCGACCGAGAACCACTCGGCGTACTCGTTCAGGCGCGGGTAGTTGGGCGAGACGCCGAAGTGCTCCCGATGGCGCGGGTAGTCGAAGAACAGCTTCCCCGTCCACGGCTCCTTGGCCGTGAGGTAGATGCGCAGATTGTCCCCGTCGCGCTCGGCACCGTAGGCTAGATCTTCGCGCCATGGTGCGGCACGCAGCCCGCCGGTCTTCATCATCGCGTACATCAGCCAGGTGCGCGCCACGTTGCCGTCGCCGTGCCAGCCCTCAATGATGCCATCCTCCTGCTGCTTTGCCGACATGGCGACGATGGCCTCGTCCACCCACTTGAACGCCGACGCGACCGGCTCGCGATTCAGCAGCACGATGCCGCTCTCGATGCTGTCGGCGAAGGCATCGGCGCCGCCCCAGTCCGGGTAGTTGTGGATGCTCTCAAGGCCCTTGACGACCGCGTCTCGATAGCGCTGCTCCCCGGTGAGAAGGTAGGCCGTGTAGAAGGCGTTGAATACGTAGCCCCACGTGTCCGGCACGCTGCGGCGCGGCGTCTCCAGCGTTGATGGCGTGATCTCATCCACCCACAGGCCGTCCTCGTTGCGCGCCCTCTCGAGCAGCGTGTCCAACATGCTCCGGAAGGCCGGTTCGTATCGGTCCGCCCTCGCCGGCGCATACCGCCGTGCCAGGGCATACGCCTCCGAGAGCCCGCCGACGATCTCGCTGCCATGATCCCTGAGCCGCAGGCGGTCGCTCTTCACCGCGTGCTTGTCGAAATCCCAGTCATGGCACGGTAGCCAATTGCTGTTGGGCAGCATCTCGAGAAAGTACGCGTCGGCGATGCGTAGCGCGGTGGCCAGGAACCGGGTGTCGCCGGTGGCAGGATACAGGCGCGCGAGCACCTGGAGCATCTCGCCGTTGACTTCCGCGCTGGTGGCGAGGATTGGGCCGAAGTCGGTGTGCACGCTGGCCTGCCCACAGATGTCGGTGGCGATGTCCCTGAGCCGCGCGAACCACTCCCCCCGGCCCATAAGCTCCACGATGGGCAACAGGCCGTCTTTGCAGTACTCCGACGCGCCGAAGATGAGCCGCCCCTCGTTCACTTCATCTCGCAGGAACGCCTGCTTGCCGAAGTCGAAGGCGTCCGGCAGATGGCCCAGGCGCGTTGTGCGGCGTATCTCGGCGTGCAGGATGTCGCGCATCTTTCCCTCGAGCAGCGCCTCGTCGGTGTAGTAGGCGCTCAGCACCATGAAGGGCCACAGGTCGGCCGCCGAGTTCTCCGCCGTCCACACGGGGCTCGTCGCCTGCCCGCGCAGGTTCTGCGGGATGAGCCCCGTGCGCGCATCGGCATGCTGGAGCCATCCGTGGATGAACCGATTGCAGCGGCTGAGCACCTCCGCCGCCACCTTTGCATTGGCCCGTGCTACGTCGAAGTCGTCGCAGAGAGCCGGTGCCGGCAGACCCACCGCACACACCACCATCGCCGCAGCGCCCCACCAATGCCAACGATGGATGCAACCCGATCTCATCGACTGCATGTCCGGCTCGCCTCCCGTTCGGTGTCTAGGGCTTCTGTCGAGTTTACGTTCCTGCTGACTCCCCGATGACCCTCTTTGGCTCCACTAAACGAAAAAGGATAATCAGGCGGTTGCGCCGAAACAGGGAAGTGTTGTAGTATGCTGGCGCCGAAAGACGTTTCCATAGCCGGAGGTGATGCCCACTCTAAACAGGACGAGTAGTCAGACGTTCAGCGCGGTCGTTGCGCGCCGGACTAAGGGAAGGGAGTTCAAAGCTCCCGCCGCCCCGCGACTGTGATCGGGACGAAAGCCGCGACGATGCCACTGCCCGTGAGGACGGACCGTCCTCTTGGGTGGGAAGGCGCGGCGAGTAGGATGAACGAGAGCCAGGAGACCTGTCCGGCAGCGCGATTCACTTTCCCCCGAGGGGGGAGGAAGGAATCGGATGATGCAAAGAAAGATCGGCCTCACCCCACTGTTGTTGACGCTCCTACTCGCCATCCCCAGCGTTGCAGCCGCGCAGGCTCCAGGCGATTCCCCGAAGGCAGACGACGCGAAACAAGCCGCCGGCGAAGCCGAAGAAGAGGACGAAACGCAGGAGTTCGTCATCACCGCCACGCGCATCGAGACGCCCCCCGGGGAAGTCGCCAGCTCCATGACCGTCATCTCCGCGAAGGAGATCGAAAGCAAGAGAGGCATCTCCGTGTCGGACCTCCTCCGGGGCGTGCCGGCTCTCGACGTCGTCCGAAACGGCGGGCCCGGCGGCACGACCTCGATATTCATACGGGGGGCAAAATCCGAGCACACGCTCGTGCTGCTGGACGGCATCGAGCTCAACGACCCGATCTCGCCCGGGCGCTCCTTCGACTTCGCCCACCTGACCACGGACAACATCGAGCGCATCGAGGTGTTGCGCGGCTCGCAGGGCACGCTGTACGGCTCCGACGCCATCGGGGGCGTCATCAACATCATCACGAAGAAGGGAACGGGGAAGCCGAAGTGGTTCGTGTCCACTGAGGCCGGCTCCTTTCCCACCTTGCGCCAACGAGTGGGCGTCAGCGGCGGCACGACGCGGGTGAGCTATTCGCTGGGGGCCTCGCGGCTGGATACCGAGGGCATCTCTGCCGCGAGCACCAAGGACGGCAACCGCGAACGGGATCCGTACGAGAACACGTCGGTCTCCGCACGTGTGGGTCTCATGCCGAGCGAGGACTCCGAAATCGTCGTGCTGTTCAGATACGCCGATGCCACGGCCGACATCGACAACTTCGGCGGCGTGTTCGGCGACGACCCCAACCACCTGCTGCACACAAAGCAGCTCTTCTTCCGCGCACAGGGCGAGTTCACCACGTGCAGCGACCGATGGGAGCACCGGGCGGGCTTCTCCTTCAGCGACACCGAGAAGAAGGCGCGCAACGATCCGGACCCGGCTCATCCCGGCGAACTGCTGCGCAGCTCCTTCGACGGCGAGCTGCACAAGTTCGACTGGCAGGGGAACTTCTACACCAGCGACGAGCATACGCTGACCATCGGCGCCGAGACCGAGGAGGAAGAGGGCCGATCGAGGTTCTTCTCGGATGGCCCCTTCGGACCGTTCGAGAGCGTCTTCGAGCGCAGAACGGCCCGGACCACCGCCGTCTTTCTCCAGGACCAGATCAACCTGGGCGACCGCTTCTTCGCCACCCTCGGCGTGCGCTTCGACGACCACAGCAAGTTCGGCTCCGAGTTAACGTATCGGGTCGCGCCGGCCTACATCTGCAGGCGTACGGGAACGAAGATCAGGGGCACACTGGGCACGGGCTTCAAGGCTCCGACGCTTTTCCAGCTCTTCTCGGATTTCGGCGACCCGATGCTCGAGGCCGAGACGAGCACCGGGTGGGACGTGGGAATAGAGCAGGAGCTATGCGACAGCGAGTGGACGCTGGGGGCGACTTATTTCGCCAACGACTTCGACGATCTCATTGACTTCGACTCCGGCACGTCGAAGTTCAAGAACATCGCCGAGGCCAAGTCCAGGGGCATCGAGTTCTTCGCCTCCGGCGAGCCGCGGCAGAACCTGAGCATCCGCGGCAGCTATACGTTCACCGAGACTGAGGACGAGACCACGGGCGAGAAGCTCCTGCGACGGCCGAAGCACAAGGCCGGCCTCGATGTGTACTACCGGTTCCGCGAAGACCGGGCGGTCAACTTCAACGTTGTGCATGTGAGCAAGCGGGACGATCTCGACTTCTCCACCTGGCCCGCCACGCGCGTGTCGCTGGGGAGCTACACGCTGGTCAATGTGACCGCGTCGTATGACGTCTCAGAGCACTGCCAGCTATTCGGCCGCGTGGAGAACCTTCTCGACAAGGAGTACGAGGAGGTCAAAGGGTACGGCGCACCCGGGATTTCGGCGTTCGTTGGCTTGAAGAGGTCGTATTGAACGGGCAACCCGGCTTACACGTGTGGCACGGGTAGCTCGCTACCCGTGGGCCACGGCTGCCGGGAGGAGCACGGGTTGACCCCTGACCCTTTGGCCCCATGCGGGGTCCCGCTTCAGGCAGGGACAAGCAACGCGTGCCACCCGTGCACGTAGGAGATCAACAGATGCAGGCCCTGTTCGTAAAGGGCGGCCCGATGATGTGGCCGCTGCTTATCTGCTCGGTGTTGTCCGTCACCGTTGTCCTCGAGAGAGCCATCTTCTGGTGGCAGACGGGGAGGAGACGCAACGGAGGCGACGTCGATGACATCATCCAGCGCGTCGAAGAGGGGGACTTCCGAGGCGCCCTTTCCATCGCCGACGGGAGCTCCGCGACCGGTGCGCTCGTACTGGGCGCCGGGCTTGCGCAGCGCGATCACGGACTGCGCGAGAGCATGCAGATGGCGGCCGAGGATGCGATCGAACGGATGAAGCGAGGCCTGAATGTCCTCGACACGATCATCACCATGGCTCCGCTCCTGGGCATACTCGGCACGGTATTGGGGATCATTCAGTCCTTCGATCTGCTGGGCCAGAGCGGAATCCAGGATCCGAAGGCGGTCACCGGCGGCATTGCGCAGGCGCTGATCAGCACCGCTGCCGGGCTCTCCGTGGCGCTTGTCACCCTGGTGCCGTTCAATCTGCTCGTCGCCCGCGTCCAGAGCGCCACGAGCCGTCTGGGGAACGTCACCACGCGGCTCGAAGTGGCCTGCCGAAAGGGGATGGAGAGACACGGTGCGTCTCAGTAGCGGATACGAGGACAGGAAAGCGCGGATAGAGATGCTCCCGCTGATTGATATCGTTTTCCTGCTCCTGGTCTTCTTCATCTACGCGATGCTCTCCATGGTCGTTCATCGCGGACTGCGGGTAGAGCTGCCGGCGGCATTGACGGCCCAGCCTGACCGCAGAGACTACGTGAGTGTCACGGTGACGGAGGACAACGTCATCTACCTGGACGAGGAGCAGGTCTCGTTGGACGAGCTGATGGATGGGGTGAGCGAACGCGTGCGGTCGAGCGCCGAGAAGCAGATCCCGGTGTTCATCAGCGGCGACCGGCGGGCCGATCTGGGCGTCGCCATGCAGATCCTGGACCGCCTCAGGCGCGCCGGCATCAGGGAAGTCTCGTTTGAGACCAGGGAGGAGACCGGATGAGATCGTCCGACTTCCTCCTGCCATTCCTCGTCTCCGCCGGCATTCACGCGGGCCTGCTGGTGCCGGGGCTCTCGTCACAGGATGCGCGAGTTGCATCCGTGGACGAGCCGGCGCGCGTCATTCTGAACATCATCCCGCCGGCCATCAGCGAGGCGTCCGAGGACACCGCCGATGCTGTCGTTCCCGTTCAGCATGCTTCTCGTGCGGCCCCGGAGCAAGCTCAGCGCCCCCGGTCGGAACCGAATCGCGAGAAGCCACACGTCAGTGCTGAGCCGCCGGCGCGCGCGAGTGAGAGTGCGGCGCCGCCTGAGCCGATCGTGTCGAGGCCCACCCCGGCGGCGGTCGATGTGGACGAGGCCTACGCTGCGGAGAAGCCGACGGCCGACGAGGTCCGGCAGCCGGTGGGGGAACGAGACGCAACGCAGGACTCCGTGGCGCAAGACACAGCCGGACCGGAGCCGGCGATACGAGCGGTCGGCCCTTCCGGCCCGCGGGCACACACGGCGTCGTTGGCGACCGGCAGCGGTCGGGCCAGGCCGGGGAGTGTGCCGGGTGCACGAGTGGGCGAAGGCGCAACAGCGACGGCATCTGCCTCGGGCGTGCCGAGTCCATCGTCGCCGCCGCCGGGTCGCGTCATGCCGGATCCCGTCGAGCCTCCGGAGCCGATCGCGCATCCGAAGCCGCGAGCGGGCCCGGCCGCTGACGGCGACCTCGAGGGCGACGGCGGCGCAGTGGCGGCTCAAGTTCGGGGCGTGTCCAAACCGAGGTATCCCAGTCTCTCTCGCAGGCGCAACGAGGAGGGGCGCGTCGTTCTCGCCGTGGAGATCCGGGCCGACGGGGCGCACGGCAGCATTGAGATCGTGCAGTCCAGCGGCCATTCACGACTCGACCACGCTGCCGTGCAGGCCCTGAAGAGGGCCAAGTTCATCCCGGCCAAGAAGGGCGGCGAGCGGGTCACCTCGACGAAGCAAGTCGCCTTCACCTTCAGGCTGGTGGATGCCGAGGACTAGCGACACAAGCGCTCGCCCGGGTGCCACGGCGCCTGACCCCGTACGGGATCAAGCCGTGCTTGGCCGATCAGCCGCAGGCGGAGGGGGCAGAGCGGCCCTGCTGACAGGTACAGAGAATGGCCCGCGCTCAGGCTCGAAGAGGGCGCGGGCGTTTCTTTGGGGAACTACGCATCATCCTGCAGTGGCGTTGCCGCGGTCTGAGTGCGGCTTGCATCTGCGAACCTGAGCCCGAAAGAGGAAAAGCCATGGCACACCTAGCCATCAACGGCGGGCCGAAGACGGTTACTCGGCAACTCGGCAAATCCTGGCCCATCTTCGACGAGAAAGAGGAGCAGGCGCTCGTCGAGGTGGTGCGCAGCGGCAAGTGGTGGCGGGGAGGGTTTGGCGACGACCCGTCG
The DNA here is from genome assembly GCA_030601885.1 of Armatimonadota bacterium. Taxonomy (GTDB): domain Bacteria; phylum Armatimonadota; class Zipacnadia; order JAUWAU01; family JAUWAU01; genus JAUWAU01. The sequence goes on from JAUWAU010000001.1 coordinate 240,463, forward strand.
GCATCGAAAGTCGTGCAGTTCGAGGACGCCTTCGCCGCCTACCAGCACGCCAAACACGGCATCGCCGTCACCAACGGCACACAGGCGCTGGAGTGCGCGCTCAAAGCGGCGGGCGTCGGGCCGGGCGATGAGGTTATCGTGCCGGCGCTGACCTTCGTCGCTACTGCCACCGCGGCGGCGCTCGTGAACGCCATACCCGTTTTCGCCGACATCGATTCGGCAACCTACAACATCTCGCCCGACTCGATCAAGGCCTGCATCACCGAGCACACGCGGGCCATCATGCCGGTGCACAACGGCGGCTACCCGGCGGACATGGACCGCATTATGGAGATCGCCGAGAAGCACGACGTGATGGTGATCGAGGACTCCGCCCACGCCCACGGGTCAGAGTGGAAGGGCCGGCGCGTCGGCGCCATTGGCCACATGGGCGGCTTCAGCCTGCAGGCGGGCAAGACGCTCACTTGCGGCGAGGGCGGCATCGTACTCACGGACGACGATGACCTCGCCGAGAAGGCGTACTCATTCCACCACATCGGGCGCATTTCGGGGCGGCCCTTCTACGAGTTCCATCGCGTCGCCAGCAACCTGCGCATGACGGAGTTCCAGGCCGCCGTGGCGCTCACGCAGCTCTCGCGGCTGGACGAGCAGACCGAGACGCGGGAGCGCAATGCGACGCATCTGGCTCGCGGGCTCGAGGAGGTCGATGGCGTCTCGGCCATCGACCGTGATGAGCGCGTCACGAGGTGGGGGTTCTACTACTGGAACTTCACGTACAACCAGGAAGAGTTCGATGGCGTCCCGCGGGACAAGTTCCTCGAGGCTCTGAGAGCCGAGGGTGTGCCGGCCGGCGTCGGCGCCCACGGCGCGCCCATCTACCAGAACCCGGTGTTCCAGCACACCGATTTCAGTTGGCTCGGCCGCCCCGTGGACTTCACCAAGGTGCACTGCCCCGAGGCGGAGCGCGTCCACGCCCATGCGGCCCTCTCGCTCACCCACCGGCTCTTCCTCGGTGAGCAGGAGGACATGGACCTCATCCTGGCGGCCATCCGCAAGATTCGCGCCAACACGGACGAGCTGAAGTGACTACGGGGGAAGCCTGCCCTTTCACAGCAGGTCGATGACGGGGTACTCCTCGTCCGGGTGCCCGGGGGCGAGGCGATCCCGGCTCAAGTCAACCACGAGATCCATTTCTTGCATCACCAACTGCCCTACGAGTGGCTGGGCGCCGCGTGGCAGGACGACACAGTCCTGGTAGGCCTCCCTGTCCCCGATCTGGATGTGGACCACACCTGCGATAGGCAAGCTCCGCTCCTCGCCTGTCGCCAGCGTCGCCCTCTTCGAGCCGAACGGCTTCACGCCGAGCTGCTCCACGACGTCCTCAGGAAGGCACATCAACGAGGCCCCGCTGTCAGCCAGGGCCTCCACCTCGCATCGACGCACATCCTGCGGCTGAATGGTGCCGTCCTCGGCCCGGACCAGATCGGCCACGTTCGCCAGCTTTACCTTCGCGATCACTTTTCCCATTGCGGCCCTCCGGATCGCCCCCGACCGCCTCCGATGACCGATCCTACCACGCTGCATTCCGGACGGTCAAGGGCCGCTCTGCGCTCGGAACGGGGCCATTGGCACGCACATCGATGGAACGGGGCGACCTAAGATGGTCGCCCCTCCTGAGACGCCTTTGCTCGTAGGCACGCAGCCCCTGACGGATCACAGGCCAGGACACTGCCCCCTCACACATTACACGCGTTATACGCCTCGATGATCGCCTCCATCGGATCGCCCTTCGCCGACAGCTCGTGCCCCACGTACCCGTCGTACCCGGTCTCCGCAATGGCGCGCATGACTGCCGGGTAGTAGATCTCCTGCTCGTCGTCGAGGTTATGTCGCCCGGGATTGCCGGCAGTGTGGAAGTGGGCCATGTACTCCATGTTGTCGGTGATGGTGCGGATGAGGTCGCCCTCCATGATCTGCATGTGATAGATGTCGTACAGCAGCTTCACCGCCGACGAGTTGACGCGCTTGCACACCTCGACACCCCACGGCGTGAAGTCGCACTGATACGCCGGGTGATTGACCTTGCTGTTCAGCAGCTCGGTGCACAGGTTGACGCCCTTCTGCTCGGCCGCCTTCGCCACCCGTACCAGCCCCTCGGCGCACACCTCGATGCCCTCCTCATCCGAGGCGCCGTGCCGGTTGCCGGAGAAGCAGATGAGGCTGGGGATCCTGTTCTGTGCTGCGAGGTCGATGTTCTTGATCAGCTCGTCCTCGATGCGGTCGTGATTCTCGCGCTTGTTGAGGCCGTCCTTGAGCGAGGCATGGCCGACGATAATGGCGATCTCCATGCCGTTCTCGTGGACGAGATCCCAGTGCTCCTGTGGGAGCATTTCGATGGATGCATACCCTATCTCGGCCATCTTCTTGATGGCGTCCGCCGGCTCGAGACCCGTACGGTTTACCATCCCCCACGTAAGCGACTGCTTGATGCGAGCCATGCGATTGCCTCCTTGCTTTTTCGCGTTGCCTTCGCCGACTTTTCCGCCTGTAGTCTTGGCGGAGCGCCCGCCTCTCTGCGCAAGCGCGCCACCGGCGATCGACATCGCCCCGGCGCTTGCCAGGGCTTGTCCGGCGGCCGCCAGTAGCTTCCGGCGCGTGAGTCGTCTGCCGCTCATACATCGCGCTATGCTCGCCCTCCTTGCGCCAGCCGGTGCGGCTTCGCGTTGCCGCAGTCTCCCGGCATCTCGCGGCGGCATTCGATTGACGTCCGCAGCTCTTGCTTCACCCTGCGAGCGCCGATTCCTCCCACCACAAGGCAATACGGCGCGAAAGCACCTCCCGGGGAGCAAGAAACCTGGGCACCACCAGCCACGGATTGATCGTGTCAGCCGCAACCGCGGCTGCGCCTACGCGGAGAGCACGGCCGACTACGAACGCGGGAACGCCCATCGTCAGCAGGGCGAGTACGACCGGGCCATTGACGATTATGGAAGCGTACTCCGCCACGACCCCGATCATACGGGAGCCCTCTTTGGCCGGGGGCTTGCCTGTCGGCACACGGCCGATCGCGAGCGGGCAATCCGCCACTTCAGCCGGGCTGTCCGGCTCGACCCCGAGTTCGCCGAAGCCTACTGCGCTCGCCGCAGAGCGTACGCCTGCAAGAAAGACCACAAGCAGGCCCGCGAGGACTTCAAGAAGACCCTGCAACTGGATCCGAATCTGGAAGGGGCACGCGAGGCATTGGAGAAGCTGTCCAGCGAATCGAACGAGGCCATGGTGAAAGCTGACGTGCGAGCAAGACACATGGGCACAAGCAAACGGCCGTGATATCGCCGACGCCCCCGGTGAGCGCAGCCGCCGTGCAGAGGGCGGGGTGCTTTGATGAGTGGCAGGAAGCCGAGGACGAAGTGGTACGCGTTGATCGCCGCGGTCCTGTCGCTGCTGGTCGTCGTGGTGGCTTGTTTCTGGGCTTCGAGCAGAGCTGGGTCGGAGGGCCGGTACGACCACGAGATCGCGAGGCAGACGCGGGTCATCCAGCGCAACCCCCAGGACGCCGACGCCTACCTGCGGCGTGGCAACGCCTACTACGAGAAAGACGACTTCCCCAGAGCCCTCGCCGACTACACCAAAGCCGTTCAGCTCCGGCCCGACTACGCCATGGCGTACTACAATCGGGGACTCGTCTACGCCTACGGCCGTCAGGACTGCGACCAGGCCATCGTCGAGTATACCAAGAGCATCGAGTTGGACCCTGAGGATGCCAGCACGTACTTCTTGCGCGGTGCCGCCCGTTACTGCAAAGGCGACTACGACACCGCGATACACGACTACAACCAGGCCATAGAGCTTGACATGCACTGCGCCGACGCATACCTGGCCCGGGGGAGGGCGTATTCTGCCAAGGGGTACTACGACCGCGCGATCCTGGACTTCGCGGAGGCTATCGAGTTCAACCCGAAAGATCCCACAGCCTACGTCCGGCGCGCCAATGCCTACTATCGCAAGGGCGACTACAGGCAGGCGATATCAGACAACAGCCAGGCGATCGAGCTTCAGCCCGACTATGCACTGGCCTACCTCAACCGGGCCATCGCCTACGCGGCCGGACGTCGGGACTACGAACGTGCCATAGCCGACTACACCAAGGCTATCCGGCTCGACCCCAAGGATGCGAGAGCCTACGCTGGCCGGGCTGATGCCTACCGCCGGCTGGAACATTACGACGGCGCCATTGCGGACTACACGACGGCAATCCGTCTCAACCCGAAGGACGCTGCTTCGTACTGCGGCCGCGGCATTGCGCATAGCGAGAAGGGAGACTACGACCGGGCGATCGCGGACTGCACCAAGGCCATTGAGTTGGCCCCGGAGCACGCGAGAGCCTATCGCGCCCGAGGTGTTGCCTACGATCGCAAGGGTGACCGCGACCGGGCGATAGCGGACCTTGACAGGGCCCTCGCCCTTGCCCCGAAGTACGCGGCAGCCCACAACAGCCGGGGGATCGTGTGGGCGAGGAAGAGCGACTACGACCGGGCGATCGCCGACTACAGCGAGGCCATCGAGATTGAACCCGAGTATGCCCCTGCCTACTACAACCGGGGCCGCGCCCACCGCGAAAAGGGAGATTACGACCGGGCGATACAGGACTACACGAAGGCGATCGGACTCCACCCGAAGCAGGCCCGGAGCTACCGCGGCCGCGCAATGGCTCACCACTACAAACACGACTACGATCCGGCCATCGCGGACTACATCACGGCCATAAGCCTGCAGATCCAGGACGCCACGGAGTGCTTCATCCGCGCGCACGCGTACTTGATGAGGCAGGACTACGAGGCCGGTGTCGTGGAGGCCAATAAAGCCGTCCGGCTCAAGCGGGCTCTGGCGTGGGCCTACAGCAACCGTGGGCTCGCGTACGGCTCCAAGTGCGACTACGAGAGAGCCATTGTGGAGGCCACGACGGCCATCAACATCGACCCGGACTGTGCCTGGGTCCACTTCGGTCGCGGACTCGCGTATCATGGGAAAGACGACTACGACCGGGCCATCGCGAACTACACGAAAGCGATCCGCCTCGACCCAGATTTCACCGAGGCCTACTGCGAGCGCGGCGTCGCCTATGGGAAAAAGGGCGACTACGAGCGGGCGTGGGCTGACCTGGACAAGGCTCGCCAGCTCGACGCCGATGAACCCGGCGCCTACTGGGGCCGTGGCCTCGTGCATAACTACATGGGCCGCTATGGCCAGGCGATAGTCGAGTTCACCAAGGCCATACAGCTCGATCCGGAGTGTGCCACAGCCTACTACGGCCGTGGCGATGCGTACCGCGCAAAGCGCCGCTACGACCGGGCAATTGCCGACTGCACCAAGGCTATCGAGCTCGATTCCTACTACCCCGAGGCCCACTGCGCTCGCGCCAAGGCCTACGCCGCCGAGGGCGCGTATGCGAAGGCACGCCAGGACCTGGAGAAGGCCGTGCAGCTCGACCCGAACCTCAAAGAGGCCAAGGACGCCCTCCGCAACCTGCCCGCGGCCGAATAGGCCATCCTCTCGTCCCTCGCGGCAAGCCAAGCCCGGCGCCCCCGCCGCGTACGCCCGCAAAAGGAACTCGGGCCCCCGGGCAGGAATGTTCCGCGTACTTTCCCAGAGCCAGAGGGTGCCGCGTATGCGCAAACTGCTGACGCTCCTCGCAGCCCGCGGCTGCGGCACGTGGTGGAGCTGAAGCTGCTGGAGGAGAAGCCGGCGAGGGGGCCACTACCGGATCTCGCGATCGCGCCCCGCGACCTGCGGATGTGCAACTGCCACTGCGCGGCCGTGGGCCGTGGACGGTAGTGCTGGATCCTGACGAGGCCGTCGAAGAAGTGACGGAGGTCAACAGCCGGTGCGCCATCGAGCGGATCCGGTAGCGGCTCTCTCCGGCGGCAAGGAAGCGACGCCGATCCCGGGAGGGAATCCGATGGCGATGATGCTCTTCTGCCTGCCGTCTGCCCTGTGCGCGGCCTTCGGCCAAACGGGCGCAAGTGATGATCCGCTCGTAATGGGACAGTTCCGGTGGACCCTGGGAAAGCCCGTGTTCGAGCCGCAGGTCGGCGCTGTGGACCACAGCTTCTCGGTGAAAGATCCCACGGTCGCACGCCACGAGGGAAAGTGGCACGTGTTCTACACCGTCCGGCGCGCTGTTCGGACGCACAGTATCGAGTATGTGAGCTTCACGGATTGGCCCGACATGGCGTCGGCGGAGCGGCACGTGCTGCAATGCCGCGAGGGCTACTTCTGCGCGCCGCAGGTGTTCTACTTCCGGCCGCACGAGAAGTGGTACCTCGTCTACCAGATCGTCGAGCAGGATCGCAAGCCCGGGCTGCAGCCGGCCTTCTCGACGAGCGAGAACATCGCCGACCCGAACTCCTGGACTCCCGGCCAGCTCTTCTTCCCCGAGCAGCCGGAGGGCGCGAGCAAGTGGATCGACTTCTGGGTGATCTGCGACGACGACAGGGCGCACTTGTTCTTCACCTCGATGGACGGGCGCCTGTGGCGCAGCTCGACGGCGCTTTCCGACTTCCCGCGCAGCTTCGGCCCCTGCGAGGTGGTGCTGCGGGACGGCGATGAGAGTTGGCGGCTGTTCGAGGCGGCGCACATCTACCGGCTCCAGGGGGCGAGCAAGTACCTGGCCGTCATCGAGGCGATCCGCAAGGTAGCGCCGTCCGGCAGACGGTTCCACGTCGCTTACACCGCCGAACGGCTTGAGGGCGAGTGGACCCGTTTGGCCGCGTCCGTCGAGCAGCCCTTCGCCAGCTTCGAGAACGTGGAGCAGCCAGAGGAGTACTGGACCGACTACATCAGCCACGGCGAGCTCATCCGCGCCGGCTACGACGAGACGCTGACGGTCGATCCGTCCAATCTGCAGTTCCTCTTCCAGGGCGTCGCGGCCAAGGACGCCGCCGGGAAGAAGTACGGCGAGATCCCGTGGCGGTTGGGGCTGCTGAGGGCGCTAGAGCCTCACTGACCATGTAGCCGGGGCAGCTTGCCTGCGGCTCCGTCCCGCCCGCCGGCGTTGACGGAGAAGAGCACAAGGCGCGCGTCGCACATTGGGGAGGCAATTCAGGAATGCTTCCGGGCATCTTCGTGCCGTCTTTCGACCAACCGCCGCTCCGCGTCGTCGAGCGCCGGGTGCTGTGCCCCTCGACCGAGGCCATGCGCACCAATCTCATCCCGGCTATGATCGGGCTGGCCGATGGGCGATTGCTCGCCGTCTGGTGCAGCGGGCCGGGGCCGGAGACGAACCTCGAGCGCTTCATCGTCGCGGCGCATTCGTCCGACGGCGGGCGGACGTGGACGGAGCCCGCGAAGATCGTGGACACGCCGGGCAAGTGCGACATCAACCCGGCCGTGCTGCAGAACGATGCCGGCGAGGTGCTGATGTTCTACCACGAGTACAGGGACGGCCACGAGACGCGGCTGCGGCGCTCCAGCGACGGTGGGCTAACGTGGCGCCTGTCTGAAGCGGCATCCCGTACGGGATCCGAGCCCGAGGCCGACCATCCACATTGCGCCGTGCAGGGCGCACAGGCGGTTCGCATCGGCTCCGGCCACTTCGTCCTGCCCGCCCACTTCTGGCTCGAGCGCGACACGAAGCACATGGCCGCCGGGGCCATAATCACCCAGGACGACGGGAAGACGTGGCGCCGGAGCAAGGGCATCGTCACTGTCGAGCACTACCGGGGCCTCATGGAGCCGTCGGTGGCGCCGCTCGCCGACGGCAGTCTTCTCATGGCGATCCGCACCTGTGCCGGCTATGTGTACTTCTCGCGCTCGACGGACAACGGTGAGACATGGGCGCAGCCGTGGCCGGAGAAGCAGTTGCCGGCGCCACAGGCTCCCGCACGGCTGCTGCGGACCACGGACGGGCGCTTGCTGATGACCTACAGCCACGGCGCGCCGCTCGAGCCCAATAGCCACAAGCCGCGAAATGCTCTGGCAATCGTGCAGTGCACGCCCGACGCTGCGCGGCTCGGCACCGCCGAGGGATGGCAGTCAGCCGACGACGGCAGGATGTGGTCGCAGCCGATGCTCATCGAGGGGCAGGAGGAGGCGGACATTCAGATCGCCTACCCGGCGATGGTGCAGGTGGGAGACGAGGTGGTGGTGATCTACCATCACCAGCCCGGGTATCTGTCAGAGGGCACTCGCGGCCCGTCGGCGATCCACCTGGCGCGGCTGAGCCTGCGGTGAGGGGCCGCGTGTAGGGCGGGGATGCCCATCCCCGCCACCTCGCTGGCGAGGCTGGTGCCGGCGGATGAGGCCCGTGCGATTCACCATTCCCCACGTCAGCGACTGCTTGATGCGGCCCATTCGAGTGCCTCCTTGGCCTTGTGGCTTTCGGTTCGCAGCGTCTCCGCGCGCCTCTCACTCGCCAGCCCCCTACGCCGCCGCACCCGGTGCTGTTGCTTCACCCTGAGAGGCACGATTCCTTCCGCCGAAGCGCAAATGCAACGCGAAGGCGCACAGTCCCGCCGCTCGCGCCGGAGACGGGGGCTTGCCGGGCCACGGCCAACTGAGGTACTATCATGAGGACCCACGCAGGTCGGTGTGCAGGGGTGGTAGTCGGACGATGAGGAGATCCGTGTACGGATTGGCTCTGCTTGGAGCGTTGTTCGTGGGCGTCCTCGCTGTCTGGGGTTGGAAGCACCTCCGTTCTGCCTCGCAGTACCACCGCGAGATCGCCAGGTACACCACGGCCATCGAACGCGACCGCAACGACGCCGAAGCCTACTACGAGCGCGGGGCGGCGTACTACGACGAGAAGGAGTACGAGAGGGCGATCGAGGACTTCGACGAGGCCATCCGGCTCTGTCCGGAGCATGCTGAGGCGTACGACGCACGCGGGCGGGCCTACCATGCGAAGCGCGACTATGACCGGGCGATCGCGGATCTGACCGAAGCGATTCGGCTTGAGCCTGAGCGGGCGGCGGCGTACGAGGGACGTGGCAGCGCGTATGGCGCGAAGGACGAGCTCGACCGGGCAATGGCGGACTTCAACACGGCCATCCGTCTCGACCCACGCTGTGCCCCAGCGTATACTGGTCGAGGCACCGTGCACTCCGTGAAGGGCAGATACGAGGACGCCATGGCACACCTGAACACAGCCATTCGACTCGACCCGAAGTACGCGCCAGCGTACTACAACCGCGGGAATGTGCACTACCGCCAGGAAGACTATCGGCGAGCGATTCAGGACTACGATAAGGTCATCGATCTCGACCCGGACTACATGCTAGCCTACTACGCTCGCGGGCTAGCGCGGGTCAACCTCGCCGAGTACGACGCGGCCATCAGGGACTTCAGTAACGCTCTGCGGCTCGAACCGGATTATGCGGAGGCATACTACACCCGTGGACTTGCCCGCTACGACACGTCGGATTTCCGGGCGGCCATCGCAGACTACAACAGGGCGATCGAACTCGACCCGGAGGACCCCGACGCCTACTACGGCCGCGGCGCTGCATATAGCTGCACGTGGGACTACGATCAGGCAATCCACGACTACACCAAGGCCATCGACCTCGACCCCGAGTTCGCCCACGCGTACTGTGCCCGCGGCATGGCGTATGCGTATGATGGGGACCAGCGCCCCGGGCTCGCCCGAAGGGACCTGGAGAAGGCACTGGCGCTGAACCCGGACCTCAAGAAGGCCAAGGACGCCCTCGCGAACCTGCCCCCGGCCGAATAGCCCACGGCCTACCTCTTCGTACCACTTCCGCTTGCCCGGGCTAACAGGAGCTTCCCCCACCCGCCGCGAATCGGGCAATCGTCAGCGAAGCACAAGATGAGGGCGCATACCACTCCCCCACAAGGAGCCAACCCATGCCACACGACCGCCCAAACATCCTTCTCTTCACCACCGACCAGCACCGCGGGGATCACGTGAGCATATCGGGTCATCCAATCGTCGAGACGCCCTTCGTGGACGCATTCGTCAACCAAGGCGCCTACTTCCCGAATGCGTACTCGGAGATCCCCTCGACCACGGGCGCCCGGCGGTGCCTGCATGGCGGGCAGGGCAGCTACGACTGCGGGCTCATCGGCTACGCCGGCGTGGAGTGGCACGAGCGGAACACGCTGGCCCACGTGCTCGCCGACAACGGCTACCACTGCATCAACGTCGGCTGGCGCAACATGCACCCGCGGCGGAAGCTCTACGGCTTCCACACCGTCATCTGCCACGATCTGCGCGAGGGAGTTGACGACTACTGGGACTGGCTGCGGGAGCAGCTCGGGCCGAATGCGCACGAGCGCGGGCACGCCTGCGACGCCAACGGCTGGCTGGCCCGGCCCTGGCACCTGGAGGAGCGCTACCACCCCACGGTCTGGACGACGGACGTCACGCTGGAGCAGATCCGCAAGCGCGACCCGACGCGGCCGTTCTTCGTCTGGTGCTCGCACCTGCGCCCGCACTCCCCCTACGACCCGCCGCAGTTCTTCTGGGACATGTACATCGACCGCGAGCTGCCCGAGATCCCCGTCGGCGACTGGGCGGCGAAGCACGACATCCCCAACCCGGGGCTGGAGATCACCGCGTGGCACGGGTGCCTGACGCCCGAACAGGATCACCGGGGCCGCGTCGGCTACATGGGAACCTGCACCCACATTGACTATGAGCTGGGGCGCCTGCTGCAGCAACTGCGCGCGATGGGTCTCCTGGACAACACGCTCATCGTCTTCACCTCCGACCACGGCGACATGATGGGCGACCACCACCTGCACCGCAAGACCTACGCTTACGAGGGCTCGGCACGCATCCCGATGCTCATCCGCTACCCCGACGGCCTCGATTTGCCGGGCGGGGTCTTCGAGCAGGTCGTGGGCCTGCAGGACGTGATGCCCACGATCCTGGAGGCCGTGGGCATCCCCGTACCGGACTCGGTCACGGGCAAGAGTATGTTCGCGGCGATACGCGGGGAGGAGTGGCGGGAGTTCTTCCACGGCGAGCACTCGCCGTGCTACTCGGTCGAAGAGGCCATGCAATACCTGACCGACGGCAGGGAGAAGTACATTTACTTCCCGGCCACGGGCGAGGAGCAATTCTTCGATCTGGTGAACGACCGGCAGGAGCTGCACGACCTGGCGAAGGCCCCGGCGCACAGCGACCGGGTGGCCGGCTGGCGGCAGCGGCTCATCGAGCTGCTCGGCAAGCGCGGGGACGGCTTCTCGGACGGGGAGAAGCTGCTGGTCAGGCAGGAGCGCTGGGGCCCGGTCGCCGAGTCGTGACCGCCAGCCGGGGGGCTCCGTCCACCGCCTCCCTCCAATCAGTGTAGCCCAGGCAGCCTGGGGTCAAAGGCCCACGGGTTGGCGACACACGCGGGTTGTTTGTGATGCGTCGGACTGCGGCACACGAGCGGCTGTGTTTGAATGAGGGGCCGTGCAAGACGCTCTCGCGCGCTCGGAGACAGTGACAATGTCGTCAGGCTCTGGCAATTCGCGTGTCCGCTCTTTCTGGCGTGTGCTCACGCGATCCGCTGCGATCGTCGTCATCGGGGCGGCGCTGGGCCTTCTGAGCAACGCCCTGCACCCGATGGGCCTGCCGCTGTCGCTCAGCGACGTGGAGGGCCCCGGCGTGCCTCGCTCGGTCTGGGACCAGGTAGATAGGGTCGAGCCCGACGAGGCGCAGCGGCTGTGGGAGGAGCGGTCCGTCATCTTCGTCGATGTCCGCGATACCTCCGACTACGTTGAGGCGCACATCCCGGGAAGCATCAGCCTGCCGTATCACGAGTTCACCACAGCGTATCCCCTCATCCGTGAGCAGTTCCCGGAGCACGAGCCCATCCTCATTTACTGCTACGGCAGCGAGTGCGGGCTCAGCATGCGCGTTGCCAAGCGGCTGGTGCCGATGGGCTACGAGAAGCTCATCGTGCTGAGCGGAGGTATCATCGCCTGGCGGAATGCCGGGCACCAGCTCACTGTGCCGGGCCGAGGCAGCGGCAAGACCGCTGAAGGGGAACGCCCGTGAGGATCGCAGTACTGGCGACAGATACCGGCCCCGGGAAGTGGCTGATGCTCGCCCTGCGGCTCGCGATCGGCGGGGTCTTCATCGCCGCGAGCGCGGACAAGATCATCCACGTGGACCGGTTCGCCGACGTCGTGTGGGACTACCAGCTCCTGCCCGACGGGCCGGTGAACGCCTTCAGTGCGTGCCTGCCGTGGGTCGAGTTGGTCCTCGGCCTGCTTCTCATCGCCGGCGTCTGGGTGCCAAGCGGAGCGCTGCTTGCCGCGGGCATGACGGTCATGTTCATGGTCGCCGTCGGGATCAATCTGGCCCGCGGCACCGAGCACTTCCACTGCGGCTGCTTCGGCACGGGGCAGGAGGGGGCCGGGGATAGCTGGGGACTGATGTGGCGGGATGCGCTGCTGCTGGCCGCAACCGCGTGGCTGTTCGTGGGCAGCTATCGCCGCCGATCGGCGCACGGGTAGCAAGCTACCCGTGCCACCCGGCACGTCGAAGCTGTCGTGTGGCACGACTTGCTCGCCAAGCCGTGCGGCCCCTCACGCCCGCACGTAATTCCCGCTCTGCTGCACCTCCCCCGCCGGCACGCCGTCCGCAACCTCCACCGCCCGCTCCGCCCGGTGCAGGTCGCTGCCCATGACCACGACCGACCGCGTCTTCCCGCCCTCGACCCGCACGAACGTCCCCGTCCCCTCCGCCGCTCGGCACCCTCGCGCGAAGACGTCGCGGCAATTCTCCAGCCGCAGGGCCGGGACGGATTTATCCGCCGCGCCCTGCCGCGCCGTGAAGCCGTCGAGCTGCAGGTCCTCTACCTCCTGGCAGTCCATCGCGCTCCGCCACTGCGCCGACGGCTCCCGGCGCCACTCCACCTCCACATTGCGCAGCGACAGCCCGCGCACGTCCTCACACTCGAAGGCATGTATCTCCTGCTCGCGCTCCAGGTGTCTATCGATGACGAACCGCGAGTCGCTGATGCTGATGCCCTCGATGGGGTGCCCCTGCCGGCCCTCAATGATGCACCGCCCGGGCGCCTTGACGGTCAGCCCACTCATGCGCACATCGCGGATGCGCCCCCACGCGGATGTGCCGCGACCGGTAGATGCGCATCGCTTGCGGCCGGAAGCCCCCCGGCGGGAACGCCGGCGACGTCCCATCGAGCGTCCCCTGACCCACCACCGCGATGTTCTCCGCCCCATCGGCGAAGATGAGCGCACGCTCCGGGTACGCCTCCTCCCCCGGCACCGCCTTGATGGTGGCGTTGGGCGCCAGATGCAGCGTCACGTTGTCCTTCATAAACAGCGTGCTCGCCACATACAGCCCCGGCGGCACATGCACCACACCGCCGCCCGCGCCCGTGCACGCATCGATAGCCGCCTGCAGCCCGGCCGTGTCGTTCTTGCCCTCTCCGCCGGCCCCAAACCGCCGCACGTCATACACCATCGCAACGACGGGCTTCGACTTGCCGCCCTTCCCTTGAGCAGCCGCCCCTCCCGCCGCCCCTCTGCACTGCACCCCAAGTACCAGACCACTCGGAGGAGGAGAATTAGTGGGTTTCGGCTCATCATGACGGAGGGCCCACTGGGCCTTCTGGGAAGGAGCCGAGGCGATGGCGTACCGGAAGTTCAAGCCGGCGTTCAAACGTCGAGTGGTCGAGGAGTGGCGCAGCGGGGAGAAGGGCAATGGGGAGAATCCCTATTGCAGGCTAGAAGCCGTGGGGCGTGGCCTGCGCGAACGGCTTCACTCGTGTTCGAGGTAGAACCCCTCGAGAAGATCCATGATCAACTCGGAAGGGTCCTCTCGCCGCTCCTTGATAGAGAGCATTTCCTCCAGGTGGCGAACAGTCAGAAACAGAATCACGATGTCATCTTGGTTGTAGATGCTGTTGCGCTTGATGCGTGCGGCCTTATTGGGAGGCTCGCTCGAGCAGACAAACGCCAGCCTTCCCATGGGCCTGGTGAGGTAGCTGCGCGTCTGGTTAATCTCGTACTTGCCCACATCTTGCTTGTCGTAGTTCTTGAACTCGAAGAGGATCATCCTGGCCTCGAGTTCACAATAGAGGCGCCCCCAATTGTTCGTGGGCTGCATGTTGCGGTTAGGAAAGACGGCGTCGCGGCGGTCAATGCCGGAGAAGGTCCTGGGTTGGATCCGGGGCTCGGTCAGTGGTGGGACGAAGAGATAGCGGAGCATGTTCACGCAGACGTCTTCAAACTCAGCCCAGCCCTCAACGCCGGGCGGACAGGCATCGAGTCTGCGTCGCAGTTGTCTGGAGATGCTCACTGCCCGACACCCCACCGCAAGTATCGCTCAGCCAGATGTGGGTGCTGCAGGGGGAGCCCCGTCAACTCCGCTCCCCCGAGCATCTGGATCTCTGCTGGGGTTGCGTCGGCAAGCGTCACGAGGGTCCGGCGGACGATGGGCCGGGCACCCCTCCTCGCTGCCCGTTGCACGGGGAGCATCCGAGCTAGGCTCCGACAACAGGTCCGGTGCCGGCTCGGTCTTAGGTGGACCGTCCCAGGGCCATCGCGTACTGGGGAGCACAGTCTTCAGGACTTCGAGTGCTGGTACCCCTTGGCGCACCGCGATGAAGGCGAGCCAGAAGATTCCGCACACGTATATGACCGCGGCCACTCCGGCCATGACCAGCATGGGACTCCCCCCTCACCAATGACGCGTCTACAGGGCCTTGCGAAGAGGCGAGCAGGCCGGGATGACCCTCGGCACGACTGCCCCAAGGCTAGGGACCCCAATAGCCACCCCGAGTCATGCAAGCGGGCTGGGAGGTCCCCGCAACGCTCGCGAGTGGCGCTGCGCTTCACCGGCTATTCCCTCCTTCGCGCGTCGCCCTCAAGTGCTGATTACGGCTAACACGGTCCACTGTGCGGCGTGCACGGTGCTGGTGCGTCCTTGCGATCGCCAGTCCTGAACGGAATCGACCTCGTTGCTGTGGGTCCTACTGGAATTGCTGCTGCGATGTGGGGGTGCGTCCGGGGGAATAGCAGATGCTGCAGCTAGTGGACACTCGACTCGAGGCTGGCTCCGCAAGACCAATGGCGACAATTGAGCACTCCTCGAGTTCAGTCGTCAGTCGGCTTGCGCATGAAGGGCTTGGGCCCCCATCTGGTCAGCGCTTCTTCCTCCTCTTCGTCCCACTTCCACGCTTGGCGGTCGTCGGCCGCGTCAGGCCGCATAATGGCGTACGCATTACCCACTCCGAGGATTGAGGCGTCGCAGTCGGAGTCGAGCCCTGTCAGCCGCAGGAGCGAGGCTCCAATGGTCAGCCGGTGAGTCGCATCGATGCGCCCGAGTTCAGCTGTGGCGTGGTAAATCCATACAGCAGCCGGGTAGTGCTCTGACATGCTCCGCAGAAACCGGAGCCCTTCATCCCGGGGGAACACAATAATCTCCTTCCGCGTCGGCCCGGCCATTGTGACGACGTCCCTGCCGAGGTTGTCGCGGACCTTCGCGGGCACCAAGAACCTGCGGCGGTGGAGCTTGGTCTCCCATCTGCCCAGGAGGGCGCCCGACTGTCTCTCGACGCCCTCGTCTCCCGGTTGCTCGCTCCCGGTTGGCTCGCCCTTCACGCCGGCCATTCCTGACTAGCTCCGTTCGCGGTGACGCATCCTACGCCGGCGACGGTGTCTTAGCAAATGCTGCAGTTCCTGAGCGACTAGTTTGGGCACGTCCAACTCCGTGTCGCGCGGTTCACTGTTCCCTCCCGAGTACTCGGAGGCCATCTGCACAACCGCACCCACGACCTGGGTCGAGAAGCCTGCCGCGCCCGGCATCTGCACACCACCAGGTCCGGGTTCATCCACGGCCAACAGGGATGACACGGTGAGGCCGACATGCTCCAGCACCCACTTGAGCTCCTCGGTGGCCGCGTCCAACACACGAGGAACGGTCGCATCCGAGACGGATGTCAGCAGCCCGATGTCGCGGACCGGCTGTCCGGACTGAAGAGGCAGAGGGGTCTCGAGGATCGTCGACTGAGGCGTTCCCAGCTCTGCCATCCGTCCACAGGGCTCGGACGCTTGGGCTGCCTGGCTGCTCTGGGATCCCTCGTGCCCGGGAGGCCCCGGGGTGCCTGGCCAGATACCGGCTCTGTGCATAGTCGACCCCGCGCCCACTATCCACTGACAGTTCAGCCATTGCCTTGATCACAGGGAGGGCGCTGGACCGATACTTATACCACAATATGCCGCCTTAGATCAACCCCTAATCATCCGGCTATCAGCCCCTAACTACCCGGCCATCGGCCCATAATCAATCCACGGCAACTACAGAATTGCACATCAGCATCTTTTGCACGACGCACACGGGGCAGACCATAGGATGTCGATCAGAATCGAGCTTTGTGTCTCGCTAGTTTCATAGAGGGCCGGTGGCGGGACCGAGCGAGCGCCTCCGCTCCTCGTCCGCCACAATCCCGCCAGGACTTCTGCCCTCCGCACCGCCACGGACGGCTCGGGAGGGACTCCTCCGGAGGTGCCTCACATACGTGAGAGGAACTCATGAGCAGGATAGACACATCATACAGCCGGTGTGGGGGAGCGGAGGCCATGCTCGACTTCGGGAAGCCGATTCAAGACCTCACCGAAAAGGATCTGCAGGAACGCCTGATCGACGACGGCTATTGCGAGTGCTTGTGGGCCGAGTACAAGCGGCAGTTTCTCGAACCTCCCGAGAGGCTGGCCACCACACTCGCTGCATTCGCGAACCAGGATGGGGGCTGGCTGTTCGTGGGCGTGGAAGCCGATGATGACAACACGCCGACGAGCTTGTGCGGAGTTTGTGGGCGCGGTCAAGCCACCGAGCGGCTGGCCAATATTGTCGCAGCGCACATCGACCCGGTTCCACCGTTCGTGTCCCACTGGGTTGACTTGGCGGACACCAAGCGCGCGGTGCTCGCAGTCAGAGTCTGGGAGGGGGCCGACACTCCCTATGTACTGCGCAAGACAGGGAGAATCCACGTCAGGGTGGCTGATACGAACCAACCTAATGACCCCGTGAAGGACCGCTCTGGCATTGAGCGTCTGTTCCGGAAGTCGCGAGACACAGCAGCGCGGTTCGAGGAAGCACGACGCCGCACATACTACGGCCGAATACTCGACGTTGTGCCATGGCCGGGTGGGCTAACGCCTCGACCGATGGTCATCAGCGCCCAAGTGTACCCCCGGGCCGCCGATCAAGACCTCGTGCCTCGGCTGTTCACGGAGGCCACGGAGAGCCTTCTTGAGGGCGTGTATGCGAGCACGCATCGCGCACTGCCGACTGGCTGCCGACACGAGCAGTCCCGTGTGGTCTGCGTCTGCGCCTCCGATGTGGGGCAGGAGTGGCCCGGCACGCTGTTCGGCATAGCACTGGATGGATCCGTTGAGTGGACGGAACTATTCGGGGTGGGAGATGACGATACGCGCCTGACCGAGGACGACTTCCGGAGCGTCGGCGGCCGTGCCCGGCGTATCGCTGTAGCGGTCTATGAGAGAATCGGCTACGGTGGCACAGTCGAGCTCAGGCTCGAGGCCGCGCATCTCAGAGGCAGGTCGCTCCAGGCGCGGCCTCAGACCGAGCCGTCCCACACTCGCATGTTCCCGGCCCGACAGGACCGCTTCTCCTCGAGGCGGGACGCCCTCGTCCTGGAACTCGAGGACGAGGACAGAGCCGGACGGATTCTCGGCAGCATGCTACAGGACGTCCGTCGCTTCTTTGGGTGCACGACGTACGACCGGTAGCAGTGGCCCGGATAGGGGGCCCGAGCCCCGAGGCTTCCCCCGAACTGAATCCAGGCACATAGTACCTATTTCAGCGACCCACCACAGACCCCACGACGACGAGCCGCCCGACCTCCCGGCCAGCCCCACGCTCAGAGACCCCGGCCCCGCCCTGAAAACAGTCGCACCCCATCGGCGGCCCACCACCGCCCCCAGAACAACCTCACGCCCCCCACCTCCCACCAGCGCCGGCCTTAGAGGCGTAGCCAGCCCCTCTTATGATTGTGAAATAATTCACATCTACCCGGTAGCACCCCGATCCACGCCTCGGCAGGGACGCCCTCCCGGGTGGCGAACTGCCCGCCATTCGCCGACTGCGGAGACACAAATGACCGACCGCCGGCTTCGTGCATGGCACCGCCGCATACTGTTCACCATCTGGATCACCTACTTCGGCTTCTACTTCTGCCGCAAGAATATCGCTGCGGCGCTCCCTGCGATCGCGTCTGACCTCGGTGTCACGAACGCCCAGCTTGCCATCCTCGGCACGTGCTTGGCGGCGAGCTACGCCATCGGGCAGTTCATCAACGGACAGCTCGGCGATAGGTATGGCGCGCGGCTGCTGGTGACGGTGGGCATCGTCGGCAGCGTGATCCTCAACGTCGGCTTCGGCTTCTGCCGGTCACTGACGGCGATGGCGGTGCTCTGGGGCGCGAATGGCTACTTCCAATCCATGGGCTGGGGCCCGATCACGAAGACGGTCGCCAACTGGTTCCCGCAAGGCCGGCGCGGGAGCGTCTCCGGCGTTCTCGGGACGTCGTATCATCTCGGCGAGGTGGCCACGCTCCTGCTCACTGGAGTCCTGTTAGCTGGATCGCACTGGCGCATGATGTTCTGGGTGCCCGCCGGGCTGCTGGCGCTGCTGGGGATTCATTTTGCCATCCGTGTGCGCAACGCTCCCGAGGAGGTGGGGCTGCCGACAGCGGAGGAGCAGGAGGACGGGGTCACGGAGGAGCGTGACGCGACCGCGGACGGGCACCTCGGACTCGCCTACACGCTGCGCCAGACGGTGGGCAACCCGCGCGTGTGGATTGTCGGCGCGGCGTTCTTCTGGCTGCACCTGGTGCAGTGGGGCTTCCTGTACTGGTCGGTGAAGATGTTCACGGAGCTGCACGGCGACGCGCTGTCCACGGCCGCGCTGAAGGCTGCCGCCATCCCCGTTGCCGGAGCCCTCGGGGCCATGAGCGCCGGCTGGGCCACGGATCGCCTCTTCGGCGGCCGACGGGCCCCACTGGCGTGCGTGATGATAGTGGGACTGGCGGCCGCCATTTGCACGTTTGCCCTCCTGCCGAAGCTGGCCGGGCTGCTGCTCGTCCTGCTGCTCGGGCTCATCGGCTTCCTCAACAGCGGGGCGCAGCTTATCATGTGCGCGCCGATGGCCATGGACCTCGCGACGCGCAAAGCCGCCTCGGCGGCCGCCGGATTCATCGACGCCCTCGGCTACGCCGGCGTGGGGACGGGCATCGCGGTGACCGGCGTGCTCGTGGACCGCTTCGGTGCCGGCGGGGATGCGGCCGCCGGCTGGCAGGCGGCTCTGCTTTTCTGGTCCGGCGCGGCGATCATCTCCGCTCTTCTGATGGCCACCCTCTGGCGCTACAAACCGGCCAGGGGCGCGTACCACTGAACTGCCGGTGCGCAGGATATGGCCGCTCCTCCGGCGAACACGGCGGCATTCGCCCGACACCGGGGGCTCCTATGACCCACCGCGAACGCGTTCTCACCGCACTGGCGCACGAGGCGCCCGATGCCGTGCCCTACGACTGCTGGGCAATGCCCGTGGTCTACGAGCGCGTGGCCGAGCGGCTGGGCGTCAAAGCGAAAGAGGACGTCCTCCGCGCGCTCGACGTTGACCTGCGCGTCATTCCCGGGCCCAGCTATGCCGGGCAGGAGCTGCAGACTTACGACGACGACACCGTCGAAGACCTCTGGGGCGTCAGGCGCCAGGGCATGACCGTCGAGCGCGCCGGGGTCACCTGGAGCTACAAGCACGTCGTGGAGTCGCCCCTCGCCCCCATGGAGTCCGTGGAAGAGATCGACGCCTACCCGCGTTGGCCGTCGCCGGACTGGTGGGACTACTCGTCCGTGGGCGAGGAGTGCGCCGGCATCAGCGCCGCGGGCTATGCGGTGGTGAACGCCGGCGACCGCCTCGACCGCACCGCGCAGCTCAAGACCCTCATGTACCTGCGCGGCATGGAGCAAGTGTACATTGACCTGGTGGAGAACCCGGCGCTCCTCGAGGCCGCCCTGGCCCACATCGTCAACTACTTCTTGGAGTACAACCGCCGCGTCTTTGCGGCCGGCGGCGGCGGCATCGACATGTTCATGATGGGCGATGACTTCGGCACGCAGCACGGCCCGATGATGGGTGTGGAGATGTGGCGGCGCTTCTTCAAGCCCGGCTTCCGCTCCTACATCGAGCTGGCGCACGAGTTCGGCATTCCGGTGATGCACCACACGTGCGGCGATGTGCGCGCGCTGATTCCCGATTTCATCGAGTGCGGCCTTGACATCCTCCAGTCCATCCAGCCGCGGGCGGGGATGGATCTGGCGGAGCTGAAGCGGGAGTACGGCCGCGATCTCTGCTTCCACGGCTCAATCGACATCCAGCACACAATGCCCTACGGTACGCCTGAGGACATTCGAGCAGAGGTTGCGGAGCGCATGGGCGCCGGGGCCCGGGACGGCGGCGTGATCCTGTGCACGGCCCACAATATCCCGGCCGAGACGCCGGTTGACAACGTGCTCGCCCTGTTCGATGCATACCGAGAATTGGGAGGACGCGCAGATGGCTGAAGAACCCCCCGCCGTCGCCGACGATTCGGCTGCCCGGCTCGGAGCATGGCAGCGCCGCATCATCTTCACCCTCTGGATCACCTATTTCGGCTTCTATTTCTGTCGCAAGAACATCTCTGCCGCCCTCCCCGGGATCGAATCGGACCTGGGGATCAGCAATACGCAGCTCGGTGTCCTGGCCTCGTGCCTGGCCATCGCGTACGGCATCGGCCAGTTCGTCAACGGTCAGCTCGGCGACCGCTTCGGCGCCCGCCGGCTCGTGACGGTGGGCATGTTCGGCAGCGTGCTGATCAATGTGGTCTTCAGCTTCGCCAGGTCTTTGAGCGTAATGAAGGTGCTGTGGGCGGCCAACGGGCTCTTCCAGTCCATGGGCTGGGGGCCGATCACGAAGACTGCCGCGAACTGGATTCCGGCGAGCCGGCGCGGGCGCTATTCGGGCATCCTTGGCACTTCGTACCAATTCGGAGACGCGGCCACGCTCCTGCTCACCGGCGTGCTGCTGGCAGGGTACCACTGGCGAGCCATGTTCTGGCTGCCAGCCTGCATCCTGGCAGTGCTTGGGCTGCACTTCGTGCTGCGGATTCGGAACGCGCCCGAGGAGCTGGGCCTGCCCACCGTCGAGGAGCAAGAGGCCGGTCAGACTGAGGCGCGCCAGGTGGCCGCCGACGAGCATTTGGGATTCGCCTACACGCTGCGCCAGACCGTGGCCAATCCGCGGGTGTGGATCGTGGGAATGGCGTTCTTCTGCCTGGACATCATCCGGTGGGGCTTCTTCTACTGGCCCGTAAAGATGATGATGGAGCTGCACGGGGATCAGCTCTCCAAGGCCGCCATCAAGGGCGCTATCATCCCGCTCTTCGGATCTGTGGGCGCGCTCACCGCCGGCTGGCTCACAGACCGGTACTTCGGCGGGCGCCGGGCGCCGGTGGTGGCCGTGATGATGCTGGGGCTGGCGGCAAGCGTGTACCTCTTTGTCTCGGCGTCCCAGGGGGGCATGCCGCTGGTGGTGGTATTGCTGGCGGTAATCGGCTTCCTGACCTACGGCCCTCACGTGCTGATGGTGGGGACGATGGCTATGGACTTCGGCACGCGGAAGGCCGCGTCGGCCGCCGCGGGCTTCATCGACGCTCTCGGCTACGCCGGCGTTGCCGTGGGCATGGTCGTTACGGGCCGCATCCTGGATCACTATAAGGCCCTCGGGGACGAACAAGCCGGCTGGGAGGCGGCGCTGCTGTTCTGGTGCGGCGCGGCGGTGGTCTCCGCCCTGCTGATCGCTACGCAGTGGCGCTACAAGCCGGCGAAGGGGACGTACCACTAAGGGCGCGGCTCCACTCAACCCGACGGCGTTGGTGGACCCGGCCGGAGGAATGAGTCATGCCACACGCAGCGGTCCATTCTGGGAGGCGGCTCGTGGTCACGCTCGTGTGTCTCGGGCTTGGCTCTGCCGCGAACGCGGCGGCGCTTTACGTCTCCGGCTCCGGCAACGATGCCGGCGACGGCTCCCGCCGGCGACCTTTGCGCACCATCCAGCACGCCGTCGAGCTCGCGGGCCCCGGCGACGCGATCTACGTGAGTGCCGGCCGGTACGTGGAGAACGTGAGCGTGGAGAACAGCGGCGAGCCGGGCAAGTGGCTGACGATCTCGGCCGCGCCCGGGGATGAGCGCCAAGTGGTCGTCGGCACGGAGCAGCCTCGCATTGACGCCAGTGGCTCCGGGGCTTCGGCATTTGCCCTGCGTGCGGTGAAATGGGTGCGCCTCAGGGGCTTCAAGTGTGTGGCCGCCTATCGCAGTCGCGCCTCCGGGATCCACGCCTCCAGGTGCGAGCACATCGAAATCCTCGACTGCATCGTCACCGGGGGCGGATCCGGCGGCGTGGACGTGAACCGCTGCGGCCACGTCCTCATTGACGGCGTCGAGGCGTACTTCAACGGCGGAGGCCCGGCCTGGTCCAGCGGCATCTCGGTCTTCGAGCCGACGGGCACGGACATCGTCGTGCGCAACTGCATCTGCTACGGCAACTACGATCGGTCCGCCCACCGCAGCGACGGCAATGGGATCATCATCGACAACGGCTACGACAGGGGCGGCGCCCTGCTCGTCAACAACCTGTGCTTCATGAACGGCGGGAAGGGCATCTGCTCGACGCGCACGGACAACTGCATCTTCCTGCACAACAGCTCGGTGGCGAACTGCTGGCAGCTCAACCAGCAAGCAACCGCCCACGAGTTGTCGGTTCGCGGTGCCCACAACGTGGTCCGCAACAACATCGGGATCGGCACGCTCCCCGAAGCCGTCGGCATGCAGGTATTGCCCAGCTACAGCGGCCCGATGGGCAACGTTGCCATCGATCCGAAGACCGTTGTGTGCGATCACAACCTCTTCTTCAACCCACTGAGCCCGGTGTGCGTGGTGCTGGCCGGGGGCGGACGGCAGCGGCTGACGCTGGACGCGCTGCGCGAGGCGATGCCTCACTGGGCTGCAGACACCCTCAGCGTCGATCCGGGCTTTGTGGATATGCAGAACCTGGATTTCCGCTTGCGCCCTGACAGCCCGGCCCTCAGGGCCGGTGTGGCGCTGCCGGAAGTGCCCACGGACCTGCTCGGCAGACCCCGGCCGAGAAGCGGCGCCTGCTCCCTCGGATGTTATGAGGGGGGTTACACAGGCCCGGCAGAGCAGCGGCCGAAACCGGGGGTCGCGATGGCGCCGGGAGCTGATGCGCGGGCAATCAACGCGCTGCTGGCCAATCGGTATGACCTGGACTGGCATGGGATGCTGTGGGGGTGGGGCAAGCTGCTCACCGAGGAGCTCCCGCTCCAGGTGGATGTGCAAGGCCCACGCAAGGCGGACTTCCTCCACGTGTCGGGGAGCCATGTGCTCAGAGATCTTCTGGAGGAGATCGCTCGGGATCATCAGGTGCGTCTCGTATTGAGACAGCCCGATGAGTGTCGAGGCTTGCCGACGACGCCCCACGTTATCAGCCGGCGTCTCACTGTCCACGAAGGCGCCGACGCCGAGGAGCGCAGCTCCGTGCGTCGTGCGCTCCGCACGCGTGTTTGGACTGCGGATCCGAACGGCAATACGACTTTCGCCGAGCTGCTTCCGGCCCTTTCGGCCGCCGTCGGCGTGACCATTCGCAGCACCCCGGCGGTCCCGCCAACGCAGAAGTTCGCCATGACCACCATGAACATGCAGCTTAGCGCCTTTCTGAGCGATCTGGCCGACAGGATGGAGCTGCGCTTCACGCTATCGCGCCACGACCCCCTGGCGGATGCCACCAGGGCGCAGGTGGTGCAGGAGGGCGCCCCCTTCGGAGGCCGGGACGGCATTGCAGAGGCGATCGTGGAACGTCCGCGGGGCAGCGGGAGGATTGACATGTACGCGCGGGTGAGCGACGCCGGCACTCTCTGCGGGAGAGTGGGCGACGACAACGCCCGTCTGATATCGCCGCCCTCACTGGACAGCACGGAGGCGGGCGATATGTACGTCAAGGGAGCCACCCGGCTTGCGGCCGGCGATACCGTGCGGCTCGCGGTGAGCGGCTCCGGTGCGGCCCTCTGCGTGGCCCGCCAATGGGTCATCCTGGGCCGCATGCCGCGACATCTGAACACGGGCCGATTCTACGTCCGCACCAGGGACACCACGCTCAGTCAGATACGGTTCGCGGCGCTCTAGCCCGGCAGTGTGGAAGCGCACGACACCGATGCCGCCGGGCGCCGCGGGCCGCGGTGTGGTCATTCGCCATTGCCGATTATGACGCTGTGCAGCGC
Source organism: Armatimonadota bacterium (assembly GCA_030601885.1). Taxonomy (GTDB): domain Bacteria; phylum Armatimonadota; class Zipacnadia; order JAUWAU01; family JAUWAU01; genus JAUWAU01. Next base: position 264,792 of record JAUWAU010000001.1, read on the forward strand.
TTCTCCCAGCTCTTCGATCCGGTACGGCTTCGCAATACACGCGCAAAAGCCGTGGTCGCTGAAGTTCGCCATGATGGGGTCATTCAAATAGCCGCTGCAGACGATCGCCTTGACCTCAGGGTCTATTTCGACCAGCTTCTTGACGGCCTCTTTCCCCCCCGTGGCCCCCGGAATGGTCAAATCCATTACGACAGCGTCAAAAGGCTGTCCGGATTCCCTGGCTTTGGTGTAACGCTCAATGGCTTCGGCGCCATCGACGGCGAAGTCCACCTGATATCCCAATTCAGAGAGCATCGCCCCGGCGACTTCCCTGATCATCTCCTCGTCGTCCATCACCAGGACCCGTCCCTCGCCGAGATGCGCCGCTTCCCGGGCGCTACGCTGTGGTGTTGCCGGCGTGCCCCTTTCCGACGCGGGCAGATACAAAGAGAATGTTGTGCCAACACCCATTTCCGATTCTACGCTCATGTGGCCGTCGTGGTTTCTGACGACGGAATAGGCCGTCGCGAGCCCCAGCCCGCTGCCCTTTTGTTTGGTGGTGAAGAAGGGGTCGAATACCCTCTGCAGATGCGACGGGGCTATGCCCACCCCTTGGTCTTCGACGCATACCTTCACGTATCGCTCGTTCCCCAGAGGCGGGAAGTGGTCTGCGCCAACAGGGACGTTCTCGGCGCGCACCGTCATTGTCCCACCGTCCGGCATGGCTTGATCGGCGTTAATGATCAGGTTGTTGATCACCTGGCTCATCTGCCCCTCGTCAATTTCCACCGGCCACAGATCGTCGAGGACGAAGAACTGGCAGCGCACATTGGAGCCCCGCAGAGCGAACTCGGCTGAATCCCGTATGACGTCCGCCAGCGAGGCGGTCTTCTTCACTGGCGCGCCGCCTTTGGCGAAGGTGAGCAATTGCTCGGTGAGGTCCTTTGCCTGAATGGAGGCCTTTTCCGCCTGGGTCAGTCTAGGAAAGATCCTGTCTTCGGCATTGGCATGCGTCTTCGCCAGAGAGATGTTCCCAATGACGCCCGTGAGAATGTTGTTGAAGTCGTGCGCGATGCCGCCGGCAAGGACCGCCAGCGAATCCAGTTTGCTGGCTCGCAAGAGCTCTTGTTCCGTTCTTCGTTTTTCGGTGATGTCACGGAACACGAGGACGACGCCGATCACGTTCGAGTCCCGGTCGCGAATAGGCGCGGCGCTGTCTTCGATAATGCGCTGAGTGCCGTCTGTGCCGATGAGCACAGTGTTATTGGCCAAGCCGACGATTGCGCCAGCCTCCAGCACCCTCTTCACCGGGCTTTCGCACGGTTCCGGGCTCTTTTCGTTGATGATGAGAAAGACCTGCTCCAGCGGCAGACCAACGGCTTCGTCCTGGGACCAGCCGGTCAATTCCTCGGCGACCCTATTCAGAAGGACCACTCTGCCCTCGGTATCGGTAGTGATGACTCCATCGCCGATGCTCCGGAGGGTCACTGCGAGCCGCTCTCGTTCGGCGGCCAGCGCCTCCTCAGCCAGTTTCCGTCCGGTTATGTCTCTGACTATTGCCGTCGCTACGTAGGTGTCGCCGGCCTTTCGGGCCGACACAGAGATCTCAACAGGCACTTCGGTGCCGTCTTTTCTGAGCCCGGCGAACTCCAGCGTCTCCCCTATGACCACACCTGAGCCGTCATTGCGAAATCCCGCAAACCCCTTTTCTTTGGCCTGCCCGTATCGAGGCGGCACGATCTTCATCAGGCTCTGTCCGAGTATCTCGTCCGCGGTGTAACCGAAGATTTTCTCTGCAGCCGGGTTCCACAGAATCACGTTCATGTCGGCGTCAACGGATATCAGGGCGTCAACGGAGGTGTTGATGAGCTCGCGGTACCTTTGCTCACTTGCCTCCAGTGCCTCCTCTGCCCGCTTGCGCTCGGCTTCTGACGCCTCCAACTGCGCGATTCTCACCCGCATCTGGCGCAGCTCATCAAGGAGCTGCCGCTTGGTCTTGTGCTCATCCGTCACGTCGTGTCCCCCGTACTCCGAAGCGTTCCCTCAACTTGGTATCGGGCCTTGAAGCTCTACGGTTAAGGGGGCTTCGCCGGCGAAGGAAGAGGTCCGGGACGGCCACAGCGGAGCAGAGAACGCAGGATGCCGCGGCGGCGCGACCCCAACGGCAGGATACGCATGGGGGAGATATGGCTTGGTGGTGTACCAATGCCGCGGCCGAGGACGTCAGATCGTTGTGCTCAGAGCCAACAGCCGCTCGGCGAAGGACTCGATGAGGTCACGATGAGCGAGCTGCGAGCGCCAGGGATCGGGTATAGCATGCTCCCCGTAGAAGGCTCCCGCCAACTGCCCGTACACGGCCCCCGTGGTGTCGGCGTCATCGCCCAGATTCACTGCCAGCAGGCAGCCGTCTCGGAACGAATCGCTCCGATGGAACGCCCACAGCGCCGCCTCCAGCGACTTGACCACATAGCCCGTGCCCTGGATCTCTGGCGGCTCGCGGCGCTTGAAGGAGCCGGCCGCGATCTCGTCGATCTCGGGCACGAGCGGATGCTCGTCGAAGTGGCCGGAGACCGGGCTGTACCCTTCGGAGAGCAGCTCGTCTTTGCCGGCGCCGTTTGCGGCTCCGGCGATAAGTCCGCCGAGATACCGGCACGCATCTATGGCGGCAGGCGCCTGGTGCGTGGTGCGCGAGCTCTGGGCAGACTTCTCGATGGCCTCTCGAGGCTTCCGCGCATACAGCAGCGGCACCGGCGCCAGCCGCATGATGGAGCCATTCCCGGCGGTCATGGGATCGGTGGGGCCGCAGTACGGCTCGCGGGTGCGCTCGAATTGCCGCAATGACTCTCGCACGGTCAGCCCGATGCCGAAGGCGTGCCCGATGCTGCTCAGGTGGCCCTCCCGGTACCACCGCACGTACCTTTCGAGTTGATCGACGGGATTGAATCCCTGCCGCTCGATCAGACTTTCGGCCAGGCACAGCGCCATCGAGGTGTCGTCCGTCCAGCAGCCCGCCGCGACGCCGAGGTATTCGCTCGCGACCATATCCTCAATTGGCTCAAACGACCCCGGCGGCGCGCCCTCGATAGGCATCCCGAGCGCGTCTCCCACCGCCAACCCGAGCAGAGATCCGCGATAGCGTTCTAGCTGTTCCATTGAGGTCGGTCTTTCTGGGTGGACTGGTGGGCCTCATACCGAATCCACAACTGCAGGTCGCGCAGCACTGGATCCAGCTCCGCACCGGGGCCGCGGGAGACGTCGATCCGGTTCGTCCCCTTCGTGACGATCGTCGGGCTCAGCTCGTATTCGACCCAATTGCCGGAGCGGGTTCCGTCGGACAGAACGCGGTCGTTGAGACGAACGATGAGATCATCCTTGTCAGTCCCCGGGCTGGCCTGAATGCGCAGCGTTACGGTGGCAGTGTACCCTTTGTCCTTCGCCCCAGTGACATCGTCTCCCACCAGCAGATCGACGGTCGCCGACTCGCCGGGCTCGAGGGTGATGGGATTCTCGGGCGAGAATGTCATCGGCCGAGTGAAGAAGCGTTCCCCGCCTTTGAGGTCGCGCTGCGCATTGCCCCGCCCGCGCGCGTCGGCCACGTACATCTTGTCTGTGAAGGCAAGCGCCTCCGGGTCGCCCGCCTCAAAGAGCAGCTTGAACTGTGGATCGTCGGGCGAGTAGAAGAAGTTGAACAGCCAGACCGCATCGACGCCGGCGTTCCACGCGTTCATGACGCGCGCCCGGTAGGCCTCGAGCGAGTTCCGGTTCTCGCGGTCACGCACCCGCGACTCGTCCATCGAGGCCCAGACCTGGACGCCGTACTTGTGGCCGATGGCGACCGTGTCGCTCCATTCCTGCAGCCGGAAGTAGCCACCGGCAACCCAGATGTCGATGAGCCCCTGCTTCATCCACTGCTCCACATCGAGGCCCAGCGCCCTCGCGTAGCCCGCCGAATCCGGGGTGCGCACCGCAAGCAGGATGGGACGTCCGCGCTTCGCGCCGACCTCATCGATCATCGCGCGGATGTGGCGGAACAGCTCGTTCATCATCTCGACGTCTTCCGCCGTCGCCTCGCCGCCCATGACGGTGGTCTTGAACGTCGGCAGGTGGCGGAAGAAGTCGAGCAGCAGCCCGTCGATGTCGTAGTTCTGACATACCTCCTCCAGGATGCGGAACAGCAGCTCGCGCACTTCCGGATGCGCGTAATCGACCGCGCTCCATTTTCCATACGGCGTGGGCGTATCGCGCGTGCCCATGAGGTATTCGGGATGCTCCTGCTTCCACTTGTTGCTGTTCCAGCGCCGCCGGCCGTGCTCCGTATCGGAGGCGTCGTGGGTGTCGTTCATGCGCATGGCCCAGAAGGCCTCGTAGCCGTTCTTGCGGCAGAAGTCGATGTAGCTGTCGAGCCCATCCGGCCCGTCGCCGTACAGCTTCTCGATGATGCCCGGCGGCCATTCCTGAGCCACCTTCGAGCGATAGTGCCGCGCGACGGCAAACTGGTGGACCAGCGAGTACGTGCAGGCATCGGTCTGCGATCCCGGGATGTGCGGAAACACACAGGGGCTGGATTCGAGGTATCGCTTCTCGGGATCCATCGCCATCCCGTCGGAGTGGAACACGATCCGCCGCTTCCTCCCAGCGGCCCGCTTGCGAGCTGCCTGGAGCTCCTCAGGAGTCAGCGGCTCTGCTTTGGGGCGCTGAGCCGAGGTCGGACGTCCTGAGTCGGCAGCGGTTGATCCCGGCGCCGTCAGGTTAGCAGTCATCGCCATCACCATCGCGAGTATGACCATGTAGACGGGATTCGGCGCGTCCGAATACTTTCCTTTCGCCTGCGGGCCGAGGCGCCCCTTCGTTGTAGCCGGAGCGGCTCGCTCCGGCGGGGCCGGGCCAGCCGTGTGACGCTGGCCCGGCTGGGCTGGCAGCCCAGGCGACAAGCGTGGCGGCGATGGGCGAAATCTTCAAAGAGAGCTGCGGCCTATGAGGTCATGGAGGAAGACCGGCCCCCTACGGGCAAGCAGCGCAACATGTAGCCTTGTGCCCAGGAGGATGACCGTCATCACCTTCCACTAAGCTTCGGCCATCCTCCCAACGCGCCTCGAAAACGAGAAGGAGTTTGCTCCCATGAACGCGACTACGTCACACCCCCGATGCCTCTGGGCCATAGCTCTCCTGGTGGGATGCTGGACTCTCAGCAGCCCGGTGCTGGGTGCAAGAGAGCGTTTCGTGGCGCGCGAGGGCGCCGCAATCGAGGTCTGGCGCATCACCAACGACCCCACGGTCCGCGACCACGCCAACTACCACAATACCCAGTGCTGGAGCCCCGACGGCCGGTATCTGTGTTTCACACACGACGCCGCGAGTGACGAGGTCCACCTCTACGATCTGCAGCGGGATCGCGACGTGCGCGTGGACCTGGGCGGCAACCCCCGCTGGGCGAACCGGCGCAACTGGCTGTTCTACACGCGCCGCCGTCCGGAGGACGGTCCCCGCCACGGGAAGGGCACACACGTCATGTGGCTGGACGTGGCGACCGGCAAGCAAACACGGATTGGCTATGGAGTGCGACAACTGAAGGAGACGGACTGCGGCGATCGCTGGCTTTATGGCATCCAGAGTCCGGAGGAGGGAAAACCCAGGGGCGTCCGCATCCCGATTCGGGCTGACTCCGACGCCGAGATCCTGCCTGGTGATTGGGGCGTGGGCTACAACTCGCTGAACATCAATCCCCTTCATCCGCTCATCGTATCGCGCGATCACGGCTACCCCCAGTACTACTACGCCACGCCGGACACGCGGGACATCCCCTTCGTCGCGCGGCATTTCTTCGACCACGACCTGGCCGGCGGGAGCCAGACGAAGCCGTTCCCCATCATGGAGGGCTCGCACTTCTCGTGGAGCGGCGACGGCTCGTACTTCATGGCGGGCAACGGGCCCATGCGGGGCCGCAAGTGGGACGAGCCGCTGCCCAGCAACATCCACTTCCTGGCCAACACCGGCGCGGGCGATATCTGTCCCTGCGGCTTCAGCGGACGGTGGATCTGCGGCAGCACTGGGGGCGGAAGGGGCCCGCTCCGCGTGGCCGACCTGCGAAGCGGCGAGGGCTGGGTCGTGACGCGAACGTACTCCTTCTTGTGCTTCCCCAGCGACAGGGACCTCTCCGGCCCTTACGACATCGACGCCAAGGGGAGCCCTGACGGCACGAAGATCGCCTTCATCTCGACCTACGACCTGAAGGACGGTCCGGCGACAGTCATCACGGCCGAAGTGACCGGCGACCGCATTCCCGTGCAGTCCACCGAGGGGTTTCCGGAGTCCGGGCGCCTGGTGAATACCTCCGGCTTCGGCGGCGAGGTGCTCGCCTACGCACGCAAGACGCCCACCAGCTTCGAAGGCCTCACCCGCGCGCTGTACGGCACTGCTCGCGAGGCGGCGCTGCGGGTAGGCGGTACGCTCACCTCGTTCGAGGCGGCGGTGATCCCCAAGGAGCAGCGCGAAGGACTGACGCCGCCGTCCTACATGCGCAACATCGTCAAGGACATCGACTCTCCGCTGATGTGGCAGCGAGCGTCCGACCTCTACGTGGCAGTGGTCCGCTTGCCCGATCCGCCGCACATGCGTCGAGCAGGCGCGCGCATCGAGCTGATCCCAGGCGAGAATCACTGGGAGACCTACGGATACCACATCTACCGGGACGGAATCCGCATCACGGATACGCCTGCCCGGCCCGGAGCCACGATGGAGCTGCCGGGGGAAGGGAAGTACACGGCACGGGCGGTGGAATGGTCAGGGCTCGAGAGCCGCGATAGCCTTCCCTTGACGGTCAAGGGCGCGGTCCAGCTTCACGTACTGAGCGACAAGCCCGCCGACTTCGAGTGGACGCACGATCGGTACCTCTCGAGCGATGGCAAAGAGATCACGGAGCAGGCGGCCAAGGGGGCCCCGCAGGCCACTCGGGAGATCGTTCACTTGCACGATGGCGTGATTCATCGGGAGCGGTGGCAGCCGGGACAGATCGTGAGGAGGCACGATCTCAATCTCGAGGGCAAGGCAATCCGTCGTCTCTTCTATGAAGACGGCAGACTGACCCGGCGCGAGTACTGGGATCGCGAGGGAAATCAGGTCAGCAGCGAGCTGTTCGACGCGGACGGATACATCACCGAGTCGCTCTGGGGAGAAACGCGGCGCTGGCACTACCGCCGCGCGGTGCCCATCAGGTACGAAACCGACTCAACGGTGTACGTGAAGCAGGGGGAGCGGTGGGTGGCGAAGACGAAGGAGTAAGGGGCGCGTGAACGGGGCTTGCCGGTGCGGGGAGGCTCAACGATGGCTGGTGCGCCCGAGATCGCACAGGGAAGGGGGCGATGGCAGGGCCGCCGCAGGCGTCCAGTACAGCGTCCCGCCGATTCGTCCCCGGCATTCCCGGAACTCCCCTGGAATTCGATAACTTTCTCGGTGAGGTGCCGCCGGAACGATGGGAAGCTGTGATACAATGGTGTCATGGAAGGGCAGTCGGGCATGGCCCTGAAGGCAAGGAACAGCTCGTCCACGATGTGCCGGAACGCGTGGCGGCGGAGAGAAGCTCCGGCCGAGAGCTGCTGTCCTCCGGCTGTCCTGTGCTATTGCTCCCTGTCGTCGCACCGAAGGTGTGCCGAGTGCACATCGCCTTGGTGTGTGCGCTTACGGAGCACTGTCCACTCAGGCTGAGGATGGCGCAGGCATGGAGCGCACCGGGGACGCCGAGCGACCCATGGATTGGACCGACGCGGTCGATGCGGCCGTGGACATTCGCAACGCCATCGAGGAGGCGCGAGAGTGCGGATCGCTGGATGACTGGGACTGCCTCGTGTTATGTCTCCACTACGGGTTGGGGCTCTCGTTAACCCGAATTGCTGAAGTGCTGAGTGCGCACGAAGATGTCGTGCGCCGGGCCAAAGCCAGGGCCCTGAAGGCGATCAAAGATACAGGCTACCTCGACGATCATCTGGAGGAGGAGTAGGCGCTCATGGACACCTCGACGCACGAGCTGCCTGCCGCGCTGCAGCAGGTAGATGACCTATTGCGCAATGTGTTCCAGTCCGAGCTTGAGCGCGTGCGGCTGATTAGCGTGCTATGCCCGCCATCGATGACAGAAGGCGACGAGATCGCCGAGATCAACGGGGTATTGGGAGAGGTGGTAGATTGCGGCATTCAAGTGCCACAGCGCATTGCTGTACGCGGGTACCTGCAGCGTCACCCGGACATGGTTGCCGTGGTCCAGTTAGCCAGCGCGATAGCTGCAGAGCACGCCAAGAGCGCCAAGCACAAGACGAAGTTGTCTCTGGAACGCTATCGCGATCCGGAAATCGAGGACGAGTACTTAGCCTTGTATGTACGGTCGGAGAACTATGACGCGTCAGTCCGGGAGATGATCCGGAGCATATCCGAGAGTGTCAGGCCCGAACTCCGTGGCAAATCTGGGTGGCTCGTAGTCACGACCGACTTCCAGAATCCGGGTTAGTACCGATGCCCTTCGATTGGAAGGAATTCCTGGATCTTGCGCGGTACCTCCAAGGGCGGGCCGGAGCCGGCTTCACGCAAGGGGCGAGCTCGCGGTGTGCCGTAGGGAGGGCCTACTTCGCGGCCTATGGGGTCGCGGAGGACCACGCCGAGAGAGAGTACGGTTTCCGTCGGACACGAGGGGCGGCGGACCACGGACGCCTGAGGGACTGCTTCCGGGAGCAGGGGAGGGACGACATCGCGGGGGGCCTCGATGAGTTGCGCGCATGGCGAAACCAGTGCGACTATGACGATGTTGTTCCCCAGCTCGAAATGATGCTGGACTGGGCGCTGCAGTCGGCCGATGGCGTGCTTGGTCAGCTGTAGCGATCCTGCGAAGCGTCGCGACGCTGGGATTCTCAGCCGCCTGCAATGAGGAATCATCTGGCGATGCGATGCAGCGAGGAATGAGCATGTGTCCCGGAGGGCGGCGTCGCATAACGGCCAAGCGCAGGTCCACGGACGAGCCTGCCGCGGTTTACCACGGTGTACTCCGGCGCTTCGAGGACGGGCTGTGGGGTGCGCTCTTCTTCGAGATCGGCGTCATGGCAATGGCCCGTTCGGAGGATGAGGCGATTCGTCAAGCCATTGATTTGCTGGAATTCGAGCGCGCACGCACCGGGCCGGATGAGGTGCCCGTAGGCCCCACTACGCTGGAGGCCTTGGGCGAATTCATGGCGCCAGATCCGTCCGCGCGGCGGAAGAAGGGAGCGCGCGAGGAGATCAGTGTGGCGCCAGAGTTCACAGTATCGCCCTTTGAGTACGCCACGGCCTGAACCCGCCTATGCGCAGACGAAGACCATAGAAGCTGCCCAGCGACACCTTCCATGACGGCTCCGAGCCGAACAGCCACGGCCAACGCAAGGTCCTGAAGAAACTTGGCTTCACGAATGACGAGATAGACGAGTTCTTCGCCTGAGAGACATCGCTGTTATCCGCGTGCAGGTTCGCCCCCTCTTGAGCGTGGGCCCGCCGCGAGTACTACGACCGCGACGGCAACCAGGTGAGCACCGAGTTGTTCGACGCCGACGGCTACATCACGGAGTCCGTCTGGGGCGGCACGCGCCGCTGGCAGTACCGCCGCGCCGTGCCCATCAGATTCGAGAACCACTCGGCAGTGTACGTGAAGCAGAGGGATGGGTGGATCGCGAAGGCGGAGTAGTGAGGGTCGCGCAGAGAGACGCTTGCCAGCGCGTGGGAGCTCAGACATGACTTGTCCGCCCCAGATCGCGGTGGGAAGGGGGCGGTAGAAGCACGGCCGCAACAATTCAGTATGGTGTCCCCGGAATTCTCGTAGTGTCCCGCCCAGCCGCCGTATGGTAAGGAGACAATGCGCCCTGCTGTCGTGGGAAGAGCCGGGCCCCCGTGGCCCCGCCGAGCCCGGATGAGGCGGAAGGGCCAAGCGACATCGATTGGGGGCGGACAAGAGGCCTTTGCGGAGGTGCAGTCGCCATGACACATCGGCATGGCTTTACACGGATTGAGGCCCTAATCTTCATTGTCGTGGTTGCCATCCTCGCCTGGACCGTAGTTCCAGGGTGTGGGAGTCAGGGGGTGGTGGGGCCAGAAGCGCCGCCGCCGGACGCGGAGTTGCTGCAAAGGGAGGCCGACCTCCGAGCCACACTGCAGGAGGTGCGGGATGCCGTCGGGCTCTTCCTGTCGGATACAGGGGCGTACCCGTCGGACCTGTCTGAGATCACGAAGCCTGCGAGCGAGCCGCCCGAGGTGGGCCTTAACGCCGACGGCTGCGCCGTACGCATCAACGCCTCTGATTACAAGGGCCCGTACATGACCACCGCCTGTGGCGGCGGCCTGCCGTGCGAGCCGATTCACGGATACCAGAACTGGGTCTACGGCACGTGTGCACCCAATGTTGGCGAAGTCCACGTACAATGCATGGCCATGGCGTCCGACGGCACGTACTACTCGACTTGGTAAACACCATGCCACGACACAGCACAATCCAGATCATCCCAGCAGCAGGTCCGGGCCAGGCGACATCGATTGAGGGCGGACAAGAGGCCTTTGCGGAGGTGCAGTGGCCATGACACATCGGCATGGCTTTACACGGATTGAGGCCCTAATCTTCATTGTCGTGGTTGCCATCCTCGCCTGGACCGTAGTTCCAGGGTGTGGGAGTCAGGGGGTGGTGGGGCCAGAACCCCCGCCGGACCCGGAGCTGCTGCAAAGGGAGGCCGACCTCCGAGCCACACTGCAGCAGTTGCGGGACGCCGTCGGGCTCTTCCTGTCGGATACAGGGCTGTACCCGTGCCACCTGTCTGACCTCACGAAGCCTGCGAGCGAGCCGCCCGCGGGGGGCCTTGACCCGTGGAGCCGCATGCTACCCATCAACGCGTCTGATTACAAGGGCCCGTACATAACCACCGCCGGTGGCGGCCTGCCGTGGGACCCGCTTCACGGAAACCGGAACTGGGTCTACCTCCAGGCTGCACCCGGTGTTGGCGAAGTCCACGTAAATTGCATGGCCATGGCGTCCGACGGCACGTACTACTCGACTTGGTAAACACCACGCCACGACACAGCACAATCCAGATCATCCGAGCAGCAGTAATTCCGGGGACACCATACTAAATTCTTGCCTCCCAATTCCGGAATGCCCGGATAATTCCGGGGACATTAATCCGGGGGACATAATACCTATTTGTTGCTGCAGTCGCCGACGAAGGCTCTAGCGCCGGCGCATTCGTGCGCCGGCATGTGATCCAGGTGCCGCTAAGACGCTCCCAATAGGATATTCTCCGTATGGGGTGGAGCATCCTGCGCACCGGGAGGCAAGGAAGAGGCTAAAAGGCAAAGGCAGCCGGCCCACAGGTGACCGGCTAGTGCGCTGGGATAAGCTGGAAGCGACCGGCAGGTGCAAGTCCTGCCCGGGCAAAGCCGTAGCTGGCAGCCCGGAACCGAGTGTTGCGGGCCATGCGGTAACGTATGGTCTGAAGCGTACACAGGGGTCGTGTGAGGTGCGGGTAGCATAGCCCCGAAATTCACGATATCGCGGAGGCCCAACTGGTTAGCTACAGCGAAGGCAGCATGTGCGCCGTCGCTAGGGCGAGACGGCGTCGCTCCGCCGGGGTCGTGGACGGCATCACGCGCGAAAGGCCGCTTTCGGAACCCAGGAGGCCCGACCGGGTCCGTCGGAGTGGTCACCGACGGGGGTGTGGCGCGAGGGAAAACCGGAGCGCGACACCGAGCTGAGGTCGGGCGTCGGACCGGTCCATAGTACCGTTGATGCCGCCGAAGGCAACGAGGCGGTCGGAGGGAAGGGACCGGCTTGAAAGGAGCCCAACGGAGATGGCCACGGTCCGGACACAGAGCCGGGTAGCTGTGCCGCCCAATCTCCAGCGGGTGAAGCAGGCGGCCCGGCGGGACCGCCGGACGAGGTTCACCGCGTCGCTGCACCATGTGGACGTTGCGGCGATGAGAAGGTCGTTTCATCGGCTCAAGCGCAGCGCCAGCGCAGGTGTGGATGGGGAAACCGTCGCCAGCTATGAGCCGAAGCTGCAGCAGAACCTGGAGGCTCTGCACGCGCGAGTGCATACCGGCACCTACCGGCCGCAGCCGATACGCCGGGTGTACATCCCCAAGGCAGACGGTGGCCACAGAGCCCTTGGCATTCCCGCGCTCGAGGACAAGATAGTCCAGGGCGCGGTCGCCGAGGTGCTGAATGCCATCTACGAGGTTGGATTTCGTGCACTGCTCGTTCGGGTTTCGGCGCGGACGGAGCGCTCACGATGCGCTGCAGGCGCTGTTTGACGGGCTGATGAAGCAGCCGGTGAACTACGTGCTCGATGCGGACATCCGCAGCTTCTTTGACTCGGTTGACCACGAGCTGATGCTGCGGGCGCTCGCGGTAAGGATTGCCGACAAACGGATACTGCGCCTGATACGGCAGTGGCTGAGGGTCGGCATTCTGGAGAGCGGAGAGTGTGAGCCGTCGGAAGAGGGAACGCCGCAGGGGGCGGTGATTAGCCCGCTGCTGGCCAATGTCTACTTGCACTACGCGCTTGATGTGTGGGTCCAACGATGGCAGGCGTCCGCGGCGCGAGGTCCGATGATAGTGGTGCGCTATGCGGACGATTTCGTGATGGGCTGCAAGCATGAGCGCGATGGGCAGGAGATGTTGGCGGCCCTCAAGGCGCGCCTGAGCCAATGTGGCCTGGCGCTGCACGAGGACAAGACGCGGCTGATTGAGTTTGGCAGATTTGCTGCCGAGCGCCGGGCGCGTCGCGGCGAACGCCGACCCGAAACGTTCGAGTTCCTGGGTTTCACTCACTATTGCAGTCGAACCCGGAGCGGACGTTTCATGGTCAAGCGCAAGACGCAAGGCAAGCGTCTGTGCCGCAAGCTCAAGCAGCTTCGCGCGGAGGCGAGGCGGCGGATGCACCAGCCGGTGGCCGAGCAGCACAAGTGGCTGTCTCAGGTGCTGCACGGGCACTATGCGTACTTTGGTGTGCCGTGCAACTTCCGGTCGCTGCAGACGTTCTGGTGGGAAGTGGGTCGCCTGTGGCACCGAGCGCTGCGGCGTCGGGACCGGAAACGCAGCTTGAGCTGGGAGCGCTTCCTGCAGTTGCTTGAGCATTTCCCACTTCCGCGGCCGCGGATCACTCATGGCCGGCATCCTGCGGGAGCCGTCGTGCGGTAACTTTCAAGAGGAGCCGAGTGCGGGAAAGCCGCACGCTCGGATCTGTGAGGGCGAAGCCGAATGGCCTAGCTACTCGACCAGTAAAGGCCGAGAAGAAGAAGAAGGCAAAGGCGTCAGAACCCGGGGACATAATACCCATTCTTTGGATGCGCTCTCGCGGGTGCAGACGAGCGCGGAAATGAGTGTTGTGTCCCCGGATTTTGTCCGGGATAGCGGATTCTGTCTCAAAGCTCCTGCCAGTGGCCCGGGATGGGGACGGGGAATCGGCCGTCTTCGTCGGGTCTGACGGGGACGGGGCTGTCGGGGGTCAAGGTGTCGAGGTAGTCGCAGAACTGGAAGCTGGACTTCATCATGTCGTCCCAGGTAACGGTTTGCCCGGTGTGGCAGGCGGCGCGGCCCATGAGCGCGGTGAGGTCCGAGTAGACCGCACGTTTGGCTTCGTTGTGCGGCCGATCGTTCCGGATGCTGGCGATGAAATCGTTCCATTCGTACTGCCAAGGACTGTGCTCGTCGGCGGTGGGGGTCCAGGCGATGTTGTCGTCGTCGATCCGTTGGTCCTTGAACCTGTGGACGGTGGCACGGTGAGTTCTGCCGGAGAATTGTGCTGCGCACTTGGTACCGTGGATGTACGTGGCAAACTCACCGCGGGTCTTGTTGATTCGGCGGAAACCACAGAACGCCTTGGTGCCGTCGGCGAACGTGAATTCCATCGAGTAGACGTCGATGTTCTGGCCGCAATCCTGGCTTCCCGGCACGCGTCCGCCCAGGCCATTGGCAGAAACGGGCCAGGCATCCTTGATCCAGCAGCACTCGTCGATCTGGTGGATCAAGTAATCGACCATGTGGCCCGAGCCAATCCAGAACAGATGGATCCTGCCGAACTGGAGTTGGCTCATCAGGTCGGTGGCGCTCTCTCCCTGAGGCTTGAGCCATCCGCCGCCGCCGAGGCGGTTGGCGCGGATGAGCGGTATCTCCCCCATGGCGCCGTCGCGGATTTGGTCAATCAACTGCTCGCGTGCCGGGGAGTGGCGGCACTGGAGTCCAGCGGCGATCTTGACGTTCTTCTCCTCCGCCTGCTCGCCCGCACGGAGCAGCCGATGCAGACCGCCCGGATCCGGCGCAAACGGCTTTTCCATGAAGACGTTGATGCCCTTCTGGACGGCGTACTCGACGTGGACCGGTCGGATGTAGGCTCGCGTGGTGCACATGGCGATGTCGCCGGGCCGGAGGATGTCGATCGCGTGGCGGTAAGCGTCGAACCCGAGGAACTTCCGGTCCTCGGAGACGTCGATCCTGTCGCCGAACTTCTCCTTCAGCCCGTCGTACGTCCGGGATATACGGGTCTCCAGTAGATCGGCCATGGCGTACAGCTTGACCGGTCCACTGTCGGGAACGGACAAGGCATCGCGAACGGCGCCGGTGCCGCGCCCGCCGCAGCCAATCAGCGCCAGGCGAATCGTGTTGTCTTCGGCGGTGTGAACGCCGCGCGCCAGGCTGCCGAGCACGGCCGCGCCCACGGCGAGCGAGCCGCTCCGTTGGAGGAACTGTCGACGGGTGGGTTTTGGGGTGTCGTGGGATTCGGTCATGGCATTCTCCTAGGCTGATGGTGGATAGGGCACATCATCAGGACGAACTGGGCCGCTGTGCTTCCGCGTGGCGTGGAGCGTGCGTGCCTGGAGCTGCCTTCGCCGGGTTGGGACGGCTTCCCTGCGTCCATAGTAGACGTGGTCGAGGGCGAGGTTGCCCAGGTGCTGAGGTAGCGCTGGTGAGAAAGGGGGGCCAGAACGCGCGGTCACATCGGCTCAAATCCGGACATAAATCCGGGGACATAATACCCATTCTTTGGATGCGCTCTCGCGCTTGCAGACGAGCGCGGAAATGAGCAGTATGTCCCTGAATTTCCGTCGTCATACTGCCGGACTCATCCCCAGTTCTTCGGCCAGTTGTAGTGCTCGTTGATATCCTCGACATGGGCCATCGGCTCGTTCGGCTCGATGTGGAGCAGCGCTTCCAGCACCTCCATCGCCTGGTCGTACGAGCGCGTCTGATGGCTCTCCAGGACCCCCCACAGCATCATCGACAGGTCGCCGGTCAGCAGCGCCTCCAGAGTGCGCTCCATTCGCAGCCACTCCGGATAGATGCACTCCAGCATGATCTTGGGCGGCAGCGGCTCGACCCGCAGCGGCTGAATCCCCTTGCGGTTGACGATCGCCGGCACCTCGACCGCCACGTCGTCCGGAATTCCGGCCAGGGCGCCGTTGTTGAGCACGTTGACCTGGAACTGGCCCTCGTTGTCGTTGACCAGTCCGTCGATGATCGGGACGTGTTGCTCGCGGGTCTTCTTGCTGCCGAACAGGTCGAGCGGTCGGATCTTGGCGTCGAAAGCCGCCTCCTTCATCCGCTCGAGCTTCTTCTCTTTGCCCTTGAGTATCCGGTCTCTGCCCTCGGGAGTATCCCCGCCGCCGCTGCCGCCGTACCAGCGGCGCCGCGTCTCGAGGTCAACGTGGTACCACCATCCTCCCCGGCGCGGCGTATCTCCCACCGGCATCAGAGCGAACATCCTGTACTGGTGGATGGCCGACGGGGACATCTGTGCGGATACCCCGCCATCCTCCTCCGCCGCTTTCCAGTACCCCTCCGCCTCGTTTTCGATCCACGCGTCGAGCACGGGATAGACATCCCGGCCGTCCTGATAGAAGTGGGTGAGCCAGATGTTGTGGTTCAGGCCCGGGGCCTGCCAGGTGATCCGATCCGGGTCCAGGCCGATGGCTCGGGCGATGGTCTGATAGCCGTAGTGCCCGTGGCACAGTCCGCAGACCTTGATGCCCGTCTCGCGGCCCATCAGCGTAGTGCCGTCGAAGACCGGATTCCCCGCCAGCAGCGTCCACGCATCCGGGCAGATCCTCTCCGCATCCCTGGCCACGTCGAGGAACAGTTGCAGGTTGTGGTATTCGGGCATGCCCGTGCGGCCGTAGAAGTACCCGTGTTCGGCCGTCATCTCCCGTCGGCGCTTACCGAAGTATTCATTGTGGGTGACGGTGGCGGTATTGATGATGAAATCGGCGTCCTGCAGCGATCTCTCGCGGTCCAGGGAATGCTCGAATTCGAGATCGGCGCCCAGGTCCTCGGCGTAGCGCCCGGCCAGCCGGTACACGATCTCGAGTCGTTCCTCGTCGATGTCCATGAAGTGGACCTTGCTGCCCTTCAGTCCCTCGGTCAGACACAGGTCCTTGACCAGTCCCAGAGAAAACACGACGCTGCCCGCGCCGATGACGGTCACTTGAATCGCCATTTTCGCTCCTTTTTCTCCTCCGAACAGTTGTAATCCGGGGACATAATGCCCATTTATTCCTGCAGTCGCCGACGAAGGCTCTGGCGCCGGCGGGTTCGTGCGCCGGCATGTGGTCCAGGTGCCGCGAAGGCGCTCCCCATGCGATATTCTCCGTACGGGGTGGAGCATCCTGCGCGCGGGGAGGCAAGGCGGAAGGCAAAGGCGCCGGCTACAGTAAAGGCCAAGAAGAAGGAGAAGGCAGAGGCGGGCGGGGGACATAGCGAGGGCGTCGCATCCTCTCGCGCTGTGGCAAGGAGGCAAGGCGGAAGGCAAAGGCGCCGGCCCACGGGTGACCGGCTACAGTAAAGGCTAAGAAGAAGGAGAAGGCAAAGGCTGGCGGGGCGCGACGCCAGGGCAGTGCTGTGCAGGACGCGTGGCGCAGCGCAGCAGGCCGGGGTGGGGGCGACGAAGGCCCCGCGGCGTTAGGCGCCGAAGTGTGGGCGCACCAATGCGACGCCCGGCGGCGCCATCAGATCCACGGAGGCACCATGACCCATCGCGATGGCTGTAAGAACCATGCCTCTAACAGGCAACGCTTTGTGCGCACGATGCACTTCGAGCCGGTTGATCACGTGCCGGACGAGGAGTTCGGCTACTGGGACGATACGCTGCGGGAGTGGCACAGGCAGGGCCTGCCGGAATGGGTGGACACCAACGCCAAGGCCGATCGCTTCTTCGGCTTCGCGCCGCGCGTCGGCGCGCCGGTCAGGCATGGGCTCATCCCGGCCTTCGAGTCGAAGGTCGTCGAGGAGGACGAGCGGCACCGCATCGTCCAGGACAGCGCCGGCGTGCTGCACATGGTGAACAAGGATGGCTCCTCGTCCATCCCCAAGTACCTCAAGTTCCCCATCGAGAGCCGCGCCGACTGGGAGGACTTCAAGAAGCGCCTCGACCCCGACACGCCGGAGCGCCAGCCGGGCGACTTCGAGCAGCGCATGCAGCGCCTCGTGGCCGCCGACGTGCCCGTGGGGATCGGCTTCGGCAGCCTGTTCGGCTGGCTGCGGAACTGGATGGGCTTCGAGAACATCAGCATCGCCTGCGCCGAGCAGCCCGACCTGATCCACGACATGGTGGAGCACCTCTGCCAGTTCATCATCGCCCTCATGAAGCCGTGCCTCGAGTTCCCCGGCGTGAAGTTCGACTTCGCCAGCGGCTGGGAGGACATGTGCTTCAACCACGGGTGCATCATCTCGCCGAAGATGTTCGCCGAGTTCCTCGTGCCGCGCTACAAGCGCATCACCGACCTGCTGCACGGGCACGGTTGCGACGTGGTGATCACCGACTGCGACGGGAACATCAACGACGTGGTGCACCTGTGGCTGGAGGGCGGGGTGAACTGCATGTTCCCCGTGGAGGTCGCCGCCGGCACCGATCCCATCGCACTAAGGGAGCGCTTCGGGCACGACATCCTCCTGGCCGGTGGCGTGAACAAGCGGGAGCTGGCCCGGGACAAGAGGGCCATCGAGCGCGAGGTGCAGCGGCTCGTGCCGCTGGTCGAGGACGGCGGCTTCATCCCCCACGTAGACCACCGCGTGCCGCCGGACGTCAGCTACGAGAACTATCTGTACTACCTGGACTGCAAGCGGGAGACGTTCGGGATTCCGAAGCCGCGGCCGTACGAGGAGCGCGAAGGTGGGGCATAGTCGAACTCGTGTGGCACGGCTTGCTGGTCAAGCCGTGAGCCTTCCGACGCGGGTGTAGTCGAAGAAGCGGTATCCCCCCGGCCCGAACACCAGTATGTTTGCCTGATGCCCCACCGGCGTGAGGAAACTGGTGGAGGCGCCGACGACCGTGGCCAGGACCGCGAGCTCAACGCTAAGCTGCCACAAATGGCCGACGAGCCATCGGTCGAGGCCGTTCAGCGTGTCAATCAATAGCATCATTGAGCACTTTCATCTGACGCTTCGAGCAGCTTCTTCGCCTCCGCCACCGGCACCCACCGACCGTGCCCATCGGCGAATCCTACGTGGATGCCGCCATTGTGCACGCCGTCGTTGGGCACGTCACTGGCCCGCCCAATCGGGCTGTCGCCACCGACATTGGACTCAAACAACAGGACCGTCTCGGCCGGCCGCGCGATATCGGCGAGTGTGAGCCCCAGCAGCGCTTGGTTCAGCGCGAAGCCAACCTTCAGCTCCTGCCGTGAGGGGCAGCGGAAGAGAGCCTCGTTGCGCATATACGTCGAGATGTCCTCGACCCAGGTCGGCCGCAACGGATTTCCCTGCTCACAATACATCAGCAGCCCGAGCAGGAGCTGTTTCATGTGGCTGAGGCACCAGCGCTGACGCTGCCTGTCGCGCTCTTCGACCTGAGCGGGCGTCAGTTCCGGCGCGGGTGGCCGAGCGCTGGTCTCCTGCGGCCCTCCCTCCTCTGCCGGGAACTTGAGCTCCGGCAGCTCCTCCACGAAGTTGGCCGGATCGCCCGGGCCTTCGGCCTGCCGCTTGAAGAGAGCCTCCTTGAGCTTGATGTACCCTGGATCAGTGTCGATGATGCGGGGCTGGTAGGGGATGTCGTTGTATTCGGCCTTGAAGACGAAGCCGCTAAAGAAGTCCTGGCTCAACGCCTGGTTGACCTTCGCCTCCTGGATATCGAATAGACTCACCTCACCCCACGTCCAGCCCTGATCGCCGTGGGCCTCGTACCGTACAATGCGCGTGCGACCCGGGAGCCAGAGCCCCTCCTCGTGTTCGCGCAAGTCGTAGGCGTGGCCGATCTCTCCCACAATCGGACGCCTCCCTCGATACAACGCCCAGGCATACTTTCGAACGGCGAACCCCTTGGCCGGGTCAACCCAGAGCGCGTCAGCGCTCTTCAGGCCAGGGCCCTCTTGCCGCATCTCTCCGGCAAGCCGGCGGCAGGGGACGCCGTCCACTTCCTCGTTGGTGACGGAGACATGCTCCGCCCCGGGGAGACCATGGCTCTGCAGGAAGAGCACCTTCCGCATGAACTCGCTACGCACGGGGTAGCAGCTCTCCGGGCGGCTTCGGCGTATCCACTTCGTCTCGTGATCGAGGATCCACTTTTTCGCCTCGGTTCCCTCGTTCCGAATCAGCGCCGTGTGCTGAGAGAGCGGGCTATCGCGACCCTCCTGGGGCGACCAGTGCCACGTTGTCTCGACAAGCCATCGATCGTGCGCCTCGTCCATGACGTAGAATTTGATGCCCGCGTGGTCCAGCGGTTCGTTGGTGCGGGGAACTCGCGGGTTGTAGAAGCGGATCATGGTCACATAGCCCTCGAAGCTCTTGAACAGCTCTGCCCGTCGGGCTAGCGCGGCGCTCACCTCTCGCTGTTCGCTGGTAGCTTTCTGCCCCAACATTCTGGGCAGGGCGAGGCAGGCGACTGCTACGAGGGCGATCACCGACACAATGGTTACACGGATCGTCATTCGGCCAACACCTCCATCCAGGATCCTTCGCACCCGGTGCGCAAAGTGCGACTCGGCTGTGGCGGAGGCACTTGCGAGCAGCACCGGGGGGCGGCCCACGGTCATCTCCGCCACGCGTGTGAGGCTGTCGGCGTACAGCTCCGAGCCGCCAGTGGAGGCGAGCACTGCGTCGTCGCACGCCGCCTCCGCCTCACGCCGCATCATCCACCCGCACAGCCAGATCACCGGGTGGAAGAACAGGAGCATCTCGGCCACCCGCTGCACCAGCACCACCAGATTGTCCCATCGTCGCACGTGCACCAGCTCGTGCATCACGACCAACTTGACCTGCTCGGCCGAGAGCTCGCCGGCCAGCCTTTGCGGCAGCACGATGGCCGGGCGAAGTGTGCCCGTGACGACGGGCCCGCGCACGGCCCCCGAGGTGGCAATGCTTACCCGACGGCCCAGCTTGAGTTCCCTTAAGGCCTCCTGCAAGGCCTCGTGCAGCGGTCCATCACGCTGCAGCGTCGCGCTCTGGCGAAGGAGCGCGACAAATGCACAACCCATCAAGACCCGCAAGCCGAGCGCCGATGCTATCACCAGCCACGCGAGGCCAATGGCGCCATGGAGGCCCAGCTTCGTCATTGCAGGCGCCAAAACCGGCGCCTTCTCGCTCGTCGCCGGCTCCGTGCGCGCCGGCGTCGTCTCCGCGCGCTCTCTTGCCACCGGCGGCGTGACTGCTGCGGGCACAGGGTCCTGGACTGGGGGCAACAGGAACCAGTGCAGTGACAGCGGTGACGCCACGAGGAGCGTCACAACTGGCTTGATCAGCACCAGCCCCCAGAACGCATGCCGCAGCGCCGGCGACTTGATCCGCAGCACATAGATGGCCAGCATGACGACTACGGCGAGCACCACCAGTTCGACGCTAAGCTGCCACACATGCCCCACCAGCCAACGGCCCAGGCCGTTCAGCATCCCAGTCAAGTGCATCATCGAGCCGTTCCTCCCGGCGCGTTCAGCAGCTTCTTCGCCTCCGCCACGGGCAGCAACTGAACGTGCCCATCGGCAAATCCCACGTGGACTCTCCCGTCGTGCACTCCGCCCTCGGGAACGTCGCGCGCCCCGCCTATGGGGCTGTCGCCGCCGATGCTGGACTCAAAGAGCAGCACCGTCTCATCCAGATCCCAGATCCTGTCCGACGTCGCTCCGATCAGTGCCTCGTTCAGTGCGAACCCAACCCCGACCTCCCGCCGCGATGGGCAGCGAAGGGTCGACTCGGCGTTGCCTCCGAGATACTTCCTGGCGCCCTCGACCCAGCCCAGTCCCAACGAGCCTCCGTCCGTGCGATGCATCTGCAGCGCCATCACGACCTGCTTCAGATTCGAGCTGCACGCGGCCCGGCGCCCCGCTTCCCGCGCCTTCGTCTCCTCCGCCACCAGCTCCGCCGCGCGCCCCGGCGAGATCATCTCCGCCAGCGACGCCTTCAGCTTCGGCAGTGGCTCCACGAAGGTACTCGCATCCCCCGGCCCGGCATTCACCCGCCTCAGGAGCTCCTCCCGCCGCTTGGCCTGCTTGGGGTCGTCATCCGTGAGCTTCGGCTCGTACGGATTCCTCGGCTGCCTGTCCGTGGGGAAATCGAGGCTGGCAAAGTAGTCTCTGCTGAGCGGCTCGTTCACCTTTGCCTCCGCGATCTCGTACGTCTGCACCTCCTCCCACGTTCGCACCGGCGGGTCGCCCGTGTACGCACACCGCACCGTCTTCGTCCGCTGCGGCAGCCACAGTCCGCCCGGATACTCCCGGAAGTCGTACGCGTGCCACACTTGGTCGTGGAAGCTCCGACCGAGACGAGAGAGAACGCTCGCCAGCTTCCGTATGGCGTATCCTCTCTCCGGATCCACCCAGAGCACCATCCGCGCTTTGTACAGCGGCACCTCCGCGGGCCGCATCTCCCATTCGATCCGCAGACAGGTCGCCCCATCGACCTGCTCCTCGGTAATGGCCACATTCCGCAGCTGCGCGAACATCTCATCCCATGCCATCTCGGCACTGTTGTGCAGGAGCAGCGCCCTCAGGAGGTACCCATAGTAGTCGGCGGCGTAGTCATCCTCACTGGTCACGTTCCAGTAGGGATCGTCAGCCCCCTTTCTGGCGTAGACCGACCCGTTGAAGCAGCTCACCTGGTGCTTGAAGCCAATCCGGCGATCGAGATAGTGCCACCTCCACTCACTCAGCCACCTGTTGCCGGGCACATCAACGGCGTAGAACTTCGTCATGGCGAAGTCTGGCCAATTGCTTCTATCCTCACTGGCCGGGCCGTGGAACCTCACCATCGTCAGGCAGCCCTCGAAGCTCTTGAACAGGGCCTCCCGCCGGGCGAGCCCGTCGATCACTGCCTGCAGCTCCCGCGGCATCCTCTGCGGCGACGTCGTGGGCAGCCCGATGGCGGCGACCGCCGCCATCGCGATCACCGACGCAATCGTCAGCCGCCGCGTCATCCGCCCGATGCGCCCCGACAGGATCCTCCGCATCCGCTGCGCGAAGTACGACTCGGCCGTCACGGAGCCGTTCACCAGCAGCGCCGGCGGCCGGCCGGTGCTCATCTCGGCCACGCGCGCCAGGCTGTCCACATACAGCTCCGAGCCACCCGTCGCCGCCAGCACCGCATCGTCGCACGCCGCCTCCGCCTCCCGCCGCATCATCCAGCCGCACAGCCAGACCACCGGATGGAAGAACAGCAGCATCTCAGCCGCGCGCTGCACCAGCACCACCAGGTTGTCCCATCGTCGCACGTGGACAAGCTCGTGCATCACGATCATCCGGATCTGCCTCCGCGACAGACCCTCGGCCAGGTGCTGCGGCAGCAGGATGACCGGACGGAGCACGCCGGTGAGGGTCGGCCCCGGCACCGCCCCCGTAGTGGCGATCCCCACCCGACGGCGCAGCCTGAGCTGCCCCAACGCCTCCTCCACGGCCTCGTGCAGCGGCCCATGGTCATGCGGCGTCGCACTCTGCCGAAGCAGCGCCACGTATGCGCACCCCACCAATAAACGCAGCCCCAGCACCGAGGCCACTGCAAGCCACGCCAGGGCGACGATCCCATCCAGCCCCAGCAGCACCGCCACCGGTATCGCCGGATGCGCTCCCTCGGTCCTCTCCGCCATCGTCCCTCGCCTCGTACCCGCCGCCCGTGCCGCTGCCGGGCCGGGTGTCTCTGGCTGCTCCGCCCCGACACGTGCCTCTGGCTGCACGACCGCGGGTTCAGGGCCCGGTCGGCCCAGCACCGAGTACATCGACAGCGGCGACGCTACCAGCACCGTCACGAGTGGCTTGATCAGCACCAGCCCCCAGAACGCGTGCCGCAGCGCCGGCGACTTGATCCGCAGCACATAGATGGCCACCACAACCACCACCGTCAGCACCGCCAACTCGATGCTAAGCTGCCACAGATGCCCGACCAGCCAACGGCCCAAGGCGTTCAGCACCTCGATCAACTGAGTCATCGATCTTCGCTCCCCTCCCGCTGGCGCAGCCTCCTGTTCAACTCCCGCCGAATGGCCCGTATCTCCTCCTCGGTCACTCGCTCCGAGTCGAGCAGTTGGCTGACGAGTGCATGGGCCGAGCCCGCGAAGAACTGTTCCAGCAGCTCGTTCAGCGACCGGCGCGCCATCTGCTCCCGCGCAACGAGCGGCCGGTACACGTCCCGCCGGCCGTTGCGTTCGCTCGTGAGGAAGCCCTTATCACGCAGAATGCGCATCACCGTCAGCACGGTGTTGTATGCCATCGGCTTGACCGGGCGGAGGCGCTGCCGCACCTCGTGCACCGTCGCCTCCGACAGGCTCCACACAGCGTCCATGATGAGCGCCTCTAAGGGCGTCAGGCGTTGTGTGTCCTTTCGTGGCATCCCTGCTACTCCCTTCTGTGGCAACTAAATCTTTCGTTGCAGTATACGCAGCCTGGACATCGGTGTCAACTATTTTCTTAGTTTCACTTGGGCAGGTCTCGCAGATAGAAGGGGGCGGCAGGCAGGAATGCCCGCCGCCCGCGGTGTTGGGGAGTGCGATCGGCGCTATATGGTCTGGATGGCAAGCACGGAGAGGTCGGCCTCGCGCGTGAGATGGAAGACGCTGACGCCCTCCTGCGCGAGGCGGGCTCTGGCCATGAGGTGCTCTTCCTCGTTCAGCACGACGAACACCGAGACGACGAAGCCGGCCGTCTTGAGCCGGGCGATGGTCTGCACAAGTGCCGGCGGGACCTGTGGCACAATGAGCACCAGGGCGGCATCACGGGGAAGCCGATTGTATTCAGACATTAGCATCTGCGCCAGGGACAGCCCGGGCTGAAGCTCCAGGCGCGCCAGCGTCTCGAAGATCTCCAGGAGGTTCGCTCCCGCCTTCCGTGGAGGGACCTCCACGGGCCGCAGCGCCTCCGATCGGTCGCGCTCGGCCAGCAGGCGCTCGAGCTGCCGGCGGCTGGTCGCCTGCAGCTCCTCCATCTCCTCCCTGGCCCGCGGGGCTGCATCGCCGCCGTTGCTGATGAATCCCACGAGCTGCTTCTGCTCGGCGATGTAATTCGCGATGGAAGCGGCGGCAACAATTGCCAACTCCGACCGGTAGAATCGGTAGTCCTCGGCCCAGGCGCGCTCGTCGAAGTCCAGCACGATGTTGGCGCCGATCATGGTGGAATGGTCGTAGACCTTGCTGTGGAGCCGCCGGGTTTTCGCCGTGGCCTTCCAGTGGATGCGGCTGAGCGGGTCGCCCCGCGCATACTCCCGCACGCCGGCCAGCCGCGTGGGGTCCTCGTACATGCGCTGCCGCACGCGGACCTCGCCAACGGGACGCCGCGTCATGAGCTCGTATCGGGTGATGGGCACCACTTGAGGATACACCGTGACGTAGTGCGCGCTGTGGCCGGCGCGAAAGCGCCGCACGAGGCCGAAGGCGTCGCCGGATTCCAGCACCAATGGTCCGAGCCGGTGGTAGCCGCGGCGACTGAGGGCGACCGTATACCTTAGCTGATGGCGCTGAAAGGGCCGCATGAGCATGGCTCGCCCCCGCTCGCCGCGGCACGACAGGCCTGAGGGGACCTGATCGTCCATCAGCACCCACAGCACTGGCAGCGGCTTGTCGTTCACCACCTCGGTGCGCATGGTGACAGTGTCACCGATGCGGGCCTTGACGACGCTGCAATGGCGCTCGTGCCGTATGCCCACCAGGCTGAACCGGCCCATGAGCTGCGAGACAGCCACCAGCCCCAGGAGCACGTACAGCGCGAAGGAGAAAAACCCGACGCGCAGCAGATAGGCGAGCAAGAGAACGACGATGATTATGATGGCCAGACGGGTGGTGGTCACGGCAGTTCGCCCCGCCCGCAACGCCTTGTGCCGGATATCACGCGGGCCTCTCCACCGGCGCCGGGACGGCGTTGACGCAGTCAGTGGTCACGTCCGCGATCATGCGACCGCGGAGGCGACTTTCGGGGTTCAGAATCATCCGATGAGCCAACACAGACAGGCACATCGTCTTGACGTCGTCGGGCAGAGCGTAAGTGCGCCCCTCGATGGCTGCGAGGGCCTGGGAGGTGCGGTACAGCGCCAGGGACGCGCGCGGACTCGCGCCGAGGGCCAAGTCGGGCGAACGCCGCGTCGTGTGCACGATGCGCACGATGTAGTCGCGGACCACATCGTGCACATACACGCTTCGGATGCTCTCTTGCATGGCCAGGAGCTCATCGGCACTGACCGCTTGCTCGATCGAATCTATCGGGTGCGCGTCCTTGAGCCGGGTGAGCATGGCGCTCTCGTCCACCAGCGACGGATATCCGATGCAAAGGCGCAGCAAGAAACGGTCGAGCTGCGCCTCCGGGAGCGGAAACGTGCCCTCGTGCTCCACCGGATTCTGGGTGGCCATGACCATGGATGGCCGGGGCACCTCGTGCGTCACGCCATCCACGGTTATCTGCCGCTCGGCCATGCACTCCAGCAGCGCGGATTGCGTGCGGGGGGTGGCCCGGTTGATCTCGTCGGCCAGCACGATTTGAGAAAGAGCTGGCCCGGGGCGAAACTCGAACTCGTTCGTTTTCTGATTGAAGATGGATGCCCCGGTGATGTCGGAGGGCAGGAGGTCGGGGGTGCATTGTATGCGGTTGAAGCTGCAGCCAAGTGACCTCGCGAAGGCCCGTGCGAGCATCGTCTTGGCCACCCCGGGCACGTCCTCCAGGAGTATGTGCCCCTCGCACAGCAAGGCGACGAGGACGAGCCGGATGACGTCCCGCTTGCCCACTATCACCCGCTCGACGTTGTCGATGACGCGCTTGCTGAACTCCTGGATGGCACTCGTGTCAAGGCTCGATGATGCCATTGTGCGATCGCCGCTCCGAGTGCTTTATACGGCTGAGCCTTCAGGAAGTTTCGGCCAGGAACCACCGCAGCCGCTACACGGTCGCGCCGAGGCCCGCTCGGCATCGATGGCAACAGCGGACCTCCTCGGGCGCTTCTTGCGTGTATCCCTTCGCCGACCCCTCGGACGTACCTCCATGAGTGTGCCCCGAGCAGCCGCGCCTTCGGCGCTAACAAAAGGTAAACGGTGTGGTATAAACCCTCAGGTGACACCGCCGCCGGCCTCGCGCCGAAAAGCTCGGAGGCAGAGGTCGCGGCCGCCTCGGCGGTGAGCAGCCGCGTGACGGCTCCATCGTCAGGGGAATGGGGCTGGGCGCAGATCAACTCGCTGCATGCGCAAAGGATGTAGCACCGATGAAGGCACGCACAAGACGGCGCTTTGGCACCTGGATTGTTGTCGCCGCGTCGGCGGTGCTCCTACTGCAAGGCTGCACGCGGGGCAATTTCGTCGTCCGGAAACAGCAGGTCGTGGTGAGCGTCAATGCGCAGGGCCAGCCGGGTCCGGCGACGACCCAGTTCACCACCGCCGACTCCGCAGCCTATTGCTGGTTTGAGTACCGGGACGCCCCGGCGAATAAGCCGGTGAAGTGCGAGATAACGTACACTGATCCCAATGGGACCACGCAGACGCGGGCCGAGAACGTGGTGCTCAAGCCGGGCAATCACAAGGTGCATTTCGGGGTGGAAATGCTGAGGGGACAGGGGCTGAAGGCGGGCACCTACGAGGCCCAAGCATACGACGGCGAAACGGCGCTGTTCGGCACGCCGTTGCGCTTCACGGTGGTGGAAGTCGCCGCGGAGCCAGCGACCACCACGCCCGGGACGGAGCCTTCTGCGGGCGAGGCCCCCGCCACAGAGCCCAATCGGGCCGGCGTCATTCCGTTCGGGTAGAAGTGGCCGCGAGGAATCGCGTTGACGAAGCTGTCGGCGGCGCCGTGGCCATCTGAGGCCTCTGGCGGGCGGCGAATCTCATCGGCAATGCGCATAAACGCGCCGTCTTCGCCACCGGGCCCCGCCGCCACACAAAGATCCGCACAGAGGGAGGGCATTGAAAAAGTGCGTGCTGCAGCGTTCGTTGGACGGCGGCGAATCGAAATCCAAGACGTACCCGATCCCGAAATCGCCGCACCAGACGATGTTCTCGTGCGCGTCATCCGGTCTGGCATCTGTGGCTCCGACAAACGGTTGTACTTGTCGGATGGCGCCAAGCCCGGCGTGCACGGGCATGAGGCGGCAGGCGTAGTCGTCGAGGTAGGGGACGCGGTCACCCGTGTTGGCGAGGGCGATGGCGTTGTCGTCTACGACGTCATCGGCTGCGGGAAGTGCGCCTTCTGCCTTCAGGGGCAGTTCACTTACTGCCCGCAGCGCAAGGGCGGCGTATCGGGCGGCTTCGGCGAGCTACTCGTGGCGCCGGAGCGGAACCTGATGCGCATGCCGCCGCGGATGCCGTTTGACCGCGCGTGCCTGATGTCAGATTGCTTTGGCACGCCGGCGAAGGCCGTCCGCCGGGTGGGCGCAGCCGCGCCAGATACCGTCGCGGTATTTGGCTGTGGCCCCATCGGCCTGAATGCCATCATGGCGGCGAAGGCCTACGGTGCTGGAGTGATCGCTGTGGACCCGGTCCAGTACCGGCGGGAGGCCGCGTCGGAGCTGGGGGCGAACCACGCGATCGATCCCGAGAACGAAGATGCAGTCGGTCGCATCCGTGAGCTTACCGGCACCGGGGCCAACAAGGCGATGGAGTGCAGCGCCAACCCGGCAGCGGGACGTCAGTGCATTGAATGCCTCCGCCCGGAGGGCCGCGCCGTATTCGTGGGCGAATGCGGCAAGCTGGAGATCAGCCCGTCAGCGGATCTCATCCGGCGCGATATTACCATCATGGGCTCCTGGTACATGCACTTGTCAGACTTCCCGGCCAATGTGCACCTGTGCGACACCACCGGCGCGGACCCGCTTCGGGTCGTTACGCACACAGTGCCGTTGGAGCAGATCGAGGCGGGCTTCGCGGCATTCTGCGACATGCAGGAGGGTTGTCTGAAAGCCATCGTCCAGATGGCCGAACCGTAAGTCGCGCTGCTGCCAGGAGCGTGACCAAAGAGGGCGCCTGCGAGGGCGATCAACTCATGATTAGCGGGCGAGCGATCCTGACGGTCGGCATCGTAGCTGTGCTTGTGTGGCTGGGGTTCCTCGCCGTGCGGGCGGACTTCCAGCCCGCCGGCTTGTGCCATGATCTCGGCATCGTCGTGGGGAAGGCAGGCTTGCGCGGCATCGGTGCGGCGCTACTGGAAGCGTCGGTGTCGGTCCGTAGAAACAAGCTGGCAGCCGCAGAGAAGGCGAAGGCACCCGCCGAGGAGTTGGCCAAGCAGCGTCGGGAGGCGCTTAATGCCGAGATAGATGTCGCGCGCTTCTACCTGCGCAGTGGCAAGCCGCTCAAGGCGAAAGAGTGCATAGAGGCCGCTCGGAAGAAGGACTACAACAATCCCGCTCTGCTGCTGCTCCTGAGCGAAGCACGCATGGAGCTTGGGGAGCAGGAGAACGCCAAGCTGGGTTTACTGCGGGTATTTGCGCGTGACAAGAAGAACGCACGTGCGGCGTATCTTCTCGGGGAGATCTTCGAAGCCGAAAGCAAGCCTGACGATGCCATTTCGTACTTCCGGCGCGCCGTCGATGCGGAGCCTGACAACGTCTCCGCCCGTCTCGCCCTCGCCCAGGCCCTCACGACCAAGGGCAGTGCCGACGAAGCCAAGAAGCACGCGACTGCTGCCGTCGCGGCCGCGACAAGCGTCGGCGAGAAGGTCAGCGCGCTCAAGGCCGCTGGCCGGATCGGCGCCCCGGCTGAAAGCCCCTCAACGGCAGTCATCAACGTTGCCGTCAAGCGTCACTGGAAGCACGGTCTCGCCGCGGTCGCACTCATCAGCTTCTTGTTCGCTCCTCTGCTTCTGACGGCTGTATCCAGAATGATCCACGTCCCAGCAGCATACGCGTACCTGCTTCTGAGCCGCCGCGATCGAAGGGCCCTCGGCCTGTACAGGCAGCTCCTTCAGCGCCGGCCGGGAAACGTCGCCGCGCTCAGAATACTGGCTCAGGAGGAAGCCAGGAACAATCCGCTGAGCGAGCAGGCCATGCAACTGTGCGAGAGGTGGTACGACGAGTGCCCCCAGGACGCCAGCGCCACCACGATGTTCGCCCGCGTGGCCTTGTTGCAGGAGCGAAGCGATGAGAAGACCGCCCAGGCCTCCCAGGCGTGGTACGATATGGGCATTGCCGACCCCGGTGACCTGCAGCGTGCCGCGAGCTTCCTCTGCGAAGCGTATCTGAACGCCGAAGCTATGGACGAGCGGGCCATCCCGGTGTGCGAGGTGGTAGTGGCGGAGCAGCCGGATCGCCACGAGTTGGTGCGCTACCTGGGCGCGCTGTACAACGAGTTCGGCCGCGGTGACAACGCTCTTCAGGCCCTCTCGCGGTCGGTCGAGCTTGATCCTGAGGACCTCGAGAGCAGGCGGCTGTTGGCCGCCGCCTGCATCGCCAGCGGAGAGTATTACCGGGCGTACCGGCACCTGTACAGCTTGCCCTCGACGGACGAGGTGGACAGTGCCATGTATGTGGCGGCGGTGGGCTGTGAGCAGTCTGCAAAGGCATCGGCCGCACTGCGCATCTTCAAAGAGGTGGCCCGCCGCGAGCCTGGCTTCGCCGACGTACAGCAGCGCATACAGCGACTGTCTCCCGTCGCCGACAAGGCCGCATGCGGCGAGTACGCCCTGCAATTCGTCATCGGCGAGTCCCCGGCGTACAAGATATGCGCGGCCAGACGCGGCGACACGCAGTACACCATGTGCGTATTCCGGCGCGACTGTTCCGACGCCGTGAGCTTCCCGGAGGTGTTTGTGCGCGACGTAGCTCTGCTGGAGGCTCTTGAGCACGAGGCACTGCCGCGCACCCTGGAGCACGGCGAGGCCGATGAGGAGTATTACGTTGCCACTGAGCCGGTCGTGGGCAAGACGGTACGGGCACTGCTGGAGGAGCGCGGGAAGCTCTCGCTCAAAGAGTCGGCCGTCATCGTGGGGGAGGTGCTTCGCGCCCTCGCCCACTTGCACGGCAGCGGAATCGTCCATGGGGACGTGTCGCCGGACAATGTGCTCGTGGACACCGAGGGGCAGGTGAAGCTGCTCGCCACGGGGCTGACGCTCGTTGCGGCGAAGGCCATCGGCCAAGAGCGGGCCGCGCACCTGCACTGCGCGGAGTGTGTCGCACCCGAAATAGTGCAAAAGCATCCCGCAGCGTTGGCGTCCGACATCTATGCCGCCGGGGCGCTCCTGTACCACATGCTTGTGGGCGAGCCCCCATTTACCGGCGGGAGTCACCTCGCCGTCATGATGGCCCACGTCGCCTCGGAGCCGAAGGTGCCCAGCGAGCTGGACGAATCGCTCTTCGCGGACGTTGATACGGTCGTCATGCGAGCGCTGCAGAAGAATCCGGATGGGCGGTACGAGTCTGCTGCCGGCTTCCGAACAGCGGTGCTTGCGGCCGGTGGCTTGAGAGACGATGCCCGCGCGGTGACGTTGGGCGTGGTGGGCAGGTCAGACGCCCCCGACGCGGGCGGGGACTGGTGGGGGCACTTCCACAACGTCAACCTCACACGGCTCGCCTGGGGCGCCAAAGTCTACCGCGCTGTGCGGCGCCGTGAGAACCGGGCTTGCGCCGTCAAGGAGCTCGCCATCGCCCGCGCGGTGGATACCAGTGCCGACGGGCATGCCACAGCCGACGCCCAGCGGGCGTGTCAGCGGCTGTTTCAGAACGAGATACACCTGCTGCAGCATATCACCGAGCAAGCGCCCCACAAAGGCATCGTCGCCGTCTACGAAGCCTGGGCGCCCAAAGGGGGACATACGGGCGCCTATTGCATGGAGCTGCTCAACGCAAGCCTCGCCGACAGGCTGATCGAGGGACCTCTGGCGGAGCAGGAGGCCACCGACGTCATCGCTGCCGTTTGTGCGGCAGTGGGACATCTACATGAACAGGGCATCGTGCACCGGCACCTGTCGCCCTCCGCCGTCATGTTTGACGCCGACGGGGCCGTGCGGCTCGTGGGGTTCGACCACGCCTGTCGCCTGCAGGACGCGAAGGCTGTGCTGGCCACTGAGGCAGCGATCCAGGCCGCATCGCCCGTGCCTGCCGAAGCGCTGGGCCACGCGGCGTACTCAGCGCCAGAGCAGTGCCGGGCGGAGGATTTCGACCGGCGCCTCGATGTGTACTCGATCGGCTGCCTGCTCTTCGCCCTTCTCGCCGGGCACCCCCCCTTCTGCGCCGACGATCCGGTGGCGTTGATGCTGAAGCACTTGAGCGAATCGCCGCCCCCGCTCGAGGCCCTCGGCGTCCAGGCACGTCCAGCCGTGCAGACGTTCCTTGACCGCGCGCTGGCGAAGGACCCCGCAGATCGCTTTCCCGACGCCAACGAGGCGCTCGAGGCCCTCATGCGGCAGTCGGGCGTCAGCGCTGCCGTCGAAGAAGGCGCCCGGGCACGCTACAGAATTCAGGTGTAGCGGTGAGGCTGCACCACCTTAAGGCAGCGGACGCAGCCGGATGGCGTCGAGCCCCGCGTAGTATCCCGTGGAGTACTCGTTCTTGCCGATCGCCTCAACGCGAAGCATCTTTGGCCCCCCTCCCAGTTCTACTACCGCCCGCTTGAGCGCCTTGCGTCCGATCGTCGGCGTGTGGCCGTCGAATGGCTCGCCGATGCGCTGCCCCGCGAGAGACCAGCGCACGATCCCATAGTCCCAGGAGGTCACCGCGAAGATGAAGACCTCGTAACGGCCGGCTGTGAGCTGCTCCGGGAGCGGGATTTCGGCCCAGGCACCCCGGCGATCCAGGCGAATGAAGAGCAGCCCTCCGCCCGAGATCGGCGCGCTGCCATAGGACGCAACCCGCTGGGGTGCTGCGCTGATGCCCTCACTGGCTCGCGCGACCGTCAGGCTCTCGCCCTCGATCGCTCCCTCGACCTGGTACGGTGATGCCCAGTTGCCGATCCAGCCCTTCGGGTGTCGGCTATTGCCGTGCACCGACCAGAGGTCGAAGCTCCACGGGTGGACCTCACCCGGGGCGCGGTAGCGATACGGCTGGCCCCACGGATCCAGCGGAATGCGGGAGCCATTGCAGTAGGGCCACTGCCCTCCGGCGCTCCCGAGCCTCTTGGGCCTGGTCAGGAGTTCCGCCAGAGCGCGCGGGTATTCGCCGGTGTCGCGGCGGAATCTCTCTACTGCCTCGACAAGGGTGGCCACCGTCGCCCTTGCCTCGCGCTCCATGCGTGCGAAGAGCTCCTCCTCCTGCTCCAGGTACTTCTCCATCCACTCAACGGGATCGTCGATAGGAAGGCGCCGGAAGAGGAGGGCATCCAGCCCCAGGGAGTAGCCGCGCCCAAACTCCCTCGTCTCGGGATGTCGCGAGAGGGGGTTGGCTCCGACACACTCGAAGCGCACCGTGTAATCACCCGGCCGCAGACGGTGCACTCCCACCTTTGTCTCCACGAGCGTCCCGTGGTGGAAGTTCTCCGGCCAGTTCTCGGAACGGCTCCGGAGGTAATCGTAGAAGTCGAGCGCGGGATTCAGCACCTCGTCGAACTCCGGGCCGTGCAGGCTGACCTTCCAGACGCCGAATGTGCCGAAGAGCGACTGGAAGACGGACATGGAGTAGCGGCCCTCGTCGGGGATGGTGACGGGGAACTCGACCCAGCTCCCGACCTCGTCGTTGCGCAGGTAGAAGAACCGCTTCAGGTTGCACGTGCGGTTGGAGGCGCGGCGGGGCTGCAGGCCCGGGGAGGCCTTCACTTGATCGACGATGTTGGCCACCTCGATCCACACCTCGGGCAGAATGCGCTCCTCCACGGGCGGGAATTCACAGAAGGGCTCGGCGATGCCCTTCTGGTACCAGTAGGCGACGGAGGAGAAGTAGTCCGGTCGGTACTTGAAGTCGTAGCTGGTGAGCTCCCCGGTGTCCGGGTCGCGGATGGCGACGTAGCTGCGGCGCTCGATCTCGGCCTTGAGGGACTTGCGGAAGGGGATCGGATCGTCGATGTGCCAGCGGTAGGCGGTGATGCGCCGCTCTTCCCCCTTCGTCTCGCAGATCGTCACCCCGACGCGGCGGTGGGAGAAGAGCCGGAGATTCCAGGCGTCATTGAAGTAGTCTTCGGTGCCGGTGCCGACGATGGAGGGAACCTCCTCACCATCGACGTAGAATCGGTCATCGGCCTCGCCGTACCAACTGGCGAGGTTGTTCTGGGAGGAGAGCACGGTGCCCACGTAGTGCCCCTCGCCCTTGCCGTCGAAGAAGGTGTACGTCGAGAAGGGTTTCGCCGGATACTCCTGCCGGTAGCGGGCGTGGAAGTAGAGGGTGTCCCGCGGGAGTGCCTTCAGCTTCAGCCAATCGCACTGGAAGTAGACCGTCATGCGCTCATTCCCCTCGTTGTGCGCCTCTATGCGCGCGTGACGCCTGAAGGGCATGCGCCAGTACGAGTTGAGGGCCCGGCCGTACGAGCTCACCTCGATGGGGGCGGACCGGACGGTCGCCCGCATCCCGTTGCCGGCGGCGAAGAAGTCGCCGATGGGCGTCTCGACGGAGGGGACATCGGAGCCGTCCCAGTAGATGCGCAGCACCAGCGAGCGCGGGTAGCGGCGGTCGCGGCTGGCGATGGTGAACCAGATGTGGCGAATCTCGCCGGGCCCCTCGAGGTCGGCAAGTATGAACCGCTGCCCGGGCACGACATGGTGGGCGTCCCGGTTGGACTCGGGGTCGAACAGCCCACTCGAGGCGCGCCTGGGCTGGGCCTTTATCGGCCGCGTGATGTCATCGAGCACGTCCCCGAAGGCCGCCACGCTCACGGTGGTAATCCCCAGAGCGATGGCGAGAGTAACGAACGGACTTGACGTCCACAGCGACGCCAGGCGGCATAGGTCGGACACGTCGTGATCCCCCTCTGTGCTGCCAATGGTTGACCCCAGCCGGTGCTGCCGTGTCACGCTGACCACTGATCACTGACCGCTGCCGTTGGGGGGACGATCTCCACGAGGAAGCAGCCGTCGTGGCTGACGGCGCGCCGGATGGCCTCGTGCGTGTCCTCGGGCTCCGTTACCCGGCAGCCATCGACGCCGAAGGATGCGGCAAAGGCGACGAAATCGGGATTCTCCAGCTCGACGCCGAATGAGTGGCCGTCATAGCTGCGCTCGTGGGTAGCCTTCACACTTTGCAGGCACGAGTCGTTGAAGACGATGATGGGGATTGCCAGATCCTCCCTGACGGCCGTAGCCAGTTCCACGCCTGTCATGAGGAAGCCGCCGTCACCGGCAACGCAGGCGACCTGTCGGTCGGGATGCGCCATCTTCGCACCGATGGCGGCCGGTAGGCCATAGCCCATGGCGATGAATGCGGCCGGATACAACACGCAGCGGGGAGCCGTGACGGCGAACCGCGGTATCAGTCGGTACGACAAGATGCACACATCGAGGCACAGTACCGCATCGCGGGCCAGGCTGGCGCGTAACTGGTCGGCTATCTGCGCATGCAGGGCGTCGCGTCCTTCGCCCGGCTCAAGCGGCGCCGCCGGGAGGTGCGCGGCCCATCCCCACTCGCGGGCTTGATCCTGTGGCGGGATGCACTCTAGCAGTGCCCCAAGTGCTCGCCTGGCATCTGCGGCTATGGCCAACTCGGGAGTGTAGCTTCGGCCGAACGCGGTTGGGTCCGCGTCCACGTGGATGAGCGTGCGGATGGGCAGCGACCAGCCCCGCGTGGATACCTGGCGGAAACGGCAGCCGATGGCCAGGACGACATCGGCCAGCTCGAAGTACTCCCGCGCACGCGTCCCCTGCGACACGCCGATGGCCAGCGGGTGATCGTCGGGAATCGCCCCCTTGCCCATGCACGTCGTGGCGACGGGTGCGCCGAGGCGCTCGGCCAGCTCCCGCAGCTCCACCAAAGCGCCGGCGCTCACGACGCCGCCTCCGGCGAGCAGAAGCGGCATTTTGGCGCTCCGAAGAATATCGGCCGCTCGCGCCACATCGTTTGTCGCGGGGTCCGGCGCCGCGGGAGGTATCGGAGGGTCGATGCTGATGTCGTCTTCGGCCTGGAGCAGGTCGTGCGGCAGCTCCAGATGCACGGGCCCGGGCGCGGGAGACTGGGCCACGCAGAAGGCCTGCGAGAGGAGGGCCGGGATGTGTGCGGAGCGATGGGCGCGCGCGCGCCACTTGGTGATAGGGCGAAAGACGGAGGCCAGGTCCACGTCGTGGTAGGCGCCCTTGCCGAGCATGTGCGTGTCCACCTGCGCGCTCAGCACGACCAGGGGCACACAGTCCGAGCATGCCTCGGCCACCGCCGTGGCCGTGTTCGTAGCTCCCGGGCCTGCTGTCGTCACACAGACGCCGACGCGACCCGAGCTCCGCGCATAGCCGTCGGCCATGAAGGCCGCCCCCTGCTCGTGCCGCGCCAGAACGTGCCGAATAGCCTGTTGACGCCGCAGGGCCTCATAGATGGGCACCGTGTGGTTCCCGGGGAAGCCGAAAATGACTTCCACGCCATGCGCCTGGAGGGAGGCAACGACGGCTTCGCCGCCCGTCATCTTCATCGTCATGCGCCCCCTGCTCCGCCTCGGTCCCCCCGCTCGGTCAGTGGCATTCGCTCCTTGTGCTCCCGCACCTTTGCAGCGACGAACTCGGTGATGCGCCGCTCGAACACGCTGACGTCGAACTGCTCGGCGTGCTGGCGGACGCGGGCTGGGTCGAACTTCGCCGGCTCGAAGCTCCGTACTGCAGCCGCGAGCGCCTCCGCGGTGGGCTCCCCGAAGAGGATGCCCGTCTCGCCGTCCACCACGGTCTCGAGTGCGCCCCCGGCGCCATAGGCTATCACGGGCCGGCCCGCGGCCTGCGCCTCGAGGGGAGCGATGCCGAAATCCTCTTCGCCCGGGAAGATCAGCGCCTGGCACTGGGCGAGCAGCTCGGCCACGTCGCCATCGGGGCGATGTCCGAGGAACTCGACGTTTGGTGCGGCCATGTGCTGGAGGCGACCGCGGTCGTCGCCGTCGCCGACGATTTTGAGCGGGAGGCCGAGCTGGTTGAAGGCGGCGACGGCAATGTCGATGCGCTTGTAGGCGCGAAGGCGGGAGACGATGAGAAAGAAGTCATCTATTCGATCGGCAGGGCGGAAGCGGCGGCAGTCCACGGGCGGGTGGATCACTTCCGCACTCCGCCCGTAGGCTTTTCGAATGCGTCGGGCCACGGTGTGCGAATTGGCGACGAAACAGTCCACGGTGTTGGCCGTGACGACGTCCCACACCCGC
The DNA here is from genome assembly GCA_030601885.1 of Armatimonadota bacterium. Taxonomy (GTDB): domain Bacteria; phylum Armatimonadota; class Zipacnadia; order JAUWAU01; family JAUWAU01; genus JAUWAU01. The sequence continues at coordinate 301,373 of JAUWAU010000001.1, forward strand.
AGACGGCTGATGATGAGTCCCAACAGCCAGCGCACGGGCGCGCTGAAGCCCTCGCGCTCCACGTAGTCGTGATAGCGCCACGCGAAGCGCATGGGCGTGTGGCAATAGCATACATGTAACGCCTCTGGGCCCGTGATGACCCCTTTGGCGAACGCGGACGAGGAAGAGAGCACCACGTCGTAATGCCGCAGATCGAGGCTCTCAAAGGCCGCCGGGTACAGGGGCAGGAGCAGCTTTGGCGCCCTTCGGGAGAGGGGAAGGCGCTGCAGAAACGACGTGCGCACGTCCATCTGTCTGAAGGTGGCGGGCATCTTCCGCGCATCATAGAGCGACGTGAACACGGGAGCCGAGGGGTATATCCGATGAAGCATCTCCACCACGCGCTCGGCGCCGCCGTATTGGTTCAGGTAGTCGTGGACGATGGCGAGGCGCAGTTCTCTCATGACGTGCCCGTCAGCCCGTGTCATCGGCATCCAGAAGCTCGGAATACAGTTCCTCCACCCGACGCACGGTGCGCTCGATGGTGAAGTGTCGCCGAACGCGCTCGCGGCCGGCGGCCCCGAGCCTCTCGGCCAGGGCTGTGTCATTGAGAAGGCGCAGGACGGCCGAGGCGATGCATCCTGGGCTCTCTGGCGGCACGAGGATCCCCGTCGGCTCGCCACCGGAGCCGTTCAGATCTACCACGATCTCCGGCGCTGCGCCCGCGTCGGTTGACACGACGGGCTTTCCGGCTGCCATGGCCTCGATGAGCACCCGGCCGAAGGGCTCCGGCTCCGTCGCCGCGTGCACCATGACATCGCACGCCGCCAGGATGCGCGCCACGTCGTGCCGGTGTCCCGTGAGAACCACGCTGTCCTCGAGGCCAAGCCGCTCGATCAGCTCCAGCAGCTCCTGTTCGTACGCGGCCTCGTTCTGCGGGAAGAGCACCTTGCCGACGACAAGGAGCCGCGCTGCCGGCTGCGCCTTCACGATCGCCGCGGCGGCCTCGACGAACTCTCGTTGGCCCTTCCGCCGCGCGATTTGGCCGATCTGACACACCAGCGGCGCATCGGCCGGAATGCCGAACTCGCGCCGGAGGGCGTTGGCATTGTCCGCCGAGGGCCCGGTCTCCACAGCGATGCCGTTGTAGATCGTGACCACATTGGGCGCATCCGCCTTGCGCCGGACGATGCTGTCTCGCACGGCCTCGGAGATGGCGACGACGCGATCGGGCCACCGCAGGGCCGCCCATCGCAGCGTCGCTTCGGCCGGGCCCCCTGCCAGGATGTCGCGCATGTGCCAGATGACCCCCGCCTTCGTGCCACGGGCCGCAGCCGCAGCCAGCACGTGGGCCTTCAAGGAGTTACTGTGCACCACGGCGGCGCCCTCTTCCCTGATGATGCGTCGCAGGTGGCGCACGGGGCGCACGGCGTGCCGCAGCATGGCTGCAGTCCGGAGCGGATGGGCGGCAGCGTAGCCGCGCGAGAGCCCCAGGAACCGGCCACCCATCGGGACGAGCCGCACTGGGATGCGTTGCTCAGCGAGGGCCCGCGCCAGTGGCCCGTTCGACGGCAGCACGACGATGGGGCGGAAGCGTGATCTGTCCAGGCCGCTGGCGAGAGCCAGCAGGCTCAGTTCGGCGCCGCTGAGCTCAGGGCAATGATCCACATACAGTACCGTGTGTGGCGCCATGTTGATAGGCGTGTCCACCCGGCGTGGCTGGGCCCTACGAGGCGGCTCGTGCCACCTCGGCGGCCACCCGGACCCCGTGCGCGAAGGCACTGATGACCGTGTCGATCTGCTCGCCCGTGATCACTGCCGGCGGCTCGAAGCGAACCACCTTCGGGGCGTTCAGTGTATATGCGCTCAGGACCTGTCGAGCCCCCATGCCGGCGATCGCGATGCCGCCTACATCCGAGTCAGCGAACTCGACGCCGAGCAGAAGCCCTCGTCCGCGCGCCTCGACTATGAGGTCCGGGTACTGCGCGGCGACCTTCTGCAGCCCGGCCAGGAGTTGTGCCCCGCGCTCCCGCGCCTTGTCGCAGAGCTGCTCCTCGGCGATAACCTCCAGAGCCGCCGTCGCCGCCCGGCACGCCAGCGGGTTGCCGCCGAATGTCGAGCTGTGGATGAGCGGATTGTCTCTGAAGGCCTCCCAGATCTCGGCCGTGGACGTGAAAGCCCCAATCGGCATCGCGCCGCCGCCGAGGGCCTTGCCCAGTGTAATGATGTCTGGTGCAACGCCCTCCGCATCGCAGGCAAACATCGTCCCCGTGCGGGCCAAGCCGGTCTGCACCTCATCCAGGATCAGCAGCACGCCGGCCTCGTCGCATATCTCCCGCACCTGGCGCAGATACCCTTCAGGCGGCGCGATAATGCCCGCCTCGCTCTGAATAGGTTCCAGGATCACCGCGCCCACGGTGTCGTCGATGGCCTCCTCGATCGCCGCGGCGTCGCCGAAGGGCACGTGGCGAAACCCCGGGAGCAGCGGCTCGAAGGGCGTCTTGTGCACGGCGCCCCCGGAGGCGCTGAGGGCGCCGAAGGTCTTGCCGTGGAAGGCTCCGATCGTGGCCACGACGCCCGGCTTTCGCGTGTGGAGGCGGACGAGCTTGAGGGCGCCTTCGACGGCCTCGGCCCCGCTGTTGCAGAAGAAGGTGTACTGCAGCTCCCCTGGCGTGACCTCGGCGATCTTCTCCGCGGCCTCCGCCTGCCAGCGGTTCAGCAGCAGACGGCTCGACAGGGGCATGCGGTCGAGCTGATCCTTGAGCGCGGCAATGACTTTCGGGTGCCGATGCCCGATGGTGAACACTCCGGGCCCGCCGAGACAGTCGATGTACCCGCGACCGCGCACGTCGTACACGAGTGCCCCTTCGGCTCGGTCCTCGACGGTATCAAAGCCCATGAACTTGATCAGGGCCGCGAAAGCGGGGTTCACGTGCTTTGCATACCTCTCGAAGGCGGCGTCGATCTGTGCATCAACGTCCGACGGCGTTGCTGTCATGGACATACCTCTTCCCGGCGCGATCCCGCGTCGCTCCGGCCGCCGGCCGGAGATCGCCCCAGGCAGGGCTGCCTGGGCCACACAAGGAGGGCGATTGTCCGCGGGCCCCACTCAAGATGCCTGTTCGCCACGCACAAAAAGACCGCCTTCGTGACACTCACATGTCTACGGAGGCGGTGTGGTATCTGGCCATCTGGTCGGGGCGGCCGGACTCGAACCGGCGACCTTTGGACCCCCAGTCCAACGCGCTAACCAAACTGCGCCACGCCCCGGTGCTGCAACTGCACCCTCGCAGAATAGTCCATCTGCGGAGAGCCGTCAAGACTCCCCGGTCGCCGTCGGTGTCTCTCAGGAAAAGCAAGATCCGTGGGGGAGCCGCTCTGCGGGCTCCCCTGCTGCTCACCCGCATTCTGAGGCTCGAGACGGGAACATCCGGCCGCTCAACGGCACACATCCTTGAGAGCCTTGCCGGCCTTGAATGCTGGAACGCGGGTTGGGTTGATGTAGATGGGCGCTTTGGTGATGGGGTTGACGCCCATGCGCGCCTTGCGCTCGCGGACCTCGAACGTCCCGAAGCCCGCCAACTGCACGCGCCCCCCCTCGGCGAGCGTCTCCTTAATGCCATCAAGCACTGCTGCGACGGCCTCAGTCGCCTCCCGCTTCTTCATCCCCGTCCTCTCGGCAACGTGATCGATTAGGTCGCCCTTCTTGAGCACTCGGGCCACAGCGGCTCACCTCGCTCTGCTCGGCGGTCTAGATAGGTTCCCGGGAGCGAGTTCGCCGCTGGGCGGCGGTTTCCTTCTCCTCCTCGGCACGTTTTATTTCGGCTCGGGAACGCGGAATGTATAGACGTTGTCCTCGACCGACACGGCGGCCCCGACCGCTGCGGCGATCATGCGGAGGGCGACGTCGGAGGTCACGGTGGTGATGTCCACGGTGAGGTTTCCCTGCAGCTCGTCGGGCATGACGAGGCGCAGGCCGGCCTGGTCGGCGATGGCCTCAAGGACCTCGCGAACATCGGCACCCTCCAGCGATGCCATGACCATCCTGCGCCCATCCCGGGTCTGGAAGCGAATATCGCCCCCGGGGAGGCGCACGGTGCCGCTGGTCATGCGGTCGGTTCGTGAGGCCGGCTCCGTGGCGGGAGCCAGTAGTCTCGGATCCTGTGAGAGAGGCAGATACCATTGGCGCTGCTTGGGATCGAACCGCATGGGGAGGCGCCACTGGCCGTCCTCTCTCACAAGCACCGCCTGGTTGCGCTCGAGGCCGCCGTATCCGCCGAATCCGCTGCCGAAGTCGGCCCCGCCGCGGCCCACGAAGCCGCCGCCGTAATAAGCGCCACCGCCATAGCCTCCGCCGAAGCCTGGAGGGGCGGGCTCGGTGCGCCTGAGGGGTCCCTCGCGGAGGGTGTAGGAGACATACGCCCGGTCGCCATCTATCTGGGGCTCGTAGATGGTGACAATCTCGCCGAGCTGGCGCGTGATCTCCTGCACCGGGCGACCTCCGCCGCCGCGGCCCGCCACGATGGGCCCCCACGGCTGCACGAGGGCCTGGAACTCGGCGAAGGAGATCTGCGCCTGGCCGGCCTTCGTGGTGAGCGAGTACATGGTCTCGTAGTCGGGGAACTGGACGCCCTGCTCGTCGTCGTAGGGGACGATCCAGGCCTCGAGGTAGTCGCGCAGCACCTCATCGGGCGGCAATGGGTCCGGCCGCGGGACGTCGAGGCGCGCCACGAACTGTTTCACCGCCTCCAGGTCCGCCTCATCGCCCTCGAGGAGGACCTGGTTGCCCTCCTTAAGCGCCTTCAAGCCGACGGGGTGCTTGTGGAAGGCCGGCTCGCTTGTGCGGCAGAAGACGGCCTTGATGTGGCGGCTGGTGACGTGCTTGAGCTGGAACGTCGGCACGAAGGTGGTCACCAGCTTGCCGGGCGAGCTCCATGTGTGCGGGACGTAGTGTAGAATCTGCTTGCCTGCGTCGCGCTGCTCGGTTGTCGGCTGCGCGGGCCCGGTCTCGTCGCTGGCGGCGGGCGGCGTTTCGCTGCGCGTGTTGGGGGTGATTTGGATCGAAGCCGCGTCAAGTATTGCGATGCGGCCCGTGGGTGCGAAGCGTATCGCGGCGTCGCGGAATCGCATCTCGCCCCCAGCGGGGCCGCGTAGCTTTCCAGTGGACTCCCCCGAGAGGCGCACCGTGTCGGAATTGAGGTCTACGATTACCTCGTCCGCCTCAAGGTCGATTGCGCCCTGCGCGGATGGGCGGTAAAGTTTGTCGGCGACAGCCTGTGCGTAGGCTGCGTTCACTGAGGCGCCGTGGTTCCACGTGTCCACCAGCCATACGCTATTGCCGCTCCTGAAGGCTGCCGTCGAGTCCGCCTTCGCCTGGCGCACGCGCGCAAGCGCCGCCTCGGCGTCGGCCTCGCTGGCATACGGCAGCACGGCGCAGTAGGCGTACTCGTATTCGCGCGGATCGAGCCCCTCGGGCTTGGGGTCTCCCTTCAGCAGCAGGCGCTTTGCCTTGATCACTATAGGCGGGGACGGTTCCTTAGATGAGGCCTCCGCCGCCCAGGCCAAGCTCGCCGCACAGCAGCACAGGATCGTTGCCATCGTCAACGCCAAGTAGAATCTCAGGCTCGCATGGTTGCTCATCGTCTTCACCTCCGGACGATAGGCTGTCCACTACCATTGTTAGCGGCTCCGGCGCGGTCGTCACATCCGATGACGCCGGGTCGGGAGGGCTCTCGGTCTCGGGAAGCTCGACGTCGGCCGGTACGGAGGTCAGCTCGGCGACGACGTCCATGCTCTGCACCGGCAGCGCCGCGAAAGTGGCGCTCCTGACGGTCGGTACGCTGGGCTCGGCCGACGGGTACGGGCCGCGCACCAGCGACGCCACCAGGGTCATTTGGGCCACGACGTCGGCGCTCCGCGGGGAAAGCAACTCCGTGTGGGGGCGCCGGTTGTGTTCGGGGATGCGCTCTTCGTCAGTCGTCACGGCGGGCGGGGCCCAGACGATGATGAGTAGATCCACCTCATCGGCTTCGTGTGGCACGGGTTGCTCGTCCCTGTCTGAAGCGGGACGCCGTACGGGGTCAACCCGTGCGTCTTCTGCAGGCCGGGGGCTCACGGGTAGCGAGCTACCCGTGCCACCCGGGGATGGGGCCTCGTCGTGTGGCACGGGTTGCTGGTCAACCCGTGCGTCTTCTCCTGGCCGGGGGCTCACGGGTAACGAGTTACCCGTGCCACCCGGGGATGGGGTCTTGTCGTGTGGGACGGGTTGCTCGTCCCTGTCTGAAGCGGGACCCCGACCCCTGTCTGAAGCGGGATCCCGTACGGGGTCAACCCGTGCGACGTATGGCGCTGCTCTGCCGGGAAGGCGGGCGCGATTGGCGAAGATGGCGATTGCGGCGATGACGACGATCGCCGCCAGCGAGCCGTACACCAGCACCACACGCAGCGGCGCCGGGGGCACTCGCTCGCCCTCCAGGAGGCGCCGGTGTGCGCGCTGGGCGAGGTCGGCTGGTGCGGCCGGTGCGGGTGCCGCGCCCGCATCCGTGAGGGCCGTGTGGATTCTGACCTGCTCGTGCCACAGGGCTTCGCAGCGTGAGCAGTCGGCAAGATGCGCGCGGAGCTCATCGGTCGGGTGGTGCTCCTCGCGAGCCAAGTGCTCGGCGATGATGTTTCTGGCGTGTCGGCATTTCACGATTGACGATGCTCCCCAAAGGCAGGCGGGGCACGGAGACCCCGCTCTACAGTAAGGCGCGGCGCCTTCATAGCTGCCCCTCCAGCAGGCGGGCCAGGCGGCCGCGCGCGTGGTAGAGTCGCGAACACACGGTCCCGATGGATATCCCCAGGACGTCGGCTATTTCATGGCAGGAGTGGTGCTCGAAATAGTGCAGGAGGACGCAGATGCGCTGCTTCTCCGGGAGGCTTTGCACCGCGTTGGAGATGGTTTCGCGCCTTTGGCGGAGCTGCGCCGCTGCAGCCGGGTCGTCCGGGGAAGTTTCTGTCCAGCCGAAGACGACGTCGTGCTGCAGGGCTTGCCTTCTGCGGCGCCGGGCCCGGCGGAGGGCCAGATTGATGGCGATGCGGTAGAGCCACGTGGACAGGGCCGCCTCGGCGCGGAACGTCTTCAGCTTCGAGTGCGCCCGCAGCAGGGCGTCCTGCACCACGTCCTCGGCCTCGTGCGCGTCGCCTACGATGCGGAGCACGGCCGAGTACATGCGCGCCTGGTGCCGTTCGGCGAGGGCGAAGAAGGCGTCCGTGTCGCCGGCTAAGGCCCGGAGCGTGAGCGCGTCCTCTTGCGAGGGCCGGGCGTTGGGCCTGTCCGTGCTCCGGTCGGGCGGAACGTCGCTGCCGAAGAGCTGCAGCCAACGTGGGGCGGCGATTGCGCCGGGCGCGTGCATGGTGTGCCTCGGTCAGGGGTTCGCGATCAATACGTTAGACCCTCGGGCGAGGGATTATCTTCAAAGGTTCTTGTCGCGCCGGAGCGAGCCGCTCCGGCTACAAGGGGTGAGGCTACAAGGGGTGAGGCGACGGGCCGAATCTTTGGAGTAGTTGCTCGAGGTGGGCTTTGCTTTCGAGCATTTGGGACGGCTCGACGAGGGCCGGGTTAAACTCGAACGAGAGGTTGCCGGCGTAGTCGACGTCGTACAGGGCGCGCAGGACGTCGGGCAGATCGAGTTGACCGGCGCCGAGCTGGAGGTGATCGCGCTCGCTGTCGTAGTCGTGCATGTGCACGTGCCAGATGAGCGGGGCGAAGCGGCGGACGAAGCCGCCGATGGTGCCGTAGGCGCGGTACATCGGCCCGTCAGGGCCCTCGCGGGCGATGTGGCCGACGTCGAGCGTGATGCCGATTCTCTCGAGTGCAAGCTCCTCCAGCAGCTCGTAGCGATCGGCCGGCATGAAGTAGTCGGCCACCTCGGCTCCCAGCCGCACCCCGCATTTCCGCGCTGCCTCGTTCAGGCGGCGCAGCGAATCGATGAGGTAGCACCGATGCTCCTCGGGTGTAACGCCCGAACAGGGCCGGCCGGTATGGAAGGTGACCACATCGCCGCCAATGTCCGCGGCGAGCCGCATGGCGTGGGTGATCTCCTCAATGGACAGCGCTCGCAGCAGCGGATTGGGCGAGACCAAAGTGACGTCGAAGACATTCTGGAAGGGCGCGTGGAGGTCCACAGTGGCGAAGCCGGTGAGGGCGGCCCGGAGGGCATTGATGCTCGTCGGGCAGAGCTCCCGCGCCCAGACGCCGCGGGCGAAGGTGGGGTTGGGACAGCAGCTCAGCTCGACCTCCGCGAAGCCGGCGTCGCGGATCCAGGCGATCTGCTCGTAGATGTTGCGTGCGGTGACGCTTGCGGTGCCCAGGCCGATTTGCATGAGTAGGACCGGAACCCGCCGAGGGCTCCCCTACTGTGTCTGTTTCGGCAGGGAGGGCGCATTCCCCTCTGGCGGGCAGGGAGGCGACAGAGGAAAAGCGGAACGGGGTAGGGAACGCGCGGCTCTGAGCATCATGAAGGCTCCGCAGGTGGCCCCGCAGTACGCCAACCACCACATCTACCTGTTCATGGGCGGGTTCTTCATCGCGATGGCGATGCAGAAATGGGGGCTGCACCGGCGCATCGCGCTGCAGGTGATACGGGCGCTCGGCACCGGGTATCTCAACATTCCGGAGATGTGCCGGACGGGGATTGGACTGAATCTCATTGGGGTCGTCATCATTACGGCGGTGACGTACTTCATCACGGTGCCGGTGTTTGGGATCACTCTCCGAGAGCTCCCCCCCTGGGCGCGGTGAGGCAGTGGTTGGTGATCGGTGGTCAGTGGTCGGAGAAAGGAGAAGTCCGGGGGCTGCGGAAGGTGCGAGGGATGAGAAGGGCGCGGAGGGGATTCCTGAAGGCCTGCGCGGGGAGCCTGCTGTTGGGCGCGGGCGCAACGGCGGCCTTGCCGGCGGAACGTCTCGGTCAGCAGGGCCAAAGGAGGGCAACTATGGCTGCGGCGAAGCAGAAGATACTGTTCGACACCGACATCGGCGACGACATCGACGATGCGTGGGCGCTGGCCACCTGCATCCGTCATCCGGAGCTGGAGCTCGTGGGGGTCACGACGGTATGGCGCGACACGGAGCTCCGGGCGGCGCAGGCGCGACTGCTCCTGGAGCTTGCGGATGCAGCGGATGTAGAGGTGGCCGCCGGCACGCGGGACGCGCTCGACCGCATCAACCCCATCGCGCGCAACCGGCAGGCCGACGTGCTGAGCGCGGAGGACGACGAGCGGCTGCGGAAGGGGCGCACCGATGCCATACGCTTCCTGGCCGAGAAGGCGCGCGAGCACGAGGGGCTCACGCTCATCCCGGTCGGGCCCGAGACCAACATGGCCCGGTTCATCCTGGAATTCCCCGAGGACTTCGCCCGCATCGGCCGGCTGGTCATCATGGGCGGGCATACGATGGTCGATCGCGAGAAGGCGGAGTACAACGCGGGGGCCGATCCGCGGGCGACGAAGGTGGTATTCGGCTGCGGGAAGCCCATCACGATGATCGGCCTCGACGTCACATTGCAGTGCCGCATGCGCTCGAGCGAGCTGGAGACCATCCGGGCCAAGGACACGCCGCTGAGCCGAGCCATAGTGCGCATGACCGAGCTGTGGCAGGAGGCCCACCGGCGGGGGGATGATGATGCGCCGCGGATGCCCGTGGTGCACGATCCGCTGGCCGTGCTCGTGGCGGCGGACCCGACGCTCGTGCGGTGCGAGGCCGAGCACATCGAGATCGACGAGCGGGGGCGCTGCGTCAAGACGCCTGGGAGGCCGAACGTCGCGGTGGCAGTGGACGTGGACGCGGATCGGGTGCGGCAGAGGCTGGTGGAGTTGATTGGCTAACGACAGTGGTTGGCGCTCAGTGAACGGAACGGGGCGACCTACAATGCCACCGCAGCCACGTTTGGACGGCGGGAGCTAGGGCACGCAGGCGGCGCTGGCGGAGGCGGCTTGTTGGGCGGCGAAGGCGGCAGGGCGGGCCCTGGACTTCACGTGGCTCTCGACCACCGATGCGACCTGGTGGACCTGGTGCTCGGTGAGCTCCGGGTAGATGGGTAGCTGGAGCACCTCCTCGGCCGCGGCCCCTATGTGGGGGAAGTCCCCTCGCTGGTATCCGAATTGCTCGCACGCGGGTTGCCAGTGCGCTGGGCGGCAATAGTGCATGGCGCAGCCAATGCCGGCGTCCCGCAGTGCGGCCGCGAGCCCATCGCGATCCGGAGTGCGAAGCGTGTAGAGGTGGAAGACGTGCTCGGCGTAGTCGGCAACGTACGGCGTCTCCACGAGGCCGCTCAGGAGCTCTGTATACAATGCTGCCAGCTCCTGCCGGCGAGCGTTCCATCGCTCCAGGTGTCGCAGCTTGATGCGGAGGATGGCCGCCTGGATCTCGTCGAGGCGGCTGTTGTAACCGAGGCGGACGTGCATGTACTTTGAGTCGTGCCCATGGTGCCGAAGCTGCCGCACCTGTTCGGCCACATCGGGTCTGTTGGTCGTCACGAGGCCCCCGTCGCCGTAGGCGCCGAGGTTCTTGGAGAAGTAAAAGCTGAAGCACGCTGCGTCGCCCAGCGATCCGGCGCGCTGCCCCTTGTACGAGGCCCCCTGAGCCTGACAGGCATCCTCGACCACGGCCAGCCCATGCGCCTCGGCGATCTCGCAGATTGGGTCCATGTCGGCCGTCTGACCGTACAGATGCACCGGGACAATGGCCTTCGTGCGGGGCGTTACGGCATCGGCCACCTGATTCGGATCGATGCAATACGTGCGCGGATCGATGTCCACGAGCACGGGGTCCGCACCCAGGTGTGCGATGGCTTCGAGCGTGGCGATGAAGGTGTAGGAGACCGTGATAACTTCGTCGCCCGGCCCGACGCCAACGGCCTCAAGGGCCAACTGAAGCGCGTCGGTTCCCGAGGCGACGCCGACGCCGTGCTTGGCGTCGCAGAATTGCGCAAACTCCTCCTCGAAGGCCGTCATGTTCGGCCCGAGGAGGAGCTGGGTACTGCTGATGCACTCGTCTATGGCTGCGATGATTTCGTCCCGCAGGCCGTCATACTGGGCCCGCAAGTCCACCAGGGGGATGGGCATGGGCGCCGTCCTCTCGCTGCGCCGACTACACTGATAAAACCGGCAGCCCACGTCTTTCGGCGCGGCTGCCACGAAACTCTTAGTGCGTTAGACCACGGTGGGCGCGCGAGGTTGCGCCTTTTTTCACAGGGCGCTGCTCGTCTCAGATCGCCCGGCGGCGCTTCCTGAGCAAATGGCAGAAGAACGGCGCGCCCACGAGCGAGGTGATGATGCCGGCAGGCAACTCGCTCGGAGCTATGACGATGCGCGCGAGCGTGTCGGCGCAGATGAGGAAGATCGCCCCGCCCAGGGCGGCCGCAGGCACCAGGACGCGGTGATCGGGGCCCACCAGGCGGCGCATGATGTGGGGAACGATGAAGCCAACGAAGCCGATGATTCCGGCGGCCGCCACTGCTACGGCCGTCACCAGGGAGGCGAGGGCGATAATGATCTGTTTGAGGCGTTCCACCCGCACCCCGAGATGAACCGCCGACTCCTCCCCGAGCAGCATAATGTTGAGGTCACGGGCGAATAGGTAGATGAGGGCGGGCCCCACGACGGCCAGCGGCGCGATCATCACAACGGTGGACCAGCTGGCGCCTCCCAGGTTGCCCATGAGCCAGAACACGACGCTCATGAGCTCCCGTTCCCTGGCCGCCACAGTCATGAAGAAGAACACTGCCGACCACATGAAGGCGCCGACGACAACCCCGGCCAGCAAGAAAGACTCCACCGGCACGCGTCCTCCCTGCTGTGCCAGGCTGTAGACGAAGGCCACCGTTGCCAGCCCAGTGGCGAAGGCCAGCAGCGGGACGCCCATTCCATGCGCGACGGCGCCCAGGCCGAGCACGATGGCGATGCTGGCACCCACGGCCGCCCCGGAAGATACACCGATGATGTACGGGTCCGCGAGGGGGTTCTTGAGCAGGCCCTGAAAGGCTGTTCCGGCCACGGCCAGGAGCGCGCCCACCACCGCGCCCAGGAGCACTCGCGGCAGCCGCAAGTGCAAGATTATCTCCTCCTCCCATGAGAGCGCCGCCGGGTCTCCGGTGACCAGGGTGGGCAGTGCACGGCAGAGGATCTGCAGCGTGCGCACGGGCCGTGGCCCGTACTGACCGAGCACACACGCTCCGCACATCGTGCCGGCAAGGAGGACGGCCAGCACCAGAGTCACGATGCCGATGCGTGCCACAAGCGCGCGGCCAACGTGCGCGCTGATCGTCTTGTCGGGCTCTGTATCGGCCATACTCGTTCGGGGCCGCACATCGTAAGCGACCGCGGGCTTAGAAAGCCCGGGCCACGCGCGCCTGCGTCTCACTGGCCACTGACCACTGGCCACTGTCCACTGGCCGCGGAGGCTGCATGCGGGGCATCAGCTCGGCCGCGGTGAACACGCCGAAGATGCCGCGGTCGTGCAGCCATAGGCCGGCATTCATGTATCCCAGCGCCGGCCCGCACACGTTGGCCGCCATCGACGTCTCGTCGCCCAGGGTGAACGTGTGATGGCTCTCTTTGCCCTCGAAGGTGCGGCCGTGGATCTTCACGTTGGTACTTACAGGCTTCTCGGGGTGGCGGGTGTCAACCACGCCCCCCACGGTCACGCTGTGTCGGTCGCAGATGCCCGCCCGCTCCAGCATCACGTCGTCGGCGTGCTCCATGTCCACAAGCTCCAGGATGCCGCCGCGCCTATTCAGCTCTTCGGTGATCTCGTCCTCGCTCATCGCTTGAGCGCGCTGGACGTCGAAGCCCGGCAGATGGGCAATGTCCTCGCGGATCGTGGCCCGGTATGCGTCCCAGTTGGCGATCCCTACGCCGAAGTAGAGCTCCACCTTGCTCACCTCGACGAAGCTCTGGGCGGCGAGCGCCGCGGCAGCGGTGAGGAGACCGGGCGTTGCGCCGCCACCGGTGACGTACGTGATGCCGGCGTCTCGCAGCGTGTCGTGCTGCTCGAGCATCAGCTCCACCGCCGTCGTCCGCTTCAGCGCGTCCACCATTACGCCGCTGAAGCCGCCAGCGGCAAAGCGCGCGGCCACGTCGGGGACGAAGGAGTTGGGCAAGTTCGGCAGGGCAACGAAGATGGCGTCGAGCGCCTCGCCAGCGGCGATGACGTCGCCGATACTGTCCTCGCTCGGCCGGCCGGCGTCGGGCACGGTGGCTACCGAGCCACGCTCCGCCGCAGCGATCACTTCAGCGAGCTCGAGGCCGTCTGCACAGATCGCGACGCCCGCGCTCTCGCAGATCGCGGCGAGCCGCAGGTGCGGCTTGTGCTGCATCAGCTCCACCATGCTGCGGCCGAGGCCGCCGGCGCCGAGAATTCCTACATCGACCATACGTTCTGGCATATCGCCTGCCTCCCGTCAACACGATAGTCGAAGGTCCCGAATCATCTGCAGATCTTCTTCCGCGAGTCGCCCGCGGGTAGTCAGGTAGTCCCCCAGGCAGAGGGCATTCACCCCGGCGATCAGTCCCAGAGACTGCAAGTCCCGCAGATTGTGCTCGCGCCCGCCCGCGTACCGCAGCCGCGTCTTCGGCATCACGAAGCGAAACATCGCAATGGTGCGGATGATCTCCAGCGCCGCCAGCGGGGGCTGGTTCGCCAGCGGCGTCCCGGGAATGGGCTGCAGCACATTCAGGGGCACCGACTCCGGCTCCAGCTCTCTGATCTCGAGCGCGAGGTCAACGCGATCCGCCGCCGTCTCGCCCATGCCGATGATGCAGCCGCAGCATGCCTTGAGGCCGGCCGCCTGGGCGTTTCGCACCGTGGCCAGACGCTCCTCGTATGTGTGCGTGGAGACGATGGTGGGGAAATGCGCGCGGGTCGTCTCGACGTTATGATTGTAGTGCGCCACGCCCGCGGATGCGAGTTGGCCGGCCTGATTCGGGCTGAGAAAGCCGATGGAGGCGCACACCTCGATCCCAACGCGCGCCCGAATTGCCTGCGCGGCATCGCAGACGGCCTCGAAATCGCCGCCCGGGTCCGGCCCGGCGGTCACGATGCCGAAGTGCGTTGCCCCCGCCACCTTCGCCCGCTGCGCTGCGCGAAGCAGCTCCTCCTCGCTCTTGAGCGGATAGCTCGGAGCCTCAGTATCTGCACGCGCGGATTGGGCGCAGAACTTGCAGTCCTCGTGGCAAAGGCCGCTGCGGGCGTTCACGATGGCACACATGTCCACGTGTGTGCCGTGAAAGTGCTCCGTGATGCGCCGGCCCCACATGGCCAGTTCGTACGGGTCGGGATGCTCCACGACGGCGAGCGCCTCGTCACGGCCGATGCTCTGGCCTGCGAGGATGCGCTCGGCGGTCTCGGCGATGGACGGCGTCATGGCTTCCCAATGCGGCGCGCCGGAGTGGATACGCTCGGCGCATCTTCGGCCGAATGCAGGCAATTGTCAACCCCCGTAAAGGCCTGGCGGTTGACAATTGGGATCGGCATTCTTCCCTGCAGAGACTCGCTCGGCTACTTCATGGTGAGTATGACCGACAGCGTCTCCGCGGGCGTCTGGATGATCTTCTCGCATGCCTCGGCTGCCTGGTCCAGCGGATACCGGTCCGTGATGAGGGGCTTCACCTTGAGTTTGCCCTCGGAGATGACCCGGAGACACAGTTGCACGTTGCGCTTCGTCGTCCAGCGGACGAAGACGTCCGGATACTCGTCCCCGTGCTCCCACGGCTCGTCGTGGTAGCCCGGCCCGGTGCGGGCGGAGCTGAGTACGTTCAGGTTCCCCAGGGAGGCGGCGAAGGTGTGCGAGATGTGCGCGCCGCCAACGATGACGATGTTGCCCATCCGGTGGGTGTCCGGGGTCAGCTTCATCATCTGCACGACCTGGTTGAACGCCTCCGTGCCATCGCCGCCGAAGGCCATGATGGCGCAGTCCATGCCCTCGCCCTCGGTGCAGTCCTGGGCCACGGCCACCGGATCGTCCTCGTCCACGTTGACAACGACATCCGCGCCCAGCTCCTCGGCGGTTCGCAGCCGCCGGGGCAGGCGGTCGAGGCCCATGACGCGGGCTCCGGAGAGCCGCGCGAGCTGGCAGGCGATTTGGCCGATGGTCCCAAGCCCGACCACTGCGACGTTGAAGCCAAGCTCCAACTCAGCTCGACGGACGGCCTGTAGCGCCGTCGCGGCCAGGTGGTTGAAGGCCGCTTCCTCGTAGCTGACGTTGTCCGGAATCCGGACGGCGAGATTCTTTGGCACGCAGGCTGTCGTGGTGTGCAGGGCGTAGCCGCCGCCCATGCAGGCCACGCGCATCCCCACCTCGTACCCGTCGCACTCGGCGCCCTTTTCGCTGATCTCGCCCGCGTTCTGGTAGCCAAAGGGCCGCGGCTTCGCGTCCGGGTTGGGGTTTTCACGCCGACGCGGCACGCCGCCCAGCTCGGTGCCGGCACTGATGAGGGAGGCGTGCACGTCAACCAGCACCTCCGCCGGGCCACACTCCGGGATCGGACCTTCCTCGACGCCGATGACTCCACTGCCGTCGATCGTCGCATACTTTCTGGTGCTCATGGTAAACTGGCGGCCCGGGCGTCGATCGGTCCCCGAGTCGCCAAGCCTCACCTCCTGTGGGTTATCCCGGCGCTGGCGCCGGGAGCGTGCTCTACTCGTCGCGCGGCAGGCTGTTCTGGGCGGCGGCGCACATTCCCTCCGCCGGGAGCAAATGACGACATGGGCGAGACGAGCCCGGGCGTCCGTCTCGCATTCAGCCTCTCACGAAGACCGCCGCTCGGCACAGCGAGACGTGAGGGCGGCCGCACTCCTCCAGCCCCGCTGCACGTGCGGCCTGAATCGTCTCACCGAATTCGGGCTCGGAGACGATGAATCTCGGCTCCGCCACGAGGAGCTTTGCGGAGGGCTTCAGACAGGCGCTGATCTGGGCTACAAGCTGCTGTGGATCCGGCGCCTCGTGCACCACCCAGAACGCCACGGCGAAATCGACCTCGTCGTCAACGCCGAGGCTGTCTTGCTCGCACCGGTGCATGCGGATGCGCTCGGCAACGCCCGCCCGCTCGGCGCGTCTGCGCAGCACGTCGAGCATCTCCTGCTGCACATCCACGGCGATGACGGACCCCGTGTCCCCCACCATCCTGGCCATGCCGATGGCGAAATGGCCCATGCCGCACCCAACGTCCAGCACGGTCATGCCCGCTTTGACATAGGGCCCCAGGAGCTTCTCCGCCCTATGCACGAGCCGGCGCAACCAATTGTCGAAGGTATACGCATGCCACCAGGGCACGACATGACCGTGGCCCATCGGTCGTTCTTCCTCCGCTTGGTCGCAGCACAGTAGCGGGTCGCGGTTTCACGCCATGATAGGCCAATACCTCTTGATCGGCGGGCGGTCTGTCTGACAGAGTACAGCGGATCGCTCGCCTGCATGGCGGGGAAAAGGAAGCGGCGGCGCGGCGCCGAACGTAAGGCAGTGGCCAGTGATCGGCGGTCAGTTCTCGTCGCGCTTGCCACGGCTCAGTACTCTGGCACGGCACCGTAGCTGGGGCGGCTTTGCTAACCACTCACAACTATGGTGGCCTGCCGGGGAAGCCTCGTCATGGGGGGCAGCACCGTGACACAATGGCCGCCATCAACAGCGCCGCCCGAGGTCGGCGCCGTCATCTTCGACCTGGACGGCGTCCTGGTTGACACGGCGAAGTACCACTTCCGCGGCTGGAAGCGCCTCGCCGACGAGCTCGGAATTCCGTTCACCGAGGAGGACAATGAGCGGCTCAAGGGGGTCAGCCGCATGGAGTCGCTTGAGATCATCCTGGAGATCGGTGGGAAGAGCTTCTCGGACGACGAAAAGCAGAAGCTGGCCGACCGGAAGAACGGCTACTATCAAGAGTACATCCAGGACATGAGCGAGGACGAGATTCTGCCTGGCGCGCGGGAGCTGCTCCGGGCGCTGAGGGAGCGGGGGACAAAGCTAGCGGTGGCCTCAGCGAGCAAGAACGGGGCGACCATCGTGCGGCGCATTCGGCTCGACCCCTACTTCGACGCCCGCGTGTTCGGTCAGGACATCGAGCACAGCAAGCCGCACCCCGAGATCTTCCTCATCTCCGCCGAGCGTCTCGGCGAAAGCCCGGGTCATTGCATCGTTGTCGAGGATGCCGCCGCGGGCATCGAGGCGGCGCGCCGGGCCGGGATGAGGGCGGTGGGCGTTGGGTCTGAGGAGCATCTGGGGGAGGCGGATTTGGTGGTGGCCGGGCTCGATGAGGTCACTGCTGAGCAGTTGCTGGGGCTTTGAACGAGTGGGGCACTCCGGCGGGGGCTCAACCACGAACGAATCGGTGACAAGCCCCCGGTGTGAGCGTGGTGCGCTCCCCGAAGACGGTCGCTTTGAGCGGATGGTCGGCCGGGTGATCGTACGAGACGATCAGCTCTGAGTCCGTGATGGTGCAGTGGAGATTGCCGCCGCGTACCTGCACGCGGTATCGCAGGCGACGCCAGGCTGGCGGAAGCTGCGGACGAAGCACCACTCCCCCGGTCTCATCGAGCCAAAAGCCGCCGAATCCCTGAACCGCTGCCAACCACGCCCCTCCGAGAGACGCCGCGTGCAGGCCGTTGGCGGTGTTGCCGTTCACGTCGGCAAGGTCCATCGCCACCGACGTGCGGAAATACTCGAGAGCCTGCTCCATGCGCCCGAGTCGGGCGGCCACGCAGGCGTGCACGCTGGGGCTCAGCGACGAGCCGTGCGCGGTAAGGGGCTCGTAGAAGTCCCAGTTCGCCTGCTGGACCTCTTCGGGGAAGCGGTCGGGGAAGAGCCGAAACAGCATCAGCACGTCGGCCTGCTTGAGTGGCTCACCGACGTTCGGTTTGTGGGCCGTTTCGATGAAGCCATCCTGCTGCGCGATGAGCCCGGACGGCTCCTGCGGCAGATACATCTCTGCGGCTGTGCGCTCCCAAGCGGCCCGCTCCTTGGTCGTGACGCCGAGGGCGCTAAGTTGCTTCCGCCCATCAAGGTGCTTCTGCCACTTGGATACCTCTTCGGCCGCGATGCGGAGATTCCACGCTGCCATGTAGTTGGTGTAGGCGTTGTTGTCCACCATCTTCTGGTTCTCGTCCGGGCCCATAACGCGGCGAATGACGAACCGGTTGGCCTCCTCGTCCCGCTCGACGCGTGACTGCCAGAAGCGAGCCGTCTCGACCATCAGCTCCAGCCCATACCGCAGCCAGAACTCCTCATCGCCGCTCGTCGTATAGTAGTGCCAGGCCCCGTAGGCCACGTCGGCGCTGATGTGGTCCTCCTGATCCCCGGTGACGATCCGCTCCTCCCCGCCATCGGGGAGCTCGATCCACGTCGGGCATTGCTCGCGGCCGGTCAGCGTCCCCTCCCACGGGAAGCGCGCGCCGCCGCAGCCCATGGACTCAGCGCGCTCCCGTGACTCCGGCAGTGTCCGGTGCCTATAGACGGCGAAGTTGCGGGCGGCGCGCGGGTCGGTGTGGGCGAAGAACGGCTCCATGAACATCTCGGTGTCCCAGAAGAAGTGGCCCCGATACCCGGGCCCGCTCAGCGCCTTCGCGCCGATCGCCACCCGATCGTCGTGCTCGGGGCAGGCCTGCATGAGCTGGAACAGACAGTACCGCATCCCTTTCTGGGCGAGATGGTCGCCCTCGATCTCCACGTCCGCCGCGGCCCATTTCTCCGACCACACGGCGCGAGTCGCCTCGGCCAAGGCGTCGAAGCCCATTGCCGCGGCCTCGGCGCACTTGCGCTGGGCTCGGTCAAGGGGATCACCGTCCGGATCGAGGTCCCGCGAGGTGCAGACGGCGTTCACTCGCTCAATGACCAGCTTCTGGCCCGAGGCGACGCGAGTCGTCCACTGGCTCCGCAGGAGTGAGCCCTCCTCTACGAGCTCCGTGGCCTCCGGTTCCGCTGGTTCGCCGTCGATGTATGCGCGAGCAACCTGCGCCTGAGCGACCGTAACGCCTGACTGGAGCGTCCGAATGACGTGGTACAGTCCGGCCTGTCCCCACACACCCCGGCCGGTCTCCTCAAAGTGCACTGTTCCCAGGTTCGTTCGATTGGCGTCGAAGCCCCAGGCGAGGCGGCACTCGACGGGCGCCTCGCTCACGGGTGCCACGGGTAGCTTGCTACCCGTGCCACACCTCTCAGACACGGACAGCCTCATGCGCCACACAATCAGATGCCGATCCGCCATGCTGACGAAGCGCTCGAAGCTGAGGCGGCAGCGACCCCCGTCGCGCATCTCCAGCTCCAGCTCGCGCGTGAGGATCCCGTCGCGCATCTCCAGCCGGCGGCCCGATGAGACAACGCGCAGCTCCTTCGACCCGAGTCGGGCGTCCCCGATGCATAGCTCGACGGGCAGCGGATCCGGCAGATTCACCAGGTCGTCAGTTTCATAGCGCCCCGGCTGTTCGTCGAAGACGCCTTGGACGACGAAATACGGCTCGGAGGGCGCGCCAGGCGGTGCCCCCTCGTCCAGCGTGCCGCGCATGCCCATGTAGCCGTTGGCTTGGGCGAAGATGGTCTCCCGGAACGCGTTGTCTTCAGGCGCCGACTTCGCCTCGCGCACGATCCACTCTCGGCTCAGATCCATCACGCCTCCCTACCCCAGTTGTCAGTGATCAGTGGTCAGTCGAGGTCCAACCAGCCCATGCTTCGCCACATACAATAGATACGCCTCCATGTGAGAATGTGGATCGCCGGGCTGAAAGCACTCGCCCGCAGGAGAGCGCCCGATGGGGGTCGAAAGGTGCTCGCAGGTAGGCGGCCGTGCTGGCCCCCCAGCGGGACGTCGCTCGGAGGAACAACGTATGCCCCACATCCTGTTTCTGGCTGTTGTCCTTGCAGGGTGCATTTCGGCGGCCAGCGGCATCGCAGCGGAGCCAGAGGAGCCACGCATGACGTGGGCGGAGATTGAGAAGGCACTGCTGCGGCATCCGCCGGCGTACGAGAACACCGATGCTCGGAAACGGGCGCGCGCGGCAGCTTGGGTGCCCGACGTGCTCTTCCCCGACGGCATGCACGACTCGGGCCGATCCGTGCGGGCAACGTATCCCGATTTGTTCCGCATCCCTGTCCACGACCACGAGATGAAGCACACGGGCGGGGGGAACAAGCTCGCCCCGTGGTTCAACGACAGAAGCGTCTTCGAGCGGAAACGCCGCATGGTGCTCATGTGGGGCGAGAGCTTTCTCGTCACAAGGCAACTGCTCAGCCAGCGCAGTGGTGAGTGATCGGTGGTTAGTGATCAGCAGTCGAGGGGACGAGCTGCGCGCCGCTCATGGACGAGCTGAGGAGCTTGGTGAAAGACCCGAGGGCTGCCGATATGGTCAAGGAGCTTCGGGAGATGCTGCGGAAGGCCTGGCCGGCGGGCCTGCCGTAGGCGCTGGGGCCACAGCAAGACCGCGAACTCGTTGCGGGAAAGCAGCAAGACGGCTGGGGAGCGCGCTGCCCGTTCAACCGCGACGAAAGGATCATCCGAGAATCCCTTGCTGTCTGGGCGGCAGCTCACTGACAATGCGGCCGCTGAGCCAAAACACGCCCTGCACCACGCCAGCAACCACCGGCTCTCCTACCACGATTTCCGGATCTGCCACTACATCATACGAGCCGCCCAACGTTCGCACGCTCAGGTAATGGAACTGCAGTTGAGTTACGGGGTTGGTACATAGTTCGGCCTGCTGGACGTGTCCGGCAAACATAACTTCAGTCCGGGGCACTTCCGCAGACGGCTGGGCGTCGTTGCCCACTGCCAGGAACAGGCCGGACGGAATGAACGACTGCGCCGCCAACTTCATCTCCGAGTCTTGCGATGCAGCGAACTCCGCATCATCTGCGAAACACTCCAATTCGTCAGCAAAGGCGGCGATCTGCATCGTGGCTATCAACGGACACGACAGCCGGTCGCGGATCAAATCGAAATCGGGGACGTCTACCGGGAACGGATAGGCGCCCGACTCGGGGTCATCGGTCTCTGGGTCAGCCCAAGCGCGGAGGCTTCCGTCCAAAGGCGTCTGAGCATCGCAGCACACCTCAGTTACGCCTACCCGCATGCGGCTTGAGCCGGTGAAGTGCGGGTTGCAAGCGACCAGTTCTCGCCGCTCGTTCCCCCCTACCCATAGTTCTATCCCTTCACCCGCCGCCCATCGAACGTAGTATCCGCGCGGCGATTTGATCTCTTCGCCGGCTTCGATCGCCTGGCGGGCGAGCCGGTTGAAGTCCTCATCGCTGTCAACTTGAAACCCCATCGTGCTGAAGTGACTGGCCATGTCCTCCCCCCGAAGAAAAGCGGCATGTGCCACTTGCGGCAAGCTTGCAGTGCTTCTGTTAAGTGTGTTGGCGGTCGGCAAGGGCGTCTCCTTCTATCGAAGTGCACAGCCTGTGCCAGCATCTGAAGTATTGCCCGCGTCATGCCAAGTGCGGCGGAGCCCTCGTCATTGTGCCACCGGGGATATCAGCCGCCGCGCGACTGAGTAGACAGCCGCCGTTGATGGAGGCCTAGCGATGATGTAGGATGGAGTCACACAGGCCCAACGGGATGCGGGGGCGAAACTGCGTCAAGGACGGGCCCACATTGAGGTGGTGTTCGAGAGCAGGCGGATGTCCGAGATGGCGGTGACGCGCGTGCAGCCACCGTTCACGGTGCACGAGGGCGCGACGGCCTTGACCTGGGAACTGCAGAGCGGCAGATACTCGCGCCTATCGCCCCGTCGCTCCTGCGCCGGGAAGATAGCGAACAGAGGAGGAGTCAGGTGAAAGTCGGACTCTACAGCATCACGTATCTGGGACTGTGGTATCGAGGCGACGCGCTCACGTTGGAGGAGCTGATCGGCCGGGCGAAGCAGTATGGCTACGACGGCATCGAGATCGATGGCAAGCGGCCACATGCCAACCCGCTGGACATGCCAACGGAGCGCTGCCGCACGGTCAGGGCAATGGCAGAGGACCAGGGCATCGAGATCGTCGCCGTCGCGGCCAACAACGACTTCAGCAGTCCCATCCCCGAGTACCGCGAATGCCAGTTGGTGTATCTGCGTGAGCTGCTGCGGGTGACGGCCGACCTGGGGGCCAAACTCGTGCGAGTGTTTCTCGCCTGGCCCGGGGTGACGGTGCACGATGGGCTTGGGAGTTACGAGATCGCGCGCCCGGCCTGGCACGATCTGCATAAGGACATCGCGGATGAGCAGATCTGGGCCTGGTGCCGCGACGCCCTGATTGAGTCGGCGCGATACGCCGGCGAGTACGGCGTGACGCTGGCGCTGCAGAATCACGCTCCGGTCATCAAAGACCATCACGACGTGCTGCGGATGGTGCGGGAGGTGGACTCGCCGCACCTGAAGGTCTGTCTCGACCCCCCGCTGCTGCCCCAGCAGGATGCGGCCTACGCCCGGCAGGCGGCGCTCGACGTGGGGGACCTGCAGGTTCTTTCCCACTTCGGCGGCGAGTACGAGCGCGACGCCGACGCCCGTGCCGTGCTGGATAAGGGGAAGCCGAACCTTCCGGCCTTCGTCCGGGCCATGCGCGAGATCGGGTACGAGGGCTACTTCAACTACGAGCTTTGCCACCCGCTGCCCGTCGTGGACGGCCAGACCGTCGGCATCGAGTTCGCCGACAAGAACGCCCAGCTTGCAGCGGAGTATGCGCGGGCCCTCATCGCGGAGGCCTCCAGATAATCAGGGCCCTCTATCCGGCCGCCTCCGCGGCGCTGCATGTGCGCTATCTCGGCGTTGGGCTGCCGGCGCTTGGTGCGCCATGCCGCATGGCCACTCGTTCGAGCACGGGAAAGACAGCGCAGAGACGAAGGGGGCTAAGCGTCGGGGTGACCCGGCACGCCGACCCCGGCGGACATGCGAGTCTGCAAGGAGGAGACAGATGAAACTCGGACTCTACAGCGTAACGTACATGGGCCTGTGGTATCGGGGCCGGGGACTCACCTTGGAGGAGGTCATCGACCAAGCCAAGCAGCACGGCTACGAGGGCATCGAGATTGGCGGCAAGCGGCCGCACGGCAACCCTCTGGATATGCCCACGGCCCGGTGTCGGCAGGTCAAGGCATTCGCAGAGGACCACGGCATCGAGATCGTCGCCGTCGCCGCCGGCAACGACTTCAGTAGCCCCATCGTGGAGCACCGCGAGTATCAGTTGGTATATGTGCGCGAGTTGCTCCGCATGGCGTCGGATCTGGGCGCGAAGATACTGCGCGTGATGCTCGCGTGGTCGGGGGTGACGATGGACGGCGAGGTCGGCACGTACAAGATCGCTCGCCGGGTATGGCAGCAGACCCACGAGGGTTTCCCTAGCGAGCAGGTCTGGGAGTGGTGCCGCAGCGGCTTGACGGAGGTCGCACGATACGCCGGCGAGTACGGCGTGACGCTGGCGCTGCAGAATCACGGCCCCGTGATCGAAACCCATCACGACGTGCTGCGGATGGTGCGCGAGGTCGGCTCACCGCATCTAAAGGTGTGCCTCGACGCGCCCTTGCTCCCAGAAAAGGACGATGCGTATGCCCGCCAGGCTGCACTGGACGTGGGCGGCCTCCAGGTCCTGTCCCACTTCGGCGGCCAGTACGAGCGGGGCGCTGACGGCGCCGTGGTGCTGGACAAGGGCGTGCCGAACCTGCCGGCCTTCGTGCGTGCGATGCGCGAGATCGGCTACGAGGGGTATTTCGACTACGAGCTGTGCTTCCCGCAGCCTATAGTGGACGGAGAGCGCGTCGGTGTCGAGTACGTGGACAAGCACGTCCAGATGGCCGCGGAATACATGCGAGGTGTCATCGCTCAGGCGTCCGGATAGCTCGTAGCCCCTGCCGCGCGGCATGCCTGGTCTCGGTCTTCGGCCTTTCGCAGTCCGCTGCGCCACTCGTGGGTGGCGCGTGGCGGCTGCCATTGATGGGCTGGTACTTCTGGCATACAATGGGCGTAGAGCGATTACCGAGAAGCCTCCGCGGCACGCATCGAGGAGCAGCGGAGTGTGATGGCAAGGCGTGAGCAAGACGACCAGCGGGACGTCCTCTCGGCGTTTCACCCGGCCGTGGCGGAGTGGTTTCGGTCGGCCTTTGAGGCGCCGACGCCGCCGCAAGAGCTGGGCTGGCGCTCGATCCTGGAGGGGCAGCATACGCTCATCCTCGCGCCCACCGGCTCCGGCAAGACGCTCGCCGCCTTTCTGGTGTGCATTGATGTGCTGCTGTGCGGGCGGATCGAGGAGGGTGGAGGCGAAGTTGTAGGGCGGGGTCTCCGTGCCCCGCCAAGCGGTGGAGACGGCAAGGTGAACGGGGAAGAGGGAGCAACTGTGGCTGAGGGAGCCTTGCCTGAGGACCCGCAGGCTGGCAGCCTGCGCCACACCGAGGCCAAACGGCGGCGATCACAGCCCCGCACCGTCCACACGCTCTACATCTCCCCGCTGAAGGCGCTGAACTACGACATCGAGCGCAACTTGCGGGCGCCGCTTTCCGGGATCGAGACGGCCGCAAAGGAGCTGGGGATCGAAGCGTCGCCCATCACCGTCGGCGTCCGCACGGGCGATACGCCGCAGCGCGAGCGGCAGCGGATGGCCCGGAAGCCGCCGGACATCCTGGTCACCACACCAGAATCGCTGCATCTGATCCTGACCTCGGCCGCCCGCCGGATTCTGCACGGTGTGCGCTACTGCATCGTGGACGAGATCCACTCGCTGTGTCCAAACAAGCGCGGCGTGTTTCTCTCTCTGCTGCTCGAGAGGCTGGAGGAGGAGGCCGAGCAGCCCTTTGTGCGTATCGGCCTCTCGGCCACGCAGCGGCCGCTGGAGGAGGTGGCGCGCTTTCTCGGCGGGCGTACCCGGGAAGAAGGTCGGCTGGTCGAGCGCCCGGTGCACATCGTGGACGCCGGCGTGCGCAAGTCGCTCGACGTGCGCGTGGTGTGTCCGGTGCGGGACCTGCGCGAGTTGGGCGCCGGCGAGATCTGGCCGGCCATCTACCGCGTGCTCTATCGGTACCTGCGAGAGCATAAGAGCACCCTGATCTTCGCCAACAGCCGGCGCGTCGTGGAGCGCATCGCGGCGAGCCTCAACGAGCTGGCCGGCGAGGAGGTGACCTTCGGGCATCACGGGAGCGTGTCGCAGCAGGTTCGGCGGAGCATCGAGGAGGGCCTCAAGCAGGGGCGCCTCCCGGCGGTCGCGGCCACGGGCACGCTGGAGCTGGGCATCGACATGGGCGCCATCGATCTCGTGTGCCAGGTCGAGTCGCCGCACACGGTGACACGCGGGCTCCAGCGCGTCGGCCGGGCGGGGCATCTGTTCGCCGAGACCAGCAAGGGCCGCATCATCGCCAAAGTGCGCGGCGACTTGCTCGAAGCCGCCGTCATCGCCAGGGAGATGCTCGCCGGGAACGTGGAGCCGATACGCACGCCGCGAAACTGCCTCGACGTGCTCGCACAGCAGATCGTGGCCATGGTTGCGGTGGGGGAATGGGACACGGATTCGCTCTACAACGTGGTGCGACGCGCGTACCCGTACTGCGACTTGCCCAGGGACCAATTCGAGGCCGTGGTGGAGATGGTGTCCGGGCGGTACCCGGCGCGGGAGTTTCGGGACCTCCGTCCCCGCGTGTCGCTCGATCGCCTCAGCGGCCGTCTGGCCGCCATGCCGGGAGCCCAGCGGGCCGCGATCGTTGACGGCGGCGCCATTCCGGACACCGGGCAATACTCGGTCAATCTCGCCGGCAGTGGACTCCGCCTCGGGGAGCTGGACGAGGAGTTCGTCTACGAGTCGCGCGTGGGCGATGTGTTCGTCCTCGGGACGAATACGTGGCGCGTGCAGAGCATCACGGAAGACCGGGTGAACGTCGTCCCCACGTCAGCGGCTGCCGCGCGGATGCCCTTCTGGCGAGGCGAGATGTACGGGCGGGAGCTGGACCTCGGGAGGAAGATGGGAGCGCTCGTGCGGTCGCTTGAGCCGAGGCTGGCGGATCCGGAGACGCCGGAGTGGCTCATCGAGAACTACCCCATGGACGGGCGCGGCGCCTGGAATCTCATCGAGTACGTGAAAACCCAGTGCGCAGACTCCTCGGCGATGCCCACCGACCGTCGCATTGTGGTCGAGCAGTTCAACGATGAGCTGGGCGAGCCGCGCATCGCCATTCTCACGTGCTTCGGCAGGCGACTGCACCTGACGCTGCGCCTGGCGCTCGAGGCCAGCCTCCGCGAGCGACTGCATCGCCAGGTGGAATGCCTGCACAACGACGACGGGATTCTCTTCCGGTTCTCCGCTGCCGAAGGGCCGCTCCCCACAGACATGGTGCAGCGGCTGACGCCGGAGGCCCTGCCGGGCTTGGTGGTGCAGGAGCTTCGGGAGAGCGCCCTGTTCGGGCTGCGCTTTCGGCAGAACGCGGCCCGGGCGCTGCTGCTGCCCACCTCTCGCCCGGGGCGGCGCACGCCGCTGTGGCTGCAGCGCCTGAAGGCGAAGGACCTGCTGCGCATCGCCGCCACCTTCGAGGACTTCCCCGTGGTGCTGGAGACGTATCGCGAGTGCCTCGAGGACTATCTGGATGTGTCGGCAGCGCAGGGGATCCTGGAGCAGGTGCGCTCGGGCGACGTCGAGATCCTCACCTGCCGGCGGCAGACGCCCTCGCCACTCGCTAGCACGCTGATGTTCGACTTCACCGCGATCTACCTGTACGAGTGGGACGAGCCGAAGGGCATACAGTGGTCGGCCCGTCCCCCTTCATTGACCACTGACCACCGGCCACTGGCCACTGCGGTGGCGGGCGGGATCGACGAGCGCTCCCTTGATGAGATAACCACCCGCGTTCAGGGCCTCGGCGCCGGATATCGCGTACGGACGGCGCCGGAGTTCTTCGAGCTGCTGCGCAAGCTCGGTGATCTGACGACGGCGGAGGCCACGGCGCGCATTGAGGGGGACGCCGTCGCGGTGCTCGATGCGCTGACGTCCGCCGGGCAGATCGCGCAGTGTCACATCCCGTCTGCCCCGGAGCCCGAGCGCTGGGTGGTCACGGAGGACCTGCCGCTGTACGTTGCGGCCTTTGAGGACGGTGACGAGACGGCGGCTGGAGTGATCATCAGGCGATGCGCAACCCAGCGCGCGGCCGTCACAGCGGCGGATATGGCGGAGCGCTATGGCGTCTCGGCGGAGCGGGCGCAATCCGTTCTCCAGGACATGGCCACAGGCGGGGAGCTGGTGGAGCTCCCCGCGAGGCCTGGGCAAGACGCGCGTCGGTGGGGCGATCCGGATCGGCTCGAGGCGGCATATCGCCTCGGACTCCACCTCCGCAAGCGCGAGGCGAAGCCGATTGGGCCGGCGGAGTTCACCCGCTTCCTGCTCGCCTTTCAGCATCGTGCGCCCGGGCACCACCTTGCGGATGAGGCCGGGCTGTCGGAGGTGCTCACACAGCTTCAAGGCTTGCCGCTCCCGGCGCGCCTGTGGGAGAGCGAGGTCCTGGCCCGACGCCTCCGCGGCTACGATCCGAAATGGCTCGACGAGGCGTGTCACCTGGGCGAGTGGGTGTGGCGCGGATTCCCCGGCGGAACCGGCTCCCCGGGACGTGTCGCTTTCTTTCGGCGAGAGCAGTACACGCACTTCCCGCAGGTGGATCGGGAACCCGGAGAGTGCCGGCTCTGTGCCGTTATCCGCGACATGCTGGCACGGCGGGGCGCATCCTTCCTGATGGACATTGCGCTCGAGGTGGGGGAGAAGAGCTCGGTGGTGCTGCAGCACCTCATGGACCTGGTATGGGCCGGAGAGGTGACGCAGGACGGATGCTCCGTGCTGCGCCCGATGCCGAAGGCCAAGCCCCGGCTCGAGGGCCGGCGTCGGCGCCGGCGTATGCGAGTGCCCAGGGGGGACCTCAGGGGCCAGTTGGCCATGCCGAGGTGGGCGCTGCTTCCCGCGCGCCACAGCCAGTGGTCAGTGGCCAGTGGTCAGTGGTCAGAGCCGCCGGCCAGCGCCTCGCCCGGAGACGACAGTGGCCGCAAGCCTTCAACTGGCAACCGGCCACTGACCACTGACACCTGGGATGGAGAGGCCCTCGAGCTCGTCGCCATGCAGCTCCTGCTCCGTTACGGCGTCATGTGCCGGGACCTTCTCGGGCTGGAGCACCTGCCGCTCACCTGGCGCGAGCTCTACGATACCTACCTGCGATTGGAGATGCAGGGCAAGATCGTGCGGGGCTACTACGTGGAGGGCCTGGCAGGGGCTCAGTTTGCCCTGCCATCCGTGCACGAGGAGCTGACGAGCAGCTCGCGGGATGGGGATGGGGAGCCGGATGCCGGACTGCTCATCGATATGTGCGACCCGGCCAATGCGTACGGTCCGGGCGCTTTGTTCCCCTTGACTCGCCCGGAAACGGCGGCCCCGCTCAACGTCGCGAGGACGCCGTCAAACTACCTGGTGCTGCGCGGCGGTCGTCCGGTCGCCTGTCTCGAGCTCGGCGCCAGACGCCTGACGCCGTTAGTGGACGTCGAGCCGGCCGATCTGGAACAACTCGTGCAGCCGCTGCGCTCGCTGCTGGATTCGCCCTGGCCCATGCGCCCCTTCCGGCGCGTGCGGGTCGAGTCCTGGGGGAGCGGCCCGGTGCCCAAGCCAGTGTCCGCGGCGCTCGAGGCCGTTGGATTCATTCGGGGGCACCGGGGGTTGACGCTGGCGGAGTGATCGGCGGCCGGTGCACAGAGACATGGGTGTCACGGGTTGCTGGTCCCTGTCTGAAGCGGCGTGCCGTATGGCACCCCGTACGGGGCTAACCCGTGCATGGCGGCCAACCATTACCGTTGGGCTATGCGCGCACGAATGCGCTGCAGCAGGAGCTCGGCGTTCTCCCCGCACACCGCGATCTCATCGGCGTCGAGCCCGGCGCCGGCGAGCACCTGTTCGGCGAACTCCGGCGTGAGAAAACCGTCGCCCCCGTGGGCATCGCTGCCGACCAGCAGCCGGGCGCTGGCAGCCCTGGCGATGCGGGCGACGTGACCGTTGGAGAGGCAATGGCCCCGCCGGGCTGATATTTCGAGGAACACGTCGTTCTCGGCGGCGATCTTCGCTTCTTCCGGCGTGATGGGCCCCGGATGGCAGAGATAGTCCACGTCGCGGCATCTCACCGCGGCCAGATTGGTGCCGGGCTCGACAGGCTCCACCAGCGTCTCTCCGTGCACCGCCACGTACGCGGCGCCGGCGGCCTTGGCCGTCGCCGCCAGCTCCGCGATCGCCCCGGGCGGCACGTGCGTAAGCTCCACGCTCGGGAGCGCCTCGATGTCCCAGTGTTTGTTGACGAGCTCGCAGTCGGCGGCGATCTCCCGCACCAGACGCTCGATGCCGCCCGCACCGACGTGATCGGCGATGCCGATGACGCTGCAGCCGGAGACCATGGCCCGCCGGACCAGCTCCACCGGCGAGAAGTCGCCGTCGCTGTAGAAGGTATGGGTGTGGAAGTCGCAGAGCTTCATATCAGCCTCCACCTACGGCCTTTTCTGCCTGGCATCCTCCGCGGCGACCACCAACGCGCGGAACAGCCGCTGGGCGTGCTGATGGCGCAGGGCCATGTGCTCCGGGTGCCATTGCACCGCGACGCAGAAGCGGTGGTCGGGCAGCTCGATCCCCTCGATCACGCCATCGGGCGCACGCGCGGAGACGACGAAGTCGGGCGCAACGTCCCGCACCGCCTGGTGATGGAAGCTGTTGACGCGAACGGTGCTGGCGTCGAGGGCTCCGGCGAGCATCGTGTCGGGCTCGATCTCCGCCTCATGACTGGCGTGATCTCGCGGCGCGTGCTGGCGGTGCTGCAGGGTCGTGTTCTCGCGCATCGACAGGTCTTGGTACAGCGTGCCCCCGCAGAAGACATTCAGCACCTGGATCCCCCGGCAGATGCCCAGCACGGGCAGGCCCTCACGCTCGAGCGCGGCGGGAATGATGGCGGCGTCCAGGGCGTCGCGGAAGGGGTCCACGGTGCCGAGTCCTTCGTGCGGGTTCTCGCGGTAGAAGCTGGGGTCCAGGTCCCCGCCGCCGGCGACGATGAGGCCGTCCAGCCGCCCCAGCAGCTCCTCGATGCTCTCCGGCTCCAGCGCGCATGGAAGCAGCAGCGGAACGCCGCCCGACTGCGTGACAGACTCCACGTAGTCCCGATTCTGAGACTCCTGCGCCAGCGGCGTTTGCCACGGGTAGGTGGGAGTCGTGTGGCGCGTCGTGCACGTAATACCTATGAGAGGTTTCAACGAGACCGTTCCCTCCAGCGCAGAGCCAAGGCAGTTGTCAGTGCGCAGTGGTCAGTAGGTGCCTTCTCCGCTCACCGGCGGCGGCCGACCGACAGCCGTCGCCTGAGGTTCGCTGTCGGGATGACGTGTCCTTGACACAGGCGCCGGGCATGGCTGCGAGACGGCGATCCCCGCAGTCGCGCATCGGCTGGCGACGACGCACTGTCATGCCACTGTCTCAGCGAGGGCGGAGGGCCTGATTTGAGGCACCGTGGCCTTCCTGACTCCCTCGGCGGCGCATATGGCCACGCACCGGGCGCAGACGTAGTCCGAGTACAACTGGGCCTTTTGCCCTCGGTCCCGGCAGCAGTTGCCGAAGTCGAACTTGAGCCATCCTTCGAAGAACCTATGCTTCTGTCGCAAGACTCTCTCGCCGTACTCCCCCCGTGGGCTGGGGACCGAGTTGCCGAGTGCCCCCGAGCCGCAGTACTCGATGCACTTGACGCAGACACTGTTGCCCTCGCCGTCGAGGACATTGTAGGTGCAGTAGCGCTGCCGAACGATCTCCTCGCTGACGTTGGTGTAATCCGCCAGCGCGCCCGCGTGCTGCTGCCACTCGGGGGTGATCTCCACGATGCCGGATTCCGGATCGTGCATGGGCGTCTGCTCGTCGAAGACGACGATGGCGCCGTACTGGCCCATCAACCGGCGCACCCGGCCATCGTCCCCGGCCTCGTCGCGGAAGGGTATGCGCGAGACGCCGAATTGCAGCAGCCCCGTCAGCACCGCGACGCTGTTCTGCGGGAAGAGGTTGTTCGCCGGACCGTGATACTTGCCGCGCTGGTACTCGGCGCGGGTACGGTCGGCCACGATATTCGCCCGGTCGCCGGTCATGGGCACCACGGCGCGGTCTTCGGAGATGAGCGCCAGCGCCAGCTTATTCAGGGCGCGGGTGATGATCTTGCCGGTTTCACCGCGAGCCTTGATGTACGAGTCCAGCGGCGCCCGATCGCCCGCGAGTATGCGCTCGGCGTACGCCTCAAAGATGCGCGGGTCGATGGGCAACATACCGGAAATGATGACTGCGCGCCCGAAGCTCTCCCTGGCGTCGTCGTACGTCTCTGGCATGGCGAGCGGGTTGGGCGATCCGTCGCGCCGGGTGCTCCGTATGTTGTTGGCGGCGAAGTGCGCCCAAATATCCGGAAGGCCAATGGGGTGCCGGCCGACGATGGCGGGGCTCCGAAGGCCCGCCCAGACATCGGTCTCAAGGCTGCAGTTTGCGATCGCCACCCTCACGACTGCCTGACCATCCGCCTCGGTCATATGCGTGAAGTCGCCGTTGCCCCAGGAGTACTCGGGCTCGGCCCGCACCTCGGCGACCTTTTGGGCCAGTGCGGACTCCAACGTTTCGCGCGTCAATGGGATGCTGTGCGCCATGTTCCTCTCCTCTCGGCCAGCACGTGGGGCGCCCGGCGCCGGATCGTTCCCGTCCCCTGAAGCCCCACGTTAGCAATGAGTTGCGGTTGGTTGATTCCCAACCGTATCGCGCCTATTCCTCCGTCCTTTGTGCCTTCGGCGTCGGTGAGCATGCCGACTCCGTCTGCGGCCACACTGGCCGGCAGAGCTTGAGCTGGATCATGCCCTCGCTGACAGATTCGCTGTCACGCTGCCGCTCTCCTTGCCGCTGCGCCTCGTCGCTCGCTCCTCAGTACCGGCGCCCAGATCGGCCCGGCGGAGGAAACAGGAAACGCGCACAGAAAGGCAGTGGTCAGTGATCAGTGGTCAGTGGCCAGTGGGGTCTGCAGTGCCCTGCATTTGGCTGACCACCGACGACTGACGACTAACAACTGTCTTTTTGGAGGGATGCAGGATGCCGAAACCGAGGTTCGCCAACAGGGCAATGATCATCGGTCTGGACGCGCCGATTGTGCCCCGGCTGTATGAGTATGCGATGAACGGCGACCTG
The DNA here is from genome assembly GCA_030601885.1 of Armatimonadota bacterium. Lineage (GTDB taxonomy): Bacteria > Armatimonadota > Zipacnadia > JAUWAU01 > JAUWAU01 > JAUWAU01. The sequence goes on from JAUWAU010000001.1 coordinate 333,520, forward strand.
CCGACGATCCGGAGCCTTATCGACCGAGGCGTCTTCGCGAAGAACTGCCTCGTGCCGTTTCCCACCATAACGCCGCCCAACTGGACGACGATCGTCACGGGAGCCTGGCCCGGCACGCACGGCATTACCTGCTTCAACGTCCATGTGCCGGGGACGCCGCTGGATCAGACGCACCCGGGGTTCGACACGGCCGACTGCGACGCGGAGTACATCTGGAACGCCATTGCCAGGGCGGGCAAGCGGAGCGTTCTGGTGAACTACCCCAGCTCCTGGCCACCGAAGCTCGACAACGGCGTGCAGATCGGCGGCTTTGGCCTGAACCCGAACGAGTGGCGTCACGGCGGGCTCCCCATGCGGTGCGACATCGCCGACGACCAGGTGTTTAGCACCGACGACTACCCCGAGGGCACCACCATCGAGCTCGATGACGCGTCGGACTGGGCAAATGCCCCGGAGGGGAGTGCCCTTGAGGCGGAGCTGCCGCTGCAGTATCGCCGCGCCAATAAGCCGGTCGAGCCGGTTACGTGGCACATGCTCGTGGTGGATAGCTCGGGGCAGGGCTACGACACGGTGATCGTCGCCGAATCCAGGGACGCCGCCAACGCCATGGCGACGCTCAAGGTGGGGGAGTGGTCGGACATCCTTGACCGCGAGTTCCAGGTAGATGGCGGATCGCAGCGCGCGCGGTTCCGCATGAAGCTCATGGAGCTGAGCCCGGACGCCGATCAGTTTCGCCTGTACGTGACGGCATTGGGCGCGCTCGACGGGTGGGCATACCCCGATGATGTCGCCGCGAAGGTGCGCTCTGACGAGGGCATCCCCCTGCCGCGTCCCGGCTATCATGCGCTGCTGATGGAATGGATCGACCCGGAAACGTGGCTGGAGCTCATCGAAATGGCCCACACATGGCTGGCGGATGCCACCACCTCCCTGCTGGCCAGCGAAGAGTGGGACCTGTACGCCACCCACATCCATACGCCCGATCACTGGTACCACACATACCCACGCGAGGTCGATCCGGCCACGGCCGAGAGCGACGAGCAAGCCGAGTACTACCAGGGGGTCGAGCGCAAGTTCTACCAGAGCATCGACCGGGCGTTGGCGAAGATCTTCGAATATGCCGACGACGAGACGCTCATCGTCATGACCTCTGACCACGGCGCGAAGGTGACGCTGCAGCCGTTCCCCGTGGCCGACGTCCTCGAAGAGGCCGGCCTGCTGGTCCACAAACCTGCGGCCGAGGGCGAGTCGAGCCAGGTGGACTGGTCGAAGACGAAGGCCATCCAGCAGCGCTCCTGCTACGTGTACGTGAACGTGAAAGGCCGCGACCCCGACGGGATCGTGGAGCCCGGGGAGGAGTACGAGGCGGTCTGCGACCAGATCATCGAGGCGCTCACCAGCTACAAAGATCCCGAGACGGGGAAGCCTGCTGTGGCGCTGGCACTGCGACGCGAAGACGCCCGCATCCTGGGCCTGTACGGGGAGCGCATTGGCGACGTCGTGTACGCCATAAACGCCGACTTCGGCGGCCAGCACGGCCCGCAGCTCCCGACGGCGAAATGGGGCATCGGCTCGCTCGAGGGGCTGTTCCTCATGGCCGGGCCGAACGTGAAGCAGGGCTGCCTGCTGGAGCGCACGGTCAATTTGCCCGACATTGTGCCCACGGTCTGCTACCTGTGCAATTGGCCGGTGCCGGCGCACGCTGAGGGCGGCATCATCTACCAGGCCCTCGAAGACCCGAACGCGTTGCAGCAGGAGCGCGACAAGCTGGCGCGCAATTACGGGCGCCTCAAGCGCGCCTATGAGTCCGACCGCGCACTAACCCACACGTATAACGAATAGTGGTCAGTGGCCAGTTCATAGTTGTTAGTTCTACGACCGGTGCCACGGGTTGCTTGCCGACTCATGCGCTTCACTCTCTACCGCCGGCCTTGGGGGGACACGGCGAAGTCGTCGGGGACCAGCGACCAAGTCTCGCCTCGGTCGGTCGAGTAGGCCAACACAGGATAGTACCACCCCTCCACCTTGCCCTCCGAGCGGTAGTTGAGGGTGAAGTAGCCGTAGTTGAGGAAGAGCCTGCCGCGCTGGTCCATGGACAGGTGGTTGCACATGCGGCAGTAGCCTTGCTCGGGGCTGTTGGCGACTCGGCGCGGCTGACTCCAGGTATCGTCCCGGGTTGTGTAGCTCAATCCCCGCCTCTCCGGCCCCATCTCGATGTTGTCGCGAAAGAACAGGTGCAGGCGATCGCGAAGGTCGCATACGAAGGAGAGGTGCGTCCCCTTCGTCACGCCGGGGATCGGCTCCAGGGACTCGAACGCCGATGTGTCGTCCGGCGAGGTCGAGCGCGTGTAGTAGACCTGGCTCACGTGTGCGCCGCAGAGGATGTGAATGTAGCCCTTCGAATCGAGCGCGACCGCCGGGAAGCCATGATCGTCCGCCGAGGGGCCGACGAAGGTCTTCTCCGACCATGAACCCGCCCTCTTATCGTACGTGCGCGCATACGTCTCATTGCCCCCCCGCTCGACACCGATATTGGTTTCATGCCAGGCGATGTGAATGCGGGAAGGCGTCGAGACGATTTGCGTGGTCACGTACATGCTCCCGATCGGGTTGCTCGAGGCGCAGTCGCTGAGCGTGCCGTGCTCCACGGCGACGATATGCCCGTTCACCTTGTTCAGGATGTGATAGTAGAGGACACCCGGGTAATCGACGACGCGCTCCTCGGGCTTCTGGCCCTGGCGGCTGAGGCCGACGAGCATGGGCCAACCGATCGAGTTGTGCCCCGCGAAATGCTCCGTGGCAATCCTGTTGTAGGGCGCTGCATAGTCCGCCTCGATCGTATGCACCGAGAAGCTGTCGCCATGATCGGGTGAGGTCACCAGCGCCAGGGCGCAGCGGTCGTTGGCCCTCCGGTACTGGACGAGCAGGAACATCTCGTCAGTGTCGCGGATGAACTCCGGCTGCTTCGAATAGGCGACGAGAGAGCCCTCATCGCCGAAGTGCTGCCGGAGCAGCGCTTGGAGGTCGGCGAAGCGCCAAACGCCGTCTCGGAGGAACATGAGGCGCCCGTAGTGGCCGGGCACGGTCGTCTGCGGGGGCTCAGCGCGGGCGAAAGGGTAGTCCACGACCATGTATGCTCGCCCCCGCGCGTCGAATGACGGCCGCCCGCCGGCACAGTAGGCCGGGCTGTAGCCGAGCTGCTCGTACTCGGGGTGATGGTACTTGGACGGCATCAGCGTTTCCCCGAGCAGATCCGCGCCGGCGCACGTGGCGCAGACGAGGCCGGCCAAGACAATGGCGATCCTCTGACCCCACAGCGCAAACGCTATCGGACCATGGAGTACATCCGCCATGCTTTCCTTCGGCCCCTCGGCTAGCGCTCGAGCGCGAGCTCCAGCGTTACGATCCGCTTCCGGCCTACTTGCAGCCGCACGGCGCCGTCGGAGCCGACCGACAGCTCCTCTTGGCGCTCCTCGTTCAGGTTCGTACGATAAGCGCGCTGGATGGGGAACAGCGACTGCACGACGCCGTGCGCGGGCGTGTCGAAGGGGTTATACACGCGCACGATCAAGCTATCATCTCGCTCGCACTTCTTCACGGCCGACAGCACCAGGCGCTCTGGCGTGACGGACAGAAAAGTCGTCTGCGCCGGCAGCCTTCCGCCATGCACGCCGGTTTGCACGGCCTCGAGAGGCGCGTTGAACTTGCGCGCCTCGGCGTGGGCGCCGGAGGCCTCGAGAGCACCGGCGTGCGGGATGATGGCGTACTCGGCAGCGTGCCACCCGTGGCACTGTGCCCCGGGCGTTGGGAAGACGCCCCAGTCGCCGATTTGCCCGACGCACCGCAGCAGAGTCAGGGCAATGGTGTTCCGGTCGTCGCGCAAGATCTCATACTCCGGCAATCCCCGGTTGGCTATGGTGAGGCCGTACTGCTCGCCCGAGACGTCCACGAACCGCTGCTGCGGCTGGCAGTTGGACGGGTTGGTCCAGTTCCGGTGCGGCACGATGCGGCGCCTGAGTATGTCGAACTGCCCGTCAGCCGAGGCGTGCTCGGATTCCACGTCCGTGGGAAACAGCACGCGCAGCCGGTGGTTGTTGTGCGTATTCTCAAAGATGGTGCGCACCTCGAGCCGCGGGCTGCCCTTCGGGAGCGTGAGCTGCGACGTCAGCGCCAGCGGACCTCCCCGGCGACGCACTTGGCGCCCGAGGTATTGGGGTAGGTCTATGGTGTGGTACACCTCGTAGCGGACGTACACCTCGTTCGCCGCCACAGGCTCGATCTCGACCATGCTCGGGTCGGGGAGGAGCACTTCGTCCTGCTCCGGCGCGCGGTACATGTACGCATCGCCGATGTCCATGCTGTCCTGGAATAGGTTCAGGCCCAGGAACCGGGCTGGGCCACTCAACTGCTCCACACCCAGCGTCCCGTCGGGCGCTATCTCGACGAGCATGGATTCATTCTCAAAGACGCGCATGCCGCGGATTCGCTTCAGCTCCTCCTCCTCGCTCCAGTCCTCTTCCAGCTCCGCGGGGCTGACGTAGTAGACGGCGCAGCCGCACGGCGGCACGTTGGCGATGAAGGCGATTCTCACGCGGCGCCGCTTGAAGCTGCGGCGGAACTCCAGCTCCGGCAGCTCGTAGTCCCAGACGACCCCGAGGTCCTCCTCCAGAGCCGCCGGCGTTTCGTTGCCCTCGGCGTCCTCCACGAGCACCTCGTCGAACTCCTCGTCCTCCGGGAAGTCCACCTCGGCCACCACCATGTCCTGCCGGGCCACGTTGAGCGGATTGAAGACGACGAGGGCGGCGGCATCCTCGGGCGCGCCGGACGTATCAACCGCGTCGGCGATGGCCTTGCGGGCGTCGTGGGTAACCTGATCGGCGATCTGCTGACACTTCAGGAAGCGCACGTCCATCTCCTGGTGCACGGCGTCGGTGCTGCAGCCGCAGATGCTGTCGTGTGGATGATTCTCCAGCAGGACCTTCCACGCGTGCCGGAGCATGTCGGATTCGTCGGCGCCCCCCAGCAGCCAGGCAAAGGCGCCGAAGGGCTCGGCCCACTGCTCCAGCCGAAGCTGGCACTGCCAGTTCGCCCGCTTCTGATGGAGCCGAGTGCTGAGCGTGTTCGCGAGCGTGCGCCACCCGTCGCTGTACTCGTGGCGCATCTCGCCCGACTTGACTTGCAGACGACTCACCTCCGCCTTGAGCCCCTCAATATGCGCCGTGATGCTGGAGTGGAGCACGCGGTCGTCCGCCAGGCTCTCATCCGCGGCGCGGATGGCCTCGGGCACATCGAGCTGCACGGGGATGTGGTCCGCCCCGTTCATCAGAAGCAGGTGCGATGTGGTGGCATACTTCGCGCACGCATCGCGGGCCTTGCGAACGAACTCCGCGGCCTCGTCCGGATCGGTCGGGATGGCCATGGCGTTGTTGTACCAGTTGGCGAGGAAGACGCCGAGCACCTCGGAGCCGTCCGGTGCCTGCCAGCGCAGCTCAGACTTGTAGCCCTGGGCCTCGGGATCGTCGGCACTGTCGGCCTCCTCGTCCCACCGATTGATGCCCCGGCCGAACACAGCCGTATCGATGCCGAATCCCTGCAGGATCTGTGGCATCTGGGAGATGTGGCCGAAGGCGTCCGGAAGGTACCCAACCATGAGCGCCTCGCCGAAGAATTCGGCCACCCGCAGCCCTTGCATCAGGTTCCGAATCGTCGCCTCGCCGCTGGTGAGGAACTCGTCGTGCTGTACGTACCACGGGCCTACGGCCAGCTTGCCCGTTTCCACCGCGTCATGGAGCTGTCCCTGGTTCTGCGGGCGAATCTCCAGGTAGTCCGCCAGGATGATGCTCTGCCCATCGAGGTGGAAGTGCTTGAAATCAGGGTTGCGCTCGAAGGCATCGAGCAGCGTATCCAGCAGCCGCACCAGCCGCCGCCGGTGCCGCTCGAAGGGCATGTACCACTCGCGATCCCAATGCGTGTGCGAGACGACGTGGATGGTGTAGTTGGGCAAGTTGCCTGTCCTCCGAAACTACCCCGAAGATTTGGTCGTGTGCCTTTCTGTAGGCGAGTACCTGTGGCTCGCCACAGCCCCGTGTCAGCGCTCCCACGGGCTGTGCGCCAGCCCAGACAGCTTCATCGTTTCCGGGTGGCCCACCGGGCCATGGCGAACTACCCCGAAGATGTAGCCCTCCGCCTACCCTTTGTAGCCGGAGCGGCTCGCTCCGGTGGGTTACAGCCCATGCACATCTTCATCGTTTCCGGGTGTGGCTCCGCAACATGACGACTGCCCCGAGGATTTCGCCCTCCGGGCCGCGGTGGCGCGCCGCGCCTCGCCCGCTTCGTCCCTGCATCACGTATCTCCTGCAGGGCGGCACCCCGTATGGCGCGAGTTCGGCCGACAGAGGTGGCCGAAGGTGCGCGGGGGAAAGTCGGACGACCTGCGTGAGGAACAGGAGGCACAGCCGATGACCCCGGCACTTGCCCTCACTTTGGCCACGGGCCTGCTTCCCAGTGCCGAGCCCAGCCAACCGACGGAAACCATACAGCTCACGGTCCATCCGGCCCGAGAAGCGCGACTGGAGTCACACCTACACTGTGAAGTTTCTTGCCGGCACCCCGACACCCTTGCCCTTATTGTAGCCGGTCACCTGTGGGCCGGCTGCCTTCGCCTCTGGCCTTCTTCTCCTTCCTCCTTCATGCTTTCTCCTTGCCTCTCTTGTGCCGCGCGGCGCATCGCCAAACAGGTCGATTCTCCTGCCTGAGAGCCCTGTTTTCGCGACATTCGCTGACAAGCGTACGTCGAGTTGACCATATATAATAGAGGGGCACGAAAAACGGACCACACTAACCGCTGGAGTGCCCCCGCGGGTGCAGAGGATGAGAAGGGCGTGAGAAATGGCCGAAATGGGTGACTGTGGGGCTGTTGAAAAACCGAGGCCACACGCCCTCTCGCGAAGGCGGAAGGCCGACCTACGCGGTGGGCGGCCGGTGGTCAGATGACGAGCCGCCGGGGCCGGGGTTTTTCAACAGTCCCACTATCAGCACTTTCTACTGATAACTGAATAGTACGTATCCCGCTGCTGTGGCTCGAAGCCGGCCGTGCGGATGAGCCGCACGATCTCCTCTTCCGGTAGGCGGTACGTGACGCCGGCCGCCGCCACGACGTTCTCCTCGATCATCGTGCTGCCCATGTCGTTGGCGCCGAAGCGCAGCGCCACCTGGGCCAGCTTCCCGCCCTGCGTGACCCACGAGGCCTGGATGTTGTCGATGTTGTCCAGGGCCAGGCGCGAGATGGCGAGGACGCGAAGGTAGCTGAAGCCGCCGGCCGCCGGGAGCGCAGGCATCCTTGCCTGCAATGCCGTAACGACGCCGTCTGCAGGCTGGAAGCCTGCGCTCCCAGGTTTGCAGGCAGGGATGCCTGCGCTCCCGGCGGCTGTTCTGCCCAGCTCGGTGTTCTCCGGCTGAAACGTCCAGGGGATGAACGCGGTGAAGCCCCCGGTCTCGTCCTGCAGATCGCGCACGGCCAGCAGGTGCTCGGCGATGTCCTCCGGCGTCTCCACGTGCCCGAACATCATCGTCGCCGTCGTGCGCATCCCCATCGTGTGCGCGGTGCGCATCACGTCGAGCCATTCGGCCTTGGTGCACTTGTGTGGGCTGATGCGCTGCCGCACCCGGTCCGAGAGTATCTCAGCGCCACCGCCGGGGATGGTGTCAAGGCCCGCCTCGCGCAGCCTCTCGAGGCACTCGGGCACGGATAGACCAGCGATACGGGCGATGTGCACAATCTCCGGCGGCGAGAAGCCGTGTATGTGGATGGGATACGTTTTGATGAAGCGCAGCATGTCCACGTAGAAGCTGAGGGGCAGGCTTGGGTGTAGCCCGCCCTGGAGCAGCACCTGCGTGGCGCCGAGGGCCAGGGCCTCCTCGATCTTCGCGCCCAGCTCCTCGTGCGAGAGTACGTAGGCGTCCTCGGCTCCCTCGGAGCGGCTGAAGGCGCAGAACTGGCACCCGGAGACGCACACGTTCGTGTAGTTGATGTTTCGGTCGATGATGTAGGTGACGATGTCCTCCGGGTGCAGCCGCTGGCGGACGGCGTCGGCGGCCGTGCCGACGCCCAGCAGGTCATTGGACCTGAGCAACTCGACGATGTCGTCCTTCTCTAACCGGCTGCCGTCAGGCATCTCAAGCGAACCGGACCTCTCTGATGTTATCGAGGAGGCCATGGCGCCTGCAGAGATCGGCGAAGGCGCGGATGCCGTCGATGTGCGCCGGCGTCAAGTCATAGTTCAGATCGACCCGCAGGTAGCGCTCGATCTCGGCCTCCGAGAGACCGGCATGTCGCGCTTTGCGCTTCGCGATCTCGCCAATGGAGTTGACGCCTTCCCGCTTCGCCTCCAGCAGTATCTCGACCAGCCCGGCGGGGGGCTCCCTCGTGGCTGATACCCACGCGGCATATACAAAGGGCAGGCCCGTGAAGCTGTCCCAGACAGCGCCGAGGTCTACCTTGTGGGCGACTTCGACGTCGGTGGCGGCCAGGCACGGATCTCCTATGAGCAGCGCCGCGTCGGCACACCCGAGCATCTCGCCGACATTGGGCTCCATCCGCCGTAGGTCCACCTCGTGCCCATACTGCTCCTGCAGGAGCACCTTGGCCATAGCGGCCGAGCTGCGCGAAGCGGCGTGCGCGGCTACCACACGCACCTCGTCCCAGGGCTTGTTGGCGAAGAGCTTGACGCTCCTGGCGCGGCCGCGCGATGAGATGGACATGTGGGGCACGACGCGTTCGCCGGCGCCGGCGAGGTACTCCATGATGGGGATGAGGCCAACGTCGATCTCGCCGGCGCGCAGTTGCTGGGCAAGTACGCTTGGCTCGGCGTACGTCAACTGGTATGCAGTGGATGCCTCTTGCTCCAGGGCATAGACGAGAGGCACTGCATTCAGGTACGGGACGGCTCCTATGCGAATTGGCGTGCCGGCCATGGCCTACTAGCTCTCCAGGCCCTCGAGCCCCAGCAGTCGCTCGGCATTGCGGCGCGTCACGTCGTCGAAGACGTCCTCGGGCAGGTCGAAGCCCCGGAGCAGATCGAGATGCCGCGAGTCGTACATGTCCGTGCCGTACAGGACCCGCGTGCGGTAGTCAATGAGGAACTGGCGCCCGAAGTCCGGGGTCCGCGAGAGCGCGGTGTGCCCTGAGCCGGCCGAGATGTCGCAGTAGATGTTCTCGTGCTCGTCCAGGAGTCGGATCAAACGCCCGCCGGGCGTCACCGGGCTCTTCGGATAGGCCTCCGGCGACTCATCCGCGTCGCCCGATATCTCCCGCCAGAAGCCCGGGCCGTGCCCGATGAAGTTGACGGTCGGGAACTCCTCCAGGAGCGCGGGGAGCCGGGAGACGTCCACGTTGTACCACTGGTCGGACTTCGGCAGGGGGCCGTCCATGTGGAACAGACATACGAGCCCCAACTCCGCGCACGTGCGGTAGATCTTCTTGGAATCCGGGTTGTCAATGCAGAGCCTGATCTTGTGCTCGCCGAAGCCCCGGCAGCCCCGCTTCACGTACTCGCGGATTCGCTGCTCCACGTTGCCGCGCCGGGGATCGACGCTGCAGAACGGGATGAACTTCTCGGGGAACTGCTCGGCGGCTTTGAGCGTGTCCTCCGTGGGCAGCTCGTACTCGCCGCGGCGCTCCCTGTCCACCTCTTCCCAGCCGAGCGTGAAGACCTTCTTCACGCCCAGAGAGTCGAAATGCGCGGCGGCCTCGGGAATCGTTACGCCCTTCCAGTTTACGTGGCAGTGCACATCGATCATTGCCGGCCTCCATCTCCGAGCAGTTCTTCCAGCGTTCGCTTCACGTCCTTGAGGGTGAACGACCCGCCACCCAGAGACGGGGCCGCGCCGTCCGTGCCGTACGTTGCCGTGAGCCAGCGCGACACGACCTCGTCGTAGACGGATGCGAGCGACGGGCTGTGAGCGCCGTTGTCCTGGAGGTGACGCAGTGACTCGCCGACCAGATCCGCCAGTGTGGGTGGCAATGCCGGCCGCGGCCTTCGGCCACCTTGGCCGGTCGGCTTGCGCAAGTGCACGAGGACGTGCGTCTTCGGCGAGCCCTCGGTCCACGTCATGGTGAAGGACTTCGCGCTCGGGGGCTGCGGGACGACGCGCATCAACTCGAAGCCGGGCCGGGCGAAGGCGGTGTTGAAGGCCGACCACACGGCGGCGTCCTTGTTCTGGAACGCCACGCTGCACCACGCGCCCGGCTTGAGCACACGGTAGATCTCGCCCGCCGCTCGCGTGAGCATCTCTCCGAACGCCCCCACGTCCTTGCCTTGAGAAGCGTTGATGATGATCTCGTCGGCGTGGTCCATCTCCAGACCGAGCCAGGCACGCCAGAAGTCGGTCAGCTCGTAGTAGTCAATGGAATCGCCGTATGGCGGATCGGTGAACACGTAATCGACAGAGCCGCTCGCGATCATGTGCAGGTCGGTAGCGGAGGCGCAAACGACCGTGGCTTTGCGCTCTCCGATGAGAGCGGCGGTCTGTGCGTTGGCTCTGCAGAGCTTTTCGTACGTGCGTCGGAACCGCTCCCAGACGCTCTCGTCGTAGAAGTCCGGCGGCACGTAGAAGCGGTTCATCATCCAGCCGCTGCCGCTCACGTGCTTCCCGTTCATCGCGCTGACGCACGCCAGATGGGAGGTGAAGCAATACAGGAGCGCGCGGCGGGCGTCCCTCTGCCGCACGGCCCGGATGGCATTGAGCAGACGCGCGCAGTTGAGGAGATTGCGCCTCGTGAAATGCTGCTCGAAGCGCTCAATGCGGCGCTTCTGGCGGTATCGGCGGGCATTTGGGTATTCCAGCCGCGCCTCGGCTGGCCACCACAGCTCCTCCGCGGCCGCGATCTGACCTAGCCGCTTCTCGAGGGCGGTGAGGCGCTGAGCCTCGGACGCACTGATCCGTCGCTCGTCGCTCGTCGCGTGGCACGTCAGACACAATGGCTCCACCACATAGTCGCTCGGCGGGCGCGAGCCGCGGATCGTGTGCCACGCGATGAGGCTGCCGTCGGTGCCGCATCGGGAGCAGGCCCCGTCGAGCCGGTACGTATCAATGATCTTGTCCTTGACGGCACGCTCCACCTCGGCGAAGGCACGCCGGAGCGCACGTTCGGAGACGGGTGTCGTAACCATCTCCGTGATGAAGGTGGCCATGGGGTTCAGATCGATGCCCAAGGCGCGGCGTTCCGTGATGAGAGCTTCAGCCACCGTGACGCCAGAGCCACAGAAGGGATCCAGCACGATGTCACCGGGGCGGGTGTAGTGCTCGATGCACGCCCTGACGGCATACCAGTCCTTGCGCGCCCAGTACTTGTGCATCAGATGCATGGGCTGGCCGCGGGCGGCGCCGTCGGCCGCAAAGAGGGTATAGGCCTCGCGTCCGTGCCGATCGTGGAACTCACGGCACCGCTCCCGATCGCCCGGGGGCGGAATCTGCGTCTCGATGGGTCGGGTCACCGTGGGGGAGCCCCCGGCCGTACCAGAGCAAGGAATGGGCAGTCGCAACTGACCGGGCATGGTAGGCAATCCGCTGAGGCTGAGGGTTGGTGCTTCATGGTCAGGAGCCAAATCACGACGGCGCGATGGTCGGCGGGCGCGTCCTGTGGCCATCGACCCTTAACCCTTCACCCTTGGCCGGGCGTACGCTGCTGCGACCTTCTTGATCCCCTCCGCCATGAGCTCCATGTGCTTGGGCTCGTAGGTGGGATGCGGCGGCACGAAGAAGCAGCGCTCCTCCACCCAGGCGGCGTTCGGGCAGAAGGCCTTGTCGTACTGCACCGCCTCCGGCCGCGTGTCGGGGCTGCGGAAGGGGTACTTCAGCCGGCCGAAGCCGTTGTGCTCCTGGTACGCCTTCTCCTGGTAGCACTGCGGCCACATGACGGGACCGCACGGGATGCCCTCGGCATCGAGCGCCTTCGTGAGTGTCTTGATGTCGCACGTGAGCTGGTCGGTGTCCATGATGATGGGGAACTGCCAGAAGGCGTTCTGCACCTCATCGCTGTCGGGCGGCAGTCGCCGAATCTGGGGGCAGTCGCCGAGCAGCTCGATGAGCATCCGACCGTTGCGTCGGCGGTTCGCCAGGTGGAAGGTGTCGAGCCGCTCGAGCTCCTTGAGCCCGATGGCCGACTGCATCTCGGTCATGCGGTAGTTGAAGCCCACCGTGTTGTGGATGTACGGGAGCGTCGCCTCCAGCTCCAGGAGCTTCATCCGCTGCGCCACGTCGTAGCCGTGATCGCGGAACGACCGGCACTGCCAGGCGACGTCCTCATCGTCGGTGACGACCGCTCCGCCCTCGCCGCCGGTGCTGAAGGTCTTGCTCTGGCAGAAGCTGAAGCCGCCTATGTCGCCGATGGCCCCCGCCTTCTTCCCGTTGTACAGGCCGCCGTGTGCCTGCGCGGCGTCCTCAATGACGAGCAGATCGTGCCGCCGGGCCACCTCGATGATCGCATCCATGTCGCACATGCAGCCGTACAGATGCACTACCATAACGGCGCGGGTGCGGTCGCTGATGTTGGCCTCGATGGACTCGGCGCTGATGGTGTGGCTCTCGGGCTCCACGTCGGCGAACACGGGCACGGCGCCGGCCTGGCAGATGGAGAACGAGGACGCGATGAACGTATAGGACGGGCAGATGACCTCATCGCCCGGCCCAATGCCGAGGCCTCCGAGCGCCACGTGCAGAGCGCTCGTGCCACTGGATGTCGAGATGCCGTACTTGCAGCCGCACCACTGGGCGAACTTCTCCTCGAACTGCATCCCCAGGGGCCCGGTCCAGTAGTTGATCTGGCCGCTGCGCAGCGGCTCGAGCACTGATTGGATGATCTCTTCGGTGTACCACGGCCAGGGCGGAAAGGGATCTTTGGTGATCGGCTCGCCACCGTCGATCGCCAATTTCGCCATTCAAATCGCCTCCGATTGCGGTATCGTCGCGCTGCGGGCGTGAGGCCTACACGGGGCCTGCGCCTGGCGTTGCTCGCCGGCGAAGACATACGTTCATGTCGATATCTTCCGCTTGGCCTTGGGGTGTACCTGCCCAGCGGGGCAGCCAAATGCGATGGCAAAGGCCGGAGGCAGTCGTCATGGCGCGGTGGGCGGCACTCTGAAACGATGAAGATGGGCCTGGCGGGGAGCTGGGGGCTGCCGGAGCAAGCTGCTCCGGCTACAAGGGGTGGGCCGACGAGCGGAATCTTCGGGGTAGTTGGCAGAGGGTGGAAACAGGCGCGGTCAAGCCACAACAGGTCACGTGGGGGATAGATGCAATGAGGCGCGACGGACGGGGGAGCGCTCAGGGCTCAGAACATCTCGTCTCGATCTCCCCACCCCTCGCGCTTACCGCGGCCAAGCTCCTCGTCGAGTTCGCCGGATGCCGCGGCCTCTTCGAGCTCGGCCTCCAGCTCCTCGCCAAGCTCCTTCTCGCCCATTCTCTTGCTCAGCTTCTTCATCCACTTTACCATTTCGCGCGGGTCATCGGTGTCGGGCGCGTCCATCGACTCGAAAGACTCCAGCTCGGCTTCCTCGGATCGGGGGGCATGCACGCGTGAGACGAGTTTCTGGAGCCGGCGGCTTTCGCACGCCGGGCAGCGAGCCGCAGCGGTGTCGCGGGTGACGCCGCTGAGGAAGGAGAACTCACGGGCGCATCGTTTGCAGCGGTATTCGTAGATCGGCACTAGCTCTGTGGCCCTCCCAGCGAGGAGGAAGTCGTCAGGGGCCGGCAATCAGCGCACCTGAGGCGGGCAGGTCGTCAGTCGTAGGATCTGCAGTGGCGGCGCCGGGCTCGCCACTGCCGGGCGCCTGGGCGGGACTTCGGGCGTCATTGCTGCCCGCGCTCCCAGCACCCTCTGTTGCTTGGCTCGGTGATCATGAGGACGAAGCCGCGCTTGAGAAACTCGTGCTGGGCCTTTGCGAAGACCTCGTCGTCCTCGCAGATCGTGATGATAGCGCCGCCGGATCCGGAGAACTTCGCGGGCATTCCAAAACTGCGGGCCAGCTCGATCATCTCCAGATTCCTGCTTCCGATAGCGTCATCGCCGAATATTCGGCGCCGCAGGTCGAAGTTCCTGTTCATAAGATCAGCAAGGCGTTCGTGGTCCCGCGCCTCCAGCGCGTCGCGACCGGCATCCGTGTACTCGGCGAACGTGCGCATCGCCTCGATCACGTCCTCGTCGCCGCTGTCGAATCGGAAGCGCACATCGCTGTGGGTCTTGCCCGAGTCACGCGGCTCCGGGACGTAGGCGAGCGCCATCCTCGGCAGTAGACGGACATCGAGGCTCTCATATTTGCCGTGACCGTGTGTCTCCAGGAACTCCTTGTCGAAGTCCATGTACACCATGCCGCCGTAGATCTGGATGACTCGGTCCTGCAGCCCGGCCGGTATGTCCAGCTCCTCCAGCTCGACGCTGAGAACGATGCCGGGCTGAATTGGCTTGGGGATGTCCGCGTCGCCCAACTCGTAGAAGCTCATGAGGCACTTCAGGGCGGCAGTGATGATCGCGCTCGACCCACCGAGGCCCACTTGGCGGGGAATGTTGGTGTCATACGTGATGGTGAAGTTCTTGCTGGGCAGCCAGAGGCCGTGTGTGCTGCAATACTGGCTGAACTTCTTGCACGTGGCGAAGAGCAGCCGCTGTCCGCCGTAGTAGCCATCGCGCGTGGCCACTTCGGCGACTTCCTCGAGGCTGTCAAAAACCGTCGGATCCAAGGTTGCGTGGGGGATAATGGATAGCGACGGACTTTCCCATAGAGTAACGGTGGCGCTGAAGTTGCGGACAAGGAACGCGATGGTTTTGCCGAAATAGCCGTCAGACGGATTGCCGATCAGCCCGACGCGCGCGTATGTAGTGTTCTGCAGGATCATGCCTCGAGACTTCCTCGCGGGTGCGCTTTCACCGTCTGAATCCGCTCAGTGCTGCTTGCTTCGCCCGTCGGGGCGATGTGCAGGGGCCTGCCCGCTACATATCATATTCGCCACTACCGTCCGACACCCTTTCGCCCGAAGCAGCCGGATGCGGAGCAATGGCGCCGGCGGGGCTGGGCAGTCGCTCCTCAGAGCCTCTTGGAAACCACCTGGCGTCGGCCCGTGCCGCGTCCGTCCCCTCCTGCCCGGCGTCCCTCCTTGCCGTCGTGGCATCGCAGCACATAGCCAACGCCTGGTACGGTCACGATGAGCCTGCGGCGCCGCCGATGATCGCCGATTTTCTTCCGCAGCCTCGCCATGTGCACCGCGATGGTTCTGTCGTCGCGGCCTGAGGACATCTTCCATACTCGTTCGAGCAGGAAGCTCTTGGACAGCACGCGCCCGGGACGGCCCACGAAAAGCTCCAGCAGATCGAACTCCTTCGGCGAGAGCGCAACAGGCTTGTCATCGACGCGCGCCGTTCGTCCCTCCTTGTCCACGACAAGGGGCCCGGCGCGGAGCGGCTCGGGCCGGTCCCGGGCCGTCCTGAGGCGGCAGCGACGTAAGACTGCCCTGACAGTGGCGTTTAGGACGGCTCTGGACAATGGTGTGAAGAGCAGATTGTCGGCGCCGATCTCGAGAGCAACAATGCCCTCAACCTCATCATGCCGATCTGTGAGAGCGATGATGGGAGCGTACGTGAGCTTGCGGAGGCGTCGGCAGAGGTCAACCCCCGCCATATCTGGAAGATTCAGGTCGGCAAGGACCGCATCGGGGCGAGCGCGATTGCACTCGCCGAGCCCTGCCGTGCCGGACGTAGCCACCAGCACGTCGTATTCAGGCGCGACCAGCGAACGTTCGGCAACGGTGACGGCAGAGCGGTTGTCACTCACTACCAGTACCTTGGCGGCCATACGGCAACACCCCACCGGGAGGACATCCCGAGAGGACCCCGTCAGGTGATTGCGTGCCCCAAGATTGCTTTTCCGTGCCGAGCCAACAGGATTGTGCCTCGCGCATGTAGGGAATACACGAACAGTCTGTAACTGCCCCGTAACATAATCTCAGGGGCATGGCCTCCTGCATGACACAGGCAACGAATCATGATGCGCTCAAGACCCGAA
The DNA here is from genome assembly GCA_030601885.1 of Armatimonadota bacterium. Classification (GTDB taxonomy): domain Bacteria; phylum Armatimonadota; class Zipacnadia; order JAUWAU01; family JAUWAU01; genus JAUWAU01. Next base: position 349,575 of record JAUWAU010000001.1, read on the forward strand.
CAGCCGACCACTGAACCGAGCGAGCGATCCCACCGCCCGCGCTGCATCATGCTCATACTGGGTACGCGCCCGGAGGCCATAAAGCTGGGGCCGGTGTATGAGGAGCTCCGCGGCCGCGCCGGGAGCCGGCACGCAGTCTTGGTCCTCACGGGCCAGCATCGAGAGATGGTGGCGCCGTTTCTCCCGACTTTCGGCATGAAGCCGCAGTATGACTTGCGGGTGATGCAAGAGGGGCAGAGCCTGTGGCAGCTCACGTCTCGCATCATTGCCGCACTTGAGGAGCCGCTCGCCGCGGAGAAGCCGGACGTAGTCGTCGTTCAGGGCGACACCGCATCGGCCTTCTGCGGTGCGCTGGCGGCCTTCCACAGCCAGATCCCCTCGGCTCACGTGGAGGCCGGGCTGCGGTCTCACATCAAGTACGACCCGTTCCCGGAGGAGATGTACCGGCGCATGATATCCCGGCTGGCCGATGTGCATTTCGCTCCGACGCCCCAAGCGAAGGCCAACCTGCTGGCTGAGGGCATCCCCGACGACCGGATTCATGTCACCGGCAATACGGCCATTGATGCCGTGCTGTCAGTCGCCCAGCGAAGCGCGAGCCTTGCCGGAACCGAGTTCGAATGGGTGGAGGGCTACGCCGGCCGCATCATATTGGTCACGGCCCACCGCCGAGAGAGCCTCGGGGAGCGGCACGAACGGGTGTTCAAGGCGCTGCGGAAGTTGGCCGCAGCGCACGAGGACGTCACTGTTCTGTATCCGATGCACCTGAGCCCGAGGGTGCGGCAAGTAGCCGAAACAATGCTCGGCGGAGCTGAGCGCGTGGTGCTGGCTGAGCCGCCTGACTACCAGACGTTCGTCACTCTCATGGGCCGCAGCCATCTCATCATCACCGACTCGGGTGGCATTCAGGAGGAGGCGCCGGCCCTGGGCAAGCCCGTGCTGGTGGTACGAGAAACGAGCGAAAGGCCCGAGGGCATCGCGACGGGCGCTCTCCGGCTGGTGGGGACGGACACGGGGGCAATTGTGGACGCAGCAGAGCTGCTGCTGACCGATGAGCAGGAGTACCAGAGAATGGCGCGGGCGCCGAACCCGTATGGCGATGGCCACGCGGCGGCCCGGATTTGCGATGGGCTCGAGCATTTCCTGGGGCTCAGTGAGAGGCGGCCGACAGACTTCGTTTCCCCCCTCCCAGTATAAGAGCCGTTCGTGGGACACGGTGGCACTAAGAGCCTATCCTAAAACCAGCCGCTCCAAGAGATGTCATTCTGAGCAACGCGAAGAATCTCGTCCTGGAGGCTATTGCGAGATGCTTCGCCAGGCTCAGCATGACAAATCAAGGGGTTTTAGGATAGGCTCTAACGGCGGACGGGCCCCGCTGCAGCGCACACCATGTTTCGAGGTCTGCTGTTCGCTACCTATCAGGAGGCAAAAGCATGCAGTATCGTACGTTGGGACGTACCGGGGTGGAGGTCTCGATAGTCAGCTTCGGCGCAATCAAGCTGCCCAGGATCACTCAGGAGGAGTCCACGGCGGCGCTCAACCGGGCGCTTGATTTGGGGGTGAACTTCGTGGACACGGCCCGCGGCTATCGCGACAGTGAAACGAAAATAGGCATCGCGCTCCAGAAGCGACGCGATGACTACATCCTGGCCACCAAGACGCCGACCCGCGACGCAGCCGGGGCGATGGAGAATCTGGAGGCAAGCCTGAAGGAGCTGCGCACCGACGTCATTGATCTCTGGCAGCTTCACTCCGTGAGCGATCCGGATAGCTTTGAGAAGGTCATGGCCCCGGGCGGGGCTGCGGAGGCGCTCGTGAACGCCAAGGAGCAGGGGAAGGTCCGGCACATCGGCGTGACCTCGCATCGCTCCCACGAAGCCATGCGTCGAGCGATCACCTGCGGCCTGTTCGAGACTATCATGCTCTGTTACAACGCCCTTGATTCGGAGGCAGTGGAGCCCGAGATTCTGCCCCTTGCCAAGAAGCACAACGTGGGCGTCATCGTCATGAAGGCCCTCTCCGGGGGGGCGTTGAGCACTCCGCCGGAAGAGGGCAGCGAAGGGCCACTCCGACCGGACCCCATAGTGGTCGGGTCGCTCCGGTACGTCGTCTCCAACGATGCCGTCACGACCGTCATACCCGGCATCGAGCGCGTGGCGGAGATCGAGGACGACGCGGCCGTCGGCGACGCTCCTCTGCCCATGACCGAGGCGGAGAAGGATGCCCTCCTCCGCCGCATCGGCGGCCTGCGGCGCGACTTCCGCTATGGGCAGGTGTGCCTGTGCTGCGGGTATTGCCAGCCGTGTCCCGAGGGCGTGCTCGTCCCCGAGATACTCCGCGCTGCGGACATGTACCAGCGGTATCCGAAGCGGGTCAAGTACATGGGCGTGGAGGCATATCAGGCCATCGAAGTCGGCCCCGAGCACTGCGAGCAGTGCGGCGAGTGCGAGGAGCAATGCCCGGCCGGGCTCCCGGTTCGGGAGAAGCTGAAGGAGGTCGCGGCCCTCTTCGCCAAGGCCGATTGAGGGAGGGGAGTTCTGCGGCGGCGCGCACCTCGAGCCTCAGTCAGTCCACGAACCGATACTTGAGCAGACACCACGCGGCGGCGAAGCCGTCGGACCAGCGCAGCTTCTTGCCCTCGGCCACCGTGCGGGGGCTGTAGTGGATTGGCACCTCAACGACGCGGGCTCCGCGCTTGGCCAGCTTCGCCGCCATCTCGTAATCGAGGTCAAAGCTCGAGCACCGCAGCTTGAGGCCCTTGAGAAGGGGCGTCCGCACGAGCTTGTAGCAACTGGCCACATCGGTGAGCTGCGAGCCGTACAGGAGCCTGAACAAGTCGTTCAGGCGGTTGCGACCGAAGGAGTGGATCGCGGGTCCGGTGGCTGCGTCCGTCCCGCCAAATCGAGTGCCGATTACGGCGTCGGCTGCCTCCGCATGAGCGGCCGCCAGCAGCTTGTGATAGTCCTGGGGGTCGTACTCGAGGTCGGCGTCCTGCACGATGGTGAAATCGCCGCGTGCCCGCTCGATCCCGGCACGCACCGACGTGCCCTTGAGCATGTTGCGCGGCTGCAACACGACCTCGACGTTCTCCGCCTGAAGCTCCTGCAGGACCTCGCGCGTCCCATCCGTCGAGCAGTTGTCTACGATGATGATTTCCTTGTCGATCTCAACTGCCTGAACGCGGCGCAGGATCTCGAGGATCGTGTCCTTCTCGTTGTAGACCGGCATTATCACCGAGAGCGTCATACAGTTGCGCCTCAGGGGGCTAGTCGCGGCGCGCCCGAGCGGACATTAGCCGTGCCGGGTGCTCAGGAGAGCGCCGCTGGTGTCAGTGTCTGTAGAGGGTCCCGAGGTGGACGTAGGATACGAGAAGACGACGAGCACGAGGCCCAGGCATACCACGGCCAGGCCGGCGATGCGCAGCGCGGGCAAGCTCTCTTTGAGCAACGCCGACGATAGCAGCATGAGAAGGACGACCTGGGCAAAGGCCACCAGGGGATAGGCGTAACTGAGGTCGAGGCGGCTCAGCACAACGAGCCACAACATGGCGCTGATAACGAAACACGCCAGGCCGGCGAGCACCCGAACGCCGAGCAACGCACTCAGCAACTGACCGATCCCACTGACCTTTTCGGCGCTCATGCCCCATTTCATCAGCATCTGGCCGGTCATCGCCAAGCTCATAGAGACGGCCAGCATCAGTAGCGCACCGACATCGACAGAGCCTTTCATGCGTGCAATCGTCCCTTTGTCTGCTGTGCTCACCGCGGCTCACCGCGCGGCCGTCTCCGGCTTGGCGCCGACCTCGGCCGGGATGAGGCCCGACTCGCGGAGGTAATTCATCACCGTTGCACTGCTCTCCTCGGCGGTCTCTTTGTCCGTTTCGAGGATGATCTCCGGCTCAGTCGGCTCCTCGTACGGCAGGTGCATACCGGCGATATCGTTCACTTCGCCGCGCGCGGCTCGTGCGTACAGCCCCTTGGGATCGCGGCGCTGGCACACCTCGAGCGGACACTTCACCCACACCTCGACGAAGTTGTCCACCATGGCGCGCGCCCGCTCCCGGAACAGGCGCAGGTTGGACACGGCGGCAACGATGACGCATACGCCGTTGCGGCTCAACAGGTGGCCGAAGAAGGCCAGCCGTTTCGTGTTCTCGTCTCGCGCCTCCGGCGTGTAGCCCAGGTTCGGACTGATGTTGGCCCGAATTTCGTCAGAATCCAGATTCTCCACCCGCAGCCCCATGTCACGAAGTTCGCGCTCAACGCGTCCGGCCACGGTGGTCTTGCCGGCTGCCGGAATTCCGGTAACCCAAATAAGAAAGCCTTCGCGCATAATAACAAGTTCCTTTCGGTGGAGCGCGCCTTCGGGCGGTGCCCGAAGCGAGGAGTTGGCTACCCTATGGCCTTGCCTTCCATATCGCCGGGGATAGGCAGGCCGAGTAAGCGCAGTATAGTGGGCGCGCCATCGAGGATGTCCACATCGTGCAGCCGTTTGCCGCCCCGAATTCCGCCGCCAGTTATGATGAAGATGCCCTTCTCTGCATGCATCGCGTCGTCGGGCCCGATCTCCGTCTCGAACGAGTGGATCGAGCCGGTGCCCACCGTTTGCGAGGAGCGCCAGTACAGGTCATCGAAGTACACCAACAGATCCGGTGCCTCCGACACGTGGGGGCCGGTGTAGACGTCCTGGGGCTTATGAACCTTTGTGTTCATAACGCGCCCGGTCTGGTCCTGTATCCCCTTGATCGCCTGTGCGAGCCTGTCGCGCTCCTGCTCGTAGTCAGCCGGATCGATGCATCCCTGCTCCTCGCGTCCACGGACATTCATGAAAACTCTGGCGTAGTAGCCGCCAGAGCCCCACGCCTTGGTGCTCAACCAGTCGATCGGCGCCTCCCGTATGTCGCAGGGCTCCGTAAGCGGCTCCGAGAGCCGCATGAAGCCCTCCTGGATCATCCAGTCGTTGATGTTGAGGCTGCCGTCCATGCGCTTGGCACCGTGGTCCGATACCACGATTATCGCCGTGCCCCGCGGCAGCAGCCCCAGCAGATCGCCGATCTCTTTGTCCAGGTACTTGTAGTAGTCGAGAATGGCGGTCTCGTACTTGTTGCCCGGCTCGTATTTCATGTGCTCGGGGTCGCAGAACTTCCAGAAGCCGTGGTGGATTCTGTCCGGGCCCATCTCCACCAGGAAGAACAGGTCCCATGGCTTCGTCCGGACGAAGTGTCGGGCAAGAGCGAATCGCTTGGCCGTCATGTCGTAGATCTGCTTCAGCAGCCCGTCCTTGTCCTCGGTGCGGAAGCCCTCCACGTCGATCATGTACTCGCCCACGACGTCGGCGATCTCTTGCTTGAGCGCTGGCGGGTACGTGTATTGGCTATCGATGCCGGGCGTGAGGAAGCTGGTCACCATCAGGCCCTTCAGCGGCGTGGCCGGATACGTCTGAGGGACGCCAAGTATGATGCAGTCTTTCCCCTCCCGCGAGGCAATGTCCCAGACCCGTGGCTCCTTCACGGCGTCGCCGGTCGCGATCCAGATGTCGTGATACGAGTGCCCCTTGCGGTTGCGGAAGCCAAAGAAGCCCAGTTGACCCGGGTTCTTGCTGGTGCAGAAGCACGCCCATGCCGGGACGGTGATGGGGGGAATGGACGATTGAATCTCCCCGTAGCCGCCCTGCTCCATGAGACGCTTGAGATTGGGTAGCTCGTCCCCCCACCGGTTGAAGACGAGCTCGGGCTCAGCGCAGTCGAGCCCGAGCACCATGACCCTCTTTCGTCGGCGCAGCAGCATAGCTCGGTCCTCCACACGTGCCGCCTGTCCGAAAGACGACTCACTATCATGCTGAGCGCTGAGGACCGCGTGTGGTCCTCAGCGAAGCATCTCGCGTCAGGCCGTGCCGAGATTCTTCACTGCGTTCAGAATGACATTGTCCTCAGTGTTTGGGTTTTCGAACAGGCTCTTATGCGACGAACGGATCGCCCGCGTCCATGAGCACCTGGAAGACTTCCGGTCGCATGATCTGTTTTGGCGGCTGACGGCCGTCCCGCAGCATTGCCCGGATCTCGGTGCCGCTGAAGGCGATGTGATCGGCTGATGTGTGTGGGCAGGTGCGCTCGCTGGCGATCCGTTCGCAGATCGTGCAATAGAAGAAATCCCCGCGAATCGTAATCGGCTGTATCTCCAGGTCGGGGAATTGCTCGAAGATTTCGATGGCGGCCTCCTCGGCGTAGAAGTTGCCTACGCCGGCATGGTCTCGCCCGATGATGATATGGGTGCAGCCGAAGTTCTTCCGCACGATGGCGTGGAAGATGGCTTCTTTTGGCCCGGCGTACCGCATCGGCGTGTCCAGCACACTGAGCACCACCCGGTCCGGCGGGAAGTAGTGCTCCAGCATGACTTGGTAGGCCTTCAGGATCACGCTGTCGCGGAAGTCTCCCGACTTCTTGCGTCCCACGATCGGATGGATGAGCAGGCCGTCCACGAGTCCCAGCACCGTTTTCTGCAGGTCCTCGTGCCCGACGTGTGGGACGTTGCGCGTCTGAAAGGCGACCGTGCTGCGCCATCCACGCTCGTCAAAGAGAGCGCGCGTATCAGCCGGGGCGAGGTCGCACCCCTCATAGCGAGAGTTCCGGCACAGCGCCATGTCCACCGGGCCAGCCAATAGACGATCGTTTCTGGCGTGCATCCTCGCCACCCCCGGATGCGCCTCGTCGTCAGTGCCGAAGACTGCTCGCGCCAGTTCCTCCTTGCCGTAGCCGTATATGCGCTCCAGGTGCAGAATGCCCACGAAACCGTCCTCGGATCTATCGCCCTCCTCCGCCTCGTACAGGGCCACATCGTGACCCTCAGACAGGCCGTCGGCCGTGGGCTCGTCCACGTCCAGCAGGATGGGCATCGTGAAGGCGGTGCCGTCCGCGAGCCGACCCGATTCCATGATGCTCTGAAGGTCCGCGTTGCCCACCGGGCCCTCGAGAGGGCTGAAAACGCCGGTGGCAATGTTGCGCAGCTCCTGCGCTGCTTCCGGATCCAGGAACAACGCCGGCAGGGCTGCAGCCTCCCTGCGTGCCTTTTCCGCCTCAGGAGGCGCGTACACTCGATTGACAAGCTTGCCACCATGGGGAGAGATCATGTGATACCGTCTGGCCTTTCAGTCAGGTAGCAGAGATCGGGGCCGGAGCATTCTCCACTTTCGCGTTGCCTCTGTCAAGGATTTGTTGGCTCGCCTGCCACGATGTTTCCCATGGTAGGGACACCGCATGAACTCAGGAGGTACCCGGGTGCCAAGTGGGGCGCGGGCGGGCCGCTGCGATGGTGTGGCACAACTGCGGCGGGGGTTAAGCGTGACCGGCAGCCGGGGTGGTGACGGTGGTGCACACCTGCCTGATGTAAGCTACCACGATGGAGAGCATGGACGATCTCGGTATTGCGGAGCCGCGACACCACGTCACCATGCCCACGGGATCAAGCACCGGGGTCGGGTACCGCTAAAGCTCTACCAGCCCGGCCCCCTCGACCGCGTGCACCACCTCAGCCTCCAGCTCGAGCGCGGCAAGCTCACTCATCACCGCGTCACGCTCCCGGTTCTCGACGAGGATCATCACATGGCCGGCAAGGCCGGCACCGGCCATTTGTGCGCCCTTTACGCCCGGGAGAGCTTTCGCCAGGTCTACGACGCGGTCGATCTGCGGCGTGCTGGCCCCGTATCTTCCCGGCTGGCGCCAGAGTTGGGCGCGAGCGACTCGAGCCGGGTCCTCACTGCGCAGATCGGCCACCAGGCCCTTCAGATAGCTGTTGCTCACGCGGCCGTTACAGCGCTTGGCGCGCATTCGCTCGTCGTGTGCGGCAAGGCGATCGCCGTCGTGCGAGAGCAGCCATAGCTCACCCAGCGCAGCGGCGTTGCCCTGTCGGAGATAGTTCATGCATCTCGCACTCCGTTCGCACTCCGCCAGCCCGTACAACACGGGTCCGCGTACCTCGTAGGCAGGCATGTCCGGAGGCATTGATGCCAGCAAGTCTTTAAGCTTCACGTTGTGCTCTGGCCAGAAGGGGCCGTATTTGTCGAGCAACTCCGCGGGCGTGATGCGCACCGGAAGGCGCATCAGCATGTGGTACAGCTCCCCCAAGCTGATCCCGAGATTGGCGCAGTTGATGTCGCGAAGGTGGTGAATGGACCGGGCGAACGCAGGGAAAAGCTGCTTCAGCACGATCTCGCCCGTAACGTACCCGAGAATGCGACGGCCAAAGATGGGCCGCTCATCAGCAGGCGTGCGAGCCGCAGCCGCGGTATCCCGACACAGCACAATCGAGTGGTCGGGGAAGAACGGGGCCGAGTCTTTGATCTCGAACGGGAAGGCGCCGACTTTGTGCACGGTGCCTCGCTTAGCGAACTTGATGGCCTCGTGGTCGGACATGTCCTGTGGGCCGCCGGTGAACCACTCCCCCTCTCCGCACAGATCCACTAGTGTCTGTGGGCGCACCGTGAGCCCGTTGGCGGCCACGAGGGCCTCGGCTGCCGCGACGATCATCGCCGACGAGGCGCCCAGCCCGGAGCCGGTGGGGATTATGCTCGAAGCCACAATGTTGAGGCCCCGCAGCTCTGCGCCGCGGAATCGCTCACGCAGCCGCAGGGCGGCGGCTTTGACATAGTTGCTCCAGTCCCCGTTCGCGGCCATCGCCAGCGTCTTGGGGCTGTTGACGCAAGTGAGCCAGTCGCTCCAGTCCAGACTGGAGATCTCCTTCTCGATAGAGAAGGTCGAATGGCGGAATGTCTCAGGGTTCGTATTGTGCAAGTGCACTTGATCGTCGTCTCTCAGCGAGGCGACGAGGATCACTTCCTGGTGAATAGCTACGGCGTTCGTGTCACCGCCGCGGTGGTCGATGTGCCGTCCCACCAAGTTCAGTCGCCCCGGCGACCGAACGATGAGCACTTTGTCCGCGGCGCCGTGGTGCTTCTCATAGCATTGTAAGGCGGCGAGGTACTCTCGCCGTTTCGCCTCGTGCGCCTGGGGCTCATTTCCGTATACGCGGCTCAAGAAGCCGGTGACCCTTTCGCCCGAGCTTTCGAACACCCGTCGCCATTCTGTCACCGGGCGGAAGTCGGCGCCGTGTTGGCTGGCTCCCCGGTGCTGTCGCGTGAGCCGTATTCTGTGCTGCACCTGTTTCTCAATGGCCCGCAGTTCCTCCGGCGTGTTGTAGGCAAGGACGTCTCCGGGGCGCCGCACGGAGACCGTGACAATGCGATGCACCGCCACGCCATTCTCCGTGCGGACGGACGCCAGATACTTTATGGTGTCGGTGAGGAACTCTTCGCCTTGCGCATTATCCCGCGCGAGGCTCCGGAGGGACCGGTAGAGAGCATCGGCGCGGAACAAGTACACGGAGAGGTTGGCCTCGGTCGTCATGTGCTCGGCGGCCGAGGCCGGTATTGTCTTCACCTTGCCATTTTGCCACGTGGTCACTGTTGTGCGTGCGCGCAGCGGCTCAAGGGCACGCAGCAGTTCGCCGCGTCGCACCGTCTCGCCGGCGGCTGCCAGTTCGTATAGGCCATCACAGGCGATGCGCGCCTTCTTCTCATCGGGGAACCGCGCGCGGATGCGCTCCAGAATGGTGGCCGCCGGTATACTGTCCTCCCAGCCATGCGCGTCAGTTTCGAGCTCTGCCACGAGCTCTGAGAGTCGGATCTCGCTCGTCTCCACGATGGCCACCGGAGCACCGTCATCGTCACAGAGCACTCGGCCGGAGGTGGCATAGTCATCCTTGGGGCCGACCATGAAGGCCAGGTCCGCGTCGTTGTCGTGGAAGCAGCGGATGAGCTCCTGTATGGGGCCTGGTTGCAGCACCTTATCGCCCGCCACCACCAGCACGAGGCCCTGGTAGCCCGCGTTTTCCAGAATCCGTGCCCCGCATTTGGCCGCATGGCCCGTGCCAAACGGCGCCGGCTGGTGCGCGAAGCTGACGTTCGGCACGCGCCCCCCAACGGTCTCCATGATCTGCTCGGCCATCTGCCCAACTACGACGATGTGATGATCGACTCCGCATTCGTGATACGTCTGGAGGGCACGGAGGATCACCGGCACGCTGGCAACCTCGAAGCATACCTTATGGGTGCCCGCCGAGCGCATGCGCCTGCCCCGGCCGGCAGCGAGGATGATGGAGAAGGTCGTCTCGTCGCGCATTACTCGTGATCCCGTAGCACTCAATCCCCGGCGCGCCCGCCCGGCGAGGCACCTATTGCTGCAGTCCCGGGCGCTGCTGTTGGCTGCCGGTTCCCCCCGATGGCCGAGTGGGCCCCCTGCCCGAATTCCCCCAGAGCATCCGCCTCGTCGTGACTCCGTGGGCGTTGCTCGGCCGATACCATGCTTCTCTGGGACATCGCTGAGTTCGCGGCCGAAGAATCGTCCATGATCCGGTGAAAACGTCAGGGGGCGCTCTGCTCCGGCATCCCCCACGCCGTCGCGGGCGGCGCCGGCGGCATTACGCCGCGCCGTTCTTATACCACTCGATGGTCCGCTCGAGTCCCTCGCGGAAGTGGACTTTCGGTTCGTAACCCAGGACTTCCCGAGCGGCTCCTATGTCGGCAAGTGAGTGCTTCACATCGCCTGGCCGCGATGCAGTGTGCTTTGCCGCAACGTTCGTGCCGAGGCTTTCGTTGATGTATCGCAGGAGATCGTTTATCGACGCGCGCGCGCCGCACGCGATGTTGAAGACGCCCCCGGCTGCTCCCTCGGCCGTCGCGGCGAGAAGGTTTGCATCCACGACGTTCGCTACGAAGCTGAAGTCGCGCGACTGTTCGCCATCGCCGAAGATCGTCGGTGGTTCAGCCCGCACCACCGACTCGACAAAAAGCGGAATGACGGCAGCGTACTGAGACTTCGGGTCCTGATGGGGGCCAAAAACGTTGAAGTACCGCAGGCAGACAGTTTCCAGACCGTAGGCGCCGTAAAACCCACTGGCGTACGCCTCCGTCGCCAGCTTCGACGCAGCGTACGGCGATATCGGCGCTGGTGGCATGGACTCGTGTTTCGGAAGTTTCGGGTTCGCACCGTACACCGACGAGGACGACGCGATCACCACCCGCCGAACGCCGGCATCCTTGGCGGCCACCAGCATGTTCAGGGTGCCCGTTACATTGGCGGCGTTGCTCCCTATGGGGTCTCGAACCGACCGTGGGACCGACGGAAGCGCGGCCTGGTGAAGCACATACTCCACGTCTCCACAGGCCTCACGGCAGGTGTCCAGCGACGTGATGTCGCCTTCAATAAGGTCGATATTCGACAGCAGGCCATCGAGATTCTCTCGTCGCCCCGTCGCGAAATTGTCGATGACCCGAGGTCGCTCTCCCATTTCGACGAGGTGTGCGACGATGTTGCTTCCGATAAACCCCGCGCCACCTGTTACCAAGAACTTGGCCACTTGCCTTCGACGCTCCTCGCTAAGCCGTTGGATGATCGGGTTGTGCACACGCCCCTCACGTAACAGCGACGGCATACGACCATCGCAGCGGGGGCGAGTGGGTCCTGTGAACCCGCGACGTGCAGCATCACCGGTGGCGGTCAACCTCGGTCAAAGCTCCTGTAAATCTTCTGCAACTCACACCCGCTCCCGTTCGCCGGGACGCCGGCAGTCCCCACGCCCGTCAGGCGAGTGCGGCGGCGCTCGAGACCGGAGGAGCGGCCCGAAGCCTGTAGCCGATCCCGTGCACCGTAACTATCAGTGCATCGTCCCGGTGGTCGTCGCCGATCTTGCGGCGCAGACGCGTCATGTACACTGCCAGCGCCCGGTCGCGGCTATTCGGTGGTGTATCCCACACGCGCTCCAGGAGGAAGTCCTTGGTCAACACATGACCGCGCTGCTGCACCAACACCTCCAGCAAGGCGTACTCCTTGGCCGACAGATCGATCGGGAGTCCATCCACCTTGGCTGATCGGGATGCGCGCTCGACGGTGAGTGGTCCAACCGCGACCTCATCCCCATCGCTTGGAGCCGGCGCCGGGCGCGCACGTCGCACTGCCCATTTCAGCAGTGCTGTCAACACGGCCGGGCTAATGTCGGGCTCGATCACGTTGTCTGCGCCCACTTCCAGCGCAATAACGCGCTCCACGTCCTCCCCACCGTTGGCGACCATGATGATAGGTGCGTAGGTCAGTTGGCGGAGCCGGCGACACAGGTCCGCGCCGCACATTTCGAGCGGCTCGAGATCGACCAGAATCACCGTCGGTCGTCTGTCCTGACATTCCCGGACAACATCCACGGCGTTCTTGGTCGCGATCGCCGCCAGGGCCGCCTCCGCAGCGCACTTGACCGCCCTTCTCCGCACCTTCGCGTCGCTGATGCCGATCAATGCGTCCCCTTGCACGCGATACTCACCTCCCGTAGTACCCGCACGCCACCGGCGCTTTGGGCATACCATGGCAACCTGTGCTGCCACTGAGTGCGAGCGGGCTGTGGACCCGCTAGCGTTCGGCGGGGGCATCCGGTTCGCCGATCAGGGGTGCGATCTCAGGGTCTGGGGTTCAATGATGTAAACGAGGAGCCAAGCTGCAAATGTTGCAGGCCTTGCTGTTGGTGTAGCTGGTAGGTGCGTAATTCTACACCAGTTTGTTGTAGTCGTGCAAGCAAGAAGTAAATAAATTGCAACTTCTCGCCGGCTGTCGAGTTGGCTCATGGCTGTCGGTTGCACCCAGATGTTCGCCCCACGGTTGCGGATGGGTGCAGAGTATCGCCGCTCTGGCGCGGAAGTAACAGTTAAGAACTTCACACCATGAGGCAGATGACGGCAAGTGTGGGCACGCCAACGAAGTTCGAACTGAGTGAACGAGTTCAGGCACGCATCGGCACAGCTATCAGCAGGGCGCTCTGGAGAGCCCACGCGCTGAACGCGGTAGGAGCATGTGGCTCCCGCGAGGGTAAGTGCACCACCTGAGGCCAGGGGCACGCGGGGGTGCTTCCCGGGGTGGTGCTTGAGATGCGTGTGGAGGCGGCGGTGAACGTCACCCGGTGACGACGCCCTCGTCGTGGTGGTTCCGTACAATGAGCGTGGGAATGTCGAGGCATTGCCGCCGGGGCGGCACCGGCGGGTCACTCGGCCAAGAGAGTCAACCCCTCAAAGTCGAATCGCACATCCATGACGGTCAGGTCGCGGTCGGAGAGCGCGCCGCGGAGGCGCTCCCTGGCGGCCGGCGTGCGCGCCAGGAAGAGGAGGCACCCCCCGCCGCCGGCACCACAGGGCTTGCCGCCCATGATCTCGGGTTCGGCGAGTTGGAACAGCTCCTCGATCTGCTGCGTTGAGGTGGATTCATGCAGCGCCCTCATGTAGTGCCGCTGGTTCGTGAGGATACGCGCAAAGGCGTCCAGGTCCCATTGCGCCAGAGCGTCACGCGCTTCGTATGCCGAGTCGCGTAGAGCAAAGAGCGCTCTGACCGTATCCTCGCGTCCCGCCCTGAAGTTGCCCCACACGTTCCGGTGGATGTTGGATGAGAGCCGTGCCTGCCCGGTGTAGCAGAGCAGGAACAGCTCCTCGAGTTCGTGCACGCGCTCCGGGGGGAGCTCAATCGGGGCCCGGGCAACTTCGTCGTCGTTGAATTCGAACAGATTGATGCCGCCGATGGCCGAGGCGTACTGGTCCTGCTTGCCGCCGAGAATGCCCAGCGTCTTTTCCACCTCGTACGCGAGCGCCGCGATATCCATCTTGTCGTCGTCGGACGTCACCGGCTCGCGGCGCGCCAGGGCCAGCCACACGCAGTTGAGCGTAGCCGAGGTCCCCAAGCCGCTTCCCGCCGGGATCGGGGTGCCGTACGACACGTTCAGAGCGGGCCGGTGGGGCAGGTCGTACCTCTGCTGGCGATCCTCGAGGGCTGCTTGCTCGGTGTCGAAGACCGCATGCGGCTCATCGTCCACCTGCAGCTCGCCGGTCACGTACATCTGGATCGCGGCGTTCAGCGTGGCGCCCTTGAAGGCGCTGGCGAAGTACGATACGTCAGTCCAAGCACCAGCGAAATCCACTCGAACCGGCGCCCGGCTTCGGATGATCATAGGGGGGCTCCTCTTGCCGGATAGGCGCACGACAGCTCGTATCGGCCCGGGTGCGCTGCCCGGGGCCGAAAGCATCCATCAACACGCCGCCATGCGGGGGAGCTGGCGCGCCTCCTGGCGATCAGGGCGGCCTCGGCAACGTCCGGCGCGTACGTACCCGTGACGTGGTAACGGAAACGCACCCATGCCGGTGCGCATCTGTGTCGTCCGAGCCGTCCTTCGGAAGTCCGTTGGAGGTGGCGGAGGGGGAGGGATTCGAACCCCCGGTCGCCGCGAGGCGACAGCGGTTTTCAAGACCGCCTCCTTAGGCCACTCGGACACCCCTCCGACCGCATCCAAGTATAAGGTGCGCATGGCGGCCTGTCAATGCGGTGAGACGGCCCGCCATCGCGCCTGTCCGTCGGCTCGGCGAGCCCTTTGCCCAGTGTGTCAAATGTGCTAAAATCCGCCCGAGTCTTGCGACGTTTGACATGCCATGGCTCCGGACGAGCCAGGGCCGAGCGATGGTATCGGAGGCGAATCCATGATGACAGGGGTGCGATGCCGGGGTGCGCGGCGGCTCGTGGCTTGGCTGGCGTGCGGAGCTGCCAGCGTCGGGATGCCTGCTTCGGCTCAGACGATAACGTGGCACGACAGCTTGGCGGCGGCAGTGGCCTCTGCAAAGGACAGCAGGGAGCCGATTCTCGTTGAGGTAACTTGTGGTGGCTGCAAGGACTGCAGAGCGGTGTGTAACAGGGCGCGCGACGAACTGCGCCGGAGCCTGGCGGACGCGCGTGTGGTGGAGTGGTCGATGTTCTTTGAGTGCGCCCGGGCCAAGACGCGAAAGGGCGCCGTGGAGCAGCGGTTCCACATAAAGCTGGTGCCCACTGTTCTGCTGCTCGAGCCCGACGGGCGGTCCGAGCTCAAGCGTTTGGGGGGACCCGTCACTGCCGGCGCTCTCGTGGAGGCGATGAGCGTCGGGGCCGCGCTGGGGCGGGCGCTCCAAGACCTCAAGACCAGACCGAATGATCCTGGTGCGCTCGCGGCGGTTGGCCGAGTGTACTCCCGGCTCGAAAAACACGATCGCGCTGTGGGGTATCTTCGCCAGGCTCTCGCGACCGGCAACGAGTTCGCTGGACGTGAGGACGCCGAACTCGACGCGGCCATTTGCCAACGCATCGAGGCGGCGAAGGGTACGAGTGGCCCCGGGGGATCGCCTCGATGGCTCCAGGACCTGGAGGCCTTCGTCAGGGCACACCCGGGGAGCCCTCGCCATGGCGAGGCTCTGTTCTACCTCAGCACCGGGTACCTGGAAGTCGGTGAGCCTGAGGCCGCCGAGCGCTGTCTGGAGCAGGTCATTGCGCTCGAGTCCGCCGAATCTCGATGGCACCGACTGGCACAAGAGACGCTCACCAAGGCGCAGCTTCCCAGAATTCGCGGCGAGCTGAGGCGGCGTCCGAACGATGCCGTGGCCAATTACAGGATGGGCCACGCGCTTCTCATGGTGGGGGAGTTTGACCACGCCCTCAAGTGCCTGACCAAAGCACTGGAGCTCGATCCCGAAGACGCCCGCGGCTGCAAGGCCGACGCGACGCTGGATTTGGCGATCCTACATTGCTGGCTAGATGCGAGGGTCGGCGGCGTGCGGCTCACCCATTTCATACGGGAGTATCCCACCTCTGAGCGGATCCCGGAGGCGCTGTGCCATCTTGCCACGTGGGAGTACTCCATGGGGACCGTGGACAAGGCTCTCGACACGGCCCGAAGGCTGATTCGGCTGAAGCCGGAATCGCCGTGGGCTCAGAAGGCGCGGGAGCTCGTTGAGCGCATCGAGGCGGAGGCTGCATCGACGTCTGAGTAGCCGAGCACATCGGCAGGTGGCGCAGTCGGCCACGGCGCAGATTGCTTTACAGTCGCATATGCGTGTGCTATAGTATGTGCATCATGGGGACGTTGGCCGTGATATAACTGGCTGCGGGCGGTTAGTTCAGAGGGAGAACGCTTGCTTGACACGCAAGAGGTCGCTGGTTCAAGTCCAGCACCGCCCACCATACGTGATATTGGTCCGCTCAGCTTGCGCCGCGTCTGGGGCCGCAGCCGGACGCGGCGTCTCGTTCTTTCTGGGGCTCTGACGCCGTACACAAACGGCCAATGGCCGCACACGGCCGAACCATCGCACAGAAAAGCGGGCGAGAAGCATGGCCAAGATCAAGCTCACTTTCCCCGACGGCTCAGAGAGGCAATACGATGCTGGTACGACCCCCGCCCAGGTGGCCGGAGACATCGGCCCGCGCCTGGCGAAAGCGGGCGTGGCCGCAAAGCTCGACGGGGAGCTGGTGGATCTCGGGCGCCCTATCCACGAGGACTCCAGCATCGAGATCGTGACCTTTGACACCGACGAGGGCAAAGAGCTATATCGCCACTCCGCCGCCCACGTTATGGCCCAGGCGGTTATCGACCTCTTCCCGGGCACGAAGCTGGCTATCGGGCCGGCGATCGCCGATGGCTTCTACTACGACTTCGACTCGCCAACGACGTTCACCGAGGACGACCTGCCCAAGATCGAGGCTCGCATGCGGGAGATCGTTGACTCGGACCTGGAGATCCAACGACAAGAGGTGCCGCTGGCGGAGGCCAGGGAGCTGTTCAGCAAGCAGGACAACCCGTACAAACTGGAGCTGCTGGACGAAATCGATGACGATCGGGTCACACTGTACCGGCAGGGCGATTTCGTCGATCTGTGTCGCGGGCCGCACCTTCCGAGCACCGGCCGGCTCGCCGCTCTCAAGCTGCTGAGCCTTGCGGGAGCGTATTGGCGCGGCGATGAGCACCGCCAGATGCTGCAGCGCATCTATGGCACCGCCTTCGCGCGGCAGAAAGACCTCGACCGCCACCTGCAGCGGCTGGAGGAGGCACGCCGTCGAGACCATCGTCGGCTGGGGCGGGAGCTCGACCTGTTCAGCATCGTGGATGAGGTCGGGCCGGGGCTGGTGCTCTGGCATCCGAAGGGCGCCCTTATTCGCGAGATCATCGAAGACTTCTGGCGCCGCGTCCACCGCGAGCGCGGCTACGAGCTTGTTTACACGCCCCATATTGGCAAGCTCAGCCTGTGGGAGACGAGCGGGCACGTGGAGTGGTTTGCTCAGGACATGTATCCGCCCATGGAAGTGGAAGGGCAGCAGTACCTGCTCAAGCCCATGAACTGCCCGTTCCACATTCTCATCTTCAAGAGCCGAATGCGCAGCTACCGCGACCTACCCGTTCGCATGGGAGAGCTCGGGACCGTGTACCGCTACGAGCGCTCGGGTGTGCTTCGCGGGATGCTGCGCGTACGGGGCTTCACCCAGGACGATGCCCACATATTCTGCCGGGCCGACCAGCTCGAGGAGGAGCTCATCGGTGTCGTTGACCTGGCCCAGTACATGATGCGCGCCTTCGGTTTTGATGAGTACGAGGTAGAGCTGAGCGTGCGCGACCCGGAGCATAAGCAGGAGGAATACATCGGCGATGACGCTAGCTGGGAGCGCGCTGAGGCGGCGCTGGTGGCGGCCCTGGAGGCGAAGCGACTCAGCTATCATCGGGCCGAAGGGGAGGCGAAGTTCTACGGGCCGGCCATCGACATCTCCGTGAAGGACGCCCTCGGCCGCCTGTGGCAGGGGCCGACGATCCAGTGCGACTTCAACGAGCCGGAGCGTTTTGACGTAACCTATGCGACGGCGGATGGCTCACGGGAGCGCGTCGTGATGGTACACCGAACCGTGCTGGGGGCCATGGGGCGCTTCATCGCCGGGATCATCGAACACGTCGCCGGCGCCTTTCCGGTGTGGCTGGCCCCGGTGCAAGTGGTTGTGCTGCCCATCGCCGACCGCCACGCCGATTACACCGGCGAAGTGACGCGGCAGTTGCGCGAGGCGGCCGTGCGCGTGGAGATGGATGCCCGGAGTGAGACGTTGGGGCATAGGATTCGGGACGCCCAACTCCAAAAGGTGCCATACATGCTCGTCGCGGGTGACCGGGAAGTGGAGTCGGGCACGGTGTCGGTCCGAGCGCGCGGCGAGGGGGACAAGGGGCCGTCGCAGGTGAGCGACTTTCTGCGCAGCTTGCAGGCCGAGCTGGGGCCGCCAGTGTAGTGTTGCCGACAGTGGCCAGATGCTGCGCTGTGGCCCGGGCGCGGCCAGACTCGCTGGGGCGTCTATGGCTGCACTTGATACCCATTCGCCTCACACGGCAGCCACGTATCCTCGAACTCCCGTCCCGAGCCGAGGGATTTACCGGTGCGCAGGTTGCGGATGTCTTGGACGGGGCCCGAGAGGCGAATGGTGATGGTGCGCGGGGGGCCGTCGATGACGGAGCGATCAACGCCCACGCCGTCGATGTGCTGCCCACGCAGGGCGTTCCAAATGAGGCACAGGTAAAGAGTGCCGTCCTTCTCCCAGATCAGCCGCTCGACGTTCGGAAGCTCCGTCTCGCCCTCGGGGAGAGCCGCACTGTGCCCGCTCTGGTTAGGGGCGTGGCCGATTCCAACGCATGGTGGGGCGACTGGCTGCTGGATCACTCCGCGTTCGAGTCTTGCTCAAACACCCGGACGGCGGCGGGCAGGATGCAGAGGCACACACCTGCGCCCGGCGCCAGCGATTCGGCCTCGGGGTGTCTGGGGATATGGACGACCAGCGGGACGCCAACGTCGATCTCAAGCTCCACATGCGCAACTTTGGAGCGAATAGAGTGCACCTTGCCCTGGACCACGTTGACCCCGCCGGAGGCGGTTGAAGCCGTGTAGAGCTGTATGCGCTCCGGCCGAATGGCGACCACCACACGCCCGCGCGCCGGCACATCGCTGCACAAGGACACGGCCTCAGTCAGACGCACGACGCATCCGCCGTTCGCTGCCTCGGCTGCGCCGTGGAGAATGTTACGAGTGCAGGTGAAGCGCGCGACGAATTCGCTCGCTGGGTGGTCAAGGAGCTCGTCGATCGTCCCGAGCTGCACGATCTGGCCGCGGTGCATGACGGCCACCCGATCGGCCAAGTCGGCGGCCTCCTCGAAGCTGTGGCACACGTGCAGACAGGTCCCGCCGACGGCGCGGTGTATCTCGCGCAGCTCCCGGGCCAGTTCCAGCCGCAGGCTCTCGTCCAAGGCACTGAGCGGCTCGTCCAGGAGCAAGATGCGCGGCTCGGTCACCAGCGCCCGGCCCAGGGCCACCCGCTGCTTCTCCCCGGCACTCAGATGCACGGGCGACCGACCGCGCAAATGCTCCAGACGCAGCATCCGGATCATGCTCTCAACGCGCTCTTGTATGGTCTCTGGGGGCGCGTTCCGGGCTCGCAAGCCATAGGCGAGGTTCTCCTCCACCACCATGTTGGGGAACAGGGCGAAGTCCTGAGGCACATAGCCGAGATTGCGCTCCTCCGGGTACAGCGCAGTGATGTCGCGGCCGTCAACCAGTATTCGGCCATTGTCGGAGTGGTTGATACCGAGCACGCACTCGACCAACACCGTCTTGCCCGCCCCCGTCGGGCCAAGCAACACCAGGTACTCACCGTCGCGAATGGTGAGGTTGATATTTCGGAGGCGGAATTGCCCCAAGCGAATGGCGAGGTTGGATATCTCGATCATAGTCTATTCAGCTCGCGCGCCGCAGGCCCAGCTTTCCCAGGGCGTAGACGGGCGCAAGAGCAAGCAGGGCGAGCATCAACCCGGTGGCGATGGCTCGCTCGTTGTAGCCGGCGTTCACGTCCAGGAACATGGCGACGGGCAGGATGTCGGTCTTACCCCGCATGGCGCTGCAGAAGATGAGCACTGCACCGAACTCGGCCATGGCGCGCGTCCAGGCGAGGACGGCGCCGGCCACCAGTCCCGGCCGAGCCAGGGGTAGTGTTACCTTGCGGAAGGCGTGCGCCGCAGAGCTGCCCAGAGAGCGGGCGACATGCTCATAGCGCACGCTAATGCTGTCGAAGGCCGCCTTCCAGGCCTTTATGCCCAGCGTCAATGCCAGTACCAACTGCGCCACGACAATGCCCGGCTGGCTGTAGGCGAGTCGGAACCCAAGCTTCTCCTGCAGTTGCAGGACGGGCTCATACTGAAAGGCGATGAGCAGCGCCAGGCCGATGGTGGACGCCGGCAGCACGAGAGGCAGCGTCAGCAGCGCGTCAATGGTGCCGGCGCCGCGAAGCGAGAGGCGGGACAGAGCGTAGGCCGCCGGCACGCCCAAGGCAAAGGCTATGGCGGTCGTGACCGTCGAGAGGTGACCACGCTGAGCCGTACAGAGCCCCAGAACGCCTGCGCGCGCAGCATCCCGGCGACCGTGTGAGCGTCAGTCAAGACGACGTTGCTGGCAAACAGCCAGCAGATGGCGAGCGCCAGCAGGCAAACGGCGGCGTAGAGGCTGAGCCAGAAGGCTCCTGTTCTTAACCCAGGCCCCATCAAGCTGCACCTACCACAGGTATCCCCGGCCGCCCAGTCGTCGGAACGCCAGGACGCTCAGCAGCCCCATTGTCATGCACAGCAGGCTCTGCGTTATGGCCCATTCGAGCTTGCCCACCGTTACATCCAAGTACACAGCCAACGGCATCACATCGGTTCGGCCCTGGATCGCGCCGACGAACAGCATCAAGGACTCATATTCGGCCAGTGCTCTGGCCCACACGATGATCAGCCCGGCCAGCAGCCCGCTCTTGGCCATGGGTAATGTGATGCGGCGGAAGGTGTAAAGGGCCGAGGCGCCGAGCGTGCGCGAGACGTGGTCGAGCCGCTGGTTCGCCTGGTCGAACGAGCTTTTCACCACCCGCACGCAAAACGATACGGTGACCGCCACCTGAGCCACCACCACACCCGGGAATGCATGAGCGACCTTTAGGCCAAGGAGCGTCTCCACCCACTCCGCTGGTGGTACACTGAAGAATCCGAGCAGGAACATGCCCACAGCGGCCGGCGGCACCATTATGGGCAGGTCAATGACGGCGTCTACGAGCCGCCCGAGGGGAATGCGGCCGCGCGAGAGGGCATAGCCGACGGGTATGCCGACGGCCATTGCGACAGCCGTCGCTGCGCTTGCGGTTGAAACCGACAGGCCGAAGCTGCGCCACGTGCGGCTGCGCGTGATGTACCAGGTGAAGTCGTGCCAGCCGAGGTAGAGCGCATTGGTGAGGGCAATGAATGCGATGAAGCCGCCAATGGCGACCAGAGAGGCGAGAAGGATGGCTCGCCAACATGTCTCACGGGCCGCACTGGTGCTCGTCGGCGCTGGCTGGGGCATGCTACCTTCGCTGCCGGCGCACCTCTTCGACCAGATGACCGCAGGTCTGAGGCGTAATCGGGATGGCGGGATCTTTGGCGACTCGGGCGGCAGCCACGAGCCATTTGATGTCCCGGTCCACTTCGGATGCGTCTATGATGTAGGCGTGCTTGTGGAATATGGCCTTGGCTTCGCGCGAAAGAACGAACGCTTTCAGTTGCCGCGCCAGCGCCTTATGGCGAGAGAACTTGAGGACCACGATCGGGAGGGGCACAATCCCGACGTATTCAGACTCCATGGGCACGATCTCGGCGTCGCGCAGATACAGAACGGCGGTGCTGCTCCAGACAATGGCGGTATCAATCGCCCGCAGCTTCACGGCGTTCCCAAGCTCGGGAATGCACTGCGCATTCATCACCGCGTTGCGCTTGACGCGCTCGTAGATGCCGGCTTTCTCGAAGATCCTCTTGTGCCAGACGCCAACTGCGCAGGCCTCAGGGTCGCCGAGACCGACGCGCACGCCGGGCCTGGCGAAGTCGGCTACGGTCCTGATCCCCTTTGGATTGCCGCTGGGTATGAGGATCACGGTGACGAAGTAGGCGGCGGTATCAGTATGAGGCTCGTAGCTTTCGACGAACCCGCGCCGCACCGCCTGCTCCACGTAGAAGGCCTCGCCCGGCATGTAGAGGTCGCCCTCTTTGGAGGCGGCGACGTCGGCGAGGAAATAGCCGGAGCCCTTGTAGGCGAAATCCACCCGCACGCCCGGATGTCGCTGGGCGAACAACTGCGCTATCTCGTCCAGAGAGGAGCGCTGGCCGGCCCCGGCGTGAAACAGCAGTCTGGGCGAGCGCTGCTGGCAGCCTGGAAGCATGAGGCAGCACGTCAGGGAGAGCGCGAGGGATGGCACACGCACCGAGAGGGCCCCCTTGGGTCTACCGGCCCAGTGCTATAAACGCCCGGCGCCGGGAGTGGTTCCTCTGTCGCGGGTCGCTGCGAGTGTTGGCGCAGCACGACGGGTGAGGGCACGGTCGCCGACGCGCCGTATCCGTGCGAGCGTCACCGCTCCTGCCGACCCGCAGGTCCCCTGGGCAGCGGCGCTCAACCGGATCGAGAGTAGCATTTTGACCGGGGAGGTGTTATCATGAGCCGAGATAAGCCTGAGGCCGTGAGGAGACAGGGAGATGATTGAGCGGCTGGAGATCGAGAACTTCAAGAGCTTCCGCAAGCTCGATCTCGAGTTGGGCCGGCTGAACTGTTTCATTGGGCCGAACGCCTGCGGCAAGAGCAATCTGATCGACGCGCTGGCCTTCCTTCGCGACTGCGTAGCGGATGGTGTCGATGCGGCCATGGAGGAACGAGGTGGCCCGGAGGGCACCGTTTGGCGGGGACGTGCGGCCTCCGCGGCGGCCACGCGCCAAGTGGCCTTCCGTGTGCATGTCGCCCTCACTCCCCCCCGCCGAGCCTGGCTGCTCGCCGGCCAGCCGGAGAAGGTCCCCGAGGTGCGGGCGCTGCACTTCGAGTACGGGCTTGTCGCGCGGGGGTGGCATCGCGGCCCCGGAGTGGAGGCTGAGGACCTCGTTGCCCGGTGGATCGACAAGCAGGGGGGGAAGGGCAAGGGCAGGATCTTCACGCGCTCAGAGGGCGCCGTGGAGTTCTCTCCAGGCATGTGGGCCCCCGCGCCCCTCGCAGGGATGCTGTCTGGGCTCGGCCGCCCGGCGAGGGACCGGCTCGTGCTGTCATCAGTATTCCTTCCCTGGTGCCAGTGGCTAAGCGCGCACCTCGAAGGGTGGCAGTTCTATGACATCGCGCCTGCCAGCGTGCGAGCAGCGCGGCCGCGCTCCCAACGCTCGGACCTCGCCCCCAGCGGAGACAACCTCGCAGCCGCGCTTCACGAATTGTGGACGAGGAAGAGCCGCGAGGCAGGCGAGGCACGCGAGCAGATACTCGCGAGCATGCAACGGGCGGTGCCGGGCTTCCAAGGGGTCGAGACGAAGCGTGAGGCCGACGATGCTGTGTCCCTCTGCGTGAGGGAGCGGGACGTGGCGGGTCGCCTTAGAGCCGCCAGCCTGTCTGACGGCACCATCCGCTTGCTCGCCTACCACCTGATCGCGCCCTTGGCTGCGCGAGCGCCGACTCTCGTATGCCTTGAAGAGCCTGACCGCAACCTGCACCCCCACCTGCTGGAGCAGGTTCGCGACCTGCTGCGCACCCTCTCGGAGCGGACGCAGGTGATCGTGACCACGCACAGCCCGGGCCTGGTGGAACTGCTGGAGCCCAATGAGGTCTTCTTAATGGATAAGGAGGGCGGTCGCACGCGTGTGATGCGGGCGCAGGAGGTCGAGCACATCGAGGCATTTCTTGAAGACTTCACCTTGGGTGAGCTCTGGACGCAGGGCGCGATTGGAGGCGTGCCCGAGTGATCGGCAAGCTCTTTCTCGTTGTGGAGGGCCCAAGCGACAAGCACCTTTGGGACGCTACCCTGAGGTCTCACTGCGCTGGGGCGCAGTTCAAGATTCAGGTGACTCACGGGAAGCAGAAGATGCTGCGCAAGCCGGCGGGATTGGTGCGGCAAGCGAACTTGAAGGGCTATGAGCTGACCGTGTTCATCCTGGACCAGGACAAGGACCCATCGGCTGACGACACGGCGCAGTCCCTGAAGAGCGCACTGGGTCGGGCGGGGCCGGCCGTGATCGGCGTCGCTGTCCGCAACGTAGAGTCATGGCTGCTCGCCGACGAGGAGGCGATCCGAGCGGCCTTCCCTGACTCGTGGTACACGCGGAAGGGAATGACAGATGGGATCGCGCGGCCCGACGTCCGACTCAGCGACTGCGTCCGCCGGCACTCGGACGGCAGACTCGGTGAGTACAGGAAAACCCGAGACGCCCCCCAGATCGCCGAGCACTTCGATCCCAAGAGGGCGCAGAACGGCTCCCGCAGCCTCCGGCAGTTCGTCACCGCACTCCGCAAAGCCCAGCACAAGCTCCGCTCCTAGCAGGTGGTCCCTGCTTACGGCTCTACCGCATAGATATTCGCCTCACACGGCAGCCACGTATCCTCGAACTCCCGTCCTGAGCCGAGGGATTTGCCCGTGCGGAGGTTGCGGATGTCTTGGACGGGGCCCGAGAGGCGAATGGTGATGGTGCGCGGGGGGCCGTCGATGACGGAGCGATCAACGCCGACGCCGTCGATGCGCTGCCCACGCAGGGCGTTCCAGATGAGACACAAGTAGTACTGTCCGTCCTTCTCCCAGATCAGCCGCTCAACGTTGGGAAGCTCCGTCTCGCCCTCGAACACGCGCACCCGAGGCTCCAACCCGGCGCCGCGCAGCATCAGGGTCATGCCCTCTCGATATGGCTCGCCTTCTGGGCCGTATCGGGCGAGTAGGTAGGGGATGATGGAGACGTTGAGGTACCCAGCTCTGCCGCGGCCGACATCGTTGCGGACCAGCAGCGCCGCGGCGCTGGACCGGGCCGTGGCCTCTCCCGTTGTGGCGCGGAGGCCGCGCTCGTACACCACGAAGTCCTGCCAACGGATCGCCCCGTCGTGCATCAGCCGCTCGGCCAGAGGCCTGCTGTACAGCTCCCCATTGACCTCGGCGATGTGCTCCCCGTCGAGTACGCCTTTGCTGAAGTCGTGTGACACGCCGAAGAGATCGTCGAGCGCCCCCTTGGAGCGGCCTTTGCCGTGCTCGTCGAACACCCCGGCGAGGTAATCGGCGATGACAGTGCCGCCGTCTTCGACGAACCGCCGGATGGTGGCCGCCTCAGCGTCTGACAGCGCCAGGATGCGCGGCAGGATGAGCACATCGTAATCCTCCCGTGAGAGACGGCCCTCGGCGACGTCCAGGTACGAAACGAACTGGTACTGATAGCCGGAATCCTCCAGCAGTTTCACCCACGCCCAGCGGTTGATTATGTCGGTGGCGTTGTTGCTGTTGAGGCTCGAGGAGCGGTTCACCCACGTGCTCCCGTGCGGCTTGATGTCCATGAACCAGGACACCTGAATGCTGGGCTGGGAGTAGTACACGGCGATCTTGTCGTGGACGAAGCGGGCGTTGACGAAGACCTCGCCCAGCGGCCCTTGCAGCTCCTCGTACGTCTCGGCCATGGCGGCGATCTCGGGCCGGGCTTTGCCCCCCTCGAACCACAGCTTCCCGTCCCGCTCGGGCCAGCAGATGACGCCGCGGTTGCCATGGACGAAGAAGTACCAGAGGAACCACTTGTCGCTGTTGGGGTGATAGGCCGAGAAGTACGTCTGCACGTGCGGCTTGCTCGGGCCAAAGAACGAGCGCAGGATCTCGTTCGAGCAGCCGATGTCGTAGGCTTCCATCCACTGCACCGCCTCGCACAGCTTCGCGTAGTCGTAGCCGCCGTAGGCCGATGGCGCCTGGCCGCCGACGAAGCCGGCGGGCACCGAGGGATCGAGGCTGTTGGCGCATTGGGTCAGGTCCGCGAGCACGTCGGCGAAGGTGGTGTCCATGAAGCTGCGGTGGTCGGCCCACGGGGCGAGGTTCCACGTATCGAACGGCTGCTCGTGAACGGCGCGCAGGTCGTCCACGTGCAGCGGCTCGGCCTCGTCGAAGCTGGCAAGCTGCGTGTCCCACTCGGCGTTCAGGCTCTCAATGGTGCCGTACTGGCCTCTCAGCCACTCGCGGAAGGCCGCCAGGCACCTTGGCGACCAGCAGATGTCGGCGGGGGTGGTGAACGACGTCACCGATATCTCATCGTCGAAGGCGTACGCCACCACCGGGCCCGTCTTGGCTCGGGTCACATTCTCCCGAATCAGGTCTTTCATCGCCTGCACGATCTGGGGGTCGCGGAGGCACCGAGGCCGGGCCGGCCGCTGTCGATCGGCCTTGTACGCCTCCGAGAAGGCCTTCCATTCGTCCCGGCGCAGGTACAGATAGCCCTTTCCCGCGGCGTGATCGACGTAGTAGTTGTAGTTGTTCTGCTTGGCGAAGTTCAGGAGCGCGTCGGAGAAGCCGTTGTCGAGATGGATGCCGCGGAGGTTGACGCTCTCGTAGGCGGCCTTCGCCTCGGGGCCGGGCGGCGGAGTCTTGTACTGCCAGACGAGGATGACGAATCGGCCCCACGTGTCCGCCCAGCCCTTCGCGGCCTGGCCGAGGGCAGGACACGCACAGGCTAATGCGAGCAGTGACACGGATGCGACAGCCAGGACGCTGGCGCGATAGGCACCCGTCACGGCGGCAACCCCCTGTCGGCCGTTGATACGACGCGGTATAGTGCCGTTCGGTGAGAGCGGGCTCTGCTCCTGCGGGCTCTGCTCACAATCCCCTGCAGCGGCGGGGACGGTGTCACGGGGCAGATCGGGCTTCCGGCCGAAAAAAGAACGCCAGCTCCTACGAAGGCCGGAGCTGGCCGGCGCTATGAGCGCAAAGATAACTGCTGCAAGCTACGTCGGGCGGGCCGCCATTGACGACGAGAACTTGGTCAGGCCCCTGGCTTCGCGCGAGTCCAACGGCGAGGGAGGCTTTTTCAACCAAATCGCTGCGTGTTTTGCGCCATCTTGCTGCGCGTAGCCACGTGGGGCAGCCAGTTCTGCGTACTGTGGCAGTCCTCCCCCGCCACAAATGTCAAATTCGACGCTCGCCGCGCTCCTCCTTCTTTGGCCAAAAAAAAATCCATTTTTTTTTCCCGGGGCGCTCAGGGCACCGCCAACCACATGGCGGCCGCCCGGCGGATTGATGGCGATTCAGGCGCTCTTGTCGATTCTCTCGAGGTTCGCGTACTCGAGGCTGAGCTTCTTGATGCCCGCCTGCTTGAAGGCGACAGTGACGATAGCGTCCTTTCCTGAGCCCTGCTGGGTGATCACAATGCCGGCCCCGAACTTCGGGTGGCGCACCTTCGTCCCGGCCTTGAACTTGGGCGGCTCCGGCAGGATGGCAGCCACTGCGTCCGACGCCGCGCGCGCCGAAGCGGCCGCCGTCGCGGATCGGTCCCGTTGACGGCTGAGTATCTTCACCAGATCGAGCTTCGGCCCGCCAAACGTCTCGTCGCCGCCCTCCGCGGGAGGCGCACTCATCTTCAGGGCCGTGATCTCAGCCCGGTGGTCCACGAACTCCGAAGGGAGCTCGGCTAAAAACCTCGACGCAGTGCTGTTCTGCGTCTGGCCGAAGATAGTGCGCCGGAAGGCGTACGTTAAGAACAGGTTGTGCTGCGCCCGCGTCATGCCCACGTAGCAGAGGCGACGCTCCTCCTCCAGCCCTCCGTCGTTCACCGACCGCTCGTGGGGGAATAGGCGCTCTTCCATGCCGGCGATGAAGGCCACGGGGAACTCGAGCCCCTTCGCAGAGTGCAGCGTCATCAGCGCGACGGCCTTGGCGTCGTCTTCGAGGGCGTCGATGTCTGACAGCAGAGACACGTGCTCCAGAAAGCTGGTCAGATCCGCCCCGCCGCGCCCCTGGCCGAACTTCTGCGTCACCGAGATGAGCTCCTGGAGGTTCTCCCGCCGCGTCGCCGCATCGGCCGTGCCCGCCTCGGCGAGCGCCAGGAGATACCCGGACTCGTCGAGCATGGCTTTCGTCAACTGGGTCACGTCGAGCCTCTCGGCGCGCTCTATCAGGCTCAGCATCGTGTTCGCCAACATGGTCACCGATTCGGGGCGCGCCAGATCCTCGATCTCGGACGCCCGGCAGACCGCCTCGAAGAGGCTGATGCTATGCTCCGCGGCGAACTGATCGAGCGCCGTGAGCGTCCTGGCCCCGATGCCCCGCGGCGGCGTGTTGATAATGCGCCGCAGACTCAGACCGTCATGCGGATTCAGGATGACCTTCAGGTACGCTATGGCGTCCTTGATCTCGCGGCGATCGTAGAAGCGGAGCCCGCCGACGATGCGGTACGGGATGCTGAGGGTGAGGAAGGCCTCCTCGATGACGCGAGATTGGGCGTTGGTGCGGTACAGCACGGCGAAGTCGGACCACGGGCGCCGCCGCTCGGTGGCAAGCTGCCGGACCGTATTGGCGATGAAGCTGGCCTCCTCTTGCTCATCGACAGCCTGGTAGCAGATGACGTTGTCGCCCGGCGGATTATCCGTCCACAGCTTCTTGGCGGCCCGGCCTTGGTTGTTCTCCACCACCGTATAGGCGCAGTCCAGGATCTTCTGCGTTGAGCGATAGTTCTGCTCGAGCTTCACCACTGCCGCGTCGGGGTAGTCCTTCTCGAAGTCGAGGATGATTTGCACATTGGCGCCGCGCCAGCCGTAGATGCTCTGATCGTCGTCACCGACGACGCAGATGTTGCGGTGAGCCGCCGCGATGGTGCTCACCAGCCGATACTGGGCGTGGTTGATGTCCTGGTACTCATCCACCAGCACATACTGGAACCGCTGCTGATAGTGCTCCCGGGCCTCGTCCTCAGTCTGCAGCAGTTCCACGGCCCGCATGATGAGATCGTCGAAGTCCAGTGCGTTATTGGCCGCCAGGCGCTCCTCGTACAGCGCGTAGGCGCGCGCAATGACCCTATCGAACGGCGTCTTGGCGTGGCGTCTGAAGGCGTCTGGGGTGATCAGCTCGTTCTTCGCGTTACTGATCGTGTCGTGGACGGTGATGGGCTGCCAGCCCTCCCCGACGTCGAGCACAGAGAGACACTCTTTGATGAGCGCCCGTTGATCGGCGGTGTCGAAGATGCTGAAGTTGGGCTGAATGCCGATGTGGCTGCCAAACTGGCGCAGCATCCGGGCGGCCATCGAATGAAATGTGCCGGCCCACACATCCCTGGCATTCTGCCCGATGAGCGTTTGGATGCGCTCCTTCATCTCATTGGCGGCCTTGTTGGTGAACGTCACCGCCAGAATGGCGTCCGGCGCCACGCCACGCTCGTGCACGAGGTGCGCGATGCGGTACGTGAGCACGCGCGTCTTGCCGCTGCCGGCGCCGGCGAAGATGAGCAACGGGCCCTCCAGATGCTCGGCAGCCCGGCGCTGTTCGGGGTTGAGATCGTCGAGAACGGACACTATCGGACTCCTGTAGCTTTTGGCGCCGAAGGGCAGCGCCTTGCCCTCACGTGCCGCGATTATAGCACAAAGCAGTCCGGCGCGGCAGACGGGGCCTTACTGTCGGCCGGCGGAGGTGGAGCATGCGTCAAGGGGTCGCCGATGGCGGCTGCACGTCGATACCAAAGAGGTCGCGCTTCCACACGAGGTAGGCAATGATCGCGATCTGAAGCAAGGCGCCGAAGATCATGCCGACGGCCATGGCGCCCTGCATTACGGGCATCATTTCGGCCGGAGGGGGGAACGGATGCTGCTGCAGTGCCTGGTCCAGTATCACGTCCATGCGGGGAATCGTCAGAAGCGAGTTGAGCGCCGAGAACAAGCACTCCACGATCGCCGCCCACCAGCCCCAACGGGACATGAATATGAGCCCGACGGCGATGGCAGCGGTCACGAGGCCGTATATCAGGTAAAAGAGCCTGCCCGCCGGGCCGGTGAGCATGATGCCGAAAACGAATCCGGGCTGCCCGACTGCCGCCTGCATCAGCCCAGAGGCGGCGCCAACGAACGTGAGTACGATGATAATGATAAGAAGAACCGGCTTGCCGGCGCGCCTCGGCGGCGGATACGGCCAGCCGTATTGCGTTGGCGGATATGGATAAGGCGGATACACGGGTGGCTGCCCAGGCTGCTGGGGCTCCGGATAGGCGGGTTGCTGAGTTGGCGGCTGTGGCGCACCCGGGCCCGGTGGCGTTTCCGGCGTGGCGGGCGGCGCTGCTGCCTGCGGCTGTGGCTGGGTCGCTGCTCGGCAGTTGGCGCATAGCGTCTGCCCTTCTGGGATCTCCGCACCGCACTTCTCGCACGTCATCTCTGGACACCTCCCTCCCCCATGAGTCTGTATTGCACGCCGCTTCAGGAAATCCTTCCCTACCCAGCGTTGCGGTGCTCTGGCACTCAATCGTGCGTACCTGCGCCTCGCCGCCTCCGGCACCCTATCGCTTGACGCCGCTTAGCACCAGGAATTCGCGCCGCACCCAGTCGGTGATCCCGGCATCCCGCACCAAATCTCGTGCCACGCCGAGGCACACGCCCTGCCGACGGGCGACTCGCTCGGCGAACTCGTTCGCGTTGACGCGGTAGCCTGAGCTGATGCGCTCGCCGTGTGTCACGCAGCAGCCGTGCTGGCGCAGCAGACGGCGTAACCCCGGAATGTCCTCAAGCCAGACGCGCAAAGTGCCCGGTTGCGGGCGGACCGGAGCGTTGCTGCCCAGATAGCCCATGTGCTGGTCTCTGGGAGAGTACGCCGCAAGCACCAGTGTGCTCCCAGGCTTCAGCGTTCGGAGCGCCTCCGACACAATGGGGCCCTTGTCCGGATAATCGTCGAGCACAAAGAGCAAAAACCCGACGTCGAACGCCTCAGCGGGAAAGGAAAGCTGGCGCAGCTCAGCGATAGCCACGTGGTCCATTCGCGTGGCCGCGCGGACCGCGAGCACTGCCGCTCGCTCCACCCCGAGAATGCGCGGCGTCCCGGCATGCAGAGACAGTTGCCCCGTGCCGCAGCCGAAATCGGCCGCCGTTGCCGTGTCGCGTGCCAGCAAGGGTGCCGCCAACGCTGCCGCGCGTACCAGGGCGGGCTTCCGGCCGAGCCCGGTCACGGCGCGGTCGAGCCGGTCGGGGCTGAGGTGCGCCCAGAATTCTCTGACCGGATCGGGCAATATCCGCAGCTCCTCTTTCCGAAGGTACTCGCATGTGCGCGCGGTTGCGCTACTCCGAGCCGGTCCGCGGAACGCCCCGGCGGCACGCCCGGCATGCTTCGCGCCGCACTGCGCCCTCCCCTTGCCGATGTCTACGCGGCGTATGCGGGGGCGCCGTATTCATTAGAGGAGTATCCACCCGCCGACACGAAAGCGGTAGCCGAGGCGTCTGCCTGTCGCAGCGCCAGGCCGCATCGTTACCATCGCGGCTGCCCAGTAAGGAGGCCCAGTGAACCATGAACCAGATCAAGCTCGCCTTCATCGGCTGCGGCTCCCACTCCTCAGCCTGCCTTCAGCCCAACATCGCGCACATCCCGCAGATCGAATTCGTCGCCACCTGCGATCTGGACGAGGAGAAAGCGCGCTCGTGCGCCCGGCGATTCGGCGCTCTGGCGGCGTATGCCGATTACCGGGAGATGCTCGCGAAAGAGAACCTGGACGCGGTCGGCATCTGTGGGCCGGCCCAGATGCACACCGAGGTCGGTATCGCGTGTCTGGATGCCGGACTGCACGTGTTCCTGGAGAAGCCACACGCCGTGAGCGTGGAGGAGAGCGCGCGGGTGTGTCAGGCCGCGGAGCGCAACGGCAAGTTCGGCATGGTGGCCACCATGTGGCGGCACGCGAAGGCGTATACGATAGCCAAGGACCTCATGGGGAGCGACGATTTCGGGCACCCGATTCTGTTCGAGGGGTACTACCTCACGCCGGGGCCGCGGCAGCCGCTGTGGGGTCTGGACTCGCTCAGGTGGTCGCATCTGCTCGGCCAGACGGTTCACCCGGTGGACTGCATGCGCTTCCTCATGGGCGACGTGACGGAAGTGTACGCCAAGATCCACGAGCGGTCCGACGGGGTGCTCTCTTACGCGCCGCACTTCCAGTTCACCAGCGGCGCGGTCGGAACGCTGTGCGTCACCTCCGGCGCGGCGGCCATCGACATGCAGACGCTGGTGGCGGGCGACAAGGGGATGGCCGTCGAAGTCACCAACATGATCCACGTGCGCTGCGTCCGAAGCCCGGCCTGGGTCGGGCAGGGCGGTTACCGGGACTATCCCACACACGAATGGGACGCCGGCTCGTACTACCTCGGCCACGCCCGGCATGGATATATCGAGGAGCTGACGCACTTCGCCGATTCGATCCTGAAGAACGAGCAGCCGCGCGCCAGCCTCGTAGACGCTCACGAGGGCCTGCGGATTTGCCGGGCCATCATCGACAGCGATGCCCAGGGCGCGCCGGTGACGCTGTAAGCCAATTGGTGAGCTGGATTGCGGGCGCAAGTGCGCGGTTCAATCCGGCTCGAACTCGACGTCCAATACGTGTTCGCCCGCCGGGATCGGGATAGCCAGGCGGCCGCGAGCCGCTGCTCCGCGTGATGAGCGGCCGTCGATGCGCGCCACGGCCCGCCTCCCTGGCGGAACGGCCACGCGCACGCGACAGCCGGTCGATGACCTCACGCGCGCGTGGGCTTTGTCCTGCCCCCAGCCGAATTCGCGGACGACAACGGGCGCGTCGGCTGCGAACAGCAGCCGATCGCCACGAGTGAGCTTCGTCCCGCGTGCGCCAGTTTCGACGGCGTACCGATGCCCCCGGACGGTAACGTTGCGCAGGCAGCACTCGCCGGCCGGGCCCAGCCATCCGAACCGCAGGCCGTTCCACGGCCCGACGTCTATCATCTCCTGCAGCGCCATCAGCGGCAGCAGCGCGCCGTGGCGCTGAAATGGCTCGCCAATGCCTTCGCCGGTGGATGCGTCGTACCAGGCGCGCCAGCCCCCGCCCGTGTGTGGCGCTCGGTGGAGCAGCTTGGCGGACCGCTGCGCGAGCCCTGCCGCCGCATCGTCGTAGCCGTAGCGCTTCAGCCCCTCGTACAGGATGTAGTTCGCCACCGGCGACACGGCGCCCCGCCAGCGCGCAGCGGGATCGTAGGTCGGGTCGGCGCGCGAGATCGTGGGGACCATCCACCTGCCCCAGAACTCGGACTCGTCCAGCAGCCGCCGAACCATCCTGTCCGCACGTGCCTTGGTGGGGATGCCCGCCAGCAGGGGATAGAAGGAGGCCGGCGTTTTGCATCGGTCGAACCGGCCGTCCCAGCGGCGGCTCAGGTACATCCCCTCGGCATCGTCCCAGAGAGAGACGTTGATCCGTTCCTTGATGGCCTCATATTCCCGTGCCAGCACGGCGGCCTCCATGGGACGCTCCAAGGCCTCTGCCATCCTCGACAGGCACCAGGCGTCCAGAGCGCGGAAGCTGTTCAGGTCGATGGCGTTCAGGGCCATCGTACGGGTCGTCTCGTTGAAGCCTGCACCGTCCCACATGGGGCTGCCAGCCATGCCCGACTCGAGCTTCGCCTCCGCCATGGTGTTCCCGCCCCACTCGAGCAGCCCGTCGGCGTTGCCATCGCGCCGCGGCGTGCCCGTTCCCACACCGCCTGTCCACCACTGATACCAGCGCAGGAGGCGGGGATAAGCGTACTCGAGGAGCGCCCGATCCCCGAAGCGCTCGTGCAGCTTCAGGGCGCAGTACGAGCCCAACGGAGGCTGCGACCAGTTGGAAGCGGCACCGTCGTCGCCGACGAACCCGGGAACGCACCCGTTCACGAGCTGCGTCTCGCACAGCGTGTAGACAATGTCGTAGGCAAGCGACTTGCCCTGCATCGACGCCGCCAGCGCGCTGAGGAAGGCATCCGGACCGGAGACATTGGCCTCCGCGGTGTTGGAAGGCGCGCGCGATGTCAGATACGTGCTTCCGCTGCCCGGACAATACGCGACCAGGTGAAACAAAGTGCTGGCGACGGCGTCTGCTGCCCCGGCGATGGCACCCTCGCCCAGTATCCGTCGCCGCTGATACCTGGCGAGAGCGCCGTCGAGCGCGGCGTCAACGGCTCCGGGGGATACCTCGAATGTGGCGATCGGCTTTGTCCCCACCTGTCCCCTCAGGGCCAGTCTCTCTCCCCCAGCGAGGGGAAAGCGCAAGTTCAGGCCGCTGCCAGCCGCAACTTCTTCGATGCTGGGGGTGCGCGAGCGCCGGTCGGCCTCCAGGCGGAAATGGCACGCCGGGACATCATCCGCGGCGGTGCCGCTCCACGCCACAATGCCCCTGAGAGTGGAGCTGACATCGTAGTTTGCCGTGATGCCGTAAGGGAAGTACGGCTCGACGACGATCTCGCACGGGGCTGAGACCTCAACGGTGGCGATCGCACTTGCGTCGCCCTGTTTGCCCCAGCGAAACAGCACGTCCGGCGGTGGCGATGTCGGGAGGGGGGCCGAGGCACCGAGTGCCGCGACCGGGATTGCCCTGGGGAGACGCCAACTCAGCTCGCCGTATGACCCATCAGGAGCACGCGGCCCCAGTGCGATGAGCGCATCCTCGACATCGCGCCCCGCGAGCCGGACGCCCTCATACACCGTCACGATCCGCACCCCGAATACCGCCTCGCCAGGGCCAATGAACACCAATGCGGCCCGCTCCGCCGGATCGAGAGCCCCGATCACCGGCCTCGACACCCCCGGCGCGGTGACCCATGGGCTCTGCGCAGGCACGGCGGGCGCCGTGACAGCGAGATGCAGCATGGCCGACGCCCACATCGCGGCTGCCGGCCGGCAATTGTGCCTGCTCTCGCCCGGTTTCACGCGGTCTCCTCTCACATGGACAGGTTCGCGGCCACAGTTCCGCGAAATCGCGCGCGACCCTCGTTGCCCGCCAACTGGATTCTCGCCAGTGCGCACGTGCGATCGGTCAGCTCCACCGCCGTCGCTGAGGCCACAGAGGCAGGCGGAGCCAAGGAGGACCAACATGTCCGCCGGAAACTTCGCTCGGATTCTTCTCCTCTCGACCTTGGTGGCCGCCTTAACTGAGACTGGAAAGGGGAGTGCCATGTCAGATACCTTCGCTCGCCACCCGGACAATCCGCGCTGCTTTGTCTATCGCGGGAAGCCGATCGTGCTCATCACGGCCACTGAGCACTATGGCGCGGTGCTCAATGGCGACTTCGACTACGTCACCTACCTGGACGAGCTGGCGGGGAACCATCTCAATCTCTCGCGCACGTTCACCTTCTACCGCGAGCTGGAGGGCTCCATTCCCCCGCTGGGATACGCGAACACCCTGGCGCCGCGCCCGGGCCGCGAGGTGCTGCCGTGGAAGCGCCCGGGACCGGGAAAGGCCAACGACGGCGGGCTGAAGTTCGACCTGAGGCAGTGGAATCCGGAGTACTTCGCCAGGTTCAGGGACTTTCTCACTGAGGCCGCGCGCCGCGATGTCATCGTGGAGGTCGTGCTGTTCTGCAACCCGTACAACACGAAGGGGCAGTGGGCCTGGTTCCCGTGCCACAGGGACAACAACGTCAACGGCGTGGGCGGCGGCATCACGGACCAGTGGCAGTTCCTCGAGGGGCTCGACCCGACGGTGCTTGAGTTCCAGAAGGCGTTCACGCGAAGAATGGTGCAGGAGCTGAACGAGTTCGATAACATCTACTTCGAGATCTGCAACGAGACGTCGTCGCGCGGCCGCGGCAAGGAGTCGTCGGCGCGGATCGTGGAGTGGCACTTGACGCTGTGCGGTGTGATCAGGGAGACCGAGGAGTCGCTGCCCAAGAAGCACGTCATCGCCGTCAACGCCCACGATCAGCTCGCGGTCTACACGGAGGACGGGAAGAAATACATCGAGACGGGCGATGCGGCGTACTTCGATGATCGGCGGGTGGATATCATCAACTATCACTACATCAGCCGGCGGGAGCCGGGGAAGGGTACCGCGGTCTATTACCCGGGGATGCCGAAGGAGGGGCACGTCGGGAACATCTGGGCCTTTATGAAGTCCCGGCGCCACGTGCGCAAGCCCATCGTGTTCGACGAGAACTGGGCCGGCGTGGTGCGCGGCAACCCGACGAACTGGGATCGCAACCGGATGGAGGCCTGGGAGACGATCCTCGCGGGCGGCGCGGGCTTCGACCACCTGGACTGGTCTTTCACTCCGGAGGACGAGACCGGCTCGGGCAAGGCGCCCATCGGCGACGGGCGGCACCTGGACGGGCGGGCCCTGCGGAAGCAGCTCGGCGCACTCGCGGACCTGTGGCGCGAGTGCGGGCCGGCGGAGATGGCGCCGAACGACGATCTGATCGTTTCAGTCCCGGAGCATTGTCGCGGCTTCGCTTCGAGCCGCGCCGACGGTAAGCTGCAGGTGGTGTATGTGGCCGATGCGCGCGGGTACGACGACGGCTTCGGTGGGCCGCTGCGGGGGGACGTGACCTTGAGGCTGGAGAAGGGCAGCTACCGCCTGCGAATTCTGAACCCAGTCACGGTGGAGTGGTCGGATGGGGGCACTATACGAGCCAAGGGGGACGAGACTCACATTCCCCTGCCCGAGTTTCGGCAGGATTGTGCGGTGGTGGTTGGCAGGGCGTGACAAGGCCCGAGTCATCTGAATGCAGGCAAGGATGCCTGCGGCCCCTGGGAGCGCAGGCTTCCAGCCTGCACGTCGTCGCCAAACCCCTGGGTCCCCTTCGCGCCAGCGTGGGGGCAACCCCGTAGGTTTTCCCGTAGCTGCGCCAGGTGGCGGGAGGGTAAGGTGGCCATTGCGCTATGCCCCGGCAGCGCTGATGTCTCGCTGGATGCGGGCGATGAGGTCCTCGGTCTTTCGGACCATGTCCTCTGCGGCCGGGCGGCAGGCTTCGAAGTCGCGGAGGGCAGCGCGCGCATACTGCAGAGCATCCCGGAGTTGCCTGGCGACGGTGAGGTGCAGGGCCAGATTGTGCCGGGTCAACCCGGCCCCGTGCGTGTCACTGGCGAGCTCGCGGAGGCGGATCGACTCGAGGGAGTGGCGCATGGCTCGTTCCATGTCTCCGGCGTCCCCGTAGATGCCGCCGAGCTGAGCGTGAGCTGTACCCAGGTCCTCTACCGCGTCCGCCGGGAGCAACTCGAGGGCTCGGTGGTAGCCGTGGGCGGCGTCGTTCAGGTGCGTGAGGAGTTCCTCGGCCGGCCGTTTGCGCGCCCGGGCCTGCCTGAAGCGCTCGTGGGCGACGGCTGCAAGCTGCCCGTGGCAGTAGGCGCGCCCCTGGCGGTCGCCCTCGGGGAAGAGCTCCATGCTGCGGCGATACCACTGCTCGGCCGCGCCGAGGTCGCGGAGGTCGGGGAGGTCCTTGTAGGCGTTGCCCAAGTTGAGGGCGCAGGTGGCAGCGGCGGCCTGATCGCCGATTCGCTGCGAAAGCTCGAGGGCCTCAGAGTAGGGGTCTACACACTCGGGCCGGCCTTGCTCGCGCTGGATCTGGGCCAGTTCGTGCAGCATGACCGCCAAAGTCCGAATGGCCTGTCGCTCCTCCGGGGCGCACGTCGGCTGAGGAGGGGAGAGCGCCACTGCGGCGCCTTGGCGCGCCGAGTCAACGAGGCGCTGCTGCAGGCGCTCGGCCTCGGCCCATCGCCTCGCCCTCCCGGCGAGGGTGACGCGATACGAGATGACGATGCGCCACAGGTGTTCCCGGCCTGGAAGGGGACCGTCGGAAGCCGGGTCCACGAAGTCTGGGATGATCTCCTGCGCCAGCATGGCCCAGTCGGCCCATCGGCCCGTGTGGCGGTAGAGTTGCTGCAGACTGTGCGTCGTCTGGATCACGGGCCCCCACCACTCGTGCGCGCGGGCGAGGTCCCGAGCGCGAAGCAGGTTGGGCTCTTCGGCGCCTAGCGCAGCCACGACATCGCGGTTGCCCTCCTGGTACTGGCCGTGATAGTGCTCCGCTAGAGCGCCGATCGCGCTCACAAAGGCGCGGGTCACGGCCGTCTCGCAGTCGCCGTGGAAGGCCTGGAACAGCTTCTCGAAGTACCAAGGAAGAGCCGGGTGGATGGCGTAGTAGTCGGCACCGTGAGCGGTGAGCAGACCCACCTCGCCGGCGCGGTCGAGGAGGGCGATGGCGGCCTCGCGGGACAGGCCTCGGACCGCCGGCACGCACCAGTCCTCGTCGGGAGCGCCCATCGCGCGCAGCACGCCCACATTCACGAAGCCCTGGAAGAGGTGGAGTAGGGCCAACTGCTTGCGCTCGTCCTCTGTGAAGGCGTGCTCGAAGCCGTAGCTCAGGGAGGCGCCCAGGGACCTGGAGCGCCCCTCAGCCTGCTCGTCCTGGAAGGCAGCCTTGCCTGCCCGGAGTGCCGCAACGAAGCGCTCGATCTCGTCGCTTGTCTTCAGGCCGTCCCTCAGCGCCTGACCCGCCACGGCCGTGATCGTGAGGGGGTTGCCCTGGGTGAACCCGAGGAGCGGCAGCCAGTCCCGGACGTTTGCGAGGGGGCGCCGGTGCTTCTTCGCGAGGGCGTGGGCCAATTGGATCCGGTCGGACATGGGCATGCGGGGCAGCGGGACGCGGCAGGGCAGATCTCCCAGCCAAGCCTCCTCGTCGCGGCGGCTGGTGAGGAGCACCCGGGACTGGGTGTTGTTGTTGAGGTCTCGGAGGAACTCGAGCAGCTCGGCCTGCTCGTGGTCGCTCCAGGCCGACTCGCCGCCGGCGGGAAAGCCGGTGATAGGCTCCACATTGTCCCATATCCAGAGGACGGGGACCTGCTCGAAGAGCTGGAGCGCGACTCTCCAACGCTCGTCCTCCTCCAGCGTGAGCCAGTGGACGCCCTGGCTCTCCAGGGCCGGGCCGAAGGCCTGCTCGATGATCCCGAGCGCCTGCTGCAGAGGCCTGTGCCGCTCGAAGGAGGTGAAGAGCACCCGCTCCGCTCCACCGGTGAGGCCATACCAGCGGCCGAATTCGGCGGCAGCGGCGGTCTTGCCGCTTCCGGCGAAGCCGTGGAGGAGGACGATCTGATGGCCGTCGAAGGCGCGGTCGAGGGCGAGCAGCGTCTCGTCCCGGCCCCAGAAACCGTGGTCGGGCGGAGGCGGGATGCCTATATCCACGGCACGGCCGGGCGTGGACGCCTGGGGTCGCACTACCACCTGCTGCTCCTTCTTGGCGACTCGCCGGCGCTTCGGGAAGAGGTGGATGGGTGCCGCTTCGTAGACAGCTGGCACGATCCAGTCGTCCAGACGGGTATCGCCGTACCCAACGTCGCGCAGCGGGGCCGCGTTGAGGGCCTTGCGCGCAGCGGAGGCTGCCGCCCCGAAAGCATCGCCCTTCACGAGTCGGTCGTAGAGTGCGCCCATGAACAGCGCGGCGGTGACCACGTAGACGTTGTAGCGCATGGCCAGAACGCCGGCGACGCCGGCGTCCATGATCTCCTGGCCGAGGGAGGCGAAGGCGCGCACGCGCTCGTGCCGGTAGGGCTCCTCCCCGTCGGGCGTGGGCTGAGGCCCGTCGGAGTGCTCGGCGGCGCGTCCGGAGCGACAGGCATTGAGCACAAGCAGGAGCACGCCGGTCTCAGCCAGCAGCGCGCCGAGCTGGGGGCCGTCCACGAAGCGGACGTTGACCTCGCTGTCCGGCTTCTCAAACCGCAGGTATCCGCGCTGCCCGGCGCGGGGCTGCGCCGGGTACAGGGCCGGCAGCGAGAACCTGGCGGGGTCCGTGTCGATGACCGAGGCGAGAAGCCGGGCCCTCTCATCATGCGCCTTTCCCTCCGACTGCGCGAAGAGCTCCCACATGTCCAGGAAGTCCCCGTGCCCGTCGAAGTGCAGGATGTGGTACGGCTCTCCGTCGGCCGTGGCCTCGCGCAGGCGCTTTGCGAGCTCGTCGTACGTCGGCGGGCGCAGCACGTGGAGCTGGAAGTCCTCGCGCGACCCGAGAGCAGCGACGAGCGGGCGGGCAACGGAACGGTAGGCCACGTCCTTCTCACGCTCGGGGCGGCAGATGGCCAGCAGGATGCGGATGGGCGGCTTGACGCGGCTGGGGATGTCAGCGGGTCGAACGGGGCCCGGGTGGGTGCGGACGAACTCGGCCGTCCGTATGGCCAGCCACTCCTCGGTGCCCGGGTCCCTAAGGAGTTCCCAGGGGATGGGCCAGCCGGTCTCCAGCTCGCCGGCGACCTCGACCCGGGTGCCCGGCAGGATCGGCTCCAGCCTGCCCCAGAGCCTCTCGGCGTCGCGGTCGCCCTCGAACACAGCCTCGAAGAGCCGTGTGCCGATGTCGGCCATGGCCTGCTCGGCCGTGTGGGCGAGCGCCGGGGCCGGGTCCTCGGGATACTCGAGGTACGTCTCGAGGTACCACTGGATGCGCTCACGCTCCTCCTCCGAGACGGCGAAGTCGAAGGTGCGGGAGAACTCGAGGCGCTTCGGGCCCCGCGTCAGCTCGACGGTGACGTTGTGCGAGTCGCCCTCACCGGGACGGTGTGTAATGCGCAGTATCGGCCTTGTCCCTGCGCGGGGCATGGCGCCACCTCCAGACCACAGTATACACCATTTGTGGGGTCTCGGAAAACGTCACTGCGCAGCCAGAATCGTGGGGCATCAACGCCGAGGCGTGCCCATGCGGCTCACGTCTCTCGGTGCAGCGTGGGGGACGTCGCCGACACGCGCGGGTACGACGACGGCTTCGGTGGGCCGCTGCGGGGAGATGTCACGCTGAGGCTGGAGAAGGGCAGCTACCGCCTGCGAATTCTGAACCCAGTCACGCTGGAGTGGTCAGATGGCGGCACGATAGGAGCGAGTGGCGAGAAGACGCGCATTGCGTTGCCAGAGCTCCGGCAGGATTGTGTGGTGGTGCTGAGGGCGAAGTAGGGGCGACTCGCCGAGTCGTCCCTACGCCGCGGAACGCATTGTGTCTCGCCTGCGTGCGCCTACAGGCTGCTCAGCGTGTCCGTAGGCCTCATGCGGGGAATCCCGGCGCAGAGGAACTTCCGTACGCGGTAGCGCAGTTTTGGTCCACAAAGCAGGGCATGAGAGATGTCGGCCGGGAGGTGGTCTGGTGTGAAGG
This sequence comes from Armatimonadota bacterium, assembly GCA_030601885.1. Lineage (GTDB taxonomy): Bacteria > Armatimonadota > Zipacnadia > JAUWAU01 > JAUWAU01 > JAUWAU01. The sequence continues at coordinate 390,345 of JAUWAU010000001.1, forward strand.
GGACTTGGCTTATGCTTGTGGCGCTTGTCATGGTCTGCGCCAGCCAACAGGCGCCACCGGATGGGGCCACGCGTCCACCCGTCGCTGAACCTGAGAAGGCTCGCGGACAGGCCGGATTCGTTGCGTATGTGGAGCAGCTCCCCGACGGCAGCGCACAGGCAGTGATCTACTACCCCGCTCAGGATCGCACGGAGATCCTGGTGACGACGGCTCCCACCAAGCCCTCTCCGTTTGTCTGGATTCTGCCCTCGGATGTGGTTCCCTGTTCGCCCTATGATGCGCCAGCGCGGGACGGCAAGGAGACCACCTGGGTCCCCGTCAGAGACAGATACGTCTACCTGGACTCTGTGACCGGCAAGGTGGTGTCGCCCGACGCCCATTTGGGCATCGACACCTATCGCCGGCAGCTCATTGATCTCGTCGATGACCGGGCACTGGTGCTGGAGTACGAGACCGATTGCGAGCCCCTCAATCCGAGCGCGAAGTTGCACCTGTTCCGAGGCACTGATTCTACGGAACTGGGTCGCATGTTCGTGGAGTTCATAGGCAGCTCATCGGGGACAATATGCTACTCCCTCAGCCCCGATCGAGATCACGTGAGCTGGAGGGGGCCGGACGGGAGCTACTGGAGTGACCTGCGGACGGGTCGCACTCATACGCTCGATTCGGGTGAGAGAGGAGGACCAGACGGCAGCGGCGTCATCAGGGAATGGCGAGACGATGCGGCTGACTGGCATTGGGAGGTGCTCGACACGGGCAGCGAATGGCCCGTCGCTCGCGGCCTGGGTCGCATTGATCCGGTCTCGCCTGGTCGAGTGTATTGGACGATCTTTGATGCCGACGAAGAACACGTGCTGGTGCTGGCCCCCGAGGCTGATGACGATGCGCAGGCTCCCACGGCGAGGCTATACTTGCCTGGACGCTTCGGTTTCAGGCAACTCGGTCGCGTGTTTGTGGAATGGCGAGATGGCTTTCCCCTACTGAAGGACTACTGCCTGAGCCCGGATCGAGACTACCTGAGCTGGACGGGGCCGGAGGGAAGCTGGGTCTGTAAGCTGGCTGAGGGGGAGGTCTTTCCCCAATGGAGGGAGCACCGATGGCTGGCAGACGGCAGCGGCTTCGTCGAACAGTGGGAAGACTATTTGGCCGGGTGCCGGTGGAATCTATTCGACGCCGATGGCGAACAGCCCATCGCGAGCGGCAAGGGTCGCATTGGCGAGATCTCCCCCGACTGCGTGTACTGGACCATCGTGAGCGAGTCCTGGACCAGAGTCGAGTATCGGGCGCATCACGACCCGCCGCGCGTCATCCGCATCATCCCTGGACGGCAACCCTCGCCCGAGACACAGATAGCAGAAGGCCCCTGGGCCATTGATGGAAGCAAGGTGCGGTTCTTCGCGGCCGGGCGGCGTTCGGCCAGTGAGACAATAGTGTTCCGGATAACGCCGGAGGGGCACGACAGCTTCGTGGTGTCGGGCAAGTGGCATGGAGAGCCGAGAGTGCTCCAGTTGGAGGACGGGGGGCGGATCGGCATGATTCTCCGGCCGCCGTCGTCAGCGACTCGGATCGATCAAACGTATTCGGCAGCCCACGACGACGAGCTCGTCGTCTTTGACTTCGACGGCAGTGAGAAGCTGCGGACCGATGCGACGATACTGCCCGATTGCCACACGGTCGATGGCGACTCAGTGCTTGTCGTGGACAGGACACCCAAGGACTGGCGCATCACGCGGGTCAACTTCCGGACAGGCGACGTCGGGCTGCTGCTGACCTGCCACGGGAGTTCGATGGATGTCCATCGCATCGGAGCCAGCTACCTTGCGATGGTCGGCCAAGGGAAGAAGATGCCGGCGCCGTGGGACGTCTACGTGGGCAAGTCCAACGAGAGGTCATGGCGGTTCGTGGCACAGAATGTGCGCAACATCAGATGGGGACCAGCGAGGTAGACCCCGACGGCACGTGGCGAAGCCCATCGTCTTCGACGAGAACTGGGTCGGGGTGGTACGCCGCAGCCCGACGAACTGGGACCGGAACCGCATGGAGGCGTGGGAGATGATCCTCGCCGGCGGCGCGGGCTTCGACCACCTCGACTGGTCCTTCACGCCGCAGGACGAGACCGGCTCCGGCAAGGCGCCCATCGGCGACGGGCGGCTGCCGGCCGGCCTCGCGGCCCTGGCTGATGGAATAATCGGCGCTCGGGGCACGCTGGTCGGGTCGCGCCCAATAGACTATGACGATGACGAGATACGCCACGGGCCAGGCGAGTACCGCCGCTGCAACGACGGCGGCCAGGAACAGAGTCCCGGCCGCCGCGCCGAATAGCACCAGTCCCAAGGACTTGGCGATCACCAACACGCCGAGACCCAGGACCAGCGCGACGACGACAAAAGCCAGCAGCACGTGCCGCCAATCCATCGTCCACACCGCATTACCGGAAAAAGGGCGCGCCCTACTTGCTCGGCAAGTACTGGCGGAGCTTGCCGGCGAGGTTCACGATGGGCATGCTCTGCAGCCACACCTTGCCCGGTCCTTTCACGTGCGCCAGGAACAGCCCTTCGCCGCCGAATAGGATGTTCTTGACGCCCTTGACCGTGATGATGTCGAAGTCAACGGTGGGCTGATACATGGCCAGGTGGCCGGTGTCCACTCGCAGAGCTTGGTTCGGCTCGAGGTCGTACTCCGTCACCTCGCCGGCGATCTCCACGAAGGCCGTGCCCGGGCCGGTGAGCTTCTGCAGAATGAACCCCTCACCGCCGAACAGGCCGCTCCCGAGCCGCTTGCGGAAGTGCATCTCGAGCGTGACCGACTTCTCGGCGCACATGAAGCCGTCTTTCTGGCAGATCATGCTCTCGCCCGCCTCCAGAGATAGGGGGATGATCTTGCCCGGGAACTCCGAGGCAAAGGTGACCAGCCCCTGGCCGGACTCGCAGGTGTAGTCCACCAGGAACATGGACTCGCCGGCGAGGCTCCGGCCGAGAGCCTTCATCAGCCCGCCCTTCATGCCGGTCGCCATGTTGATGTTGTCCGACATCCAGGCCATGCCGCCGGACTCAGTGTACATCGTCTCGCCCGGTTGCAGTTGGATGTCCACCGTCTGCATCGTTGTGCCGCGTATCTGGTACTCCATGCGGGTGCACCTCCGGTGTGATTCGAGTTTGCTGCAAGCCCCACGCTGCCCTATCCCAGCTTTAGCCGTGCCGCCGCCAGGTCCGTATCCGCCTCGTCGTAGTTTTGCATGCTGATGAGCGTAGCGGTGACGAAGTCGTGCCCCAGGGTCCACCGGATGGAGGCCTGGAAGGCATTCCCCTCGCCGAGGCGCTGCAGGTGCTCGGGGCGGGCCCGCGGCCAGAAGTCGCGGCCGCCGGTGAGCGACTTGCACGTCTTCATGGTCACTATGCCAAGCCCCTTGTCGGCGGCGGCTTTCAGGGCGTCCGTGTACCTCTGCGGCGACATGAAGTTCCACGCCGCGTACACGAAGTCGTACCACCCCAGCTCCGCCGCCGCCTGCAAGCACTCCGCTTGTCTGGAGTGGGTGGACATCCCGAGGAACTTCACGCGGCCGGCGCCGCGCAGCTCCTCGAAGGCATCCCGAGCGCCCGGGCTGTTGACCGCCTGCGCCGAGCGGCAATCGTGCACCAGGAACAGATCCACGCCGTCCACCTGCAGGCGCTCGCAGCTTGCGTTGAAGGAGGTGATGAACTTCTCTTTCGGCGCGCTGCCGTCTTTGGTGGTGTGGCACTTGGTGGCCACGATGACGTCCTTGCCGTACTCCTTGAGGATGGGCCCCAGCTTCCGCTCGGCATTGCCCTTCTGGTACAGCGGCGCCGTGTCGATGAACTTGACGCCCTGGCCGATGATGTGCTTCACCAGCCCCGGGTCGGCGATGAACTCCGAGCCATAGCCCACCACGCTGAGATTCAGGCCGGTGCGGCCAAGGGTGCGCATGGGGAGCTCCGGCTTCGGCTCCTCGGCGGCGGCACACGGGTAGCAAGCTACCCGTGCCACACAAGTACTGGCTGCGCCGGCCGCCGCGGTCTTCAAGAATCCTCTTCGTGAGAGTCGCTTTCCGCTGTCTGCCAAAGCTCGCGACACCTCCGTGGCGCCCAATGCAGCGGCGCCTGAGCATTCCATCGCTATTGGATTAGACCCGCGTCAGCGGTCTCTGGTTCGCGCGGCAACGGTCAATACCTCGGGGATGCGGGCCGCGAGCGGCGCACTGAAGGCCGCAGCCGCGTAGGCGGGCCATTCTTGGCCCGCTGCCTTTGACACGCGAACTTACCGAACGAAGCACTACAGTATCGCTTGCACTTTCGGCCGAAACGGTGTATAAGACGGCGCAGCAAACAACGACACACAGGCTTCGTCGGGATGCGAGAGCGGGCGCCAGGCGCAGGCTCACAGCCGGCGCCGTACGAAAAACTAAAGCACCAAGCGGGCCGGGCATCAGTTATTATAGGGCCTGCAAAGAGAAGCGCCGAGGCGGATCGTCACCTGCGATGCCGCGATCGGCGCTACAGTGTTGTATGGCCCCGACCTTCTCTTGAGTCGGGGTCATCCCGCCCGGTGACGGGTCGGGATAGAGCGCGGTGAGACAGGGGCGAGAGCCGCGTCCCAGAGCAATGCGTTGAGTAGGAGGAGGCTGCGATGCCCAGGACCGACGACGTTCCACCTGAGGTAGTGGAGCGATTCAACCGCCTCAAGCGAGACGGCGAGGATGCGTTGTATTCCATCGCCACGGACATCGACGGCGATGGCATGTACGGAGAGCGCTGGCTGTTCGTGACGAACAAGCGGCTGCTGGTGTTGTCTGAGGATGGCAATGGGTCGGCGCCGGTTGAGGTGCCGATGAGCGAGATCACCGACGCGGAGGCCGAGGTGCTGGTGGGGAACGGCATCTTCCACGTGACGGCGAACGGCCACCATATCGAGCTCCTGCGGTACTCCAATACTCTCGCCACGGACTTCGCGAAGCTGGCGAGGGCCGTTGCCGCCTACGCCAAGGACGGCAAGGAGCTCAAGACCGCAGCGCTCGACGAGATCGACGACAAGAAGCGCTGCGACAAGTGCGGCCGCGTGCTGCCCGTATGGACCGACATTTGCCTGGCCTGCATGAAGCGCAGCCGCACGCTGGGGCGCATGATGCGTTTGCTGTTGCCGTACAAGTGGCGCGTCGTCGTTGCCTCCTTGCTCACGCTCGCCGGCACGGGCATCAGCCTTGTGCAGCCGTACCTCGTCAGGCCGTTCACGAACCAGGCCATGATCGGGGACCCATGGGAGAAAGGAGGCCCACCGCTTACTACCGATGAGCGGATCCGGGTGCTCATTGTCATCATCGTCGCCTGGATCGGGCTCCAACTGCTCCAGACGGGCATCACGATGGTCCGAGGCGTCATCGTCGCCTGGCTTGGCGGGCGAGTGACGCTCGACGTCCGATCGAAGCTCTACGATGCGCTGCAGCGGCTCACGCTCCGCAATCACGACAGGAAAGAGACCGGTCGGCTGATCTCCCGCATGACCAATGACAGCGAGCGCCTCCAGCATTTCATCATCGACTTCTCCCAGGAGATGGCCAACGAGCTGCTGATGCTGGTGGGCGTCGGCATCATGATCTTCGTCATCGACTGGCGCCTCGCATCCTGGGTGGTCATCCCCGCGTTGCTCATTCTGGTCTCCACATGGTGGTTTGGGAAGAAGATCCACAGCATCTACCACCAGCTCTGGCGCCGCTGGGCCCGCATGACGGCGCGGGTGACGGACGCCCTCTCGGGCGTGCGGGTGGTGAAGGCCTTCGCGCAGGAGGATCGCGAGATCAACAAGTTCGACGGCGCGAACTTGACCTTGTTCACGGGACATTACCGGGCTGAGAAGCTATGGGCGCTCTTCTACCCCGTGGTCGGCGCAGTGATGTTTGCCGGCATTATTGTCGTGCGCCATTTCGGTGGCCTGGGGGTCATATACGGTGAGATGGACCTGGGGGGCCTGACGGCCTTCATCTGGTATCTGATGCTGTTCTTCACGCCGATTCGGTATCTGACGCGCATGAACAACTGGGCCCAGCGTGCCCTGACCGCCGGAGAGCGCATCTTCGAGATCCTGGACAGCGACCATGAGGACTACGACGATCCCGACAGCGTGCCGATACCCCGGGTCGAGGGTCATGTGCAGTTCAAGAATGTCACCTTCGGGTACGCAGCGCACGAGCCGGTGCTGCACGATCTCGATGTGGACGTGAAGGCGGGCGAGATGATCGGGCTCGTCGGCCACAGCGGCGCCGGCAAGAGCACCATGATCAACCTGGTGTGCCGCTTCTACGACGTGGATGAGGGGCAGATACTCATCGATGGCGAGGACATCCGGAAAGTGAAGCTGGAGGATCTCCGGCACCAGCTCGGCGTCGTGCCGCAGGAGTCGTTCCTCTTCGTGGGGAGCATCACGGAGAACGTCGCGTACGCCAAACCGGAGGCGACGCGCGAGGAGATCATCCGGGCCGCACGAGTGGCCAACGCGCACGACTTCATCATGCGGATGCCGGACGGCTACGACACGCAGGTCGGGGAGCGCGGCACCCGAATGTCGGTGGGCGAGCGGCAGCGCATCGCCATCGCCCGGGCGATCCTTCACGACCCGCGCATCCTGATCCTGGACGAGGCCACCGCCTCCGTGGACACCGAGACGGAGAAGCAGATCCAGGAAGCGCTTGTGCGGCTGGTGAAGAACCGGACGACATTCGCCATCGCCCACCGCCTCTCCACGCTGCGCAACGCTGATCGGCTTCTGGTGCTGGAGAAGGGCAAGTTGGTGGAGAGCGGCAGCCACGACGAGCTGCTCGAGAAGAAGGGCGTGTACCACAAGCTCGTCCACATGCAGTCTGAGATGTCAGCGATAAAGGCCGTCGGCGGATAGTCCGCCGCGAAGGAAGTGTGGGGCAGGCTGCCAGCCTGCCGCAGGGGGAGAAGGTCCGCAGCCTGGCAGGCTGCGCCACACTCGCCCGAAAAGCACATCCGCGTCGCTCTCGCGAAGGCGGATGGCGACGGCGCGAGGAACGACGAAGAATCTCACCCCGTGAGCCGACTCTATGACGCCGACGCCGAGATTCTTCGCTGCCCTTGGTCGCTCAGAATGACATCTACTGGCAAAGTCTCGTTGTAGTACTAGCCCGCCGCGAAGGAAGTGTGGGGCAGGCTGCCAGCCTGCCGCAGGGGGAGAAAGTCCGCAGCCTGGCAGGCTGCGCCACACTCGCCCGAAAAGCACATCCGGGTAGCAAGCTACCCGTGCCACCCGCCGGCCGGAGTGACGTCGATGACCGACGCAACCGACGAAGCGCCAGACGAGAGCATCGGCGCACATCAACTGGATCCTGACGAAGTGCGCCTCTGGCGCACCGAGGCGGGCAAGCTACGCCTGGAGATCGCCGGCGATCGCTGCGTGCTGCACGTGAAGATCGCCCGGGCCTTCCCGGTCTCGGCCCCGGATCGCTACATCGGGTTCCGGGACGAGGACGACAAGGACATCGGGATGGTGGTGGATCCGAGCAAGCTCGAGCCGCGCACGCGCAAGATCGTTGAGGAGGAGATCGGCAAGCGCTACTTCGTGCCGGTCATCACCCGCATCCACTCGATCAAGGAGGAGTACGGGGTCGGGCACTGGATCGTGGACACGGACAGGGGACCGCGGGAGTTCGTGGTGCGCGGCATGCGCGACAGCATCTGGGAGGTCGGCGGGCAGCGGCTCATCATCATCGACGCCGACAACAACCGGTACGACATCCCCGACTACGCCGAGCTCGACTACCGCAGCTACAGGCTCATTGAGGAGACGCTCTGATCCGGCTGGCCGAATACGCCGCCGGGTTGGGTGGGCTTTCTCGGCCGTGCTTCCCCAGTGCAAAGCACACTACCCCGGCTGCGCTCTTCGACGCCCACGCTGACCGGGCTCCTCTCCTCCTCCGGCTACTCGCGCCGGACCTCCGCGAAACGGCATTGCTCCACGAAAAAAAGCAGGAAAAAAGGCACCGGGGATGGAGGGAAGGCGATGAGGGATTGCGAATAGGAATTACGGAGTAAAGCCACGGCACGAATTGCACGAGTGAACGAAGCAAGTGTGGAGGGGGTGGGTTTATGGCCCACGAAGCGGGTGAGAGAGCACCGAAGGCAGGTCGATATCGCTGCAGCGGCACCGCCAAGAAGCCTTGCATGAAGACTATCGTCGTCGCCGAACGCGAAGTGCTGCCTCTGTGTAGCGCCTGTGGCAGCGGCCGAAGCCTCTGGTTCCTCGTCGAGCGTGCCCCCCGTCTTGAGAGCATCACGCCGCCTGCGCCCCTGAGCACCGATGCACCGGCCAAGCAGGAGCGCACCGGCGTGGGCGCTTAGACGATCGGCGAGCGGTCGTCCGCGGCCGCAGAGCGACATCGCGCGGCGGGAGCGTCTTAGTGCCCCGTTTGCGGCGCTCCCGCTGTCTTGCGGCGCCCAGATGGCGCAGCGCATGGGCTGGGCCGCGCTTCGACCGGCGGCAGGGAGGAAACGATCGTGGCCCACAGACCGCCCATGACTCGCCGCGCGCTGCTCAGATCCCTCGGATGGGGCGCCCTCGGGCTCGGCGCCGCCGAGGCCGGAGCCGATGCGAAAGCTCGCCGCCGACCCCCCAACATCGTACTCATCTTCGCCGATGACCTCGGCTACGGCGACCTGAGCTGCTACGGCTCACAGACCATCAAGACCCCCAACCTCGATCGCCTTGCCGGCGAGGGCGTGCGGTTCACCGACTTCTACGTGTGCGCCGCGGTATGCACGCCATCCCGGGCAGGGCTGCTCACGGGACGCTACCAGATCCGCTCCGGGCTCACGAACGTGCTGTTCCCACGCTCCGACACGGGCATCCTCGAGTACGAGGTCACCCTCGGTGAGGCGCTCAAATCGGCGGGCTATGCCACCTGCTGCATCGGGAAGTGGCATCTGGGGCATCTGCCGCAGTTCCGACCAACTCGCCACGGGTTCGACTATTACTTCGGGCTGCTTTACAGCAACGACATGGACAAAGGCGAGCCGCCCCTGTACCGCAACGATGAGGTGGTGCAGGAGCCGGCCGATCAGAGCACGCTGACGGAGCGCTATACGCAGGAGGCCATCGACTTCATCACGGCGCACAAGGATGAGCCTTTCCTGGTGTACCTGCCCCATACGATGCCCCACGTGCCGCTGTACGTGTCGGAGAGGTTCGCCGGCAAATCGGCCGGCGGCCTGTACGGCGACGTCATCGAGTGCATCGACTGGGGCGCCGGGGAGATCATGGCCACGCTCGAAAGGCTCGGCCTGGAGGAGAACACGCTGGTGATGTTCACCAGCGACAACGGCCCGTGGCTCACCAAGGGCGAGCACGGAGGCAGCGCGGGGCCGCTCCGGGCTGGGAAGGCGACGACCTACGAGGGCGGGATCCGAGAGCCGTTTATCGCCCGATGGCCCGGACAGATTCCCGCGGGGACCGTCTGCCGTCAACCGGCGATCAGCCTCGACCTGTATGTGACGTGCCTTCGGCTGGCAGGGGTATCGCCGCCGCGCGACCGGCCTGTAGACGGCAAGAACATCCTCTCCCTGCTCAAAGGAAAGGGCCGGTCCCCGCACGACATCCTATACTTCTACATCGGCGAGAACCTGTTCGCCGTGCGTGCCGGTCGCTGGAAGATGCACGTGCGCGGGCGGGAGGGGAAAAAGCGAGTGCAGCTCGATCAGCCTGAGCTGTACGATCTCCGCACCGACATCGCCGAGACCACGAACGTGGCCGACAGGCACCCGAAGCTCGTCAAGCGCCTCCAGAGCCGCATTGCCAAGGTCGAAGCCGAGATCGCCGCGAGCACGACTCCGCGTTCCTGAGCACTCGTCTCCTGCACCGGGCAGAAGACGTCGAACAGGCTCAGCCTCCCGACGGTCTAGTTCTAGTCGAACCGACGGCACCATCCGAGCGTCTGGAGTTAAGGACCATGGACAGTTTCAGCCCATCAGGAGCCACAAGGCACACTGTGCTCGCGGCCCTCGCATTGCTCTGCTGCCTGGGGGTGACGATGATCGGGCCGCTCGCCACCGCCGCTCCGACAGCCTGGTCCGGCACGCTCGAGGGCCAGGTGCTCATGCCCGACGGCAAGACGCCGGTGGCCGACACCGAGCTCGCGCTGCAGCTCCTCGCCCGGCGCCAGGGCAAGCTCAGCGCTGCCGGTATGGTGCGGCCTCGAACCGACGCGCAGGGCCGATTCTCTGTCCGCGTCGCCAAGGCGATCAACGCGATCAAGCTGATTGCGAGAGACCTCACCCCCGCCACTATCCAGATCAAGCCATCGGAGGGCAACACGGTCGCCCGGACGATCCGCATGCCTCCGGTGAGCGGAGTGCGTGGCCGACTGGCGCCCGCAGAGGGCGGCGTTCCCGCCGATCGCATCTGGGTGTGCGCCGCGCCGCTTGGCCGCGTCGGCATCGTGCCCAGCGATCCGAAGCGTCCGCCCGGCCCGGAGGCCCGATTCGCGGAGCTGAAGCCCGGGCAGACCGGCTGGGAGATCCTTGGACTGGAGCCGGGCCCACACCAGGTCTTCACGTATGCGCCCGGCCGAGCCCCGTCTACAGTCTCACATGTGACGGTGGAGCGGGGGGAGATGGCCGAGACCGTCGTCGATCCCCCTCCCGTGCCCGGCGCCCTCAGCGGCCGCGTCGTATCCTCCGGCGGCAAGCCCCTCGCCGACATCTCAGTGCGCGTCCGAACACACGGCGGCCGTGTCCGATCCGCTCCTTTGTCCGCACGCACCGATGCGGACGGCCGCTACCGCCTCGAGGGTCTCACGCCGGGCTTCATCACCGTGAACCTCGTCGGCAGATCATCGGGGTACGCGAATCCGCCGCTGAAGAACGTAACGGTCGTCGCCGGCGAGACGGTCGAGAACTTCGACTTCGAGCTGCTCCTGAGCGGCACGGTCAGGGGGGTCGTCAAGCGCCGCGACGGCAAGCCGCTCACGGGCCGATATCGGGTGGAGCTGGACATGGGCCCGTTGTCATACCTCAACAACCCCGTGGCGCCGGACGGGACGTTCCAGGTCGCCTACGTGCAGCCCGGGACCTACGAGCTGTACCTGGAGCGAATGGAGCCGGATGGCCCTCGACTCCTCACCATACGCGACGGCATTGCCGTTGGCGAGGGCGAGACGACGGAGGGCATCGAGTTGGTGGTCGAGGAGTAGTCCGTTGAGCCGCTCGTACTCGGTGCACGAGCGCAGGGCTTACAAGGCGAGGAACAGGGCGTGAGGATGATGCGGGGATCGATGGCTTCCCGAGCCGCGGCCGTGCTGTGCGCCGCGGGGTGTCTGCTGTCAGCGTGGTCGGCACCGGCCCTCGGCGGCGAGATCACGGGCACTGTCACGGATGATAGGGGCGAGCCGATCGCCGGCGCTCGCCTGCGCTTGTCGGGAAGCAGCCACCAAGCTACCGCCGAGGCCGACGCCGTGGGCGGGTTCACGATTCCTGCCGTGCCGCCGGGAAGGTACCGCCTCGAGACGTACGCCCCCGACCATCACAAGAGCAGTCGGACGGTGACGGTGGCGAGCGACGAGCCGGCTCAGATCGATGTGGAGCTCGTCGCCGTCTCCTGGATCAGCGGCAAGGTCTTGCTCGGATCCGGCGAACCACTGTGCAACGCGAAGGTCGCCCTATACTTCAGCCGCACTGGTGACGAGCTCCTCAAGCACCTGACTACCGGCCCCGACGGCAACTACCGAGTTCGTGCTCCATGGCCGGGGCTGCAGGACATTGTGGCCAGTGCACCGGGACGCGGGTGCGTGCAGGTCAGCGGCGTGCGACCAAAACCCGGAGAAGAGCTGAAAGGTGTCAACCTCGTCTTCGATCCGCAATCGGGCCCGCTCACACGCGTCGTCGGCACAGTCACAGACGACACGGGCAACCCCGTCGCTGGAGCATCTGTCCTGCTGGACCGCTCCGGCCGCATCAACGTCCCCACATGTCGGGTCGTGACCGATGCAGAGGGCGGCTTCGCTGTATGTGATCTGCTTCCCGGATCCTACCACCTTCACGTCTCCGCAACCGGACACGACAGCTATAGCCTCTATCCGGCCGGAGTGACGGTGCGGCCCGGTGAGACCGTGCGCCACGATGTCACCCTCGGGCGCGTCTGCCGCGTCAGCGGGACGATCACCCGTGTCTCCGGCGAGCCGCTTGGCAATGCGAAGGTGCAGATGCACTTCCGCACCTACCACGGATGGCGCTCCCGCACCGTCACGACCAAATGGGACGGGAAGTACATGGCCGAGTGCCCGGAGCCGTGCGTGGCCGACATGGTCGTGAAGGCGCCCGGCTACGCCGGTGTCGAGCGCCGCGGCGTAGTGCTCGTGCGCGGCGAAGAGCGTCCGGGCGTCAACTTCGCCGTGGATGCTGTCCCCGCCACAATCACCGGCGTCGTGTACGAGCCCGACGGCACGACTCCAAAGGTGGACGCAGGCGTGTGGCTGATTGTGATTGACGGCCCGAAATGGCGACGTATCAGCGGCCAGTACGACCTCTCAGCCATCATGAAGGGCACCAAAGACCTGGACAGCCAGTTCACTCAACCGCATCCGCGGACCGAGCAGGATGGAACCTTCGTCCTCGAGGACATCGAGGCCGGCACGTATCGCATCGTCGCTCACGCGCCCGGGTATCTCCCTGTGGCCAGCGAGCCCATCGTCGTCGGCCGCTCAGAGAACGTGACCGGCGTCAGTATCACGCTTCGACGCGCAGCGGCCATACACGGAACGCTATACGACCCGGATGGGCAGCCGGTGGCCAATCAGCGCATTCGATGTGCGCTTCGGATGGAGGCCGATGCCGGCGACCAGTCCCGAAGCGTGACGGTCAATACCGACGAGCAGGGCCGCTACTGCATACCTCGCCTGTGGCCGGGGCGGTACGATGTGCAGCTCCGGCCATACGACGCCGCACCGGCAACTCGTCAAGTGCCGGTGGGCGAGGGTCAGGATGTGAGCGGCCTCGACTTCTGGCTCCGGGAGGGCAATGCCCTGGAGGTGCTCGTCATCGGGGCCGATGGCGCGCCGGCTGCCGACGCGTCAGTGTCGGTGTCGAAACAGTCGATGGGCGACAGCGATGTGACATACTCCGCAAAGCAATCAGTGGACCAGGAGGGCCGGGTGCGCTTCGAGCACCTGCCGGAGGGCACGTACAGGATATTCGTCAAGTCCTGGAACGCCGTTCCGGTAAGCCTCGTTGGGCTCGTGCGGGACTCTCCCGACCGAGTGCAGGAGGTCCGCATCGCCCTCAGACGCGGCGCAATGATCAGGGGCCGAGTGGCGGATGAGCAAGGCAACGCCATCCACGGAGCAAAGGTGCGCGCCTATCGCCGGGTGCCGAGCACGCGCTCCCGCGGAGCGTACACACGTGCGGGCGGCTACATCGAGCCCATCAGCGATACGGAGGGTCGCTTCGTCATCCGGGGAGCAGTGGCAGGCAACTGGCTGTGCTCCGCGGACGCGCCCGGATATCTTCACGGCCGCGCGACACTCGAGGTCGGTGACGACGGTGAGTACAGCGTCGAGGTGACGATGCGCCAGGCGTGGTCAGGCACGCTCCGCGGCCAGATCCTCATGCCCGACGGCGTTTCCCCGGCAGCACACACCGAGTTCGACGTGGAGCTGCTGGCTCGCGATCAGCAGGAGAACATCAAGTCCGTCCGCGGCACGCGGATTGTGACGGACACGCAGGGGCGGTTCTGCCTCGACGTCGACCGACCAGTTCAGGGGGCCAAGTTTTTCGGCGAGAACCAGACGCCGGCCACCGTTGAGATAGGCCCGTCTGCCGCCCCAACGGCATACGTGACTGTGCGGATGCCGCCACAGACGGGCATATGTGGCAGTGTGGAGCTTGTCGAAGCCGAGATCCCTCCAAATGGGCTGTACGTGTTCGCGGTCCCACCGGGCGAAGGCGCCGTGCTACCGGACCAGCGCACCTGGGGCCCAAGACCCAAGGGCGGATTCGCCAAGGTGATGCCGGGGCAGAAGCGCTGGGAGATCCTGGGCGTGGAGCCGGGCGACTATGCGCTCTTCAGCTATGGGGCTGGATTGGCCCCCTCTGTGCCGCTGGCTGTGTCGGTTGTCGAGGGGGAGATGGCTGAGGTAGCTGTGGACGTCACCTTGCCTGGGGCGGTGGCGGGCCGAGTGCTCACGGCCGGTGGCCAGCCGGTTGCCGGCGCGTGGGTGCACGTGTTCACCAGCGGCGGACGCGTGCGATCACTCAGCCATGACACACGGACAGACGAAGAGGGACGATATCGCGTCGATGGGCTCACACCTGGCTTTGTCACCGTGCGCATGTCCGCAAAGGCACTTGGCTACGCCAGACCGCCGGACAAGGGCACGTTGGTGGTGCCGGGCGTGGCAATCGAGACGGTGGATTTCGAGCTGTTCGTCGGCGGCGAGGTGAGCGGTGTGGTGAAAGGGCGGGATGGTGGGCGGCTCGCTGGCGAGTACCGCGTGACGATGGACATGGGGCCGGTCGGCCCCGGCATGGCCCGTGTTGCGCCGGATGGTACGTTCAAGGTGGAACTGATCCATCCCGGCACCTATGACATGTACCTCGAGCGCGTCGAAGCGGATGACTTCGAGCTCATCGCCAAGCGCGAGGGCATCACCGTCGCCGAAGGCCAGACGCTGCGCGGCATCGAGTTCATCATCGAGGAGTAGTGGAGTGGGGCCGCAATACGCGCCGGAGAGGCGCACGAGTGGCAGGCGGGAAGGAGACGTGAGGAGGGTGTGCGTATCGAGGGCTTGGCGAGGCGCAGTGCATGCCGTGGCGGCGGCCTGTTTGCTCTTGTCGCCCGCGGCGGCAGCGCTCTGCGGCGAGATCACGGGCACGGTCAGGGACGACCGAGGCAGTCCGATCCTGGGGGCCCACGTATCGATCAGCGGAGACAAGCCTTTCCGCCCGGGAGTGTGGCGGCGCGAGGTGACAACGGACCGGTCGGGGGCATTCACGATCAGGGATGTGGCCCCGGGGGACTACGATCTCACGGCGGTGTGCACGGGCTACGGGAGCCAGCGTCGTGAGGTCACGATGGATGCTGACGGGCGTCTGCACCTTGACTTTCGCCTCATCCGCGCCTGCTGGCTGAGTGGCAAGATTGTGCTGGCGCCTGGCGCCCGACCACGGGCCGCAAACATCACAATGCACTTCGTGCGACCGTCGGAGAGATGGAGCGTCGGCATCACAACAGGCTGGGATGGGAGGTACAGAGTTGAGTGCGCCAGGCCGGGGCTGTACGATATCTTCCTGAGGATGCCGGGCTATGCCACTGTGGAGCGCCGTGCGGTGCGATTGCCGCCGGGCCAAGAGATCACTGAGGTCAACTTCATCCTGGATGCACGCCCCAGCACCATCGCCGGCGTCGTGTACCAGCCCGACGGCGAGATGCCAAAGGGCGGCGCGGCCGTCTGGGTCGCCATCGTCTCCCCGCCCCGCTGGTGGCCCAGCGGCAACCGACCCGCTTTGGGATCGGCCGAAGGTCGCAAGCCCTCCCTCCGTCGCGGCGCTCCACCCGCGCACACCATCACCGGACCAGACGGGACCTTCGAGATCACCGACGTCCCCGAAGGCACCTACCGCGTCTATGCCCACGCGCCCGGCTATATGGTCTCCCCCGCCGCCGACGAGATCACGGTCGGCCGCTCTGACAGCCCCACTGGCACGAAGGTGACCCTCAAACTCGGCGGCACCATCCGCGGCACCGTCTACGACCGCGAAGGCCGTCCGCTGACCAACGCCCAGCTCTCCGGCGAGCGAATGGCGACGTTCCGTGGCCTCATCGGTCACTCGGGCGTAGGCATCACGACCGACGAGCACGGCCGCTACGCCATGGATAACCTCGTCCCTGCGCGATACGAGTTCGAGCTGAAGCGCGACGACGGCGCCCGCGCCGAGGCAGTCGTCGAGCTGCACGAGGCCCAGCTCGTCACCGGCCTCGACTTTCGCTTCACACTCGGCGCCACCCTCACCGTGCTCGTCATCGGCCCCGGCGGCAAGCCTCTGACTGACGCCGAAGTTCGCTGCTACGAAGACCGTGGCCCTGGGCGGTCGCCACAGCGCTCTCCGATACGACAACCGGACCACGAGGGCCTCGTGCACTTTGAGAACATTACCGCCGGCACGCACTATGTCGCTGCCAAATCCCCGAGCGCGGCAGCCGCATGGAGCGACGCGATCGTTGTGGCGCCTGAGCAGGGCCCCATCCGGCTGCGCATGGAACTGAAAGAGGGCGCCACCATCAGGGGCCGCGTCCTGAGCGACCTGGGCCAGCCGGTCGCGGGAGCGGAGGTAAGCGTTGCTTGCTCAAGACGCTGGGCAGGCCCGACCACGTCGTATTGGGAGAGGCGTTCCCTCATCACGGATGCTGACGGCGCCTTCGTTGTGGCCCACGCTGCTATAGGTCGCTGGCGACTGACGGCAGCCGCGCCGTCAGTGGCGACTGAGACCGTTCGCCTCGACGTAGTCGATGAAGGCCAGTACGACGCCGAGATCGTGGTCCCGCGGGCCTGGTCCGGCACGCTCGAAGGCGAGATTCTCATGCCGGACGGAAAAACGCCGGTGGCCAGTACGCGCTTCACTGTGCACTTGCTCGCGCGCGGCCGGGAGGGGGAGTCGTGGATCGGCGTCGAGAACATCAAGACGAACACCGACGGCCGATTCTCCCTCGTCGTCAAGCGCGGCATCCACGAGGCCAAGTTCGTCGCCAAGGATCTCACTCCCAGGACCGTGCGCATCCAGCCATCGGGCCGTGAGACCGTGTCGGTCACCGTCCGCCTGCCGCCGGAGACCGGCGTTCGTGGTCGCGTGGCGCTGCCAGGGCAACGGGCCCCCCGCCAGCCTTTCTACGTCGTCGCCACCCGGCCAGGCCAGTACGCCCCGCTCCCCGAGGCTCGCAGTCATTACGTCTCGCCTCATCGTGGGTCCGCTAAGGTGATTCCCGGGCAGAGGGAGTGGCAGATTGTGGGCCTGGAGCCGGGCGAGTACGACATATTCACGTACGCAAAGGGGCTGGCGCCATCGGTGCCATCCCGTGTATTCGTCACCGAGGGCGAGATGGCCGAGACGGTGGTGGAGATTCCGCCGCCACCCGGCGCCATCGCCGGCCGCGTGGTGACCGGTGACGGCGAGCCGTTGCCCGGCGTACCGGTCCACTTCAAACCAAGCGGCGGCCTCGTGACGTTCCATTCACCGCCGCGGACACTGACCGACGAGCAGGGACGATACCGCTGCGATTGCCTCACGCCGGGCCCCGTGATCGTCGAGATCCACGCCTCACGGTATGGCTATGCTACGCCGCCGGAGCAGGTCACCTTGGTCGTACCGGGCGAGACCATCGAAAACGTTGACTTCGAGCTGTTTCTGGGCGGTCAGGTCAGTGGCATCGTCAAGCGACGCGACGGCCAGCGGCTCACCGGCGAGTATCGCGTGGACCTGGACATGGGCCCTGTGCCCCATCGCACCACCCAGGTGTCTGCCGACGGCACCTTCAAGTTCGACCGCGTCTATCCCGGCGTGTATGACCTCTATCTCGAGCGATGGGCCGGGGACGACTTCGAGCTCGTCGCCGGGCGGGAGGGCATCGTGGTGGCTGAAGCCCAGACGCTGGGCGGGATCGAGCTTGTGATCGATGAGTAGTCGGCACATCGGCCTTGCGTCGCTGGCATTCGGGACCCGGGAGCCGCGCTGGCGCGAGCCCTCGGACCCAGCGCCCGCCCGAGGCCGCCCCAACCACAGCAGGTAGGAGCGAGGCGATTCGCGACGAACAATACGATTGGTAGAGTCGGGAAAAAGAGGTGAGGACGATGGGAAAATCGAGCGCCTGGAGAGCGGCAGCACATACCGTGGCTGCGGCTGCTGTGCTCTTGTGGTGCCTGTGCCCAGCATTCAGTGGTGACGTGATGATCACCGTCACGGACGATCTCGGCAGGCCGATTGGCGGCGCCCGTGTCATGCTATGGGGAGAGCGCGGCGCGCCCCGGCTGCGCCCTGGCGACGCCAAGACCGACGCGGAGGGGAAGCTCACGCTCTCCGACCTCGCGCCTGGCGCATACAACCTCGACGTCTTCGCCCAGGGGCATGCCAGCGACCATCGCGACATCACCGTGCAGGCCGACGCGCCGCTTCGCCTCGATGTGAGCCTGCCACGGGGCTGCCGCGTAAGCGGTCGGGTAACGCTGGCCGCGGGCGAGCCGCTGGCAAATGCGGATGTGATGGTGCGCTTCGTGCGACCGCTCCACTCCTCGGGGCGCGGGACACGGACCGGGCCGGATGGCACGTACACAGTGGTGTGTCGCGAGCCCGGGCTTCACGACGTGGTGCTCAAGGCGCCCGGCTATGCCAAGGTCGAGCGCGGAGACGTCGAGCTGACGGTTGGCGGCGAGGTCACCGACGTCAATTTCGTCCTGGATGCCCCGGCCGGGAGCATCGCGGGCGTCGTGTACGAGCCCGACGGGCAGACGCCGAAGGCGGACGCCGTGGTGTGGCTGGAGGCCGCCAGGCACCTGCAGTGGTTGGATCGTGGCAGATTCTCCGACTTTGCAATCGTCAGAGAGGACGCCTTCGACAGGGACAGGCATTTCGGGCCTACCCGGCCCCGAACCGGGCGGAACGGGAGTTTCGTAGTGAGCGACCTCGCGGCAGGCACGTACATCCTCTACGCCTACGTCCGGGGCTACACGCGCGCGACCGCCGAGGAAGCCGTCGTCGCGGGCCGCTCCGAGAACGTGACCGGCGTCAAGATCGTCCTCAAGGCGGGCGCCTCCGTTAGCGGGATCGTATACGGCACGAACGGGCAGCCACTTGCCAATGCTCGGCTCGAGGTCCGCATCAGGGCGCGGCGGGACAACAGCAGCTACAGCACAAACGTGACCATCACCACGGACGAGCACGGGCGCTACTGGCTCGGCTCGCTCCCGGCTGCCCACTACGAACTGGAGATAGAGCTCGACGACGAGGCCCGGTCGGTTCGCCAGGTGGAGCTGGGCGAGGCCGAAGCCGTCACCGAATTCGATTTTCGCCACACTGATGGCCACACGCTGACCGTTCTCATCGTTGCCCCCGATGGCCAGCCCGTCACCGACGCCCAAGCTCGGCTCTGGAAGCAGACGAGCGCAGGTGGCTATTCGAGCCGTCGCTCCCGTCAGACAGCGGCCCCGGACGGGCGGGTACACTTCGATGGGCTTCTCGACGGCACCTATTGGGTAGTAGTCACGTCGCCGGCGGCTGCCGCAGAGCGCCTGGGCCCGGTCACAGTGCAGACGGGGGAGCCCGTTCCGGAGCTCCGTCTCCCGCTAAAGCAGGGCGCAACCATCAACGGTCGCGTCGTGGACGAGCGGGCGAGTCCGATCCCCGGAGCAAAGGTAGAGAGCCGTTGTTACAAGGCAACACCGGGCCCACGCATGAGCTCGGAGACTCGGACTACCCTCACGAGCGACGCCGAGGGGCGCTTCGTCGTGCCACACGCAGCACCGGGGCGCTGGAGCTTCGACGCCAAGGCGCCGCGCCATGTCGCAGCGAGCGCTCGCGTCGAAGTGGGAGACGAAGGCGAGTACGAAGCCAACATCGTCATGCCGCGGGCCTGGTCAGGCACGCTCGAAGGTCGAATCCTCGTGCCCGACGGTCAGACGCCGGTGGCCAACACGCCCTTCAGCGTGGCACTACTCACTCGCCGTGAGGGCAGGGAGCGGACGGTCCGCACGGAGAGCATTACCACCGACGCCGACGGCCTATTCTCGGTCTCGGTGCGGACGGGAATTCAGGGGGCGAAGTTCATTGCCGAAGGTCTGACGCCAACGACCGTCGAGATCCAGCCGTCGGAACGCGAGACCGTGTCCCTCAGTGTCCGGCTGTCACCACCGAGCGGAATGCGCGGGGTAGTGGAGCTGGCCGGGGCGACGATCCCGCCCGAGGGTCTCTACGTGCTGGCCGTACCCCCAGGGCGGACCGCCGTTCTGCCGGATGAGCGGCCGCAGGCACCAAAGGCGGATCAGGGGCTTGCGAAGGTCATGCCGGGGCAGACGGAGTGGCAGATTGTGGGCCTGGAGCCGGGCGACTACGAGGTGTTCACGTACGCGCCGGGATTGGCCCCGTCGGTGGCGTGGCCTGTGACGATCGCCGAGGGGGAGATGGCCGAGGCCGTCGTGGACATCGCCCTCCCGGGCGCCATCGCTGGTCGGCTCCTGACGGCGCAGGGCGAGCCGCTCGAGGGCATCTCGGTGAGAGCCAAGACGAGCGGCGGCCACGTCCTGGGCGTTTCATCGTACGTGAAGACAGACGCAGAGGGGCGCTACCGCCTCGAGGGACTCACCCCGGGGTTCGTCACCGTAGCCGTTTCCCCCCGATCCCATGGGTATGCGACGCCCCCAGAGCAAGCCACTCTGGTCGTGCCGGGCGAGACGATAGACAACGTTGACTTCGAGCTGTTCGTCGGCGGCGAGGTGCGCGGCGTCGTCAAGCGCCGGGATGGCAAGCCGCTGACGCGCCAGTACCGCGTGGAGCTGGACATGGGGCCGGTGCCGCACCGCAAGGTGTACGTGGCGGCGGATGGGACGTTCAAGTTCGAGCGCGTCCACCCTGGCTCCTATGATCTCTACCTCGAGCCGCGCGACCTCACCGACTTCGAGCTCATCGCCAAGCGCGAGGGCATCACCGTCGCCGAGGGGCAGACGCTGCAGGGGATTGAGTTCGTTCTGGAGGAATAACAGGGGTCGGGCCTCGTTGAGGCGAACTTCGCCGCGGCTCAATGAGCACGCGGGCTGTTTCATCCCACCATCAGAACGAGCGCCTTGAGCAGAGCCAGGATGCCGACGGGAGAAAGCGTCGCGGCGCCCTCGCGCCCCGCGCCCTGGTCATCGGCCTCCTCTGCGCCGCGTTGCTCTGCGCCGTGACGCCGTACACCGACGTCTTCCTCATGGGCTCCGAGCTCGTCGGCTGCCACTTCCCGCTCGGGGCCATGTGCCTGCTGTTCATCGTCGCGCTCGTCGCGCGCTTCATCGGCCGCCTGCGTAATGGACCCAGCCCTCTTTCGCCGCAGGACCTGGCCTTCGTCTTCTGCATCATGCTCGTGGCCGCCGGCCTGCCCACGTGGGGACTGATGTGCTACATGCTGCCGGCGATGACCTGCTGGAGCTACTACGCCACGCCCGAGAATCGCTGGGAGGCGATTTACCACAAATACCTGCCCGACTGGTTCGTCCCCAAGGACGCGTCGGTCATCACGCAGTTCTACGAGGGTGGCGCGGCGGGCGGGCGGGTGCCCTGGGACGCATGGGTGGGACCGCTCATCCTCTGGCTCGCCTTCGCGCTCGTGCTGTATGCCGTCATGCTGTGTGTGGCAACAGTGGTGCGGAAGCAGTGGATCGAGCGGGAGCACCTCACGTTCCCCATCGTCGAGCTACCCGTCGGGATCATCACCGGACGCGAGCGGGCCAGTGGCTCACCGTTGCTGCGCAACTGGGCGCTGTGGATCGGCGCGGGCATCCCCGGACTGGTCCACTCCCTCAACAGCCTGCACGTGTACTGGCCCCACCTCCCGCAATGGCAGATTCACCAGCAAACGTTCCCGCAGAACCCGTTGCCCCGGCCGTGGCAGTACTTTCGCCTTCGGTGGTCAATCTTCTTCAGCGTCATCGGCTTCGGCTATTTCCTCACCACCGACGTCAGCTTCGGCCTGTGGTTCTTCTACATCTTCGACCGTATCCAGTGTACCGTTGCCGAGGCTTTAGGCGTGTACCCGCAGTACAAGCGGGTAACCGAGGCGCAGTACATCGGTGCATTCCTGGCCGTCGTCGGCATCGGGGTCTGGGTTGCCCGCGGCCAACTGCGGGCGATGATGAGCGCGGTCTTGGGCCCCTCGGACTCCGCCGACGACCGGGACGATCCCCTGCCGTGGCGCGTGGCCATGATGGGGCTCGTTGTCTGCTGTGTTCTGTTCGTTCTGCTGGCCATGACGGCCGGGGTGCGGCTGCCGATAGCCCTGTTCGTCTACGTCTGGTTCCTCATTATCTGCTGGGGCATGGCCCGCATCGTCTCCGAGACCGGCCTGCTGTTCGCCAAGGCGACGCAGATGATGCCGACCAAGACGCTCGATCCGCTCCTCGGCACCAAGCGACTCACGGGGCCCGATGTGGCGATCACGTACTCGCTGCAGTACGTCCACATGTACGATCTGAAATCGTTCCTCATGCCGGCGATTACGCATTCGCTCAAGATCGGGCACGAGACCAATCTGGTGACGCGCCACCTGACCGGTGCCATGGTGGCCGGAATACTGCTCGGCATCGGCGTCTCCCTGTACTCCACCATGAGGCTGATCTACGCCAAGGGCGCCCTGGCGCTCAGCCCCTGGTTCTTCCAGCGCGGCCCGAGTTGGCACTTCGGCGTGATCGCCACTCTGCTGAGCAACAGGACTCCCACGGACTTCGGCCGCCTCGGAGCCTTGGCCGCCGGCGCCGCGTTCACTCTGATGCTGGCGCTCATGCGGCACCGCTTTCTGTGGTGGCCGTTCCATCCCATCGGCTACGTGCTGGCGTACTCCTCCGAGACGCGCCGGGCGTGGTTCCCCTTCTTCGTGGGGTGGCTCTGCAAGGTGCTCATCACCCGCTACGGCTCGGGCCGGGCCTATCAGAGCCTGCGGCCGCTCTTCCTGGGGCTGGTGCTGGGGGAGTACCTCGTCTGCGCTTTTTGGCTCATCATCGCCGCCGCCACGGGCACTTTCGGGCATAAGATCTTTCCGTGATGGGGACCCCGACGTAGAAAACCCACCCTCTCAAGCGTCCTTAAGGTGGAGGAGCAGCCGGACATGATCGCGTCACTGGTACGACGAGCGAGGGCGGGGGACGCGGAGGCGTACACGGAACTGGTGCGCCGGTTCCAGGACGCCGTTTTCGCCACGGCGTACCAGATCGTCTACGATTACGACGCGGCGAGGGATATAGCGCAGGAAGCCTTCGTGCGCGCCTATGAGTCCCTGAATTCCCTCAAGGACCCCGCCGCTTTTCCCGGCTGGATCATTCGCATCTGCCGCAGCCTGGCGACGAGCTGGCTGCGGCGGCCGGAGCGGCGATGGGTGGGACTGGAGCACGTCGCCGCCGAGGACGGCGATCCGGCCGCGACCGTTGCCGCGCGCGACCTCGTGGCGCGGGCCCTGGCGACTGTCCCCGAACCGAACCGGTTGGCCGTATCCCTGTTGCTGGTGGACGGCTACACCTACCAGGAGGTGGCTGACTTCACGGGGGTGTCGCTTTCCACGGTCAAGGGCCGCATTCACCGGGCGCGGCGTCGGATAGCGCAGGAGGTGCTGACGATGGTCGAGGATTCGCTGAAGCAAGAGGCCCCGGACGAGCAGTTCACCGCCGACACGGTGCGGGCCGCGTTGGAGAAGGCCAGAGAGGCCCACAAGCAGCGTCAGGAGCTCGTCGCCAGGGCCCATGCTGAGGAGGCGCTCGAAGCGCTCTCGAAGGCGGATGTGTCTGAGCAGGAGCGAACGTCGCTACACATGGAGGCCCTCGGGCTGGTGGCCGGCGCGACCTTCTTCCCGGACAAGCAGCGCTGCGAGGAGGCCATGCGTGAGATGGTCCGGCTTGCCGAGCAAGCCGGCGATAAGGTCGTGATGGCGAACTGGCTCTATTCGCTGGCCGTGCACGCCAGAAACATCCCACGGGCCGAACAGGAGGACATGGTAGACCGCTGCCTGGCCATCTGGCGGGAGGCCGACGAGAAGGAGATGATCGGGCTGGCGCTGTTCTTGCGAGGCTGGCGCCGCATTGAGGATGGCCGCGTCGAGGAGGGCTTCCGAACCCTCGGCGAGGCGCGCGCTGCGATGCAGGGGCTCCCGTACAACTGCTGGCATGGCTGCCTTGATGCCGCTGACGACTTCCGAACTGCCTGTGGGGGTCGTATCGACCCATCACGCAGGATCAAATGGGGTGCCGTATGCTGCGTGCTGAGGCTACAGGGCGGGAGACTGGCGTACCTGCGCGAACAGGGCCGCACGCTGGGCATCAGTCACCGCCAGGCCAGGTTCGCGGACGGCTTTGATCTGTTGTCGTGGGTGAAATGGCTCCCGTACACGGACCCTTCGGTGGGCTTCGAGGAGGAGAGGGACACCTTCTCATGCACCGGCAACCCGACGCACACGCGTCTATGGATTGAGACGCACTCAGCAGACGTGGAGACTCCCGCGGGAGCGTTCCCCGGGTGCCTCCTCATGCGCGCCACCGTCACCGAGTCTCCTGCCGACACGGACACGGACTCACGCCAGCGAGAAGTGAATAAGATCTTGTGCGGCGAGCGCTACTGCTGGCTGGCCCGGGGGGTCGGTCCCGTAGCCTACCGGGCCGAGCGCGGCGACGGCATCGTGGAGCACGCGGTGCTGGCCAAATGGGAGTGCCCGGAGAAGGTCGAAGAATGGGTGCCGTTAGTTGTCGGCACGCGATGGGAGTACGTGCCAGCCGAGCCGCCCGACGACTTGGAGGCTCTGGTGCTCAGGCGGGTGACCCATATCGCCGACGATGGCACAGTATATCTGACCAAGACCATCGTCGGAAACCGGCTCTGACACTCATCGGTGCGGCTTCGGCTGGACTTTGCGCTTCGCCGTCCAGAAGAGCGCATTGACCAGGAGGCGCAGGAAGGCGGGATTCCCGAAGTCGTCCTGCCCGCCGAGTGACGTGTAGAAGACCCGGGCTTGCTTATGCAGCCGCGTCCATGCCACCGGCTGAGAGCCGTCGGATTCCGGGGTCGAGCCCGTCATGAGAAGTTCCGCGTCTGGTGCCAGTGGAGCCGTCTTGTAGAGGCTCGAGGTGGACTCGATAGGGCCGACGCCCTTCAGCACGGGATGTTTGGCGGCGCGCTCCTCGATCGTCACCCTCGTGATGGGCCCGCTGCCGAAGTGGCCGTGGTAGTTGCCGCCGAGCACGAGCTTGTCGAACTCCAGCCAGTTCTGAAAGCCGTGGCTGGCCGTGCGCAGCGCCACGATGGGCCGCCCGGCCCCACAGTATCGCTTCACCCGCTCCAGTTGCTCGCCCTCGATCGTCAGCCGCCGCGTGAAGAACAGCGCCACGTCGCAGTCATCGAGCGCCGCCAGGCCGGGCAAATCCTCGAAGCCACGGGCCTTGATGAGCGTACAGTACGCGCGGTAGGTCTCCTCAAGATGGCTCTTGAATGCTGCGAGGGACTTGTCAGACTCGTACTCCGCCGAGCCGGAGACAAGACACACGCGCAGCGGCGGCTTGCCTGCAGCCAAGGTGGCTGCGGTGGCAGAAAGGCCCGGGACGGTGCCGGCGGTGTTGATGAGGAAACGTCTTCTGTTCATTGGCGCCATTGGATCATCCTCGCAGAGGCCACGGTGGTCCCAGATGCCCGTGTAGAGGGTCTCGGGCTAGAAAGCCCGAGCTAC
>JAUWAU010000075.1 GCA_030601885.1 Armatimonadota bacterium
GGCCAACCCCCCGCCGGCTCGCTTTTTTTCATGGCCGCCCGGCCGGGCCCCCGGACAGCAACGGAGAACATCGATGGCTGCTCCTTCTTGGGACCATGGTGGATGGCGACGCGAGGACGGGCTCGATGCCCAGCGCCTCGAGCTAGAGCTGCACATCGAGGAGGTCGAGGCCTATCTGGCCGGCTACAAAGCGCAGGGTGCAGCAGAGCAATCTGCAGAGCGGTATGGAATCACCGAATACCGCAAAGATCTCGAGGTGCAGCTCGCCAAATTAAAGGATGCGCTCGGTACGACAGTGCGATCCGCCTCGCCGCAATTTGTAGGAATGGTACCCCGCCGTGATTGAATTCGCCCGCAACCAACTGCGACGAGTATTCGGCCAAGGGCGGCCCGCCGCCCCCGAGGTCGATGTCGGGGTTCAGGCCGTAAAGCGGACCGCCTCCCAATCCGACGACATGCTGAAGTTTCAGCCCGTGGGCAAATATACGGCGTTGGGCTACAAGGCGACGGAGTACCTGCGGTCGACCGGCAGCTGGGAAGTGGGGGGCAGCGCCGACAGCCACATGCGGTATGACCGGCGCATGCTGATCGACGCATCGCGCGCGCTCGACCGCAACAACTGGTTGTATGAGGCGGTGATCAACCGTGCGTGCGATTACATCCTCGGCCCGACGGGTTTCACCCTGCAGGCCGAAACCGGCATAAAGGGATTGAGCACGAGAATCGAGAAGCTGTGGCACGAATGGTGGAAGAATCCCGAAGCCAGACAACTCTTCGACGGGCAGACGATCGAGCACATCGTTTTGCGCGAGCTGCTGGTGGCCGGCGATACCCTCTTTCTGAAATTGACTGACGGCTTGCTGCAGCACATCGAGGCGGAGCGGATCGCCTCGAACCAGATGCCCGGGGGCTCGGACGATGGCATCAGGATCGAGCAGGGGGTGCGCCTGGATAAGCGGGGCAGGATCGTGGGCTTCGAAATAGCGGGCGCAGATGGCGCGGAGGGCTATCCGGAACATACCGAGACCACGAGAGTTGATGCCAAGAACGCAATCTACGTGCTGAACCGCCTCAAGCGATCTTCGCAGACGCGCGGTGTGCCAGTGCTCGTGTCCTCGATGGCCATAGCACATCGCCTGGAGGACATCCTGACCAGCGAGGCCATTTCGTGGCAGGTGATGTCGCGGCTGGCCCTGGCGGTGACGACATCCGAAGGCGGCGAACCAGTCAAGGTGACGGGCTCGGCCACCCGGACCGGCGCGGAGACGCCCGACCTGGATATGAAGGTGATGAACGTCGGCATGGCTACGGCGTTCTTCGGCGATAAGGGGCAGGAGATCAAGGGCATCCGGCAGACGAGGCCGTCTCAGCACCTGGAAGCATCCGTCAAGCTCTTCATCCGGCTGTTCGGCATCCCCCTTGGCATCCCCCTCGAGTTGATCCTGCTGGACTGGGGCAAACTCAATTACTCGAGCTCGCGCGCCGTGCTGTTGCAGGCTTTCATTATCTTCCGGGCTTGGCAGAAGCTGCTCATCAAGCGCTTTCATTCGCGGGTCTACCGCTGGCAAGTTGGCCGCTGGGTGGCCCAAGGGAAGCTGCCATGGCGGGCAAGCATCCTCGAACACAAATGGGTGGTTCCGAGTTGGCCGTGGATCGACGAGGACAAGGAGGTCCAGGCGTGGGGCAAGAAGATGGACCGGGGCCTGGCCACGCAGACAGATGCATTAGGCGCTCTATCACAGGACCGGAAAGAGTTCCTGCAGACGCGCGGGGATGAGATCACGGACGCCATGAAGAGGGCCGAGGAGATCGCGAAGGGCAATGAGGGCCTCGTAACGGCCAAAGAGCTCTGGCCCCTCCTGGCCGGCGTAGACCAGGGCAAAACATTACAGGCTGTATTAGCCGGCGGCTCGGCTCCGAAAAAGGACAAGGACGCCGACGACAAGGAATAAATCCAACAGCGGCAGGGCGCAGGAGAACAAGGGGATGCCTAACATCAGCAAGAAACCAGTCCGGCAACGCCTTAGCCTCGCCGGCAGCATGAAGAATGCGCAGGTCGATGTAGACGCGCAGCTCATCCGCGATTTCGCCGTGATAACCGCGGGCGAGGCCATCGGCCATTTCATGTGGATCGACCAGACATTCATGTCCCAGGTGGTCGAGGCCGGCAACGCCAAGAGACAGGGTGTTAAGGTGCGGTTCACACACCCGGGGCTTTGCAACGATGGCCTGGGCAAGTTCCTCGGGCGGGCCAAGAGCTATCGTCTCGATGGCAATATCGTCCGGGCGGACCTTCATGTTTCGGAGGTGGCAGACGAATCGCCCGACGGCAAACTCGGCAGCTACATACTGCGCATGGCCGAAAAAGAGCCGGACATGTTGGGCGCCAGCATCGTGTTCTATCACGACCCTGATGCCGAGAAGGAGTTCATCGAAGAGAACGAGGATGACGAGGGTGATTTCGTGAGTCCGGACAAGGCGAATGAGGATGACCTGATGCATGCACGCCTGGATAGCCTGGTATCCACTGATGTAGTGGACGATCCGGCTGCAAATCCAGGGGGATTCTTGAGCGCGCCCCAGGAGTTGGCGGCGTTGGGCGAGCTGGCCTGCAGATACATATTCGGCATGCGGGATGCTGAGCCGCCGGCCGAGATTTTCGGCGGGTTGAGGCCTCAGCGGGTGCGAGAGTTCATAAGGGAGTTCTTGAGCAGAAACGATTTGACGATTTCGGGGGATACCCCCACGGCTTTATCAGGAGATGAGAACATGGGTGACAAGAAGAGCGTGAAGGAAGTTTTGACCGCGATGCAGAAGGCGTTTCCCGAGGATGCAGAGTTCGCGATGGCCTCGGCAATCAGCGGTCTGAGCGTCATCGAAGCCAAGGCCGAATACTGCGACAAGCTGCAGGCAGAGCTGGCCAAGGTCAAAACCGAGGCGGCCGAGGCCCTGGCGATCCAGACAGCAGAGGTCACGAGGCTCACCGAGGAGAACGCCGGCATCAAGAAGGATCTGCTGACTGGCACCGAAGGCGCGGAGCACGTGCCCGAGCCCGAGGCGGCGTCTAAAGAGGCTGCTATGGCCGCCGCGGAGAAGGTCGCCGAAGCGCGGGTCGGGGCAGAGCCGGGCCTTAGCTACCAGCAAGCGTACGCCGAGGCGTACCAGGCAGAGATCGCAAAGAATCCGGCCATCGACGGCGCATAGACGTCGCGTGAGTCGGGAGGATGTTCCGAAATAACAAGCATGTTACGAATAGGAGAATAGACATGGCTGAGATTCATGGACCGACGATGACTTTTCAAGCTTATGAGGCGCTCGCGCTCCATAGGCGGGTGAAGCTAAGCGCTGCAAGCGGCGTTCTCGTCCAATACGCCGACGCCGGCGAACAAGGCATCGGCTCGGTGCTGGCGCCCGTGACCGCCACGGAGTTCGCCGCCGGCAACCTCGCGGTGCCGATACAGCTGGTGAACGCGCCTGGCACGGTGAAGGTCGTGGCAAAGACGGCCTTCGCGGTCGGGGCCACGCTGTACGCCGCGGCTGACGGCATGGTCGACGACGCCGCCGTCGGATCGGCTATCGGCTTAGCCCTCGAGGCCGCGCTCGCCGTGAACGACATCGTAGAGATGGCGCCGTTTAACGTGCTGAGCACGACCGCTGGCACGGTTTCCGTAGCAACGGCCCTCGTGGCAGCCGCCACGGTCGAGGCCGCCATCGAAGAGATCGCGGTGCTGCCGAAGTCAATCGCGATGGACATAACGACCTGGCTCGAGAACGATGGCGACGCCATCGCTGCCGATGGCGGCATTTTATCGTCGGGTAGCGAACCCATCCTCGAGTACATAAACGGCGACACGAACAGCTGTTTGCGCTTGAGCTGGGTGGCCAACGATGTGACGCCCATCGTTCGAAGCGTCGGCATTCCCCAGGATATGAATGTCGGGGCCGATCTGCTCATCAAATTCCGGGCGGCGATGAGCGACACGAACGACACGTGTGTCATCAGCTGCGACGCGTACTTCAATGAACTGGATTCGAAGGTCGAGGATGACTCGGCGGCCGTCACCGGCACAGGATACGCCGACTACACCATCACGATCGCGCATGCTGACATCCCGGTCGGGGCGGAGGTCGCGACGTTTGAACTGACGCCGGCGGCGCACGCCAATGATGCGCTGTATATCACGCACATCAGGGCTGATTACACGAGTGAAGTCGTGGCAACGTAGGCCACGACCCAGCGA
Organism: Armatimonadota bacterium; assembly: GCA_030601885.1. Classification (GTDB taxonomy): domain Bacteria; phylum Armatimonadota; class Zipacnadia; order JAUWAU01; family JAUWAU01; genus JAUWAU01. The sequence continues at coordinate 4,242 of JAUWAU010000075.1, forward strand.
AGAGTTGAGAAGACACGCAACGCAAGCCCTAACTGAAAGGGGAAAACGACATGATCCAGCATGGAGATACGGCCTCGAGGCCGAAGCCGGAATTGGCCGGCGCGTTCAGGGAGTTCGACCTCCAGGGCCAGAAGATGATCGCCAGTCTGGTGCTTGGGCCGATCGGGCTGCTGGTACAACAGGGGACGTTCACGATGCTCACGCGTGAGGCGGCAACTCGTTTGCGCAACCTGGCGCGGGCACCGGGGACGACATACCCGAGGCGCGATATCGCGGCCGACAGCCAGACCTACAAGTGCGTGGGGTACGGTCAAGAGATACCGATACCCAAAGAGAACATGAAGTACTACGACAACGTGTTCAGCGCGGACATGGTCGCCGCTGAGCAGGTGTTTGCGGATTTGATCCGCGCACTCGAGTACCGCGTCGCACTTGCCGTGATGAATACGACCACCTGGACGGGCGCGGCGCTGTTCACCGACAACAGCGCGGCCGGCACAAACGAGCCGTGGGACGCCGCCGCCACCAACATCATCGCTCACGTCCGGGCAGCCGTGCTCAAGGTCCTGATGGTCACCGGGGTGATGCCCAATGCGCTCATCTGCAACACGACGAACATCGACAGGATGATCAACACCAACACGGCCATCCAGGCGAAGTTTGCCGCCAGCGCGATCGTTACGCGGAAGCTGAAGCTCGATAACCTCGCGCAGGTGATCGGCATTGATCGGGTTATCGAGGGCCAGGCGGTCTACAACAGCGCCAGTGAAGGCCAGGATTTCGCCGGCGGCGAGATCTGGGGCGACGACTACGTGATGGTCGCCAAGGTCGCCGTCACCAGCAATCCTCTCGAGCCCTGCATTGGCCGGGTTATCTACTGGAAGCAGATGGTCAAGAACCTGGTCGAGATGGCTCAGTACTACGAGAACCAGACCAAGTCGAACATCACCCAGGGCGACATGTACACCGATGAGAAAATCATCGACAAGTACATGGGCCACCTGATAAGGGTCGATAACTAGTCGCCACGCCTGCCCCTCATCCCGTCCGCACCCGGGCTGGGGGGCGGGCTCCTGCCGGCCACGGGGAGCTGCTGACATGGATTGCGCAGCTATGACTGCCGCGAATGCCGAGACGTTCGGGGAGACGATTACGTACTCACCGTACGATGGTGAGGCGTCTGTTATCACCGCCATCGTCAACCGGGCTGAGTATCAGGACGAGGATGCTGACGACGGCACCCACATCATCAAGCGGGCGACGGTGACCGTCCAGAGCATAGTTGTAGCCGATCCGCATCTGAAAGATCGCACGACGTTCGACGACGAGGAGTGGTCGGTCTACAGCATTCTGCCCAACGGCAGCGGCGACGCTTGGATACTGGGCGTCAAACGCGCGGTATCCATCGAGCAGAGCCGGCCAGGCTATCGGCGGAGGCGACGATAATGGGCGTCCTGCCAGCAATGGGTGTCATCACCGGCACGGGCATAATGTCGATACCGATGGAACTGCTGCGCGATCACATCGCGTCCTGCACGGCGTTCCAGAATTGGGTGAACGAGGAGACGGCGGAACGGGCCAAGACCCGCGTGCACATAGTGGCCTTCGATCCCGAAACTAAGGACTTGCCTTTCGCGCATATCTACATGACCGAGGACTGGGAGACCGTGTCTATCGCTGGTGGCGCGGCCCAGTGGTTCGAGACCACGCGCTCTCTCGACGTGTGTTTCCAGGGGCTGATCCCCACGGAATTGGCGGATAACGACGACGATGCGATGTTGGATTTCCTGAACCACATCGGGGCCATCCTGGAGGGCATGATGGCCCTGGCTGGTCAGCCGGGTTATGCAGCCATCAACGCCATTCGCTTAATCGATCCCCCCTGGCGCAACGACGACGACGATGTTCCCGTCGAAGGCGATCTGCATGGGATCACCTTCCGCATCACCTGGGGGTTGTAAGGAACCATAAGTAGTAAAGGAGTGAACGATGGCTGATGATAGATACTGGGTGGGCGGGATCAGTGGTGATGTGGACGTCGATGGCAACTGGAAGCAATCCGACCTGGTTTCGGCGTCTGCCAAACCCGTCGACGGCGATAGCGTCTATTGCGTGACGGGCAGTCGGGATATGGACACCAATCTGGCGATGGACGACATCGCCCTGGTGAACTTCCGGACCACGCCGGGCTATAGCGGGCAGTTCGGTGCCGAGGGCACGCCGCTCCAGATAGATGCCACGAACTTCACTTTCGACAGTCGGGGCGCGAAAAACTACATCCAATTCAAGAGCGATGCTGATGCGACGGACACGGTCGTGCTGGTGCTGGGCACGAGCACTAATGCCGACGCATTGCATCTTTCGACGAGCACAAACGGCACGATATCGTCCGGGGTGTACCTGGGCGGCAATGTTACCATCGATGATAGCGCCGCCCACAAGGCGTCGACGAACGTGCTGATAGGCTCCTCGAATGCGGCGAGCAGTGTAAGTGTCACCATCGGGGCGAGCGTCACCAACTTGGCGACGCTCACGCATGTATCGGGCAACGCGATTATCGGCTCGGCGTTCGCGGAGCTTGTACAAGTGGGCGGCACGGCACAGCATACGGCTGGGGCTCTGACGGCGGCGATCGTGTACAGCGGCACGTTCAGGCCGGAGTCGTCTGACACCGTAGGCTCGATCACAGCACTCAACGGGGCTTTCGTCGACGGCTCGCGTTCGACAAACGCCCGGACGTGGACTGCCGTCGAGATATTCCAGGGATCGAGGATCAGTATCGCCAACACCCGCGGCAACATTACGCTCACGAACGGCATCAAGACACAGATCGTGGGCGCGCTGCCCATCACCGTCGACCAGGGCAGGACGGTCTCTATCAGCTAGACGCAACCTGCCGGGATGAGGTAAACAATGGGCGGGATGATAGGGCGCATCGAGTACACGCGGAGCCCGGGGACGACGCTGATGGTGCTCCGCCGGGGCGTGCCGGCCGCGTTGACGAAGCTCGGACAGCGCTGGCACCGCGGCACGCTGCGCAAGCACTTCACTCCGGCCGGTGCCCGCGAATACGGCTATCAGCGCCGCACGCGCAAATACAGAAAGGCGAAGCTCAAGAAACTCGGACACAATCGCCCGCTGGTCTACACCGGGCAGCTCATGCGAGCCCTGACCGGCTCCTATGTCATCACCACGACCAAGCGGGCCATGCGACTCAGGATGAAGCCGCCGCACTATTTCTGGAAGTATAAGAAGAGCCCACACTTCCAGCCGATTATCAAAGCAGAAGAGGTTCTGGCGGTATCGCAGGCCGAGATCGATAAGATGGCCAAGTGGCTGCATTGGGAACTGACCAGGCGAATGAATAGCGCACGAAAACGAGAAACGAGGGTAATAAGATGAGTGTAGAAGCAGCACACGTGCTTTACGCCGTGAACATCAACGCCGCGTCGGACGTCCTCATCGATCAGATCAGCGATCAAAATCTCGATGCCGGCCTGATGGAGATGATCCTGGGCGGCGCTGGCGAGGTTTACAATCGCTTCGTGGCGGTCCAGGGCCAGGCGCCTCGCGTCGGTTTTGCCACGTCGAAGATCAAGACCGCGCTCGATAAGTGCGGCGCGGCCGGGCTGGCGCTCGATGCCGACAATATCCTGGAGATGTTCTTCCAGGCGGTCGCCGAGGGCGGCACGAGAGAGGGCGTCACCAGCCACCTCAAGCTATCCGTCAACGAGGGCCTGCTGGTGCCCCGCACCATCGAGGCCCCGCACGGTGGTCGCGCGGTGCTAACCTACGAGGGCATCGCGACCTGGGACGGCACGAACGATCCCGTCGTGCTCCTGGCGAACCAGACACTGCCTGGCACGCCCGCCGTCGACGAGGTGTTCACCGCCGGCCCGGTCGAGATCAACGGGGTAGCGCTGACGGCCATTCAGAACATCAGCATTGCGTTTGGCATCAGCGAGATGGTGGTGGGCGGCGACGGCGAAGTGTGGCCGAGCTTCGTCGCGATACAGGGCATCCAGCCGATCATTACAATCACCACGCTCGATGTGCTGGTGCTCAACACGCTCGATCTGGAGGGCAAGGCGCAGACGGCCAGCGACAGCGTCGTGTACCTGCGCAAGATCGCGAAGGGCGGCACGCGGGTCCCCGAAGCGACGGAACAGCACATCAGTTTCACCATCGACGAGGGGCGGATCGCGACGCGGACTGTGGGCGGCTCGCACGGTGTGCCTTTAGCCGCCATCGTTCAGATCACGCCGACCTATGACGGAACGCACGCGCCGGTCGCCGTAGATACGACTGCAGCGATTGCATAACCAGGAGGGTGATAATGGCAGGGTTCCTCTATTTTCTCCCGGGGGCGGCCTCGGCGAACGCGCGTATACTCCAAACAGCTGGTCTGGCGGACGTCCTGACCGGTGCTACCCTCGATACGCGGGGGGTGTCGGGCTCCGGGCCAAGTGGCAGCCAGGGCATCATGCTCGCGCCGAAGCTTGGTGGTTCGTTCTTCGGCCCTCCACCACCCTCGCTGGGCACGATGCCCAAGATCGGGTATTTCAGAGAGACGCAGGAATGGCAAGAGGCACCCGGCGGCAAATACTGGCTTGGGCGCGAGACCGCGGAACCCGTGCTGCCGGCAGACCTGGCTCGGAATGAGATGATCGGCGGCCACCTGGTGAAGCTGGCTGACGAGAAACAATGGCTCATTCCCGTGGCCCGGGCGTTCCCACACGGCATCGTGCTCCCGCAGGCGCTGAGACTCGGCCCCGACGGCGAGCTCGTGGGCGACACACTCCCGAAATACATCGGCTTCTCCAAGCGGGCGGAGCGGCTCTGGGACGTTTGGAACGCCGCGATGAAAGAGCTGGAGGCCGGCAAAACGCCTGAGCCCCAGCTCGACGTACAGGAACAGTGGGACATCACGGCCGAGGCTCTCGCGATCAACTATCGGATCAATGCAATGGGGATGTCCATGCTGGGGCTGATCAACATCGGCACGCCCGTGCTGTGGAAGATCCTGCAGGCCATCATCGATGTGCCGACGATCCTCGCCGAAGCCGCTGCGATGGCGGATGACGGCGAAAAAAAAAAGGACGAACCGGTAGCACCGCCCGAAGGCTCTCCTACATCCAGTGGGCCAGAGGCTTGATGCCCGGTGACTATTTCCCAACGTTCGCTGACCTCTTCTGGTTGAGCGAGGGCATGTAATGGCCAAGGACGTGGTATTTCACCTCGACGCCGACACCGCGAAGGCGGTGATGAAGATCATGAACGTGGCCAGCGCCACGGCCAGGGCAGAGAAAGGATTTGTAAAGGCCACACGGCAGGGCACGAAGAACATCCAGCAGATGGAGAGCTCTTCGGATAAGGCCGTCACGGCGGTTGGAAACATGGCCGCGCAGTATTTATCGGCGGCGGCGGCCATCGGCCTGGTGACCAAGGCACTGGCCGGCGCGAACGAAGAGCGGCGGAAGGGCGCGGAATTAACCAAGGAAGCCTTCCCGCCGATGGCCCGCCTGGCGCAAATGGCCGGCGGCGATCCCACAACATACAGGCAGTTGGAGAGCGAGGCGTTCAAGAGTATGCGGCAGGGGTTGACCGCGGAGCAGGCGGCCGATCTTCAGTTCGTGTTACGCAGTGCTGGTATGGGCGGCGCACGAGGCATGTTTGCCGGCATGGCGGGAACGGTCACCGACATTCCCGAGCTCGCACGGTCTGTTGCCGGGCTCAGGGCTGGTATGCCCGCGGCGGGTGGAGGGCGAGAAGTATTCAATCAGGCCATGATCGCCCAACGATTATCGACCCGTGCGGGAGCCCCCCAGGTGCTCATGGGCGCAACACGAGCCGCTGACATGGCGAGCAAACTCGGCATTTCCCCGGAGGAATTGCTGACCCTAACCGCGATCACATCGCGTACGATGGCCCCCGAGATGGCCGGCACGGCCCTCAACCGCCTTTTCACGGTTGGTATCGAGAAGGGATTTGAGGGGCAGGGCATGGGGTTTTTGACAGGCCTTCGGGAGAAGGGGCTTTCGGCCCAGGAGTTGCGAGGATACCTGGGGAATGTGAGGGCCGCGCGGGCCTTCGGTATGTACCAAGCGAATCTCGCAGATTTCACCGGGGCACTGCCGGCAGTGATAGCAGGGGGCATGGCCGCTCCCGGCACGGGAGAGGCTGCAAGAATGGAGGCGATGGCCGAGGCACATCCGAGACTGGGGGCTATGCGGAGATTGCTCAGGGCCACAGGCCGCGAGGCGGTATCCGCGATGACCAGTGACGAAGCCTTACGTGCTATGGAATGGGAGACATTCCGTGAAAGGGCTGGGACGCGGGGCCGTGAGCGTGGCCGCACACCTTGGGACAGATGGATGGAACAGAAGGTGCTCGAGGCCGCGGAGTACATGGGGGCGGGGCCGGAATGGGGGCCACCCATATTAAGGTCGCGAACGTGGCCGACCACGATGGAACAATCGATAGACTTAGCACCCGAATACATCGAGGCAGTCAAAGAGAATACAGAGGCGCTCCAGAGCGAGGCCCACACAGGCAGAATGAACCAGAGCGAGTGAAATGGCCGGGACTATCGCAGCAAAGCCGATGATTACGATGACGGGCTCCCCCCGACTGCTCGAGGAGCGGCTGCGGAATATCACGCGCCCGGGCGTCGATGGATCGGCGTTCAAGAAACTTGGCAAACGCGCCGACTGGTTCGAGGTACGCACGATGTCCGGCGCGGCCTCGGCGGCAGCGGCTAAGACGCTCATCCAGGGCTACCGCGACCTCGTGGGCACTCTCGTCGTGCTCGTCGACGACCATGATATCACGTGGAACAACGTGGTCGTGCTGCGGATCGCCCAAGCCCGCATCACGAAGATTAGAACACCTGCAGGCGGCACCGCGGGCATGACGCACGCGGTATTCGTCACGTGGGAGCTGCAACTCACCCAGGACGCATAGTAATGGAAACTCCTGACAGCGGCGTTTGGGGGCTATTCTCATGAAACTCATCCACCTGAAGTGGCCTCGGGGCGACTCCCGCGACCCCAAGATCACCATTCTCGATGGCGACGGGGCGGCCATCGACGTATCGGCGGCCGCCATCAAGTTCACCGTCCGCCTGGCCGCCACCGACGCCCTGGTCTTTCAGAAGACGAAGACGGCCGGCGAGATCACTGTGGCGGGTGATGACAGCAACGAGGCCACGGTGGCCGTGCTGGCAAGCGATACCGCGGCGATGACCGTCGGCATCAAAAACTACAACTGGGACATGGAGGT
>JAUWAU010000073.1 GCA_030601885.1 Armatimonadota bacterium
TTGGACTCCAACGAGGTCACGGTGACCATTACCGTCAACCCGGTGAACGACGCGCCGGTGGCAGTGGACGATGCGTACAGCACCGATGAGCGCGAGACGCTCACGGTGGATGCGCCCGGAGTTCTGGGCAACGACAGCGACCCAGACGGCGATCCGCTCACTGCCATCCTGCTGAGCACGCCGTCGTCCGGCACGCTAACCTTCACCCCAGACGGCTCCTTCGTCTACGTGCCGACGTCGTACTTCAATGGCATCGACAGCTTCACCTACAAAGCCAACGACGGCGTACTGGATTCCAACGTCGCTACGGTGACCATCAGCGTTGAGGCGGACGCCGCTCCGCCGGAGATCCTGAACCTCAAAGCAACGCCCGACGTGCTCAAACCGAATCACAAGATCGTCGAGGTGACGCTGAGCTGCACGCTGGTGGATGCCTGCGACCCCAATCCGACCTGGTGCATTACCTCAGTAAGTAGCAACGAGCCGGAGAGCGGCCTGGGGAACTGGGATAGGTGGCCGGACTGGCAGATCGTGAGCGACCACGTCGTGCTGCTGCGGGGCGAGCGTTCGCCCAAAGGCACCGGACGCATCTACACGATCACCGTCGAGGCGGCGGATGCATCGGGGAACTGCAGCACGGCCATGACGCAGGTCCGCGTGCCCAAGGGGCGCAAGAAGTAATCTACAGCCACGCAGGCCCGGCGGGTGAGAGCCTGCCGGGCCTGTTCTTCTTTGCGGCAGAAGATCATCGGCCGATGGTCGCCGCAGGTGCAGTCGGGCCCACCCGGGAAACCCCGTCGCGCGCACGCCGCTTGTTGGACGCGTGCCCGACGGAGTTCGAATGCCCGACGAATTCAACCTCCGGCCCTTCCGGCAGCGCATTCCCCTTGATCTCCTGCTCCTCCCCACCGCACACAAGCTGCCACCTCCCCGCGCCTGCTTCGCCGAGCTTCCAGCCCGTCCCGGACGCCGGGGGGGAGGGCCTCGTATTGTCTCCCTGCTCGTTAGTGAAAAATTTACATCCGAAGTGAAGGAGTTGAGCGCGCGTGCGAGAAGAAACTCATAAGTGCATTCCTGTCAAACACTCTATGGAGGGAAGCGCTCAGAATCACACCTACAATACGTGTATTCTTACGGGAATTGTGCACTTCGGCCCCGATAACTGGGAAGCCGGCGGCTGCGTGAGGCGGTGCGGTACGGACGCAGCGACGCAGCCCTGCCGGCGGCCAATCTGAGGAAGGAGAGTGAGATGATGGGAGGTCCGGAAGTGCATGTGATGTTTGGCTCCACAGGTTTTTCCAGGATTCTCGGCCTCAGAGTGTATGGGATCGGCTGCGTGGTGGTGATGCTGGTTGCGGGCGCCTCTGCCGTCGTCGCGGATACGCTGCAGGTGCCGTCAGCAGACTACCCGACGATCCAGTCTGCCATCGACGCGGCAGCGAACGGCGACACGGTGCAGGTTGCGGCGGGCACGTACTACGGGACCCTGGTCTGGTACAGCAAGTCCATCGCGCTGCTTGGGGCCGGCCGCGACGTGACGGTGATTGACGCCGGAGACGACATCAGGTGCGCATATCTGGACGGCGTGCCCGACACCGCACGGATTGAGGGCTTCACGTTCACGGGCGCAGTCGGCTACTATGCCACCGGCCTCGATCTGATTGACTCATCGCCGATGATCGTCGGGAACACGTTCACCGGTAACCGCGGGGGGTACGGCGGTGGTCTGACCCTCGAACGCTCGTCCCCTACACTGGTCGGCAATCTGCTCACCGACAACTCCGGGATGGGCGGGGCGCTCTACCTGCTCGAATCGTACGCCACGCTGAGCGATAACACGATGAGCGGGAACTCAGGCTCCTTGGGCGGCGCGGTGTGCATCGCCGATTCCGAGCCGACGCTCACGCGCAACATCATCACGCACAACTACGCGTCGGAGCGCGGGGGCGCGCTGTACCTTGACAGCTCGCGCGCTACGCTCACAGACAACACCATCTCCTACAACTACGGAGGCCGCCGCGGCGGCGCCCTCCGGCTGTACCACTCGCGCGTGATTCTACGACGCAACGTCATAAGCGGCAATCGAACTGACGGACATGGCGGGGCGATCGACGCGGGGATATTCTCCTATCTAGCGGGGGTAGTGGACAACGTCATCACGGACAACTCAGCCGAGTATGGCGGCGCGCTCTACCTGGATGCCTATGTGTCTGGGACGCTGGACGGTAACACTATCGCGCGCAATTCCGCCGAGACGGATGGCGGCGGTGTGTACTTGGGGGGCGCTGGGGTGGCTTGCATACTGCGGAACAACAGCATCAGCCACAACACTGCGGGCAGGTGGGGTGGCGGTCTGTATATCGGGGGCACAAACCCAAGCCTGACGAATAACACGATCTTCCAGAACTCCGCCTCGGAGGGCGGCGGGGTCTACCTCCGCAACCGGGCGTGGGCGATGCTGACGAACGACACAATTGCTGACAACATCGGGGGTGGCCTCTATCAGAGCGACTACTATGCGGTCATGCCCGAGCTCACCAACTGCATCCTATGGGGCAACGCCGACTATGACCTGGGTGGAGCGCCAGTAGACGTCACCTGCTCCGACATCGGCATCGGGTTCCTTGCGGGACCGGGCAACATCTCAGCCGATCCGATGTTCGTCGTCGTCGTCGACTATCATCTGCAGAGCGGGTCGCCCTGCATTGACGCGGGCGACAGCTCCGCCCCGGATCTGCTGGCGACCGACAAGGACGGCAATCCGCGCATCGTCGGCACTGCAGTGGACATGGGCGCCTATGAGTGGCTGGGGCCGAGCGATCAGGTGCCAGCGGCAGAGGATGACGCCTATGGTGTGGCCGAGGACGGGGTGCTATCCGTGCCCGCGCCCGGCGTCTTGGGCAACGACGCCGATCCGAATGGCGATCCGCTCACGGCGCTGCTGCTGAGCGACGTGGGCGACGGCGCACTGACGCTGAATCCGAACGGCTCGTTCGTCTACACGCCTAATGCTGGCTTCAACGGCACGGATGGCTTCACGTACAGGGCCACCGACGGCATCTGGTACTCCAACGTCGGCACCGCCACCATGTACGTCTCGGACCCAACCGCCGTGCTCGTCACCGGAGCCAGGGCTGTGCGTCGGCGCAACGCAGTTGAACTGGGCTGGGACTGTGGGCCGCTGGGGTCTTGGGTAGCCGCTCATGTGCTGCGGCGTAGCGGCCCGGTTGGGCAGATGCAGAGGCTGACCGAGACGCCGGTGATGCTGGAAGAGGGCAGCAACCGCTACATCGATCCTGCCGCGCCACGGGGCTGCAGCTACCATATTGAGCTGCTTGATGCCCGCGGGGAGCGGATGCTCTACGGCCCTCTGGTACCCCGGCAGTAAGAGCACGGTGCGTCCGCCGGTGGCAACTGAATAAGCCGCGGCGTCGGCCGCAGGGCTGGAACGTTTCAGGTCGGAGCACCCCGCGCCCGTCCCTGAAGCAGATTCGGGTAAACTGGCAGTCCGTGATCCGAAGTCCGTTGTCCGCCGACCGCGGCGCCGGGGGAGGGGAGGGTGCGCATGGTGCTCAGAGGCAAAGGCCGGCGGGGAAGGGCATCCTCGCCCTACAACAAGGCACCGGGCCGGCAGATGCCGTGGAGCTCTGAGTTGGCGATGGAAACCAAGAGCGCCACACAACAAGACGTCGAGTGGGAGTTCACCGTCACCGCCGGCCTTGAAGGCCAGCCTATGACGCTGAGTTGGCTGAGGCTAAGCCAACTGCCAAAAGATCGCGTGGCGATTCTGAGCGATCAGGACACCGGCAAGCGCACCTTCATGCGCAGCCGATGGCCAGCAGGCACGCGCCATGCGACCGGTGAGAGTGGCCCGCTGAGAGAGGCACGTCTGGTGGCGGCCGGGGGAGGCTCCAGGGCAGGCCCGGCGCAGGTGCAGTCCGGGCGACCCGCGAAACCCCGTCGCGCGCACGCCGCGTGTTTGACGCGTGCCCGACGGAGTTCGAATGCCCGACGAAGTCAACCTCCGGCCCTTCCGGCAGCGCATTCCCCTTGATCTCCTCATCCTGCCCACCGCCTTCTTCTTTCTCTTCGCCGGCGCTGGCGCGCAGCAGACGTATCTGTTGGCGTATCTGGAGGAAGTGGCCGGGTGGGAGCCCGTCAAACGCGCCTGGGTGCTCGCGGCCGTCTATCTCTCGTTCAGCGTCTTCCGCGTCGCGAACGTCTACCTCCTCCGACGCCTCGCCGATCATTTGGCCATCCTGTTCGGCGCACTCACGTACCTCGTCTTCACATTCTGCATCTTCCTCGTTCCGCAGAGCTATCCGTTGCTGGTGACCGCTGCCGTCCTGTGGGGCTGGGGCGCGGCAGCCGTGTGGAGCGGAAGCAGCACGCGGATGCTCGACGTGACTGAGTTGGCTAAAGACAGCGAACGCCGGGTGGCACGGCTTGCTGGCCAAGCCGTGCAGCGTGGGCCTGAGGGCACACGGGTAGCCCCTGACCCTTCGGCCCCGTGCGGGGTCCCGCTTCAGACAGGGATCGGGGTCCCGCTTCAGACAGGGACAAGCTACCCGTGCCACCCGGCTGGCGGCCGCCGGCGATATGGGGCCGCGTCCGGCATCCTGTACGGCGGGACCCACGCCGGCTTTCTGACGGGCGTGCTGCTCCTGGGCGCGCTGCGCCACCGATTCGGCGGCTTTACGCTGTACTGGGTCGCCGTCAATGTGACGGCCGTCGCCGTGCTCGTCCTCACGTGCCTGCCGCGGCGCGACATCCCCCGCGAGACGCCCACTCTGGGCGCGCTCGTGCGCATGGCCCTGTCGGCCAAGGGCGCAACGGTTGGGTTCTTTCTGTTGACTTCGAGCCTCGGCTTCGGCCTACTGCTGGCGGCCCTCGACGAGTATGCCAGCGGCCGGCACAGCGGTGCAGTCGTGCCATTTGTCCTCGCCGGCTTTCCCGCGGCTCGGCTCGTGGTGAGCTTCGCCGGGGGGATCCTCTCGGATTTCTTCGGGCGACACCGGCTCTTTCTGATCAGCTTCGCACTCGGGGCTGTTGGGCTCATCGGCTGCGTTCTTTACAAGCACCCCGCCTCCGTAGCCCTGGCGGCCTTGTTTCTCGGGGCGCTGCACGCGGCGGTACCCGTTGCTGCGATGGCTCTCATCGGCGACTCGGCCCATCGCAGCCGCCGGCCGCTCGCCTACGGCGCGCTGTTCGTATGGCGCGACCTCGGGGTGGTGATCGCCATCCTGGCGAGTAGGGTGCTGCAGGTGCACATGGGGGGATTCGACGCCGTACTGCTCGTGTTCGGCGTGGTCTTCGGTCTTTGCTGCATTCCGGCGGCGCTGCTGGGGAAACGGGCGGCCGAGCAGCTATAGGTGTGGCCGAGGCACTTTGCCCGAGCGGACGGGCGCGAGAGGCCGGCCCAGGTCCGGCGGGCCACGGTCGCCTTGGAGCCATTGGGCGTGTCGGAGAAGGTACGCAGCCGTCGCGGGAGAAGAGGGTGGCGCCTGAAGCAAGACCGTCGCCTCTCGCACAGGGCAATGGCGACTGCAATTCTGCAACGCATTCTGAACAGGAGGTCGTCTCGTGGAGCTCATTATGTTCTCGAAGATGCTGCAGGAGTTCGACGTGTCGAAGGCCGGCGATATCATGAAGGAGATCGGCTTCGATGGCGTTGACCTCACCGTGCGCGATAAAGGCCACGTGCTGCCCGAGAACGTCGTCGGCGACCTGCCCAAGGCCGTCGAGACGCTGCGCGGCAACGGGCTCAGCGTCCCGCAGCTCACCACCGGCATCATCTCCGCCGACGAGCCGCACACGGAGAACATCTTCCGCATGGCCGGTGAGGTCGGCGTACCCGCCCTGAAGCTCGGCTACCATCGCTACACTGAGTTCGGCACGCTCCAGGACGTAATGCAGGACACCAGGCAGAAGCTCGCGGGGCTGGCGGAGCTGGCGCGCAAGTGCAAAGTCTCAGCAAACCTCCACAGCCACTCCGGCGGCTACATCTCGGCCGTGGCGCCCATCACGTACATGCTCATCCAGGACTTCGACCGCGCCGAGATCGGCGCCTACATCGACCCGGGGCACATGTTCGTCGAGGGCGGCTTCAAGGGCTGGCAAATCGGGATCGACATCCTCTCGCCGTGGATCAACCTCTGCGCCGCCAAGTCCATGGGCTTTGCCCGCGGCGTGGCCGACGATGGCAGCGTCTCGTGGCGGCGGGTGATGTACCCGATAAACGAGGGAATGGTCCTCTGGCACGAGGTCTTCGGGTGCCTCAAGGCAATAGGCTACGACGGCCCGGTGTCGCTCCACAGCGAGTACGAGGGCAGGTCGAGCTGGAAGAGCCTCTCCACGCCGGAGCTCATCGAGCAGACGAAGAAGGACCTGTCCTATATCCGCGGCGTCATCAACGAGGTATACGGGTCGTAGAGGGCGCCAAGCACAGTGGTCAGTGGCCGGCAACAACCGACTACTGACCACTGCGCCCTGAGCACTGATGCGAATCGCCAGCTTCAACGCCAACTCCATCCGTGCGCGACTGCCAATCATCCTGGATTGGCTGAAAGCCAGCTCGCCCGACGTGCTCTGCGTTCAGGAGACGAAGGTGCAGGACCCGGATTTTCCCCGAGAGGCCATCGAAGAGGCCGGGTACAACTGCGCCTTCAAGGGGCAGAAATCGTACAACGGCGTGGCGATCCTGAGCACTGCGGCCATCGAGGAGGTCCGCTGTGGACTTGACGATGGCGGGCCGCCCGACGAGCCGCGACTCATCGCGGCGCGAGTGCGGGGCATCCGCATCGTCAACACCTACGTGCCGCAGGGCGTCTCGCCGGAGGCGGAGCAGTTTCACTACAAGCTGAGCTGGTTCGCCCGCCTGCGGAGCTACTTCGAGCGGCACTGCAGCCCCGACGAGCCGCTCGTGTGGCTGGGAGACTTCAACGTGGCGCCGGAGCCCATCGACGTGTACGACCCGGATGTCCTGCTCGGCAGCGTCTGTTTCCATCCCGACGAGCATGCTGCCCTGGAGAAAGCGCGCGAGTGGGGCTTCGTGGACGTCTTCCGGCGGCACAACCATGAGGAGAAGCAGTACAGCTTCTGGGACTATCGGCTGCCGCGGGCGGTGCAGCGGGATCTGGGCTGGCGGATCGATCACATCTGGGCCACCGAGCCGCTGGCGGCCAAGTCAACCGCCGCGTGGATCGACAAGGAGCCGCGCCTTCGACCCCGGCCCTCGGACCACACCTTCATCGTCGCCGAGTTCGACATGTGAGACCCGCGCCGGCACATTCATAGGCGAGAATGCCTGGTCGCGCGCCGTCTTTCATCAACCATCGCCTCGTCAGTCGAGCCAAATCCCCTCGCGGCACGCGGAAGCCACCACCCCCGGTTCCCGCCGCTTCTTTTCGAACTCACCGGGCGTATAACACAACATCTGCACCTTCGCTGGGCAGCCTACAGCTTCCCACACTGTCCCCGGGCGATCGACGAAGGTCATCCCAGCGAAGGCCGCAGAGACCACGATGACGTCCAGCTCGCTCCATTCGTCACCACCTGCGCGCATGCGCTAGCCGTAAAGGAGCACGTGCTGGGCCCGCCACTCGTCACGCAGCCGCGGGTATGTCTCGGCGATGAAATGCTGCACCACCGGGTCGGGTGTGGGCTGCATCGCTGGCCTCCTCGACACGCCGTCGCGCCCAGGCGACCATCTCTTCTGCCCGGCGCAGCCGGTCTTCGGCTTGCGCAGGACCGTACGCCTCCGCCCGAATCGTGGCGGTCGCATCTGGATACCGGGTCATGATGTAGTCCGCAGTGAGACGGGACGACAGAGCGCCCAACTGGCCGGGCGCATCCAGCGCGTCGAGCAAGTCGGCCAAGTCATGTA
Source organism: Armatimonadota bacterium (assembly GCA_030601885.1). Classification (GTDB taxonomy): domain Bacteria; phylum Armatimonadota; class Zipacnadia; order JAUWAU01; family JAUWAU01; genus JAUWAU01. The sequence goes on from JAUWAU010000073.1 coordinate 7,886, forward strand.
TTGGCGACGCTTCCTGTCGATCCACTGCCATGTACACTGCCTTGAGCATCTTCTCGGCGGCCTCGATGATGTGCCGTGCGTTGCGCAAATCTGACTCCGCCTGCCGCATCCATCCCTGGATCTGCTCGCGTGTCGGTTTCGGCTCTTGCATGATACTACCGTGCATATTTCGCCCTGCGTGCCGCTAACACCTGGCAGCCGCCGCCGTGCCCGCTAAGCTGCCTGCAACTCACGCGCCAGCTTGCCGCGGGCCACCAGGAATGCCACGATGCTCAGCGCCCAAAAGAATGCGACCGCACACGGCGCTCCTGGCCAGTAGCCACACCACGGGAAGCTCCACACATCCGGCGCCGACCACAGATCCGCCGCCGTGTGCAGGATTGCCCATCCCAGCCCGCATGTGACCACGTACGCCGCCGCGACGGCATAGGGCAGGTGACGCCAGAAGCACGAGCATGCCAGGCCAATCGTGCCCGCCAAGGCGAATTCCCCTGATGTCCATACGAGCAGCCAGAGAACAGTGTCGGTCGGCACATCGGCTCTGCTCCCGGCGACGGCTACACCTGCCACGCCTATGAGCACAAAGGGGGGCACTAATGGGACGGCCGCAGCCGCTAGCTTGCCCGCGAGCAGTTGCCCAGCCGTCAAATGAGTCACGGACCACTCAGCTATCACCCCCGCCTGGCGGTCCCTGACGATCGCCAGCGCCATGATGGCCGGAGCAAACATGCGCGCCAGTGTGGCGCCTCCGCCAGCGATCAGGAGAAGAACCGCCAAAGCCGAGGGGCACTCAGGAGCGTATTGGACCAGAAACGCGGCAATGAGCACCGGGGCCGCCCAAAAGGCGACAACCTCATGCAGCTTCAGCCCCACGCCCGTTGCGGCCCACGGCATGCCTGCCCTCGCGTACAGGGCGGCTGCCACCGTCAGCGCCACTGCGGCCCCACCCATGCCCAGTGCTCGCCCCCACGTCCACGCGCGACGTACCTCCAGCAGGAACACCGGATTATTGCGCAGTATGGGAATCCGCGACACCAGACCCATCGTCATGCTCTTCCCAGACGTCTATGCGCCGGATTCCATCAGGTGGCACACGGCCTACGGCTCAACCTGCTCCCCGGTCTTCATGCCGCGGAGCCGAAACAGCTCCGGGATCGGGTCCGGGTGGTCGTCCGCGCGCAGATCGATGCACACCTTCTCGTTCCACTGATCCACCCTCGGCGGCACGACACGCACGGCGGCGCTCTGCTTGCCCCGGCGATCGCCACCGGCCCGCTCGCCCGCCATAAGCGCCCGCAGCAGCCGCAGATCGAGTCGCCCGCCCGCCGATCCCAGGAATGCCTCCACCATAGCCTCGATGACGTCCGTGCCCGTGAGGCTGTTCCCCGCGGCGACGCAATTCTCCGTCACAACGTGATGCTGCGCCATGGCGCATTTGGCGCCGGTGTGCGCCGCGCCTCCTCCCCGAGCGTCGAGGATCAGAAGCTGTCGCGACTCCGGCCGCGTGTCGCCTGCGAGGACGCGTTCGAGTGCCGCCTGCGGGTCGAGGCCCTCCCGCAGGAGCCCCAGCGCCTGCCACGCCAACGGTGGATGGCACCAATACTGCGTGTTCACTGCACCGATGCCGATGACAAAATGCGGCACCACGGCTCCGACGGCCAGGTACCGCGACGCGAGCCCCGAGCCCAGATGCCCCGTGTGCGCGTCGCGGCCAAGTATGGAAAAGGTGCCCGTCATCATCCCTCTCACCGTCGGACCTGTTTCGTCGCCGTGGTATACTGGGCCTGCCGTGATCCGGCGCATCCGCTGCCAACCGGCGAGTTGGCCGCCGCGGCGGGTTCATCAAAGATGACGTGCCAGCTATGGGAGGCTCGCAAAATGGAGACCATACGACGAACTGGGGCGGCCGGTCCGTGCTGCATTGGCGCACTCCTGATGGCGGTGCTCCTCATGTCGGCGTCTTCGTGCGCGTCGGCGGGGACCGAATGGTTCGTTGACGCCTCCGTGCCGGCGAGTGGCGACGGCTCGGCTGGAGCGCCCTTCAAGACGATAACCGAGGGGCTGTCAGCCGCTCAGAGGAGCGACGTGATCACCGTTCGCAATGGAACGTACGACGAGCATCTCGTCTTCCCAAGGGGCGGAGTGACACTGCGAGCGGCGCAGTCTCGCGGCGCCATCGTCACCCCCGGCGACAAGATTCGCGTGGAGCAGGACGACATCACCATCGAGGGCCTCGTGTTCGACTGGCAGTTCTGCGGCTCCGACGGCCTCCGGATCTACAACGACAGGGTGACGCTGCGCGACTGTGAGCTGCGCAACACCGGCGGCTCGGGCACGCCTCCGGGGGACGCTCTCGAACTCAACGGCTGTGACCAAGTGCTCATCGAAAGCTGCTACATCCACCATTGCCTCAACGGAAGCCAAACAAACCAGTACGACGCTCACGGCATCACGGGGTACCCGACCAATAGCACGATCCGGAACACCACCGTGGCCTACATCAGCGGCGACTGCATTCAATTCTCGCCGTCGCGCCGGCCGTGGGGGCCTGTGCTTGTTGAAGGCTGTGATCTTCTGACCGGGCCTCTGCCCGCCGGGCTGCCACCGGGCACGGACTGGAATGTGGGCGAGATCCCGGGCGAGAACGGCCTCGACACCAAGCAGAAGCAGGAGAATCCCCGCAGCCGCATCGTGCTGCGCGACTGCCTCATCCACGGATTCAAGGACAACCCGGCCATGGGTGGCTCCAACGCGGCGATCAACGCCAAGGACCACGTCGAGGTGCTCGTGGATCGGTGCACCGTGTACGATAACGATTGGGCCTTCCGGCTCCGCGGGCCGGGAACTTACACCTCCACCGGCTCCTACGATACCCTCACGAACTGCGTGATGTATCAGAATGTGAAGGCGGTGCGGTACGAGAACGAGATCCGCAACCTGCACATCTACAACTGCACCTTTGGCGGCGGCAACGAGGCGTTCTTCCAGAGCGCCGGCGGACACGGCCCCGGTTTCGAGGTGCAGAACTGCCTCTTCTACGCGACGTCGAAGCCTGCGGAAGCCGCCGACGCGTCGAACCTGGCCACGACGGCGGGGTTCGTCAACGCCGCGGGTCACAACTATCACCTGGCCGCCGACTCCCCGGCCATCGACCGAGGCATGGCCATCGCGGCGGTCACCGAGGACCGCGACGGGACGCAGCGTCCGCAGGGATCTGCCTACGAGGTGGGCGCCTACGAGTGGCTGGGACCCAACGCCCAGCTTTCGCACGAGCTGCCGGCGCCGGGCTACTACATGATCTCCTTTCCCCTGATAGTGAGCTCACCGACCCCGCATGACCTGCTCTGTGACGATCTGGGCGACGGCAGCTACTACATGTGGCGCTGGGATGCCGGCCGGTACGAGAGTGTCCCCAGCAGCCAACCGGGATGCCAGAACACGACGCTGAGCATGCACGAAGGCTACTGGGTCCTGGCTGAGGCAGGCACGCTGGAAGTGAGCGGCACGACCCCTGTCGCCGACCAGCGTATCCCTCTTGACGCCGGATGGAACATGGTTGGGGCGCGCTACGACGCCGTCATGGACGGTCTGCTGGTGGATCGATCCGGCGATGTGAAGACCCTGGCGCAGGCGCAAGCGGCCGGGTGGGCCTTGGGAACGTTCTATTATTCGCACGATGGCACGGGCAGCTACCGAACGGTCGCCATCGACCGGACACCGCAGGATACGCTGTCGCTCTGGCACGGGTACTGGGTGTTGGCCATGCAGGAGTGTTCGTTGCTCATCACCCACCCGCCACCTTCGCCCTCGGAGCGCTTGACGATGGCCGACGCCAGAGAAGTGCCCCCCCGGCCCGACTGGGCCTTTGACATCAGGGCCACGGTGGCGGGGTGCGCGGACAGCATTACCATCGCGGCAGCGAGTTCGGGATCCGACGGCTTCGACGGGTTCGGCCTCGACAGGCCGAAGCCGCCGGCGCCGCCGGGCGAACATAGGTTGCGGACGGTGCTGACGCCAGACGCGCCGTTTGTAATGACATGAAAGGCTGCCTCCGGATCTGCTACAATGTGGGAGCGGATCCACCAGTGCAGCAACAGGAGGCAGCCATGGACGATAGTGTAGCAGTTTTCCCGATGGACATCCACAAGCGATTCAGTGTGGCGACGCCGATGAACCGGGACGTGGAGGTACTGGACAAGATACGCCTCGAGCATGGCGAGCGGGCAGCGATGCAGGCGCTGCTGGCCGAGCTGCCCGAGGGCACCGACGTGGTGATGGAGGCCACCTTCAACTGGCCGTGGATTGCCGACCTGGTCCAGGAGGTCGGCCTCACGCCCCACTTGGCCGATCCGCGTGAGACGGGTCGCCTGCGCAAGGGCAAGCCCAAAAGCGACGGCCGGGATGCC
>JAUWAU010000069.1 GCA_030601885.1 Armatimonadota bacterium
TTCGTGGACGCCCGCAACAGACTGATCCCGAATCCTGAGTATCGGGGCGAAGCATACTTCGTTGAGCCAGGCGGGCGGCCCGGGAGCACATCGCCGGTGCACGAGCGGACCGCGGAGACGGGCTCTGCCGAGGATGCGCCCGCGGGATACGCGGCGAAAAGCACCTTTCGGCCCAATTCCATCATCGTCGAGGTAACCGTTCCGAAAGCGGGCGTCCTGGTGATCAACCAGAATTACCACCAGGCGTGGCGGAGCGATCGAGGCGAGCTGTTCGATAGAGACGGCCTCATTGCGCTGCGACTGCAGGAGACGGGCTCGTATACGATCCATCTGCGGTATCTGCCACGGAGCTTCGTGGCAGGGCTGGCCGTCAGTGTCCTCAGCCTTGCCGGCTGGGTGCTGGCGTGTTGGACGTTCCTGGGCAGGCGGTTGCAGCACTGGGGCAAAGGCGACATGTCCCAGGCTCCGCTAGCGACAAAGGCACAGTGAACCTGATTCTGCTGCCCCCTTTGTCCGCGTGAATGGACTGCAGGTACGATGGGCGATGAGCGCACAACGGAGGGCCACTCTCGAGCCAGCCGGACGGGCCATGCAGACAGGCGAATGACTGCCGACCACCGCTGGCTGGACTTGCTGGCGTTCACCGTCATCTGCGTCGTCATCGCGGTGTCCTGGCTTCCCACGCTCACCTCGGGAGGTAGGGCGAATCCAAGCGAAGATTTCTTTCTGTACGCTTCTCGACATGAGGCAGTACGGAAAAGCCTTCTCGAGCACCGCACCTTCCCACTCCGGTCTCATTGGTTCGGCGGCGGCTTTCCCACGCTGGGCGAGCCGGAGGACCCGGCTCTGAATCCTCTCGTGCTGCTCTCCGTCCTGTTTGGCGCGGTGATGGGGCTGAAGCTGATCGGCTTTGTCGCGGTCCTCGCCAGCGGACTCGGGACCTACGCGCTGGGGCGCTACGTTCTCGGCTACACGCGTTGGGGAGCGCTCTTCTCGGCGCTGATAGTGGGCACAAGCCTCTTCGTGCCTGGTTTCATGTGGGGCGGCAATCCGCACGAAGTCTGCCCGGCCTACTTGCCGTTGTGCATGCTCCTGATCGCATTATCGTGTCGGGGACGACGGACTGCACTTTTCCTGCTCCCCTTCGTGTTCTACACCATGCTCTCCAGCGGGAAGCAGGCCTTCTTCATGGCCGTGTTCTACTTGGGCGTACTCTGTCTTCTGGATGCTGTGCCGATGCTCGGCACCCTGACCCGCAAGGCGTCCGCCACGGCGTTTGATGTCCGAGCGTTGAAGGTTCTCGTGCTGGTGTTGAGCGTGGCCTTCTTCGTCGGGATGGCGCGGATTCTCCCGGCGCTGGAATTCATCAACGCCAGGGGCGGACTGACCCATATGGAGCTATACACGCACGCCAAGATCGACGATGCCTATGGCCCCAATTGCCGGGAGTTGGTGGAATTCGCATTTAGCATCCGGGGCCAACGGAGCTTCGTGACGGTCGGATGGCTTCCGATTCTCTTGCTCGCGATCGCTTCGTGCTGTGTCTGGAAAAGGTCATTGCCCTGGCTCATCACCCTCGTACTATGCAGTTGGCTGGCGCTTGGCAATAAGGCGCCGTTTGATCTGTTTGGGCTCCTGCAAGGCTTACCGATATTCAGCACGATCACCTTGCCCTACAAGTTTTTCTCCTTCCAAATCGTCCTGTCGATCGCAATGGGAGCCGGGCAGTTCTTCTGGCTGCTGCGGAAGCTGCGAGGGCCATGGCTGGAGCACGTCTGTGCCATCGGCTTGATCGTCGCCGGAGTGAGCTTCCTCTATCCCAAGACAACACAGGTCCAACGCCAGACGCACGTGCTCGAAATGCCGTCCGATGCTCTGAAGCAACAGGAGTTCTTCAACGTTCAGGGATTGGATCTGCCGCGAAACCGAGCGCAACCGCCCCGCGCCGTAGCCTATGTGAACTTGCGCGAGAACGTGGGCACCGTTGACTGGAATGTGGCCATACCCATTGCTGAGAACGCCATCCCGAAGTACTTCGTGGACGCCAGCAACAAGCTCATCCCGAATCCGGAGTATCGCGGCGAAGCCTTCTTCGTTGGAGAAGCTGGGCCGTTGGCAGAGACGCCGTCGTCGATGGCGCAGCCGAGCTTTCGGCCGAATTCCATCCTCGTCGAGGTAACCGTTGCGAAACCGGGCGTTCTCGTGATCAACCAGAATTACCACCAGGCGTGGCGGAGCGATCGAGGCGAGCTGTTCGATAGAGAGGGCCTCATTGCGCTGCGACTGCGGGAGACGGGCTCGTATACGATCCATCTGCGCTACCTGCCCCGGAGCTTCGTGGTGGGGCTGGCCGTCAGTGTCCTCAGCCTGACCGGCTGGGTGCTGGCGTGCTGGACGTTTGGCAGGAGACGCCGGGGGAGGTGAGCTTTGCGGGCACACGCCTGGAATGGCGGTCGAGGAGGAGTCGTTTCGCAGAGTGGCAGTGCGCGCCGCAGCCCGGAGCGTGGCGGTTTCAGAACCTGGCGTACACGTCCACGTCGAGGTAACGGTCATCCCAGCGGAGCTGGCGCTTGAGGGTGCCCTCTTTCTCGAAGCCGGCGGCCTGGAGGACGTCGGCCTTGACCGTCGCCTCCGCATCCACGAAGCACTGCACCTTCTCCTCGCGCTCCGGGAGTCCGGCCAGCAAGGCCTGCGCCTGATCGTAGAAGTTCCGGTGAACGAAGAAGTCCAGCAGGAGCGTATCAAAGTGCCATTGCGGCTGGCGTGTCAAGGTGGCGAAACCGACAACGGCCCCGCTCTGTGCCTCGAGGCAGGGCGCCGCCACTATACGCTCCTGCTCTAGCCTCTGCTGCAGCTCGATGTGGTGCTGCTCGAACCCATCGAAACCATACAGATGCAGCTCGATGCTGCGCAGGATCCATCCGTCACGAACCACCGTCAGTGCGTGCGTGAGCGGCCAGTCTCCCCACGTCAGCTCACGCACTCGCGCAGGCGATGGTGCAAAGAAGGTAGTCTCGAAATCGGGCTCCGGGAACCACTGCATCCATCCAGTCTCCCCCAGCCCCTCGAAGCCGAAGCTTCGATAGATGTGATAGGGGGACGTGTCGTACCCGGTGCCCAGGTAGAGCGCCCGCCCGCCTCGCGCGGTGAAGTCCTCCGTACAGGCGCGCATCAGAGCCGTGCAGATCCCCTTGCGACGCTGCTCGGGCGGCGTAAAGACATGCTGCAGGATCCCCACTGGCCGGTTCAGCTTCTCCACGTGCGTGATGTTGCCAACGACCGTATCGCCCAGTAGACCCAGATAGAAGTGGGTGGCGAGATCCCCAAAGGCCGGGTCGCCATCCAGCGCATCCCGCATCGGCCGCTCCCACGGCTGGCCCTTATGGCCAAGGAATGGCAGAATCCGCTCCTTGAACTCCTCGTCCGGCGCCGTGACCCGGACTATCCGCATGCCCTCGCGGGACTTCAGCGTCACCACGTCGAGCTGCTCGTGCATCGATGGACTCCCTCAGATGGGATGACGGCTCGGCAAGCACCCTGGAGCTACCATTGGAGGCTTGGGTTCGGAACACACTGGGGGGAGGTTCCACCCGCTCACGAGCATTCCTCGTCGTCGGTGCGGCAGGGGCCTTCGTCGGCACCGGAAGGTTGTGAGCGACTGGGCCGCGAACGGGGGCACGATGCCCGCATTGGCGAAGGAGGGCGGAACGGTGCCGCAGAGCAGTCAACTCCAGGACATCGACGACATCACGCAGTTGACCTACGATCAACTGCGGCACGCCCTGGAACTAATCCCGGACGACAAAATGGCGTTCAAGGCAACGCCCTTGGCGACGACGCCCACCCAGATCGTGATCCACGCCTGCAACGCGGACCTGCACTACCTGAACGTCATTGATGGCGGGTCCCGCAGTGGGCCCATTCGCCCGGAGGATGAGCCGGCAAAGGCGGCACTGCTCCGGCTCATTGCTGACACACAGCAAGTCGTGGCCGGCGTGCTAGCCGGACTCGATGACGAGGAGCTCAGCGCGCATCGAGATGTGCGCTGGCGCACGGAACCGAAGACAGTGCGCTGGATCCTCCTGCACATGCTGCGGCACAAACACTACCACGCCGGCCAGCTCAGCTATATCCACTTCTTGCTGGGCATTGATGAGCGCTAGGAGCTGCCTCAGCGACCGCGCTCGCGGCGTGCGGCGAAGCTGGAGGACAGAGCAGCGCCGAGAGGATACAGCAGGAGCGCCGTGTCGGACGCTCTTCTCGTTGGGCGCGGTTTTGTCTTGATGTTCTCCGCGAGTTCCCAGAGCCAATTGCCGACGAGCGCCAGCAAGGCGACGAAGCCGGCCAACATGAGCATGCCGCCCATGGCCGCGGTCTCGTCGTCGTTACTGAGCTTGAACACGAGACCCATTATGATGCCCATAGGTGGGCAGATGATGGCGAAAAGCAGCAAGCCCGCCTTGGTGGCCATACTGATGCCCACCGGCACCGGCTTCTCACCATCTGCCACGGCTCGGATCGATTGGCCGGCCCGCAAGCCTTGCCAGCTCTGCCCGACCACGCATAGGAATGCCGACAACGTTGCCAACGCCAGCCACATTCCCGTCACCGCAGCATCGGCCAAGGCGCCCCAGCCAAGGTGTCGGATGCCCGCGGGCGTCACCTGTTCGAACGCAGCCGGGCCGCCGGCTGCGTCGATCTGCTGTTTCGCTATGAATGCCACAACGCCACAGATGATGAGCGCGATGCCGGCGCTGGCGTACGCCGCTTGCCGTTCGCCGATCAGTTTCTCCGCCAGTTGCTGGTCGAAGATGCGCAGGCGCGTCTCGTCCGCCGACTCGCCAACCTCGCCTCGCCCCGTGGCTGCTGCCGTCCGAGGCGGAGCCGCCGCCGCGACGGGGAGTCGGGCCGTCTCTATCAATGTCGCTTCCGCCTTCCGCCGCGCCTCGAGCAAGTCCGCCCCACAGTCCATGCACTGCGCGTCTGTTGGCTGCACTCCCGCGCTGCACTTAGGGCATTTCTCTGCGGCCATGCGGTCCTCCCCCCACGAGGTACTTGGAGCGATGAACACAATACGATTCTATGAACGCATTCCGTTCCTGTCAAGTGCCGGGGAGGCGAGTACGCGGTGCAACCGGAGGCCGCTTCGTACGGTCCGCAACTGGTGTCAATAAAGCCGACCTTGTTCTGCACCTGAGTGCGGGAGCTGCAATAGTGGTAAGAATACAGTACAGGGCCGCACTCTCGGGGTCGTTCGGAGGCTAACCCGATGGCCAGCAGGGCACAGAGAAGCCCGGCCACGCCGCGGGGGCATGCGCTTGCGTGTGTTGGTGCACTCGTGCTGACCCTCGCGGGCGGGGCTCGACCCGCGGGCGCGGCTCTCCAGATGTTCAGCGATCCGCCGCGCACCCAGGCCCGGTCCGGCTTCGTCATCGGCGAGACGATGTATAGCAAGGGGACAGGGTCCTACACCCCGGGGCAGCAATACCAGATCGCTTACTACGATGGTAACCGCGATCTCAAAGAAGTGGACGTCGTCATCGCTGACGGAACGGGTACCATCGCCAGCGATTGGCGGGCCGCCGGCGCGGCAGGCCAAGGGCGCGTTGCCACCTACGATATGTCCGCGTCCCCGCCCCCGAGATTCAACCCAGCCGGAGCCATCGACAAGATCAATATCACCCTCCTGGACGGCGCGGCGACGACGTACGAGGACGCTGACCGGAAAACCGCGAAAACCTGGTTCCCGATCGGTCAGCCCGTCTACGCGCTGCTGAGTGGCTACGCCCCCAGTGCCACATATCAGGTGGCATACTACGATGCACTGGGCAATCTCGCTGAGGTAGATGTTGTCGTCGCAATGGCCAGCGGGCGCAATGAGGACAGCGACTGGACGAGCACGGGCCCCGTCGGTGCCGGCCATCTCGTCACGTACGGCCAGTTTGATACTGTGCCGGCAACGTACAGCACTGGCGATCCGGCGATCCTGGACGATACGGAGTTCGTCATCCTCGAGCCCACCTGCGTGGTGCTGGCTGAACTGTCGGCGGAGCGGCACGACGGCACCGTAATGGTGCGATGGCGCACGGCGACCGAGGTGGGAATTGCCGGATACAACGTGGTCCAGATCGCGGGCAAGAAAGCTCGCCGCCTCAATCGTAACCTCATACCTGCAGCGCGGATGGGGTTGGACGGGGCACGCTATGCATTCACCTGGCAGTCGCGCAACCGGGGCGCACAGATATGCGTGGAAGCCGTTGGAATTGACGGCACGTCCCGGGGTAGGTGGCGCTGCAGCGCCGCCAAACTCGTGCCCATTCGCTCAAGCGCGGAAGCTCCGGGCGGCTAGCTGCACTCCGAGTAGCCGCACACGAGGCACGATTCACACCCACCCTCATGCTCGATGGGGCCCCCGCAATCGGGGCATCGGCCGAGGCTCTGTGTCACGGGCTCGAAATAGAACTGCTGCTGGCCGGTGGCATCCTCTTCCAGACCCCGCTCGATAGCCTTGGCGATTGCGTCGGCGCAGGAGAGCACCTTCTGCCCTTTCTCCCACGCTGGTCGGTGGCAGCTAATGCCTCGGAGCTGCTCCATGATGGCCTCCGGACTGACGTTGGACCGGAGCGCCAGCGAGGTGAGACGGGCGATAGCCTCGTTTTGTGAGGCGCCGCAGCCGCCGGCCTTGCCCATGGCGGCGAACACCTCGAACATTCCCCTCTCATCCTGGTTAATCGTTACGTACAGGTTGCCGCATCCGGTGATCATCTTACGCGTTTGGCCCGTTGTCACCTGCGGCCGCCCGCGCGGGACAATCCGGCCCCGCTCATCCACTGCCTCCTGCTGCTGCTCGCCAAAGCTGATGACCTGCTCATCGCGGCTGCGATCGCGGTAGATCGTCACACCCTTGCAGCCCAACTCATAGGCGAGTCGGTAGACCTTCGCGACGTCTGCCTTCGTGGCGTCATGAGGGAAGTTTACCGTCTTGCTCACGGCATTGTCGGTGTACTTCTGGAAGGCCGCCTGCATACGCACGTGCCAATCCGGCGACACGTCATGGGCCGTGACGAAAACTCGCCGCACGTCCTCGGGGATGTTATACAGCTCCTGGATCGAGCCGTGCTCGGCAATGTCGTCCATCAATTCGGTCGAGTGAAAGCCGCGCTCCTTCGCCACGGCCTCAAAGATCGGGTTCACCTCAATGAGCCGCTCGGTATCAAATGCCACACGGCTGTAGCAGACGGCAAAGAGCGGCTCGATGCCGCTGGAGCAACCGGCGATGAGGCTGATGGTGCCCGTCGGCGCGATGGTCGTCGTCGTGGCATTGCGGAGCTGCTGCCCATTGGGCCCGTCGTGGGCGCTCCCGCTGAAGTTGGGAAATGCGCTGCGCTCCTTCGCCAGCTCCGCCGAGGCAGCACGCGCATTGTCGCGGATGAACTTCATCACCTTCTCAGCAAGCTCGAGCGCCTCTTCCGTGTCGTATGGGATGCCGAGCAGGATGAGCACGTCCGCCCAGCCCATCACGCCGAGGCCGATCTTGCGATTCGCCTCGGTCATCTCCTTGATCTCGGGCAGGGGGAAGTTGTTCATGTCGATGACGTTGTCCAGGAAGCGAACGGCGGTGAAAACCGTCTGGCGCAGCTCGTCCCACGCGATGGCCGGGTGCCCGTTTTCGCGTCGTACGAATTTGGCCAGGTTGATGGAGCCCAGATTGCACGACTCGTACGGCAGGAGCGGCTGTTCACCACAGGGATTCGTGCTTTCGATCGCGCCGATGTGAGGCGTCGGATTGTCGGCGTTGATGCGATCCAGGAAGATGATCCCCGGGTCGCCGTACCTCCACGCCAGCGACACCATTTCGTCGAATATGGCTCCGGCGTTCTTCGTCGCCACCGGCTCCCCCGTTCGCGGGTTGATCAGTTCGTACGTGTCGTCGGATTCAGCGGCCTCCATGAAGCCGTCGCTTACGGCAACGGAGATATTGAAGTTGTTGAGCAGGTCCTGCTGCTCTTTCGCGTGAACGAAGGCCTCGATGTCGGGATGATCGACGGCAAGCACGGCCATGTTGGCGCCGCGACGCGTCCCGCCTTGCTTGATGGCCTCGGTGGCCGCATCGAACACGTGCATGAAGGAGATCGGCCCGCTCGAAATGCCCTTCGTGGACTGCACCACATCCTTGGCCGGCCGTAGCCGTGAGAAGGAGAAACCCGTGCCGCCGCCGCTCTTGTGAATCAGCGCCGTGTTCTTGATGGCCTCGAAGATGCTGTACATATCGTCTTCGACCGGAAGCACGAAGCACGCCGAGAGCTGCTGTAGCTTCCGCCCGGCATTCATGAGTGTGGGAGAGTTGGGCACGAACTTCAGCGACGCCATCAGCTCATAGAATTCGGCCGTGTCAGCCTCGACGTCTGCCCCCGGGTATCGCTTGTCGGCGGACGCGATATTGCGCGCCACCCGCATGAGCATGTCCGCCGGCGTCTCGATAGGCTTTCCGTCGTCGTCCTTCTTCAGGTAGCGCCGCTCGAGAACCGTAATGGCGTTCTCTGTGAATTTAGGCGTCAGCGCATCTGTCCCTGACTCGGAGGCTGCCACTGATATGGCGTTCGCTGCCGTCAATATGAACCCACCTGTCCTGCCATTCGAAGGCGAACCTTTGTAGAACTTTGCCCCGTAGAACCTATAAAGACGCTAACTCATCCGAGCTGTCGAGCGTCAACGCAAGGCTTCGTGCATCCCCTCCGTAGTGGGCGATTATATCACTCTGGCGCCGCCATAGCAAGCTCCAATATTGGCGCAGGCCGACCCGTGATTCGACCTGTTCTCAACGGCGAACAAGGCCCTGAAACCCGCTTGGTTATCGCCTTCCTGGGCGGCTTCGCTGGAGAAAGTATGCCCGTTTCGGCAGGCTGCGCCGGCGAAAAAAGTCGCCTATTATTTATTCGTCAGGGTATATTTCCGCTGAATATGCGGCCCCATGCAGCCACCACAACAACTGGATTACGGGATCACGTTGGACCTCGAGGCTGGCTGATGACCGTCCTCATGAAGGCGGCTAGGGGAAGTCTTTGCCCCCGACGCCGTTGTGGGTGTAGTTGAAATCGCAGCCGCCTGCCGGGATGGCGTAGGGAGAGTTCGTAGCGAGACCGTCGGCGGGTCGAACGAGCTTCACATGCCCGTCTCCGAAGGCTGCGACGAGGCCGCCTGCTCCTCGGCCCTCGGAGACATACCACGGATCAGGCGGCGGATGGTGGAAATAGCAGCTCTCGAATAGGACCACCTTCTGCGCCGGCCACTTCATCTCGCTCCTGCAGTGCTGTTGCATATTCGTCGGATTCCTGCCCGCATTGATATCGGCCGTGTCCGAGTACAGACAGTAGGAGTACATGTACGAATAGGGCAATTCCGGACGCGCGTCCGCCGGACAGACGGCAACACGCTCCTCCCGAACGTAGGGATCCAGCACCACGGCTATGTACGCCCAGAGCTGCTTGTCATGCTCGCCGATCACCATGTCGGCCGTCGTGCCGGCGGGGAACGTCTCGTCGTAGTCATCCGTGTACAATTGGAGGGCCATGCCGAGTTGCCTGATGTTGCTCTGGCACGTCGTCATCAGCGCCCGGCCGCGCACCTTCGAGTACACTGGGAAGAGAATCGCCGCCAGCACGGCTATGATGGCGATAACCACGAGCAGCTCAATCAACGTGAAGCCGCGGCACAGCGCGGGCTCGCCCGTGTCAAGGGAGCGTGTCTGCCCCGCCCGGCATCGGTACATCCGGCTCCTCCTCTTCCCTATCGCTCGACTTGCCCGTGACGTGCGGCGCTGGTGCATTTCCGCTGCCAGGCTGGCTTTCCTCTGCCTCGGCAGAGCTGTCGCATCACCGGCGCGGAATCGCTTCTATCGGCCGCGTCAGCGTTTTGTAATCTCGTGCGGCAGGAGCGCGAAGCGGGCGTCGCGAATTAGGATATAGCATGAGGACGAATGCCGCCGGGATGTATCTCTGGTGATGCGCATGCGCGTCGTGTTGATGACAGGCAAGGGAGGCGTCGGCAAGACGAGCGTCGCCGCGGCCACCGCGCTGGCGTGCGCCGAGCGCGGGCGGCGAACGCTGGTCGTGAGCACCGATGCTGCCCACAGCCTGGCGGATTCCTTTGGCCGACCCCTGAGCGCCGACGTCGTGCAGATGGCCGACCGCCTCTTTGCCCAGGAGATAGACGTGCATGTGGAGCTGCAGCGCAGCTTCGGCAAGGCGAGGGATTACTGGCGGCATCTGTTCGCCTCGCAGGGCGTGACGAAGGTCGTAGCCGAGGAGATGGCCGTGCTGCCGGGCGCGGAGGAGCTCTCCTTCCTGTTGCGCATTAAGGAGCACATTGACGCCGGCGAGTACGAGGTGCTCATCGTGGATTGCGCGCCAACCGGCGCGACGCTGCGACTGCTGAGCTTCCCGGAAGTCCTCCGTTGGTTCATGCGCAAGCTCTTCCACCTTGAGCGCGCGGCTGTCCGCATTGCCAGGCCCGTCCTCAAGCACGTCCTTGATGTTCCGCTGCCCACCGACGACGTGTACGCCTCGCTGCTGGATTTGTACCATCGCATCGATGGCATCAAGGAGCTCCTGTCGGATCCTCAGAATTGCTCCGTCCGGCTCGTGTGCAATCCGGAGAAGATGGCCATCGAGGAGACGAAACGGGCCTTCACCCATCTGTGCCTGTACGGCTTGCCCACGGATGCCGTGATCGTCAATCGCGCCCTGCCCCCGAAGGTGACCGATCCGTTCTTCGCCGCGTGGAAGAGCGCACAGGCGCGATACCTCGAGGACATCGAGGCAGCCTTCGCTCCTCTGCCGATCCTGAACGTGCCGCTGTTCGCCAGCGAGATCGTGGGGATGGACACGCTCCGGGAGATGGCAGATGCGATCTACGGCGACACCGACCCGGCGGCGGTACTGTGCGAGGAGCCACCCGTGCGCATCGAGGAACGGGGGGACGATGGGTATACTCTGAAGGTCAAGCTGCCCTTCGCTGCGAAGGAGAATATAGAGCTCCTGCAGCGCGGAGAGGAGCTGACGATCACTGCCAACGCTCGGCGGCGCAATCTGCTGCTGCCGCGTGCGTTGGCCCGGCTCTCGGCCAAGGCGGGACGATTCGAGGGCGGATGGCTGTCGGTGCACTTCGGGGCCGTCGAGCGCCCTCGAGAGCCGGCGGGGACATCTCCGTAGCGCCCGGCGAACACGCCGGCTTGACGATGTTTGGGGGTTGAGCAATGCCAGAGACTGAAGAGGAAAAAAGTGAAGAGGAGCGCGAAGAAGGGCAACGCCGATACTGGTTCGTGTGCGAGTGTGTACGAGACTTCTGGCGCTCGCCTGTCGGACGACACCTCGTGAACGCCCGGAGGGAATTGCTCCTGGCGTGCCGCACGTGCATCGACCGGAAGATCGAGCGCCTCGAGAAGCTGCTCGAGGACGAGGAGCCGAAGAAGATTCCCGTCGAGTAGCGGACGCTCACCGAGAGTCGGTATCGGTAGGCGCGGATGTCCCGGGTGGCGCTGCTTCGAAGATTTGGTTGCGTGCCTTTCTGTAGGCGAGTACCTGTGGCTCGCTGCCGTCCCTCTGTCGAGCCCTGACAGATGGGCCAGCACAGCAATCTTCATCGTTTCCGGGTGGCCCAACGGGGCCATGAAGAGCTGCTTCGAAGATTTGGTTGCGTGCCTTTCTGTAGGCGAGTACCTGTGGCTCGCTGCCGTCCCTCTGTCGATCCCTGACAGATGGGCCAGCACAGCAATCTTCATCGTTTCCGGGTGGCCCGAAGGGCCATGGCGAGTTGCCTCGAAGATTCCGCACATCGGCCACTCATGTGTGGCCCAGGCTGCCAGCCTGGGTGGGCCTCAGTGGCACGTCGGGCCAATCTTCATCGTGGAGTTTCGGGATCTCTCCCCGAAACTCACCGGGTGTCCCAACGGGACATGATCGCTGCCTTGGTGACGAGACGGCGTGCGATCGCCTGAGACATCGGCGGCATAGCATGCAGCGAGAGAGCACCTTGCGACACGTGCGCAGGTGCTCTTCTTCTTTGCGTCGAAGCTCCGCTCGCGTGCGACTCCCACACAACGAACTTCAGCACAGCTTGCGCCAAGGAGATGATCCACTTGCCCACGCTTCCCCTCAAGATCGCCCTCATAGGCTGCGGCGGCATTGCGACCCGACACGTAACGCGCGGATACGCGGCGATCAAAGAGGCTGAGCCGGATCTGTTCCTCATTACGGCGCTGTGCGACGAGGCCGAGGGGCAGAACGCCGCGCTCGCCGAGGAGATCGCCAAGTTCCAGTCGGAGGCGCCGAGCTCGTACACGGATCTGTCGAAGATGCTGGCCAATGAGGAACTGGATGGGGCGGACATCTGCACGCCGCACTCGGACCACCACGTGAGCGGCGTTGCCTGCCTCGAGGCGGGCGTGAACGTGCTCATCGAAAAGCCCATCGGGATCACCATCCGGGCGAGCAAACTCATCATCGACGCCGCCGAACGGGCCGGAAAGATCGCGGCGACCGCCGAGAACATCCGGCGCCAGCCTGGCCAGCGCATCGCCCACTGGGCCATCAACGAGGCGAAGCTCATCGGTGAGCCGAGGCTGTTCTTCCTGCAGCAGGCGATGTGGAAGGCCTCCGACGAGCCGCCGGCGTGGCACTGGCGGGTGGACAAGTGGATGGGCGGGGGCGGGATGGTGATGGACAGCGGGGCGCACTTCTGCGATACGATGCGATACATCTTCGGCGATCCGGACACCATCTACGCGCAGGTGCGGCAGCTCGAGCAGTGGCCGCATAAGAAGAACGACGAGACGGTGAACGACTTCCGCGAGGACACGTGGATCGCGACGATCACCTTCGCGAGCGGACCGATGGGCGTGTGGAGCTGGACGATGGCGGCGCCGGGACGGCCGATGATCAATGTGGTGTACTACGGGAGCGAGGGCTGCCTCATGGATCGGCGGGACATCTTCCACGGGCCCCACCCGGGAGCCGAGGTCATCGCGGCCGACGGGACGGCGAAGACGCTCGGGGATCTCCAGCCAGAGTTCCTTGCCAGCCTCAGTGACGCCGAGCGCGAGCGGCTCTTCCCGCACGGCTTCGAGGACGGCTTTGCGCTCGAGGTGTACGACTTCCTGCGGGCCATCGCCGACGAGCGCGCCCCCGAGATTGATGCAGTGGGCGGCATGAAGTCGAAAGCCATCGCCGAGGCCATCTTCGAGTCGTCCTATTGCGGCCAGGCGGTGAAGTATGCTGACGTGCTCTCCGGTGCCGTGGAAGGCTACCAGAGGGAGATCGACGAGCACTGGGGGATCGGGTAGGGATGGCTGATAGTTGATGGTTCTCGGTAGCTCCAACGCGTTCAGGGGCCATCTCGGTGTGGAGGGACAGTCGATGCGATACGTGATCGCCGGCGCCATTGTGTCCATCATGCTGGCGTCCACTGCCGAGGCGCAGAACAAGGCGCTGTGGACCGACCGCGTTCCGCTCGTGACTGGTGCGGCGGAGTACCACGTCGCGCCGAATGGGATGAAGACGAATCCCGGGACGAAGGAGGCGCCGTGGGATATCGTCTCGGCGCTGGGCGGGAAGCAGGAGGTGAAGCCCGGGGACATCATCTGGCTCCGCGGCGGCACATACAAGCATCCGGATCGGCGGCATAGCAACCTGGGCTATGTGGTGGCGCTCGACGGCAAAGAGGGTGCGCCGATTCACGTACGGGCCTATCCCGGCGAGCGCGTCACGATCGACGGCGGGCTGCAGATCAGCTACCGGGAGCCATCCTCGTACGTGTGGATCTGGGATCTGGAGATGATCGTTTCGGACATTTCGCGCCGCACCGAGCAGCCCGGCTCGCACCCCGCCGACCTGACGGGCCCCGCGGGCGGGCTGCACGTGCAGAAGTGCACGGGGTGCAAGTTCATCAACCTCGTCATTCACCAGACGTACCAGGCAATTGGCCTCTGGAAGGACGCCGTGGACGCCGAGGTGCACGGGTGCCTGCTGTACGACAACGGCTGGCAGGCGCCCGACCGCGGCCACGGGCACTGCATCTACACGCAGAACGAGACGGGCGTGAAGACGATCTCGAGCTGCATCATGAGCGCCCTCTACAACGGCAGCTATACGATGCACGCCTACGGCTCCTCACGGGCCTACGTTGATAACTATCTCATCGAGGGCAACATCGCCTACGACAAAGGCCCGTTCCTGATCGGCGGGGGCAGGCCGAGTCGTGGCATCCGCGTCTTCAGGAACTACCTGTACGGCGTGAACATGCGGATCGGCTACGCCACGCACGTCGAGGACGCCGAGCTCCGCGATAACGTGATAGTGAACGGGTCCCTGAGCATCAAGGAGTGCAGGCAGCTCGTCGAGGAGGGCAACCTGGTCCTCAACGAAGGCGATCCGCGCTCCCACGGTGCGAAGGTCGTTCTGCTCCCCAACAAGTACGATCCGAACCGGGCGCATCTGGCGATCTACAACTGGCAGAAGGCACACACGGTGCCCGTCAAGGTCGCGCCCTTCCTGCAACCCGGCGATCCCTTCCGGCTGCTGGATCCGAGGGACTTCTTCGGGCAGCCGATCCTCGAGGGCAAGTGCGAGGGCGAGACGATCAGCGTGCCGATTGAGGAGGAGTTCGGGGTGTTTGTGGTGGTCAGGAGCTAGCGCCGGCGGACCCCGCGAGGCGGGCAAGAATTAAGTATGGCGTCCCCGGAATTTGGAGGCCGCCGTCTTGACTCGACTATCCAGGCTAGGCACGCAGCTATCCCGCTGCCCGCCACGGCGAGCCCCACGAACACCGTTACCTCAAACGGCGTCGTGAAAGGCAACGCGCGCCACGTGAGCTGCCAGTCGCTGGAACCGGCGGGGAGGTACAGGCTCGGTAGCGAGAGGGCTATCCAAAGAGCCTTGAAGGCGTACACGGAGGCCAGCCACGCGACGCCCAAAGCCAGCGCGTGGACTCCAAGACGCCCTCCCAGGATCCGGGGGAGCATGCATCCTGCGGCGCCGAAGATACACACGTGCACACCCAGCTGCACGACGAGCCAAAGGAAGGAGGGTTCTATGAACGCCCATACCAGCCAGGCGCTGATGCACACGCTGACCCAGTATGTTGCCACAAAGGCCGCGTAGTAGCAAACAAGCCGTCGGGAGCTGGGATCCGTCCATCGGACTGCGGCCTTCCGTCGGGCGCGTGGCCCCGCGCGCGAGTCCCGTGTTCTAATCGTCGTCCCCTCCTCGGTTATCCTCATCGTCGTCATCATCCTCCTCACCTGAATCCCCGTCCTGGCTGCCCTCGTCGCACGTCATCCCCGGGGGGACGGCAGGGGGCGGGTTCATCTTGATGCATGAGATGTTGGGCGGCAAGCCAATGCCCCAACTGTAAACGCGCATCCTTTTGGTCGTCTTGTCTTCGTCGCTAGTCCACATCTCCACCCAGGCGGCTGACAATTCTGGGGACACCATACTTAATTTTTGCGGCGGTGCTTCCATGGGCCCTTGGGGCCCCGCTTCTGTGGGCGGAGCACGCGCCCCAGCGATGATTCCACACGTCCCAGGAAGCTGTCGTCGCCCAGAGGACGACCCGTCCGCTCGTGCCGGCGCAATAGCTCCCACTCCTCCCGCGTCACCTGCTCCCCGAGGAACTGCTCCCACCTCCCCTCTCCCACCATCTCCACCAGAGGCTGCACTCTTACCAGCGTATCATCCCGCCCGGTCACGTGCGCCGCCGCACTGCTCCAGCGGTACTCCGCCGCCCGCTTGGCCAGACCCACTCCCACCGGGTTCAGTTCGATATACCGCGCCGCCTGCACCGTGTGGACCTCGTCCATCGGGAAGGACGCGAACCGTCCCTGCCACAGATGTCCTCGCCAGCCCTCCCGCAAGTTCACCCGCCGCGTGTAGCGCCGGTGCGCTTCGCCGACGGCACGCCCCAGGCTTTCCGGCGTCTCCGGCACCGCGATCAGGTGCACGTGGTTCGGCATCAGGCAGTAGGCCCACACCTGCACGCCCTCACGCTCACACCACTCGGCCATGATGTAGAGGCAGGGAAAAGGGTCAAGGGAAAAGGGAGAAGACGGCTGA
>JAUWAU010000072.1 GCA_030601885.1 Armatimonadota bacterium
GCGTAGGCTGCCGCTAGGGAGAACAGCCCATGCTCGGCAAAGAAAGCATTCGGCCAGCGCTGATTGTCTATCAGGCTGTGCCATTTGCCTCCTTTGACCCCTTGCTCCAGGGCCGTCAACATGCGCTCCGTCCACACCGACCACTGGACCCACGCCCAGGGGGCACGGACCTCTCCGGCGTATCTAGCCCCTTCGGGCAATTGTGCCGGCTCTGTCGACATGGACTCCCGCATCCACCTTCCTGCGCCCCTTGGCTCCGCGCCCATTACAGGCGCCTCTCAGCTACTATGGACGCTCTGACTCCCGTGAGGCTCTCCCTGTTCCCCACGGGTCTCCCTGCTTCACGTACGCGGCCCTTCGGACCATTCCGTCTCCAACCACCCAGTGCGCCCCGTCGTCGCTTTGGCACGCTACCCCTCAGCGCCACGGGCGTCCCAGTCTCCCGGGAGCGGGCTTCGCCAGTGCCTAGCAGGCTCGCCGCAACACCTAGGCCGAATCGAGTTCGTCACCTACGGACTGGTCGGTCACCTCCTGTTGCTTCCCACCCCGCCTTGCGGCGACGCAGTTACAGTCGGTTACAAGGCCGGAGAGCGTATGCCTTGGGGAGGACTTCCACCTCCCTGACCTCGTACGCTTGCCGGCGCACTAGGCGAGCACCTGTGGGCCGCCGTCTTTGCCGTTCGCCTTTGCTGTTACTGCAGTGCGGGGTGCCTGTCTGACTCGTGCTACGTAGCGAGCTACTTCCGGCCTTCGCAGCCGGAGCTGCTTCGGCGGAGTAGACTCGTAGAGTAGCAAGCGGCATCCCGTACGGGATCTCGCGCCGTCGCCAAAGCGGCTATGGCGCGTCGGCGACCGTCCCGCGGCGCCGTCGCCTCTGGCCTTGTGCCGTTATTGTAGGCGGTCACCTGTGGGCCGCCGCCGTTGCCGTTTTCCTTTGCTAATCACTACCCACTGCCCCCCGCCTCGCGCCTTCCCCTTTCTCCTTTTTCCTTGCCTCTCTCTGTGTTCTCTGTGGCCTCCCCGTCGATAACGTCCGGTATCCTCGGCTCCCACTCCTCATAATGCCTATCACACAGCCACAGGAAGTCCCCCGTATACGTCGCCACCCGATGCAGCCCCAGCCGCTCGTGATGCGGATCCTCCTCCCGCAGAAACCCATGCAGCGCCAGCACACCTGACCTCTCGGCGTCGCTCAGCACGCCCTCTCTCGCCTTCCCCTTTTACCCTTCACCTTTTGACTTTTGCCCTGCCTCACCATCCCCCCCGACCTCGCACGCCGGAAACAGGGTGACTGTCACCAATTCCCAGCATCATCCTCTGCCCCACCCACCTGGCCCCCTCCCCCCGGCCCATCCAGCATCGGCGCTCCGAGCCTGTCTGGAATTGAGTGACTGTCACCATTTTCCGGCCCCCGGACTGACCCACTCCATCCTTTGCCCCCCAGCTCGACGACCCCCAAGCGGGCATTGCCTGCCTCCGGTCGTGTGAGTGCAGCCTGCGGGGACGGGTCTGAGAAGCGAGGGGACCAGACCGAGGGCCGCAGCCGACGCCGCGCGTGCGCGTGGATTCCGAAACTCAATGATTCACCATGGTGTACCCGGAATCTGCTGGACGGTGAGGGCTACTTAGTGCGCGCCGGGTGATACCTTGCCTTGACGTGCTCGCGCGGTATGCCCTGCAGGAAGCGGGATGGCTTGAGTATGTGAGACCCGCCCGGCCCATGTATGGCCTGGAGCGACATCCAGGCGGGACGCTGACGGCAATGGAACAGGTGGAGCTCGCGTCTCGCCCTCGTCATTGAGACGTACAGCAGCCGGCTCTGCTCGGCGAGCGCCTCCCCGGCAGCACCCGTTCGGGGCACGACTCCCTCCTCGAGTCCTACAAGGCACACGACGTCGGCCTCCAGTCCTTTTGCCCCCTGCATTGTCATGATACGGACCGTTGGCAGGCCGCCGAACCGGGCCTCCATGCGCGACGCGCTGACCCACGCGCTGACCTCTTCGAGAAGGTCCTCGGCGGTCCTCCAAGGCCGGAAAGCGTCGGTCGCCACCTTGACAAACTCGGAAGCATCGGTGCCGTGCGCAGTCAGGGTCTCGAAGAGGTTCTTGTGGATCTCCTCGAGGAGGTCGTCGCCCGAACGGGCCGCCTGTAGGCTGTCCCAGAGGGGCATTCCTTCGCCTATTACGTCACGCCACAGCTGGCTCACCACGGAGAATGCGGCCTCCCGTTCCGCCTTCTTCCTGGCCG
Source organism: Armatimonadota bacterium (assembly GCA_030601885.1). Taxonomy (GTDB): domain Bacteria; phylum Armatimonadota; class Zipacnadia; order JAUWAU01; family JAUWAU01; genus JAUWAU01. Next base: position 2,248 of record JAUWAU010000072.1, read on the forward strand.
TCCGCACGCGGCTCGACGGTACGCCCAGAGTGCCGTTATTGACCATTGCCTCGATGCACTCGCGCAGGGCCAAGTTGTCGCGGTCGTCGATGAGCCAAGCCCGTACACGGTCCAAGAGTGTAAAGCCAGACCCAGGTGGGGTCGCAGGAGCCAGGTACTCGATGCGAGCACGCCGGAAGGCTCCGGCGATCAGCGGAACGTAGCGGCGGTTCGGCACTAGCACCAGGACGCTCGCAGGAAGCGAGCGCTCGACGATGCTGCCGATGATCCCGGCTTCGCGTTGGGCGCTCGGCGCGTTATGAACCACGATCCTGGGGCCTTGCTCAGCCTCGTACTCAATGGTGCCCTTGTCGCGCCGGCCCTGGTCGTATGCCTCCACGACGCTCAGCGCCCCGTCAAGGATGTGCGTGTGGCACCTGTAGGAACGGGGCAGACTGGTCACGGTCGCGCGACTACCGTAGTGGTCCTCGAAGTCCCGAATGAACTGCGGAGACCCGCCTCGCCATGAGTATATGCTCTGATCGTCGTCGCCGACGGCAAAGAGACCCTCGGCCTGCCCGGCAGTCAACATCCCGATCAACCGGAATTGGCCGGCGTTGATGTCCTGGTACTCGTCAACCAGGAGATGGCGTGCAGCGCTGCTGTACCTGGCCAGGAGGTCAGCGTCTTCGTCCAAGAGCTTGCACGCTAAGAGTATTTGGTCGTCGTGGTCGACAGCGCCGCAGGCGCGCAAGATCCTCTCGTACCCCTGGCAGATCTGGCATTTCCTGGCCCCGCTCGGCTCGCAGTCGGCCATCTGGCGGCATGTGCAGGCTTCTTTCGCCTCCTCACGGGTGAACCCCGCCAGTTGAGCTGCGTCCTGCATCAGCATGTCTCTCACGTGCGGCCCGACGACAACCGCCGGGGATGCTGGCAAGTCGAGTTCCGAGGCCTTCTCGCATATGATGCGGTGGCCCAAGGCGTGCATTGTGCAGATGGTGCGGGGCTGAGAAGTGTGAGGAACACAGAGCTCCTCGCACTCCGTGTCGGAGATGCGCATGCTCATCTCCGATGCTGCCGCCCCGGTGAAGGTAATGACCGTTATCTCGCCCGGATCCACGTTGCGCTCCTCGACGAGGTGTTTGATGCGCCTCGCGAGTGTGTAGGTCTTGCCCGTGCCCGGCGCGGCAAGAAGCAGCAATGGGCCATCACTGGTGTGTGGCTCCGCTGTGACCAACGCGCGCACCTCCTCGGAGGGCCGAGTCCTGAGGGCGGCTCCGTTGGGGTGCGGAGCCAGACCGTCGAGCTAGGCCCACCAGACACACCAATGTAATGCCTTGTTTGTCACAGTGTCAAGTATACCGGGGCGGCCAGGGGACAGCAGATCCAGACGGCGCCCCGTCACACGCTCGGCCCGTCGGATGAACTCCTCGCTCCCGCACGGCCGACCCGTCCGGCTCCGCTCGCGCAGCATCGCTACCTCCCCCGGATCACTGCGATCCGTGCCGGATCGCTCGCAGCAACTCCCGCCAGTGCCGTATCCCCGCAAGCTCCTCGGCATCGCACACGATTGGCTCCGTCTTGCGCAGACCCACGTGATACCGGGCGCTCGACCACCCATACTCCCACGCCCGCTGCACCAGCCCAGCCCGCACCGGGTTCCGCTCCACGTACCGCACTGCCGACACCAGGTGCGCTTCATCCAATGCGCATGAGTGGAACCGCCCTTGTAATCCAGGTATCCTCGCACCCCCTGCCGGAAGTTCACCATCCGCGTGTAGAGCCGATGTGCTTCCCCGATGCCACGGGCGAGGCTCTCCTCCGCGCTCGGGATCACCAGCAGGTGCACATGGCTCGTCATGAGGCAGTAGGCAAGGAATCTGAGGCCGAAGCGTTCCCCCTACTCCGCCAGGAGCCGGAGGTACTCGCGGCGATCGGCGTCGGAGTCGAACACCGCCATGAACCGCACGCCGCGGTAAGTGACGTGACGTGGTGCGCAACTCCGGGAAGTACCACTCGCGCCATCCGTGCCACGACGGCCAACATAGCAGCGCACGCACTCGAATGTCAATAAATAGCTATTATGTCCCCGGAATTCGCAGGTGATGGGGTCGAAGCTCCCGGCGTAGACACATCGTCTCATTGGAAACGCGCACACCTGCAATTCGGTGCGCGGAGGGCAAGGGCGGCGGTCGCCAGTGCCCAGGCGAAACGTCCGCTTTCCCCTTGACAGGGACTTGTCATGAATGTCCGCAGAATGGTGTCCCCGGAATCATCGCCGGCGCCCGAGGACGACACGCCTACATGCCGAGGGCCCTTTCGACGCGGGGAAGCAGGTAACGCACGCCTCGGCTCCAGGGCGATGCCTGGGCCTCGTTGATCAGCCACCCTCGCGCTCTTTCGAGGTACCGGCGAGCTGCGTCATGGCCGTACACGTTCCTGTACCGCAGTGCTTGGTCGGCGAACCTGATGGCGTGGAACACGCGGCGCCTGTCCGACTCGTAACACCGGGCTAGTATCTGCATGCTCTGGTGGAGCGTCCTTCTGACAGTCTCGCTGTCATGATCCGGGTGCTCGATGTTGGCCTCGAAGAGGATGATCGCGTGGGAGTTGCGTATCGACCATATCTGTCCTCCGCTGTCCAGGACGGCTGTGTCGATCCACTGAAACGCCTCGCGGTGCCGTTTCTTCCTGCTCAGGTAGAGCGCCCCCTGCTGCAGAATGTACGGAGAGCCGTCTCGGGCGTGGATCTGTTCGTAGAAGACGCGGCCTGCCTGCCACTCGGGGAACGCCCGTACCATGAGGTCCGCGTCGTACCCGCGTCTACGAAAGACGTCGAACCTGCAAATCCTGTACGGAGTGACGTTTGTGTGGAAACGCTGGAGGACTGCGCGGAGCGCGCTGTCGCTCGCACGCCTTATGATCGCTTCGGCGACCGTGGTGGAGCGTGGAACGTAGTGGTCCTGCTCCTCATCTACGAGGGGGCCTACGTACTCAGACAACGTCGCGCCGGCCTCGTCCACCATGGCGTAGATCTCGTTGTGGTCTTTCACGATGTCGCGGAAGAAGGCGATCAGCATGTCCATGGACACCGGGGTCCGGCACCCGTGGACGTAGGAGCACACGAGAACGAGGCTCAACAGATTCGGTGCCTGCTCGTGCAGCCCACGGAGCACGGTAGCCCACCGCTGCTCGAGCGTGGGTTGCGTTATGTTCGACTCGATGATCTCGAAGACGGACGGCTGGACGCCCGGGCTTGTGCGGAAGGGCCGGTCCTCCCGACGCTTGATCTGCTGAGGGATGGCAGCGAGGATGGCCTGGATATCCGGCCGGGACAACTCAGTCACGTCGAGGACGTTGCAGCGCTCGCTGTCGATGCGGTGCAGAAGCATCTGGAAATTGTAGTCTCTATCAAAGGCCGCGACGAGTACGTTGGGCTCTGCAGCCAGAAGCTCAAAGGCATCCATCGAGTCGGTGAAGTTGTCGATGAAGACCATCGCGTTGGCGCCCCGGAGGCGGGACCGCACGAGCCGGGCCTTCTCGGGTGTGAGGCCTCCCGACACCAGCTTGTGCCCGGCGTAGGGGATCTCCGCTGCTGCCTGCATCAGGAGGGTGGTCTTGCCGCACGCGGGCAACCCGATGACGATGGTGTGTTTGCCGGAGTTGATGGAGTCGCGCACGCGGGAGAAGTGCTCGGTCTGGTGCAGGCGTCCAGAGAAGATGTCGCACCACTGCGGGGCGTCGCCCAGGTAGAACTCCATGATTGGGCGGGATGGCACGGCGGCGATGTCAGGGACGGCCTCTTCGGGGAAGAGCTCGCGTGTCGCCGCGGTCGGAGGTGGGAGCGGGGCCGGGGCGGCGGCGACTTCGTCGCTAGCCAGGTAGTCGAGCATCCGTGCGGTGTCCGCCCGGATGATCTGGAAGCCGACCGCCTTGAAATACTGCACAGCTGCAGGTGAGGCGTCGCTCGGACGGAGCACGATCCACTTGTCGTGGTGCTTCCTCCCTCTCACGGTGACCCCGCTCAGCGCTTCCTGCGTACCCGGGTCACCCATCCCGTACCCCCAGAAGAGCGTCGGGTACCGCTGTATACGCTCCGTGAGGGAGTGCCAGCGATCCGGGTCCGAGCGGAAGGCAGCCGCTAGGTCGAGCGTAGCGAACGTCAAGGGACGGTGCTGGTCGCGCACGCAGCCGTGCAAGGTGACAAGGTCAACGGCCGTCCGGTCGCTGTGGGCCGGCCCGCGAGAGTCTAGATCGTTGAGGTAGCGCTCGGTGCTCCGCTCGAAGACCTTGTAGAGAAGGTCATCGATGTTCGTCGTGAAGATGGTCTCGACCCGGCACCGCTCAAGCGCCTTGTATCTTCGGTCGAAGCGCTTCACGGAGAACCTCTTCGTCAGATAGGCGCGCAGGCCGCGGGGGTCGGTGTGCTGGATGATGGTGCACATCTGCGACAGGTCGAGGGCCGACGCGTCGCCCAACGAGAACTCATCGGCTAGCTCGGCCCCCAGCTCGCCTCCCGTGGGCAGGGCGTTGCCGTCCTCGTCCTCGGCGAGTACTGGGAAGCCGGAGCCCAGAAAGAGGTTCACGCCCTCTGTCAGCGACTTGCGGAATGTGTGCTCGTTCTCCACCTGCATTTCTATCCCACCTCCACCGGGGCGCGTGCGCAAAGGTGCACGCGCCGGGTACACTCTCGTGGAGGATATTCTTTGCTTTGTCGCCTCTTCCTGCCCGTGCATTGCTGCGACGTTCATCACGGGTAGCGGGGAGGTGCGGAGAAAGGGGAAAGGTCGAATTCTGGGGACACGAATTCTGGGGACACCATACTAAATTATCGAGTTCCCCCGACACCGACAACGCGCAACCCTCATAAGCAGCCCCGCCATCCCCGCCCCTCCTACTTCCGACCTCGGACCACCTGAAACGCCCCGCGCGCAAACGAGGCCTTCCGCATCTCCTCGAAGCCTGCCTCCCGGACCTCCTCTGCCAGGCCACGCCGGAGCATATCCTTCCGAGTCGGCGTCTCGAAGTTGAACGGCAGCCAGTAGAACCACCAGAACCAGATGAATGCTCGGAGAAGCAAACTCTCCGGGTTATCCAGCTCCAATACGATCAGCTCTCCCCCATCTCTGAGGAGCCGCCTCGCCTCCCTGAGAAGCGCCAGCCGGGTGGCTCGGGGCATCTCGTGGATCATATGGGTCACGAATACCTTGTCGAAGGCGCCATCTGGGAAGCAGCTCGCCATGGCCCTTCGGGGAGCTGGGGGCCGCCGGAGCAAGCTGCTCCGGCTACAAAGGGTAGGCGGAGGGCTAAATCTTCGGGGTAGGTCCCAGTTCCGTCCGCCACGAGAAAGCAAACGTTGGCAGACCTGTTCTTGCCGACTCCCCGTGGGCGGGGCGCGCGAAGCCGCTCACGGAACGGGCCGAGCAGTTAGCGGGCTAGTCTGAGGAACGGCGGCGAGCCACAGGTGCAGAGGCGGCGAGCCACAGGTACTCGCCTACAGTAACGACAAAGAGCTCCGCAATTCCGGGGACACAATACCTATTTCTTGACAAGGCGCTGTCGTCGTTGCCCCAAGCGCGGAAATGAGTAGTACGTCACCCGATTCATCCGTCACTGCTGTCCGCTCATGCAGAGCACTTTCCCGTCTGTGCTCGAGATGTAGAGCCTGCCATACGCAGCAGCCATGCCGTCAAAGACCGGCGAGGAATCGAGTCGGTACCGCGCCAACTCGGTGCCATCAGAGGCCGAGATGGCCATGAGCAGCCCTCCCTGGCTGTCGTCGCGCCCCCCCGGCCCATGGCCCGCGTCGGCGGGGAGGCCGGCGACGAATAGCACCTTGTCTGTAAGGACCATCGCGCGGACCTGGAGCGTCACGGGCCTATCCCACCGCGCCGTCCCCTCCCCCCGCTCCACGGCGAACAGCCGGTATGCTCCGTCCTGCAGTTGGTTCGACCAATGGATCGTACTCCGTCCGTAGCCGTAGATCGTCGAGCCGTCAAAGACAAGCAACCTGCCGTAGATGAGATTCTTGTCGCGCCCGCTGCAACCGGTTGAGATGGAACAGCGTGTGCCGAAGATCCAATAGGAGCGGTGAGCCCACGCGTCATCGAGGAAGTCGGTCAGCGTGAACAGGTGGGGGCTTCCCTCCGGCAGCGCGGCGCCGCGCTTGTCGAACACCAGGTCACGCAAGTAGACGTGGTTGCCATCGCCCGAGAGAATATCCGCACGAGCACCGGGCATGACCGCTGGGGCGGAGTGCTTGGGCTGTTTTCCGGTCTCAGGGTCGGGGCTGTAAATCGGTGTTCTCGACAGGGTCCTGCCGGTCTCGGGTTCGACTCGACAGAGGTCGATCCCGCCATCCAGGTAGGACGATCTCCCCGCGGTGCAATGCGCCACACCATCCTGGAGCAGTACGCTTCCGAGTACCGGCGAAGCGGATTCGAGTTGGCCGCAGGCCGCGATGCGCCGCTCTTGGCGAGCAGCTCGCAGACGCCAGGCCAACACACCGTCCGACGTGCGCACGCTGTACACGTAGCCGTCGCGCCCCCCGAAGATCGCCCGGCCCTGATAGATGGTCGGCGGCGAGTCAACACGAGCGCCGGCCGTGAAGTGCCAGATGGACTGACCGGAATCAGCGCCCAGCGCCGAGATCCTGTGCTCGTCCACAGAGGCCACGAACACCTTGCCGTCGGCAACGGTGGGACTGGTGAGCTTCCCGCCGACATCCGCCTGCCATATGGGGCGCAGGACGGCAGGCACCGCCGACCCCGTGCAGCCGCTCCGCTCGGCATCGTAGCGATAGGTGGGCCAATCGCCGGAAAGTGGAGGGCGGAGAGCGGAAAGTGGGGTGTCGTAGGCGGGACCGCGTTCCAACCTTGGCGCCTCGCTGCTCGTTGCCTCCTCCTTTTCCGTCCTCGCGGCCAGAGCGTTGAAGCCGGTCAGCTTCGCCGCGACGTAGCATGCACAGGGATGAGGTGGGGTGTAGAGAAGTCCATTGCACGGCATGACGCCGTACTTGCAGACGCCTCGAGCCCAGCTATGCCACAGGACATCGCCTGACTCGAGATCGATGAACTCGGTCCCTCTCCTCCCCCCGAGAATATAGCGGTCGGTGGCCTTGTTCTGGTAGCATCGATGATGGTGCCCCGGGTTCTCGGGTTCGATGTGCTTCAGCATTCTCCCCGTGGTCAGATCGCGCTGCGTCACGAAGTACGGTCCCCACGAAGGGCTCCTCTTTCCCTCGATCGGCTTGAATCCGCCCAGCCAGAGCGATCCGTTGATGACGAACACATCCCGGATTTGGGAGAGCAAGGTGGTCTGTGTCCACCGGGTTTTTCCGGTCTCCGTGGACAGGGCCGTTACGGTTTTCCCATCGGCGCAGACGACGCTGGTCTCGCACACCACACGCAGAGGAGCCGAGGGCGCCGACCACAGCTCTGCACCGGTCCTCAGATCGAGGCAGACAACGTCTCCCCCCTTCTGATAGAACACGCGGTCCCCGCTGGCGCACAGGCTGAGTGTCCTCAGCCCGGCGGCGTCCTCCCCGTTTTTCTTCCAGAGCACGCGACCCGTCTCGGCATCGAGCGCGAGAATCGTGATGGGGACCTGGGTTTCGATCTTGCGAAGCCGGGCCACCAGCGGCTGCGCGGAGTCCCGCTCGTACAGCGGGGAGTTGTCCATTGCCATGAGCTGTGCCCATTTGGGGATCTCGGCGACTCGTTCGTCGGTGACGCTTCGGACCGCAAGCAGCACCGCCCCCTTGTGGTAGATAATCTCCTCTGCGCCCTCGGTGTCTTCATATATCTTGAGAGTTTCTCCCGTCGCCGCATCAACCGCACTCAGCGGCGAGTGAAGACCGAGGGTAACGTAGACGCGGTCTCCAACGGCTACCAGCTTTCGCTGAAGCTGACGGGGCGTCGCGCCCCAGTTCACAATATGGGGGAACCACTTGGTCACGGGACGCTCCCAGAGCAGAATTCCGTTGTAGGCATCGCGGGCTACGAGCTGCCATTGGGGAGGTGTTAAGATGGATGCGACGGGAGTTTGGTCAGCGATGTAGAAGATCCGTCCGCCGGCCGAGACCAAAGCGTAGATGCTCGGAATGTGTTCGTGACTTCGCGTATGCCGCGGCTGAGCGATCCACTGGACGTAGCGAGGTGGCCCGACCACCGTATCGTGCGCCACCGCATTGCCGCTTGCGTCATGCAGATAGTGGGTCCATTCGTCAGTGTTTCCGGGGCGTGGCTTGGCATTCTTCAGCCATCTGCGGCCGAGCTTGATGTACGCCACGCCATTGGGAGCGAGAACGCGCCGCACCTCTCGCATGGGGACCTCGCCAAGGTCCTCGGCCACGAGCAGATTGACGAGGTTGTCGGCATATAGCAAGCGACTCCCGCTCCAGCGCTCGACGGAGACGTCCCCGTACAGCCCGAGCGAGTGGATGTGTGCCCGGGCTTTCCGAACGTTCTCCGCATTCGTATCCAGGCCGTGCACTAGATAGCTTTCGCCCACACGCAGTGCGGCGGTCAGCTTGCCGTCGCCGCAACCGACGTGGACGATAAGGCCTCCCTTCACGGCGGTCGCGTCGAGAATCTGTCGCGCTGTTTGCTGCTCGGGGGTGGGACCTGCGCCGGCGGCGGTCGCCAACGCGAGTACGAAGCAGATGCTCCAGTTCGTGGTTGCTCGCAGGCTCATAGCAGGAAGACTCCTTCGAGGCGCGATTGCGCCGAGCTCAGGTACGGACGGCGAGCCGCCAGATCGACAACTCACTCCGATGTTCGGCACATCTGGGGGGTTCGCCTGCTGCTCTGCCAACTTAACGGCTCCGCCCTGATCTCAGAAATCCCGGAATTCCGGGGACACCGGGGCTGTTGAGAAACCCAGGCGACACGCCCGTTCGCGTAGCGCGGGCTTTCCAGCCCGCGATGTCGGCCTGGAAAGGCCGACCTACGCGGTGGGCGGGCGGTGGCCAGACGACCAGCCGCCGGGGCCGGGGTTTGTCAACAGCCCCACACCTCACTAAATTATTGATGCTCCAGGCAGCCGCGTCCCCCATGTCGCCACGGCACAGTCGAAGCCAGACCTGAAGCCAGGCGCTCGCCCCTGTGGTCGTGATCCTCTGGCCGTCTTCTCCCTTTCCCCTTACCCCTTTTCCCTGCCTCTCCCGGGACTTGCCAAACGGCACATATACAACGTATACTTACAAGAGCCGCAACTGGCACGAGGCAGGGCCAAGGGTAAAGGGCAAAGGGTCAATAGTAAAGGTCAAGCCGACCGCCGCGGGCCGTTGGCGCCGTCCCGAATTCGACAAGGCCCGCCGGGAAGCCGGCGAGCAAGGATTCCGGAGCACGACTTAAGTATGGCGTCCCCGGAATTATGACCGTGGCCGGACATGGAGGCGTACGCGCCCAGTGGGAGCCCCACCCCCAATAGGCCGACAACGGGCCCGTGAGCACACCGTTTAGCCTGCCTGGCGGTGAGGCGACAAAGCGGCGAGGCATGGTGATGGGCACCAAACTGAAAGGAGCGCGGCGGGCCCCTATAGTCGTGTGTCCAGTACTTGTGGCGGCTGGCTTGCTGGCGTGGCTCGCGCTTACAACGAACCTCGTGCCGGACTTCCTCGCCCCGCCCTTGTACTCCCGCGGATACGGCCGCGTGGGATCCTCTCTGCTGGTGGCCATCGCTCGGACCCGGCCGGGCACTCGGGTAGCCTTCGAGGCACTGGACCAGAGGGCGTACTGCGGCATGGTGGCGGCGAGGAGGGGGCAGTACCCACAGGATCTCGTGACTCGTGAGATATGGGCAGATTACGGGCGAGTGGCTGAGTGGGGGGACGAGCATATGACAACGGTCTACGTGGTGGGGGCCTCCATGCTCTTCCGGTTCGCTGGGGACGGTCAGAACGCTCTGGCCATCGCTGATGACGCGCTATCACGAGCGCCCCCCGACTCGGAAATGCCAGGTCTCGTCTGTGCGCGCATGGCTGCGCTTTTCTATAGCCTCAAGCACTATGAGGAGGTCATACGGACGTTCCACCAGTACGTGGCAGGTTGCCCGTCGATAGCCGGGACGCATACCGTGCGCCTCACGCTGGAGTCCTACTGGCGGGTGGGGCGAGGACCGGAGGGTGTGCACAGGCTCAGGGAATTGGCCCGTGCGCAGCCAGGCACCAAGCTTGCCGGGTCCGTCCAGCAGTGCCTGAGTCAGA
>JAUWAU010000003.1 GCA_030601885.1 Armatimonadota bacterium
CGTCGGCGACTTCATCGTTTCCGAGTGGCCCAACGCGCCATGGAGAGCTGCCTCAAAAACACAGAAGCGTTCATGGCATTACGATACTGTAAATCTCTGTAACATACTGCGAATAGACGTGAGACCTGCCGGCGCGGCACAAGGCACTCCCGTGACCCGCAGGCAGCAAATAGGCCCTGAGGCCATTGTAACACCGCAGTCCGGCGCCGTTGCAGCTCGACGATTCTGTGTGAATGCGGGCGGCTGTGTGCGGAATAAGGCATTAGCAATGGCTGCGGGGAGAACGGCCAGCTCCGCGTGCACCTGCCGGCAGCGGCACCAAGCTCCGGACACGGCGTGTTTCCACGGCGCGCGAGCTGTCGGGCCGTTCTCGGTATTGTCTTTGGGGAGGCTGGTGGCATGGATGTTTTTGAGAAGGGCAAGCGTAGGTTCCGCATGTACGCCGCGTTCGCGATCACTCTGGCGATGGGCCTCGTCGGCTGGGGCGCCTACAACCTTTGGGCGGGCCGCAGCTACGAGATAGATCCGCTCATCCTGCTGGGCGCCGTCTTGTGCCTCTGGATATACACTTTGGTGGACGCCGGGCGCACGATTGACATCCTCATCAAAGAGAACTACATCCTGCGGCGGCAGAACATCGACAAGGATCGGCACTTCGTGCGCGCACAGGACGCGCGGCTGGAACGGCTGATGAGGTAGAGCCCCGAGCGGACGCTCTACTGCGACTCAGCGCCCCCATCGCCATGCCGCTCGCCAACAGCCACCGGGGCTGGCCGGCGGCGTTCCACGCTCAGCTCCACGCCGAGGGTTTCATCGAATGGGCTCGCCGCAACAGTGCCCAGCTTCTCCCGGATCAACGGCTCGAACTCAGGGTTGATCTCATAGCCGATGGAATTGCGCCCCTCCAGAGCGGCCGCACGCGCCGTCGTGCCGCTCCCCATGAACGGATCGAGAACCGTCTCCCCGTAGAAGCTGTACATCTTGATGAGCCGCCTCGGTAGTTCCACCGGAAACACCGCCACGTGCTCGTCCTGCCGCTCGGGGTGGATGTCGTCCCACACGCCCCGGAACCACCGCGACCGCTGCTCCTTGGTCAGCCGGCTTTTCTCCTTCGCATCTGCGCTCGGCCGAGGCCACTTGCCACGCTTGCGCAGCACGAGGATGTACTCGTGCTCGTAGGTGATGTGGCCGTCCTTCGGGTGGTACGTCGAGCCCATCCAGTCGCCGCCGCCGGTGGTGTTGGTCGTGGAGACCTTCCGCCAGATGATGTTCCCCATGAAGTCGAAGTCGATCTCGCGTGCCAGCGCCGAGATGTCGGCCGGGATGGGCTGCACGCGGTAGCGCCCGTGCTCGGTGGCGCGCAGGTACTGATCCCCGATGTTGACCGCCATGCGGCAGCCCCGGCAGAGGACCCGGTGGCACTCGGCCAGCACGTTCCGCAGCGCGGCGAGGTACTCTTCGTACGTCTGGTCGTAGCCGATCTGGCCGGGGTGGGAGTAGTCCTTGATACACCAGTATGGGGGAGAGGTGACGGCGAAGTGGACCGAGGCGTCCTCGAGCTCGGGCATCGATTGCGAGTCGCCGAAGATGATGCGGTGGCGGGTGTGGTGCATGAGTGCGGCGGCATTATAGCAGGTTTGATGGCGGGTGGCGACGTGGCCGGCGGTGTGGAGTCAGCGTGGACGCGTCAGCGGCTGCCTCCGGCAACCTGGACCTGCAAGAGGCGTTCGTACTTTGAGAATATCTCGGCCTGCTCTGCCTCCGCGGCGAGGTGCTCCTGCAGCCCTTCGAGCTCTTCGACCTTCTCCGCTACATGCGCCGCTGCACGGAGGCGCTCCAAGCGCTCGCGGATGTGCTCCATTCGCCGCTCCAGGCTCTTCACCGCGTCCTTCATCTCGTCGATGGCCTGTGCGTAGAAGTAGCCCGAGGATGTTCCGATGATCGGGGCGCTTCCGGACATGACCAGCTTGCGGATCAGTGTGCGGAGCTGCGTGTTCTCCCGAGTCACCTGCATGCCGACGGCACGAGCGATCTGGTCCGTCGTCTTGGCGCTCTGCTTGCCGCGGGCGTGCCCTTTCAGGTAGGTGAGGACCTTGTCCGCTAGTTCGTCGTCGAGGGCTGTCCACGCCAGGGAGAGCTGGAGCGGACGCTGGTGCGCCGGCGGCGTGATCTCCAGTTTTCGTAGCATGTATTGGTTCAGAGACACCCCCTGCGCTGCGGCCTCATAGGCCAACTGCCTGTGCAGGTCAGCGGGCAGGCGCAGGAGAATCCGGCCGCTGAACTCGCGCTCCGCAAGCGGCTCGGGTATTGCGCGTCCCATCTCTTCGGCCGTCTCGAGCCAGAGCTGGATGGCTGTCTGTGCTTCCTCGACGGCCTCGGCCTGCGTCTCACCGTGGGCCGTGCATCCGGGCAGTTCCGGAACCGTCACCACGAAGCACTCGTCCTCCGACGACCATCGAAGGTCCAGCCGATACTTCTGGCTATCCATCGTCTCGAAGGCCATCATATCACACGCGATACCGCCTCTCAAGGCTCTTCGCCGTCCCTGGACTGGGGGCCCGCGTGCACGGGGAATCTGGTATACTGCCGGTGATTCGTCGATAGGAGGCATCAACAATGCGAGTGCTCGTCCCCGAAGTGCTCTTCTCCACGCTGCTCATCGCCGCGCTCGCCACGGGCGCGCACGCCGAACTGAAGGTGCTCGACAAACCCATGTGGATCTTCCCCGGGCAGACGTTCCGCATCGCGCTGGAGCAGCCGGCCGGCGCCGGCGAACTGCGGGTGGATGTGCCGGAGGCCGTCGAGATGTTCGACCAGTGGCCGAAGGACGCGTATCAACGCTTCTACTTCCGCGCGCTGAAGCCGGGCGATGCGACACTAAGGTTCACCGGCAAGGGCGGGGAGCTCGAAATCCCGCTGGAAGTCATCCCCTGGAGCGATCTGTTCCAGCCGCGGACGTGGGAGGGGATTCAGCTTCCGCGCATCTGGCCGGTGGACGACCCGGAGTACGCGGAGCTCAAGACGCGGCGCACGTGCTATACGGAGGAGGAGCTGGCGCGGATGCGCGCCTCCGGCGCCGAGCCGGAACCGTTGGCACAGCGCTGGCGGGAGATGAGCGATGAGGAGGTCTTCAGCATCATCCCCGGGAGTTGGATCCCCCGCGCGTGTCTGATCGTGATGCGGGGGAGCGAGGACCCACGGGGCAAAGGCTGCCCGGTGTGCGGCACCAAGATTTACGAGGGGCGCAGCGGCTTCTATCCGTGGATCTTCGACGACGAGAACCATCCCTGGAAAGTCGGCTGTCCGTCGTGCGGGACGTGGTTCCCCTCCAACGACTGGGCCAACGGCGACATGCACTCGGGCGACTTCCCCGATGACGGCTACGGGTGCGAGCCCGTGGAGCCGGTCATCGCGCCGAACGGCGAGGCGTGGCGCTGGCCGTTCATCGCCTACTACCACCAGTGGCAGCGCTACATGCGCAATCTGACGCCGGCGATCGAGCAGTGCGCGCGGGCGTTCGCCGTCACCGGCGACCCGGTGTACGCGCACAAGGCTGCCGTCGGGCTGTTCCGGTGGGCCGAGAGCAACCTGGACATGGCGCTGAACCTCAAGCACCGCAAGATCCCCATCAGCCGGTCACTGTACGGCGGGCCGGTGGGCGCGCCGAATATGGAACGCGCGAAGAGGCTGCCGGGGAGCTTCCTCTACATTCAGCCGAACTGGGACACGCGCAGGATGGAGGGCTGCGCGCGGGCGTGGGACCTCATCTTCGACGAGATAGAGGGCGACGAGGAGCTGCTTCGTTTCTGCCGGGCGCAGCATCACCCGGAGATTCGGACGGCGGAGGACTTCCGGCGCTTCATTGATGCAGGCGCACTGCGCGTTCCGGCGCAGGCCTGCCTGGACAACGCCGTGGCGCGCAACTGGCCGATGCAGGAGGCGGCGCTGGCGACGCTGGCCCTGGCGCTCGGCACGCCGCGGAGCCTGGAGATGGTGGACTGGGTGCTGAACGAGGGCGGCGGCCTCCGGTTCAGCCTCACCAACGAGTACTTCAAAGACGGGTCGGGGCACGAGTCGGAGAGCTACAACGGCATCCAGATCCGCGATATGAACCGGATCATCCAGACGCTGGAGCGCTTTCGCGAGGTGCATCCGGATTTGTGCAAGCCGCCGCGCTTCATCTCGCTGCTGCACGATCCCAAGTATCGGCAGCTCTATGACTTCCCCCTCGAGAACAGCCTCATTGGCCGCACGTTCCCGGGCACCGGCGACTGCGGCCAGTCGGTCGCGCCCGATCCGTGGTCGCTGCGCCAGGGATACCCCCTGTCGTCCGCCAATTTCGCCGACGCCTACCGCGTCACGCGCGACCCAAGGTTCGCGCAGGCGATGTATGGCCCCGAGGGCGAGATCCCGAGTGCCTTACACGAACCGGAGCTGCGGGCCGAGGTGGAGCGCCTGGGCCGCGAGCGGGGATGGCAGGTGCCGTTGCGCAGTCGCATCCTGGATGGGTACGGGCATGCGATCCTGTGCTCGGGCGAGGGCGACTATCAGCGCGCGCTGTGGGTGCGCTACGGCCGCGTGGTCCAGCACATACATTGGGACATGCTTACGATGGGCCTCGAGGCGCTGCAGCGGCGGATGCTGCCGGAGTTGGGGTATCCGCAGGGCTGGACGTTCGCCAGCGTGTGGGAGACGAACTGGGGGACGCACTACGGGACGCACATCACCGGCTTTCCCACATCAGGCTTCGCGCGCGGCGCCGTCAGCCTCTTCGCCGATTCAGCTCCCGCGCAGGTGGCATGGGCCGAGAGCGACTTCCGCGACGGCGAGGGCAGGCCGGCGAAGCGCGCCCGGACGATTGTCCTGGTGGATCTATCCGACCGCGACTGCTACGCCGTGACCCTCGAGACGGTCGCTGGCGGCACGGAGCACACGTGGAGCTTCCACGGGCCGCAGGGGGAGGCGACGCCATTCGGCGTCGCTCTGACGCCGCAGGGAGGGGGCACGGTGCTTGGTCCCGATGTCGAATACGGCGACGACTCGGCGATACGGAAGGTGGATGCGGAGCTGGCGTGCCTGGCGTTCATGTACGATCCGCAGCGCGGTCGGCCGGAGGGCGTCTGGGGCATCGACTACAGGCTGAAGGATCAGGGCGGCGTGGGGCTGCGGATGACGATGGTGGAGCCGGACGGCTCCGAGCTGGCCGTGGCGAGGGGCAAGCCGCCCGGGGGCACCGGGTCGTACGAGATGACGTGGGCTATCCTGCAGCAGCGGGGCGAGGACGCGCTGACGAGCCGGTTCCTCACGGTGCTGGAGCCGTATGAGGGCACGCCGCGCATTCAGGAGGTCGAGCGGGTGCCGCTCGCAGGCGGAGGGCTGGATGATCCCCCGCCCCTCGGGCTGCGAGTGACGACGGCGGAATACGTGGACACCATCATCTTCTCGTGGCACCCCGGGACGGAGGTCCGCACAGGCGATGGCCTGGTGTGTGATGGGACGTTCGGCTTCTGGCGCGAGCGCGGAGCCGAGCCGGTCACGGCTGTGCTGGCCGTCGGAACACAACTTGCCAAAGGGGACCACCGGGTCACGCTCGATGAGGCGATGTATCGTGGTCGCATCGAGCGCTGCGACTGGGAGGGCCGCCGCCTCATCATCATCCCGGCGCCGGCGGACATCGCCGGGCTAACGGGCAGGCACATCCGCATTCACAACGACGCCGGCAGCGACGCCTCCTACATCATCGGGGCCGCCGAGGCCGTGCCCGGTGGCTGCGCCATCACGCTCGAGCTCGACCCGCGCATCGGGGAGGGATATGTGGAGAGGTGCGAGGACGGCTGCGTGCTGAGCGGCGTCCGCCTGCGCCTGGCGACGTGGGGATACTATGCGGGCAAGACTCTCGCCAACGAGGACGGGACGGCCGTGTATCATCTGCGCGACGTCGAGGGCCGCAGTCGGTGCGTGATAGATACGGGTGACGGCGAGCCGGTGCCGGCGGCGAAGCTGGCATCGGAGTTCAACGACCGCGACGGCGATGGCTTTCCGCGGTATCTGATCTACGACTACGGGCCGGGCGATGAGGTGACCATCAGCAACTGGAACGTGGAGCGGTTCACGGAGTAGCGCAGGTCGCTCTCGGAGGGTGTGCTGAGGTGGATCGCGTTGAGCGAATGCAAGAGTGCTCTGTCTTCGCTGCCGACGTCGAGGCGGCGGAGGCATACGTGGCTACGCAGGCGTGGAAGACGTGCTTGTTTGGCGCTCTGCTGGCAGGCGTGTCGCTCTGGGGAACGGTTAGAGCTCGTCCGGCGGTGGCGGCGCTTGCTGGCGAGATTCTCGGTGTCGTGATTGGCGTTCCGGTCGCGGCTGCAGTGGGCTGGTGGCTCGGCGGGCTCGTGGTGCGCTGCGTGGTGTCGAGGAGCGGCACTGTTGCCGCCTACGCGGCGTGGCACGGCTGGTGGCAAGATTGGCGAGCCAAGTTCGAGCGCATTTGGGAGTGCTTGCAGGCTGCACGTGACGGCGCCGCCCTGGTACCTGACCTCGACGACGTTCCGCCGGGAATGACTCGGGCAGAGCACGTGATGGCCAGACGCAAGGCGGTCAAGTTCATTTGGCTTGGCGTAGCCGTCGCAGTGGCAGGAATGTCGCTGTGGCTGGCTGGAGTGATGATCGCCGCACCTCGACCGGGACCTTGGGTGTCTGTCGACGTCGTACTCGGAGCCGCGATCTCCGTCCTGTGGAGCGTGTCCTTCGCACTCCCCGTCGGCTTCCTCCTGCATTGGCGCCGGCACAGAGACCAGGTGGCGAGAAGGGCTGGGGCAGCTACCATGGATGAGTTCATGGAGGGGCAGGGATGGGAGGCGGGTCCTCTGATTGGTTGGTGGTGGCGTGAGGAGTCAAGGGACGAGCCGAAGAAGGGATGAACCCATGGCGTAACGCCGTGAGGAGCGGGGAGCGTTGACCGTGGCGCGCCCGCGGAGCGCCACTCAGAATGGAGAATGCAGCACATGCCTGCAGACTTCCTGAAGGACGTTACGAAGCTCGCCGTCGAGCCATTTGGGATTGTCGGCGGCGTCCACTATGTCGGGAACAGCAATGTGTCGGCGCACCTGGTGGAGACGAGCGAGGGGCATATCCTCATGGATACGGCCTTCGGCAGGACGGTCGAACTGCTTTGCCACAGCATAACGAAGCTCGGCTTCGCTCTCACCGACATCAAGCTCATCATCGGCACCCACGGCCACGAGGACCACGTGGGCGGGCACGCGGAGATGAAGCGGCGCACCGGCGCGCAGCTTCTCCTGGGGCGCGGGGACGTCAACACCGTCGAGAAGGGCACGCCGATGACGTGCGCCGAGCACACCTACGGTCTGACTGATTTCGCGACCTTTGCCGTGGACCGGCCACTCGATCGCGGCGACATTGTGCTGCTGGGTGAGAAGGCGTTCGCGGTTCACTCGACGCCCGGCCATACGCCGGGCACGATCAGCCTCACCTGGACTGAGCGCGACGAGGACGGCCGGGAACGCCTCGTCGGCGCCTTCGGCGGCCCCGGCGCCTGGACCCTCGGCCACGAGGAGCAGGGATACGCTGCCGGGCCGGTGGAGTTCGGCAAGAGCCTGGAGTACCTGCAGACGCTGCCGGTGGAAGTCTGGCTCGGCGTCCACCCGGGCCAGAACGACACCTTCGGCAAGTACGAGCGGCTGAAGGCGGGGGAGAAGCCGAATCCGTTCATCGATCCGGAGGGCTGGAAGGCGTTCATCCGGCGGATCAAGGAGCAGCATCGGGAGCGGAGTGGCGGTAGTGAGTGAACGTCCGCTCGACAGCGAGGACGCCGTGGTAGAGCTGAGACACCAATAGCAGGAGGGTGACAGGCATGGGAACCAGCGAGTATCGGAGTCCCCTAAGGCGACTGTGCAGGTGGTGGGACATCCTGTTCTTCGTTGGGGGGAATGTCTGGCTGGTGGGGTCACATGCTGCTGATGCGGCCCCCGCCTCGGACCATGCCACGACGCTGGCCTGGTCGGCTACGGTCCTCGGCGCCGCATCCGTCGCTTTTCCTGTGGGCGCGACAGTCTTGGGACAGCGCGCGGCGGCGTCCGACGAGGCGAACGACTGGCACCTGGCGACGCTCGTTGTCACTGGTTTGAGCCTACTCGTATTGCGAATACTGCCGGTGCTGCTCGCGACGGGTCTGTAGGTCCGAGTCGCGGGCCCTAAGTGCGAAGCAGTCCTCATGTCGCGTTGGGACAGCCGCAAAGGATGAAGATGGGCCCGGCGAGGGGCTGGGGGCCGCCGGAGCAAGCTGCTCCGGCTACAACGAGTGGGCCGACAGGCGAAATCTTCGAGGCAGCTCTCCATGGCCCACTGGGCCACCCGGAAACGATGAAGATTGCTGTGCTGGCCCATCTGTCAGGGATCGGCAGAGGGACGGCAGCGAGCCACAGGTGCTCGCCTACAGAAAGGCACACGACCAAATCTTCGAAGCAGTCGCGGGCCGCAAGTGCGAAGCAGTCCTCATGTCGCGTTGGGACACCCGCAAAGGATGAAGATGGGCCCGGCGAGGGGCTGGGGGCCGCCGGAGCAAGCTGCTCCGGCTACAATGAGTGGGCCGACGGGCGAAATCTTCGAAGCAGTCATCATGTCGCGGTGTGACACTCGGTGAGTTTCAGGCACTGCCTCCCCGAAGCTCGAGCACAAAGATGCGTCCAAGCCGCGGGCCGCCTGGGCTGGCAGCCCAGGCTACACTGGTGGGGCGACGGGCGAAGTATCCGGAGTAGGCGATGGATCAGGCAAAGAGGCTCTTCGGCGAGAAGTGCAAGATGACTGAGCGCAGAAGAACTGGTGAAGCACCGCGGCCCGTGGCCAGCGCGTTCATAGTTACCGCGCTGCTGCTCTTCGTTCAGGGAGGGAGTGCCGCCATGGCCGACAACGGTGAACGTGCACAACGGCCGCGTAGGCAGAGGCCGGGCCCACCAGCTAACCTCGAGTCCACGCGCGGGGAGCTGCAGCAGCGCACGATAGAGTTCTTCAAGCGGGTGCTGAAGGCCGAATGATCCTGCGGGCTCTGGCGCGCTCTGCGCGAGCTTATAGGCGCTGGGGCCCTAACGTACGATACGACATGGTCAAGTTCCTAAGGTAGTCTGCCTTCCCCGCCGAATAATCCTCCGGATAGCTGCGGTAGCCGTGCCCAGGGAGCTGTGGGCTCGCGCTCTGGCTCCTGCCCCGAGCCTGGCGACATCCCCAGGCTCAGGTGTGTGTGTCGCAGTCGAGGCACGTGCGTGGCGTGGCTACGGCCAACGGCGGAGGCCCCTTTCGGCGACTCAGCATGACGGTTTCGCTCGCTTCCGGCGATCAAGCATCTTTGCAGAGGCCCTGCGTAGGCAACCTCGTCTACGGGAGGAAATGCCCATGTCGCCCAACCCCTGTCGTCCGCGTCGCCGTGTCTTGGAGAGCGCCGGCTTGCCAGTGCGTTGCACCTTCCTCGTCGCACTCTGTGCCGCGTGGCTCGCCGCGTGCAGCAGCGCGGCCGCCGACGCAGAGCAAGTCAAGCCGAGCCGCCTCTTCGAGCTGACGAAGCCCGCAACCGTGAGGGTCGAGGCCCACTTCAAAGCCAACATCTCCGTGCCCACACCGGATCTTCCCCCACACAAGGCGCAGGCTGCGACCCAGCGCATCGCCGCCAAGGTTCAGCAGGGGCAGATTCCGCGGGAGCCGGCGGCGGTCATGAAGGCAGTGCTGCAGGAAATCCTGCTGAACTGGCCGAGCTACGTGGTGGTGAGTGACCCCGTCAGGATGGTGGCCGGAACCATCACGGCCAGCGGCTCGGGGTTCCTTGTGACGCCGGATGGCTACGTGGTCACGAACGCGCACGTGGTCGCTCCGGGGGAGGAGCAGCTCAAGCAGCAGCTCGCCGTCATCGCGCTGGGTAAACTCGTTGAGGAAGACATGAAAGATCTCGCCGAGCTGTGGGAAGGCGAAGTCGGCGGCCCTCCGCCCGAGGATATCAAGAAGCTCCTGAACAACACGGCCGTGGCCTTCTATCAGCGATTCATGCAAGTGGGGAAGGTGACCACAACCGTCTATACGGCCATGGGAGTCACGGTCCCGGGTGTGACCATCACGCAAAAGGGCATTCAGAGCGAAGTCTCACTGGTCGGCGCACCGATACCGGGCAAAGACGTGGCTATCCTCAAAGCCGAGGGGAAGAACCTGCCCACCTTGCCCATCGGGGACGACACCATGTTGAGCACCGGTGACCAAATCTACGTCGTCGGCTATCCGGGGGCGGCCACGTTTCATCCGCTCCTGTCGCAGGAGAGTCAGGTGGAGCCCACCTTCACCTCCGGGGTCATCAGCGCGAGGAAGTCAATGACGGGTGGCTGGGAGATTCTTCAGACGGATGCCGCGGTGACCCACGGGAACAGTGGAGGGCCGGTGATCGACAGTGCAGGCAGAGTGATCGGCATCGCCACCTTCGGCAGCATTGATCCCAGTACGGGCCAAGAGATCGCTGGCATGAACTTCGTCATTCCGATGAGTGTGATCCAACAGTTCCTCGACAGGCACAACGTGCAGCCGGCCGAGAGCATCGTTTCCACGCTCTACGCGCAGGCTCTCCAGGAGCGCGACAGGCACTACTACAAGAAGGCCATGAAGCTGCTGCAGGAGATCAACGCCATCGCCCCCGGGCACCCCTATGTCCACGAACAGATCTCGCTCTCCCAAAAAGCCATCACCGAGGGCAAGGACGAGTCGTGGCGGCCGGTGCTGATGTGCGCTATCATCGGCGCCGCCGTGGTGCTGGTCTTGGGAGTGGGCGTTGTCGTGCTGCGCCGACGTGGTGGAAGGGCTGCGGTGCTTGACTCCGTGACGAGATAGCGGGCCGCTCGAATCGCCCCCGGACGAAACGGCCCGTCCTCTGCCCACCAACTCCCCGTTAGCCCCGGGGCGCGACTCTCCACGGATAGCGCGTCGGTATCGACGCGAGCGCCCCACCCCTGGGCGAACCCGCCCCGCGTAGGTCGGGCTTCCGCCTTCGCGAGTCGCCGACGGGCCAAGGGACTCCGCCGAAGCGGCTTCGTCCCTCTCGCGAAGGCGGAAGCCCCTTTGGCGACGGCCCGAGGGACATAGCCGCTTCGGCGGAGTCCCTTCCAGCCCGACACGTCCATGACGGGCTTACACAGCCGGGCACTGAGTATCCGCGGCACGCCCCAGGAGGAGAACAGGCCGAATTCGGCCAAGAAGAAGGCACACAGAGGCAACCGGCAAAGAGCAAGGGCTTCGTTGTATCGCTCCTGGGTGCACTCATGGTCGGTTTCCCCTGCTCGGCGCTGGGTGGCCCGGATTCGGGCTGGTCGATCCACAGGATCCACGCCGAAGAGAATCCCACGGGGATTCAATTCGGCTTCTGGGCGAACTACTCCCGCATGCCTGAGGTGCTGCGCGTGCCCGGCGTCCCGAGGGCTTTCCTCGCATCGTGGCGAAAGAGTATCCCCGACATCGAATGCGGCACCGCGATGCGGGACCGTTCACAAAAAGACGTAGGCGGTGGCCACAAAGAATCAGAAGTTGACTGCAATGATAGGAGTGCTGTCAGTGGTGTTTTCAGCAGGCATGACCCAAGCAGGCAAGCTGCCCCGACTCAAGGTAAGTGACAACAGACGGTTCCTGGTCCACGAGGACGGCACGCCGTTCTTCTGGCTGGGCGACACGGCGTGGACGCTGTTCCACCGACTCACTCGAGAGGAGGTTGACCAGTACCTGGCGGACAGAGCGAACAAGAGCTTCACACTCGTGCAGGCCGGCCTCATGTCCGCCGGGAGGCTCGAGGAGCTGCCGGCCAATGTCTACGGCGACAGGCCTTTGGCCGACGAGGATCCCGCTCAACCGAACGAGGCCTTCTTCGAGCACGTTGACCACGTCATCGATCGCGCCGAGTCCCACGGGCTCTACGTCGGCCTGCTGCCCACATGGGGCCACTGTTTTGTACAGGGGAATTTCGACGCCCCGAGGCTGTTCGACGCTGACACCGCGTTCGGCTACGGGCAGTGGCTCGGCGATCGGTACAAGGACCGCACTCATATTATCTGGATTCTCGGCGGCGATACGGTGCCGACAGAAGAGGATGAGCAGATCTATCGTGCCATGGCAAAGGGCATCGCCGTCGGGGTGAACGGGGAAGAGGATTACGACAACGTGCTGATGACCTTTCACCCCCGCGGCGGCGGCCATTCGTCCTCGGAGTGGTTCCACGAGGACGAGTGGCTCGACTTCAACATGATGCACACAGGCCCCCGGCGGGGCTTCCGCAATTACGAGACGATAGTCCGGGACTGCGGCAAGCGGCTGCTCAAACCGGCCATGGATGGCGAGCCGGGGTACGAGAATGCGACCAAGGAGAGGCTGTCGGCTGCCGATGTCAGGAGTTACGCCTACTGGGCCGTGTTCGCCGGCGGGCACGGACACACGTATGGCGCGCTGGAAGTCTGGCAGATGTACAAGCCCGAGTTCGAGCCACTGAACGGGGCACAACGGTACTGGCACGAGGCCATCGACTACCCGGGCGCGTCTGACATGCAACACCTCCGCAACCTTCTGGAGTCGCGTCCGTTTCTGATGCGGATTCCGGATCACTCCCTCATCGTTTCAGGCCAAGGCGCGACGGTCGAGGATCACGTGCAGGCCACGCGCGGCTCGGACGGGAGCTATGCCCTGGTGTACATCGCCTCCGGCGAGCCGGTGACCGTTGCCATGGACAAGATCTCCGGCCAGACAGCGGCGGCGCACTGGTATGACCCGCGCGAGGGCACCGCCAAGTCCATGGGCCAGTTCCCGACTACCGGGATGCGGAAATTCATCCCGCCATCCAGTGGCCCCGGGAACGATTGGGTACTCGTGCTGGATGATGCGGCGAAGAGCTTTCCGCCCCCGGGTGCGGCGGCGAACGATTGACGGGAAGCGCGAGGCGGCGGCCGACGAACACCGCGATTGGAGCTTGGCCGCCCTTGTGGCTACTGGGATGGGGCTGTTCGTTCTGAGGCTGCTCCCGGGCCTGGCTGTTGTGTGGGCCTGAGCGGAGGTCACGATGATGGACGCTGTGTGCTGGCGTATTGCCGTGCTCACGGTTCTGCTGGCGCTTGCCCTGTCGGGCAAGGCAGTGGGTGCAAAGCCGCCATACCCGCCGAGCCCGGTCATCAAAGGCGTGCGGCTCCTGTGGAAGACGCATCAGCGGGCCGCACCCGGGAGTGACAATTGGCCCGTCACCTGGGCGGACGATGACCACCAGTATGCCCCCTGGGGCGATGGCGGCGGCTTCGGCGGCACGAACAGCCTCGGCCGCGTCAGCCTCGGAGTCTCCCGCATCGAGGGCCCATGGGAGACGCACAAGGGCTATAACGTCTGGGGCGGGCACGAGCCGGAGAACCCGGCGACGTTCAAGGGGAAAAGCTACGGGGTCATCTGCGTCGAGGGTGTGCTGTACACGTGGGTCGGGCTGTTCACGCCGCGCGATGATCCGTTCAAGGAGGTCCGGCTCGCCGCCTCGCGCGACCATGGGGCGAGCTGGGAGCTGGCCGACTGGGCGTTCACGAAGGCCGAGCGCGTGATGCTCCCGACCATCTGCCAGTTCGGGCGCAACTACGCCGGCGCGCGCGATGGGTACGTCTACCACTACCTGATTCGCTATCGCTCCGAGGAGGGCCCGGACGACTACTCCGACAAGGTCTCGTGGCTCCAGGCTCAGAGGCCGGGCACGGTGGATCTGGCGCGCGTGCCGACGGACAGGATCATGGATCGCGCCGCGTACGAGTTCTTCTCGGGGACGGACGCGGACGGCAACCCGATGTGGACGCGGGAGCTTTCGGAGCGCCGGCCCGTGTACGAAGACCCCAACGGCGTCGGCTGGAACCTCAGCGTGAGCTACAACGCGGGGCTCCGCCGATACCTGCTCTGCACCGAGCACACGGAGACGCACCGGGGGAAGCTGGGCATGCACGACGCGCCGGAGCCCTGGGGGCCGTGGACGACGGTGGCCTACTACGACAACTGGGGCGAGGGGCACGTGCCGCTGAACACGTTCTACTGGAACTTCTGCAACAAGTGGCTCAGCGCCGACGGCCGGGAGTTCTCGCTCACCTTCACCGGGCAGAAGGAGAACGACTCGTGGAACGTGCTGCGGGGGGAGTTTGTGCTGCGATGAGATCGGGCCGCGAGCTCGAAGGCCCACGTCGCGTCCGTCGCACTCTCCTGGCGGGAGTCGCCGTCCTCTGTGTCTGCCTGCCCCACCTGGAAGCGCAACTAAAAGCCCAAAGGTGGCCACGCAAGATGATTGAGCTGGCACTCACCGCTCACGAGGAGTACGAGAATCCGTTCACCGATGTGCGGGTGCGAGCTGTCTTCACGTCTCCCTCCGGGGCCGAACACACCATCGCGGGCTTCTACGATGGCGACAGGATATGGCGCGTGCGGTTCCGTCCCAATGAGGCGGGGCGCTGGCGCTACCGGGTGACCTCAGAGCCGCACGACGAGGGCCTGACGGCAGACGGCTCGGTGGCGGCGAAGGGCGAGCGCGGCAGTGCTCGGTTCCTCCGGGCGACGCCCGGGGAGAACTGGGGCTTCACGTACGCCGACGGCCAGCCATGCTTTCTGCTGGGAGACACCCTTTACAACCTCTTCGGCGGGGCGTACTGCGGGGTGGATGTCGAGAGGCTGCTGCGCCGCCGCGCTGAGCAGGGCTTCAACATCTTCCGCGCCCGCTGCCAGGTGAGCCCGCAGCACCCGAGGAGTCCGGAGAACGTTTGGGAGACCCGGTCCACCTGGCCATGGGGCGGGAGTCGCGAGGAGCCACAACTGGACCGACTCAATCCGGAGTGGTTCCGGTGCATGGACGACGTGATGCGGCTCGCGGAGGAGCTGGACGTCGGGTTCGAGATGATCCTCGAGGCGTGGGGCTTTGAGTTTCCCTTCAACGATCGTGCCACCTTCACCGAGGAGCTGGAGCGGCTGTGGCTGGGCTACCTCATCGCCCGCTACGATGCGTTTAACAGCGTCTACGTGTGGACGCTGATGAACGAATACGAGTACTACCCGGAGGGGAAGTTCCAACACAACGTTGAGGCCGACGAGTGGGCGATGCGCACGGCCCGGTGGCTGAAGTCCATCGCGCCGCACGGGCATCCCATCACCGTGCACAACGGCCCGCGCCAGCCGCCGTTCGCCCAGCGATTCGCCACGGACCTCGACGTCATCGACGTCATCATGTTCCAGACGTGGGGGACGACGAAGGAGCCGGACGCCTGGCTGGCGGCTGGCATCGAGGACACCATTGCCGAGTGCCTCGCCGGCTGGCCTGGCAGTGCGGTCTTCGCCGAGTACGGCTATGAGCGGGCGGAGGACATTGACTCCCTGCCGCCGGGCCACAATCACCTGTGGATCGACCACACGCGGCGAGGCGGGTGGCGCGGGGCCTTCTCGGCATTGGGCGTCATCGGTGGCTTCGGCTACACGTGGGGACCGTATCTGGTGGTGGATCGGGATCAGCCCGGCGTGGCTCAAACGGCTCTGGTGAAGCGCTTCTTCACGGACGTCGTCCGCTTCGAAACTCTTCGCCCGGCTCCCGCGCTCATCGTCGGCAGCAGCCGCTCGGGCTCAGGCGAAAAGCCCCTCTGCCTTGCGGCCCCGCGGCGCGAGCAGGTGGTGGTATACCTCCCTGTGGGCGGCTCGGTGCGCCTCGACTT
The DNA here is from genome assembly GCA_030601885.1 of Armatimonadota bacterium. Lineage (GTDB taxonomy): Bacteria > Armatimonadota > Zipacnadia > JAUWAU01 > JAUWAU01 > JAUWAU01. Next base: position 15,732 of record JAUWAU010000003.1, read on the forward strand.
GTCCGAGGGGAGACAGTACGAGGCCTCGTGGTTCGATCCGCGGACCGGCGACCTTCAGAGAGCCACCGGCACGGATGCAGGCGAGTTCGCCGCCCCGGCCGGCGGCGATCCGCACCCGCACGACTGGGTGCTGGTGCTTAGGTGAGCCGGCGGGGCTGGGATCGACGCCGGCTGCGCCGCAAACAACGGGCGCGGAACTCAGAAGGCGAACTCTTCGATCTCCTTGACGACCAGGACGGGGCTCTCAGCGCGCTGAACCACCTTGATGGGACGGCTGCCGAAGAGGTATTTCCACACCTGCCGCTGTCGGCTGGCGCCCAGGACGATAATGTGGTCGTCGCCCGCTGCCTTGCAGATCTCTTCCACTACATCCCCGACGGCGCTCTCCGCCTGAACCTCAATGCCTCTGCGTGCAACGATGCCTGCCTCGCGCTCGGCGACGGCTTGCGCGGCGGCCCGCTCCTGTTCTGAGGCTGCGATGCTCAGCACGAGCACGCGCAGGCGCAGCGCATGGGCGACGATGCCGGCAATGTGCCGGGCGCGGCGTGCGGCCTCGCTGTCGTCAACCGGCAGCAGAAGGTCGTAATAGTCTCGGTGGGCGTTCTTGGCTATCAGGACGGAGGCGTTGGCAAACTGCACGATGTCGTGCAGCAGCCGTCGGCGCTGCGGCGCGCCGAGCACGACGACGCTGTAGTGGTGCGTGTCGAGCTCCTCCACGATCTGCTCCACGATCTCGCCCTCGCGGAGCCGGAGTCGTACCTCTTCCCCATAGCTGCCCACGAGATGCAGCTCGTAGGCGCCACGGATGCCGGGGCGGAGCGCATGGCGCAGGACCACTTCGCCATTCTCGTCACGAGTTGCCAAACCCATTTCAGCAAGGATTTCCCGCGCGTAACGCAGCACGCGGACGCCGGGCAGATCCAGTTCCCACTCCCGCAGCTTGGTGCGCGCCAGAGCCAGTTCCGGCCGAAACGAACGGGAGGCGGCCGAGCTAACGTACAGCACCGAGACGTCCGCTTGCAGTGCTACCGCAGACTGGGCGCCGAAGCGAATGGTGTCCTCAGAGAACTCCTCGCTGCCGACGCAGATCAGTACGTGAGGTCGTGGACGCGACTTGGTCATCGTTGTTTTCCCTCCAGGCCTCCGCTCATCATGTCCGCTCACATGCCTGCCTGTGGGACCGCCAGGTGTGGCCAGTACAGTTTCGCCGTGAGCAGGAGAACCACGATGGACATGATGGCCATGCGCCAGCCGAGGCGCACGAAGTCGGTGGTACGCAGGTGGCCACTGCCATACACGATCATGCTCGGCGGCGTGCCGAACACGGTGAGGTAGGCAAAGGCGGACGAGATCGCCACCACGAGGCCGGCGACCACTGGGTGGAGCCCGGCTCGCCCTGCCATCTCCAGCAGGATAGGGGCCACGACGGCGACGGTTGCACCGTCGCTCATGATGTTCGTGAAGAGCAGCGTCACGAGGGAGAACACCGCCAGAAGCGCAATGCCCCCTTTGATGCCTATAGCGGCGAGCTGCTCCAGCGTCGTGACGGCGACCCATTCGGCGGCGCCCGTTTCCTTCATGGCTCCACCGAGTGAGATAGCTGCTGCATACACCAGCACGACGCCCCAGTTCACGCCGCTGTTGTAGTCGGACCACTCCACGAGGCCGAAGATCAGATAGCACGACGCTCCGAGCACGGCGATTACGCCCAGCCCAAGGGTGCGCCCGGCGGCTATCCAGGTGACGAGCGTGGCGACGAAGATGCCCACGGCAGCCCACTGGCGCACGCCCATGTGCCCCTCTTCGGCAACATCCTCCCGCAAAGCGGTTACAGCCGCCGTCAGCTCCTCACGCTTTGGACGCAATCCGAACCACACGATGGCGAAGGCCGCCGGGATCTGAATCAGCACGATCGGGTAGGCGAACTTCATCCATGTTGCATAACCCACCTGCGTATCGAAGAGCTGCTCCCAGTACCCGACCATGATGATATTGCGCGCGCCGCCCGAGGGAGTGCCGACGCCTCCCGCGGCACAGCCATAGGCGACACAGAACAGCAACAGCTTCGCCAATCGTTGCTTTCCGGCTTCGTCCTCGCCGCTGGCCTGCACCAGCGCGAGTGCGACGGGAAGCATTAGGGCTGCGACGGTGTGGTCGGCTATGAAGGAGGCCATGACCCCGGAGATGGCGAGAATTGTAAAGGCGATCCATTTCGTCTTGGGCCCGCTGATTCTCGTGAGGGCGAAGGCGATGCGCCGGTCCACCCGCTGCCTCACCAGCGCCACGGCAAGCATCAGCGCACCCATGATGAAGAAGACGGCGTCGCCGAAAAACGACTGCACCACGTCGTTGGGCGCCTTGTCGACAAACAACACCTGCGCAGCCGCGATCAGGAAGGCCACCGCAGGCAGAGGGATCGCCTCGGTGACCCAGAGTATAACTGCGACGATGACTATGATAAGGATCCGATAGCCTTGTAGGGTGAGACCGGCTGGGGTTGGCAGCAGCAGCAGGACTGTGCCCAGCAGTACGGCGAGCAGTGCCCAGCGGCGACGAAGGAGGGCAAAGAAGACCCGTCGATGCATTGTGGTGACACCATTGTCGAGACATTGGGGCCAATGAGCGAAATCGCGCCCGCCGGGTCAGGACTGCGACGGCTCGATCTAGCGCGCCGCCGCTGAGCCCACGGTATCGGCTCAGCCTGCCGGCCTTGGGATGGATAGATGCGGCCAGTACAGTGCCGCCATCAAGAGCACGATGGCGGTTGAGACGATCGCCATTCGCCACCCGAGACGCAAGAAGTCGGTGGTGCGCAGATGGCCAGTGCCGTACACAATGGTGGATGCCGGCGTTCCGAAGACGGTCAGGTAGGCGTATGCAGACGAGAGCGCGATCACGAATCCGGCGATCACGGGGTGTAGCCCGGCTCGCTGTGCCATCGAAAGGAGAATGGGCGCCAGGACAGCCACCGTCGCGCCAGCGCTCATTATGTTGGTGAACAAGAGGGTCACGCCGGCGAAAACCGCGAGAAGGGCGAGGGGTGCTGCGAGGCCGATGGCCGCGAGCTGCGAGAGGGTTCCGTTGGCGACCCATTCCGCGGCGCCCGTGTCCTTCATCGCTTCGCCGAGCGATATCGCGGCTCCGTACACCAGCACCACTCCCCAGTTTACTCCAGTATTGTAGTCCGACCACTGGACCAGGTCCAGCACCAGATAGACCGTCGCGGCGAGGACGGCGATTATGCCCAGTCCGACTCGGTCGCTCAGGGTGATCCAGGCGGCGAGTGTAGCTGCGAAGATACCGACTACCGCCCACTCACGCGGGCCCATGCGTCCCTCTTCGGCCACTTGCCGGTGCAAAGCCGCCACGGCCGCAGACAGCTCTCTGCGCTGCGGCCGCATGCCGAACCAGATGACCGCGAAGGCCGGTGGGATCTGCAGCAGCACGATCGGATACGTGAATTTCATCCACGTGGCGTAGCCCACGTGCGTATCAAACCAGCGGTGCCAGTACCCTATCACGATGATGTTGCGCGCCCCGCCAGAGGGTGTGCCCAGTCCGCCGATGATGCAGCCGTACGCGACGCAAAACAGGAGCAGCTTCGCCAACCGTCGCTGGCCTGCCTCGTCCTCGCCGCTAGAGCTCACCAGAACAAGCACAACGGGCAGCATGAGGCCCGCAACGGTATGCTCCCCAATGAAGGACGCGATGACAGCAGACATCACCAGAATGCCGAAGGCGATCCGCCCGGTGCGTGGGCCGCTTATTCTGGTGAGAACGAAAGCGATCCGACGGTCCAGTCGCTGCTTCACCATGGCCACCGCAAGCATGAGCGAGCCCATGATGAAGAATACGGAATCGTTCCAGAACGACATGACCACTTGGTCCGGGCCTTTGTCGGTGAGCATCACCTGGCCAAACGCGATGACGAACGCCACGGCGGGCAGGGGAATGGCTTCGGTGACCCACAGGAGCACGGCGACGACGACAATAACGAGCACGTGCCAGCCGTGTACCTCGAGGCCCCGCGGGGGCGGTACAAGCAGCAGAACGGCGCCGATCAGCAGAGTGATGATCAGCCAGCGACGGCGAGTGATGGCAAATAGGAGACGCCGGTGCATTGTGGTGCCGCGATTGACGGGATGCTGTGCCACGCCACGCGCGAACGGCCCATAAAGCTCGTCAGGGCGGTTCCGTCTGTCAGACGGTGTGCGCTGGCGTAGTACCCGTCAGTTCGGCGTCCGCCGAGGCTTTCCTGCCGTGGGCACGTGACTGAGTTGCCACACTCGGAGTGCGGGTCTGGGGCAGAGGCGGGAGGCAGCCAATGGCGTCGCTTCGTATCAGTAGGGGCGAGCCGTCGGGTCGCCCCTGCTGCCGAAGGAACAGCTACCGGTGGATAACGGCCAGGTCTTGCGGCGCACCGCTCACGCCAGAACCCAGCTCCGCTCGAGCCAGTCCGCATCGCCGGGTGGCTTTGCGGATGCCAGCCGCTCGAGCGCTTCGCCATCCGCGGGCGATAAGCCCGTCCAGGAGGCGGAGAAGTTCTCCAGCATCTGGTCGAAGGTGTGGAGCCCCGTGAGGCAGCAATCCACGTACTTGTTCCGCAGCACGAAGGCGACCATGCGGCGCGGCGTGCCCTTGTCGTCGTCGGCGAGATCCAGGCCCTTCAGCAGCGAGCCACGCGCGAAGGGCTTGATGGTCACGATACCCAGATCGTGCTTTTCGGCCACGGGGAAGACTTCCTCCGCGGCCCGGTGTCGCACGTTGTAGGGAGCGGAGCAGATGTCGAAGGCGTCGCCGTACTTGGCGATGGCCTCGAGGTAGTTCTCGGGCGTGAAGTGGCTGCCGAAGCCGGTGAAGCGGATCTTTCCCTGCTGCTTCACCTTCTCCAGGGCCTCGATGCAGTAGGACATGTCCCAGTATTCCTCGGTGGTCATGCTCACCATCATTATGTCCACCGAGTCCATCGGCCACAGCTTCAGCCGCTCGTCGATGAACTTGTAGATCTCCTGCTTGTCCTCCGGCACCCCGTGCGACTTGTGGCATAGCCGCACGCAGACGATGACGTCATCGGCTCTGTCCAAGCGCTTGAGCACCTTTCCCGGCAGCTCGTGCTCGCTGATGGCCGTGTCGGCATCGAAGAAGTTCACGCCCATGTCGAGCGCGGCGCTGATGATCTCCACCGCCTCGTCCTCGGAGACCTTCCGGGGGCCCGCCGGATCGGGCACCCGCGGGTACTCCCAGCTATGTCCGCCGAAGCCGATCTCGGACACCATGAGGTTGGTCTTGCCGAGCCGGCGCTTTTTCACCTGGCCTGGTGGTGTGTTGCCTGCCCACGCCGGGCCCAGGCTCCCGGCGACGATAGCCATGCCGGCCCGGCCGAGGAACCGTCTGCGGGTTATGTGCCTCCGGTTGGCGCCCACTGCGTGATCGCATGCCATGATATTCACCTTCCCTGAGTCTGCACTCGGTGCGGCGTCCCGTCAGGCGCCGTACTTGCGCGTCAGTGCGGCGTTCTCGGCCGCCTGGTCGGTGAAGCGCGGGTACATGCCGACGATGACGGCATCGGTCGGCTTGATGTCCCCAAACGTGGATGCAAAGGCCTGTGCAACAGTCTTCGGGTCCCTGCAGAGGCGTCCCGCTGCCAGGATCTTGAAGGCGAGGCATGTCTTGTCCGTCTGCCGAAGCACCTTGCACATCCGGGGTGGGTCCTCCGCCAGATACACCTCGCGCACCGGAATGGGAACGTATCCGAGAAGCTGCTTCAGCTCCGCCTCGGTCCGGTGCCGCTCGTACACGCACGCCATGTAGAAGTCTACGTCCCAGCCGTTCTCTTCCACGTACTCGATGACCGCGGGCATGTGCGTCGAGAGTCCCACCTGCACTCCCGCATCCCGCACACGCTTCAGGAAGTCCCGGATCTCATCGATCTTCCCGGCCTTGAAGCTACTGTCCGTGACCTCGCCGTGGTGGGCAATCCCGATGGCTCCGGCGGCGACGGCCTGCCGGATGGCGTCAGGCCTCTTCGGATCGTCGCGCTCGAGCGCAATGTACTGGATCGTGCCGCCTTCGGCACGATAGCGCCTGTAGTAGTCGAGGGCGACCGGGCCGGAGCTCTGCCACGTGTTGATGCCCTTCTCCTCGCAGTGCCGCAGGAGTCCCATCACCCGGTCGGGGGTGAAATACTCGTGCATGTGCAGGTCCAGCAGTTTGGACAGGTGTGAGCCGGCCGTGATGGGATTGCCGCCGACGATCAGGCGAGACACGGAGTGGGGGCCGAAGGGGACCTGCGGCAGCTCCTTGCCCTGCTGCTCGTCTTCCCCACTGTCGGTCTGCACGGCTGCTGCCATAGAGGATCCTCCTAATCGCGCTGCATAAAGGCCCATCGGTACCGCAGCGGCCGTCTGCAGAAATCGCCGCCGTCCGAGATTATTCACTTCGCCGGGCTCCATTGAGAATGACGAGCACTGGGCTCCGTTCAGCCCGGGCCTGGCTCACGACTCCAGCACCCACGGCTCCCCGCGTTCCGTAGCGTAGCCGCTCCGTCAAGCTGTGTCAATCAGATTCATGCGGAACGCGTGCGTGTACAATTTGTCGGTAACCTGGCACCCGGGTGCCGCGGGCTTGCCCGCCTCAGGCGGGTTGCTTGTCCCTCTGTGACTCGTGCTACGTAGCGAGCTACTTCCGGCCTTCGCAGCCGGGGCTGCTTCGGCGGAGTAAGCTCGCAGAGCAGCAAGCAGGACCCCGCCACGGGGCCCAAGGGTCAGGGTCAACCCCTGCAGCTCTTACGGCAGGTAAGAAAGGCCACACGGGTAGCGAGATAGGCGTGAGTCGGCGCCTGCCCTATTAGCCTGCTGGGCTGGCGCCGCCTTCGCCCAGCTCTCGCAATAGCTGCTTCACCGCCGCCTCGAGCTGGGGGTCTTTGCCCGCCGCATAGTCCTCGTACCTCAATGGTACGCGGATGTCCGGCGGCACGCCATAGTTCTCCAGGTTGATCCCTTTGAGCGTATACCAGCCCACGACCGGCACCCGGAAGTACGTGCCATCGCGCAGCGTGGTGTTGTACGTACCGATCACCGCGCCCACGGTGGGCATGCCAACGAGCTTGCCGAGGCCCTTTTCTCGGAAGCCATTGGGGAATATCTCGGCGTCGCTCGCGGAATACTCGTTGATGAGCACGGCCCTGGGGCCCTCGAAGAGGGCCAGCGGGCTCGTTTGTTTCTCCAGATTGCGGTACCGTCGGTATGCGTGAGTGGCCTGGGTGAGCAGGTCGAGCAAATCGTCGTGGATGCGCCCGCCGCCATTGTAGCGCACGTCGATGATGAGCGCGTCATAGTGCTGCGCCTCACCGTGCAGCTCGCGAGTGAACTTCTCCAGAGAGCCTGCGTCCATCGAGCGGATGTGCAGGTAGTACACCCGGCCGTCGGAGAGCTGCTTGGCCATCTCGCGCCGCTGCCGCACCCAGCGATCGTAGAACAGATTGTACCAGGCGCTGCGCCCAATGGGCTTAACCGATATCGTACGAGCGGTCTTGCCGCCCGGCTTGCGCGCGGCCCTGAGCCGCACCCGCTTGCCGATGGTGCCGTTGAGCTTCTCGTAGAGCTGCTCGTTGTTTTCCACGGGTTCTTCGTTCAGTTCGAGAAGGTACTCCCCGGGCGCCACGCGGCTTCCGGCTTTATCAGTCGGTCCTTCGGGCATGACGTCAATTACCCGCAGCCCGGGGCCGGTATAGTCCGGATCGAACCATAGGCCCAGGAATCCCGTGCCCGGTCCCGATCTGCCGCCGCCGGAGACGGCAAGGTGTGATGCATTGAGCTCGCCGATCATGCGGGCCATTAGACTGTGGAGCTCCTGTGGCGCCAAAGTACCATCTACATGTGCCGCGTACCGGTCTCGCACGGCGGTCCAATCGACCCCGTGGTGCTTTGGGTCGTAAAAGCGCTCGTCCAGCAGGGCCCATCCCTGCTGGAAGGTGCGGAGTTGATCCTCGCGCGCATCCAGGCGCATTTCGGCTTTGAAGCTCACGGTCTCCGCTTTTCCGCCGCCGCCGTCCACTTTCTTCAGGTCGCCGTCGCTCAGGAAGAACAGCATGCTGCCGTCCTGCTGCCACCGCAAGTTGCTCGCCGGCATCTTGCCCGGCACGAACTGCTTCGCGTCCTCACCCTCCGGCGAGACGGTCCACACCTGCGGTTCGCCGCGCACGCTGAGGGTATAGACCAGCTTATCTCCCGTCGGCGACAATGCCAGGTTTCGCTCATCCTCCTCCGTCCTCGTGAGCCGAGTGACCCGGTCCTCGATGCGTTCGAAATCGATCTTGATGGGCTTGATTGGCTTCTTCGGCTTCGCCTGCTCCTTCTTCTTCTCGTCTTCCGCCTTGGCCTCAGGCGCTCTGCCTTCACCCTTTTCCTCCTTCTTCGCCTCCTGGGCCTCGTAGTCGTCGAACTTCGGCGGCTTCCGCTGGAGGTCAAGGGCATAGATGTCGTAGTTCTCGCCGCGGTCGGAGAGGAAGAACAGCTTCTTCCCGTCGGGCGACCATTGCCCGTCGACGTTGTAACCGGGGTACTTCGTGACGTTCACCGCCTCCCCGCCGTCGATGGGTATGATCCACAGGTCCCGCGTCCTTACCAGGTCTCGCTTATCGAACAGAATCCAGCGGAAGTCGGGCGAGAAGCGGAAGCTGCCGATGAACGGCCCCGGGTGCAGGTCTTTCACCGGGCCGCCGTTGGCCGGGATCGAGTGCAGACTATCACTGTACCCACGGGTGAAGTAGATACGCTTGCCTCGCGGGCCGTAGCAGGGACTGTGTTCGTACTCGGGCGATTTCAGCAGCAGGCGCACCTGTTGTTTCTCCACGTCCAGTACGTACAGATCGGTGTTGCCGCCGTTACGTGTCGAAGTGAAGACGACGTGCTTGGCGTCCGGCGACCACATGAAATCGCGGTCGGCGGCCGGGGAGTTTGTCAGACGAATGGCGTCGTTCTTCAGGTCCGGGCGCACGAGGAAGAGCTCGTCGTGAACCGCGATGGCGACATATTTGCCGTCCGGCGATGCCTCGATCTCCTGGACGTCGCCGGTGAACTCCTTGGTCTCCACGAAGTTCTCCCGAATATCTGCAGCGCCTCGAATCGTCAGCTTTCGCGGTTCGCCGCCGGGGGTCGGTATAGTCCACAAATCGAAGTCGTACTCGAAGACGATGGCGGAGCCATCCTCGGACACGGACGGGTAGCTGACGGCGCCCGTCTCAAAGGAGGTCAGCGGCGTCTTCTTGCCGTCGGCGAGACTGATGCGGCACAGATTCGGGCGGCCAAACTGCTCGGTCACGCAGAAGATGCTGTTCCCGTCGGGCGAGAACATGGGCCAGCGGTCGGCGCCATTGAAGTCCGTGATCTCCTTCATGGAGTTGGCGGCCGGGTCGAGGAGGTAGATGTTCGCCGCGCGGCTGCCCCGGTAGCCCTTGCGCCACCACGAGACGCCGCCCCGGACGAGAGCCATGCGCTGTCCGTCCGGTGCCCAAGCGGCGTGCGAGAGGCTGAAGCCGTGCTCGATCACGCATCGGACGCGTCCGGTTCCAATCTCGACGGCGAAGATGGAGGTGTAACGCGTGTCCCGGCCGCTCGAGGCGAACAGGATCTGCTGTCCATCCGGCGACCAGTCCGTCACCCGGTCCCAGGCGCTGTGGTAGGTGAGTCGGAGCACCTGGCCGCCGTCGGCAGGCACGATGAAGACGTCGTAATTGCCCCATCGGTCGGATGAGAAGGCGATCCATTTCCCGTCCGGAGACCAGCGCGCATAGGCGTCGTAGGCGTTGTGCACCGTGATGCGGTGCGCAACGCCGCCGGTGGCCGGCGCGACCCCTGAGCCCTGGCGGGCCGGCGTGGCCCCGGCCAAAGCGACAGGGGCCACCCACAGATCGCCGCGATACGAAAAGCAGACCTTCGAAGCATCCGGCGAGAGCGCAGGATAGTGCGCGTCGTGGATCAACGGAAGCTCCGTCGGGAACAAGGCAGCCTCAGCCGCGCCGCCGATGCTCACCAACACGCAGGAAAGAACAAGCAAGAGTCGCATGCATCACCGCCCGCTTTCTTCACATTTTGGGACGAAGCCGGAACGTCATGCTTCCCGACCGCTCGGGGTCGATCCCGGCTCCTCCCCCGCTATCGTGGTTGCACTTCTGACCGCCACAGCACCGAGTTCGGCCATGCGCCAGCGCCTCACCCGCGCCCTCCTTCGGCCCACTCGCGCGCAAATCGGACCAAATCCACCACCCTCGTCCACTGGTTCAGAGGGCTGATGAGGTACAGGCCGTCCGCCGACGGCAAGATGGCCTCGATGAGCTCACGGGCAATGATCTGGCCCTCGGCCGCCTGTTCCTCCGGCGTGTCGCACGCGGCGAGGCGGGCGCGTGTGGCATCTGGAATCACGATGCCGGGCACCTCGTGGTGGAGAAACTCGGCGTTCCGACTCGACACGAGAGGAAAGACGCCCACGAAAACAGGCAATCCGATGGGGCGTGCCTCGTCGATCATCCGCTGCGCGTGGTCGGGAGCGAAGACGGGCTGGCTCATGGCGAAGTGCGCCCCGGCATCACGCTTTCTGGCGAGGCGGCGCATCTCGACGTCCGGTCGCCGCGCGTTGAAATTCACGGCGACGCCAATGGAGAGGTTCGTCCGCGCGCCGAGGGGTGAGCCGGCCAGGTTCCGACCGCTGTTGAGGCTGGCGATCAGCTCGACGAGGCGATACGAGTTCACGTCGAACACGCCGGATGCCCGGGGCTGGTCGGAGAGTGTGGCCGGGTCGCCCGTGACAGCCAGCACTGCCTCGAGGCCGAGCAGGTGTGCTCCCATGAGCTCGGCCTGCAGGCCCAGGACGTTGCGGTCGCGGCAGGTCACGTGGGCGATCACCTGTATGCCCGCTCGTTGGCGGACGAGCGCACCGGCAGCGATGTTGCCCACGCGAAGCGCCGCCAGAGGGTTGTCGCCGGCGGCAATGGCATCCACACCGACCTCCCGCATCGCCCGGCCGCCGTCGAGCATGTGCTCCATGCTGAGCTGGCGCGGCGGATCGATCTCGACAACGATGGGGAAGCGGTCGGGGGCGAGCCCGTCCAGGAAACCGCCCTTACCCATCTTCGGCGCCGGCTCAACAGCCGGCGCAACGCTCGGTGCTACCTCGATACGCGGCGCCACGGGCGCCGCGCGGGCATCCAGGGCCTCTCGCATGGCCCGGATGTAGTTCGGCGTCGTTCCGCAGCAGCCGCCGACCAGACGCGCTCCCAGGCCCGCCATTTCAACAACGCGTTGGGCGACGTACTCCTCGTTGGCCGTGTAGTACGTGCGCCCGTCCTGGAGCTCCGGCATGCCGGCGTTGGGGTAGGCGGAGACGAGCAGGTCTCCCAGTGCCGTCAGTGCCCGGACCGCATCCAGCGTACGCGCGACGCCGCGGCCGCAGTTGGCTCCGACGACGGCCGCGCCGCGGTCCAGACAGGCCTGGGCACACTCCGCCGCCGGCTGGCCGTACGCGGTGCTCGCCGAAACGGGGTAGACAAGGTGCGCAATGACCGGCAGGTCGCACACGCGCCGGGCGGCGTCAATGGCGAGCAGGATCTCGTCCAGATCGGTGAAGGTCTCAAGCAGTATCGCGTGGACGCCCGCCTCTGCCAGAGCTGTTATCTGCTCCGAGAGGGCGGTAACGATCTCGTCGGGCGAGAGGAGTGTATCACCTGCGCTTGGGTCCGCGGCAACCGTGGGCCCGACGGACCCCGCCACGAAGCAGCGCGAGCCGGCCACCTGCAGCGCGAGCTTCGCGCCGGCGTAGTTGATGTCGCGCATCTTCTCGGCGAGGCCCCGCGCCGCAAGGTGCGTGGCGTTCGCCCGATACGTGTTGGTCTCGATGACGTCGGCGCCGGCTTCGGTGTACTCCCGGTGAATGCCCGCGATGAGCTCGGGGTCGCTGACGTTCAGCTCCTCGTAGCATACGCCGGCGGGCACGCCGCGTTCATACAGGAGCGTGCCCATCGCCCCGTCCCCCAGGGCGACCTTCTCGCTCAGCAAATCCAGGAATGCCGACGACACCAGTTCGTTCCCCTTAGCGTCGGCCTACCCCGCCGCAATAGCAGCGCGCAGCCTGCCCTGCACGTTGCCGTCGTAGAAGTCGCTGACCCAGCGCCCGGGCGGCACGATCTCGTCGATCTTGGCGAGCTCCTCGGGAGTGAGCTCGATGTCGCATGCCGCCACGGTGTCGCGCAGGTGCTCGAGCGTGCGCGGGCCGATGATGGGGGCCGTCAGCCCCGGGCGCGTCAACAGCCAGGCGTGGGCTAGCTGCGCGACGGTGATGCCCCGCGCTTCGGCGACCCCGCGCAGCGCGTCCACGGCGTCGAGGGCCTCTGGCGTGAAGCGCGTGTCGTTGGGCCTCGTCTTCTCGTACCGACTGCCCGCCGGAGCCGTTGCGCCCTTGCGGTACTGCCCCGAGAGGATGCCGTACGCCAGCGGGCACCAGGAGATGATGCCGATGCCGTGCCGCATGCAGGTCCACACCAGGTCGTTCTCGATGGCGCGGTCGAGGATGTTGTAGGGCGGCTGCTCGGACGTGAATCGCGGCAGGCCGCAGCGCTCGCTCAGAGCCAGCCCCTCCATGATCAGCGTCACCGGCCATTTGGACGTGCCCACGTACAGGATCTTGCCCTGCTGCACCAGCGTACCCAGCGTACCCAGGATCTCGTCCATCGGCGTGGTCAGATCGACGACGTGAAGCTGGTACAGATCGATCCGATCCGTTTGCAGTCGGCGCAGGCTGGCCTCGCACGCCCGCGTGAGGTGGTACCGGCTCGCACCGTGATCGTTCGGGCCATCGCCCATGCGCGCGACGGCCTTCGTGCCGAGCACCACTTCGTCACGTCGCCCACTCTCGGCGAGCGCCTTGCCGGTGATCTGCTCCGAGACGCCGCGGCCGTACACGTCTGCCATGTCGATGAAGTTGATGCCCAAATCGAGGGCCTCGTGGACCATCTTGATCGCCGTCGCCTCGTCCGTCCGACCCCCAAAGTTCATCGTCCCCAGGCACATCGCCGACACGCGCACGCCGCTTCGGCCGAGCTGTCGATATTCCATCAATGGTCGCCTCCATCCGTCTGAGTAACTCGTCGGGATCAGGTGCGATGTTGGCCGCGTTGAGGGCGAATACCTTCCGTTGTGCAGCCCCCCTGCGGCTGCTGGGTAGGCATCACGGGGCCTCACGTCGAATGGTCTCTGTAGACATGACCACTTCAAGGCACTCCGACGCGACGCCGGAGCACGTACGCCAAGGTCTGCGGACGGTGCGCGAACGACGGCGGCTCATCATCGAGATGTGTCGGCGTCGGCAGCGTCCCGGCACGGGCAGCGCGCTGGAGTCGTTGGCCGCGAGGAGCCCGAAGATGTCTTGGCCTGCTCTCGAGGAAGTGCTAAAGGGAATCCCCTGGGCCGTCGTGGGCGCCGTCGCAACTCGCCACTACATGCCGGAACGCATGACAGTGGATCTGGACATCGTGGTCCGGGCCGAGGACATGCCCGAGGTCCGTCAGAGACTTGCGTCGGCGGGATATCAGCAGACCGGGGAATTGGCGATAGGTGGGGCATCCTGGGAAGGGCCCGACGGCGAGGAGGTGGACGTACTCGAGGGACGAGAGTCATGGTGGGAAGGTGCGCTGGGGGAGGCGGCTGCTAATCGAGATCCCCACGGGTTACCCATCCTGCCCCTCCCCTATCTGGTGTTCACCAAGCTCCGGGCGGGCCGGGTACAGGACGTGGCTGATGTGACGCGGATGCTGGGCCTGGCGGACGATGCCAGACTGGCCCGAGTGCGCAGCTTCATCGCGGAGGAGGCGCCGGAGGACCTGGACGACCTCGAATCCCTCATCGAGTTGGGTCAACTGGAGACGAAGCCGCCCCGCCAGAACGAGAGTGGTAGTGTCTGAGCTGTTGCATCGGCCGCTGCTTCCCCCGGGCTTCCTACCGGCGCACCTGGAGCACCGCCACCGCCGACGCCTGCTCGCCCTCTTGGGTTCGGGCCGTGAGCCGGATCAGGTAGCTGCCGCTCGGCACGGCTGTGCCGGTGGTGCTGCGGCCGTTCCAAGACAGCGAAGCCCTCCCGCCGACGAGTTGGCGGCTCTCTGCGATGTCGGCGACACGGCGGCCGGCGACGTTGTAGATGCGCGCCGTGACGGCAGCGTCGGCAGACAGGTTGAAGCCGATGTCCCAGGCGCCGGCGCGGGTGGGCATGGCAGTGAGGCCGCTGATGAGCAGCGCGCCCTCTTGCGCCGACTTCACCGTGACCGTGAAGCTGCGGCTGCTCTCCTCACCAGGAGCAGCGAACTCGTACTGAGCCCGCGTCCGCATGAACGTCCGCTTGCCCGTGTCTCGATCGGTCAGAATGGCCACTCGATCCTTGGGCAAGCGGCTGAGCTGCGGCCACGTCAGCGCGACTGTCTCGCCTCCCACGCCGCCGGCGACGGTGAACTCCCACTCGGCTGCGTCTTGCGCTGCACTCTTTGTCTCCATCGCCAACTCGGAGCTCCACGGCATCTGGCCGCCGGGCGCCTTGTTGTAGGGCGGGGGCTCCGTCCCCCGCCAGCCTTCTCTGAGCACCACGCGCAGCCTGCCCTCGCCGGGCGCCGCCGGGGGCTTCGGCCTATCGAGCGCAAAGCCGTCGAAGCCGTCGGAGCCAGAGTCGGCTGCCGCGACAGTTATGCTGTCCGCGGAGCTTCCGCTGCTCGCCCGAATATCGAACGCCCACGTCGGCCGGGCGATCCTTCTCAGCGCAGTCGTCGCGGCTGTCGGCGGGGTGGGCGGGGTCAAGGGGACGATCAAGGAGCAATCGATGCCGGCCAGCACCCAGTACCCGTGCCACAGGGACAGTCTGTCCGGCGGCGTCCGATTGATCGTCAGGGTTTGATAGCTGCCCGTACCATCGTGGGACTCATAAAAGGTGGCCAGCACCCACGCGGCCGCTTGCGCCTGCTCGAGGCTGCGCACGTCGCCAGCGTTATCAACCTGCAGGCTGTCCATGGTGGCTTCGTATGGCGCCGGCACCATGTTCCAGCCGGCACGGAGCGGAATGGTTTCCCCGGCGATGGCGGCGGTTCCCCTCATGCCGAGCGTGCTGGCCATGGCCAGCAGCCAGTAGCTTTCCTGCGCGCTCAGCATGGCGCTTTCGCATGCTGGGGAGGTCGTCGCTATCGTCTGGTAGCCACCCGCTTGCCACCGCCACATGTAGTAACCGCCGCAGCCCAAGTCGTCGCACAGCACGTCGTGCACCGTAGCTGAGCTCGGCGTCAGCGGGAAGGAGATCATGTAGTAGCCTGTGGTGGGCAGGTCGTGCGAGGCCTGGGGCGATGGCCGCATGGCGGCGTATTTGAGGTCGCCGTTGGTCGAGTCGAAGTAGCTTATGTGGGGATAGCGGCCGGCGCCCAGCGCCAGCGACGTGCAGTTGCCGACATCGCCGGCGCTGTCCAGCGTCTCAATATTCCAACTGCTGCCGTTCCAGACGGCGTACTTGAGGTCGTTGTTGGTCCAGTCGTAGTGAGCTATGTGCGGATAGCCGCTGGCGTCCAGGGCCAAGGACGTCCATACGCCCACGTGGCCGGCGCTGTCCACCGTCTTGATGTCCCAACTGCTGCCGTTCCAGGCGCAGTATTTGAGGTCCCCGTTGTCCCAGTCGCAGTAGCTTATGTGGGGATAGCCGCTGGCGGCCAATGCCAGGGAGTTGTAGGCGCCGACACCGCCGGCGCTGTCCGCGGTCTGGATGTTCCAGTTCGTGCCGTTCCAGGCAGCGTACTTGAGCTGGGCATTGCCCCAGTTGTAGTAGCTTATGTGGGGATAGCCGCTCGCGTCCAGGGCCAGGGAGGTGCCCGAGCCGACCTGCCCGGCGCTGTCCACGGTCTGGATGTTCCAACTGCTGCCATTCCAGGCGGCGTATTTCAGGTCCTCGTTCCACGCGTCCCAATAGCTTATGTGCGGATAGCCGCTCGCGTCCAGGGCCAGGGAGGTGTGCTCGCCGACGTAACCGGCGCTGTCCACCGTCTGGATGTCCCAACTGCTCCCGTTCGAGGCGGCGTACTTGAGGTACCCGTTGCCCCAGTCGCAGTAGCTTATGTGCGGGTGCCCGCTGGCGTCCAGCGCCAGGGAAGTCCACCAGCCGACAGGGGCGCCACTGTCCGCCGTCTGGATGAGCCAACTGCTGCCGTTCCAGGCGGCGTACTTGAGGTACCCGTTGCCCGCGTCGTAGTAGCTTATGTGGGCATAGCCGTTAGCGTCCAGCGCCAGGGAGCTCCACTCGCCCACCCAGCCGGCGCTGTCCACCGTCTGAATGTCCCAGGTGCTCGCCGCGCACACTCCGGCGGCTGCCAAGCAGACTACCGCACACAAGACTGCTGTGATGAGCACAACCCGTTGCATAGCTATTCCTCCTCCGAGCGCAAAGCGGTCGCTCCGGCGCGTCTGCGGCGCTCAGCGCACGAGCATCACCCGCCGCACGGCGCTGGCCTGCTGGCCGTCGGGCGCCCTGGCCTTCAGCACGCACAGGTACAGGCCGTTCGGCAGTGCCGTGTCGCTGATCGACTGGCCGTCCCACGTGACCATGTGCCTCCCCGCCTCGGTAGAAACGCCCTCGCGTAGGCGTCCGACCAGCCGACCGGCAACGTTGACGATGCTTATGTCCACATTCGCATCTGCCGACAGGTTGAACGTCAGCTCCGCTCCCCGGCTGCCTCTGAGAGGCAGCGCGGAGAAGCTGCTGATGAGCGGCCCGGCGTTCTGTGCAGCTTTCACTGTTACGGCGAAGTTCCGGCTGTTGCCTTCGCCCGGGGCCGTGAATTCATACCGTGCTCGCGCCCGCATGAACGTGCGCGTGCTCGTGTCGCAATCCACCAGGATCGCCACGCGATCCTTCGGCAGTTGGCTCAGCTCAGGCCAACTCAGCGCTACCGACTCGCCTTTGACGCCGCCAGTGACGGTGAACTGCCATTCGGCTGCATCCTGCGCCGCGTCCTTTGTCTCCATCGCCAGCTCCGAATCCGCGTCGAGCCGTCCGCCGGCAGCCGCCGCGTCCGGCTTCAGCACCATGTGCAGCCTGCCTTCGCCGGGCGGCGCCGGAGGCTTCGGCATATCAAGTGCAAAGCCGTCGAAGTCGTCGGAGGCCGCATCGGCAGCGGCGATGGTGATGGTGTCTACAGAGCCGGCGCTGCTGGCGTGAATGTCGAAGGCCCACGCCGGGCTCACGGAGGGCTCCTGGACGGCTCTCCCCGAGGTCCCGCCCCCTCCTGGCTCCGGGACGATCAGTGAGCACTCAAAGGCAGCCCGCACCCAGTAGCTGTGCCAGGACGATAGCTGATCCGGCGGCGTCTGATTGATGGTGAGCGTGCTGTAGCTGCCCGTGCCGTCGTCGGAATAGAAGAAGGTCGCCGCCACCCAGTTAGCCGCCTGCGCCGCCGCAAGACTGCGCACATCCCCAGCGTTGTCCACCAGCAGGCTGTCGATGGTGGCTTCGTAGGGCGCCGCCACCATGGTCCAGCCCGTCTGCAGCGGGATGGTCTGATCGCCCTGCGGCAGCGCGCCCCCGAAGTCGAGCGTCGCCGCTGCAGCCAGCAGCCAATAGCCACGCTGCGCGCCCGGTATGGCGGATTGGCATCCTGGCGAGCTCGTCGCCGCTGTCTCGTATCGGCCGGCTTGCCAGCCCCACATGTAGTAATTGCCGCAGCCCAAATCGTCGCAGAGCAAGTCGTGGACGGTAGCTGAGCTGGGCATCAGCGGGAACGAGATCATATAGTAGCCCGCCACGGGCAGCGCGAGTGATGGCGGCGGGACGGCCGGGCTGAACACCTGGACTCGACCGTTTCCCGTGTCCACCACATACACCGACCCATCCGCATTCACGGCGAGCCCCGATGGCTCATTGAACTGCCCGTCGCCCATGCCGGGGGAGCCCCACTTGGTCAGGAACGTCCCGTCGCTGGCGAACTTCTGGATGCGCGGGTTGTCCTCTTCCCCCACGCACACGTTCCCGGCAGCATCCACAGCCATGCCCCGTGGCACACGGAACTCGCCATCGCCGCCGCCCCATGAGCCCCACTTGGTCAGGAAGACGCCGTCGCTGGTGAACTTCTGGATGCGGTGGTTGTCGGTATCGGAAACGTACACGTTCCCGGCGGCATCCACGGCCACGCCGCAGGGCCGATAGAATTGGCCGGTGCCGCTACCGGAGGAGCCCCATTTGGTCAGGAAGACGCCGGCGCTGGTGAACTTCTGGATGCGGTCACGGCCGGCATCCGCCACGTACACGTTTCCGAGGGCATTCGCCGCGACGGCCATTGGCTCATCGAATTGCCCGTTCCCGCCGCCCTGTGAGCCCCACTTCGTCACGAAGACGCCCTCGCTGGTGAACTTCTGGATGCGATTGTTCTCGGTATCGGCCACGTACACGTTTCCGGGGTCATCGACACCCACGCCGTGGGGAAAATGGAATTGGCCGTTGCCGGTGCCGTATGAGCCCCACGTGGTCAGGAAGACGCCGGCGCTGGTGAACTTCTGGATGCGGTCGTTGGCGGTATCCGCGACGTAGACGTTCCCGACGGCATCCACGGCCACGTCCTGGGGATAGTAGAATTGGCCGTCCGCGGCGCCGTATGAGGGCCATTTGGTCACGAACGCGCCGACGCTCGTGAACTTCTGGATGCGGGCGTTGCCGAGGTCGGCCACGTATACATTGCCATCGGGATCCGCGGCCACGCCTTCGGGGTAGCGAAACTGGCCGTTTCCGATCCCCGCCGATCCCCACTTGGTCAGGAAGACGCCGCTGCTGGTGAACTTCTGCATGCGGCTGTTGTCCGTATCGGCCACATACACGTTCCCATCGGCATCCACGGCGATGCCCTCTGGATCATCGAACTGCCCGTCGCCGGTCCCCTCCGACCCCCACTTGGTAAGGAAGACGCCGTCGCCGGTGAACTTCTGAATGCGCTCGTTGTCGCTATCCGCCACGTACACGTTCCCATCGACATCCAGGGCGATGCCCGATGGCTCCCGGAACTGGCCGTCGCCACTGCCATATGAACCCCACTTCGCCAGGAAGCCCCCATTGGTGGTGAACTTCTGGATCCGATGGTTCTGCTCATCCGCCACGTATACGTTCCCGGCGGAATCCACGGCCACGCCCAGGGGCCACTGGAATTGTCCGTCGCCGCTGCCGGGGGAGCCCCACTTGGTCAGGAAGCCCCCCTCGCTGGTGAACTTCTGAATGCGGTTGTTGTCAGTATCCGCCACGTACACGTTGCCGTCGGCGTCCACGGCGACGCCCTCGGGATAGTAGAATTGGCCATCGCCGCTGCCGTATGAGCCCCACTTGCTCAGGAAGACACCCGCGCTGGTGAACTTCTGGATACGGTTGTTGTCGGTGTCGCCCACGTACACGTTCCCGTCGGGATCGACGGCCACGCCGGACGGGAGGTTGAATTCGCCGTCGCCGGTTCGGGGGGAGCCGAATTTCGTGACGAAGACATAATCCTGCGCCCAGCCGGGCGGAGTACCGCACAGCACAGCAAGCCCGGCCACAATCAGCACCACAGTGTTTCGAGCTCTAATCATCGCCGTCTCCCTCCCCTTGCGTCAGCGGACTCATGGACGTGCCCACGCCTACTGCTCGGCGCCGTCGGCCAGGCGAGCCAAATGCTGCATCGCCTCCGGACCAAGCCACGCCCTCTGCCACTTCGAATCAGCCCGCAGCGAACGAAGAGGCACTTTACAATGATACGTGTCGTCACAGTTCTCCACTTGGGGCGGCTCCCCTGCTTTCCGGGGCTGATTTCTCGCAAGCTCCTACCAGGAAGTGAGAGCGGGCCCGCGGCCATCCCGGGAGGTCGGCGTTGCTGCCCGTCATGCAGCGCCGTGCGCAGGAGGCGTGGGCCGCGGCGCGAACTACGATCGGAGCGGGACCCGGCCAAAGGAGGCCGCGAATGTTGATTGGGGTATCCACACTCGCCCTGCGCGGGCTGCGGCTCCCTGAAGCGATAGCCGCCGTTCGCGAGGCCGACTTCGACACGTTGGAATTCGTGCCGTACGTGTGGAAAACCGTGGGCGAGTTCTCCGCCGGCGAACGGCAATGGCTTCAGCGGGAGCTTGCCGATTTCGCCTGCGTGACCGTCCACTCGTCCGGGTCGATCGGGGGACGGCTGACGGATGACGACCCGACCGTGCAAGATCGCCTGCGAACCGAGTACGAGGGTCTGCTGGACTTCGCCTGCGAGCTCGGGGCCCGGGTCGTGAGCTTTCACCACATGGACGACGTCTTCGCCGCTCACGTGATCGAGCGCGTGCGGGGCGAGAGCATCCAGGTGGGCGTGGAGACCTTCGACCACGACTGGATCCGCGGTTACGGCTGCCCGCAGCTTGGGACGCTCTTCGACGTCGGGCACGCGGTGAAGCGCATCGAGGACGAGCTGCAGGCCGCCCTGGCCCGGTGGGTCCATGAGCAGGCCTATGGCATCAAGCAGTTCCACATCCACGGCGTGGCCTGGGCGGATAAGGCGAAGCTCGATCACCTGCCGCTAGATGAGGCGAACATAGTGGACTACCGGGCGCTGGCTGCCGAAATCGGGCGGCTGCAGCTCGACGTGCCGCTGATCCTCGAGATCGGCGTGCGCGACGAGGCGCCGGAGCGCAATCTGGACGACTGTCGGCGGGCGGCCGCGATACTGCGGCGCTGGTGAATTGCCAAAGACTCAGGAGCAAGTCAACGTGAACAAGCTCGTGGTGTTCTGCATCGACGCGATGGGCCAGGACTACTGGGACGGGAGCGAGATCCCGCGCCTCAAACAGATGGCCGAGGCGGGCACCTACGTCGCCGCCCAGGGCGTCGTCCCGTCGGTCACCAACGTCAACAACGTCAGCATTCTGACGGGCCGACAGCCGCGGGATCATGGCATGCACGGCAACGTCCGCTACGATCGGGCCACGGGCGAGGAGACGCTCATCGAGGCGGTTGACGCGCTCGGCGCCGAGACGCTGCTGCAGTGGGGCAAGCGGCGCGGCATGACCACGGCACTGTTGACTGCCAAGGAGAAGCTGCTTCGCATTCTCAACCGGAGCGCCGACTTCCAGGTGTGCGCCGAGGCGCCCTCGGACGAGATGACAGCGGCCGTCGGCCCGAAGCAAGACATCTACTCGGCCGCGGTGAACCATTGGCTAATCGACGCCTGCCATCGCGTGCTGTCCACGCACTCGCCCGACCTCGTCTACTGCAGCACGACCGACTACATTCAGCACAAGCATGCACCCGAGGACGAGGTGTCGCTGGCGCACATGGGGGGCCTGGACGAGAGGATAGGTCGCGTTCTGGACGACTTCCCCGAGTACGACGTCATCGTCACGGCCGACCACGGAATGAACGACAAGACGCGCGCCGTGAACCTCCGCCGCGTGCTCGCCGCCGCCGGAATCGAGGCGCACGCGCTGCCGGTGATCCGCGATCGGTACGTCGCCCACCATGGCAATCTGGGAGGGGTGAGCTACATCTACCTCAAGGATGCCGGCGCCGTCGATGCGGCTCGGCACGTCCTGAGCGAGGCGCCGGGCGTTCTTGAGGTGCTCTCACCCGACGAGGCAGCGGACCGGTACATGCTCTCTCCGGACCAGGTCGGTGACCTGATGGTCCTTGGCGACGAGCAGACGGTGTTCGGGGATTTCGCGGAGACCGTACATCCCGTGGAGGTACGCAGCCATGGGAGCATCTTCGAGCGAAATGTCCCCATCGCCAGCAACGTGAAGCTGCCGCAGTCACTCACGTACAACTTCGAGGCGGTGGCGCGGTGGATGGAGTGGCAGGGCGATGCGCAGGGAGGCTAGCCGAAGCGGAACGTCACGGACACGAGCGCGCTCGCCAGGGCCTCGCATTGCGTCGTACAATGTTGGGGGCGAAGCTAGATGACAAACGTTCGTCTGACGGCAATTGTGTGGCGGGAGGGTAGCGGATACGTATCTCAGTGTCCCGAGTTGGGTGTGGCCAGCTATGGTGATGGCCCTCGTGAGGCCGTCGAGGCTCTGCGTGAGGCGGCCGAACTGTACCTCGCCAACGCGAAAGCCCTGGGCATGCTCGACGAGATTGAGCCGGCCCTGAACGCGGCTGAGCGCTACACTACCTCGATCGACGTGGCGATAGCATGAGCCGTCTGCCCGTGCTCCCGCCCACCAGCAGCTTCACTGACTTGACGCGTCTCCCGCCTTGGTATCCGGCATCCTGAACCCGAAGGCGAACCACAGCAGGCCGAGCGTGGCGATCGCCGTGGCCGCCACGAAGGTGAGCTGCGGGTTGAGTTCCCATAGCTTGGCGCCGAGCAGCGGCGCCGGCGTAACGCAGAGCCCCCGGATCAGGTAGTACACACCGACATCGCGACCGCGCCGTTCCGGATGCGCCAGATCTACGATGAGTGCCTTCCGGGCGGGCTCCCCGAGCTCACGGGAGCCGGCGACGGCGAAGGCGAACAGGAGGGCGAGATACGAGGGCGACAGGCCGATGGCGAGTGGGTAGGCGGCGAAGAGGGCGAATGCGGCCAGCACAAACGGACGGCGACCGTAGCGGTCTGCCAGCCGGGCGATGGGGATGTACGTCAGGATCGACACGGTCATCTGGAGCGACACGAGCGAGCCATACTGCCCGGCCGTGATCCCAACCACGTTCATCGCGTACAGGACGATGAACACCTTGGAAACGCCCTGGCCGACGCGGCAGAGGATCTCGGCAATGAGCAGCCGCTTCAGGGATGGCGACAGCACGAGAAAGCTCCGCCAAAGCGACATCCGCTCCGGCGGCTGCTCGCGAGGTTTCTCCTGGTACAACCGCTGCTGCAGCCACAGTGTCACCAGGGCGAGCGCAATGGTGACAACCAGACCGATGCGCATGCCCGTCGCCACGCCATAGCGCTGCAGCAGCACACCGCCGACAATCGGTGCCACGACATGTGGAGCGCGTTTGAGGATGGACTGCACCGAGAACCCCATGGCCCGCTTGCTCTCGGGCAGGCTGTCGCCGATGAGCGCGAAGGTAGCCGGCAACGAGAGGCTGCCCCAGGCCATGACGAAGAGCGCGCCGGCGAAGATGAGCGACCAGTGCAGGCCGAGCGCGTACAGAATATAGCCGCCAATGGCGATGAGGTTGTACAGCACCAGGCTGCGTTTGCGCCCGAGGCGGTCGGAGATGACACCGCCGGGGTACTGGTAGATTGCGTCCAGGACGGCCTCCAGCGTGCCGAAGAAGCCGATGACGACCGCGGTGGCTCCGAGCGCCTCGAGGTACTTGGGCACGAAGGACGCCCAGAGCTGCTCGCCCATTCCGATAATCAGGACGGCGCCGACGAGCACCGCGACGTTGTGCTCCAGTGCGAAGAAGTCGCGGACGGCCGACAGCTTTCCGGCGCCGCCGCCATCTGTGGATGGTTTTTCCGGCATCTTCGTAACCCCGCAGGTAGGGGCGACCCGCCGGGTCGCCCCCACGCGAACGTGCGTCGCCGGGCATGTTCCCGTTCGATCCAATGAGCCCCTTCGTACTGTGATCGCCCGCCCCGAGTGCGATCGTGGCCCGTATTATTCGACCACATGCCAATGCGCCGGCAGGCCGTGGCGCGCCAAGGGCGAACTGACCGGCGCTGCGCCGCCACTACGGTAACAGGCGTCCCGCAGCGGCGACATGAAGTCGGTGAAAGCGTCAATGCACATGATAGAGCGCGTGACCCTCGAGACCAGTCTAAAGCCGTTCAAGAGCACCGACGACGACGCCCTGGCGGCGACGTGCCGCGAGATCTTTCGCCAGTGGCAGGCGCTCACCGCCACGGCCCAGCGCGTCGCCGTCATGCTCTGGGTGGGCGATGGGAGCGAGATCCTCGAGTGGAAAGGCGACCTGGAGGAGGAGATCCCCTGGGCGTCCTCCATTGGCTTCTGCAACGTGCAGCACGGCGCGTTCCGCCAGGGCTGGGAGGCCAGAAACCCGGAGCGGCCGTACATGCCCGATCCACCGCGGTTCACCTATCGGCATCTGCAGGGCATCGTGGCGCTCTTCAAGCGGATCGGCGCGGAGGAGTTCGGCCTATCCGTAGAGGTCGGCGCCACCATTGACCCCGGCCCGGAGTTCGTAGAGTCCCAGTTCAAGTACGTGCGCCACCCGGAGATCATCACCGGCGGCGAGCGCTGGCAGCCCGGCCCGCCCATCGCCTTCATCCGCGCCTATAGCACCCTGCGCGGCAGCGACGCCGCATATGCTGGATTTCCCGATGGCATCCCCGAAGCGACCAGCTTCGGCACGTTCCTCGGGCGCCAGTGCCAGAGCTTCCTGCCGGCGATGGGCTTCGACTACCTGTGGCTCTCGAACGGCATGGGCTTCTCGCACTACGCGTGGCTGCTGACCGGCGAGAACTTCGACGGCGAACGATTCGGCTGCATCGATTACGCCGCCGAGGCCGAGCGGGTCGTCTCCTTCTGGCGGGACTTGCGTGAAGAACTCCCCGACTGCCCCATCGAGGTGCGCGGCACGAACTTCCCCATGGGCGTTGATATCGCGGCGGACTGCATCTGCTTCGAGCGGATCTACGAGCTGGGCCGGCCCGCCGCCCAGCCGGTCAATCCTCCGTGGGGCAGCCGCGACTTGGGCATGGAGATGACGGCCCACATGTCGCGCATCGCCGTGCTGCCGGGCGAACAGTTGGGCATCCGCCACTACGTGAACGATCCGTGGTTCTACCAGAATCCCTGGTGGGACTTCTACAACCGCGAGCCCTACGACTACTACTGCCCGTGGGTCGTGGGCGCGCTGCGGGGCGACGGCTCCCTGCAGACACCGACGTGGCTGGAGCTGCTGACGATCGATACGGAGGAGGGCGCGCTCAACGAGGATACCGCCATCGAGATCGTGCCGCACCTGCGGCGGGCCATGTCCACCGTGCCCGACGCGCCTGGACTGCTGACGTGGGTGTATCCCTTCCACGAGTATCACGCGCTCGCCAGGGAGGAGCCGGCATGCATCGGCCTGACGCTCTTCAATGACTTGTTCATCCGCGCCGCGATACAGAACGGCCTCCCGCTCAATACGGTGCTCGCCTCGCACGACTTTGTGTCTTTGGTGTCCCAGCGCCCGGAGGACCTGCGCGATACGATCATTGTAGCTCCGGTGCCGCGGGAGGAGTGGCCCTACGGGGACGCGCTGGCGGATTGGATCGCCGCCGGCGGGCGCGCTCTGCTGTACGGCCCTGTCGCTTCAGCGTCAGAGCGCATTCGGGGCGTGCTTAACCTGGAGGCGGAGGTCCCGATCGAAAACGAGGTCGATGTGGAGCTTTCCAGCGCCGACTGGGACGACGAGCTCACCGTGTGCGACACGCCGCACATCGCCTACCACAACTCTCAGCTCTCGGGTGGTCCGATGGTCGAGGCGCTCCGCGATGAGGAGGACGACGCGACGGCTGTGCGCGCCTTCCTCCGCGCCGGGCAGAAGCGGCGGGTAGGCGCCTTGCACCGGGCAAAGCCGGAGTGGAATGGCGGTGCCGTGGCCTGGGTGCGGGGGTCGCTTGCCGAGCTTCCGGCGCCCGGGTCCTTCGCCAGGCGCGACGATGCAGCCCCGGGGCCGCTCGATGTGAGCATCTGGCTCCGGCTCCTGCTGGCCGACTTCGGCATTCACCTCCGCCAGGTCCGGCACTCGGCCGGCAGCCAACCCATCGCCCTGTTCGTGTCGCGGCACCGGAACGGCTTCCTGTTCACCGGCTTCAAGCCGGATGCGACCGCCGCGCTGCGGATGCGCTTCCCGCGGGGCGTGCCGCTGCTCACCGAGCGAGAGACGCGCATCGAAGACGGCCTCGGGCGCTACCATCTCGCTCGCTCGTTCCAGGAGGAGTGCCGGGTCTTTGTGGATCAGCGCGAGCCAACGCTGCTGCGCTGCAAGGCCGACCGGTGGCCGACGGGGAAAAAGCGAAGCCTCATGGTGTCCGGCCTTCGCGATGCGAAGCTCACCGTCTATCCGTACGCTGAGGCGCTCGAACGCGACGGCGTCGAATTCGAGGGCGACACGGAGCTGGAGCCTCGCGTGGACGTGGCGGGAAAATGCATCGAGTTGGCCGGCGTCTCCGGGCAGATCAGCGTCACTTGGTAATGAGAAGGAGTGCGCACACGGATGCACGGGTAGCAAGCTACCCGTGCCACACACACAGCAGCACGCTGTGGCACGGCTTGCTTGCCAAGCCGTGCTCCCTCGGGCACCCGGGACACACGGCTAGCAAGCTACCCGTGGCACCCAACAAAGTATCTGACAAGGGAAGGATGCCTCCATGGGAGAGCTTGACCGAATTGCAGATCTCGGGCCTGAGTACGATGCTCGGGGACGGACGCGGCGCGGGCGCATCGGCGTCTTCGGCATAGGGCTGGACGCATATTGGCCCCAGTTCCCCGAGCTGAAGGGGAAGCTGCTGGCGCATCAGCAGGTCTTCGTGCATCGGCTGCGCGAGGCAGGCTTCGAGGTCGTCTCCGGCGGACTCTGCGATACGTCGCAGCGGGCCTTTGACGTCGGGAGCGCGTTTCGGGGCGAAGGGTGCGACCTCGTATTCTGCTATGTCGCCACGTATGCTCCGGCGGCGACCGCGGTGCCCGTAGCCCAGCGCGCCGGCGCGCCGATGGTGCTCGTTGCCCTCCAGCCGAGCGCCTGCATGGACTACGCGCAGGCGACCACCGCCATGCAGCTCGAGCACGACAACGTCACCAGCCTGCCGGAGATCTGCGGCGCCCTGATCCGGTGCGGCGTGCCCGCGGCGGGCGTGATCGTGGGAAGGCTGCACGACGACGACCGTGCGTGGCACGAGGTGCTCGAGTGGGCCACTGTCGCGAGCGTGCTGCACGATCTGAAGAACGCCCGCATTGGCTGCCTGGGCCACATCTACGAGGGCATGCTCGACATGAACTCCGACCCGACGATGTTCACCGGGCATTTCGGCATGCACGTCGAGATGCTGGAGCCCTGCGACCTCATGCAGCGCGTCAACGCCGTGACGGACGCCGAGACGGAGGCGAAGCTGCAGGAGATCGAGCGGATGTTTCAGCTCCCGCCGCCGGGCGCCGACCCCATCGCTGGGCCGGCCACGCCTGAGGCGCTGCGCGAATCGGCGCGGGTGGCCGCCGGCCTGGATCGTCTGGTGGCCGACTTCGGCCTCACGGGCCTGGCCTACTACTACCGAGGGCTCGACGACGAGTACACGCGGCTCGTGGCTGCCATGATCGTCGGCAATTCCCTTCTCACCGGCCGCGGCGTCCCAGTGGCCGGGGAGCTCGACCTCAAGAATTGCGTGGCCATGCTCATCATGGATCGGCTGGGTGCCGGCGGCTCATTTGCCGAGCTGCACCCCATCGACTTCGAGGAGGACTTCGTACTCGTCGGCCACGATGGCCCGGCGCACATCGCCATCAGCGACGAGAAGCCGGTCCTGCGAGGCCTCAGCCTGTACCACGGCAAGCGCGGCGCGGGGCTGTCGGTGGAGTTCAACATCAAGACGGGCCCGATGACCATCCTCGGCCTGACGCAGACCTATGATGGCCGCTTCAAGATGGTGCTCGCCGAGGGCGAGTCGCTCCCCGGGCCGATACCGGCCACGGGCAACACGAACACGCGGGCCAAGTTCGCGCCCGACGTAGCCACCTTTTGTGAGCGCTGGTCCCTCGCCGGCCCGACGCACCACTTCGCCCTCGGGGTCGGTCATGTGGCGAGCGCCATCCAAAAGGTCGCCACGGCGATCGGGTGCGAGGCGGAGGTGGTCACCTAGCGAGCAATGCGGCCTCGGCCATGTGCGGAGCTCCAAAGGTGGGGAACGGTGCGCGGGCTGACTCAGCTCTCTGGGGCGCGGACGGCGGTGTGCGGCTTGTACCATCACACTCGCGATACTTCACGCCGTGAGTGGCGGGGGTGGCGGCCAGGTACAATGACAGTAGACAGGCGACGGAAGTGTGAGCGCGGATCCACGTGGAGCCGAGGATGACGGAAGGAATCGGAGCCTGTCTGCGATAAGTATGGGGCGCTAATGCTCCTTTTCACTGTCACGGAGGGATGGAGACGGCGCCAGGTGTCGCTGTCAGAACAGCGATGGCGCGAGCATATCGAGCCGGGCCACCCGGAACTGCGTGGACAACTTGGCGAGATAGCAGAAACGTTGTCGGCCCCGCACTTCGTGTACCAGGACAAGGATGCTCCGGACACAGAACTGTACTATCGCGTCGTCGGTGCCGGCCGCCTCCGGAACCTCACGCTCAAGGTCGTGGTTAGGTTTGATGAAGGCGGGAGAGGGGAAGTCATAACAGCCTATCCCACCAGCAGGCTGGGAACGCATGAGGGGGAGTTGCTATGGGTGTGTCTGAGGCCGACCCGTACGTAAACTACGATCAGGATGCGGACGTGTTGTACGTATCGTACACGAAGCCTCGTGCTGCGGTAGGCGAGGACCTCGGCCGGGGCATCGTCTTGCGACTCGACCTGGAGACGCGCGAGCCAGTGGGTTTCACTGTGGTTGGGCTATCACGCCATTTCTCCCCTGAGAATCTCCACGAGCTCTTCGAGACGGTGGATGCCGCCGAACAGGCGCTGTGCGGACGCGCTCGTCGGCCCTTGATATCGGACCGCGTACGAGACTTGGCATTCGCCTGACGAGGCCCTCCAAGGCGCGCTGGTTTCACGCACCACCACTGTGAGCCCGGCACCTCTCACCGCGGCAGCAGCGAGTCATCGAGCAGGCGCTCGTCCAGTAGCTTCCCCAGCAGGAAGTGCTTGCGATCCGGGTACCAGAAGTAGTGCTTCCCCTCGAGCTCGAAGTAGCTCGTGTACGTGGCAATCTGAGGGTTCTTGGCGACCTGCTGCACGCCTATGTCACGGTCGGGGTCGTTCTCCACGAGCAGCTTCGGAGTCTTGAACGCGATCGGTTGCCCGTCGGCGTAGACGCATTCTCGCCCCACGGCGAGATAGGCCGGCGTTCTCGGCGCGCTCGCCCCCCGCGGCTCGCCGGGATTGTTGTAGAAGAGCAATAGGTACCGCCCGTCGCGCGTCTTGTACAGCGGGCAGGGCGCGATGGGGTTCTCCAGCGGCGCGGCGCCGCCAGCGAACCGCAGCGGCCTCGGCTCATCCCACGTGTGTCCCCGGTCGGCGCTGAGGGCATAGTAGATGTAGCCCGTGCGCGTGCGCATCACGCATATCAGCCGGCCGTCGGCGAGCGTCTGCACCGTCGGCTCCTGGGCGACGCTCATCTCCAGATTGTCCGGCCGTGGCACTCTCAGGCCATGGTCCCCGTCCGGGAGCATGGTGGCCGAGATCTTCTCCGGGTCCATCTCATGCAGCAAGTTCTCGAAGCGCATGAACCAGACTTCCGACTCCAGGTCGAACATCTTGGACGTGCCGAACTTCTTCGCCGAGCCCCACCGCGTGAACCCCGCCAGGTACTTCCCGTCTCCCTGTATCAGCGGCTGCTGGTAGGTTATCCAGTTGATGCCCATCTCCGGGTCCTCCGGGTCGATGGGAGCCGGCGGCACGTCCACGAAGTAGATGCGATCCGACCAGGTCTCGCCGTGGTCGTCGGAGCAGCGAAACGCCACGCGCCCGGTGTCGCGAGGGTCGTTGTAGCCCATGTTCTGGTTGAAGAAGACGTACACGCGGCTGCTGCCCGGGACGACCATGGGGAACGCCCACGAGGCCTGGTAGTCGATGATGGCCGTGTACTCCGGGCACGTCTCGATATTGGCTCCGGCGATGCGCTCCGGCTCCGTCCACGTCACGCCCTTGTCGTAGGAGTGCGACACGGCTATGCCCTGATCGGCATGCGCCTCGCGCGTGCCCTGCGTCCAGACGGCCAGGAAGGCGCTCTTTTCGGTGGGAGTGACGATGAAGTGCTGGTTGACGTTCGTCCCGGGCTCGTTGGCGTTTGGTATGTAAACCACGAAGTCCGCCTGATGCCGCGCCAGAGGCGGGAGTCGCTGCAGATTCCGCTGCGTGGTCGTCAGCATGGGCGAAGCCTCCTGCTCCCAGACTACGTGCATGCCTCGTTCGGATGGTCCGGCTTGGCCACGATTCGATGGAGGATCGGCCGCAACCTGCAGGCCGCCGTGCGCCGGGGATGGTCGAATACCCCATGCAGTGGGCTCTGTTTGTCCGCGCCTTCAACCGGGCGCACCGTTCGCAGCAGGGAGAACACCCCCAGATGGCGAAATCGAGCTCGAAGCCAAGTTCATCGTGTGACAACCGGTGCAGAGCAGAGAAGCGAACCATGTCCTGCGAAGACGGCTGGGCCGCGATCAACCTGGAGATGCCCAGGCGCATTCCACGTACGAAACACTCGGCCCAGACATACTGGGACTTGATCAAGGCCGTGACCGGCACGTGGTGGTCGGCGACAATGCTTGCTCGCATTGCTCTGGCAACCATACTCATCGGGGCCGCAGGCCTGGCCGA
The DNA here is from genome assembly GCA_030601885.1 of Armatimonadota bacterium. GTDB lineage: Bacteria > Armatimonadota > Zipacnadia > JAUWAU01 > JAUWAU01 > JAUWAU01. The sequence continues at coordinate 46,206 of JAUWAU010000003.1, forward strand.
GGAGGCCATGCGGGCCCAGGCAACGGAGGACGCCGCAATGCCAGCGTTTCAGATGTATCTCACGCGCGTCGGCGCCACTTGCGTTTCGTTCCTGCGCCCGGCTCAGCCGGAGACGTACCTTGGCTACCGCATCGTGGAACAGGAGCCGGAGCGAGCCACCCGGCCGTTGAGGGCGCATGCCTCCCACCCGAAGGCAGAGCCGGCCGAGACGCCGTCGTTGGAGTCGCCGCAGGCGCCTCCCGTTCCCGCCGGGGAGTACACCGACGACTGGCAGACGGCGCACGACGCCAATGGAGTGCGCTTCGCGACGGACAAAGACGGCGTCGCGTGGTTCGAGTATCCGGAGGGCGAGGGAATGACGCGGCGGCTGACGTTCCGGGCCGTCGCCGACGGGATCGAGATGTGGATGGAGCTGTCGTCCGAGTCGGCCATCCCGGGCGCCTACGTCGTGCAGCAGTGCTTTCGCCTCTCAGGCGAGACGAACGACGAGTGGCGGCATCACATAGCCCTCGTGCCGGAGCTGTCCGAGTACGACCTCTGGGCGGCAGAGCAGCCGCCGCGGAGCCTCACGTTCGTCCGCCAGGGCGACGCCTGGCTGCAAGTGCCGCCGGTCGAGCGCGGAGTGCGCTACGACACGCCGGCCGGCGTAGAGCTGGCGCGAATGCAGGGCGCGGAGTCGAAGGCCACTGCGGCAATACCCCACGGGCTCATCGTTCGCCAGGCAGCGGATGGCTCATCCGTGGTCGGGCTGTTCTGGGAGCGGACGACGCGGGTCTCGAACCACCATCCGGCAGACTGCCTGCATTCCTTCGTGGACCTTGGCCCGATTGAGGCGGGCGGCTCACGGACTGTTCGGGGCAAGGTGTACTGGATGGCGGGAACGAAGGACGAGCTGCTCGAGCACTGGCGCGCAGACTTCGCAATCAATCAGTCTCAGTAGGCGTGCACGAGCCGGTCGCTCCGACAGCCTGCATCAACCCTCGCATGTACCCGATGGCATGTGCCCGGGCCCGATGGCCCCGCGGAGTATCGCCCGCGATGCCCGGCACATGATCGGGCATCAGGACATACTTGTAGCCGATGTCGTGGTACGTTCGCATGGCGTCGAGCATGTCCACATCGCCGTCGTCAACGAACACCTCGTCGAACCTTGGCACGGAGCCGCGGACGTTGCGGAAGTGTACGTGGTTGATCTTGTCCCGCTCGCCGAAGTGGCGGATCGTCTCGATCACATCCACGCCCATCTCGGTGATCGTCCCCTGGCAGAAGTTGAGACCGTTGGCATCGCTGGGGATGGAGTCCACCAGCCGCGTGAGTCCCTCGACGGTCCCGAGGATCCTCGCCTCGCCACGCAGCGTCGGTGTGGGGGGATCGTGCGGATGGCACGCCAGCCTCACGCCTGCCGCCTCGGCCGCTGGGATGACGCGCTCGAGGAAGTAGAGCAGGCGATCCCACATCGCTTCCCCGCTGGCACCCTCGCCCGGCGGCGCCGTCGCGTCCTTAACTCGCTCGTAGTCGAACCGCTTCACCCGCGCGCCGCCTCTGCCCCAGGTGTTGCGGCCGGGCACGTGCCCCCAGACGTTCACGATGCTCCACGTGTATTCGACCACTGGCACGCTGGCCTCGCCGATCACCTGAATGCTCTCGCACACGTCCTCTATCTCCCGATCCCGCCCGGGGCGGCCGAGGCGAGCGTTCCAGTACTGCGTTTCTCGACCTTGCGGCAGCAGCACGACGGCGATATTGATGCCGTAGGAGCCGAGCCAGTCCTGCAGCTCGCGGAGCTTCTGCTCCTGTAGGCGACCACGCTGCTCCGGTCCCATCAATGCTCCCCCGCCGATCTTGACGTGATCCACGCCTAACTGTTTCACGAAGCGGAAGTCCTCGTCTGAGAACTCGGACAGCCCGAGGGCCAGTTTCACCTGCGATGCCTCCTGTCGGAGGAGTCTCAGCGGGCAGCACCAAAAGTCCGGGGTTCCACGTATGAGCCCCGTGGGCCTCCTGGACGCCTGCCGTCGTCGGCGACGCGCACGGCGCTCATCGATGGGAACATACGCGGGCCTGGATGGATTCGTATGTACCGATTGCGTTGCGGACGAGCACTCGCCTGCCGGGGTCCCGGCAGGCAAGGGGGGTATCAGCCATGTCGAGACGGGCGGCAGTAGTGTGTGTGCTTGGACTGATCGTGGCGTGTGTCGCAGTGGGTGCGCCGGTCGCGCAGGCGCCCGAGCCGACCATTGAGGACCATCTGAGGGTGCTCGCCGCCGGGGCGAAGGCCCCGGGAGGGGCGGAGGGGCGCGAACTGGCGGTTCAGGCGCTGGCGGCGATGGGCGAGGACGTCGTAGTGCGACTCCTGGGGGCACTCAATAACGAGAATCCGCAGGTGCGCTCCGGCGTGGCGCAGGCCCTCGGGAGGATGCGTGCCAAGGACGCGGTCGACCTGCTGATCCAGTTGCTGAAGGACGTCAGCGTGGACGTGCGTGCCAAAGCCGCGGAGGCGCTCGGTCTCATCCGCGAGCCACGCGCCGTCGCCGCACTGCTGGCCATGCTTGGCAGCGACCAGGAGATGGATCGCCGCGGCGCCATTGTGGGTCTCGGTCGGGCGCGTGCGCAGGAGGCCGTGGCCGAGCTTATCACGGCGCTCAGCGACCCGAGCTGGGAGGTGCGATGGCGCGCTGCCTTGGCCGTGGGCCAGATCGGGCAGAAGACGGCCACGGGCGGGCTCCAGAACGCTATCGGGGACGAGGATCCGGTCGTCGCCGCGTGTGCCGCGTGGGCGCGAGCCAAGATCGCCGGCGCTCCGACGTTCATCCCACTCAGTCGGGCGCTCGAGAACCAGGAGGCCAGAGTGGTGTGGGCCTCTGCCTGGGCCCTCGGGGTCATCGGAAGCCGAGAGGCCGTGCAGGCCCTCGCCAAGGCTCTCACGGAGGGCTCCGACACGGCACGTCAGGCCGCCAAGCTCGTGCTCACCTGGATGGGGACACCCGAGGCTCGCGCGGCTCTGAAGAAGGCGGCTGCTCTCGCGCCCGCGCCAGAGGAGTCTGCTGAGCCGCCGGCAGCGCCGGCCCCCGCAAGCCCTGCTGCTCCCTGAGCGGCGACGAAGAGACCGGCTGGTCGAAGCTCCCGTGGGCACGGCTGTCACTGTTCGCGTGAACGTTGCCGCGTGCGCGACGCCGCGGACCGCTTCACTTCTCAGTGACCTCGATGACGGCGCCACCGAGAAGGCCGTAGGGATGGAAGTGGTACGTCGGCTCCCAGTTGCCGTCGTTCACGAACTCCCCGGGGCCCACCCACGGTATGTGCTCCTTCAGATGCAGCGGGCCGAAGGTGTTCCGCAGCGTTGAGACCACCTCGATCTCGATCTCGTTTGTGCCCGTCTTCAGGGCATCGGTGATCTCCACGTGCCACGGCTCGGACGCCAGGAAGCCGCACTCCACCCCGTTGACGCGCACGGCGAAGCATGAGCCGGACGGGTTGGTAAGCGCGAGTCGAGTCCTCATCCGGGCCCCCTGTGGGTGCTCGAAGCTCTGCCGATAGAGCATCCTCCCGGCAAAGAACGGATAGCCCTGCTCGACCCAGTCCCCCGAGCGCAGGTGCTGGGGCTCCTCGATTAGCGCGGCCTTCTCCGGCGTCACCATCTCCACGCCGAAGTCGCCGACGAGGTAGATCTCCTCCACCATGTCGAGGAAGTCGTAGGAGTCGTACGTGACCTCGATGACGTTCGTGCCCGCCTCGATGTGCTCGCCGATGGGTATCTTCCGGAAATGCACGTCCCACTGCCACTCGTCCGTGTCCATGCTGACCGGCTGCCCGTTTACCGAGAGGCTGTCGCCCATTCCGTCCTCGACCACGACGGCGATGTCGCGCCCGGCACCGCCGATGCGCGACTCAAAGGCAAACCGCAGCTTCACCTGCTTGCCGCTGTCGGTCTGCGCGCCCGTGGCGAGGACGCGCCAGGGCTGCAGGCCCACAAGGTCCTGGAAGCCGCACTGGCGGTGCAGGTCCCGGCGGATTCGGTATACGACGCGCTCCGTTGCGTCAATGCCCTCGGCCTCCACAGTCGCCATGTCGAGCGTCATGCTGTTGGGCCCGAGGCGCTCGTGCTGCCACGTGTCCGGCAGCGCCACGGCCTGGTCCGCCTCCTCCGGCCACTTGTGCTCGGGGAGCTCCGCCGCGTCGGCTCCCACCATCAACAGACACGATCCCACGGGCGGAAGGACGAGCTCGCAGACGGCTGAGTCGCCACTGCGCTCGGATGGCAGCACGCGCTGCTCGTCCAGAATGGCATCGTACACGACCACATCGCCGCTGCCTCGCAGCGTGGCTTTCGCGCGCACTGTGTCAGTGCGGCTGGTGTTGACCACGAAGTAGACGTCCTTGGCGTTGACGACTCGGTGGGTATATAGCAGCGTCGGCAGCTCACTGCCGCCAGAATCGGCCAGGCTGATATCGCGCTGATGGACGCCGGCGAGCGCGGCTTCCAGCTCTTCCTTGTCATTGCCAACGACGGTGACGTTGTCGTGGGCCAGAAGCGCCTCGTACTCGTCGCTCGCCTCCGCATCCACCATGGTGGGCGTGGGTCTGACGAAGATGACGTGACCGGCGTCAGCGAAGCGTTTCAGCAGGGAGAGGGTGGCGCTGCGCCAGGTGATGCTTGGGGGCACGATGACGACACGGTATTGCATCGTCCTGACTCTGAGCGTATCGCCCTCAACCGCACCATGCCTCTCCATGATCTCCTCGTCGCCGAGGTCGAAGTCGCGATGCAGTTGCATGAGGCTCTGCAGGAGCTGCAGCAGGTCAGCGTCCAGTTGCTTCAGTGCCGCGTTATCGGGCGCCGGCAGCTCGGGCTGACCGTGGCCGGGAGCGAAGGCCACGTAGGCGCTGCCGATGGGGTGAAGCAGCAGGATGTCTGCCACCGCCGCTCCCTGGCTGAGAGCGTAGCCGAGGCGGGAGAAGTAGTCATTGAGTCTGCCGTAGTAGGGCCAGTAGGCGTTCTGGTAGCTGATGGTGGGCGGATAGTCGCGTTTGCGCTCGCCGCGCATGGAGTACAGGAACAGATGCTGGCAGAAGAAGGTGACGCCCATGACCAGGTGATAGTCCCCGATCCACTTCTGGTCCTCGAAGGTGCACTGGTGGCCGGTGACGCCGAATAGCTCACTGAGCACCTGGGTGCGGCCAAACTGCCGTGCGCCTGAGCTCACTTGCTTGAGCGTCAGCTCGTGGTCGTGGCGCAGCCGCAGGAAGTCGATGCCGGGCATTTGCTGGTATTCGTAATGCGGCATCGTCGCGCCGCCGGTGCAGAGCTGCGACTCCAGGGTGTCCTCGGCCAAATAATGCCCGGTCAGGGCAATCCCTGCCTCTTCGCACCACTCGTAGATCTGCTTCGAGGACGACTCCACGAACAACAGGTTCAGCGTCCGGCGATAGTCGTACCGCACCTTTGCACTTCGTGCGTGATCCAAGAACAGGAGCGGGAGATGATCCTCGAGGTCGTATCCGCAGCGCTCTTTGAATGCGGCCAGCAGATGCTTACTCCACGCGCAGCTTTCCGGCCGGTTGTGCACGGCAGGCTCATCGGTGAAGCAGCCCGGGATCAGTCCGCCCAGGTCGGCGCCAAAGCGCTCCCTGTACGGATCGTAGGTGAGCTCAATGAATGCCCTGACAGCCTCGGCGTTTGCCAGGTCGGCGTACGGCTGCGCGCCAAAGCGATTCGTCGGGGCCATGAGCTCCTCATAGAATACGTATTGTCTGCCCTTCTGGTTTGTGTCGGAAAGCCGCTCGTAGCTTGTGAGTCGGGCATTGGCATCAAACTCCAGCGCGAAACAGGCGAGCGGCCTGGAGCGATCCGACAGCGTGGCCTCGGCCGGTGCGGTGCGCAGGTAGCGTTCGGCGTACTCCGGGTCGCGATCCAGCACGAGTCCGCCCGCAAAGCCACTTGGCCACAGGTCCTCGTCGTACATCCACGTCAGGAAGCCGTTCTCGCGGCCCTGCTGGAGGCTCGCGCCAAACGCTTCGAACCATTCGTCCGACAGGTACGGGGTCAGCAGCCCGACGCGCGAGTGGAAGAATCCGCCCCCGAACCCCTGCTCGCGCATCTCGCGCACTTGTCGCCTGATCTCCTCGGGCTCCAGCTTATCATCAATGGCCCAGAAGGGCGCCGGACGATAGGTTGGCGGCGGGTCAGATAGCTCTCGGAAGTTGTACGGCACGACGCAGTGCCCCTTTCTGATTTCCCCGGCAGATAGCGATGTCTCCTACATTAGGGACTTTCGCGGGCTGATTTCGCCCCTCAGCATGTCATAACCTCCGAAATAACCCCTACTGAGGGGCTCTTGCGGCGGCGGGTGCAAATATTTCCCTCTGGTAACAGGTCTTTTACCCTGCTGTGCCCCCTGAGCAGGAACAATTGACACAGGAACGCTCGACACACGCACACGATGCGGGGGGCTGACGAACGAGGAGACAGACGGGTGGAGTACGCCGCTCTTGCAGCTATGGCCGCGATGGCCGGAGCCCTGGCTGCCATAATAGCCCGGCTTAGTTCGCTGGGGCGCCGCACGTGGATTTCTTTTTGCCTCGGGTTCACCGCCCTGTCCGTCTCCCTGCTCTGTCGTCTGCACTACACATCCAGCGCACAGGTGTTCGAGCACGTGCTTTCCCTCGGCGCCGCTGCCTTCTTCATACATGCTCTGACGATGTACCGCAGCGCTGGATCCCCGGATGAGAAGCAGACGCCGAATCATGGCTTCTGGCGGTTCGTGATTGTCGTCGGTGCCCTCTTGTCTGGTGGAGCCATCGTGGCCCTGCTCGTGCCGGCGCCGGGCGACACCCCAGCCGTCGGGCTGTTGGCGAAAGCTCAAGCTCCCCTGTGGATCGTTGCCAATCTGATCATGATGGGGCTCCTGCGCGGTTGCGCTCCTAAGCGCGAGAGCCCATTCAATGCCACTGCGGGTACGCTGGTGTTGACCGCCGTGACCATCATGCTCTGTTTCAATCAGCCGCCATTGGCACAGTACCGTCCGCAGGGCGTGGCTGAGGCACTGACCATAGTGACGGTGCTGCTTGGCATCTGGTTCCTGTTTAGCTCCTTGGCAACCGTTCTGCGTGCGGAGGCGGTGGAGCACAAGAGGCTGTACGAGCAGATGTTCCGGGAAGCGACCCAGCGCCGGTTCGCTGAAGAGCAGGCTGCGCGGCGCAATGCCGAGCTGTCAACGATGCTGCGAGTCAGCAACGCCATCTCGTCGGCGCAAGAGCTCGATGACTCCCTGGAGGCCGTCGCCACCGAGGTGCTCGAGCTGCTGGGGACCTCCTGGTGCAGTATTCGATTGCTGGACGACGCGGGCTGGGTTGCGACGAAGATAACGGCCGCCACACGGGAACCTGACGGCTCGGTGCGCTCCTTCCGCCATCGTGCCGTGCCGGGGGACGCTGCTCAGGCGCACGGCCCGGTCTCCGAGACCGGCGAGCCCGATGCGACGGGCGATCTGGATGATCTGCATCTGTCAGGGGCCGAGGATATCCTGGCGCGGGACTACAACGTCAAGGCGACCATGAGCGTGCGCTTGGTCGCGGAGGGGACGCATCTGGGTTTCCTGTGCGTTCAGGAGCACGAGCGGGATAGAACGTTCACGCCGGACGAGGTGGCGCTCTGTCACGGCATAGCCACCCAGATCTCCATGGGCCTGCATCGCGCGCGGCTCATGGACGAGCTCACGAAGCGCAGCAAACAGCTCGAGAGCCTCAGCCGTTCGCTTCGGGATGCCAATCGCGCTCTGGCGCGGCTCGCGGCCGTGGACACGACCACCGGGGTCTACAACCGGCGCCTGCTCGAGGTTAAGCTCAAGTCAGAGATCGATCGATGCGAGCGATACGGCCAAAGCCTCTGCATCATCATGGCCGATCTCGACAACTTCAAGGAGTACAACGATCAAGCGGGGCATCCTGCCGGTGACAAGGCGCTGCAGCGCATCGCATCGACGCTGACGAAAGCCACCCGGACCAGCGATGCTGTTGGCCGGTTTGGCGGCGATGAATTCGTTGTGGTGCTGCCGGAGACGACCCCCGAGGAGGCGGTGGGCGTCGCGGACAAAGTGCGAAGCATGGTCGCGGAGCTGGACTTGCCGTGTCAGGAACTCATGGAGAACGGCGGCGTCACGATTAGCTGCGGCATCGCTCGGTGGGTCGGTGCGGGAGATCACTGGGAGGCCCTCATTCGGCGAGCCGACGACGCGCTGTATCGAGCCAAGGATAGCGGCGCGAATGCTGTGTGCGTCGCTCCGGAGCCGTGAGGCAACGTGGACCCGCGGTGGTTGGTCGGGAGCCGTCCCTACCGCGTTCCCCGCAGCCATCTCCTCAGCCTGGCGAGCGGCATCGTATTGACGACGTCCCCCGGCTCTATCCATCCCCGTCTGGCCGTCAGGACGCCGAAGCGCATGTAGTGGAGCATGCCGACGGAGTGCGCGTCAGTGCAGATGGCCAGCTTCACGCCGGCTTGCTTTGCCAAGCGGCAGTGGATATCCTTGAGATCGAGGCGCTCGGGATAGGCGTTCACCTCCAGGGCCGTGTCCGTTGCTGCCGCCGCCTCGATCACCTTCTCGATATGCAGCCCGTAGGGGGCGCGCTTGCCGATAAGCCGTCCCGTGGGGTGGCTGACGATGTGCACCCGTCCCGTCTGCATCGCGGCGATCATCCGCGACGTGATCCTGTCCGCGTCGCTCGAGAATCCTTGATGCACTGCGGCGATGACCACGTCGAGCTGCTCCAGCAGTTCGTCAGGATAGTCCAGTGAGCCGTCGGGCTTGATGTCTACTTCTGCGCCGATGAGAATCTCGATGTCGTCATATCGCTCGTTCACGCCTCGGACGATGGCGATCTGCTCCTGGAGCTGCTCCGGCGACAGGCCCCCGGCCACCGTGAGCGACTGCGAGTGCTCGGTGATGGCCATGTACTCGTAGCCCCGCGCTCGGCAGCCCTCCACCATCTCCTCGATGCCGGCCTCCGCGTCGCTCCACGTGGTGTGCATGTGCAGATCGCCTCTGATGTCGTCCATGCCCACCAGTTGTGGCAGCTCGCCCGCCTCCGCCGCCTCGATCTCGCCCTGATCCTCGCGAAGCTCCGGCGGTATCCACGGAAGATCGAGGGCTGCATAGACGTCCTCTTCGGTGGCGCCCGCGATCTGCTTGTCGGTGCCCTCCTCGAACACGCCGTATTCGTTTAGTTTCAGCCCCCGCCGGATGGCGCGCTGCCGCAGGGCGACGTTGTGCTCCATGGACCCGGTGAAGTACTGGTGAGCGGCGCCGAAGCTCTTCGGCGGCACGACGCGGATGTCGATTTGCGTGCCATCGGCGAGGTGGCAGCTCACCTTTGTGTCGCCGGCCAGGAAGACTTCACTGATGTGTGGCAGCTTGCGCAGGAACTGTGTTACGTCTGATGGGTCCTCGCCAACGGCGAGCATGTCCAGGTCGCCGATGCTCTCCTTGCCCCGACGTGCGCTGCCCGCCACGGCCACTCGCTCGACGCCCGGGACCTTGGCGATCTGTGCGGCGAGGGCTTCGGCCACGGGCAGTGCGTCCCCGAGCAGAGCGCGCTCGCGACCCTCGCGGTGCAGCTCAATGCCGCGAAGCACGTTTTGCTCGGACTTGGGGCCCATACCTGGCAGATCGCGCAGTAGCCCGCTCTGAGCGGCTGCCTCGAGCTGCTCCAGGCTCTCGATGTGCAGCTCGTTGTAGACGAGCCCCGCCTTCTTGGGGCCGAAGCCAGGGATCTCAAGCATCTCGAGCAGTCCGGACGGGAACTTGTCCTGTAACTCCTGTACCGCCTTTAGCGCACCGGTGTCGAGCAGCTCCTCGATCTTACTCGCAACGCTTTTCCCGATGCCCGGGATCCTCGTCAGCTCTCCCTCGTCCCGCAAGCTGGCGATAGGCACGGCGAGGCCCTCGATGGTGCGCGCCACGTTCCGATACGTACGCACTTTGAACTGGTTGGCCCCGTCTATCTCCATGAGGTCGGCCAGTTGCGAAAACGCTCGCGCTATCTCCGCGTTCTCCATAACGGCACCTGCCCGGCGAGCCGGAGCATCGTGTCCCCGAGCATTTCATATGGGCGACGGCGTCGTCCGCACTCAGGCCCCCGGCGCCATCCCGATCGTATTCTGCTGCAATTGGTGGAGAAAATCAAGAGAACGAAATCGCGCGCCGATGTGGTAGGCGATGTGGGCACGAAGCACGCGCCGCAGCTCGGCGGCGATCTGCGATCCCAGCGCCAGCCTCGACACCCGGTCAAGGGGCATTCGTGCCAAAGATCGAAGCGTCTGCAGCGTCCCGCGGCAGAGCTTGGTGGCGCCGGGCGTCGAGGCGACGCATGTTCCGCAGTAGAACTGGCCGGCCGACGGGAGATATCCGAGCGTCTCGCCCACAAGTTCCCGCCCGCATGTCCCACAGGCGTCGGTCGCCGGCGCATATCCGAGGAGCGCGAGCACGCGGGACTCGAAGGCCCGCACCAGCAATTCGGGCCGCGACGCGCTCGTTTGCTCATGCAGCGTCGCACGCAGGAGATCGAATAGCTCAGGGCTCGCCTGCCCCGGCTCGGTGCTCTTTGCGACGAGCTCCACCAGATAGCAGCAGTGGGCGAACTTCAGCACATCGGTACGCAGGGGATAGTACGCATCCACTACTTGCACTTGCGCGACCACGTCGAGCGATCTGCCCTCGGCCAACAGGAGTCTATTGCACGAGAAGAGCTGTGTGACGGGCGTGAGTTTGCTCTTGGGCTTGCCGACGCCCTTCACCACCGCGTCTATGGGCCCTCGCTCGCGGGAGTAGAGGGCGAGTATGCGGTCAGCTTCCCCCAGGCGCCGACAGCGTAGGGTGATGGCAAGGGCATGATACGTGGCCATCGCGCTCCGAGCCTTATTGCGCCGACAACTCGGCCAGGATGGCCCCACTGATGAGCTTGGCGAGCCATGCTCTGATTAACTGGGGAGGCATCATCAGTGTGCTCCATCCTGCGCGGCAGCGCCCGCCTTCGCGCCTGCGAGCTCGGCGACGAAATCGGTGACACGCTCCACTCTCTGAGGCCACGGCTGCTCGTCGCCGATGATGCGCACGACGGCACTACCAACGATAGCCGCATCGGCGATCGCGGTGACAGCGCCAACGTGCTCGGGTTTCGAGATGCCGAACCCCACACCGATGGGGCGCTCAGTGAATGGCCGCGTGCGCTCCACGAGCGACACGAGGTCCGGTGGCAGATGCTCGCGCACGCCGGTGACACCCGTGCGCGAGACGCAGTACACGAAGCCTGTGCTCAGGCGGCATGCCGCCTTGATCCGCTGCGGCGGACTCGTGGGAGCCACGAGGAACACCGTGTCCAGCGCGCGCTCCCGCGCTGCGCTGATCCACGTGTCGCTCTCGTGAGGCGGGAGATCGGACACGAGAACGCCATCAACACCGGCCTCCGCGCTCGCGGCGGCGAAGTGCTTCAAGCCGAATTGCAGCACGGGGTTATACGATGTCATGAACACCAGCGGCACGTCGCATTGGGCACGGATCTTGCGGGCGCACTCCAGCACGCCGCTGACACTACATCCCCCGCTCAGCGACCGCTGCGACGCGGCCTGGATGATGGGGCCGTCGGCAAGCGGGTCAGAGAATGGGATTCCCAACTCGATGAGGTCGGCACCCGCAGTCGCTATCGCGGGGGCCAATTCCGCCGTTGCCTCGAGCGAAGGATCTCCGACCGTGATGAAGACGACGAGGGCGCTGTGGCCCTCGTGCTTCAGATGCTGGAAAACACCGGTTACACGTGACATGGCGTTACGCTTTCCCGCTGGTTCGGCGAGGCTGTTCTACGATGCCGGCGCGCGTCGTGGGTTCATGGGCTCTACAGACCGAGCAGCTCGCTGCAGAGCTGCGCGTCCTTGTGGCCGGCACCGGAGAGATTGATGATGACAAGGTCGTCGGGCGGCAGTTGGCCGTCGCGGCCCATTCTGAGCACGTGCGCTATGGCATGGGCGGGCTCCAGCGCCGGGATGATGCCCTCGAGCTCGGCCAGACGCTTGAATGCGTCAAGCGCTTGCTCGTCGGTTACCGTGACGTATTCGGCGCGGCCGATGTCCTTCCAGTAGCTGTGCTCCGGCCCGACACCGGGGTAATCCAGGCCGGCGGAGACGGAGTGGGTGGTGAGAATCTGGCCATCGGCGTCTTGCAGGACGTACGTGTTGGCCCCGTGGATGACGCCCGGCGTGCCGGCAGTGACGGAGGCGGCGTGCTCGCCACTCTCCAGACCCCGCCCGCCGGCCTCTACGCCGATGAATGCAATCTCAGTGTCATCTACGAACGGATAGAAGAGCCCCATCGCATTCGAGCCGCCGCCGACGCACGCCACCAGCTTCGTGGGGAGGCGCGCCTCCTGCTCCAGGACCTGCTGCCTCGCCTCTTTGCCGATGATCGTCTGGAAGTCCCTGACGATGCGGGGGTACGGATGGGGCCCGGCGACGCTGCCGAAGAGATAGTGCGTCGTCCTGACATTGGCGGTCCAATCACGAATGGCCTCGTTTATCGCGTCCTTGAGCGTCTTGCTCCCCGAGGAGACGGGAATGACCTCCGCGCCGAGCAGGCGCATGCGGAACACGTTCAGGGCCTGCCGCTCCATGTCCTCCGTGCCCATGTACACCGCGCACTCCAGGCCGAACATGGCCGCAACAGTGGCCGTGGCCACCCCGTGCTGCCCGGCGCCCGTCTCGGCGATGATGCGGGGCTTTCCCATGCGGCGCGCCAGGAGTGCCTGGCCGAGGGTGTTGTTGATCTTGTGCGCGCCTGTGTGATTCAGGTCCTCGCGCTTGAGGTAGATCTTTGCACCGCACACCTCGCTGAGCCGCGCGACATGGTACAGGGGGGACGGACGGCCGACGAAATCCCGCAGATAGTAGTCCAATTCCGCCTGGAATGCCTCGTCATTGAGGGCCTCTTCGTAGGCGGCCTCGAGCTGCTCGAGCGCATACATCACCGTTTCCGGCGCGTACTGCCCCCCATAGGGTCCGAAGTGGCCCCTGGAGTCCGGCAGGTCCGTCAGCTTCTGCTTCGCCTCAACATCCATGCTTCGCCTCTCGCGGTCTCGTTGCGGCGCCCGGCGCGACGTCGTCGCCACCGGCGGCTTGCGGCGTCAGCGGAACGCCGGTGAACTCGCGCAGCTTGGCGGCCATATCGTCGGCTTTTATAATGGCGCCGCCGATGAGGGCCGCGTGCACGCCCTCGGCGGCCAATATCTCGACATCAGCTCGGGACTGAATGCCGGATTCGGCCACCATCGTAACCTCCGGCGGCACGAGCGACCGGAGCCGCAGCGTCGTCTGCAGGTCCGTCTCGAACGTCGCCAGGTCGCGATTGTTGATGCCGATGATGCGGGCGCCCGCTTTCACGGCCCGCTCGACCTCCTCGGCATCGTGCGCCTCAACGAGCGCTGCCATCGCGAGCTCGTGCGTGAGCCAGAGCATATCCTCGAGCTCGCGCTGCGTCAGCAGGCGCACGAGCAGGAGCACGGCGTCCGCCGCCAGCACCCGCGTCTCGTAGATCTGGTACCCGTCTATGATGAACTCCTTGCGCAGCACCGGAAGCGTGCCGGCGCGGCGGGCCGCAGCCACGTACGTGTCGTGCCCGCCGAAGAACTGCTCGTCCGTAAGCACGGAGATTGCTGCGGCGCCGTTGTCTGCATAGGTGGATGCGATCTGCGTCGGGTCGAGGCGCTCGCACAGCACCCCCGCCGATGGCGACGCCCGCTTGATCTCCGCGATAATGCTCACCGTCGAGCCCCGCAGGGCGCCGGCGAAGTCACGCGGCGGTGCCATGCTGCGCGCGATCTCGTCCAGACGGTCCGCGGTGAAGCGCTGCTTCTTCTCAGCTATTTCCTGCTCTTTGCGGGCGACGATGTCGTCGAGAATCATCGGTATACCACGTGTGGCACCCGGTTCCGGAGCGTCATTCTGTGGGGCCGACCGTCATCGCCCGGAGCTGCTCCAGCTTCTCCCGTGCAGCCCCGCTATCGACGGCCTCGGCCGCGACGTCGATGCCGGCGCGCAGATCCGGGGCCGCCCCGCCGACAACCAGCGCCCCGGCAGCGTTCAGCAGCGCGATGTCGCGCCGGGGGCCGGGTTCGCCCTCGAGAACGGCCAGCAGCATCGCCGCGCTCTCTTCCGGCATGCCGCCGGCGATATCTATCGGGGACGCCACCTCCAAGCCGACGTCTTCCGGACGCACTGTGTACGTCCGCACCACGCCGTCGCGCAGCTCCGATATGCGCGTTTCGCCGATGGTGGACAGCTCGTCGAGCCCATCGAGTCCATGCACCACGAGCGCCGCCTCTGCCCCGAGGTCCTGCAGGGCGATGACCAGCGGCTCGGTGAGCCCTGGGGCATACACCCCCAGAAGCTGGCGACGGGCCCGTGCCGGATTCGTGAGCGGCCCCAAGATGTTGAACACGGTGCGCACGCCAAGCTCGCGGCGTGGGCCCATCGCGTGCTTCATGGCAGGATGCAGCGCTGGGGCAAACAGAAAGCCCATGCCCATCGTGTCCAGGCATCGGGCCACGTGCTCAGGCGAGATGTCGATGTTAACTCCCAGCGCTCGAAGCACGTCCGCGCTGCCGCACAGGCTGGATACGGAGACGTTGCCGTGCTTCGCCACGGGCACGCCGGCCGCCGCGGCGATGAACGCAGCCACCGTGGACACGTTGAACGTGTCGAGCGCATCCCCACCCGTGCCGCACGTGTCTATCACGTCGTCACGCGACGTCTCGATCGTGATGCACTTCTCCCGCATGGTACGGGCGAATCCGGCTATCTCGGCCGGGGTCTCGCCCTTAATGCGCAGCGCGGCCAGGAGGGCTCCGATCTGCGCGTCGGTCGCGCCGCCCGACATGATCTGATCGAGCACCGCACGCGCCTCGTCGGCGGTGAGGTCCTGGCCGTCGATCACCTTCGCGATCGCTTCGCGAACCATGTGCCCTTCCTGTGACTGTTTGCCAGCGCTGCCCGTGTGGTGCAGCCTGCCAGGCTGCAAGATCTTCCCGGGCTCCCTACGTCCCCGTTGCGACAGATACGGACATGCGCGGGGAACAGCGCCCACGCGGCAGGCTGGCAGCCTGCCCCACATCTGTCCACCGCGGCCGGTCACGGACAGCCCGGCCTTAGACCGCCTCCACGGCCTTGACTTCCGGCACCTTTGCCTGCAGATGCTGTTGGATGACCATCTGCAGCGTCATCTGGGACATGGGGCACCCAGCGCATCTGCCCTGAAGCTGCACTTTGACGATCCCGTCATCCGTCACGTCCACGAGCGAAACGTCCCCGCCGTCGGCCTGGAGAGCTGAACGCACTTCGTTGAGCGCTTCCTCCACTTTCTCACGCATTCGAAGACCTCCCGATCATTACTCCGCTCTGACAATGGGCCCGGCGCCGGAATTCGTGCCTTAAGTGCCACGGCGCGACGTGCGTACGCGGATTGCAGGAACCTCCGCAAATGCTCACCTGAGAGCAAGAAAGCTGCGCAGCACGTCCATGCCCGGCTCCGTGAACACGGACTCCGGGTGGAATTGTACCCCTTCGAGAACGTGCTCTCTGTGCCGCACACCCATGATCTCCCCCACGTCAGTCTCGGCGGTTATCTCGAGGCAGTCCGGCAGTGTGTCCCGTTCGACTATGAGCGAATGGTACCGCACCGCCTCGAAGGGATCTGGCAAGCCCGCAAAGATCGTCCGGCCATCGTGGTGAATCATGGACGTCTTGCCGTGCATGAGCCGGTCCGCCGGCACGATGCGGCCGCCGAGCGCCTGCACGACACACTGGTGCCCCAGGCACACGCCCAGAATAGGCACCCGGCCCGCGAAATGCTGGACAACGGCGGTCGATATTCCCGCCTCCGTGGGCGTGCGGGGCCCGGGGGAGATGACGATGTATGACGGTGAGAGCTCGTCCAGCTCCGCCAGTGTGACCTTGTCGTTGCGAAAAACCGCGATTTCCTGCCCGAGAATGCCGAGATATTGGACGAGATTGTAGGCGAAGGAGTCGTAGTTGTCAATCAACGCGATCATGCCAATCCCTCCTCCGCCAGCTTCACGGCATCTAGCTGCGCCATGGCCTTCAGCATCGTCTCCTCGTATTCCCGCTCCGGCACCGAGTCGGCCACGATACCGGCGCCGGCCTGAGCGTGTGCGGTGGCGCCCTTGATAACCATCGTCCGAATCGTGATAGCCGTATCCATGCTGCCGGAATAGCTGAAGTAGCCGATGGCACCGCCGTATGGGCCGCGACGAGTCGGCTCCAGCTCGTCGATGATCTCCATCGCCCGTATCTTCGGCGCGCCGGACAGCGTTCCCGCCGGGAAGCAGGCGCGCAGCAGGTCGAACTGGTCCCTGTCCTCGGCGAGCCGCCCGACCACGTTGGAGACGATGTGCATGACGTGCGAGTAGCGCTCCACCACCATGAGCTCGTCCACGACGACGCTCCCGTACTCGCACACGCGGCCGATGTCGTTACGGTGCAGATCAACGAGCATGATGTGCTCGGCGCGCTCCTTCTCGTCCGCCAGCAGCTCCTCCGCCAGCGCCGCGTCTTCGGCCGCTGTCTTTCCGCGCCGCCTGGTGCCGGCAATGGGCCGGGTGATCACCTCGCCGGCGTCCTCCGTGACGAGAATCTCGGGCGAGGCGCCGACGATCTTCAGGTCGCCGAAGCTCAGATAGAACATGTACGGCGACGGGTTGACCGAGCGCAGCGCCCGATAGATCACGAAGGGGTCGCAGCCGATCTCCATGGAGAGACGCTGCGACAGGACGACCTGGATAACGTCACCGGCCGCGATGTACTCCTTGGCCGTCCGCACCATGTCCTCGTACTGCTCCTGGGAGACGTTGGCCCGCACCTCGCCGGCGCGGCCGTTGCCGCCCGAGTCAAGCGGCGGGAGCGGCTGCTGCAGGACGGCGATGACCTCCTCGATCCGCCGCCGGGCGGCGTCGTACGCCGCGCCCGGATCGTCCCCGGTGTCAACCGGAACGTTTTCAAGGATACGGATCTTGTGCTGCACGTGATCGAAGATGACCACGGTGCCGGTGAGCATGAACCCGCAGTCCGGGAGCTGGAGATCGTCTTCCGTGTCGTCGGGGAGCTGCTCGAAGAAGCGGACGATGTCGTAGCCCATGAAGCCCACGGCACCGCCGCTGAAGCGTTCCCAGCCTTCGATGGGCACGTAGGCGCGAGCGTGCAGATGCTGCTTGAGGAGGTCGAGGGGATCGGCGTCCGGGGGAAGCTCTGACGCCGTGGTCTCGCAGCCGTCCGGCGTGGTCGTGACGCTGCGACCGTGGCTGAACAGCACCGCCGCTGGCTGCACTCCCATGTAGCTGTAGCGGGCCACATTCTCGCCGCCGGCCACGCTTTCCAGCAGAAAGGCGTACTCGCCATTGCGCGCGGTGAGCTTCAGGAACGCCGAGACGGGCGTCTCCAGGTCGGCGAGGATCTCCCGGTAGACGGGCACCAGCGCCCCGCGCTCAGCGCCTCGGAGCGCCTCTTCTGCTTGCTCACAGAAGACCTCGCGAGTCGGACGGTACGGCTGCGCGCCCTCCTGCGACCGCGCGCTTTCACTGCGTATCACCACCCCATGTTCATCAACTCCTTTGCTTGCGTTCTGTAGGGGAGGCACCCCCGTACTTCTGTTCGCGGCCTTTCCAGCCTCACCATATGCGCCTGTCCTTCGCCGTTTCCGTGTCGTCTTTTCCCTTTTCCCTTCTCCTTTTTCCCTGCCTCAAACACAACCGCGGGCGTTCTTTGCGAATCGCCCGCGGCCTTGGGCCTACTTGCTTCTTGACGGTTTCTCAGATGCACAGCCGTGCCGGCGGGCGAATCCATATCGGTTCGTCCTGTCGCCAAGCCCACCAGCGAATGTCCGCTCCGCGTACTGGCATCTGATCTGCACCTGTTTCATTGGTATTCTACCCCAGGAAGGGAGCTCTGTCAACGCGGGAATGCGCGATACACCGTGTTGCCCTGCCTCGCACAAGGCGGTATCATGCTGGCGTGCGAGAGGGGGAACATCCGTGTCCGGACAAGCAGCAGCCAGCGGGGCGGGCGGGGCCCCGGTAGCCGAGACGGCTGCCGAAATGCGGCAGCTTGTCCTGCGGCGTTCGCTCCAGTCGGCCGCGGAGCAATCCGAGGGCTCCTACACCGTCTGGAATGAGGAGTTCCGCGTGCACGGCGCAGGAGAGACGCTGGAAGAAGCGGTCCGCGACTTCGAGCAGAACTTGATCGCGGTCTATGAGACGTATGTCGAAGAGCCACCGGACGATCTGTCCACGGGCGCGAAGAAGCTGCGTGACAGACTCGCCGAGGCGTTTCAGGTTCGCTGATGCCGATACGGGCACACAACGCCTTCGCCTCAATGCCGGCCCCTGACCCAACCCGGCCCCCATCGACATAGCCGAGTCCATCAGCAGGGGCCCGGCGATTGCCACCCCCCGCCACAATTCTCGTCCCCTCAGGCAGGATACTCCCAACTTCCAACGAACACATACAGCCGGTCCGGCGGCTGGTGGCTCTCGGGCGTGGCAGGCCTCGGGATCGTCGGACCGAAAACGAGTTATCAAGGGGAAGGGGAATCACCGATCATGGCGGCAAGCGAAGAAGTCTCTGCACCGCAGACGTATCAGCGCATGCAGCTTTTCGTACTGAGCTGCGTTGCGCTGACCACTGCGGCGATGGTCTTCAGTCTTCGGGCGAACGTCATGCAGGACTTGGGCGAGGCGTTCCACCTGACGGCTGAGGCCGTGGGCGTTGCCGTGGGCCTATCGTTTCTGGGATTCACCATATCCGTCGTCGTCGGCGGCCCGCTGTGCGACACCGTGGGCATGCGAGGGCTGCTCGGCATTGCGGCAGTGCTGCACATCATCGGCATGCTCATCGTCGTATTCGCCGCCTCCCTGACGTTCCTCGCGTCAGCCGCTGCGGTTCTGTCCATCGGCATGCTGGCGGTCGGCATTGCGCACGGCCTCGTCGAGGCGGTGATCAACCCCCTCTGCGCGACGCTGTACCCCGATGAGAAGACGCACAAGCTCAACGTGTTGCACGCATGGTGGCCCGGGGGCATGATCATCGGCGGGCTGCTGGGCTTTTGGTTCACCAGGCATCAGGTGACATGGGAGATCCAGCTCGGCATCATCCTCATCCCGGCGGTCATCTACGGCCTGCTCGTGGCGGTGACCAAGTTCCCGCCCACCGAGCGCGTCGAGCACGGCGTGCCCACGGCCGACATGTGGCGCGAGGCGATCCGGCCCCTGTTCATCGTGTGGTTCGTGTGCATGTTCTTCACCGCGGCGATGGAGTTGGGCCCCATGCAGTGGGTGGAGGCCACTCTGGGCAAGACCGTTGGCTTCCCCGGGATTATCATTCTCGTCTACGTCAGCGGCCTGATGTTCATCCTGCGCCACTTCGCCGGTCCGCTCGCCCACAAGCTGTCTCCGGTCGGGCTGATGTGGTGCTCCGCGCTGTTGGCCGGCTTGGGGCTGTTGGGTCTGTCGGCCGCCAAGTCGCCCGTTCCCGCCCTCATGGCCGCGACCGTCTTTGGGTTCGGCGTCTGCTACATGTGGCCGACTATGCTGGCCGTCACCTCCGAGAGGTTCCCGAGAGGCGGCGCGCTGCTGCTCGGCCTCATGGGCGGCGCCGGGAACCTGTCCGTGTTCACCACCGTGTGGGTCATCGGCAGGATCTACGACGTCTATACGCAGAAGTTCCTCCCGCTTGGTGAGAGGCTGACGGGCGACCTCGTGGCCCGCGCAGGCACGGAGCCACTCGTGGGCCAGATGCTGGACGCGGCCCGCGCGCAGGCCGTGCCGTCTACGTTCCGATTCGTGGCCGCGCTGGGCATCTTCCTGATCGTAGTGTTCGGCGTCATCTGGCTGCGCGATAGGGCAGCCGGCGGCTACAAGGTTGTTGACCTCGCAGCGGAGATGGGAACCAAAGAGGATGCGGCTGAGGCGGAGGCCGAGGAGAGCCAGCCGGCCGACGAGAGCAGCGAAGAATAGGCCGGGCGCCACCGGCGTTTCGGCTGAAATGCGCAATGCGCGCTCCTTCACGGAGCGCGCATTGCTATTGACCACCCTTTGACGCGCGACAGCGGCTAAGGCCCCTGTCGCAGTTACGTCAACTTCCACGGAGCCCGGTACTCGTAGTGCAGCAGCTTGTTGGCTGCTTTGGGGCTGGTGATGCGCTCGCGCTTGGGGTCCCACTCGATGCGCGACTTCGTCTCCAGGGCGATGTTGGCCAGGTGCGCGAAGGTCGTCGAGCGGTGGCCCTCCTCCACGTCGGCGTTGGGAGTCGCGCGCGACTTGACGCAGTCCAGGAAGTTGCGCATGTGGGCGACGGTCAGGTCGCCGTCGCTGCCTTTGACTGACATCGGCTCCATCCGCGGGTCCCTGCTCTGGAACTGCCCGCCGGTCTCGGGAACGATCTCGAAGCTGCTGCCTCCGGCGTAGATCGTCCCCAGCGTGCCGCGCAGCTCGGCGTCGCCGCCCTTCATCGCCTTGTTGTTGCTGGCCTCGTACTGGCCGAAGATGAGCAGCCGCCCGGAGGCGAACTCGAAGATGGCCTCCAGGGTGTCGGGGATGGTGCGGTCGTCGTCCACGGCGTATCTCCCGCCGTGGGCCGAGATGGACGCCGGGGCCTCCTCGTCCAGCAGCCATCGAATGAGGTCGAAGTAGTGCACCCCCCAGTTGCCGACCTGCGACGAGTACAGCTTGCGCCAGCGGAACTTGTAGGGGTGGATCGTCGGACTAAACGGTCGCGCGGGCCTGGGGCCGAGCCACATGTCCCAGTCCATCCCCGGCGGCGGGTCGGTGTCCGGGGCCTTGCCGATGCCGTCGGGGTACATGTTGCTTATGCGGTAGCAGCGCGCGACGGTGACTTTGCCGACCTTGCCCTGTCGAATCAGCTCGCACAACTGCGGCATGAGCGTTGACGAGCGGCGGTGCGTGCCCACCTGCACGATGCGGTTGTTGCGCCGGGCGGCCTCGACCATGCGACGGCCCTCGACGATGGTCATGGAGAGCGGCTTTTCCACGTAGACGTCTTTGCCGGCGTCGCAAGCCCAGATTGTCTGGAGGGCGTGCCAGTGGTCGGGCGTGGCGATGACCACCGCGTCGATGTCGTCGCGCTCCAGCATCTCGCGGCAGTCGCGGTACGTGGCCACCTTGCCCTCGACGCGCTCGACGGCTTTGTTCAGCACGCTCTCGTCCACGTCGCACAGGGCCACGACATCGACGTCGTCGTTCCGCATGGCGGCCCTCAGGAGCTGTCCGCCGCGATTGCGCACGCCGATGAAGCCGAGCCGAATGCGGTCGTTGGCGCCCAGTGCGGAACCGGGCGCGGCGGCCGCCGCGAGGCTCACAGCGGCGCCAGTCTTGATGAACTTGCGTCTCGTGAGTCCGGAGGGCATTGTGTATCTTCTCCTTAGCACTTGCAGAAAACCGTGCCGGGAACTGTCATCCTGAGCGACCGCAGAGAGCGAAGGATCTCGCTGTCGCCATCACGGAGCCAGCCCACAGAGACGAGATTCTTCGTCGTTGCCTCCTCAGAATGACAAGCCCTGTTGCAGTTGACCCGGGCAGCAACACTACGCCTTCGCGCGCAGCTCCTGCTCCATGGTGCGAAGGTACGCGATCTCTTTGCTCGTCAGCTCAATGCGCTGCTCCAAGCTCTCGGCCTGGAACTCGCTGTGGAAGCTCAATGGACCAGCGAAGTTGTGCTCCACGAGCCAGGCCATCATCGGCTTCCACTCCACCGTTCCCTGACCCAGC
The DNA here is from genome assembly GCA_030601885.1 of Armatimonadota bacterium. Lineage (GTDB taxonomy): Bacteria > Armatimonadota > Zipacnadia > JAUWAU01 > JAUWAU01 > JAUWAU01. The sequence goes on from JAUWAU010000003.1 coordinate 68,037, forward strand.
GGGAGGGTTCGCTTTCGCACCGAGCCATCGTCCCTCTTCTCCTTGAGCATGTCCTTGACGGCCACAATCGCGAGCCAGTCGGCGACCATGTCGAGGGCCATCGGCAGCGGCTCGCCGCAGATGTTGAGGTGCCCGGCGTCCAGGTAGGCGCCTACTTGCTCCGGGTCGAAGTCCTTCAGCACGTGCATCAGCGACGACGCGTTGCACGCCAGGTTGCTGCCGCTGTGGGTGTGCAGGCACGGCTTCGCCCCGTACCTGGCGCCGATCTTGGCGAAGTCCTCCACATCCTTCTTCATCCCGTCAACAGCTTTCCAGTAGCCCTCGCCGCGGAACTTCCAGTAGCCGATCTTCACCAGGCCAATCTTGGCCTCGCCGCAGGCGCGGAAGATCGGCTCCACGGAGGGGTCGGATGGATCGTTGAGGCTCGTCGGCGTCGATATCATCGGCACTGACAGCCCGGCGGCTCTGATCTTCTCAGCCGCTGGGACGAGTGCATCGGCCACGTTGTCCGGATTGACCGCATAGCCCGGCCGGACCGTGAGGTCGAAGCCGTCCGCCCCCAGGCGCTTGACCGATTCGATCATCTGCTCTATCGACTGCCCCTTCAGCGTCTTACTGAAGAACACGTACTGCATCGTGGTGTTCGTGCCTTCCTTTGTGCCGGGCCTGGCAGCCTGTGCCCGCGCCTGCGGCACACCGGCGGCAAGGCCGAGCCCGGCCAGGCACGATGTCTCCAGGAACTGTCGTCGGTTCATGGCAAGCCTCCATGCCACAGAGCTAGCATGCGTGCTCCGTCATCAGACGGCGGCCCTGCAGCAAACGGCATTCGACCACGTCGGCGGCGAAGCCACTACTCCTCGGCTTTCATCACGACCGTGATGCCGATATTGGTTATCTGCTCGTCCTCATCCCGCGTGACGGCGACGGTGACGTTCCGCGTTTCTTCCTCTTTGCTGATCATCAGGCTGCCGGGCTGCTGCACGACTGCCGCGGCGCCCTCCGCGTACTTGCTCTTGTAGAATTCAGCCACCTTGTCGAAGGCATCCGACGTCTCCAGCGCAACGCTGGTCATCTCAACGCCTTCGAAGCCCTCGCCTTTGTACGTGGTGCCGGCCTGGGGTTCCGCGCCGGGATAGATCTCCACGCCCAGTCCGGACAGATCCACATCCTCACTGATCTCAACCTGCGCCTCTCCCTCGTCGGAGCGTATGGTCAGCTTCATCTTCTCGCCGCTTCGGTCCATCTCCACGGTGGTCTTCTCGCCCTCCGGTCCGGTGATCGTCGCCCGTCGCTTGCCGCATCCGACCAGACAGCCCGCCACTGCGACCGTCAGCATTGCGAACATCAACTTCCTCAGCATGATTTGCCCTCCTGTGCATGTCGATGAGGAGCTCGAGGTATCGAGCGCCTCATCGCTTGGGCCTCTGCACCCCGCGCGAGGCCGACGTGCCGCGCTACGTCACTTCGGGAGCGGCCACTTCAGGTGCTTGTGCAGAAACTCGAAGGTGCCTTTCCCGTGAATCATGTGTCCGCCGTCGAAGAACTCGATCTCTGTCCGGTCCGGGATGCCCAGGGCGGCATAGAGTCGGCGAACCTTGGCGTACTCGTAGGCCACCCACTCGTCCGGCGCGACACCGTCGTGATGGCCGCGCTCCACCATGAAGGGCCGCGGGGCGATGAGCGCCGCCAGCTCGGCGTAGTTGAACGTGTGTCCCAGATCGAACTCGAACATCTCGTACTCAGGGCTGAACATGTACGTATAACGCCGGTGCGTCGCCGTGTTCTTCCAGATCCACTCGTTGAAGTCGGCCGAGCAGATCGACAGCGCGTACCCTTCCAGCAGCGCCGGCACCCGCATGGCCGTCTTGCCGCCGTAGGAGATGCCGTAGAAGCCGATGCGCTCCGGATCGACGAAGGGCAGCTCGCGGAGCCACTCCAGCGTTCGCTCGTGCTGCCGGACGATGACGGCGAAGAGCGACTTCTTCAGCGGGTTGGCTTTGCGCTGCAGGACGCGGAACTTGTCGCGCCCGATGTACGGGTTCTGCGGACTATAGACGACGAAGCCCCGGTCGGCCAATTGCGCGCCGAAGGCCTGGTAGGCCGTCCCCATGTCCCGGTGCACTGGCTTCTGCGCCGTCCCCTCGAGGCCATGTTGGCATACCACGACCGGACGCCGCTCGCCAGCCTCAAGATCCTTTGGTACGAGCAGGATGCCGTAGGCGAACACGTCCGGCCACACGTCGAGCACGACCTCGTAGCCCTTCCACTTCGGCTCGTCGTAGGCGAGGCGCGTCCGTGGATTCGGTGGCCGGCTGGCCGGCGGGAAGCGCCCGATGACCTCGTCCCACAGGTAGTCCCGGTAAGAGGTGCACGTCTCCCGCCAACGCTGGATCGACGACGTGTCCGCCTTCTCCCAGAACTCACGGCGCACGCGCGCTGAGTGCTTGACCAGAGCTTGCGTGAACGCACAGAGCTGGTCGAACTGCCGCCGGAGGCGAGGGCGAGGATCGTAGGCTCCGCGGAGATCTGTGGGCGGCTCGCCCGGTGCTTTGACGGCCGCGGGCGCGCCGGCGTCCGAGACGAGCGTGCCAAGCAGCGCCTTCGTTGCCGCCTCCGTGCCGGGCTGCCCGGTACCGTCCCCGCTGACCACGAGCTGAAGGTTCGCGCTTGCTTCCAGCTTGTCATAGAACATGTGCGCTCGCTCGAACGCCGATCTGACGGAGTCCAGCGGCGGAGTGACCAGCCGACCCGGCGCCGCGCCCTTTCGGCCGTCGCGTGCCGGCGGAGGCCCGTCCACTTGCGGCCCGCGGCACGCCTCGATAATCAGAGCCCGTGGTGCGATCAGACTGGCCAACTCAGCGTCGCCGAACTCGTGCAGCAGTGACCAGACGTTGCGGTAAATAGGCTCCTGCCAGACGTTCTGGCGAGACTGGAAGTAGCCGCTGACGACCGCCGTATCGATTCGCGGATCGGCCGCCGCGCTGTACAGAGCCAGCAGCCCGCCCTCGCCGTGGCCCCATACGGCAATGTGCGCGTCATCGGCGCCCGCGTCGTGCGTGAACCAATCCACGGCGGCCAGTACCTTCTGGACCTCGTATCCGATGATGTGCCGGCCCATCTCGAAGGCCATGCGGTAGATGAACTCGCGATGCGGCTGGTTGGTCATGCGGATGCGCGGATTGCCCGACCAGGTATCCGTGCGGTCGATGAGCCCGGGCACGAGCACCTGGCAGCCGTTCTCGGCCAGGCGGCGGGCGAACTGCGCCTCCGGCGGCACGCCGGGCGCGAGGCCCACGAGCATCTCAGGCGACCAGTCGGCGTCCGGGATCGCGACAACGCGCACGACGGGATCGCCATCCGGCTGCAGCAACAGGCCCTCGGCGTCAACCCCGTCGAGCACGGGCCAGCGAACGGCATGGACCGTGTAGCCGGCGCCCGTCGCCACCAGCGAGGGGGAGGAAGTCGTGCCCACAAACTCAAGGGCCGTCACCGGACCTCTGTCGTCCACGGCCCCGATGTACTTCAGGAAGCGCTCCCGGTTCGGCGCTACGGACCGGGCGTAGGCCTCCGGCGAGGTGTAGTCGCGGCCCCAGAGGTCGGCGCGCATCTTCACTGACGCCTCGAGCTCGCGCATCAGGAACCGGTCGATGCCGGCCACCATCTCGGCGGCGAGATCACCCTCGAGGGTGAGCAGCTTCGTGTTCGGCAGTGTCTCCAGGCGCGCCGGAGCACCCGGCGCCGAGGCACCCATGCTGATGACTCCTATCGTGAGCGTGGCAAAGAGCATGATAGTACCCACAGTGAAGCTTCCCCGCGGTCCCGGCGAGGGATCTCGCCGACGTGTGGCACGGGTAGCTGACGTGTGGCACGGGTAGCTCGCTACCCGTGCGTCCCCGATTGCCCGCAGGTGCACGGCTTGACGAGCAAGCCGTGCCACACCGTGCTGCTGTGTGTGTGGCACGGGTAGCTTGCTACCCGTGTGTCCCGGGCGCCCGAGGGAGCACGGATTGGCAAACAAACCGTGCCACACAGCCGCCCTCGCACGTGGGGGCCGCAGCGCATTATACTGCAATGGTGCACGGCGTCACAAGAGCAGCACCTAAGGCCCGGGGGCTTTCCCGCGATCTCGCTTTACATTTGGCCTGCGCGCACCTATCATAGTGCGACCCGCGCACGCGGGGTCCGTCGGACACCCGGAGGTGCAGAACTTGCCCACACACAGGATCGCCGTCATTCCCGGCGACGGCATCGGAAAAGAGGTCATCGCTGAGGGAGTCAAAGCGCTCGAGGCCGCTGCCGAGAAGGCAGACGTAAAGCTGCGCATGGAGCACCTTCCGTGGAGCTGCGACTACTACGTGGAGCACGGGCGGATGATGCCCGAGGATGGCATCGAGCAGATGCGCGGCTTTGATGCCATCTACCTGGGCGCCATCGGCGATCCTGCCCGCGTGCCGGACCCCATCTCGCTGCGGGAGAGCATCCTCGCGTTTCGGTTCGAGCTGGACCAGTTCGCCAACGTGCGCCCCACGAGGGCGATACCCGGGGCGCCGTGTCCGCTGGCGCACGTGCGTCAGGAGGACATAGACCTCGTGGTGGTGCGGGAGGCCACCGAGGGATTCTACGTGGGTGAGGGAGGCGTATTTGAGCGGGGCACCCCTGAGTTCGACGAGCGCGCCAAGCTCCGACCGTCCTTTGCGGCCTCTGGCCGGATCGCTCTCCAGACGGGCATCTTCTCCGAGGCAGGCTGCCGGCGGGTCATGAAGTACGCCTTCGAGTTGGCCCGGTCCCGCAACGGCGAGAGCCGAGTGACGAGCTGCACGAAGACGAACGCTCTGGGCCACGCCATGGGCCTGTGGGACGACGTGTTTGCCGACGTGGCCGCCGAATACCCGGATATCTCGACGGAGAGTTGCTACGTGGATGCGCTCTCGATGAACCTGGTGCTCAAGCCACAGGCGTACGACGTCATCGTGGCGCCGAATCTCTTCGGCGACATCATCACCGATCTTGCCTCGGCGCTCGTCGGCGGTCTCGGGTTTGCGCCCGGGGGCAACATTAACCCCGACGGCGTCTCCATGTTCGAGCCCCCGCACGGCTCCGCGCCCGACATCGCCGGGCAGCAGAAGGCGAACCCCATCGCGGCAATCCTCACCGGGGCAACGATGATGGAGCACCTGGGCCAGAGGGAAATGGCCGAAAGCATCTGGAGCGCCGTGGGCGACGTTGTCGCCGCCGGAAAGGTACGCACCACGGACATGGGTGGCGCCGCGCGCACACAAGACGTGGGCGACGCCGTCCTGGCTGCGCTCAAGAGAGACTCACGAAGTGCCTGAGATCTTCGATGCCGTGACGAGCTTCGGCTCCTATCCGGGCAAGCCGGTGGATTGGTCCCTGGAGACGCTCCTCGGCATTCTCCGCGACAACGGCGTCAGCCGGGCGCTGTCGATCTCGCTCAAAGGCGTCTACTACGACTTCGAGGAGGGCAACGACGAGACACTGGAGGTGAGCCGCCGGCACGACGCCATCGTGCCGGTCGCGACCATCGATCCACGGCGGCATCTGGGCTGCATCGAAGAGATCGGCAGGCGAGTGGCGCAGGGGTTTCGGGTGTTTCGCTTCTTTCCCGCCGACCAGGGATGGCCCGTGGGCTTTCTCCCCTTCCGGAACCTGCTGCAGGAGCTCGCGCAGCACGACGTGCGGCTGATTCTCCCCGTCTCAGGCAATGGAGCCATCACGGCCGTGCTCGACGTGCTCGATCAGTACGCGCCTGCGGTTCCAGCGCTGCTCATCGGCGTCAACTATAGCAACCTGGCTGAGCTCATCGCCGCCCTCAAGGCGAGCGACCGGCTCTACACCGATGTACACCTGCTGGACTCGCCGAACGCGCTCGAGATCATCGCGGACGCGGTCGGCGTGGAGCGTATTATCTTTGGCTCAAACTCACCCGGGCGGGAATTCAACAGCGCGCTGAACGTGGTGACGTATTCGACGCTGTCGGAGGCGGATGAGCAGAAGGTGCTGGCCGGCAACGTCGAGGCCTTCCTGTCGTGAAGCTTGGTGCCGCACACGTCGCTTACACGCCATCAGCCATCGCCCGAGGTGACTGCTTCCACGACATCCTCCGCCGTGATGCCCAGGCGGCTTTTCACTTGCTCGACCGTCCCGACGACCCGGCAGAAGGTGTCCTGCAAGCCGAGACGCTTGAGAGGCACTGAGGCGCCCGCCTCGGCGAGCACCTCGGCCACGGCGCCGCCAAGGCCACCGGCCACGAGATGCTGCTCGACGGTGACGATGAGCCGCGTCTGCTGCGCCGCCCGCAGGATGGCGTCTGCATCGATGGGCTTGATGGTGTGCATGTTGAGCACGCGCGCCTGGACGCCGCACTCGACCAGCTTCACCCCCGCCTCAACCGCGTCCGCGACGGCCGCCCCGGCGGCGATGATTGCCACGTCGTCGCCGTCCCGCAGCGTCTGGGCCTTGCCGACCTCAAAGGGGCGCGGCTCGTCGGGGTCGGGGATCGGAAGGGGCCGCTTCCCCAGGGCCATGTACACCGGGCCATCAATGGCTGCCGCGGCACGTGTGGCTGCTTCGGTTTCGACGAGATCGGCGGGCATGAGGACGGTCATCCCGGGGATGAGGCGCATGAGTGCCATCTCCTCGATGGCATGGTGCGTGGGGCCCCACGTCGGGAATCGCAGCCCGCTGCCCGAGCTGCCGACGATCTTGACGTTGCGCTGCCCGTAGCCCACATCCGTGCGGATCTGCTCGAAGCAGCGCATGGTGACGAACGGGTTCATCCCGACCGCGAACGGCACTTTGCCGCGCAGCGCGAGGCCGGCGGCGACGCCGATGAGGCTCTGCTCCGCGATGCCCATCTCGATGGCGCGGTCGGGGAACTCGTCGGCGAGGGGCTTGATGTAGTGGAAGCAGTCCGCGCTGACGCCGAAGATCCGCTCGTCGTCGCGGGCCAGCTCAGCGAGCACCTCGCCGAAGCTCTTAGGCATCGTGCCCCTCCCCCACGGCCACGCCCAACTCGCGCAGCGCCGCGTCGCGCTCCTCGGGAGTGAAGCCACTCATATGCTGATGGCCAGTCTCGAGGCGGGAGACGCCTTTACCCTTGACCGTGTGCGCCACGATGGCCGTCGGGCGGCCCGGGTCGTGCGGAACCGTCTCAAGCGCGCCGAGAACCTCGCCCATGTCGTTCCCGTCTATGACGCGCGCGCTCCAGCCGAAGCTCTGCCACTTGTCAGCGAGGGGCTCGAGGGCCAGCATCTCCTCGGTGAGGCCCGTCTGATACCAATTGCGGTCAACGATGGCCGTAAGGTTGTCGAGCTTGTGGTGCGCAGCGGCCATCGCGGCCTCCCAGTTGGAGCCCTCCTGGAGCTCGCCATCGCCGACGACCACGAACACGCGATTCGTGGCCTTGTCCGCCTTAATCCCCAGCGCGATGCCGACACCTACGGGAAGCCCGTGACCCAGGGCGCCGGTGGAGACGTCAACACCCGGGGTGGTCGTGCAGGCGTGGCCGGAGATGATGCTGTCCAGCTCCTGATGCTGCGCGAGCAGCTCCTCGGGGAAGAAGCCGCGCATGGCCAGGGCCGCGGCGAGGGCCGGGACGGTGTGGCCTTTGCTGAGGATGAAGTAGTCACGCTCGTCCCAGTCGGGGTTGTTCGGGTCCACGCGCAGCACGTGGAAGTAGAGCGCCGCGATCACATCGGCCATCGACAGCGCCCCACCCGCGTGGCAGCTTGCGGCGGCGGCCATGCGGACCACGTGAATCCGAATATCGCGGGCTCTGGCCTCGAGCCCGCTGATGAGTGTTCGTTGGGCGTTGTGCATGGCTGAGGGTTAATGGTTGATGCTTGATGGTTGATGGTTAACGGCCCGACGGCGGGAGACCTCGCCCTACAGGGCTGGTGAATTCTCGGGCGTCGCCTCCGTGCCGGCCACGCGGATGGTCGTGCCGCCTCGGCCGAAGACGGTCCGAATCTCGCCGGTGGGCGAGCGGCGCACGGCGACCACGCGCATGTCGGTCTCGATATCGGCCACTTTCAGCCAGGCTGCCGGATCGACACGGAAGGCCACAATGTCGCGCCCGGCAGCGCTTTCGAGCTGCACCGCGAAGCCGCCCTCACATTCCAGCATCGCAATGCGCGGCAAACCGGCCTCGTCCCCCGCACGGTACGGCACGAGCGCGGTGAGGAACCGCGCCTCGGGCGCCTTCTCCGGCGTGCTCGCGGTGAAGTGCCATTGATTGGCGGCGTTGTTGAGCGGCTGTACGTCGAACTGATCGGTCTGCTCCATTCGCAGTCCCGCGGGCGCCAGCAGCCGCACGAGGAGCCGCGCCTCCCCCTCGCTGACCGTCACGCTCTGCTGGGCCTCGTCGATTGACATCCTGCTCTTGGCGTGCAGCCACCACTCGTATTGAGACGCGCTCTCGCTTTCCAGGTCGTCGTAGATGACGAAGTAGTCAGGGCGGGCAAGCAGCACGTAGCGCAGGAACCGCTTGAGGCGCCCCTCGTATGCGTCCGTCGCGTCGCCGACGGCATAGGCGAAGTGCTCGGTGTTATCGAAGTCGGCGATGTGGCAGCCGGGGGCCATGCTCCGCTGCTTCTGCCCGATGCCATCGACGGTTATGGAGTTGTGTGCCCTCGTCTCGCGCGTCCAGCCGGAGTGATGCAGGCTGCCGTAGCGCTGGTAGTAGCCGGAGCTGATGGCGAGCGGTTCACCGAAGCCGTTGATGATGAAGGCGTTCTGCGAAGCATGGCTGTGGCTGTAGGAGCCATACGGGCTGCTCTTGAGCATGAAGTGCACGTTGTTCTCCGGCTCGGCCAGATTGCTGTGCATGGCCACCCAACCGATGCGCGGGAAGTTGCGCGCCTGGGGCAGATCGCTCGGCGGCTTGGCCTCGACCGGCACGTCGAGCGCGATGAGGCTTGCCGCTCCGGAGCCCGGCCCGCTGCCGATGGTCTCGGCATACCAGCGGAAGTACGGATTGCGGTAGATACTGGACAGTTGATAGAGCAGTTGTCCGTCGCCGCCTCCGACGCGGCCCTCGTGGCCGTCGCCGTACGGGCGCACCTTGCTGAACGGCGGAGCGCAATAGAGGCCGAAATAGCCCGTGTTCTCCAGGAACGGCTTGCGGTCGTATGGCACATCGTAGTCCTGCAGCACCATGACAAAGGGCACGAGCATGCCGATGTAGGCGCGCCAGTAGCTCATTCCCTGAGCCCACCCCCCATCGGCGGAGCCCCACGCCGGGTAGACGCTCCACATGATCGTCAGAATGTAGTCGAGCCACTGCTTCGCCTCGGGGATCTCGTGCGCGAACACGATGCTCCCCTCTCCCAGGAAGCCGACCATCCGCCCCTGATGGCTGCCGTAGGTGCGGCTCTCAAAGGGCAGCTGCCGGTGCAGCTCCCGAATCTGCCCGAGGCGAATGCGAAAGACCTCGATGCACTTCTGACGCTCTTCCTCGCTCAGGAGATCCCAGATCCAGTCGAAGGTGCGCGGGCCGCGCATGGCGATGTCCATGCCTGCCTCGTCGTTGTGGAACATGCTGGTTGGCCCCTCGGGATCCCAGGACGCGTAATGCACCAGGCGCCGCCGCGCCTCCTCGCCAAAGCGCCGCTCGCCGGTGAGGGCGTACGCCAAGGCGCAGCGCTCCATGCCGGCCGTGAACGGGCGCATGGTGCGAAACGACTGCTGATAGGCGATGCTGCGCTCCTGCCCGCTCTTGGGCAGGCGCTGCGGCTCCGGGTACAGCTCTCGCCCTATCTGGGACTCGGCGGAGCGAACGACGCTGGCGATCACGTTGGCCCATGGCCCGTCCGGCCCGCCACGGATCCTCGCCAGGCGCGTGGGTGTCACGTATACGCGCGGTCGCTCGCGCGGGATGCGTTTGAGGACGTCCTCGATCCGAGGGCGCGGGAAGATGCGGGCGTCCGGCGTGACGGTGAAGCTCCGCGCACGACTGAACACGGTCTCGCCGCCCACCTCGAACCCGTAGCGCCAGTGCCACTCACCCGGCTCGAGGGGCTCGTGGGGAACGTAGGCGCAGATGGGGACGTGGCGCACCGTCGTGGTCTCTGGCGGCCGGAAGCCATCGCTCTGCGAGTACTGGACGATGTACTCCTGCACGCCCTCGGCCGGCACCCAGGTGAAGGCGGGAGGATTGACGGTCGGTGCGCTGCCGTCGGCCGGTTGATAGGGCACCCGCGTCGGGTCCGGCGCAAGGTCAAGGCGTTTTCTGAGGGAGGCGTCGGCAGATTCGCGGAGGTTCATGGCGGCTGGTAGGGCCTTTCCTATGGTCAGAGGCACGCACGGCTTGGCCAGCAAGCCGTGCCACACGCATGCAGTAGGCGCAGTCAGTAGCGCAGTTGCGGCGAGTGAGGCGAAGAGGCGGGCCATGGTGCGATTGCCCCTTTAGAGGATCCCCCGGCAATACTCGACGTCGTCGGCGAGCACGACGGGATCGCCCGCGTCCACCTGATCGACGTACCTGAGGCCCTTGACGACGCGGCCCTGGTCAACATCGAGGCATGGGATTGTTCGCTTCGCGAGCATTGCGGCACCAAGTAGTAGCCGCCGGCGGGGAAGCAGTCATGCCTCCCCCGCGGCGTCGGCGTCATCGTCGTAGTGCACCGGGGCTGTCCGCAGGTACGCGGCCAAGTCCAGGGCCTTGGCAAGAACCTTCTCAATCGGCGTCATCGGAGTGTCTGCCTGTTCCGCCCGTTGCGCCCGGAGCACCTCCGGGAGTGCCGCAGCGGCCTCGACCTTGGAGTAGTCGCAATGGCACGTCCTGGCGAAGTCCTCGACCACCTGCAGCGGCGAGTCGTTCGGCCGTTTCGCCCGGAGCTCTCTGAAGTGGCCCCGCAGTGTGTCCGGATTGAGGCCGGGATGTGCCTGCGCCAAGCGCTCCTCTGCCGTCCGCAGCCAGGCCTGAAAGAGCTGTTCTGCTGTGAAGTTGGCATCTTCGAAGCACGGGTCCCATTTCAATACTCCGAAGACAGCCGACTCCGGGTCATCCAACTCCGGCAGTTGGATGATCCTCCCGAGCTTCCGATGGGCAACTGTGCGCACCAACTCGTCGGCGCCAACGTCTCCGCCGTCCACCGTGAGCAACAAAGCGGCGCTCCAATCCCTGACGAGATCCAGGTACTTGTTGAATAGTCTGTCATTTGGGGTCACGCCGAACATGCACACCAGCCGTATGTCCCTCGCATCCAAGTCGATCCCCTCTATCTCGCAGGTCGTCTCTATGAACGCTTCCTCGCTCTGTCCCTCAACGATCCAGAGCACGCGAGGGCGCACATCGAGTCCGAGCCGGCGAGACAGGCTGGCGAGCACATTGCGCCGGGCGTAGTCCACATCCTGCGCGGGGACGCCGTACAGGCGTTCTTCGTGCTCCCCACGTCCCCAGAGCTCGTCGATGCGGGGCTGCCTCTGGCCCGTGAGATGCCCAAGGAAGAGCCCGAGCAGTTCCGCGACCTCGTAATAGTCCCAGGCGAGGAGCGCGGAGCCGCGGAGCCGAGAGCGCTCGCGCTGCGAGAGATGCCGTAGCAACAAGAACAGATGGCGGTTCGGATCGATGACGTCGGCATCACGCGCATATGACATCCTCAGATCCTTGACCTCCTCCACTGTCCACCCCGACTCGGCGACGATTGCCGCACGGTCTACATCGCGCTGCCACTCATCCCAATCCTGTTGATTCGCGTCGACTCCGAGGAACGTAAATCGGTCTCGCAAGAAGGGAAGGTACATGTCCTCTATCGCCAAGAGTAGGGCGAGGACCCTCAGGCTACGGGCGTGCCCGCGCGCCAGGGCCTGATGGGCAGCCTCGCACTGGGCCCTAAATGTCTCTGTCACGGCATCCCAGTTCGTGAGACTCCCGTCGTCCCAGATGAAGATCTGCCGAAGGATTGCTCGCTGCACCCGATCCGCATGCAGGACCTGGTACGGGTGGTAGAAGGTCCACACGGTCGGCATTGCGTCTGGGGCCCGGTACTCAGCCCACGGGACGAACTCCCCCCGCCCCGGCCAGAGGATCTCGCCGTGCTCAGCGATGGAAGCCAACAGGTCGCCTGAGAAGGAGTAGCCGGCATATCGCTGCAGCACCTCCTGAGAGGGTGCGGCACCGTCCTCCAGCGGGCGAGGGTCGTACTCGACGCTGCCGTCGGGACGTCTTGTCAGTATTCGGTGTCTTGTCACCGGCGCTTTGCAACGCAACACGGGCAGGAGTAGCCGATGCTCCTCCAGCCTATCGAGCCGGAAACGCGCCATCTCGATGCCCCGATCTGCAGCATGCGAGGCGAACCTGTCAGGGCTCATAAGGCTCTGTTGTGGGTAGCGCTTGCCGAGCAGAACTCGGACCACGAGTTGCTGTGCCTCGAAGAGCTCTGCTTTACACACCCAAGTACCCTCCCCGTGCGGCGTCGTCGTGTGTGTTGCCCCAGACCCTGTCATGGGCCTGCTACGGCTGTTGCTCGGCGCCGGCGATGCGGAGCGTGGTCCCGCCGCGGCCGAAGATGCTGCGGATGTCGCCGCCAGGCGTGCGGCGAACGGGTACCACCCAGTCAAGCATACTGATGCGCGGAATGTCTGTGTCCTCACCGGCACGAAATGGGAAGAACGCAGTCAGAAAGCCTTCGCTTTCGGCACACCGGCCTACAGGAGGCCATTGCAGTACTGGACAGGCTTGGCCAGCACGTCGGCGCGCTCGTTCTGGGACAACTTGCTCAGTGACTCGTACTCGAGGCACCAGCGTCGCTCGCGGCCGACCCGCGGGGACGCCAGGAGGACCCCGGACGATCGAGGTCGGCACGCACGCTCCGTTGCATCCCGGGCGGGCTGCCCCGGGCCGGGGCGCCCGGCGCACACGCCGGCGTACACGCCTGGCGCCTGTGGGCGAGCCCGGCTCGGCTCTCCCGTGCCGGCTGCGTCCCCGATCACTTCCGCGGGGAAAGCGACCGCAGGTTGATCTCCTCGGTGACGACGTAGCCGCCGGTCTCTGTCAGGTGGATCGGCAGAGCGGCAGCCCAGTCTCGGGCCCTGTCTGGATGCCGGCGCAGGTGGGCTGCTACGGCGGTCCTCGGGTCAAGGAGCTGCACGATCCCGTCAACGTTAGCCTCCCCCCGCGTCCCGGCTAGCCAGAGGACGTCACAGCTGTGCGGTGGCGGCAGGCGCGCCTTGACCACGAGCAGGTACTCGCGGGACGGGCCCTCATGGGCTTTACGCTCAGTGGGCTGGCCGCACGCCGGCTGTCCGGGCAGGAGACGGCGTTCCCCCGCGCGAACCTCGCAGAGCAGGCCGAGCACTCCCTCAATGGCGTCCTCTGCACCGGGCGCGCCCCGCAACTCCTGCAACGGACGGTCTTCACGGTGCCCCCGCAGCCGCGGAGCGCAACGGTCCTTCTGCCCGGCGCGGAAGAACTCGAAGTGGAACGGAAACGGTTCGTACCGCTCCTCCAGGAGTTCCGCCAGCCGCCCCGCAACGGAATTGCGCTTGGGCCCACCGATCACGACCTCGAAGTGGTCCTTGAGGTAGTCGTCCAGTGGCAACTCCTCCGAGTCCCAGATCGGCAGGCGCTTCCCGTTGCGTGGGAGCTTTGACGGCCAGCGGTCCTTGAGATGGTGATACGCCTCGCAGGCGCACTCCAGGTCCGCCCGGGACACCCTTCGGCTCGCGGCAGGCACATCGGGCCTCTGGGTAGCGCCAATGATGATACGGATCTTCGGAAGAGGGCTATCGAGTAGCCAGCGGACTGGCAACGTTCCTGTGAGTGCCTCGCCCAGCCACTGACCCCGGGCCCTCAGCAGGAAGTTGGCGAAGAAGTAGCAGGCACCCGCGACTCCCGCGCTCAATGCACCTACGAATAGGTCGTACCAGAACTTGCCCATGGGCTCACCTCTCCGGCGCGTCTCCCTTGGCACAGCGCCACGACATTCGCTCCCCACATCAAGCGGGCGGCCAATCCGCCACGCGGGCGGGGCGCTCCATGGTGCGATTGCCCCTTTAGAGGATGCCTCTGCAGTACTCGACGTCGGCGGCCAGCACGTCCGCCCGCTCTTCCTGCGGCACCTTGCCGAGGGATTCGTCCTCGAGGCAGAAGCTCCTATCGTATCCCGCCGCCTTGAGCCACTCGATGACGCGGGCGTGGTCGATATCGCCCTCGGCGATGGGGCAGACGTACTTGCCGTACTCGAAGCCCACCTCGCGCCGCTGATTGCGGATCTCCTCGGGGTAGCTGATGGCCTTCACGTGGGTGTGTTTGGCGAATGGCGCGAGGCGCTCCATGATGGCATACACCTCGTCGAGTGGATGGCCCCACCAGTAGAAGTTGCCGGTGTCGAGGGTGACGCCGAAACGATCAGAGCCGATGCGCTCCAGCGCGCCATCCAGGAACGCCGGGTCGTTCCCGCCCCAGCCGTGGTTCTCGACGCCGATGTCCACCTTCGACCCCTCGGTGGCGGCCAACACCTGCCTCACGCAATCTGCAAAGACATCCACCCTCTGCTCCACGGGCCTCTCGCGCTCGTCGATCATGATGGAGTCTATACGGACCGCCTCAAGACCGAGGGCGTCGGCGGCTTCGACGGTGCGCGTTACCCACCGCACCTGTTCGTCGTTGTCGTCGCCGCCGAACTTGTTCATGGTGAGCAGGGCGGCGATGCGGACGCCGCATTCCTGAGCGTGGGCGCCGTATTGCAGCGCCGCCTCCGGCGAGTCGAGAGTGAACTCCGTCTTCTCACCCACCGGCTCGATCGCCGGCACGGTCATATCCGGCGCTACCGAGATCTCCACTGCCGAGAGGCCGAGCGTCTTCAGTGCCTCACCGATGTTGGCGAATCCGGCGCCGGGAAGGATGGCATCGCGGATGGAGAGGTACATGAGGGTGTGCTCCTTTGTGGGCGGTCGTGTTCGGGCCGATGCGACATGGCCCTGTGGGGTGGTTCTTCGCCGCCCGCGAGGGGAGCACCTCTCGGGGGGCACTGCTGCGTGGGACTCGAGCCCCCGAGACAGGGAAAAGCAAAGAAGGGAATGGGCGACCACGGTGGCTGCTGGCAGCCAGTGCCGTGCTCTCCCTTTCCCCTCTTCGTTTGCCCGGCGATTCTCGTCTTACCGCTCGTCCGCGGGGACGCTTTGCCCGGTCTCAGGCTTCGCGTCCGTCTGTTTCCGAACTTCCTCGGTCTTCGTCTCGTCGCGCGAACCCGTCGCGCAGACGCCCGACATTCAGGTGGGCACTCCCAGCCTCGGGAGCACGAATCCCATAAGCAAGAACCAGACGACGAATACCGCCGCCACTATCAAAAGTCCGTTAAACTCTCCCATCGCTCATTCGATCCCTATCTGCCGCCGTCGTCGCCGGCACGCGTCACTCACTCATTGCCGCGGCGGCGTTGTTGAGCCGGCCCGCAAGCGCCCCCTCATGCGCAAGGTGCGATGCGAGCACCTCGTTGATCATCTCGCACGCGTCCACAATCCGCGCATCGGCCAGCGTGTAGAACACGCTTGTCCCCTCCTGCCGCCTCCGCACAACGCCAACGGTCCGCAGTCGCGCCAGATGCTGGGAAACGGTGGTCTGCGGCAGGTCGGTCGCCTCCTGAAGCTGAGCCACTGTCCGTTCCCCGTCGCGCATCACGTGCAGCAACTCAAGCCGCTTGGCGTTGGCAAGCGCTTTGCATATCTCGGCCTGACGGCGGAACAATGCTCGGTCCATGGGTGTACTATCCCCCATATATATTAGAATATCCAAATACTCGGTCGGCCAAACATCCACAGCCCTTCGTTTCCACGCGAGGGCCCAGCTTGTCGCCTATCCCTATATGATAGACTCACCGTCGCCACGGATTATTCACGCTGGCGGCGTATTGCGCTGGCCAGATGGCATTGCTTCCTTGCACCCGATCAACGGACCGAACTGACTGTTGCTCGCCATTGTTTATCGGATGTACTGCATGTCGTCAAGGGATTTGCTAACTAATCCAATTGGAATACGCACATTAGAGCGGGTGACCTCTGGTGCTGCCATCCGGCACCGTCTGGAAGGAGAACTTCCCCTCTTTCAGGAATGCCCGGTGCATCGGCGTGAAACGCCGCTGCCTCCTGTACGGCACACCCACATATGTAGACGCTCAAACGCGCGAAATCGTTGCACCCGTCAATCCGGTGACGATCCTGGCGTCCGCTGTGTTCCATTGCGCGAGGGTATGATCCGCGCGGGGCGCAAGGAGCGGCGTCAGGCGATGTCGAACATCCCGTGGCCGCACGGCACGAGGTGACGGCCATGAACGGCTACCAGCGCATGATGGCGGTGATGCGAGGCGAGCAGCCGGATCGGGTCCCTATCTGGGAGCTGATCGTGAATGAGCCCGTGATCCGCGCGTTGCGAGGCGAGGTGAGTTATCACGATTTCGTCGAGCTCGAGGACCTCGACGGCGTCACCATCTTCGAGGATCAGCAGATCGCAGAGCGGCTCGACGAGTCAACGTACCGGGACGAGTGGGGAATCGTGTGGCAGATCGATGCGCCAGAGATTCCCTACCGGGTTGACGGGCCCATAAAGAGCGAAGCGGACCTGGACGGCTACAACGCGCCTGATCCGGATGCCGACCATCGGCTGAAGACGCTGGAGGAGGCCGTCACGCGCTTCAAGGGCGAGCGGGCTATTACCTTTCTGGGGCACGACGCCTTCGAGTTCTCCCACTATCTGCGCGGCATGGACCAGCTCCTCATGGACTACGTGCTCAACCCGGGACTCGCGCGCCGACTCGCCCGCCTCGTCACCGACTACAAGAAGCGCGTCCTGGAGCGGGCCATCGAGATGAGCGCCGACATCGTGCTCACGGGCGACGACTACGCCCACCGCACCGCTCCCATCATGTCGCCGGCGCATTTCGAGGAGTTCGTGCTCCCCTATCTGCAGGAAATGGTAGACGTGGCCAAGGGCGCGGGCGTCCCCTTCATCAAGCACACGGACGGGAACTTGTGGCCCATCATTGACATGATCGTTGACACGGGCATCGACGCGCTGGACCCGCTCGAGCCCATCGCCGGCATGGACATCGGCGCGGTGAAGCAGCGATACGGCGACCGGATCGCGCTGTGCGGGAACGTGGACTGCGGCGAGCTGCTCTGCCACGGCACTCCGGAGGATGTGGTCGAGGCGGTCAAGGAAACGCTCGCCAAGGCTGCCGGCGCCCGCCACATCCTGGCCTCCAGCAACAGCATCCATCCGGCCGTGAACCCACAGAATTACCGCGCCATGGTCGAGGCCGCGAAGGAGTTTGGGCGGTGTCCGCTGGACGCGCAGATGGTGGAGGAGTATCGGGAGAGGAACTACATCGAGAGCTTTGGGGGATCGAGCGTTTCGATTCCAGGGAGATAGCGACGGCAGGCGGCGCGGGTGCCTGGGCGGGGCGACTGGTGTGAGATTCTTCACTCCGCCTCCGGCTCCGTTCAGAATGACAATGAGCCGAGCCGGTGCCAATCTTCTGTGAGGACAACATGGCGCTTTCGGACCGTGAGAACTACATACGCACGGCGAGGATGACGGGGCCGGAATGGATGCCCTGCCACGTGAGCATCTCGGGCGCGTCGTGGGATCAACTGCGGGGCGATCTGGAGGACGTGCTCGTGCGGCATCCGACGCTGTTTCCGGGCTTCAGGAAGGGGCAGCGTGACTTCGAGAACTGGGACTTCGGGCCAGCGAATCGAGCGCGCGAGCGATACACGGATGCGTGGGGGTGCGTGTGGCACAGCGAGATCGACGGCATCGAGGGGGTCGTGGAGGAGCACCCGCTCGCGGACTGGAGCAAGCTCGACAGCTACACGCCGCCGGATCCGATGGTGCAGGCGGATCGCGGGCCGGCCCACTGGGAGGCAGCGCGGGAGCGCGTGGAGCGAGCGCGCGCCAAGGGACAGCTCACCTCGGGAGGCGTGCCGCACGGGTTCTTCTTCATGCGCCTGTATTACCTGCGCGGCTTCGAGAACCTGATGGCGGACATCGCCACGAACGCGCCGCAGCTTCCGCGGCTCATCGACGTGCTGCTCGAGCACAACCGGACCATCGCGAGCCAGTGGCTGAGCTTCGGTGTGGATATGGTTCAGTTCGGCGAGGACCTGGGCACGCAGACAGCGTCCGTGATCAGTCCCACCGCTTTCGCCAAGTGGATCACGCCGGTATACAAGGAGCTGATGCAGCCGTATCGCGACGCCGGCGCGCTCGTGGCGCTGCACAGCGACGGGTACATCATGGAGTTGATCGATGAGCTCATCGCCGCCGGCGTGGACATCATCAACCCACAGGACCTGTGCAACGGCATCGACAACCTGGCCCGCGAGGTCAAGGGGCGGATGTGCATTCGGCTCGACATCGACCGGCAGAAGATCGTGCCCTTCGGCACCCGCCGCGACATTCACGAGCTGATCGAAGAGGAGGTGCGCAAGCTCGGGTCGTCGCAAGGGGGCCTCGAGCTGGGCGCCGGCATATACCCGCCCACGCCCGCCGAGAACCTGGACGCGCTGTGCGAGGCGATGGAGGAGTTCCGGACGTACTGGTGGGATGGGCGGGGGAGGAGGCTGAGGCGGAGCAATGACGCCGCGTGAACGCTTACTGACAGCGCTGGCGCATCGGCAGCCCGACCGGGTGCCCACGGACCTGGGCGGCATCGTCACAGGCATCGCCGTGGAGGCGTACCAGGGGCTGCTGGGGCACTTCGGCCTCGAAGAGGACATCATCATCAGCGACCAAAAGCAGCAGCTCGCACTTCCCAGCGACGAGGTGCTCCAGCGGCTCGGGGTGGACACGCGTTATCTGCTCCCCGGCGCGCCTCAGTCGTGGACGCTCGACATCCATGAGGACGAGACGGGTCACACGTACGTGGACGAGTGGGGCATCACGGTGCGGATGCCCAAAGAGAATGGCTACTACTTCGACATGGTCGCCCATCCCCTCGCCGACCTCGACACGGCCGACCTGGCCCATTATCCCTGGCCCGACATGCGCGACCCGGGCTACACCGAGGGGATGCCGGAGCGGGCGCGGGACCTATACGAAAAGACCGACTACGCCCTGGTCACCCGCAACGCCGGATCGATCTTCGAGCGTGCGTGGAACCTGCGCGGGCTTGAGAACTTCCTGATCGACCTGATGACGGACGAGGCGTTCGTGAACGCGCTCATGGACAAGCTGCTGGAGCTGAACATGGCGTTCCTGGCGGAGTATCTCGGAGCCATCGGCCGGTACATCCAGGTCGTCGCCCTCAGTGACGACCTCGGGACGCAAAGGGGGCCGATGATCTCGCCGGAGTTGTACCTGAGGTTCGTGAAGCCGCGCCAGAAGGAGCTGTTCGCCTTCGTGAAAGAGCGCACCGACGCCTGCGTCTTCTTCCACACGTGCGGCTCGGTGTACCGGTTTATCCCCGACCTCATCGAGGTGGGAGTGGACGCGCTCAACCCGGTCCAGGTCTCGGCCGCAGAGATGGACACCCGCCGCCTGAAGGACGAGTTCGGCGATCGGCTCAGCTTCTGGGGCGCCGTGGATACGCAGCAGGTGCTGCCCTTCGGGACGCCGGAGGACGTGCGAGAGGAGGTGCGCCAGCGGATCGGCGACCTTGGGACGAATGGCGGCTACGTGCTCGGGGCGGTGCACAACATCCAGGCGGGAGTGCCGGCGGAGAACATCGTGGCGATGTATGAAGAGGCAATGGCCAGTGGTTAGTGGTCAGTGAAGGATTGGCGGGCCACAGGTGCCCGCCTACAGTACGACTTCAGGAGAAGCGAGATGACATCGCGAGAACGCGTCTCGATGGTGCTGAATCACGAGGAGCCGGACCGGGTGCCGATCCACGACAGTCCCTGGGGACACACGGTGGAACGGTGGCGGAAGGAGGGGCTGCCGCAGGATCAGTCGCCCGCCCAGTACTTCGGTTACGAGATCACCAACCAGGGCGCCGATCTATCGCTGCAGCTTCCCGAGGAGACGATCGAGGAGACCGATACATACCGCGTCTTCAAGGACGCCAACGGCGCGGTGCGGCGCAAGTTCAAGGATCACGAGTCCACGCCCGAGTGCATCGACTTCACTATAACGAGCCGGGAGATCTGGGAGGAGTACAAGCCGCGCATGGCCTGGAACGACACACGGGTCGATTGGGAGAACGCATTGGCGGCCAACCGCGCCTTGCGCCAAGGCGATAAGTTTGTGTGCTACAGCGCCGCCTTTGGCTACGATAAGATGCAGGGCTTCGTTGGGTCACAGCGGCTGCTGATGTCGATGGTCGAGGATCCCGACTGGGTCAAGGACATGTTCGATACCGCCGTTGATTTGCTCATCGCTGCGTGCGAGGAGATGCTGGCACGGGGCTTCGAATTCGATGGCGCCTTCGTGTACGATGACATGGGCTACCGAAACGCCGCGCTGTTCTCGCCGGCAGCCTATCGGGCGATGGAGTTCCCCTCACAGAAGCGCATGTGCGATTACTTCAAGAGCAAGGGGCTGCCCGTGATCCTGCACACCTGTGGCTGCGTGCGAGAGTTCATGCCGATGCTCGTCGAGGCGGGCTTTTCCTGCATACAGCCGCTCGAGGTCAAGGCGGGCATGGACCTGGTGGAGCTGAAGGAGAACTTCGGCGGCCAGGTTGCATTCATGGGCGGCATCGACGTGCGCGCCATGGCCGACCCGGATCCGGCGGTGATCGAGGAGGAAGTACGCACGAAGATCCCCATCGCCAAGAAAGGCGGCGGCTACATCTACCACTCGGATCACTCAGTGCCGAGCAACGTGAGCTTCGAGCAGTACTGCCGGACGATGGAGCTGGTGCACGAATACGGGAAGTATTGACCGACGGTGTGGGACAGGCTGCCAGCCTGTCGGCCATGTCCTCACGTCCGCCAGGCAAGCCCCTGACCCTTTGGGCGGGGTGCCGCCCCCGACGGGGTCAGGCACTGCCTGGCCCACACTGCAGTCCCGGCTACATCCACCCGTGCTCGTAGCCCGTCTCGTACATGGCGACGATGTTCTCGGGCGAGCTGATGGGCTGGATGTTATGACACGGGCCGATGATGTACCCGCCGCCGGCGCCGAGGATGCGGATGTTGTCGATGACCTCCTGCCGCACTTCCTCCTCGGAGCCAAAGGCGAGCGTATACTGATTGTCCACGGCGCCGTGAAAGATCAGCCGGTCGCCGAAGTCACGCTTCAGGCCCTTGCGCTCCATCCCCCGGCAGCGCCACTGCACCGGATCCAGCACGTCAATGCCAGCCTCGATCATGTCGGGAAGGAACTCGCGAACGCCGCCGTCGCTGTGGTGGAACACGAAGGCGCCGGCCTGGTGGGCCAGGTCTATCATGCGCTTCATGCGCGGGAGTAGGAACTCGCGGATCTGGCCCGGCGAGTACATCAATGCCTCCTGGGAACCGAGATCCTCGGCCACGTATGTAATCATCACTTGCCCACGCGCCTGCTCGTAGATGCGGCGCGTGTTCTCGTAGCAGAGGTCAAAAAGCTTGTCGAGACAGTAGTGCACGATGTCCGGGTTTTCGACCAGGTCGATGAAGGCCTGCTCGTCGCCGCGGAGGTACTTGTACGTGGCGAACGGCTCCGAGCCGCCGCCGCGGATCGGGTACGCCTCATTCCCCTCGAGCTGCGCCGCGACGCCCGAGTAGTCGTACCAGTCCGGGCTTGGCCAGGTATAGCTGCGCTCGATCTGCTCCACCGTCTCGTACTCGGACAGCGGATGAGAGACGCACTCGCGGTACACGCCCGTGCCATAGTCCACGTCCTCATAGCCACAGCCGAAGACGTCCCTGTCGCGGGGGATCGGCGGCCCGACGTACCTTGGGCTGAGGCTGACGACGCGGTCGATGTGGAGTCGCTCGTAGAGGGCTTGCCCGTCGTTGCAGCCCAGGTATCCCATGAGCTTTCGAGTGGCTTCTCTGGTGGCGCGGTACCCCATCGGAACGCGATCTGGCTGCTGTCGGCTCAGCACCGCGAGCCACCGCTCGCGCGGCGTCATGGTCTCCCGGCGCATGGTCTCTGTCTCCGATCGTAGGGGCGACGCCCGCGTCGCCCCTACCGAGTGACCGTCACGAGGCTGCAGTGGGTCTTGATGTACGGGAAGCTCGCCCCGGCACGCACCGTATGCATGGCGCCGTCCACGTTCGTGACGCGCACACCGGACAGCGCGTCAAATCCGACATCAAACAGAACCGGCGACAGCGGGGTGGTGGGCCCGAGCATGATCTTGAAGCTGTCCGGGCGGCACAGCGCCAGAAGCTCATCGATGGTGTGATTGATAAGAGTCGTGGCGCTCATGGCCACCACGTCGGCGTCGGGCAGTACGGCGGGGGCCTGGTCCGCGGGCAGATCGCCCGCCTGCGGCCGCAGCTCCAGCACCCACAGCTCCGCCGCCAGTTCCTGCAAACGCAAGGTGAAGGGGAAATGGCCGACGACCGCGACCTTTCGGCCCGTGCCTGCGTCAGCCAGGACCTCGGCAGCATTCAACTCGACGCAATCGCTCTCGTCCACCTCGAGCAGCGAGTTCACCGCCGCGATTCCCAGGCTTGCCTCGCGCAGGTTATCGGAACGCGCAAGCGCGGCCAGCTCCCCCGCCGTGCGGCCGGTAGCATTCGCCAATGGCTGTCCCGCAATCAGTGCCTCGGGCCGGGGACACGGAGTTCCCAGTGCCGATGCGAGCCCACAGCCACGACTCAGCACGGCCGTGAAGCGACCACCGAAGGCGATGTCGCGCACCGGCGCATCGTCGGTCAGGGAATTGAGCAGCTCTTCGATAACGTCCATTGCACGCAGGGCGCTCAGTAGGGCTTGATATCGATGACGGGCGAGCCCTCGAGGGCGTCCAGGCCCTCCACCGTCAAGACATTGCCGTCGCGTTCGAGCAGCTTCACCCGGGTGAGTCCGATCGGGTTGGGTCGCATCGGGCTGCGGAGGGCGAAGACACCGCGCTTCTCCTTGCTCCGATCGCCCATCGGATGCGCCTGCAGCAGCTCCCGGTCAGGCTCCGCGAGCTGGTGCATCCAGTAGAGGACCCAATACTCGTCCCCCGGCGTGACCCTCAGCAGCGCAGAACTATACTGCTCGTAAATGCGGATGCGCGCTGCGTCGCCTGCCTCGATGACAATACCTACGGGTCGCAGCTTCAATGCGTCGTCTCCTGGAGCCTGATGCATGGGGAGATTAGACGTAGGCAGCCGCATCCCCTTCGTGGGGGAGCTTCCGCTGTGCCGGGAGGAGTTACGCATGTTTCTGCGCCACACCCGGAGCCCATGAAGATGCGCCCGGCGGGGGGCTGGGGACCGCCGGAGCAAGCTGCTCCGGCTACAACGGGTGGGCCGACGGGCGAAATCTTCGGGGTAGTTCGCCATGGCCCGGTGGGCCACCCGGAAACCATGAAGATGTCTGGGCTGACGCACAGCCCGTGGGAGCGCTGAGACGGGGCTGTGGCGAGCCACAGGTACTCGCCTACAGAAAGGCACACGACCAAATCTTCGAGGCAGCTCTTCATGGCCCGGTGTGCCACCCGGAAACGATGACGATGCGCTCATGTCGTCGTGTAGCTCGGGCTGCCAGCCCGAGGCCCGCCGGAGCAAGCTGCTCCGGCTACAACGGGTGGGCCTGCGGCCGAAATCTTCGAGACAGACACCCACGGCGGGGCTTCGGTTATCGGTAGGGAGGATAGTGAGGCAATGACACATTTGTTGCCGTTAAGCTGACGTGGTTGTCAGTCCCCGAAACTTCGAGTATTGGGGACCGGCCTTCGGTATGCGGGGAAGAAGGAATCGTCGGCGTCCTCGGGCTGCGTCCCGACAGACTGGTCTCGCAGCTCGCAGAGCTGGTCATATAGGTCGGACACGAGGACGGCTTGATATGTACAGAAGGGCCGGCGCTCCGGGGAGAAGCCGGCTTTGAAGCGGAAGAGGCCGTCATTCGGCCGCGTTCCGCCGCCGAGATGCAGCAAGCGACAGCCCGTCCGGCCGGCCCGCCTGGCGAGCTCGTGGAGCAGCCCGTGCATCACCCCGGAGCTCAGCGCCTCCGCAGCGGTGCAGCCGAAGTGGTAATGGGCATACGGGCCCCACTGCATGGCAAGGGCTCCGGCAGCCAGGTGGCCGCCGACACGGCCCTCGAGCAGCCAGGCGCGGCGCCCGAGCAGCCGCAGCGTGTCGGCGAAGAACGCGCGGGAGAAATGGTAATCTCTGCGCGCATTGCGGCGGCGCATGGTCTCGATATACACCCGGTGGAACTCGCTCGTGGCCGATTCGAGCTGTGGTTTGAAGAAGGCGACGCCAGCCCGGTTGGCTTTGCGGATGTTGCGCCGGTGATGCGACGACACCTGAGCCAGGAGACGCTCCTCGTCGGCATCGAGGGGCACGACGACAGTGTCCCAGCGATGCGTCACCTCGACGCACTGGCGCACGAGCTCATCGTTTCTCAGCACCGGGTGCAGACGGCAGAACTCCGACACGATGCGGGCGCCCGCGCAGTATTTCCTGAAGGCGTCGAAGAACCCGGCGACGAAGTCAGGGCGCTCGGCGCGCTCCGAGCTGGCGATTGGGCCGCCGTAGCCGTACGGCGTGATGATGTCGAACGCCTCGGCGGCGGGGGAATCGGCCGGCACGAAGGGTAGGTCGCGCAGCGCGCGTCGGAGGAACACATGCAGAACGAAGTCGGGCGGCTCGCCATACACGAAGGCGATCGCGGTGCCGTGGCCGGCGCGCTCCCATATGAGCGCATACTCCGGCGTGAAGTACACGTCGCGGCGCTCGGGCGGCATCTGCTCAAGCAGCCGCTGCCAGAGAGCGGCCCCGGACCTGTGGGCGTTCAGCAGTATGGTACGTCTTTCATTCATCTCGGACTGGCCACAGAGCGAATGTACCGCTCAGGGGACGTCGGTCTTCCTTTTGCCTTTCACCTTCTTCCCTGCCGTTCGACGCGTGGCCTTCGACGCTGCCGCCATCTTTGGAACTTTTGGCCTCTCGCCGTCGTCATAGAGGCGACCCCGACCCATAAGGAGTTGGGGCAACGAGCTCGAGGGGCGGAGCCCATCATGGTTTTGAGCAAGGGGGAAGTACGATGACTCTCAAGGGAAAGGTCACTGTCGGGCGCGTGTTCAGCGCTCTGGGCTTCTGCGCCGTAGTGGTAGCCCTCGTGTCCGTCTTCTCAGCGATGGCCGACAACCCCGCCATTCGTATCGGGGGCGCCGTTCCAGAGGGCATTTCGCCGCTGGGGCTGCAGGTCATAGGTCAGAAGGAGCTGCTCACCGGCAGCGACGCATCGCTCCGGGTGATCACCACCGACCATCGCGCCGGAGCGCCGCTGCGGGGCGCCGAGGTGGCCATCTACCTCGCCAGCGTCGAGTCCGGTGACACGACCACGCTGCTGCGGAGCGAGACCAACGCGTACGGAACGCTCGCGGCCCGCTTCCGGATGCCGGACGTGGAGCCGGGACAGTACGAGCTCCGCGTGAGCGCGACGTCCCCCATCGGAGAGGCGAAGGCCACGCAGACGATTACGCTCAAGCGTGACTACCGCGTACTGCTGACCACCGACAAGCCCATCTATCAGCCAAATCAGATGATCCACATCCGCGCGCTGGCGCTGCGCCGACCGAAGCTCAGCGCCGCCGCGGCCAAGGACATCACGCTCGAAGTGAGCGATGGGAAGGGCAATAAGGTCTTCAAGAAGGCACTGAAGACCGACGACTTCGGCATCGCCGCGGCCGACTTCCAACTCGCCGACGAGATCAACATGGGCCGCTACACGGTGCGCGCGCTGCTCGAGGACACGAAGGCCGAAAAGACCCTCACCGTCGAGCGGTACGTCCTGCCGAAGTTCAAGGTCACGAGCACTCTGAAGAAGGACTACTACATGCCGGGCGAGACGGTGGAGGGCACGGTGCAGGCCGACTACTTCTTCGGCAAGCCCGTGGCCGATTCGCAGGTAACGGTGAAGCTGTCCACGTTTGACGTGGAGCTCAGCGAGATCGCCACGCTCAAGGGCACCACGGATGCCAACGGGACGTACGAGTTCGAGGGCAAGCTCCCGACGCACTTCGTGGGCCAGTCGCTGGAGCGCGGCGATGCGTACCTGCAGATCGACGTGTCAGTGAAAGATCAGGCCGATCACATCGAAAAGGTGACGCGCACCGCGCACGTGGCCAAGGATCCCATTCGCATCACAGTGGTGCCCGAGACGGGACACATCGTGCCCAACGTCCCGAACCAGTTCTACATCATGACGACCTACCCGGACGGCACGCCTGTCGCCGATTGCCGGGTGCGCATCCGCGGTGAGCAGCGGGCCCTGCGGACGGACGTCCTCGGCATCGCTCGGTACGAGACGACGCCAAAAGAGGCGCCCTACGTGCTGGAGATCACCGCGACCGACAAGCAGGGCAACACTGCCTCAAAGACCGAGAGCATGGAGTTCGACCCGGACACCGAGGGACTGCTGCTGCGCACGGACAAGTCGCTGTACAAGGTCGGCGACCAGGTGCGCTGCACGACGCTTTCGCCGGCCGGGCGCGGGACGGTCTTCATTGACGTGGTCAAAGATCGCCAAACGATGCTGACGCGGGCGCTGGAGATGCGCAAGGGCCGGGGGGCGGCCAGCATCAGCCTCGGCCCGGAGATGGCCGGGACGATATGGCTGTCGGCCTACCGCATCAAGCCCGACGGCGATATCGTGCGCGATACGAACGCACTCTACGTGGACCCGGCCGACGATCTGCGCATTCAGGTGAAAGCCAACAAGAAGACCTACAAACCCGGCGATGAGGACGTTCGGATCAACTTCACCGTCACTGACGAGCGCAAACGGCCCGTGGCGGCCGCGCTCGGCGTCCATGTGGTGGACGAGAGCGTATTCGCGCTGCAAGAGATCCAGCCGGGCATGGAGAAGGTGTACTTCCTGCTCGAGCGCGAGCTCATGGCGCCCAAATACGAGATCCACCAGTTCACCCCGATGGAGATCGTCCGCGAACCGAGTCCGCGGCCGATACCCGTGGCCGAACGACGCCAGGAGGCAGCGGGCTTCCTGTTTGCCTCGGCGGAGCTGCCGGACGATCAGAACTTCGTGATCAACACCTTCGCCGCCGCCCTCGCCGAGCTGAAGCAGAAGTGGGCGGAGGCCATGGTCAAGGACGCCCAGACGATCCAGAGCGCCATCCGGCGCTACCAGCAGAAGCACCGTGACTTCCCCACATACGAGCAAGGGCTCGATGTGCTCGTGGCCGAGAAGTTCCTCTCGGTGGCCGACACCAGGGACCAGTGGGGGAACACGTACAAGCTGGAGCGATCGCCGTGGAATCCCGAGGAGGAGCGCGTGACCCAGCCATTCCTCACGTCCTTCGGCCCCGACGGCACGGAGGGCACGCTGGACGATCTGGTCGGTGTGCCGCCCTGGCCCGTTCAGATGATGGACGACGGACGATTCGACGGGGACTTCATGTTCGGGATGCGCGGGGGAAGGATGATGAGGATGCGCGGCCGGGGATTCGGCGGCGCAATGGCCATGGAGGCGCTCGCAGTGGCCGAGGGTGCCATGGAGCTGGAGGAGGCGCCGGCAGGCATGCCGGTCGCCAAGTCGGCCGCGCCGGAGAATGGGGACGGGAAGCCGGCCGTGCGCGTGCGGGAATACTTCCCCGAGACGATGTACACCAACCCGCGCGTGATCACCGACAAGCGCGGCCGCGCCAGCGTGACCTTCACGATGGCTGACTCCATCACCGAGTGGCGCCTTACGGCGATGGCCAACAGCGCCCTCGGGCAACTGGGGAGCACGACCGCCGGCCTGCGCTGCTTCCAGGACTTCTTCATCGACATCGACCTGCCGGTCGCGCTCACCGATGGCGACCAGGTGTCGATCCCGGTTGCGGTCTACAACTATCTGCCGGTGAGCCAGAAGCTGCGGCTGGAGTTGACGGAGGGCGACTGGTTCACGCTGTCCGGCAGCGCCACCGAGACGATGCAGATCGACTCCAACGACGTTGACGTCGCCTACTTCACCATCACAGCGACGGAGATCGGCAACCAGCGCCTGACGGTGCACGGCTATGGCGACAAGATGAGCGATGCCATCACCCGCCAGATACGCATCGAGCCCAACGGACAGCTCAGGGAGCTCGCCATCAACGGCCGCCTGAAGGGCGACGTGGAGCATACCGTCACGATTCCGCGCGACGCCGTCGCCAATGCGAGCAACATCCTGGTAAAAGTGTATCCCGGCATCTTCTCGCAGGTCGTGGAGGGCCTCGACGGCATCCTGCAGATGCCCTTCGGATGCTTCGAGCAAACCAGCTCAGCCACGTACCCGAACGTGCTGGCGCTGGACTACATGAAAACGACGCAGCAGATCACCCCTGAGATACGCATGAAAGCCGAGGGGTACGTCAACACCGGCTACCAGCGGCTCGTGTCCTTCGAGGTGCCGGGCGGCGGCTTCTCGTGGTTCGGCAACGCGCCAGCGAACAAGGTGCTGACGGCCTACGGCGTCATGCAGTTCGCCGACATGGCCGAGGTGCACGAGGTCGATCCGGCCGTCATCTCACGCACGCAGCAGTGGCTGCTCTCCCAGCAGGAAGATGACGGCTCGTGGACGCCGGACGAGGCGTTCCTGCACGCCGAGAGCTGGGGGCGCATCCAGAACAGCAGCCTGCTGCCGACGGCGTACGTCACCTGGGCGCTGGTTGACTCGGGCATGAAGGGTGGCGGTGCCGCGAGGGGCACCGAGTACATCCGCAAGCACCTGGCCGACGCCAAGGACGCGTACACGCTCGCGCTGGTGTGCAACGCTCTCGTGTCAGCGGACGCCGACGACGACTCGACGCTGGAGGCGCTCGACCGGCTGCTGAAGATGGCCAAGGAGGAGGACGACAAGCTCTGGTGGGAGAGCGACGTCGAGACCATCACGCACGCACACGGCAATACCGCGAGCCTGGAGACAACGGCGGTGGCCGGGTACGCGCTCATACGGTCCGGCCGGCATGCCGGCGAGGCGACCAAGGTGCTGAACTACCTCATCGCCAGCAAGACGCCCAACGGCACCTGGGGCTCCACCCAGGCGACGGTGATGGCGCTCAAGGACATGGTGGCCGCGCTCGGCTCGGCGACGCAGAAGGTGAACGCCGAAGTGGCCGTGATGATCGACGGGCAGAGGGCCGCGGGGCTGGCGCTGACGTCGGAGAACAGCGACGTGCTGCAGCAAGTGGACCTGCGCAAGTACGTGCGCTCCGGCGATAACAACATCAATATCCAGTTCGACGGCGAGGGCAGCTCCCTGTACTCCATCGTCACGAAGTACTACGTGCCGTGGGAGAAGCCCATCCTTCGCCCCGGCAAGTTCATGAGCATCGACGTGAAGTACGACAAGACGCAGCTTGCCAAGGACGACACCGTGACGTGCTCGGTGGAGGTGCGACAGGACCGGCCCGGGACCTCCGGGATGGTCGTCGTGGATCTGGGCATTCCGCCCGGGTTCGCCGTTGAGGCGGGTGACCTTGCGGAGCTGGTGGGCTCGGACGTGATCCAGAAGTTCAACCTGACCGGGCGGCAAATCATCGTCTACCTGGAGACGCTCGAGAGCGGCAAGGCGGTGCGGTTCAGCTACCGGCTGCGGGCGAAGTTCCCCATCCGCGCCCAGACGCCGCGCTCGATGGCCTACGAGTACTACGATCCGGACAACAAGGCGTTCGCGAAGCCGGTGGAGATGGAGGTGAGCGCCGCCTAGCGGCACGGGGCTGGCGGGGCTTATTCCGCGTCCAGTATGCCCCCCTGGGCCACGACTTCGGACTGAATGTCTTTCACATCCAGCGCTCGCGGCATGGTGTTCCCCTTCGCCGCGAGCGCTGCTGCTATTCCCGCCGCATGGCCCATGCCCGAGCAGATGGCCTGGATGCGCACCGAGGAGTGGGCCTCGTGCGTGGTCGAGATGGGACGCCCAGCCACGAGCAAACCATCCAGGCCGCGTGGGAGCAGGCAGCGATATGGTATCGCGTAATACTCGCCGCACGCCAGCGGCTTGATGATCGTCCCGGTGCCCGCCGGGTTGTGGATGTCGATGTCGTACGAGCCCAGGGTTATGGCGTCGGGGAACTTACGGGCGCCGAGCACGTCGTCTTCCGTGAGCACGTAATCGCCAAGGATGCGCCGCGTCTCCCGCACTCCTATCTGCGGCGCCGTCCACAGCAGGTAGGCTTTCTCAAAGCCCGGGACGTGTTGCTGCAGGAGGCGCACCACCTCCCACGTCTGCCTGCGGCTCTCGATCTCGGCCTTCGTGAGGTCGTCGCGATCCGTGCCGTCAACGTGCGTGACGCGCGTCGTGTTGAAGTGGATCTGGTCCTCATAGGTGGTGTCGAACCAGAGCAGATTCTCGCGGGGGTTGTCGATCTCGCCGCGCTCTTTCGCCGCCACGTACAGCTCGTTGATCTCCTCGCGACTGGGCATGCGCGGCACGTCCACGCCGCCCATGCGGAAGTGCAGCGTCATCGGCTGCATGAGCCCGTCCTCGGCGCGGCCCTTCTCGTACTCCGCCCCGCCCCGGGCGGCCACGTCCCCGTCGCCCGTCGCGTCCACGATGATTGCGCCGCGATGCTCCTCCCGCCCGGATTTGCTCTCGCTCACCACGCCGGAGACGCGATCGCCCTCCCGGATGGTGTCAACGATGAGCGTGTGCAGCATCAGATGGACGCCGGCCTCGAGTACAAGCTCCAGCTCTACCTGCTTGAGATCCTCCGGGTCGAAGCAGTGGTGCACGTTGCCGAAGTGACTGCTGACTTTGTAGGCGCCGCGCTCCTTGAGTCGGTCGATGATGTCCTGCAGCACGCCGGCGACGAGCTGCTTGTCGCCGGCGTGGAAGGTCATCCACGGGTGCACGACGCCCGCCGTGGCCATCCCGCCGAGGAAGCCATAGCGCTCGATCAGGAGCGTGTTTGCCCCGCACCGCGCCGCGCCGATGGCCGCGGCGATCCCCGCCGGCCCCCCGCCGGCTATGATGACGTCGTGGTCCGTGGGCATGGCTCGGAGTCCTCGTCGTTGCGATAGCCCGGGTAGATCCCCGCACCTACCACGTGGCCCGTCACGGCGGCGACAGGCTGGCAGGCTATTCCACACGCCGCGGGGGCCACGGAGGCGACAGGCTGGCAGCCTATCCCACACGCCGCCAAGATAAAACACTTACCCTTGACCCTTTGCCCTGCCGTTCAGAACGGCATCTGGGTGACGGATTGCGAGACGAGCGCGATGGCGATGGCGCACATGCCGATGAGGCCCATGCCGCAGGAGAAGCCGGCCAGCAGCACGGGCGTGTAGCGGCGCCACTCCCGCGTGCCGAAGCGCCTGGCGAAGTAGTAGCGGCCGAGCAGCGCGCCGGCGAACTGGGGAATGAGCATGTGCGGGAACATGCCCATCCCACGAAGCAGACCGTAGATCAGCGTGACGGGCAAGCCCAGATAGGACAACAGCGAGTAGGCCCCGAGGCCGAAGCCGGTGCCGCCGACGATCACCTTCCATTTGATGGCCTGCGCGAACAGCTCGCTGCGTTCGGTCGTGGCCGTGATCCACAGCGACTGCTGCAGGGCCTGGTAGTCCCAGAACTTCAGCGCGTACGGGTACATCACCGACGGGATCGGCGCCAGACGCCAGACGAACTGCCAGAACAGCAGACTGCAGGGCATCATGACGACGAAGATCAGCGCCTCGGCCTTGATGACGCTGGTGATCTTCGTTCCGGTGAGCTCGACCTCGCGGAACTGCTGCGCGTAGCGGCCGTAGTTCGCCAGTGGGATGGGCGCGAACCACAGCCGCACTCCGCGATAGCCGCTGAGAATGAACGATGCCTCGCGCACCATGGGGAAGCCCACGAACTGGCCCGTCAGGCCGTACATGCGGGCGTTGATGTAGGACTGCAGCGGGGTCCAGATGAGGCCGTAGGCGGCGAAGAAGATGAGCCCGTACTTGAACTCCGGCACCAGATAGTGGCACAGCGCCACGTACCCAACGGTCGCGGCGACGTATAGACCGACGGCAAGGTAGATGTTGATGTCCCCCCGCCCGGCGGGCGGGGCCCCCAGGCCGCGCCGCGCGCCGGGCGCCGCGGCGCGCTGGGTCTGGATCAGCTGCCATATGCCGATGATGGCGATGGCCAGCATGGCCCCGATGATGAAGCTGAGCCAGAAGTCGATCATGTTGGCGAAGGAGCAGTGGATGGTCTCCATGCCCGGCTGCCAGGTGTCTCGCGGGCCCTCGTACAGGTGCAGCAGCGGGTTGATGAACGTGGTCAGGAGCGCCGCCGCGAAGCCCCCCACAACGATCCAGAAGGGCAGCACGAACCCGACCATGACCTCGGCCAGCGACGTCGCGATGCCGGTGGGCGCGGAGGGCAGGAAGCGCTCGGTGGCCTGGGTGAAGTCGATCCACGGGATCGGCAGTATGCTGACGGGGCGCACCAGCATCACGCCCGTCAGCGTCGGGATCCCGACGTAGATGATCCCGAAGCTGATGCCGATCATGGTGCCGATGGAGAACACGCGCCAGCGCCACGTCTCGCCGCCGGTGCCGGAGGCCTCGGCCAGCGCGGTGGCGCCCTGGGCGGCGACCGGGGCCATGGGGAAGGGGAGCTGCTCCACATCGGACGTGATGCGGAACAGCGAGTAGCCCATGCTGAACCAGCTAATGCGGTTGAGGATCTGACTGGCCGCCAGCACGCCGATGGCGGGCAGCCATTCGACGCTCAAGAACGTCCGGCTCACCAGTGCGTCGCTCCCTGGCTGGGGCGACACCCAGAGCGGGATCTGCTCGACGAAGGTTGCCGCCGCGGGGGAGCGCACGAAGTACTGCTGCCAGATGAGCTGGGCGAAGGCCCCGCCGGACAGCGCCACGGTACCCATCATGACCGTCAGGGCGCCGGCTACATAGTACAGCAGGTAGATCTCCTGGCGCTTGAGGCTGGTGAACGAGCGGCGGGCGAGCTCGTTAAACAGGATGATGGTGGTCCACTCGGCCGCCGGGCCCATCGTCTGGCCGGCCACCAGGCCCAGGTAGATGGAGCCCGGCATCATCACCAGACCGATGAAGAGGGCGCCGACGACCGTCTTCCAGTCGAAACTGTCGATGAACTCATCGGGCGTTTCCATGAGCTCGCGGTATTCCTCGAGCTCTTTGGCCTCTCGCAGTTCCATGGAACGCCCCGGGAGGCAGGATACGGGATTCGGCGCGGAGCCAAAGGCGGATGGAGCCGTTCTGCTCCGCTTTCCCCGCCGATAGTATGGCCTGAGGCGGAGGCCCACTGCTCAGTGGGTGCCTCGTGGCCAGGTGTCGGGGCCACTACACCAAGCAGCTCGATCAGGCTCCTCCGCCCCAGGTAACCTATTCTGGATTCGTCCCTCAGAGCCGGTTCCCTCCTCCTTCACAGCCGACCGTACCATTTTTTTTCGAGATTTGTTAAGTACCCAGCAGTGATGAAAGGCGCGGCGTGGAACCCTTGACTTAGCCCCCATAGCCGCTGCAGCGGCTGGCGGAGGGCCGGATGCCGTGCACTCAGTGCAGAGCCTATGGCCAACCCGGGGCTCATCATGGCGGAGCGATTAACGCTGGCTGTCAGAGGCATGTCCTGCGCAAGCTGCGTTGGGCGGGTGGAGCGCGCGTTGCGCGACGTGGATGGAGTCGCGGACGCCACCGTGAGTCTGCCCACCGAGACGGCCTCGATAGAGTACGCGCCCGCCAGGGCCACGCCGGAGAGCCTCATCGCCGCCATCGAGGCGGCGGGTTACGAGGCCGCCGTGGCGGGGGCGGACCGGACGGATGCGGAGACCGCCGAGCGGCAGCGCGAGGTGCGCGCACATCTGTATCGCCTCGTGTGCGGTACGGTCCTGGGCGCCGCCATCATGACCATCCAGATGTGGACCGCCTTTGCGGACCGCGGCGCCGTGCTGTTCGGGCTCGCCTCCGTCGTGGTCGCCTACGTCGGCGCGCCATTTCTGGCGAATGCCTACCGCGCGCTGCGGCACGGGTCGGCGAACATGGACGTGCTCATCAGCATGGGCGCGCTCTCGGCGTACCTGTACAGCACGTGGGCTCTGTTCGCTGGTGGCACCGAACCGGAGTTGCACTTCGACGCGGCCGCCATGATCCTGGCGCTCATCACCATCGGGCGATTCCTCGAAGCGCGCGCCAAGGCACGAACCACGGGCGCCATCAGGAAGCTCATGCAGCTCCGGCCCGCCACCGCCCTGGTGGTGCGCAATGGCGACGAGCAAGAAATCCCGGCCGACGAGGTGCAGGCCGGCGACACCGTGGTCGTGCGGCCGGGAGAGAAGATCCCGGTGGACGGCATAGTGCTCAGCGGGCATTCGGCGGTGGACGAGTCCATGATCACCGGCGAGAGCGTCCCGGTGGAGAAAGGGCCGGAGGACGAGGTGACCGGGGCCACCGTGAATGGCCACGGCGCGCTGACGATTCGGGCCACGCGCGTGGGCGAGGACACGGCGCTCGCCGAGATCATTCGCGTGCTGGAGCGAGCGCAGGCGTCGAAGGCTCCCGTGCAGCGCATCGCCGACCGCGTGGCGGCCGTGTTCGTGCCGGTCATCATCGGCGTGGCCGCGTTGACCTTCGCTTTCTGGCTTCTGGTGTCCGGCGCGGCGCTCGACACGGCGGTCGCCCGCGCGGTGGCCGTGCTCGTGATCGCCTGCCCCTGCGCATTGGGCCTGGCGACACCGACGGCCGTCGTCACCGCCGCGGGCAGGGGAGCGGAGCTGGGGATCCTCTTCAAGGACGCCATGATCCTGGAGCGCGTGTATCATATCAATAAGGTCGTACTGGACAAGACCGGCACCCTGACAACGGGCGTGGCGCACGTCACGGAGCTCGTCCCCGCCGCCGGTGTGAGCAAGGAGCGGCTGCTCGGCATAGCGGCCTCGGTAGAGCGGCGCTCGGAGCACCCGCTCGCTCAGGCCATCGTGGCGGCGGCGCGCCAGCGGGGCATCGACACAGAGGAGCCCAAGGGCTTCGAGGCGCTTCCTGGAGCCGGAGCAGTTGCCACGGTGGCCGGCGAGCAGGTTGTGGTGGGCACGCCGCGACTCTTGGCCGAGCAGGGCGTGGACTGGGAGCCGCTGGCCGATAGCCTCGAGGCCCTGCAGCGCGGCGGCGCCACGGCGGTGTGCGTGGCGCAGTCGGGCATGGCGCTTGGCGCCATCGGCATTGCCGACACGCTGCGGCCCACGGCGAAGCAGGCCGTCGAGCGACTGAAGGCCGCGGGCATCGCGAGCGCCATCATCAGCGGGGACAATGCAGCGCGGGTTGCGGCCGTGGGCAGCGCCGTGGGCATCGAGGAGCAGCACGCCGAGGTGCGGCCGGCGGACAAGGCCGCTCGCGTGCGTCAGCTTCAGTCCGAGGGCGCAGTGGTGGCCATGGTGGGCGACGGCATCAACGACGCGCCGGCGCTGGCCCAGGCCGACGTCGGCATCGCCATCGGCACTGGCGCCGACGTGGCCCTCGAGGCCGCCGATGTGGCCCTCATGCGCAGCGATCCACAGGACGTGGCCACGGCGATCTCACTGAGCCGGCGGGCCATGCGCATCATCAAGCAGAACCTCTTCTGGGCGTTCTTCTACAACTGCCTCGGCGTGCCGCTGGCGGCGGCAGGCGTGATCCCGCCGACCTTCGCTGCGGCCGCGATGGCGCTCAGCTCGATCTCAGTGGTGGGCAACTCCCTGCGCCTGCGGCGGTTCTCGGCCGAGGCGTAGCCACCGGCGCCAACCCGCGCCGGGCGGGCTGGCCCGTCTTCGTCCCGGGTCCGCACATCGAGGTCGGCCACCAATGCCCGACCCGCACGCAAGTGAAGCATCCCGGGCACCCTCGCGCACACTCCGAAAGAGAAGGTGCGGCGCACAGAAGCGCAGAAGTAGCGATGTAAGGCGCAGTAGATGGTCACTGGGCAGTGCGCAGGAGCGCGCATGCCCTTGCGGAGCCACAGCTCCGCCGGTCGAAGGGCCGCCGTGGGAGGCAGTGCCGTGAACGAGTATCGTCTGACTCGCTTGCTGCGAACACTAACGTCCGAGATATACCTCGTCTGGGACGGGGAGCGCCGCATCGGTCAAGTGGATGTGCACTACGCTGACGACGTGATCCATGCGACGGTGCTGCTGGAGCCGGACGTGAAGCAGGAGGCCGAGACGGCCCTGATACGGCGGCTGGACCGGGAGGTGGTCTCGGGACAC
Source organism: Armatimonadota bacterium (assembly GCA_030601885.1). GTDB lineage: Bacteria > Armatimonadota > Zipacnadia > JAUWAU01 > JAUWAU01 > JAUWAU01. The sequence goes on from JAUWAU010000003.1 coordinate 104,267, forward strand.
CGGGAAGACTTCGAGCGCGAAGACTTCCTGGTCACCGTGTATCGCGGCAGCGAGACAACCTCGTACTCCGATGCCGTGTCCGAAGACGAGCTCGACCTGCCCGACATCAGTTGGTAGTTGCTCGATCGGATGCTGAATCACACCATGCAGTGCCCCAATTGCCAGGTTGACATTCCTGACGACGCTAAGTCCTGCCCGTATTGCTCCGCCGACATCGCCGTTCCGGCGAAGGCTCGCGCCAAGGTCAAGCCCTCTCGCCGGCCCCGCGTGCGCGATGCTCTGACCGGGTACGCCTTTCTGCTCCCGAACATCGTCGGCTTTCTGACCTTCACGCTCCTGCCGGTCTTTGCGGCCTTCGCGCTCAGTTTCTTTCACTGGGACGTGATCCAGCCCTTCTTCCCCGAGGACACACCGACGACGCGCGAGAGCATCGCCACTGTGCTGAGCGGCGAGAAAGGCAAGCACGCCAGGTTCGTGGGGCTGCGCAACTACAAGGAATTCCTCGGCTGGGAGCGTGACCAGCGCACCGGCAAGATCAAAGCCCGCGACGACAAGTTCTGGTACTACGCCTACAACACTGTCTTCTTGATGGCCGGCGTCCCCATCGGAATGGCGCTGTCCCTGATCCTGGCACTGCTTCTGAACACCAAGCTCAAGGGCGTGGTCATATACCGCACGGTGTTTTTTCTCCCGGCGATATGCGCCCCGGCCGCCCTGGCGCTGCTGTGGCGATGGATCTACAACCCGGAGTACGGCCTGTTCAATTCCGCCATCATCTCGGTGACCCGGCTGTTCGGGATGAGCGTCACTCCGCCCGCGTGGCTGAGCGATCCGGATTGGTCGAAGCCGGCACTCATCATCTTGGCCCTCTGGGTCGGTGCGGGCGGCTACAACTGCTTGCTGTATCTGGCGGGCCTGCAGGGCATTCCGCAGGAGCTGTACGAGGCGGCCGACATCGACGGCGCAGGCTGGTGGCACCGGCTCCGCCACATCACCTGGCCGATGCTGAGCCCCACTACGTTCTTCATCTTCGTGATGGCCATCATCGCCGGATTCCAGGGCGGTTTTGTGTACATCAACCTCATGACCGACGGCGGCCCAGCCGGCTCCACCACCACCCTGATGTACTACATATACCTGCACGCGTTCCGATGGTTCAAAATGGGGCGCGCGTGTGCGTTGGCGGTACTGCTCTTCATCGTGGTGTTCGCCATCACGTTGCTGAATTGGCGCTACGGGCGGCGGGCGGTGCATTATCAGTGAGGTAGCGAAGGCATGCCACCTCGGCCAGGCGGGCGACGGAGAGCCCGCGCTACAATGCCACCGCAGCCGGCGGGGCACGGAGTCCCCGCTCTACAACACGGAAGCGACGAAATCTTCGAGGCAGCCGTAATAGCATGGCAACGACACTGACCATAGAGCAATCGACGCGCCGACGGCGAGCCAGAGAGCGGCTCAGGAATGGCATACTGTACCTGCTGCTCACCGCTGGCGGCATCACCATGCTCATCCCGCTCATCTGGACGATCTCTACGTCCCTGAAACGCACGGGCGCCGTCTTCATCTTCCCGCCGGAGTGGATTCCGCGCCGGCAGGTCCAGGAGAGCATCGACGGAGAAAGCCTCCCGGTGTACACTGCGCACTTGGCCGATGGCCCGCAGCGCGTCGGTCGTGTGGCATTCGTGCCGGGCGGCGCGAAGGTGAAGGTGCTGGACGGGCCCGATCGCGGTAAGCTCATGGAGGTCGGCACACGGCTTGTGCTCCTGCAGCACGGGGACGCCCGCGCCGCCGTGCGACCGGCGTCGAAGACGCCCGCGCACCAGGATGCACTGCCCGCGGCGGACGTGGCCGGGCAATTGGGCGGTGTCTCGATCTTGGATCCCATACGGCGAACCTGGGGCTTCCAGTTCCGCGGCCGCCGCCTCGAGGGGCGTCTCGGGAAGCGCCACGCGTTCTTGGATGATGAGCCCATCCGACTGACGGCAGAGCCGTTCACCGAGGACGGCAAACTCGTGCTGCCCGCCACGGTCTTCCGCGACGTCCTGGGCATGCAGCTCAGCACCGAGCAGATCCTGAAGCCCGTCCGGACGATGGACATCGTCTGGCAGAATTACCCCGAGGCATGGACCAAGATCCGACTCGATGAGCCGCTCTTCGCCTTCAGCATCCCGTATGCGCTCATCGTCAAGCTGGGTGGGCACCGATGGGAGATCGGGCCTCTGCGGTTCGGCGGGTTCCACCCCAAAGACGCGTTCTTCGCTTTCTACATCAACTCCATTCTGGTGGCGATACTGGTCACCTTTGGGCAAGTGCTGACCAGTTCTCTGGCCGCCTTTGCGTTCTCGCGACTGCAATTCCCCGGCCGCGATAAGCTCTTTCTCGGCTACCTTGCGACCCTGATGATACCGGGCGTCGTCACCATGATACCGGTCTTCATTCTGCTCCGGCAGCTCGGCTGGATCGATACCTACAAGGCCCTCATCCTGCCGGCGATGTTCAGCGCCTACGGCACGTTCCTGCTGCGGCAGTTCTTCCTCACTATTCCAACGGACCTCGAGGACGCGGCACGGATCGACGGCTGCGGCGCCTTCGGCATATACTGGAACGTCATTCTCCCCCTGAGCAAACCGGCGCTGGCGACGCTGACCACCTTCGTGTTCCTCGGCTCGTGGAACAACTACATGTGGCCCCTCATCGTTATCAACAGCACGGCGAAGAAGACGCTGCCCATCGGGCTGCAATCGTTTCAAGGCCTGTATACGACCGAGTGGACGCTGCTCATGGCAGCTTCCGTGTTCGTCCTGCTGCCCGCGCTGCTGATGTTTATCTTCAACCAGCGCTTCTTCGTGCGCGGCATCGTCCTCAGCGGGCTGAAGGCGTAGGGCGACGTGGGGCAGAGCCAGTGTCAGAGACCCTCAGACAACGGACCCTGCGGCTGCTGCAGCAGCACGGGCTGCGTGCGAGCAAACGCCTCGGGCAGCACTTCCTCATCGACAACGGCGTTGCGCGCGACATCGTGGCGGCGGCGGAGCTAAGCGGCGACGAAAACGTTCTCGAGATCGGCGCTGGACTCGGAGCCCTCACGGAGCATCTGGCGCGCGCCGCCCGGCGCGTCGTCGCCGTCGAGCTGGATAAAGGCATCGCGGCCGCCTTGGAGCGGCTCGCCCACGACTGGCCGGTGCAGGTGCTCCACGCCGACTTCCTGAAGCTGGACCTCGCGACCGTCTGTGGCGGAGACAGGGCCGAGCCGTGGAAGGTCGTCGGCAACTTGCCCTACAACGTTACCACGCCGATTCTCCACCGCCTCGGGGAGCATTTCGCCCGCTTCGAGCGTTTCATTGTGACGGTGCAACAGGAGGTGGCCCAGCGGCTTCGTGCCCGACCGGGCAGCAAGACGTACGGCGCGATGACGGTGGCGATGCAAGCGCGCTTTCTCCTGGAGCCAGTGCGAACCGTGCCGCCGCAGGCCTTCTTTCCCGTGCCTGACATCGTATCCGAAGTGCTGTGCTTGCGACCGCTCACCGAGCCGCTCGTCCCGAGCGCTTACGCGACCATCTTTGAGCAGGTGGTCCGCGGCGCCTTTGCCCAGCGACGAAAAACGATCCTGAATTCGCTGTCAGGCTCCGACCGACTCACGGCGAGCCGCGCGCAGATCGCGGATGCTCTGGTGGCGGCCGGGATCGATCCGGGCCAACGCGCCGAGGCTCTGTCTCCGGACGAGCTTCTGGCGCTCACGAAGGCCATCGCTGCCATCGAGACCGACGGAGCGGAGGGGGCGAGACAGTAGAGTGCGGCTCAGAGCCCACGCAAAGCTCAATCTGGGCCTGCAGATTCTGGGGCGACGCTCGGACGGCTATCACGAAATCCGCACGGTGCTGCAGTCGATTTCGCTGCACGATGCGGTGACACTGACGCCGGGGGGCGATGGCGTGACGGTGGAGTGCGACGATCCACGGGTGCCCGAGGGGGAGGCCAACATCTGCCACCGCGCGTCGCGCACATTCCTCGAACGCGCGGGCATCGACGACGCCGTGACCGTGCGCATCAGCAAGCGCATCCCGGCTGGCGCCGGTCTCGGGGGGGCCAGCGCGGACGCGGCCGCGATCCTTGTGGCCCTCTCGGAGACCTACAGCGACCGGGAAGCGCCGGAGATCGTGGAGCAGATCGCGCCGCAGATCGGCGCCGACGTCCCCTTCTGCCTCGCCGGCGGCACCGCCTTGGCGACGGGCATCGGCGAGCACACTGAGCCCCTCGAGCGGAACTGCCCGCTGTGGTTCGTCATCGCCAAGCCCCCGCGGGATGTCGGCACTGCATGGGCATACGGATTGGCTGACAGGGCAGGTGCGGGTGAGTACAGCGCGGAGGACGACCTGCGCCGCGGCCTCGCTCGTGGCGATGCGGCGCTGGTGGCGCAGAGCCTGGGCAATGCCTTTTGGGAGCCCGTTGCGACAGAGCTGCCCGAGCTGCGCGGCATCCGAGAACGACTCATGGCCATTGGCGCGCTCGGCGCCACGCTGACGGGCAGTGGCTCGGCGGTGTATGGCCTGTTCCCCTCAGCAAACAGTGCCGAGCGGGCTGCGCTCGAGTTAGCCGCCGCGAATGCGGCCCGTATCGCGTTCGTCACCGTGGCCCGGGCCGTCCCGCGAGGTGTGGTACGTGAGCTATAATCCAACTGCCTCGAAGATTTGGCTGCGGTGGCGCTGTAGCGCGGGGTCTATGTCCCCCGCCTGGCTGCTGTGGCCGGCGCGGCTGTGGCGCCCCCTGCACCAGCTTCATCGTTTCCGGGTGTGCCAACGCAACATGATGCCTACCTCGAAGATTTCGGCCGCAGGCCGAGCTGTAGGGCGGGGATGCCCTGCTACTCTGCGAAGTAGCGACCCTTCGCTACGTAGCACGAGTTCCCTGCCAGCCTTTGCTGCTTCGTATCGACAGCGCACGGAGGGATGCAGGTGGTAGGCGCGGTGATCATAGCAGGCGGCCGGACCGATCAGGAGCTGTTCGACAAGACGGGGGCACGGGAAAAGGCGCTCATACCCATTTGCGGCCGGCCGATGCTCGACTACGCCATCGAAGCCGTCACCTCGTGTCGCGCCATTGGCGAGATCGTTGTCGCCTGCCCGGCGGATTTCGAGGTGGCAAAGCGCGACTGGGCCGGCATTCGACTGACGATGACAGATGGACACAGCCCCATCGACAGCATCGTGGCGGGCGCCCAAGCCCTGACGAAAGCGGACAAGATGCTCATATGCGCCTGCGATGTGCCGCTGCTGACCCCGGAGGCGGTGGAGCAATTTGTCGCTGAGGGCCTTGAGGCCGACGCGGATTGCTGCTATCCTATCGTCGAAGAGCGAATCGTCGAGGCCGAGTTCCCCGGCTGTTCGCGCACGTACGCTCAATTCCGCGACGGCCGGTTCACGAGCGGCAATATCGCCCTCGTGGCGCGCAGCTTCGCTATTGACCACCGCGACAGGATCCATCAGATCTACCGCGTCAGGAAAAGCAAGGTGAAGCTGGCGGCGATGCTGGGGCCGATGACCGTCGTCCAACTGCTGCTGGGAACGGCCAGTGTCGCGAGGGTGGCGGATCGAGCCGCGAAGATGCTCGACTGCTCGCTGGCTGTCGTCCAGTGCCGGCACGCGGAGATCGCTTTCGATGTGGACAAGCCGAGCGACCTGGAGCTCGCCGAGCAGATCCTGTCAGAGCACGCGTGCAGTTGCGCGTAGCCGCGGCGGGAGGGCTCAGGGCACGGATGTGCCGGTGGGAGTCTGAGGGAATGGGAGCGTTCCGGCACACCATAGAGATTGAGGCCGCGGACGGCACCAGCTTCGAGTCGGTGGAGGCCCTGGTGGACACGGGCGCTACGTACACGTGGATCCCGCGGCCGGTACTGGAACGTCTGGGCATCGAACCCTCCCTCGGCCGCCGCCTGCAAACGGCCGACGGCCGCATCATCGAGCGCGATGGTGCGCAGGTGCCGGTGAGGATCAACAACGAGAGTCTCATGACGATCTGCATATTCGGGGACCCGGGCAGCCATCCACTCCTGGGAGCCGTGACGCTGGAGGAATTCGGCCTGGGAGTTGACCCTATCAACCGCAGGCTCGTGCCCGTCGTTTCTTTGCTGATGTAAGAGCTGCTGGGGCGTGGCCAAGTGGTAAGGCACGGGACTTTGGATCCCGTATTCGGAGGTTCGAATCCTCCCGCCCCAGCCACAGCACGGACGTAGAGCGCACCAATATGCAATGAGGGCTTGGCCAAATGCATTGGGACCGCTGAGGATCGCGGCGGTCCGCCGCCGTCCTCATGGTGTTGGAGGAATAGCCGATGGAACAAGTGACTCTTGCGGCGCAAAAGAGAGAGCAAACAGGCAAGGGAGCAGCGCGGAAGCTTCGAGCGGCGGGGAAGATCCCCGGCGTTGCATACGGGCGTGGCGTTGATCCTGTTTCCGTCGTCGTAGATGAGCGGGATCTGCTCTCCGTGGCGAAGCAGGGCGCTAACGTACTTATTGACCTCCAAATCGACGGCGCCACGGGCACGTCGGACGCCTTGGCGATTCTCAAGGAGGTACAGCGGGACCCGGTCACCGATCATCCTCTGAGCGTTGATCTGCAGTGGATCTCAGTCACCGAACGGATCACCGTATCGGTGCCCACGGTGCTCGAAGGTGCGGCACCCGGAGTCGAGGTCGGCGGCATCATGGAGCACGTCCTATGGGAGCTGCAGGTCAACGTCCTCCCCACACAGATCCCCTCGTCCATCTCCGTGCCCGTGGGCCATCTGGAGATTGGCCAGTCCATACACGTGAGCGAAGTGGTCGTACCGGAGGGCGTCGAGGTCCTCACGCCACTCGACGAGCCTGTCGCGACGGTCACTGCGCCTGTGGTGGAAGAGGTGCCTGAGGAAGTAGTGGAGGAGATCCCGGTGGAGGGCGAGGAGGAGGAGGCCCCTGAGGGCGCCGAGGAAGCCGAAGAGCCGCAGCCTGAGGCAGAGACTGAGACGTAGGCCACGATCGGGCCACGACCGAGCGCCAACGACGGCCACGATGCTCCCGGCACAGACGCCGCCGCTCTCCGGGCGATGCCTGGCACCACACGGCGTCCTCTATGTGTTGCCACGGAGGTGACGATCTGCGCTGACGGCCGCTTGCAGCGAGGGGCCCTTCCGGCGCGCACCAGCGACATGAGACTGTGGCCCTTCTTCAGGCGCGAGAGGAAGCCAAAACCCCAGACGCTTGTGGTCGGTCTGGGCAATCCCGGGGCTGAGTACGCCGCCACACGCCACAATGTGGGCCTGCGTGCCGCGGCACAATTGGCGCGTGTGCACGACATCCCCCTGCGGCACACGCGGCATCGGAGCATTTACGGCGAGGGCTGCATCGGCGACGCGTGGGTCCTCGTGGCGCTACCCCAGACGTTCATGAACAACAGCGGCGAGGCCGTGGCCCGCCTGGCAGCCTATTACGACACTGCCCCGTCCGCCATTGTCGTGGTCTGCGACGACTTGAGCCTCCCGCTCGGCAAGCTTCGCATCCGGCGACGAGGCAGTGCCGGCGGACACAAGGGCCTGCAATCCATCATCCACGCCCTGGGCACATCCGAGTTCGCTCGCCTGCGCATCGGAATCGGCCCGCGACCACGACGTGTTAACGCGGTAGAGTTTGTCCTCTCAGCGTTCACGCCACGCGAATCGAAGATCATTGATGAACAGATCATAGTTGCCGGCAACGCTCTGCGCACACTCCTTGCGGACGGCATCGAGGAGGCCATGAATGCGCACAACTGATCGGCCCCCGAGTCGTTACGACGTTGCGCGCAGCCGCCGCTCACGCAGAGCCGGGCGTCGCAAGGTTTTTCTGACGGCGGCCGCCGCCGCTGCGGTGGTCTTATTGCTCCTCGCAACTCAGATCCTGTATGTCCCCCCAGAGGCACGAACGTACTGGGTTCCCTCGGCGGAGGAGGCAGGGGCCGCTGAGGCACGGCTTGGGACTGCCTTCGACATCGTTGCAGACCACCGATCACCCGCTGGCCCTGCCGCGCCCCCCCGTGAAGCACACGTTGCCCTGCGTCCGGTGTCGCACGAGGTGCGCATTACGCAGGCCGATGTGAACATATGGCTCGCCAGTGAAGCCTACAGATATGCAGATAAAGCCCGCAACGTGCGGATGGAGTTCGGCGATGGCATCGGTACCGTGTCCGGCATCGTGGAGTTCGGCGGCCGGCCGGTACACGTGACCGCTACCGGCCGTCTCGTCCGCTCCGCGGACGGCACGCTGAGCGCGGTAGTTGACCACGTATACGCGGGACGCGTCCGGCTCGGGCGCGTTGTTGCTCGTCGGTTGCAGGAGCAGATCGATGAGAAGCTTCAGGAGCACGGGCTTGCTGGGCTCGCCGTGGAGAGCATCACGGTGCGTCCGGGGGAGATCATCATCAGGGAGCGCCCGCCATCCTCGTGAGCCAGACGGGCCACTCGGCGACAGCGATCGACACCTGCACAAAGAGCACCGCCCCGCTTCGTGCGGGGCGGTGCTTGACTTCGCCGTTCGGGTTCGGTGGCACGCGTCTAGTAACCGGTCGTGATTGGCCGCATGCAATCGCCTATGCCGCCTCGGCCGCAGATGTTCCTATCCCTGCTGTTACGATAGAAATTGAAATACCACAGCTCGTCGAGTCTCTTGGACTCCACGTGCCCGTCGCCATACAACACGTTGATACGGGCATTATGCCACGCTGTCTCGTACGTGTTGCCATAGGTGTCCGGCAAGAACCACGCCGCGCCCAACCGGTCGTAGATGGTTTCGTGGCGGTCGAACCAGAGATGATAGCCCTCCGCAATCAGCACTTGCTTTGCAGGCTCGCGCACATCGGAGTCCCGGACGCCGCCACGCACGCGACCCCAGCAGAGCCAATTGTAGGGATAGCTGTACTCGTACGCGTCGCCGCAGGCCCTATACGTGTACCACCACTCGAAGCTCCTCGAAGGGCACTTCAGAATCCGCTCCTCGCGTATGTACTCGTGCAACACGGTATAGATGCTTCCTGGATAACTGACGCCCGTATACTGCGTGTATCCTCGCACGGGGAGTTCGTTGAGCGTCACGGCCCTCCCGCGGGGAAACCGGCCGGCGTTGTCATCCACGTACAGCCGCATAGCCATGCCGAGCTGTCTCATTTGGGCGGTGCAGGTCGCTTGCCAGGCCTTCTCCCGGGTCCTGGCGAAGACGGGAAACAGGATCGCCATGAGGATCATAATAATGGTAATTACAACGAGGAGCTCGATTAGCGTGAAGCCCTTGGCTCGTGGCTGCACAGGGGATACCTCCCAGTGACGCCAATTTCGCCGAGTATATCCGTTCCAGAAACGCGTGTCAATACCTGCCCCGGGCATGCACGTCCAGACGTCGGCTAATCATGCTTGCCCTAATCATCGCTATTCTGTGCGTTGCTGCGATCATCGCCGTGGCGTTGGCCGCTCTCGCAGAGGCTCGCGGGCTGCGCGTTACCCATCTCAGCCTCTCGGTTCCAGGCTGGCCCGGCGGCGCCGGCAGGGCGCGCATTGCCCACCTGAGCGACCTGCATCTGCCGGGCATACCTGTCAGCCTGGACAGGCTTCTCGGCGTCATCAGAGACATCGATCCGCACCTCATCGTGGTTTCGGGCGACACGCTGGCGTGGAATGCGGACATTGACATTGCTGTCTCGCTTATCCGCCGTCTTGCGGCGCATGCGCCGGTGCTGTGCGTCACAGGCAACAGCGAACACGCGTACGATCTTAACATCGAAGCCTTCGGGGCTGCCATCGAGCGCGTCGGCGGCCGTCTGCTGGTGAATCGGCATTGGACCGGTACCATCGGCGGCGCGAACGTGTGCGTCCTCGGGTTGGAGCATCGCCTGACGGGCACGCCAGATTTCGAGGGTACATTGGCCGATGCATCACCCGCTGATCTCATGATCGTCGTGGCCCACTCTCCCTTTGCCTGGCCCCGGGTGCCCCGCGAGCGCACGCACCTCTTCCTGTGCGGGCACACGCACGGCGGCCAGTTGCGCATTCCGATACTTGGGCGGCTCATAGCCCACTCTCGGCGCGAATGGGAGCTGAAATCAGGCGTTCTGGAGCTGCCACGGCACGGCAGTGATTGGGCTGACCTCCGGCGGGTATACTCGCACGAGGAGCTATGTAAGAACGGGAAAGTCAGAACGCTCCGGTTCACGTCCGGCCGCCCCCTCATGTGCACCACCCGGGGCGTCGGCGCCGTCATCCTCCCCATGCGCCTCGGCTCGCCGCCCGAGGTGATCGCCATCACGGTCGGCGGTGACATGGCAGGAGATGCACCCGGCGAGACAGAAGTAAGTTAGTACTACAACCGTGCTTGTCATTCTGAGGAGCGAAGCGACGAAGAATCTCGGCCCCCGGGGTCCCTTTTCGTGTCAAAAGCGAGATTCTTCGCTCCGTTTCACTGCGCTCAGAATGACATGGCTCGACAAGCACGGTTGTAGGATTAGTGGATCACTCCTGCGGGGAATGGATAACGGGGGTGCGGAGAGATGATCGTGCGGAGCATGACAATGGCAATCATCGTCGGCATCGTACTGGGCATCTGCGCGCCGCTGCAGGCCGCGGAGCAGAGAGACAACGTCCGGCTCCAGAGGATCTACCTGCTGCACGCCGATGCGCGTGATGTGGCTCGGATGTTCGGCCTCGCCGCTCGCGCTCGCCCCCAGCGCCCTCCGGTGGCTGCCCGACGCCGCCCCGGAATCGGCCCATCGGGCCTCGTCCGTCCGGAGGCGAAGCCGGATCTCTCGCGCCCATCTCAGCTTGTCGCATGGGCCGGATTCCCCGACCCGCGCGAGCAGTATGGCGGACCGGACGGTACGACCGGCGCGTTCCGCCCCTTCGCGCCGCCCGATTTGCTTCCGGGCGAGATGAAGCCGCCGATCCCCATTCCCGGGCACAACGCCTTGCTCGTAACCGGCACGCCGGCGGAGATCGATGAGTTCCGCGAGATACTGCAGCTCTTCGATGTGCCGCCGACTCAGGTGCGGATCCGCGCCGATATCGTCAACGTCCTGACCCGCATCGAGAAGGCGCTCGGGCTGGACTTCACCGGCACGTTTGGGCCCGTGGGTGGCGGCACGTCGGGCAACGTCCCGCCCGACGCAAACATCGCGTGGCGGATGGCCTTTGCCGATGTCGCCGCGGTAGTCGGCGCCATGCAGCGAGAGACCCGCCGCAGTGAGCGCGCCGGGGCCGAGGTCATGACCATGACTGGCCAACCTGGGCTCATCCGGGTCGGCCAATCGGTCCCGTACTTCCTGCCCCAGACCACGGTCACGTACGGAGCCGTCACCACGAACTACATCCCATTCAGCGCCTTCGTCGGCGTGGAGCTGTACGTGACGCCCCGCGTGAACGCGGATGATACGGTCTCCATGGGGATCCGTGTCAGCCTGATTGACGAAACAGGCACCGTCCTGGGCCCCGGCGGCGCAGTCCCCACCACGAAGCAGACGCTCACCAGTGCTCTCATCCGCGTACCCGACGGCGACAGCGTGTGCATCGCCGGCCTACCGCGGCGGCAGAACTCCACGACCACCAGCCCGCTCGGCACACGGCAGATCATCGATGATTCCGAGCTCCTCGTCTTCGTCACGCCGACCATCCTGAGACCGGTCAACGTGCCCCGCTAGTGCCGGAGGGGGCGGGCCTGACAACTGAGCGGGGAGGCACCCGGCTTGGCCACTGACAGCGACCTCATCGACCGCGTACTCGAGATCTGTGCCGGCGACGAGAATGCGGCACGCGCCGCCAAGTGGGCCCCGCAGCCGGACTGGGCCCGCGACCATTGGCGCGGCCTACCCCGGCGAGACGCTGACGGCATCCCCTTCACGGTGGAGCCCGAGAACGCCCTCTGGGCTCATATCCTCGGCTTCGACATCGCCCGCTACTACAACGACCCCCGCACGTTCCTGCAGGCGCGCCTGCAGATGAGCATCTACCGCTTCGAGCACTTCGACGACCACACCGTGATCGGCGACGACATCCCCATCTGGTTCGGCGTGCCCTTCGAGATGAGTCTGTTCGGCATGCCGTGGGAGTTCACCAGCGGCAACGATCCCTGGATCGGGCGGAAGCCCGTCGTGAATGACCTCGAGGACATGCGTTGCCTGCTCCCGATAGACTTTCACTCGAGCGGCCTCATGCCGCATGCACATCGGTTCTACACGGAGCTTTCCGGGCTTGCCGACGGCCGGATGCGGGTCACGTTTCCCGAATGGGGCCGTGGGCCCATGGGAGTGGCCTGCCAGCTCCGGGGCATGCAGCACTTCCTCGCCGACCTCTGTGAGCAGCCGCAGATGGTGCGTGAGCTACTGCGCACGGTCACCGACGCGCGCATCCTGTGGACGCAGAGGCGCGCCGATTTCCTCGGCCAGGAGCCCGGCGCGGGGAATCTCTACAACGACTGCATCGGCTCCGAGACCATCAGCCCGCGGATGTACGAGGAGTTCGTGCTGCCCGAGGAGATGCGCCTGGGGGAGTTTCACGGCGCTATCGCGTACTGGCATAGCTGCGGCCGCACGGACGACTTCGCGCAGTTCGTCGCCCGCTTGCCGAGCCTGACGATGTACAACGTCGGCCCGCGGACGGATGTGCGGAAGGTGCGGGAGGCTCTGGGCGGCGATGTCGCGCTCGAGGTGTGCCTCGACCCGGTGGCCGACGTGCAGATGAGCGACTCGAAGGCCATGCAGCGGCGCATACGTGCCATCGTCGCGGCTGCCGAGGGCGCTCCGCTGACGATACGGGCCGATGGCCTGCAGCTCCTGAACGGCCTCAGCGAGGACCTCGCCAAGATCCAGGAGTTCATCGAGGCGGCCAAGGCGGTGCTGGACGGGTAGAACGCATGTACCAGATACAGTAAGCGCTGAGCAGGCGAACAGCCTTCGGCAGACGGCCGCACGGGCAGCCGCGCATTTGCGGAGGACATCGCGAATGAACCCATACCTGAAGAGACTGAGCCACGTGGGCATCCGGACATCCGACCTGGACGCGTCGCTGAAGTGGTACACCGAGGTGTTGGGCCTCAAGGAGGCTTTTCGACTTGAGCGCGATGGGCGCGTGGTGATCGTATACCTGCATTTGACGCAGAACACGTTCATCGAGCTTTTCGCGCCGCGCCCGGACCAGGCCGCGCCCCCGAAGACTCACTTCTCCATCGAGGTGACCGACATCGAAGGCGCCGTGCAGGACATACTCCCGCGGCTGCCGGACCTGTCGGTCCGCAAGCGCGAGATCACCACGGGAATGGACGGCTCTCGTCTCTTCAATTTCTTCGATCTGGATGGGCATCGCATCGAGTTTCAGGAGTTTCCTCCCGAATCCCAGGAGGCCCAGGCGATGGCGCGGTGGGAGAAGTAGCGGGTTCGCGCGAGGATCGCTCTCCGTTTTGCGGTTGGCATGCGGGAAGATAGGGCTTCCTCGCGGGCCTGCGCTGCTATACTCCGCCTCGACCGCTCAGGCAAGGCGCCTTCCGCTGCTGGCTCAGCGGGCTCCCTGGGCCCTCTCCTGTGTTCGCCGATGCAGGTATCCCGCAGCACACCAGCGAATCCATACATCAAGTGAGATGGCACCTGCGGACTAGCTGCTGCGTGGTGGGTGGCCCGTAGTCGCTCCAGAGGGGGAAGGACGATGCGGATCGCTGTGGCTGTAGTGCTTTCTGGCTTGATACTGTTGGGCGCTGCCGGAGTGTGCCCGGCAGGCCCCTGGTACATTCGGACCGTGGAGGGCGGTGGCGATGTCGGGGAGTACACCTCGCTGGCCTTGGACGGTGCTGGCCGCCCGCACGTAAGCTACTACGACGCGACCAACGGCGACCTTAAGTACGCTGCCTGGAACGGCAGCAGGTGGGGCGTCGAGGTCGCGCACGGCGTGGGCGACGTCGGCAAATGGAGTTCGCTGGCGCTAGCCAGCAATGGCGACCCACGCATAAGCTACTACGACGGCACCAATGACAACGTCAAGTTCGCGGCCTGGAGCGGCACCGCTTGGTTCATTCAGGTGGTAGGCACTGCTGGTGGAGGGGGCGGGCATACGTCGTTGTCGCTGGATGCCAGCGACTCCCCGCACATAAGCTACTGCGGAACCGGTAACCTGAGGTATGCCCTGTGGCAAGGCTTCTTCTGGGACATACATACAGTGGACACCGGCAACTTCTTCGGGCAGTGGACTTCATTGGCCTTGGACGCCAGTGGCCATCCACACATCAGCTACTACGCAGGTGGCCCCCTCAAGTATGCCGCTTGGGACGGCACCACGTGGGCAATCCAGACTGTACCTGGCCAGCCCGATAACGGCACCTCCGTTGCGTTGGACAACCGCGGCTATCCCCACATAAGCTGCTCCGCTTTAGGGAATCGCGACCTCCAATACGCTACGTGGGATGGCACCGCTTGGGACACTCAAGTGGTGGACAGCGTGGGCGACGTCGGCACATGGAGTTCGCTGGCGCTAGCCAGCAATGGCGACCCATGCATAAGCTACGAGGACGGGTACATGAATTTCGACCTCAAATACGCCGCCTGGAACGGCAGCAGTTGGGACATCGAGACGGTGGATAGCACTGGGTACGTCGGGGTATACACGTCCTTGGCTTTAGACACTGAGGGCTTCGCGCACATAAGTTACTACGATTACACGAATGGCGACCTCAAGTACGCCACCAACCGTCCGGTACCAGAGAGCGTGCACGAGCTGCCCGCGACTGGGTACTACATGATCTCCTTCCCTCTCGTGCCCCCCTCGACTACCGTGCACGACTTGCTCTGCGACGACCTGGGCTGCGGCAATTACTACATGTGGGCATGGGGTGGCCTGACAGGGTTCCGCTACCTCAATGTCCCAACGAGCCCGCCGAGCTGTCAAAGCACCATGCTCAACATGCAGGCGGGATACTGGCTGCTGAGTCCAGCAGCGACGCTTGACATCGACGGCGGGGGCGAGGTGCCGTACTACTCGCGGACGATCTCCTTGCACCCCGGCTGGAACATGGTGGCTGCGCCCCACGCAGCCACCATCGACAGCCTGCAGGTGAATAGGGCCGGCGACGTGCGCAGCTTGGCGGCTGCCGAAAGCGCCGGCTGGGTGTCGGCCACCTTCTGGTACTCGCATGACGGGACGGGCGGCTACAGCACGGTCACCATCGGCCAGACGCCGGGGGACACGCTGTCGCTGTGGTACGGCTACTGGGTGTTGGCCGGGATCGACTGTTCGCTCATCGTGCCACAGCCCTCGGGCGGTGCGGATGGAACGGCAGTGAGCAAGTCGCGAGGCGTTGCGACGGATCGCGCGTGGGCGTTCGACATTCAAGCAAGCAGCTCAAGCTCTACCGACACCATCACCATCGCCGCGGCCGACTCTGCCTCGGACGACTTCGACGGCTTTGTGCTGGATAGGCCGAAGCCGCCGGCCCCGCCAGGTGAGGGCAGGCTGCGGATGGTGCTCAGAGCCGAAGGCTGGCGGGGGACGGAGCCCCCGCCCTACAATAAGGCACCGGGCCGCCAGATGCCGTGGAGCTCCGAGCTGGCCATGGAGACAAAGACCGCCACCTCCCAGCCCACCGAATACCACTTCACCGTCACCGGCGGCGTCAAAGGCGAGCCAGTGACGCTGAGCTGGCCCGAATTGGGTGGCCTGCCCAAGGATGGAGTGGCGACGCTTGCCGATCGCGACACGGGCAGGCGGACCTTCATGCGCACGCGAGCGCAGTACGAATTTGCAGCGCCCGGCGCACACGCCAGCCGCGGCTTCACGGTGACGGTCAAGCGGGCACAGGAAGGCGCGCTGCTCGTCAGCGGTCTCAGTGCCGTGCCAGCACGCGGCGGAGCCTGGGACATCGGCTTCAACTTGTCAGCGGATGCAGCCGTGAGCGCCCGCGTCTACAACGTGGCGGGACGCCTGGTGGCCGAGATCGCACGCGGCCACCAGCTCGCCAGCGGACGGGCGGCGCTCACTTGGGATGGCCGTGGCACCGCCGCCACTCACGTCCCAAGCGGCACCTATCTCCTCCGCGTCACCGCTCGCGCCGAGGACGGCGAGCAGGCGTCGGCGGTGGCCCTGCTGCAGGCGGAGCGTTAGGCCACCCCTGGAGCCCGCCGTGCCGCCGCCCACCGGGCTTGTCCTGAGCACTGCCGCGGGATGCCCCTTCCTCATTCCCAGGAAAGCTGCAGTTATTCGGCTCGTGCTGCGAAATTGTTGCGGCGCGGCAACACATCGTTTGTTCCGTAGTGGCAGTGTGAGTGACGCGTGGGAGCATCAGCCGCGCGAGGCTTCAGGGGCGGGACCGGGAGGGTAAGCAATGACCGCTGACGATGACATCATCGCAAGACTCCGAGCCGCCATGAGCATCTTGCCGGCGACGGATGAAGTGACCCCGGAGCGCATTGAGCAGTTGGCCGACGGTCTGGCGTCGCGCATGGGACAGGTGGCGCAGCAGATCGTCGAGGGGCAGGGCGGCAGGCCCGTGCGGGGCACCGACACCGGCTTCATCGTGTCGATGCTGGCGGCGCTGGCGCAGCAGGTGACCGAGCACGGTCCACGATGGCTCACAGAGGGCATTCCGGCGACCGGCGACCGTGGGCTACGGCGCCACTCGCGGGCGCAGGCGCTGCGCCTTGTACGTGATGGCCGGCAGTAGCAACAACGGGACCGGGCAGAGCGGCTCCCCTATTCGAGGTCCATCTGCCGGAGCGCTTCCTGGTAGACTTGCTTGAGCGGCACGTCGTGCGCCTCGGCCGCCTGGCGGCAGTCGTCGTGCTCCGGGGCGGCCGTGGTGATGCGGCCCTGATGCCTGGCCACTTTCACCCGAATGCGCCCGTACTTCGTCGTCACCTCAATGTGCTCGCGCTCCAGGCAGCGGCGCGACATCTCGCCGATCCGCACGCCGAACGTGGTGGTGTGCTCGAAGATGGCCCGGGTCGCGCCGTCGAGTCCGTCGCGGTGCACGAGCGCGGCGAGCGTGATGGCCGGGCGACCCTTCTTCATCTGGATCGGCGTCAACCATGCGTCCACCGCACCGGCAGCGAAGAGCGCCTCGAGCGCGGCGTCGTACAGCTCCGGGTTCATGTCATCGATGTTAGCCTCGACAACATACACCGTGTCGCGCTCAGCGTCGTCTTCGGCTGCGGCCTGCCCGCTGACCATCCGGAGGACGTTGGGAATGTCGCCGAAGTCGGAGACGCCCGCTCCGTAGCCGATCCGATCTATGCGCATCGATGGCATCGGGCCAAAGTGCGCGGCCAGCGTCGCCAGGATGGCCGCTCCCGTGGGCGTTACGGTTTCGCCCTCGACGTCGAGGCTGCGCGTCGGGAGTCCCTTGACGATCTCCAGCGTTGCCGGGGCGGGCACCGGATACGTTCCGTGGCTGAAGGTGACGGTGCCGTGGCTCAGAGGTATGGGCGAGGCGTGTATCTCGTCAACCCCGAGCAGCTCAAAGCCCACTACGGCGCCGACGATATCGACGATGGCATCAACCGCACCCACCTCGTGAAAATGTGCCTTCTCGGGCGTCGTGCCATGTATCTTGCCCTCGGCCTCGGCGAGTCGGTTGAAGATGGCCAGCGACCGATCCTTGATCCCGCGCCCCAGGCTCGCATCCTCGATCAGCGCCGTAATCTGCGCCATGGTGCGTCCGTGGCTGCCGTGTCCTTGAGACGAGCCCGCATCGCGGACCTCCACGGTCGCCTGGGTGGCACTGATACCGCGTTTGACCACCTTTTCCACGCGCAGGTGCCACTCCGGCAGCCGGATCTTGCGCAGCTCACTGGTGAGCTGCTCCGGCTCCACGCCGAGGTCGATGAGGGCACCCAGCGTCATATCGCCGCTGATGCCGCAGAAGCAATCGACGTAGGCGATACGCATCATTTAGCTCCCAACCGTGTCGCACAGGCTGGCAGCCCGTGGAGTCCCAGGCAGGGCTGCTCGCACTGCGCAGCAAGCTACCCCGAAGATTTCGGCCGCAGGCCGAGGTGTAGGGCGGGGATGCTCTTCCCCGCCGGCCTTCCGCCTTCGCGGGAGCGACATAGCCGCTTCGGCGGAGTCGCTTGCCTCAGTACACAGAGCCACCAACCTCGGGGCGGAGATCTTCGTCGTTTCCGGGTGTCGCACTGCGCCATGAAGGCTGCTTCGCAGAGCAGGGCCTGGGCTACACTATATCGTCCGTCCGGCGGCCTCGGCGAAGGCCGGGAGTGCTTCCATCAGCTCCGCGAACTCCGTTGGCGAGAGCGCCTGCGGGCCATCGCAGAGCGCCTGGTCCGGGCGGAAGTGCGTCTCCACGAACAGCCCGTCGGCCCCCACGGCAACGGCGGCCTTGGCCAGCGGCGGCACGTAGTCATGCTGACCGGCCGCATGGCTCGGATCCACCAGTATGGGCAAGTGGCTGAGGCGGCGCACCACGGGCACCATCGAAAGGTCGAGGGTAAACCGCGTGGCCGTCTCGAAGGTGCGGATACCTCGCTCGCACAGCACGACGTTATGATTGCCCGTCACCATGATGTACTCGGCGGCCTTCAGGAAGTCGTCGATCGTAGACGCTATGCCCCGCTTGAGAAGCACTGGAAGGCCGCTCTTCCCGACCGCGGACAGGAGCGCGAAGTTCTGCATGTTTCGCGCCCCGATCTGCAGCATGTCTACGACTCCCACCATGGCATCGAGCTGGCCGGGCTCCATGATCTCGTTTACCAGGTACAAGCCGAGCTCCTCCTTGACCTCCTTCAGCAGCTCCAACCCCTTGAGCCCGAGCCCTTGGAAGTCGTGGGGCGAGGTACGTGGCTTGAAGGCGCTCCCGCGGACGATGCGCACGCCGTGGCTCTTCACCAACTTCGCCGTCTCCAGGAACTGCTCGCGGCTCTCAATGGCGCACGGGCCGGCGATCACCGCCAGCCTCTCCCCGCCGATGGGCACATCACCGACCGTCACCACGGTCTTCTCAGGCTTCACATCGCTGCCGGCAAGCTTGTACGGCTGCCCGATAGGCACGGCGCGGTCAACGCTCGGCAGCGACTCGAACATGTCGGCAGCATCGTACGCACCCTCGCCAATAACGGCCACGACGGTCTTCTCGACGCCAAAGATCGGATGGGGGGTGAACCCAAGTTCCTCGACCTTCGCGATGACGGCATCGATGTCAGCTTTCGGAGCTCCTGGTTGCATGACGATCACCATGAGATCATGCCCTCCTCTCGCGATCCGAAGGCGCCTCGGGAACGCAGCGCGGCCCATCGCTCGCCGTGAGCGGATAAGATGAAGGCCGCGGGCTCCGCACCCGCGGCCGGTTTCGCTATCGCTGTGTTGCTTCGCTATGTCTATGAGATATACATGCGCCGGCGCGGGCGAACGCGAGGTGCGTCGCCAGTAAACCAGTAAGTAAACCAGACCCTTAGGTCGCCCGCACTGGCCATCTCTGAGCCCCGTGTGGCGGAACTCTACGCCAACCGGAGGCCGATGTCAAGGTCGGGGAGCGACGAATCAGCTCGTGGGTGGCACGCTCAAGCGGTCGAGGCGCCTACGTCCTTTTCCCACTGGGCCAATGCGGACGAGAGCGTGTTGACACGACCCGGGTGCTGCCCGCTCAGGTCGTTCTTCTCAGCGATGTCGTCGTGCAGATTGAACAGCATTGGCGGATTGTCGCCGCGAATCAGCAGCTTCCAGTTTCCCTGCCGGACGGCGCGTTGGTCCCGATAGGCCCAGAACAGCGTGCGCTCCCCGAGCCCGTCTCCGCTGGCTAACAGAGGCAGTAGGCTCACGCCGTCGAGCCCGCGCCCGGCCGGAGTTGGCGCATTCGCGGCCTCCAGGTACGTCGGGAAGATGTCGAGGCTAATGCTCACCTCATGAATGATCTGGTTCGGTGCGATGGTCCCGGGCCAATGCGCAATGAGCGGCTCGCGGATGCCGCCCTCCCACAGAGAGCCTTTGGCGCCCAACAGGGGGGCGTTGCGGCCCGCTTTCCCGGTGCCGCCGTTGTCAGAGAGGAAGATGAGCAGCGTGTCCTGCTCGAGCCCGAGGCGCCGGAGGGTCGCCGCGATCCTCCCCACTCCATCATCGATGGCCTCGACCATCTCGGCATACGTCTCTCTGCTCGCAGCGCCGGGGCGCTGGCCGGAAGTGTGCGCGTCGCCGGGCCCCTGATAGGGGGAATGCGGCGCACCGTGCGGCACGTAGAGCAGGAAGGGCCTGTCTTTGTTCTCCTCGATGAAGTGTACGGAGTGATCGGTGATCAACGTGGTCAGGTAGCCCTCTTCGGTGATCTCCACGTCGTTATGCCACCAGTCGTGCTTGCCGGTGTTGTCGATGTGGGCGAAGTAGTCCACGTTGCCGGCGATGAAGCCGCGATGGACGTCGAAGCCCTGCCTGGTCGGGCCGCACTCGGGGGCGTAGCCGAGATGCCACTTGCCGAAGATGCCGGTCGCGTAGCCGGCGGCCTTGAGCAGATCGGCCATCGTTGTCTCGCCCGGGTCCATTCCCTGGGCCCGCTGTTTGGTGGTGAGCACAGCCGTGATGCCGCATCTCTGCTGATAGCGTCCGGTGAGGAGCCCGGCGCGGGTGGGGCTGCACACGGGTGCGGAGACGTAGAACTGGGTGAATCTGGCGCCGCCCGCGGCGATAGCGTCGAGGTGGGGCGTCTTGATATCCGGAGCGCCATAGCAGCCCAAGTCCCCGTAGCCCAAGTCGTCAGCCATGATGAGGACGAAATTGGGGGGCCTGGCTGCTCCCGGATTGCCCTGGGCCCTGACGACACGGGGCAGGGCACACGCCGCCGCCCCCCCGGCCAATGCGCCCACGAACTGTCTTCTGGTTGATCGGGTCGTCCTCGAGTCTGTCGACCGCGCTTTCTTGTACATCGTACGGCCTCCTCATGATGATGGCTGGAATCCCAGGAACCGTGCGGTGGCTGCCTCTCACATCGGTGGGTGACGGCCCTGTACGCGGGTGCCGGAGGCATCGCCCTATTGGGCCAATTCCTCCACGTGGCGGTCCCGCTCGGACCATTTGACGGGGCGGACTTCGTAGGCGCGGAGCGCCTCCAGTAGCTCGGGGCGAAGCTCTCGGCTGTCTGTATCGTTGACAATTGCGTAAAGCTGCGACCTCGGGGGGCGCCTATCGCGAGTATCTGACCACGCGAAGATCAGGAAGCCTGCTGTTTGCCTGTCGAGCACGTTGATGGCCCGAACAGCCCGTTCCGGTCTGTCCCTCGACGCGGGAATGACAAAGTCGAACCTGTGAGAGAGACCGCTCTTGCCGACGAGGTGGACTTGCGGCGTGAATCGGATCTCATGTGCCGCCAGGAAGCGCTCGACGTCCTCGCGGAAGAGCCGGGCGACCCGGGGCGGGGCAGCGACGAAGAGGTCGTTGACGGCCAGCATGGCCTGGAGCAGATTGTGTTTGCCCCTCGGGAAGTCCGCGTCGTTTGTCTCGACCACCAACTCGCCCTTTTCCTCGCGGACGCCCAGCCCTGCCAGAATCGTGCGCAGGAGCTCCTGACGACGCTCCGTTCTGAGATCCAGCCCCGAGATCGCCAAGTCGGACAGCGTGTACCCGTCATCGGTCAACAGGAGGCCTTGTGCGGTGCGCCTAACGTAGATCTGAAAATGATCGTTGTGGCGGTCCAAGAAGGGCGTCGTAATCTCGCACACCCCCCCCACATCCGCGACGGTGATGCGTTGTCTCAGCCACCGCATATAGGAATCGACGAGCTCGTCGCACGGGAGGGTGGGCATCTAGATCAACACCCCTTGGATATGCGGTACATCCTCGACATTGCAGAGCTGCAAGAAGTCCCTGAGGGTCTCGCACAGGTCGCTCGTGTCTCGGAACACATCGCCCGGCACGGCCTTGGCCCACTTGGTCTCATACGCCTCGCGGTAAACATGGAGATGGGGGCACGGGACCTCGGTGCCGTCGGGGTTGGTGTGCGGCGGACCGCCGACGTCCAGCCTCACCAATACAACCGTGCTAGCATAACGCTCCTGGTACGTGCACTTCGTCAGACGTATACGCCCTGCGCGATTGACGTCGAGGACGAAGCTCTCCCGCCCGTCCACCGAGACGAGGCCTCGAGTGAGGAAGTCGCCGGGACCTGGGAAGTCGATCGGCGACGGGTCAATGAAGCGCTTCGGGAACGCCATCAGAGCCTCCGCCTCTTGCTGTGTCAGCATACGTTCTTCTCCCCGCTGTGGCAGGGCTGGCGATTGGCGCGAACGCTTAACCGCCGCTCACGAAGCAGGCGCTCGAACTCCGCCGACGCATCCTCGTCCACCCGCGCGGGATCCTCGGCCCGCTGCGGCAGCAACTCCACCGATGCCTGGGGTCGCTGCCTGTGCAGCGCGCGGTCGTCTCGCGTCGGCCGTCGAGCCACTACGTCATTGCTCCTTGTGCCACTGGTTCGCCTCGTCTAAACCACTTCCTCCGCAGGAAGCTCATCCCCCCAGGTTCAGATAATACCTCCCCGAGACCACCGGGTCAATGAAATAGTTGATGATGATGCGCCAGAGGATGCCGCCGACGAATATGTGCCCGAAGGCGAGACCGAGAAAGCCCGGCACGAGCTTGCGATACGTCGGCAGGCCACCGTAGCGCAGCGTCAGGCGCTGTGCGATCCAGGCGAGCAAGAAGGGCCACCAGTACGGCGAATGATCGCCGTACAGCGTCCCAAGGATGAAGCCCAGAGGGTGAAATGGGAAGTTGCAGAACCGCGTGCGGAGCGCCGCCAGCAGGAGGGTGAAGCCGAGGCCCGCTCCGTACGCGCCGAGGATGGGCCGGCTGGGCCCGCGCGGCCTGTTGAGGGCCTCGCTGAGCTGCGTGTACTGGCCCCGCGACCAGTTCATCGCCCAGCTCCTGCCGGCCCGACCTATCTTGGCACCTATCAATGCCTGCCCGTAGCGATAGCCCACGTCGAGGTGGTACCACCACGTCAGCATCATCGCGATCACGCAGATGAACAGCATCAGCATGATAATGCTGCGCCGACGCACGTTGGCGTAGTCGGCGAGGCGGAGCCCGTCGATGAAGTACTGCCCGGCGCTGTGGGCGAAGATGGTGCGCCCGATCCAAAAGAGGCCATAGAAGAGCACGGTTGCCTTTTCCCCGGCCATGCGGAGGACCGCCTGCGTCCCCAGAAGGTGTGCCGGGGTTCGCTGATCGAAGCCGTACGGATGGTTCCAGGCCACCGGCGGGCCGGCCTCGGCGCGCACGCGCGCTGCCACCAACACGTACATGTACAGCGTCGCGAAGTACAGCAGCAGGAGCAGCACGTTCTGGCCGGCCCAGGCCATCATGCCAACCAGCAGCACCGTTCCCAGCAGCAAGCCAATAACGAGGCCTCGGTAGGATAGCGCTTCATTGGCATCGTCGTCGGACGGACCGGAAATGACGCCTTGGAGCACTCGGCGCAGGTGCAGCCGCGCTATCCACAGCATCATGCCGGTGAGCGCGATGCACGCCCCGGCGCTGGCCTCCTGATAGTAGGGAAAGCCCGCCCCCTGGTAGCCCATCTGCAGCCCAACGAGTTTCACCATCTTCATGAGGAAGTAGAAAAACCAGCCGGAAAGCAGAACCTCGCCAGACATCAGATACGACAGGCCCCACACCTCCAGAGCGAAGCTCATCCTGAGCGGACGCAGGTGGCGCCACGGCGGCTCCGTCAGTCCCGTGTCGATGGGAATATGCCACGCAAGCCCAGGCACAGCGGGAAAGAAGGCGTGGAGGATGTTGAGCCCATTGAAGGCGGTTGCCAACCCGAAACCGACCCACATGATTGGGTTGCGAAAGAAGCCCCGAGCCACTGACTCTCGCGTCAGTCCGCCGGTCATCTCGATGGGAAGAAACAGCAGTGGGAAGGTGAGCCGCTCCGCCTCCACCCATTGCCGGCGGAACAGCGCCACCAGACACATCACGGTGAAGACGAGCACCATGTTGAACGTCGTCCACCAGAGCAGCGGCATCCACCACACGCCCCACGGCACTCTGCCGCCGGGGGTGCCCTCGAACCATCCCGTGATAATCCCCGCATCGTGCGGTGCGTAGAAAGCTGGGTAGTGGTCGAAGAGCTGAGCCCACTCGTTTGCCGGCGTGCCGAAGTACTGCCCAAACAGGAGGTAGTGGACAATGTAGCCGCCGCGATCCATGGAGAGCGAGACGCAGAGCGCGGCGTAGATCAGGAAAAGCTCGCCGCGAGAGAATGGCTGCAGGGCTGAGGGGAGTTGGCGGGTGCGGCTGACGTGGTGCAGCAGCACGTTGAGGCCCTGGAGCATCAGCAGAAACAGCAGCGCGGGGACCGGCGGGATGACATAGGGCACCCAGCAGATGCGGATGAAGCCCAGGCGCGTGATGCCCAGATACGTGGCTACCGTCAGCAGAACGGCTACCACCAGCGACCGCGCCGTTATGCCGAGCAGTCCTGGGGGCCCCTGATCCTCGGCTGCGCGTCTGCCGACGGCGCCTTCTCGGATGATGGTGCTCATGTTGTGGTCGATGTACAGTCCTTCGCAGCCGCCCGCCAGAACTTCACCGTTGGTGCCCAGACGCTGATTCCGTCTGGGCCAGTCAGTTCCTCCAGACGGCTGTCAGCGGACCCACCCGGTAGGACCAGGACGAAAGTCTCAACCGACCGCGCAGGTAAGCGCTGCACTGCACCACCTCCACCGTCTTCCCTTGACCCTTTCTCCTTTGCCCTGCCTCTGCCGGCCGCTTGACACCTGAGAAGGCGCCGCCATATAATGCGGCAACAGCAATGCTGAGGAGGGTGGGCAATATGCGGTGGGGAGTCATCTTGTGGCGTGGCGCGCTCTTGGTCGTCATAGGCTGTCTGGCGGTATTGGTCGTACGCTTCGTCAGCGCGCCGCCCGCGCCTGCGGTGGCACAGCCTCCTGAGCAACAGGCAGACGAGGCAGCGCCGCCCCCCGGCGTTAACGCGCTCGCGCCGATGGGCTATACCAGCCCTTTGGGCTACATCTCGAGCGGTCGCAAGACGACGGTGGTCGGCGGCAGCACAGAAGGCGTCCGGGTGTACGAACTTCGGCAATATGGGGGCAAATACGACGTGTCCGACGTGACCCAGGAGCCGGAGGGCGCCGCCGAGGAGCGTTGAGCTCAGCGTCGCGGCGTCAGGGCTCGAGGGCGACAGGCTGCCGTCGCGGTTATGATGGGCGGGCGCACGGCGCAGGCTTGAGGCCTGCGCTCAGTTTTTCTCGGCATCACGGTTACCCGTGAGGTCGGTGCGGGAATGCTGAAGGTGAGCTTGGGGCATGGCCGGTAACTGGAGCGTCATTCTCAACCGTCTCACCAAAGACTTCGATTCCTTCCGTGCCGTCAACGACGTGAACCTCTGGGTGCCGGAGGGGGAATTCTTCGGCTTCCTCGGGCCCAACGGCGCGGGGAAGACGACGACGATCAATATGACCGTTGGGTTGCTCAAGCCCACCTACGGCACAGCCATCGTCGCCGGCCACGACGTGCTGACCGACCCGTTGGCCGTGAAAGCCAGCGTCGGCCTGCTGCCCGAGACACTCAACCTGTATGAGCGACTGTCGGCCCGCGAGTTCATCGAGTTCGCCGGCGTAATGTACGGGCTCAGCCGGAGCGAGAGCGGGGGGCGCACGGAGGAGCTCCTGGAGCTGATGGAGCTGACCGACGAAGCAGACAAGATGATCGTGGACTACAGCATGGGCATGAAGAAGAAGACGGCGCTGGCGGCCGCGCTCATCCACGATCCACGGGTGCTGTTTCTGGACGAACCGTTTATGGGCATCGATGCCATCTCGTCGCGAGCCATCAGGCAGGTGCTGCTGCAGCTCAAAGATAGGGGCACCACGATCTTCTTCAGCTCCCATGTGCTCGAAGTGGTGGAGCGCCTGTGCACCCGGGCGGCCATCATCCAGAAGGGCATCATCGTGGCCCAGGGGACGCTCCCCGAGCTGGCCGCGGCGGCCGGGCTGCCCGGCGACTCTCCGCTGGAGGACATCTTCCTGCGCCTCGTTGGGGCCGACATGCACGAGGAGGGCCTCAGTTGGATCAGCTCAAGACCCTCCTCTGGCTGAAGTGGCGCCTCACCATCCGCGCCTACGAGCGCAGCCCCATGCGCCTGGCGGGGCTCATCCTCGTCGTCATGATCCTCGGCGCAACGTCGGTGGCCATCGGGAGCGCGTGCTTCGCCGGCTTCGTGAAGCTCCCTGAACTCGTCGCCACGGAACTACTGCACATAGTACTGCTCGGCCTGTGGTGCTTTTGGCTGTTCATGCCGGTTCTCGGGTTCCCACTCGGGGAGAGCTGCGATATCACCAAGCAGCTCGTCTTTCCCATACCCCGGATGCGCATGTTCATCGCCAGCATCCTGAGCAGCGCCATGGGGATCCCCATTCTCTTCCTGCTGCCCGTGCTCGGCGCCATCATCATCGGCTTCAGCCTCCGCAGCGACGTCGGACACGTCGTTAATACTCTCGCCGGAGCGCTCTCGGCCCTCGTCCTCGCGCTGTTCGTCCTGCATATTCTGAGCCTGGGGCAGACGCTCCTCATCATGCTGCTCGGTGTGCTGCGCAGTCGCCGATACCAGGATATGATCACCATCTTCCTGCCCTTCATAGGCGTCCTGTTCTTCCTGGGGTTTCACCTCGTCTTCAGAGCGACCGACCGCGAGGGCGTTAGCATTCAGGCCATCATGGCAGCGGAGCCATCCCGCTACTTGACGTACACCCCAAGCGGCCTCGCCGCCGCTGCCATCGACGCCGCGTCATACGGCGAGTATGGGCGGTTCGCGCTTTTCGCCGCTTTGCTGGCCGGCGTGACCGGCGTTGTCCTCTGGCTGGGCGGGCACCTGATGCAGAGGGTGTACGCGGGCGAGATCATCGACTCGCGTCGTTTGAGACGCCCCCGCACGGCGCCCGCTCGCGTGGCGGCCGAAGAGCCCATTCCCCGCTGGCTTCGCCTGGTGCCACCGGCGCTGCTTGCCGTAACAGTGAAGGAGCTGAGATACCTGTGGCGTGATCCCCAGATGAAGTCGGCACTGCTGGGTCTTGCGGTGCCCGTGCTGTGGATACTGGTGGCATCACAGTGGCGCATGTCGGGGCCGTTTATGCCCGCGATCATCGGCGGCATGTTCATCTTTGCCGGCGCGCCTCTTTCGATGAACATCTTCGGATACGACCGCGAGGGACTGCACATACTCTTTCTGTTCCCCTCGGATCGACGTCTTCTTCTCATTGGCAAGAACGTTCTCGGACTCGTTATCCTCATCGGAGTCAGCACAGTCGGAGTCACCGCTGCCGCAGCGTGGCTGCACCAGCTCAGCGTCGTGCCGAGGACGCTCCCGTTCCTGGTAGCCGCGAGCTTGGTCAATGTGGCCGGCGGAAACGTGGCCTCCATATACTTCCCGCTACGCGTGGTGGCCCGCGGCGAGAATCCCTTCTCCCGATCTACCGAGAAAGGGTGCATCATTCACATCGTCCGTGGGTTGGTGTTCAGCGTTATGTTCGTTGCCACCCTTCCCATCGTGGCCGGCTTCCTGACGCCGCATTTCCTCGATCTGCCGACGCTGTACCTGGTGACGGCGCCTGTCAGCATCGTCTACGGCGCCGCCATGTACATCATCGTTCTCCCCTACGCTGCCTCCGCTCTGCTGCAGCGCGAAACGCGGCTCATCGAGATATGCACGGCCAGCGAGGAAGTGTAGGGGCGACCTGCCAGGTCACCCCTACATCCTTGCCGCTTCGCCGGAGCGCACCCCGCAGCCCGCGATTCCTTGACGTTGCCACTGGCCGATGATATGCTTCGGCGCAGTTGCACCCTTGGACGGCAGAGCACTCGCTATGAAGCTCGTTACGGCAGCTCAGATGCGCGAGATCGACCGCCACGCCATCGTGGATCTCAAGATACCCGGGATGGTGCTGATGGAAAACGCCGGCCGCGGTGTTGCGCGCTGCGCCCAACGTGTGCTCCGGGGGCTGGGTGGTACAACAGTCCACGTTGTGGCCGGCCGGGGGAACAACGGTGGGGACGGCTTCGTGGTGGCCCGGCACCTGCAAAACTGGGGCTTCGATGCCGGCGTCACGCTCCTTGCCGCCGCGAGCGACCTCCGGGGTGATGCGGCGGCGAACCATCGGATCTGCGCTGCGATGGGCATCACTATCCGAGAGCGGCCGGATCTGACCTCTCCCGGCTCCCTTCGCGAGCATCTGAGTGGGGCTCACGTCGTGATCGACGGCATCCTGGGCACCGGGATAACCGGCGAAGTGCGCGGCCCGGCCCGGGCGGCCATCGAGGCGCTCGGTGGCATCCCAAAGGAGCGCATCGTGGCTATCGACATCCCCTCGGGCATCGATTCGGACACGGGTCAGGTGCTCGGCGCAGCCGTCAACGCCGGGCACACGGTGACGTTTGGCCTGCCGAAGATCGGGCTGTACCAGTCTCCGGGCGCCGGGTACGCCGGCGAAGTGATCGTGCAGGAGATCAGCCTGCCCCGTGCGGAGCTGACGAGCGATCGGCTGCCAATCCACCTCACGATCCGCGAAGACGTCGCCGGATGGCTGCCCCGACGGCCTCCCGACGCCCACAAGGGATTCTGCGGGCGCGTCTTCATCGTGGCCGGCTCTGTGGGCATGACGGGAGCCGCCGCTATGGCCGGCATGGCGGCGCTTCGGGCCGGTGCCGGGTTGGTCACCGTGGGCGTTCCTGCGAGCCTCAACGACATGCTCGAAGTCAAGCTCACGGAGGTCATGACGAAGCCGCTGCCCGAGTGCGCCGACCGGACGCTGTCGCTGGCGGCTGAGGAGCCCATCCTGGAAATGGCCGAGGAGGCTGAGGCCTGCGTCATCGGGCCGGGCCTATCTCTGGCGGAGGAAACTCAGGAGCTCGTCAGACGGCTGATCATTCAGATCGACCGGCCGCTTGTCATAGATGCGGACGCCCTTACGGCTCTGAGCGAACGCACCCAGGCGCTCACCGGCCGTAGCGCGCCCACTGTGCTCACGCCGCACCCGGGGGAGATGTCGCGGGTCGTCGGCCAACCGATCGATGCCATCCAGTCCGATCGGGTGAGCGCCGCTCTTGAGGCGGCGCGAGTGCTCAACAGCGTCGTGCTGCTTAAGGGTGCCGGCAGTGTGAGCGCGGCGCCGGATGGCACGGTCTACGTGAATGCAACCGGGAACGCCGGCATGGCCAGTGGCGGGACCGGGGATGTGCTCGCCGGACTTCTCGGCGGTTTCTTGGGCCAGGGGATGCCCGCACTTGAGGCTGCCGCTGCCGCTGCGTACGTTCACGGGCTCGCGGGAGACATGGCAGCGGCCGAGAGCCAGCGCGCGCTCGTGGCCGGTGATATGCTCGATGCCCTCCCGCGCGCCTTCGCCGAAGCAGAAGCAGGCCCGAGCGCAGAGGGCGCAGCGCGCGAGTGCCGCGGAGCGTAATGGATCCGAGCGGGCGAACGCTGAGCGGAGCCGCCGGCGTCCTTTTCCGTCGGTCCTCGTTGCTTTCCCGGACATTGGGACGGGGCCGTCCCGCCCAATGCGAGCAACCTACCGGCCGGTGTCGAGGAGGACGTCATGGATATCACCGCGCAAAAGGTCCTGATCGTTGACGACGAGCCGGCGGTCCGGACGATTGCGGAGCGCATCCTGCGGCGACCGGACCGCGTATTCCTTCACGCCGCCAACGGTGCGGACGCCCTCGACCTGGCGTTCGCGGAGAAGCCTGACATAATAATCCTGGACTACACGATGCCGGAGAAGAACGGCATCGAGGTCACCAAAGAGCTCCGCGGCAACCCCTTTACTGCCCACGTGCCCATCGTCATGGTGACCGGCACGACGGATCTGGAATTGCGACTGGAGATGCTGCGCGCGGGCGCGGACGATTGCATTGCCAAGCCCTTCGAGCCCAAGGAGCTGGCCGCACGAGTGGACATGGTGCTGGCGCGTATGGCGCGCCACCTGGCAACCGATTCGCTCACCAAGCTTCCTGGAAACGTGCCGACGCGGGAGGCGATCCGCACACGCCTTTGCGCGGACACGCCCTTCAGCCTGTGCTACCTGGACATCGATAGGTTCAAAGCGTTCGCGGACCACTATGGGTACGAGCGCGCCTCGGAGGTCATCGCCGCCGTTGCGCGCATAATCGAACGGGGCACACGGGACAAAGGCGGAGCCGACCATTTCGTCGGCCACATCGGCGGCGACGACTTCGTCATTCTCACCGCGCCGGAGCACCCTCACGAGGTGTGTTCTCGGTGTCTGGAGCTCTTCGACGAGCACGTGCCCGGCTTTTACAGCCCCGAGGACGCCGAGCGCGGGTTCATCGTCGGCCACGACCGCGAGGGCACGCGGCACCGCTTCTCTCTCATGACGATATCGGCAGTTATCGTGCCCAGCACAGCCCCCGAGATTCAGTCGCCCCACGCGCTGGCAGACCTGGTGGTGCAGCTCAAGGCACAGGCGAAGAGCATGCCCGGCAGCGCCATCGTCGAGTACGATAGCTCGCGGGCCGCGGACGCTCCGCGGTGCAATGGGGTGCCGTAGCCGATGTGCGTGTCCTCAAGGCGGGCCCGACCGAGCCGCCCGACGCCGGACGCTCCGCACGTCCGGCATCGTCCCTAAATCCCTCACCCGCCGCCGGCCAGACCACCGTCCATGCCGGGATCTCCGCAATCGCCCGGGAACGGTGGCGGACCACTCATTGGCCCGCCGCCGATGCTCTGCAGCAGGCTTACACGCCAGACGGGGCCGAGCCCCACCGTAACGAAGTCGATCGTCTGCTCCTGCGTCTGGCCGTAGTCATCGATGTAGACGATATCGACGGGCACCTGAGCTCGATTTCCCTCTATCGTCGGCTGCCCGACGGTGTAGGACTGCATGTCACCGACGGGTATCATCTGCTCAGTGATCATGTCGGCCAACTCGGCGGCAGCCTCGTTATGCGCTCTGCCCTCCACGGTGAGGCTCCGCGCGACCTCCTCATCCTGGCTCAGGTACTTGGCCTCCATGTACTGACACACGACTTCCTTTGGAGAGCCCCGACTCGAGCGAAGCAGTATCGGTATGCACATGAAGCAGAGCACCATCAGCACGGTGAAGCACATTGCCCCGATCACGAGTCCGCGTCGCAGCCGTGTGGCGCCCTCCCGTCGCTGCTTCGACCGATCCTGCATCGGGGCGATGATTGCCGCGGACTGCTGGTCGCCCGGCTGTGGCTGGGTGGCTCCGGCTCCCACCATGGGCCAGTGTGTCCCAGGGTGCGCGGGGCCAGCGGATGGCTGTGGGCCTCCGCCGACGGTTCCCAGCGCCTCCCGCGCCTCCCGGTGGCTCGGGTCGATCTGCAGCGCATAGCGGTATTGCTCTACCGCCCCTGCCCCGTCCCCGCTTTTCTCGTAGGCCTGACCCAGGTAGTACCGCGCGTTGGCGCTGGAGGGATCAAGACGATTCGCAGTGGCCAAGGTGGTCAGGCCCTCGTTCACCATGCCTCGGCGGGTGTACGCGATCCCCAGCAGCATCCACACGTGTCCGTTCGTCGGGTTGGCGCGCGCGGCGCCGCACAGGCAACTGATTGCCTCGTCGAGGCGGTTTGCGTTCAGCGCTTTGGTGCCCGCGTCGATAAGGCCTTGGACGCCCGGATGGCTCGATTCCATGTCCACATCGTCCCTTACGGTCACGGCCCATGGCCGCTCTCGCTTCGTGGCGCTCCCCCTTGGGTGCTTCCCGTCACTGGCTTCTTCCATAATCCGTAGCGCGATTGAGATGTGAGGTCGTCCCGAAGACTGCTGAGACCACCACTCCTCTTGCCAACTGCGTGGCGGCTGGGGTCCGATTCGTGGCCTTGAGGCACGCGGCGCTGCGGCGTATCTGCGGCCGCGCGCACCGTTGAAGGGCCTTCGCACCCCCGGCGCGAAGCATCAGGAGACATCACGGGAGCGTGCGCGTTTACCCACCGGCTATTGCTGTCAGGTGCTTCAATGTGCCGCATGCATACTGTTGGGGCCCCGGGCGGCGACCAGCCGGGGGCCGCTCGGAGGTACGCCTGATGCGTAGTGTCGGACTGAGCTCGGCCGCGACCTCACTGCTACGAGTCGTAGGAGCTGTGGGCGCCATAGCTGTGATGACGCTCAGCGCTGGTGCGGGCCATGGTGCCGCCGAGGCCGAGCTGCGGGCGTTTCTGGCCGCAATCGGGGGACAGGACGCAGCAGCGCGCGGCGAGGCCATGCAGCGTGCGTCAGACATGGGCGCTGCAGCGCTGTTCGGCCTCGGAGAGCTGCTGACCAGCGAGGACCCCAGCGTTTCACGCGGGGCGAAGGTCGCTCTTGAGAGCATCGCCGCACATGCGGCCCGGCCCGGTGCTGACGACGAACGGACGGCAGTCAGCCGAGCGCTCGTCGAGTTGCTCGGCACGGATCTGACAAGCAGCGGGAAGGCGACCGTCATCCGGCAGCTCAGCCTCGTGGGTCGGGAGCACGCTGTGGGGGCGCTGTATCGACTCCTGAGCGACCCGGAGTTGGCCGAGCCGGCGCGCCAGGCGATCCAACGGATCCCTGGTCGGCGCGCCACCGAGGCGCTGCTCGCGGCATTGCCGCATGCACCTGGGAAGCTGAAGTGCGGCCTCATCTTCGCCCTCGGCAGTCGGCGCGATGTCGAGGCCGTGCCCGTGCTCATCGCCCTCGCTCGCGACAGAAACATGGCGGTCCGACTGGCAGCCGTGGATGTTCTTGGCCGCATCGGCGACGCTCGCGCCGCGGGCGCCATCGCGACGGCGGCCATGTATGGCCCCGACAGGCAGCGACGAGTCGCGATAGATGCCGCCCTGCGCCTGGCTGACGTAGAGATGGCACGGGCAAACGAGGCACCGGCCCGGGCCATCTACGAGGGCGCGCTCACCATGGCTATGACAACATCACAGCGGCTCGCCGCCCTCAAGGGTATCCGGCAACTCGGTGATCCGCGGTCGCTGCCCACGGTCCTGCGGACGCTTGGCGATCCCGACCCTGTCTTCCAGCGCATGGCGATGACGCTGATCGATGAGCTCGCGAGGGAGCGTGCTGTGGCGGCGATGACAGGTGCGCTGGATATGGCAGGACCGCAGGCGAAGGCCGCACTGCTCCGCGGCATCGCCGATCGGCAAGCGGGCGACGCGGTGCCCATGCTTCTGGCGGCACTGAAGGACCGCAGCGATGTGGTCAAGATCGCCGCGGCGAGTGCGCTCGGCGACTTCGGTGGAATACATAACGCACCACCGCTGCTGGAGCTGGCCGAACATGGCTCGGCGAGCGTCCGGCCCATGGCCCTGAATAGCTACCTGCGGCTCCTCGAGGCCGAATCGTGGGACGAGAGGCCTCCCAGCCTCATTCCGCTGTATAACCGCGCGCTCCAACTCGCCACCCGCGAGGCGGAGTGTCGCCTGGCTCTCACGGGCGTGGCCGAGTTCGCCGACCCCTCGTCGCTGCCTCTGGTCGAGGCGCTGACCACACGGGGCGGCATACGCCAGGAAGCACTGGCCGCCTACGTCGCCATCGGCAAGACGCTCGCAGCACAGGGGAAGCCCGAGCGGGCGATCGAGGTGTTCCGCAATGCCGTGCGGCGCGGTGCTTCGCGGAATCTGGCCAACGAGTGCGTGCGCGAGCTCCGCAAGCTCGGCGTCGAAGGCGACTTCGCACGCGAGGCGGGCTTCATCACCGACTGGTGGCTCATTGGAACCTTCCCGAGCCCCAATAAACGGGCCTTCGACGCCGACCTGCCGCCCGAACGCGCCGTGAACCTGGACGCGGAAGTGCAGTGGGATGGCCGGACGCTGCGTTGGCGTCCATTCCGGAGCGCCGATATCCAGGGCGTGGTGGACCTCGTGCCGCTTTTCGACCGGCACGAGGACGTGGCAATCTGCGCGTATGCGGAGGTCGCCGTTGGCGCTGACACGGACGTCATCTTCAAGATCGGCAGCGACGACGGAGTCGTGTGCCGACTCAATGGCAAGCGCATCCACGCCAACAACGCCAGCCGCCCGCTGCGGGTGGATGAGGACGCGGCGTCTGCGACGCTCAAGGCCGGGACGAACACCATCCTCCTCAAGATCTTGCAGGGCAGAGGCGGGTGGGCCTTCTGCCTGCGCATCGCCGATGCCGACGGCCAGCCACTGCAGTTCGGGCAGCGAGGCGTGCCGGTGAAGGAGTGAAACGCGGCCAGCCGATTGCGGGAAGCGGCCGCCCGGCCCGAGTTCCTGCAGAGACGCATCGCGCAGCGCCACCAGCGAAAGGACGGCTCACAGTCGGGCTGACGCCCGAAGCCACGTACGTTCCGGAGTTCCTTCAGGGCCGATAGGCCCTGGCAACCCGGCCGTGTCCGCCGCCGCTCGCGAAACGTCGAGCCGGCTCTGGCGGTGAACACACAGAGCCGGCTCGCACTGTCCCCGCAGCGCCCGCGATGCGCGTGTAATGCCCGGCCGTGCGCCTCGCGTCCCTATCTGTGCCGGCTGGCGCCGGTGGGTGAGGACTTCCTCAGGATCCAGGCACCTTCGCCGATGCTGCTACTGGTCAGGTGCGTCAACCAGAGAGGCATACGCAGATATAATGTCGTCCGTCCTGGGCCAACACTTTAGCGGCTAAGCGTAGACCGAGGGCGCATAAGCTTGGGACCGCCTTGGACTCCGACGGCTGGAAGAGGAGAGTGCAGCAGAAGCGGGGCTCGAGGGCGGCCTGCAGGCGGGCGGCCGCCACAATACGTCGGGCCGGCTCTGATGCACTGACGTGCAGAGCCGGCCCGATCTGCTTCATGTCCTCGCGGTCGTGCGCGACCGCAAGGGTACCGTACTGCCGTGCGGAGCGCGTTGGCTCCGCCGTGACGTTCTCACCACGTGGCGAATATGCCGAAGCTGCCCCACTCGTCGCCGCCGAGCGTCCCGCCACGCAGCTCCAGGCACTTGCGCGGCCTATACACGCCGATGAAAGCCATGTCGCCTTGATAGTTGTACACAGCCCCGCCGATCTTCGGATCTACGAGGAACTGCACGCCACCGAAGAAGTCGCTGTCGTGCTGCCCCGTGCCCCAGCCGAAGTGACCGCGGATGAGCGGATCGCTGAGCTCAGGCGGCCCGGCGGGCTTGAAAATGTTGTACGAACTGACGAAGAAGGGCGATGTCCGACTATCGCCCATGACGGGCTTGGCGGAGGTGTGTATTCTGGCGCGGAAAATGTTGTAGGCGCCCGCGATGAACGATGGGTGATCATCCGTCTCCTTGACGAACGTGAAGTACGGATTGATCTCCACGTCCTCCTCGTTGCCTTCGAGGTCCAGAACGTTGACATCGACCTCGAGACGCTCGGTGAGGCCGAAGAAGAACTCGTGAATCATCGCGTAGTCAGGTGCGCCTTGAGGGGTGTCAAGGTCCACGAAAATGAAGTTGTATTCGAAGTCTCCCTTGGCCACCTGGTTGCCTGTCGGCATGAACACAACGTCACCGGCGAAGGCTGCAGAACCGCAAATCAGCAGCAGTACGAAAGTGAGAGGCCACAGATACGATCTCATCTTTCATCTCCTTCCCTTGAATAGCATCCGACGATCCATGAAGTGTATGCGACGCCCGAAATCGCTGGTCGAGTACCCCCTTTCTCGACGGTTACGCTGGAACCACACGCCGTCTGCCGTGCGGACGAACACGTCCGCCGGGCAGAAGTCGCCGCCTCCGCCCGAGTCCTTCACCCTCTGACCTCAACTCAGCGTCGGCACCGACTACTGAACCATGCGTCGATGCTATAGTTCTCAGCCAGGCTGTGAAACTCCTCCTTATCGCCGCGCCATTTCCCCAGCCATCCCTCCGGTTCCTCGCACCCGGGCGCCATCTCGGGTGATTATACCATTCTGTGCAGCCCTTCGTACGCAAATCAGGGGCCCGCCTGCGGCCGGGGGGGCCGCATTGGCCCTAACGCCCGTTGACATACCCCACAGCCACCGCGACGGGAGGGAGGCGGGCGCCACTGGGGATGTCGGTGGCCTTGCGGACCGGCTCCGACTCGCCCGGCCATGACGCCCGGACGGCCAGCATGAAGCGACTGCCGCGCGAGGGCATGCGTGTGGGAAAGCGCACGCGGAACGTGACCGTGCGTGCCGACTGCACCGGGATCGTAGGCACACGGACGGTGGCCGCACTCAGGTGCTGCACGCCCGCAGTCTGATGCAGGCGCAGCCGCACGTTGTGCAGCGGCTTCCCGCTGACATTGCTCACCGTCGCCCGCACGTTGAGGGGCATTCCGATGGCCGCCGACTTCGGCGCATTCACAGAGACCCGTAGTGGGTACAGGCCCCAATCGGTGCGCAAGGCCGTAATCGCCGCCGCACCCGCCAGGGCCCACTCTGTGCCGGGATATGGCCCAAGCCGCGGGCTGTGCAGAATGCGGTTCAGGTCGTGCACGAAAATACCCTTGGCGAGATCGTCTCTGATCATCTTCGTCCCGCGTCGAAGGCGATTGTAGAGCTCCTCGGGCCCGGCCGGCTCTTTCGTGGACTGGTGCCAGTACCAGTCAACCTGGTCGCCCACCACGAGATTGAACTGGCCGCGGCGGCAGTACTCGCCCCACGAGCGGATGACCTCGTTGAAGTGCGCCTGCGACTCCACCTGGTACAGCATCACGGCATTGATCGCCAGCCCGGCGTCACCAAGCATGGCCGGATCCTGCCCGTGCTGCTTGCCGTGGGCCCAACTCAAGGTGAAGGCATAGAGCCGGCCGTCGAGCGCTCCGGCCTCAACGAGCTCCTTTACGATGAGAGCCGTTTTCCGCCCCCGAAACCAGTTCCACCGATCGAAGAGGTCGCGGTTGTAGTTCCACTCCACCTCCACCTTGTTCTGCAGCCAGATCATTCTGCGCCGGCGGTCCCACGAGCCCCATCCTGTGGGCACTTGGACGGAGAGATCGCGCACGAACTCGTCCACCATCTCGTACCCATCGCCATCGGTGCGTAGGTAATCCACGCCCACGTAGTCTACGCCGTGGCGCTTGCGCATGCTGGTGGCAAGATCGATCATGTGGTTGACGCGGCGCGCATCGAGCAGAGAGACGAAGTCGGTTTGGTGCACGCCGCGTGTAGCCCGGTAGTCGTAGGCGTAGTCGTAGTCCGGTCGCCGGGCCCGCGGGCCCGTGGTGTCGTAGGCAACCATGTATGGGCCGAAGCTGATGCCCCGCTTGCGTGCCTCCTCCGCGAGCAGTGGCACCTGCTCGCGGGCCAGGGTCATCCACGGTCGCTGCAGCGTCAGACGACCGCTGCGCGCGTCGGTGTATCCCGCCCGGTACCACAGGGCATTGGCGCCGACGAACTCGCACCAATCGAAGATGGCGCGCCAGTCGCCCTCAGTGCCGTCCGGCCGCCGAAGACGAGCCGTCGCCAGATTCCATGTTGCCTCCAACGTCAGCACACCAAGCCCCGGGGCCATGGCGACGGGTTTGCGATCTGACACCCGGAACGGCGCTGTCGCAACGCCATAGCTCCGGCCCTCATCGTGCAGCTTCGGCGGCTCGCGTCCGAGGCGGCGCTGCTCGCGCCGCAGCCTCTGCCGCTCCGCAGCGCTGAGCCACTCCCATTGCTCGGCATCGATCCGCGCCGTGACCCGGAGCACGTAGTCGGCCGGCGGCGCATTCCACGGAACGGGCCAACGCACGATCCACTTCCCGGAGTCACGATCAAGGCTCAGTGGCACGTGCTTGATGCCGCCGACGGTCTCTGCCGGCTCTCCGTCCTGCAAGATACGAACATCCGGCGGCTCGTCGCGTATAGGCTCGCCGTCCGCGTTCAGATACGTCACGGACGCACGCACGAGATCGTAGCGCAAGTACTCGGTCTTGTCGGTCGTCACCTCAAGGGGAAAAGACAGCTTCCGCGCAGCTATTGGGGGCGCCGGCGGAAACAGCCTGCGCCAGGCTCGCAGCGCCGGCTTACGCAACAGCAGCGCGCCGATGGTCAGGAGAAGCAGCAGCGGCAGCAGGCAGCAGAAGAGCCGGCGTCGGCGCTGCCGCCTGCGTTGCCGTTCGTCACGCAGCGTCGGGCCGTAGCCGCGAAAGAATATGAGCCGGTCTGACATGTGCACTCGTTGCCCCTGGCCCCCAGCAATGTCTCGGGAGCAGCGAAGAATCCCCGCACCGCCGGCCATCAGCAGGTGGGCCGGCTGCAGGCGTTGCCTTCGCCGCCGAACGCGCCATTTCTTCTTTCCATACGCTAGTGCTTCGTTCGGTAAGTTCGCGTGTCAAAGGCAGCGGGCCATTATTGGCCCGCCTACGCGGCTGCGGCCTTCAGTGCGCCGCTCGCGGCCCGCATCCCCGCGTAGGTCGGGCTTTCCAGCCCGACAATTCCAACGCGGACCTTTCCATACGCTACCGTGGGCGTGCTGGCGTGGCGCATTAACCGCGGGAACAGCAGCTCAGGCGGGGGCGTGAAGAGCACTCCGGAAGCCAGGATAGTGCTGGCCAGAGGACGAAACACGCTCGAGCGAGGGGTAACAGTCGGATCAGAGCAGGGCTGCAATGCAACGGACTGCATGGAATGCGACAGCGTCAGTAGTGGTGACGCTGATGGGCCTCCTATCCTCTTCGCCGTCAGTTTCAACAAGCGTCCGCCGGGATAGGGATTCTTCGCGAGCCCCTCGCGCTGTCTGACTGCATGTGGCCCGCAGGCCCGCGTTCGCGTACGGATACGCCGCGAGAACGATGTAGCGGGGGGCGCAGACCCGGCTCCACAGCTCTGGAATTGGCGGGCCGAGTGACACGACGCCATATCCATCGAAGGAGATGTTGCCGCGGGCGCGGAATTCACCCGGTAGTGAGGGTGTGTTCCGTACCGCGCCCGCGCACAGCAGGGGCGTCATCATCGCGTCGCCGGCAGCCGTGTGAGGCGATGGCAGTGGTTAGTGGTCAGTGGTCAGGAACGGCAAAGGCGGCGGGGATAGGCATCCTCGCCCTACAGCACGCTTGTCATTGTCGGGCGAGTAGACAGAAAGCAGGTGTGTACAATGTCAGCAACACCAGAATCGCTCTCGATCGTCGTCAGTGCACCGAACCGGAACTATGCCGAGGCGCCGGTATGCGTGAGCGTGCCCGCGCCGGCGCAGTGCGCGTCGGCCGTGCTGAGGCAACTCGAACCCGCCGCCGACGTGCCGTGCCAATTGAAGAAGCAGAACGGCGAGGTGACGGTGACCTGGATACTTCGCGATCTGAAGCAGGGCAGCTCGCGCAGCTACGAGCTGAGCTTGAGCGACGAGCCGCCGACCGAGGGTGCCCAGGGCGTGAGACTGGAACAGGGCATTGACGCCGTAGACGTGGACATAGACGGAGAACTGTTCACTCGCTACTACTACGGCGGCTTCCCGAAGCCGGTGCTGTGGCCGATTATCGGCCCGACGGGCAAGAGCGTCACGCGCGAGTTCCCCATGAGGGACGCCCTCGAGACCGAGCGGGAGGACCACCATCATCACCGCGGGCTGTTCTTCACCCACGGCGACATCAACGGCGTCTGCTTCTGGTCCGAGGGGGAGGAGAGCGGCCGCGGTGTACATCGAGAGTTCGTGGAAATAGATGGAGGGCCCGTCTACGCGGTGATCAAGACACGCAACGACTGGATGGTGGGCAAATGGGAGGCGCAGGAGCCACGGACCGTGGACGGCGTGTATCTCGACGCCTGGAAGGGCGTCGGCGAGCCGGAGAAGCTGTGCGAGGACGAGCGCGAGGTGCGGATCTATCGGGTGGAAAGCGGCCGCCTGCTGGACTTCAGCATCACCATCCGGGCGTCGGAGAAGGAGCTGGTGTTCGGCGACACCAAGGAGGGCAGCTTCGGCATTCGCCTGGCCGGGACCATGAAGGTGACTTCCGGCCTCGGAGGGCGCATCGTCAACGCCCGCGGTGAAACAGACGACGATGCCTGGGGCAAGCGGGCCGAGTGGTGCGACTATTACGGGCCGGTTGATGGCGACACACTGGGAGTGGCCATCCTGGACCATCCCACGAGCTTCCGCCATCCGACCTACTGGCACGTGCGCACCTACGGCCTGTTCGCCATCAATCCCTTCGGCCTGCACGACTACATGGGCGGCCCGGAGGACCGGGGCAACCACACGGTGCCGCAGGGCGAGACGGTGACGTTCAAGTATCGCATCTTTATACATGAGGGCGACACCGAATCTGCGCGGGTGGCCGATGTGTATGGGGCATACGAAGATCCACCTGTGGTCGAGGTGAAGTGAAGCCTACAGCGCGAGGCGGATTGCCACCCGACGACGGAAAAGGAGCAAATCATGCCTTGCTCGACAACGCAGCGCAGCGTCTTGAGCGACTCTGTGTCCCTCGGCCCAGCTTGCATCGCGGTATTCATCGCCTTTGCCGGTTGCACTGAAGGGGCGAGAGCCGCGCAGCGCCACACCATCGTCGTCAGCGCACCAAACCGCGACTACGCCGAGGTGCCCGTGTCGGTTACGCTGCCCACGCGGCAGAAGGTAGCCGCAGCCGCACTCAGACAGCTCGACCCGGCCACTTACGTCCCGTGTCAGTTGCGGCAGGATAACGGTGAGGTGGAGGTCACGTGGATACTTCGCGACCTCAAGCGAGGCAGCTCGCGCACCTACGAGCTCACGCTCGGTGAGCCCGTGCCTATCGCCGACATCGAGGGCGTGATCCTGCACAAAACCGACGATGCCGTGCAGGTGGATATCGAGGGACAGCTCTTCACGCGCTACTACTACCGTGGGCTGCCAAAGCCGGTCCTGTGGCCCATCATCGGCCCGACGGGAAGGAGCGTTACTCGCAGCTACCCGATGACGGACGCCCTCGAGAGCGAGCGGGAGGACCACCATCACCATCGAGGCCTGTCGTTCACCCACGGGGACATCAACGGCACCGACTTCTGGTCGGAGAGCAGCAAGAGCGGCCGGGCCGCGCACCGGGAGTTCGTCGAGCTGGCCGACGGGCCGGTCTGCGGGGTCATCAGGACGCGCAACGATTGGGTGACCGGAGAGTGGGAGAAGAGGGAGCCGCGCACGGTAGATGGGGTGCATCTGGGCGGTTGGAATCCCGTCGCCGAGCCGACGAAGCTGTGCGAGGACGAGCGGGAGATCCGAATCTATCGAGTCGGCAACGGCCGGCTGCTCGACTACACCATAACGATCAGGGCGACGAACCAGGAGCTCGTATTCGGCGACACGAAAGAGGGCAGCTTCGGCATTCGCCTGGCCGGGACGATGAAGGTGAGTGCCGAGCTCGGTGGGCGCATCGTGAACTCCAACGGCCAGACAGACGGGGAGGCCTGGGGAAAGGCGGCCGTGTGGTGCGACTACTACGGCCCGGTGGACGGCGAGACGGTCGGCGTGGCGATCCTGGATCATCCCAGCAGCTTCCGCCATCCGACGTATTGGCACGTGCGAACGTACGGGTTGTTTGCCGCCAACCCCTTTGGCCTGCACCACTTCCTTCGTCAGGAGGAGCACACCGGCACGCACACCGTGCCGCCCGGCGAGACGGTGACCTTCAAGTACCGCATCTTCATCCACGAGGGCGACACCAAGGCGGCTCGCGTCGCCGATGTCTACGGCGCGTATGCGGACCCGCCGGTGATCACGCTGAAGTGAGCCCTCATCGTGTGCCACGGCTTGCTCCCCAACCCGTGCGCCGCCGATGAGCCCAGACCCACGGGTAGCAAGCTACCCGTGCCACACACAGCAGCACGGTGTGCCACGGCTTGCTCGTCAAGCCGTGGCCTTGGCCGGCAGCACACGGGTAGCGAGCTGCCCGTGCCACACACAGCAGCACGGTGTGCCACGGCTTGCTCGTCAAGCCGTGGCCTTGGCCGGCAGCACACGGGTAGCGAGCTGCCCGTGCCACACGATTGCGAAAAGAGGCAACACCATGGCCAAGACAACGGACCGACGGAGCTTCTTGCGGGATACTGCACTGCTTGCCACGGGCGCGGCCGGCGCCATGGCCGCCGGGCCCGTCGGCGCCATCGAGCCGATATCGAGGCAGGGCCAGCCACGCATCAAGCTGAGCTGCTGCGCATACTCGTACCGCAAGTACCTCTCCGGCGCGGATGCCACGATGACCCTGGACGACTTCATCGAGAAGTGCGCAGCGATGGGCCTCGACGGCGTTGAGTTGACGTCGTATTACTTCCCGAAGCCCGTGACGCCGGAGTACCTCAACCACCTCAAGCGTAAGGCGTTCCTCCTCGGCATGGACGTCTCCGGCACGGCGCTCGGCAACAACTACTGCAAGCCGCCGGGCCCCGAGCGCGATAGACAGATTGCCAACACCAGGCAGTGGGTCGAATACGGGGGCGCCATGGGTGCGCCGTGCATGCGCGTGTTCGCCGGAAGGGCGCCGGAGGGCGTCTCCGACGACCAGGCGCGGCAGTGGGTGGTGGAGTGCCTCGAGGAGTGCTCCGAGGCTGCCGCCAAGCATGGCGTCGTCCTGGCGCTGGAGAACCACGGCGGCGTCACCGCAACGGCCGATGGAGTGCTGGACATCATCAAGGCCGTCAAGTCGGACTGGTGCGGCCTCAACCTGGACACGGGCAACTTCCGCACGGAAGATCCGTACGCCGACATAGCCAAGGCCGCGCCGTATGCCGTCACCACCCACGTGAAGACGGAGGTCTCGCCGAAGGGCGGGCAGCGAGCCGAGGCCGACTTCAAGCGCATCGTGGAGATACTCCGTGGAGTCAACTACCGGGGCTATCTGTCGCTCGAGTACGAGGCCAAGGAGGACCCCGTGACCGGCGTCCCAAAGGCCATCGAGAGGATGCAGGAGGCAGTGAGCTAGGGAAGCAGGGGAATCGCCACCGGCTCGGCGATGAGGTAATCGGCCCCGGGCTCGGACGTGAACGTGAGCGCGCCGTCGGCGATCTCGACCTCGACGCTGCTCGCCTGCCCATCTTGCAGCAGTCGGAACACCTGCAGACCCGCTGCCGGGTCGCCCAGTGAGATGGTCAGCGCCAGCGCCTCGTCCGACCGGTTCTCAATGCGCCAGTTCCCCGCCTGCTCTTTCACGAGTGCCCCGGTGAACGGCGCCGAGCACTGCAGCGACGGCGTCATCCCTTCAAGCACTGTCGCATCCACGAGTCCGATGCGTCGTATGTCGCCACCGACGACGGTAATAGCGCAGGCGCGCCCGACGAGCCGCACGCGGCCGCAGCGGTACTGGCCCGAGTCCCATCCGAACAGGAGCACGTGCTCCGCATCGCCCACCTGTACGCGGACCCCGACTAACTGGGGCGAGGCGGACCCAGGAACGTACTCGAACTGCGGCGTCGGCTGTCCCTGTTTCATGGGATACAGCAGCGTGGTGAAAAGCAGCGGGAGCGGACCCTCGCGCGAGCACTTGATCACCGTCGCCGACCCCCGCCAGTTGCTGCTGAAGTCGTAGATGATCTTGCCCGGGCGCATCGAGAGCATGCCCTCCAGAAACGTAAGAACAAGGGAGCTGTCCCCCACGCCCGGCGCCGTCACCACCCGGGCCTGCGCGTCCACGCTGGGCCGCACGGGCGTCAGACGGAAGTACGCGTCCGCCCGATGCGTACCCTCTCCGGACACGATGTCGCTCAGAACCCAGAAGTCGGGCTTCACGAACCAGATGCGGCGACGGCAGGTCGCGTCCAGGTAGCCGGGGTGCGATCCGTCCACATAGTCGAAGGCGCTGCTGGCGAGCCACGCATGAGCGACGGCGTCCTGCGCGTTCTGGTCCTTGCCATCCACCACGATGGCGTTGTGGTTGCTGGTGGCCTTCGCCTCGTCTTTCTCGGGGCTGTCGTATGGCCCGACGCCCAT
Source organism: Armatimonadota bacterium (assembly GCA_030601885.1). Classification (GTDB taxonomy): domain Bacteria; phylum Armatimonadota; class Zipacnadia; order JAUWAU01; family JAUWAU01; genus JAUWAU01. Next base: position 148,058 of record JAUWAU010000003.1, read on the forward strand.
GTCCTCGAGGTAGTTCGTCCCGTCGGCGCACAGTATGAAGGAAAGCTGATCGTAGTGCGAATGCGTGCTGACGCCCATGTTGGTGCGTCGCTTCCCGCCGTAGGGACCACATTTGAACGCCAGGTAGCGGGCGAAGGGGCGCCAGTCGCTCCGCATGATGTAGAACCCGCTGTCCGGGAAGGCAATGCTCGTCTGCGCCGGCGACCGTCCCTCCCGGCGCTTCGTGGCCACGTACTTCGTGTCCGGCCGCCCGAAGAGGGGGCCGGCGATCTTGGCGTACATCTCGCGGGAGATGTCCTCGGTTCTGCTGTCGCCGAACATGGGCAGCGTCAGGTCGGGCTTCAGCAGATACGTCATGAAGTCGAAGATCTGCTCCACGCGCTCCTGGAAGCTGTCGGGAAGCTCCACGCCATTGAGTCGGGCCGCCAGCACGACTCCGCCGTACCAGCGGGCGTTGACTTTGTGGTAGATCGGCGCGAGCTCGATCTGCCCGCCGTCGGGATAGTGTTGTACCGATAGCTCCTGCGTCAGGCGCTCGATCGTCAGCCGCTGCCACTTGGGCGCGTCCTTGAACTCAGGGAAGTACAACGCCGCGTGAAACAGCCCGCCGGCCTGCGCAACGCCCCAATTGCTGCCGCTGCGGAAGCGGTGCTCGGGCACGAGAAACTCCGCGCACTGCCAGACCGATGAGAGCATGCGGAATAGCGCCTCGGGGGTGAAGCCGGGCGATCCCGCAGCAGACGAGAACTGCTCGGCGTAGCCCCATAGACGACTGCCGACCCGCAGCGTCACCCACTGGCCGCTCCGTGGGTCCGGCGGATTCCGCGTCACCCAGTCGATGACGTCACTGGCAAACCGGGCCGCGCCCGCCTCGTCGCCCACCGCGCCCAGCGGGTTGCGATACCAGCGCGGCGTCTTGCGCTGCCGGTAGTACGCAAGCAGCGCGTGCTTGGCAACCTCGTACTCGCGCCGCACGACGGCTGCCCTCACGTGCTCGAGCCCGAGGCGGTCAAGATCGAGGAGCTGGAAGAAAGTGGGCCCGTCGAGGACGCCAATGGCGACGACGTCGGCCGCGGGCACTACTTCCGTCGGGGCCGGGGGCTCCTTTGCCTCGCGGAGCTCGACGTCGTCGAACCACATCGTACCGGCCTCGGCATGCAGGAACAGCCGCACGCGCACCCGGATGGCCCGCTGCGGCGCGCGCACGGTGCCGCCGACCTGATACCAGTCGTGCGTGCCCGGCCTGGGGTCTCCCACATCCGCGGCGCTCAAGTCACCTGCATCGCTCTGCCAGATGAGGTTTATGAGCTGCGCTGCCGGCACGGGCACAAGTCGCTCGGACCTGACCCAGATGCTCACCTCGTACGCCTGCCCGGCGCGCACTGGGATGGTTTGGCTGAAGTTGAAGCGGGCCGGCTCGGTGGCGCTGATCTTGGCGGACGCCTCGCCCGTATGGGCCACCGCCGTATCGCGTGCCGCCACCGGGCGCCCCTGCGGGAAGTTACGGCCCCAGTGGGTGGGGAAGCCGCGCGCATCGGCGAGCTCGAAGGAGCCGTTCTGCACGAGGTTGTCGGGGCTTGGACTCTCGCGCTCCTGGGCTGCACCGGCCGTGCACAGCACGCAGAGGATTGCGATCATCGAAGCCACGTAGCTCCTGTGCATGCGTTACCCATCCCCCTGCGCGATGCTCTGATGCGACGTCACGGTTCTTCGGCCAGATCGTCCCGAGCTTCCCGCCGCGGCCGCCCGAACCGCCTGCCTCTCGGGCGCATCATAGCCGTCTCCGCAGCAGTGTCAAGAACGGATCGGGGCCCGACACTCACCGGGCACGCCGGCCCCGGCTGGGCCGCCCGGCTCCCCTTCGCAGCGCCCAGCGAGACCTTTTGGCATGCTCATGCATCATTACCTGTAGAGCAACAGGCAGATCCGACGGCGCACGGCGCGTTTGTCCCCAGATCCCGCGGCGGCACCCCCCGACTGGAACGAGCATCGCGCAGCTCCTCCAACGGGCGCACCGGGCCCCAACAGACGGGCCCATCGAACCTTTGAGCAGCCTGGAGCGAAATGCATCGAGAGGCGAATGCGGCACGGCGCCGAGACCGCCGGGGTTGGCAGTGCGCAGCACAAGAGTTCTTTAGAAACACGAGTTGACATCGAACGCATGTTCTGGTACCCTATCCGCCACCTGCGGATGAGCGAAGATGAGTGGATGGGAATCGTAACCGGCACACGGGTGGCTCCGGACCGCCACGTCCGCTTGAGAGGACGGCACATCTTCCCCTGGCTGGCGCTCGTGCTCCTGGGCTGCGCAGTCGGTGCTGCCGTTGCCGCGACGCCGGCAGACCCGGCGCCCGCGCCAACCGGGGGCACGGTTCTGTGCGTATCGGAACCGGAGCCGCAGTCGGCGCCGCACTCGCCCGCAGCCGAATCCGCCGATCCGGCCGAGACGACTGCAGAAGGAGCCGCTTCGGAGGCTGAAGCGGCCGAGGCAGAAACACGGGCCGATGAGGAGCAACCGGGCTTCGAGAAGGGAAAGGACGGCGGGCCCATTCTGCATGCGATCAAGGTCAACTCGCCGCCGGTCATTGACGGGAATCTGGACGATCCGTGCTGGGAGCAGGCGACCCGGGTGAGCGGGTTCTGGTACGACACGAAGCAGCGCCCGCTGTGCTTCGATACCGAGGCCTACATCTGCTACGACGACGAGTGCATCTACGCCGCCTTCCGCTGCCACGACCCGGAGCCGAACAAGATCTACGCCAGGGAGACCAAGCGCAACGGCCGCGTGTGGCGCGACGATCTGGTGGAGCTTGGGATAGACTGCTGTCACAGACATCAGGAGACGTACTGGTTCCACGTCACCCCTCGGGGGACGCAGAACGAGGACATCCCCGGCGGGAGCGCCTCGAAGATCGAATGGCGCGGCGATTGGGAGGCAGCCGGGCGCATCGTCGAGGATGGCTGGACCGCCGAGATGGCCATTCCGTTCAAGATCCTGCGGTACCCCAAGGGGCAGAAGGTCTTCGGCATCAACTTCTCCCGGCGGATCAGGCGCAAGGAGGAGGGCGGGAGTTGGCCGCCGATGAAGCCGCGGTGGGACTCCTACAAGATGGCGGACCTGGTTGACCTCGACCTGCCCACCATTCGCCGCCCTCCGGTGGTTATGCCGTACACAATGGCCGATGTGGGCGCCGATGATGACCCGTTCGTGGCCGGAGTGGATCTCAAGCACACCAGCGACAGGGGCATCACGACGGTCGCCACACTGAACCCGGACTTCAAGAACATCGAAGAGCAGATCGACACCATCGACTTCTCCTACACCGAGCGGCGGCTCGAAGAGCGCCGGCCATTCTTCAGCGAGGGTGGATGGGGGTACTTCCCCGCCGGTCGGATGTTCTACTCGCGACGGATCGAGGACGTCGATCTCGGCGTCAAGACGTTCGGCTCTCTCGGCCCGCATAGCTTTGGCTTCCTGGATACGGTCAGCTTTGGCGAGCAGAACAACATGGTGGCCAAATACAAGTATCAGCTCGCGAAGCGCACCCAGGTATACACCGAGCACGTGCGCCGAGACGAAAACTCGTTCCACAACTGGGCTCAGAATGTCGAGTTCCGACACCACAAGCCCATCGGGCGCGGCGACTTCAACGCCGCCGGCGGGTATCAGTGGACCGGCACGACCGGCGCCGACAACAACGGCGATGCCTTTTGGCTGTCCACGAACCGCTGGGGCGGCGAGGGCAACCTCTTCGGCGGATTGCACTACGAATCCATCTCACCGGACTACAACGTGGTGAACGCCTTCGTGCCGGAGGTGGATCGGCGGGGCATCCGGGCGCACCTGGGCATGTGGAAGAAGTGGGACGAGCGCAAGATCAGGGACCGCTTCTTCGAGATGCGCTGGGACACGTACGACCACTTCGACGGGTCGCTCTTCCACACGGGATGGGGCGGGCACATCGGGACGGGCTGGCGCAACGGGAATCACTACTCGCTCGGGTACAGCAACGAGCGCCGTCCTCCCTATTCCGACAGCTTCGTCTCGCTGGGCATGGGCTGGGGAGGCAACCGTTTCGACCGCGAGGGCGGCGTGCAGGTGTCGATAGGCGAGCGGCAGAGCGGGAATTACTTCTTCTGGTCCGTGAACCAGGGCTTCCGCTTCGGCGACGAGCTCAAGATGCGGCTGAGCTTCGAGGCCATCCAGCACGACCCGGCAGACGAGGAGCCCAACCATGGCACGCAGACGATCCTCTCCGCCAACTACGACATCACGCCCGAGCGCGGCTACGGCGCCCGCCTGGTGCTGCGCAAAGGGAAGCCAAACTTCTACGCCTCCTACCGCCGCCGCGCCGCCCGCGGCACGGACGTGTACGTCATCGTCGGCGACCCGAACGCCGCCCGGACCGAGGCCCGCGTAGCCGTGAAGCTGGTGAAGACGGTGTGGTGAGGCGCGGGAAGGCCGGGCGGCGGGCGCGGGCCAGAAGTGAGCACCTGGTCCCCGGAGTTCGTGCTCGAGGGTTGGCTGCGGTGTCCCGCGAGTCTAAGCTGCTCCTCGAATCTCCCGCACCTCAAGAGTTACGCATGCCGTCCCCAGAATTCCTTTGCCTTCCGCCTTTTGCCGCGAGCCCGGCCATGCCTGCCTCAGTGTAGCGCGGGCACGCCGATCCCTGCCGCCGCCTTTGCCTTTCGCCTTTGGCCATCATTGTAGTGCGGGGGCTCCGTCCCCCGCCGCCTTTGCCCTTGGCCTTTCCCCTTCTTCCCCGGAATTCATGCTGGGACGATAGCACCGACACCGCCCACCGCCAAGAATTAAGTATGGTGTCCCCACAATTCCAGGATGGGCAAGGATGAGAGGCGGGGACTAGGTCGTTGTCGGCCCTGTTCGGAAGGACGTGCTCCCTTAGGCAGCAACCGAGAAAGGCGCTAGGGCTTGGGCGTTTTGGCGAGGCCGGTCTGCCATTCTCCGCCTTTCTTGCCGGCATAGAGCATGTAGTAGGAATCGCCGGCCTCGAAGACATGAGGCGTGAGGATGCCGTCGCGGTCCCACGCATCCGGGTCTGAGGATGGCAGAAAGATGGGATTGTGGGGGTTGGGCTCGAAGGTGCGGAAGTCGCCGGTGCGGACGTGCCCGATCCGCCAGACCTCGCCATCGTACCCGCCGTATAGGATATGGAAGTACCGCGGCCCCCTGAAGAGCTCCGCCTCGCGGACGCCGCGGCTGTCCCACGGTTGGCCAGTGCCTTTGAAGACGGGATTACCGGGGTCCTTGGTGACGGCCGCGGGATCGCTGGTCGGCGCGGTCGCGTGGCAGATGGTCGGCGGCGCGGCGGACTCCCCCGTGTAGACGATGTGGATGGTGTCGCCCAGCACAGTAACGGAGGGATGGGACGAGCCTTTGCGCTCGTGCTCGGCGTCCGCGGCAATCACGGGAGTCGAGCGGAGGCGTGTCCACTTGCCGAGATCGCCGTCACTCACCAGCAGACCGGTCTGCTTGACACCGCTCTTGTCTCTGCCGAGGTAGTAGGCATAGAACGTGCGGTCGGCAGCGTTCCAGAAGGGGAAGGGGTACTCGGTCGCCGCATCGTCGAACCCGTTCGGGGAGGGCGACAGGATGGGGTTGCGCGGGTCGTGCTCGACGGCAGCGGGGTCGCTCGCAGGAGCCGTACTGTGCATCAGCACCCACCTGCGGGCCTGGGCGTGCTGTCTGGCCCACAGGTAATGGACGGTATCCTCGACAACCATGGCGTGGGCCGCGGCCGCCCACTCCGGCGGCTCGCAGGCGAAGATGGGATTGCCTGGCTCGATCCGCTTGAAGCCTGCGAACACCTCGAAGGGGATGGTGCCTTCGGGTTCTTCTCCATCGCCAGGGCGCGGCTCCGACCTGCAGAGAGCGGCGGAGGTCCAGAAGACAGCAGGAGAGAGGGCCGCGAGGAGGATGAGGAGGCTCGTTGGTACGTTCATGTCGTTTGGTCCCCAGCTGTATGTGCAAATTGTCTCCGCGTATGCCCGGGCTCGCGTCCTGGAGGGGGGCTTCTGCCGGTAGAAGCCGCTTCTTGGGGCTGTGATTGTATTCCGGCACGTCGTTGCCTGTCAAGAATTCCGGGGACATTGAATCAGGGGACATAATACGCATTTCTTGACAATGCGCTCTCGCGGTCGCTGACAAGCGCGCAAATGGGTATTATGTCCCCGGATTCTGGTCGAGGGTGGGCTGCGGTGTCCCGCGAGTCTAAGCTTCCCCTCGAACCTCCCGGACCTCAAGAGTTACGCATGCCGTCCCCGGAACTCCTTTGCCTTCCGCCTTTTGCTGCGAGCCCCGCCGTGCCTGCCTCAGTGTAGCGCCGGGACGCCGATCGCCGCCGCCTTTGCCTTTCGCCTTTGGCCGTCATTGTAGTGCGGGGGCTCGCGCCGTCGCCAAAGCGGCTATGGCGCGTCGGCGACCGTCCCCCGCTGCCTTTGCCCTTCGCCTTTCCCCTTCTTCCCCGGAATTTATGCTGGGACGATAGCACCGATACCGCCCACCGCCAAGAATTGAGTCTGGTGTCCCCGGAATTCCGAGGGGCGGAGACCAGGAATTGGCATCACGTCCGCGAATGATGTCCGGATTGGGTGCTACTGGCGTCCCCGGAATCTTGGCGACAGGCTTGTGTCTCGTCGGAATGAGGCCTGCCGGGGGAAGGTCCTAGCGCCAACAGCCACGCAACTGTTCGTAGCCTTATGATCGCTTGGTAGGTGACAAAGATGCACGACGTCGTGACGTTGGTGTGGTCGTACTCACCCGAAGACTACTTCGAGAAGCCAGTACGTGTCCCTCACCCCAAATATGACATCACGATTGCGGACGGCAAGGTCCAGGCCCGCCTAAGCCCCCAATGCCTTGAGGAGATCCCCAGCATATACGAGGAGGCTGACAACTGCGTGCGCAACTGCTTTTTTGTCGAGCAGTTAGGCACCCACGCACCCTTCTGCCTATCGAGGCCATCCGTGCATCGCCTCCGTCCTGACGGTCGCACGGATGTTACTGTTTTGGTTGAGCCCCTGGAGTTAACCGTATCGCTGGCCCGGCCCGATATCGTCATCACCAATGTAAATGGAAAGGTTGTAACCGACACTAGAACAGAGCGTACCCAGAAGCAACGGCGGCTCCGGTGTCTTGCCGCGAAGCATTCTACAGACCGGTTGCTGCGCACACTCCGGGCAAGCCACGACGCCGCAGTTCGTGACCCGGCTAACGAGTTAGTTCACCTCTACGAGATTCGGGAGGCTTTGACCACTCACTTTCGAGGCCAACCAAAAGCGCGCTGCGCCCTTCGCGTAAGTAGGCGTCAATGGAGCCGCTTGGGCGTACTTGCGAACCGGGCCGGCCTCAAACAAGGGCGTCATCGAGGCGAGGCAGGGGGAAGGCTACGTGACGCTACGGAAGAGGAGCTGAGGGAAGCGCGTTCGATTGCTCGGAGCCTCATCGAGGGCTATATTCAGTTCCTGGAGAGAGGGCATGTCTGACAAAGAGGGGGGCCGTCGGAGCCCCCAAGGACTGCGTATGCTGTCCCCGGCAGTCGGGCGAGCCCCGGCGCGCTACCGGTGAACTTCGGAGTGGCTCTCTCCGAGGCGAGAGCAGGCCATGCAGCGCTCCGAGCACTGGGGGAGGCAGGGGCCCGGTCGGTGTGGAACAAGGCCTGTGAAGGCGGCGAGCAAGAGTCGGGAAGGGGCGTGTACCGGGGGTCGCGCATGCCAAAGACACACGAGCTAGTTCTAGGTGATGCTATCCGTATCTCGGACGCATGGGGGTCTGACGGTGCGCGGCCGCTGCATGAGAGGTACAGGGACGAAGCGGAATTCCGCGCGGAGTTCGTAAAGCCTCTGCTGCAGAAGCTGTGCGATCTGGAGGTTGCAGAGACGCACGGGCCCGAGGAGTACGGGAAGGACTTCGTGTTCGCCGAACTGGACCGGCTGGGCTGCGTACGATACTGCGCGGTGCAGGTGAAGCATTGCAAGCTTCTCAGGAAAGGCACTCAGAGCGAAGACCTCTTGCGGGCAATCAATGAGGCCTTTGATGTCCCGGTGCGTCTCAGCGTGGCCGGGGAGCAGCGAATTGCGGTCTGCTATGTGTTCGTCAGCGGGCGGCTGAGTCCCCAAGCAAGAAGGCGCGTACTGGAAGGGTGCAAGGAGGGTGGGCGGGACGGTAAGGTGTTCCTCCTCGACGGTGACCGGCTGGCGCAGCTTGACCGGTGCGTGTCTTATCGGGTTCACGCCGCCGCTCGTGAGGTCTTGGGGGCGCTGCTTTTCGACCTGACGTACAACCTAGGTCTCGCGAGGTCTATCCTCGAACGGACAAGTCAGCCGATTCAGGGCAGGGCGTTGGTGCTCGACGCTTTTCGGCTCACGGGGTTGGACGCTACGCTACGGGCGCCGCTGGGAGAACTAATTGACATGGGGATCGCGGCGGATCTCTGGGAAACCCTTCAGGCCGCGAATCGCGGCCTAGACATGCTGCTGTTTCGGCCGGGGGGGTACGAGAACAAGCCCACGATGCTCGCGGCGACGAGGAAGCTCATCATGGAAGCGCAGCCCAGGATGGTGGTGCTGACGGCAGCTGTGAAGGAGGTGCTGGAGGCCCTGAGGGCGCCCGCGGGGTGAGTCTACGGCGCCGCGCAACTGCGACGTGAGCAGCAGGGGCCTCAGTCCGCCAACAACACGGCGGAGGTCAGTCGGCCAAAAATCCGGAATTCCGGCGACACAACACCCATCTCTCGTTGCACTCGCCGACGAAGGCTCTGGGGCTGGTCGGTTCGCGCGCAGGCATGTCGTCCACGTGCCGCGATGGCGCTTCACATAGGATATTCTCCGTATGGGGTGGAGTATCCTGCGGCAGAGGCAGGGAGAAGGGAGAAAGGGGAAAGGCGGACGGCAAAGGCAAAGGCGGCGCGGGACATAGACCGCGCGCTACAATAGAGGCAAGGACAAAGGCAAAGGACGGAAGGCAAAGGCAGCCGGCCCACGGGTGACCGGCTACAGTGAACGGTAGTGGTCGGTGGTTGGTGGGTAGTGGTTAGCGCGAAAGCAGGGAAACAAGGAGAAAGGCAAAGGCCGGCGGGGATGGGTATCCCCGCCCTACAGTAGAGGCAAGGAGAAAGGCACAAGGCGAAGGGCACAGGCGGGCGGAGCACCCCACATTATGGCCTCGCGGGAATGGGGGAAGTTGGCGCGCGGCCGGTCTGCCCTCTCATGGCGTTGACGGCGAACTTGAGCATGATGTTGACGTTCCGCAGCTCGTGGCCTTCGCCGGCGACGTAGTCCACCAGACTGCGGGTGACGCCCCGGCCGTGCTCGGCGATGAACTCGGCGTTCTCCGGGGCCTCGGCCGACGTGGCGGCGGCAAGAGCCAGCGCAATGTCGCCGTAGCTGTGCCCGGCGCGTCGCAGCCTGGCAACGTCGTCGGGCTCCATTGCCATGAAGGAGCCGAGAAGCCCGTCGTACATGTTCTCCAGATACGCATCGGCCCCAGCGGTCAACACGTCGATCTCGGCCACCAGCGTCCTGGTGCGCGCCGATTCGGCCTTCTTGCGCTTTTCGCGCACCCGCCTGGTGGCCTCTTTGCCGCGGACCTCGGCGTTCGCGAGGCTATCCTTGACCACCTGTGGACTGGTCCGCTCTTCCCCAAGCAAGGCCCCGTACACCAACTCGGCCGTATTCTGTGCCACGCGTGCGGCGTTCTTCACCTGCGCGATAAGCTGCTGGGACTCCTCGGCCGTCAGCTCACGCAGCTCCTGCGCGGCTCTCTCGCTCTCTCTGATCGCCTCAGCCAATGCCTGCACGCCCGCTGTATCGGCCATACCCTCGGCGAGGCCTCGCCGCAGACCCGACTGTGCCGCGCGAATGACATCCGCTGCCCGCGCCGCCGTATCGCGCATCTCAACGTGCATCGCCTCGACTGCATATACCGCCTCGTTGCACCTGCTCACAGCTCGGTCCACGGCTGTTATGAGATCGGTCCCCTCGTCACCGACCGTGGCAGCGCCCTCGTACAACCCATTGATGGTGCGCAGCGAGGCAATGGTGTTCTTCTGGGCGGGAAGCGCCGCTTTATCGGCCGCATTCACTCGGATGGTAACATCGGCCTTCGCCGCCGACGCACTGCGAATAGCCTTATCCGCCGCCGCCAACGCCTCCTGGGCTTCCGCTCGCCGTTTTCCCGTCAGCGGCAGCTTCGCAATGCGACCCGGTGCTGCATCTGCCTTCGCCAGGGCCATTTGGAGCTCGGAATTGTCCGGTTGCCGCCGGAGCGCGGCGCGGTAATGCTGAGCCGCCAGATCGGTCTCACCGCGCAGCATATAGGCATCGGCAAGCCCAACCTGCGCCTCAACCGAACCGCCGTCTGCAAGAAGCCCCTGCTTGAACTTGCCGATGGCATCAGCAGCCCGATATCGGGCCAGGTACCCCCTGCCGATAGTGACGAGCGCTTGCACGTTGTCGGTATCGAGCTCGGGGAGCGCCTTGGCGCGGGCGATGCGCCGCTCCAGCGGCGGGTGCGTCATGAAGTACAGCTCCAGGTTCGACGGCTTGTGCTTCCGCTGCTCAGTGAGTGTGTGGAAGAAGTCGATCTCGCCCTGCGGGTCGTAGCCAGTCCGGTACGAGAGCTCCACGCCCTCCTTGTCTGCCTGCAGCTCATCTTTGCGGGAGCGCTTCAGGAACTGCAGATTCAGGAACAGGCCGCCGACGGTTCTCGTCACGTCGCTCTGTTTGGCGAGCGCTATTTGCGCAATGGTGCCCCAGATGATCTGCTTCTTGAATGAACGGATGGAGTGCCGCCGGACGATGTGCCCCCATTCGTGGGCCACCACACCGGCGATTTCGTCCTCTGACTCGGCGGATTCCAGCAGCCCCGTCGTGAGATAGACGTGGCCGTATGGCACGGCAAAGGCATTCACCAGGTCGGTGTCCAGGACCTTGAAATTCACCGGTACCTTCTCGCTGGTGCGCCGTGAGTTCTCCGCCGTTGCCGCCCCCATGTTCCCCACCCAGTCGCGTATAAGCGGGTCCTCAACCACTCGGTAGGTGGACTCGACCTGTTTACTGACCACCTTGCCCATGCTGCGTTCGATGTCGTTCTCCTCGCAGCCAGTCGTGAGCAGTAGCGCAGCCAGCAAGACAAAGAGGACGATAAGACGAGGCACGGAGCGCAGCACTGCCGCTAGGCACTGCACTTGGCTCCCCGTACTCCGACCGACCGCGACCGATAAGGCGGCCATGTGTGAGTTCCCCCTCGGGCGCCCGTTGGGCACTTCTTGGACATACCCAACGCACCACTTGTTCCCTTGTACCCCGTTGCGCCTGGGATTATGTGACAAAAAACACGGGCCAGATGTCTGCAGCGTCACCGTATTGGCCCTCGTTGAGCCAGTGGGCGTAGGTGGCTCCCCGGGCAAGATCCGGCCACCGCCGCTCGGCAGTGTACATGAAGCTGGCGGCCTTGGCCGCTGCGGCCTCGTACGCCGCAAAAGCCACGGCCGCTGCAACGAGAACGAATAGCTGGTTTACCACAGCCCCGCCATCCTTTGCGTAGCGTTGATTTCCTCCATCCCGCGGGGTGTCCCTCTGTGCGGCACGTCAGGCCCGCCTGGGGAGGAGGAACCAACAGCCGTGCAGAAGACATCGCTTTTGAGGACAGCCCAAGTAACGGCCCTGGGCGATATCTACGCGCAGAGGCCACAAGCACACCACGTCCGGCTCCCTGGAGGAGCCGCCAGCATTGCGGACTCTCCGTCCGCCACTGAAGTCGGAGGCGATGTAAATGTCGATCACGGGGAATGCAGTAATCGGCCAATCGGGCGGGCCGACGATGGTGATCAATGCCAGCCTCGTCGGCGCCCTTCAGGAGGCGAAGAAGCACGAGGAGATAACCGGTTTCTACGGGGCTATGAACGGTATAGAGGGGGTGCTGCACGAGCGTCTCGTGGACCTGTATGCTGCTACGGACGAGCAGCTCGAGGCGCTGCGCTACACGCCGTCGGCCGCCATCGGCACAGTGCGCCTGAAGATAGACGACAGGGACCTGGAGCGCGCCCTCGATGCCTTTGAGGCGCACAACATCCGCTACTTCTTCTACGCGGGCGGGAACGATTCGCAGCAGACGTCGCTGAGCCTGTCCGACGCCGCCGGGGCACGCGGCTACGATCTCATCTGCATCGGCATCCCCAAGACCATCGACAACGACCTGCCGAACACCGACCACTGCCCGGGCTACGGCAGCGCCGCGCGCTTTCTGGCCTGCGCCTTGACCTTCGCCGGGAAGGACAACGAGGCGTTTCGCGACATCCAGATCACCGAGTGCATGGGCCGCGACAGTGGGTGGCTTACGGCCGCCACCGCGCTGGCTCGGGGAGATGAGGGCGAAGCGCCGCATCTCGTCTACCTGCCGGAGGTGCCCTTCGACGACGAGAAGTTCATTGAGCAGGCATTGACGAAGTACCACCAGTACGGTCGCTGCGTCATCGCGGTCTCTGAGGGCATACGGTATGCGGACGATGAGGGTCAGCCCGACAAGAACCAGCTTGTGGCCCAGCGGTCAACATATACTGACGCCTTTGGCCATCCGCAGCTCGGCGGTGTCGCTGAGTACGTGGGCAACCTGCTGGAGGACAAGCTCGGCTTCAAAGTGCGCAGTGACAAGCCCGGGACTCTGCATCGCGCCTTCATGCTGTGCGCATCGGCCGTGGATCTGGAGGAGGCCTACGAGGTGGGCCGCAAGGCCGTGGAGCTGGCCGCCGGCGGCCAGACGGGACAGATGGTGACCCTCGTGCGAACGTCCGAGGCTCCGTACGAGTGCACCACGGGCATTACCGAGTTCGAATACGTCGCCGGCGGGAAGCGCGACATACCACGGGACTGGATCGCCGACAGTGGCGCTGACGTCAAGGAGGACTTCGTCCGGTACGTCCGCCCGCTGGCCGGCAGCACTGCTCTGGAGATCCCAAGCCTCGCCGACGCCGTGCCGCGCTACTCGAGCCTGGAGCTGCCCACGATAGAGCCGAAGCTCGGCGACTACGTGGACTCACGCGGCTGGTGGCTGGACAAGACGGACGGTCGGTGGCTGCGGTGCGACTGGAATACGGAGCGGCACGTGTAGCGCCTGCGGTGCTGTGACTGCGAACCGAGACTGAGCACGATTTGTGCTCAAATGAGCACAAATCGTGTATAATGGTCTCGGAGGTGTAATCATGACTTCCGCGCCACGAACCTGGGGAGAACGCGCGTTGTGCGACCTTTTTGGCTCCGAGGCGCGAGCGAAGCTCCTGGCGTGGCTTTGCGGCCCGCCGCCAGCGCCGACGCATCTGCGTGAGATGGCTCGACGTGCCGGACTGGCCTACACTGCCGCACGCCGCGAAGTCTCACGCCTCGAGAACCTGGGGATGGTCGAAGCTGAGCGCATTGGGCGCGCGAAACGGTATCACCTGGTGGAAAGGTTCCCGCTACTGCCGGGCCTGCGTCAGATCATCCGCCACGCCGTGGGCCTCGTGCCCCGTTTGCGTGAGTTGCTGGCCAACGAGTCCGTTGACGTGGCGTTCATCTTTGGCTCTATGGCGGCGGGCACGGACCAAGCTGGAAGCGATGCTGATCTGATGGTCATCGGCGACATCGACAGTGCGCGCCTGTCGGAGATCTGCAGCGAGGCAGAGAAGGGGACGGGGCGCGAGATCAGCCCGATCGCCTACCGGACTACGGAGTTCCGGCAGATGCTGGGAGAGCCGAGCAGCTTCCTGTCGGGCGTCATGCGGCAGCCGAAGATCTTCGTGAAAGGTGACGAAAACGCCTTACAGCGCCTTGGAAAATGACGGCCACGTCAGGCGCCTGTCGCTGACGGTCCGGGAGCGAAAACGGCGAGTCGAGGAACTCTTGGCGGTTGCCGACCGGGAACTCGAGGACGCCGCGCTGGCGGGTCGTTCAGCCGACGGCCGACACAACAGCGCCTACGCGGCAGCGCGCGCGGCCGCAGAGGCGGTCATGACGGCTGAGGGATATCGGCGCGGTCGTGGCGAGGGGCAGCATGTCGTCGTGTTCGATTTCCTGGCGTTGGTCGAGGAGGGACGATTCGCACGAGAAGCAGCCTTATTCGACCGGGCGCGCAGGCTTCGCAACGTAACCCAATACGAGCGTGCCGGGGTCGTGTCACCGTCCGCTGCTGATGACGCTCTGCGGGCGGCGCGAGGATTCGTGGCCGAGGTGCGTTGCTGGTTGGTCGACCGGCGGCTGGAAAGCTGCGGTCACAATACACTCACTTAAGGGGGCGGATACAAGATGGCTGCGACACTCAAGGGAAATGCCATCGTCGCACAATCCGGCGGGCCGACGGCTGTGATCAACTGCAGCCTCGCCGGCGTCATCCAGGAGTCGCAGAAGCACGATGCTATCGAGCGGCTGCTGGGGTCCAAGAACGGAATCTTCGGAGTTCTCAACGATGAGCTGTTCGACCTCAACCAGGAGGACGCCGCCACGGTTGAGGGCCTGAAGCGGACGCCAGCATCCGCTCTGGGCACCACGCGCTACAAGCTCCAAGATGATGACTACGAGCGCATCCTGGATTGCTTCAAGCGCTACAATGTGCGCTACTTCTTCTTCAACGGCGGCAACGACTCGATGGAGACGTGTCACGTCGTCGGGCAGCTCGCCGCTCGGGAGAACTACGAGCTGCGGTGCATTGGCGTGCCCAAGACGGTTGACAACGACCTGGCCGTCACCGACCACTGCCCCGGCTACGGCAGCGTCGCCCGCGCCATCACCATCATGACCATGGACGCCGGCAAGGACAACGAGGCCAGCTACAGCACCGACACGGTCAAGGTCGTGGAGACGATGGGGCGTAACACCGGCTGGATCGCGGCCTCGACCGGGCTGGCGCACGAGACCGAGGAGGACGCGCCGCATCTCGTCTACCTGCCCGAGCGGCCCTTCGCGGCGCAGAAGTTCCTCGACGACGTGCAGGGCTGCCTGGACAGCATCGGCCGCGCGACCATTGTGGTCTCCGAAGGCCTCGTGGACGAGAATGGCGAGTACATCACCGCCCAGAGCGCCGCTGACAGCGAGTTCTACCAGGACGCCTTCGGACATGCGCAGCTCAGCGGCGTCGGGGACGCGATATGCAAGCTGGTGGAGGGCAAGCTGAACGCCAAGGCGCGCTTCAACAAGCCGGGCACCTCGCAGCGCAACTGCATCATGGCGCAGTCCAAGACCGATGCCGAGGAAGCGTACATGGTGGGCGCCGCCGCCGTGGAGGCGGCCGTGGGGGGCGAGACCGATAAGATGGTGACGCTGGTGCGGGAGTCCAACGACCCCTACAAATGCGTCACCGGCCTCTGCCCCACCGAGCAGGTCGCGGCCGCCGAGAAGAAGATGCCCGACGAGTACATCAACGAGGCGGGCAACGGCGTCACGGAGGCGTTCATCGACTACGTCCGGCCCCTGGTGGGCGACCTGCCGAAGTACGTACGCCTGAAGCGCGTGTCGGCGTAGCGACCCTTGACCGGTGCTGTGATGTGCGATATAGTAGCGGTCCTCTCACGATCCGGCGGGTTCGTCCGGGCCCGAGCGGCGCGCAGCGCCGCCCAGCAACCAACCGGCGACCCACCTCATGCTTCATGCCCTTGACAAGCAAGTCCATTCTCCTGCGGCGAGGCTGCTCGCCCGCTCCAGTACACGATCAGTGTTCGTCAACAAGGGAGGCCGTTGCGGCCTCCCATTTGCTGTACGGACGGAACGGCAGCGACTCTCGGGGGCGCGGTCGCACCCACACCGGGAGCACAGAAGGACAGGCCCTGGGCAAGCGTTGCGTCGGGGGCGCCTCCGAACGCAGTGAAGTGGCGAAGCAGTACTCCGGAAGTGTGTGGGTACCCTTCCAGAGGGATACGTCCGCAGCCCGGAGAGAGACTGCATCGGGAGGCGGGCGGCCGCAGGCATGACGCGGCCGCGCCCGTTGCCGCCCGGCGTTTGGTGCGTATAGAGGGAGTCACGTATGACGAAACCCAGCATTTGGTCCCCGGGTGGACGAAACGCCCGCAAGGAGCTCCGCATATCCAAGCCCAACATCTGGACCCGCGGCGGACGGATCGTGCGTGCGGACGAGGCCGTCCGCAGGGACTCAGCCGTGGCCACAACAGAGGAAGCGCCGGTCAAGAGGCGGAGAAAGCGAAAACATACAGTGCTCATTAATGAGCCGTGGTGCAAGAACTGCGGCATCTGCAGCGAGTTTTGCCCCACGGGCGCGCTCGAGGATGCCGGCCACGGGGAGCCGCACATCACCGACATGGACCTGTGCAACGGCTGTCAGCTCTGCGTGGTGCGCTGTCCGGATTTCGCTGTCGTAGTCGAGGAGAGGAACACTGATGATGGCGGCTAAGACGCGACTAACGCAGGGCAATGAGGCCTGCGCGGAAGCTGCCATTATGGCTGGCGTACGCTTCTTCGCCGGCTATCCGATCACCCCGTCATCCGAGATCACCGAATACATGGCGATGCACCTACCGCAGGTGGGCGGCAAGTTCATCCAGATGGAGGATGAGATCGCCTCGATGGCCGCCGTCGTGGGCGCGAGCTTCTGTGGCTTCAAGGCGATGACGGCGACGAGCGGGCCGGGCTTTTCGCTGAAGCAGGAGAACATTGGCTTCGCGTGTCTGGCTGAGGCACCCGCGCTGGTGGTGAACATCCAGCGGGGCGGGCCCAGTACCGGCCTGCCCACCTATCCATCGCAGCAAGATGTCATGCAAGCTCGGTGGGGAACGCACGGCGACCACCCCGCGGTGGCCCTGGCACCGGCGTCGGTGAAGGAAATGTTTGATCTCACCATTCGCGCGGTGAACATCGCCGAACGCCTCCGCATGCCCGTGACGCTGCTGGGCGATGAGGTCGTAGCTCACATGCGGGAGAAGCTGACGATTCCCGACCCCTCCGATATCGAGATAGTAGACCGGGTGCGGCCAGACTGCTGCCCCGAGGAGTATCTCCCCTTTGCGGCCGATGACGACACGCTCGTGCCACCCATGGCCGCGTATGGCGAAGGCTATCGGTTCCACGTCACGGGCCTGATGCATGATGAGGCGGGCTTCCCGAGCTCCGATCCGGCCAATACGCAGCACCTGCTCGAGCGGCTGCTGGCAAAGGTGGAGCGGGCCCGCGACGAGATCACCTTCGTGGAGCACTACTACCTGGACGACGCCGACGTCGGCGTGGTCGCTTACGGCATCACCTCGCGAGTGGCTCTGCGCGCTGTCCGCGACGCCCGGCAGCAGGGCATCAAGGCCGGCCTGCTGGATTTGAAGACCGTGTGGCCATTCCCGGAAAACGCAGTCGGCGAGGTGAGCCAACAGGTGGAGCTCATCATTGCGCCCGAGATGAATCTGGGCCAGCTTCGGTTTGAGATAGAGCGCGCGGCGGGCGGCCGCTGCGAAGTCATTGGGGTCAACCTTGCGAGCGGCGAGGTGCTCAAGCCACAAGATATCCTCACCGCCATTGCGCGCGCCGCCCGCCCCCCAGTGCCCGCTTGAGGGAGACGCTCCCACGGAGCGCCCCCGCGGGCGCGAGACGCTGACAGAAGGAAGGTCCGTACAGTGCCGCGATCACAGGCGATAAATAGACAGTACCTGCGTGAGGAGCACTTTCCCCACATCTGGTACCCGGGCTGCGGCCACGGCATAATAATGGGCGCGTTCCTGCGTGCGGTGGAGACGCTGCAGTTGGACCAAGACAAGGTGGCCGTCGTCTCCGGCATCGGCTGCTCTTCACGCCTCCCTGGGTACCTGGACTTCAATACGCTGCACACCACGCATGGCCGCGCGCTCGCCTTCGCTACCGGTGTGAAGCTCGCCAAGCCCGAGCTCACTGTCGTCGTAATGACGGGGGACGGCGATCTGGCGGCCATCGGCGGCAACCATTTCATCCACGCGGCGCGGCGCAACATCGACATAACCTGCATCTGCTTCAACAACCACGTGTACGGCATGACGTCGGGCCAGGTGTCGCCGACGACGCCATTCGCGGCCAACGCAACCACCGCCCCCTACGGCAACGTGGAGCACCCCTTCGACCTATGCGCCTTGTCAGAGGCCGCCGGTGCCACGTACGTGGCGCGGAGCACCACGTACCACGCCGTTCAGCTTCCGCGCATCATCCGGAAGGCGATCGAGAATCCCGGGTTCTCCTTCATGGATGTAATCAGCGGGTGCCCCATCTACTACGGCCGGCGCAACGACTTGCGTACGCCCGTCGCTCTTCTGCAGTGGCAGAAAGACAACTCCGTCACCGTCCAGCAGGCAGCGAAGATGACCCGCGAGCAGCGCGAGGGGAAGTACGTCATCGGTGAGTTCGTTGACCGCCGCGCGTCCGAGTTCTGTTCGGAGTACCAGAAGCTCATCGATCGCGCGCAAGGGAGAGCTGCATGATGGCTGAGCCCGGAGACCGCTACGAGGTGCGTCTGTCCGGCTCCGGCGGACAGGGGATCATCACGGCCGGCATCATCCTGGCCGAAGCGGCGGGCGTTTACGAGGGGAAGAACGTCGTTCAGACGCAGTCGTACGGACCGGAGTCGCGTGGCGGTGCGGCCCGGGCCGAGGTCGTCATCAGCGATGCTGAGATAGACTTCCCCAAGGTTATTCGGCCCAATCTGCTGCTCGCCATGATGCAAGATGCGTGCGACGCGTATGCCCACGATCTCGTCGAGGGTGGCACCGTGCTGCTGGACAGCACATTCGTCAGCGATGCCCCCCACGGAGAGAACATCTACGCCATACCGATCACGGAGGTCGTCCGCGAGGAGGCGGGCCGGGCTATTGTGGCCAACATCGCTGCGTTGGGCATCATCACGGGCATCACCGGCATCGTCAGCCGCGATTCCATGCACGAGGCGGTGCTCGCCCGCGTGCCGAAAGGCACCGAGGCGCTCAATGAGAAGGCGCTCCAGGTGGGCTACGCCCTGGCGGACGAGCACTGCACCACCAGGCCATGAAAATCCACGAGTATCAAGCGAAAGAGATCCTCCGCGCCCACGGCGCCATGACTCCGCGCGGTCGCGTGGCCACGACGCCCGACGAAGCTTTCGAGATCGCCACGGAGCTCGGCACGGCGGTCGTCATCAAAGCGCAGGTGCACGTCGGCGGCCGGGGCAAGGCCGGCGGAATCAAAGTCGGCCATGACGCACGGGCCGCGCGCGATATCGCGGAGGCCATGCTCGGCAGCGATCTAAAGGGACTCATCGTTGAAAAGGTGCTCGTCGAAGAGGCCCTTGACATCGCCCAGGAGTACTATTTGGGCATCGTGCTCGATCGCAACGTTCGCCGCCACACGGTCATGGTGAGCGCTGAGGGCGGCGTGGACATCGAAGAGGTCGCGGCCCGAAGCGCTGAGAAGATCGCCAAGCTGCCTATTGACCCGCGTATGGGGCTGGCGGAGTTCCAGATGCGCCAGCTCTGCTACGACGCGGCGCTGGACCGCCGCGTCATCACCTCAGCGTGCAAGTTCCTGCATGGCCTCTACCAGGCCTATTTGGCCGTCGATGCCAACCTCGCCGAGATCAACCCGCTCGTGGTGACGGCTGGTGGCGAGGTGACGGCGGCGGACGCCAAGATCAACATTGACGACAGCGCCCTGTACCGACATCCGAAGATCGCGGACCTGGCCGAGGAGTCGGAGGCGGACGAGATCGAGATGGAGGCGCACCGCCGTGGCATACAGTACGTGCGGCTGGATGGCGACATCGGCGTGCTGGGCAATGGGGCCGGCCTGGTGATGGCAACGCTGGACGAAGTGAAGAGCGCCGGCGGCGCTCCGGCCAATTTCCTGGACATCGGCGGCGGCGCCCGGGCCGACCTGGTCCTGAATTCGCTCGACCTCATCATGATGACGCCGGGCGTCGAGGGCATCTTCTGCAACGTGTTCGGCGGCATCACGAGATGCGACGAGGTTGCACAAGGCATCATTGAGGCCCGGACGAAGCTCAGCATCTCGGTGCCCATGGTCGTGCGGCTCACCGGCACCAACGAGCAAGATGGACGCCACATTCTCGCCGAAGCCGGCGTCGTCGCTGCCGAAAGCATGCAGGAAGGCGCGGCGAAGATCGTAGAACTTACGCGGTAGGCGGGAAGGACCAATGGGAATCCTGATCGACGAGAACACCAAGGTCATCGTGCAGGGCATGAGCGGGCGCGAGGGTGAGTTCCACGCTCGGGCGATGATTGAATACGGCACGAACGTGCTCGCCGGCGTCACGCCAGGCAAGGGCGGCACTGAGGTGCTGGGCAAGCCCATGTACGATACCGTCAAGGATGCCGTGGAGGCCACTGGGGCAAACGCATCCGTCATCTTCGTCCCGAAGCAGTTTGCGGCCGACGCTATCCTCGAGGCTGCGAGCGCCGGCCTCGATGTGGTGGCGTGCATTACGGAGGGAATCCCGGCGCAGGATATGATTAGGGTGGTGGACTACGCTCAGGAGCGGGGCGTGCGCCTTATGGGGCCCAACTGCCCCGGCATCGTGACGGCGGACGAGTGCAAGTTGGGCATCATGCCCGGCCACATTTTCAGCCCGGGCCCCGTTGGCCTGATGTCCCGCAGCGGCACGCTGACCTACGAGGTCGTGGATACGCTCACCCGGGCGGGGCTCGGCCAAACAACCTGCGTCGGCGTGGGCGGGGACCCGATCCTCGGGACACGCTTCATTGATTTGCTGCCGCTCTTCGAAGCTGACGATCAGACCGAAGCGATCGTGCTCATAGGAGAGATCGGCGGGGCCGATGAAGAGGCGGCTGCGGAGTACATTGCGACGATGAACAAGCCCGTGGTCGGGCTTATATCGGGCCGCACGGCGCCGCCCGGGAAGCGCATGGGGCACGCGGGCGCCATCATCTCGGGCGGCAGCGGCACCGCAGAGGCGAAGGTACAAGCACTTACGGCGGCGGGCGTGCCCATCGCCGATGCGCCATACGACATCCCAGCATTGGTGAAGCAGCAGCTCGCACGGAACAAAGCCAGGGCATAAACGCTGTTCCCGTGGGCCACCATGGTGTCAGGCTGTCCGCCGGGCTCTGTCGGTGGCCCATGATTTTTGGGGGCGCTGGGGAGGTCTCCTGATGGCTGAGCTCGATGTGTCGTACGAAGGCGTAAGCGACTCGTGGGAAACTGAGCTGCACCGTGAGCCCGGACCGGCGGAGGCGCGCCAACCGGACGAGGCCGCGGAACGCGTCCAGATAGTGGACACGACGCTCCGAGACGGCGAGCAGACGGCCGGAGTCGTGTTCACCAACGATGAGAAGGTGGAGATCGCTCGGATGCTCGCCGACGCCGGCGTGTTTCAGATCGAAGCCGGCGTCCCGGCTATGGGCGGCGACGAACAGGAGACCGTGAGCCGCATCGTGGATCTGGACCTGGGCGTTAGGATTCTTTCGTGGAACCGGGTCGTGATCTCCGACATCGATGCATCCATAAACTGCGGCGTGGACGGAGTGTGCATCGGCGTCCCCACCTCGGACGTGCACATCAAGCACAAATTGCGGCGGAGCGAGAAGTGGGTGCTGGAGAGCATCCAACGCGCCGTGGCGCACGCCAAGACCCACGGCCTCTACGTGTCGGCAAATGCCGAGGATGCGTCGCGCACGCCTCTGGAGTTTCTCATCGAGTTCGCCCAAGCGGCCCGCGACGCCGGCGCCGATCGACTCCGGTATTGCGACACCGTTGGCTTCCAGCACCCCTTCAGACTGGCCGACGAGGTGCACACCCTCAAGAACGCCGTCGGCCTGCCCATAGAGGTCCACACGCACAACGACTTCGGCATGGCCACCGCCAACACCATCGCCGGCCTTCGCGGGGGCGCTGCCTTCGCCAGTGTCACCGTGAACGGCCTCGGCGAGCGGGCGGGTAATGCCGCCCTCGAAGAGGTCGTCATGGCGCTCAAGTACGTGCTCGGCATCCCAGTGGACTTCAATTTCGACATGATTCGGCCGCTGTGCGAGTATGTTGCGGAAGCGTCCGGACGCGAGATCGGCCCCAGCAAGCCCATCGTCGGCACTCGCATCTTCTATCACGAAGCCGGCACGGTCACCGATGGGGTACTGAAGTTTCCCGAGACCCACGAGCCCTTCTCGCCGGCCGAAGTGGGCGGCGTGCGCCAGATAACCATTGGCAAACACTCCGGCGGGCATTCCCTGAGGGCGAAGTTCGCTGAGTTCGGCATCCACCTGCGGGAGCAGGACACGGAGCCTGTGCTGGAAGAGGTGCGCCGGTACGCGGTGGAGCTTAAGCGCGACCTCTTCGAGAAGGAGCTCATGCAGATCTACCGGGTGTACATGGCTCAACGCGCCCGCGAGGATGTAGCCGCGAGGCGTGAGAGCAAATGATAGATATCTCCAAGCTCTACTGCGGCGGCGAGGCGAGCGGCGACACCATACGCTACGGCCAGAGGCCGTCGGCTGATAGGCATGAGCCCCACGCCTACACAACGCCCAAGTCGGCGGCGGAGCGCCGGCCCGTCGTCGCGTGGACGCTCACGCGCACGTGCAACCTACGCTGCATCCACTGCTACACGGACTCGGAGAACGTGCGCTACGAGGACGAGCTGACCACGGACGAGGGCTTGGCCTTGGTCGAGGATCTCGCCGAGTTCGGCGTTCCCGCAGTGCTCTGCACCGGTGGGGAGCCGCTCATCCGTAAAGACATCTTCGACCTGGCCACCCGAGCCGCTGAGCTCGGCCTGCGGCCGGTGCTCTCCACCAACGGCACGCTCATAGACGAAGCCACGGCAGAGCGCATCAAAGCCGCCGGGTTCGCCTACGTGGGCATCAGCCTCGACGGCATCAGCGAGGTGAACGACCGCTTCCGCGGCGTGGAGGGTGCTTTTGAGCGCGCTAGGCGCGGGATTCGCAATTGTGTCTCCGTGGAGCAGCGCGTCGGGCTGCGGCTGACGTTGACGCGCCATAACTACCTGGACCTTGAGCGAATATTCGACTTCATCGAAGCTGAGCATGTGGATCGGGCCTGCTTCTACCATCTCGCCTACGCGGGGCGCGGGCGGGACATCGCCTCCGACGACCTGTCGTACGAGGAGACGCGGCGCGCACTAGATATCATCATCGCTCGTACGTGCGACTTCTACAAGCGTGGCCTGCACAAGAACATCCTCACCGTGGACAACCACGCCGATGGCCCGTATCTCTACATGCGACTGCGCGAAGAAGATCCCGAGCGGGCCGAGGAAGTGCTCCGGCTGCTGCGCTGGAACGGTGGCGGCAGGTACAGCTCCGGCGTCGGCATCGGTTCCATTGATGCGGTCGGCGACGTCCACGCGGATCAGTTCTGGATGCACTACAGCTTCGGCAACGTGCGCGAGCGCAGCTTCGCCGACATTTGGCGCGACACGTCGGACCCGCTGATGGCGGGCCTGAAGGATCGCCTGCCGCTGCTCAAGGGCCGCTGCGGCCGCTGCAAGTGGCAGGACGCCTGCGGCGGCGCGCTGCGCGTTCGCGCCGACGTCTACTACAACGATCCCTGGGCGCCGGACCCGGCGTGCTACCTTACCGATGAGGAGATCGGGCTCACGGAGAACGGCAGTGGCCAGTGATCAGTGGCCAGCGACCAGAAGCAAGACCACTCCCACTCAGCGCCAGCTACCGGGGTGGTGAGGCAACTGACCACTGAGCACCGACCACTCAACAGTGGGGGCGACGTGCCTGTTCTGCGGCTCGTGTTCTGGGAGACTACCACGGGCTGCAACCTGCGCTGCATCCACTGCCGTGCCTCCGCGGCAGAGCTATCCTCGCCGGAGGACCTCAGCACGGAAGAGGCTCTTGCTTTCGTTGACTCGCTGGCTGACTTCGCCCGGCCCGTGCTGGTGCTCAGCGGAGGCGAGCCGCTGTTTCGGGACGACATATTCGGCATTGCCTCCCGGGCGCACGAGCGCGGACTTCCGGTGGCGCTCGCCACGAACGGTACGTTGGTGGACGCGGCGGTGGCCGCCGAGATCAAACGCGCCGGCATTCGCCGCGTGAGCATCAGTTTCGATGGCGTTGATGCTGAGACACACGACGCCTTCCGGGGCATTTCCGGATCCTTCGAGCAGGCGCTCGCCGGCATGCGCCACATTCAGGAGGCCGGGGTGCCCGTCCAGATCAACTCCACCATCGCTCGGCACAATGTGCACCAGATTGACGACCTGCTGGCGCTGGCTATCGACAGAGGCGCTGTCGCCCTGCACATCTTCATGCTGGTGCCGGTTGGCTGCGGGGTGGAGATAGCCGACGAGCAGATGATCGAGGCTGAGGAATACGAACGCGCTCTGGCTCGCCTCTACGAGCTGTCGCGGGAAGCGCCAATCGAAGTCAAGGCCACGTGCGCGCCGCATTACTACCGGATCGCCCGGCAAATGGCTGAAGGCACTGGCCAGTGGTCAGTGGTTAGTGGTCAGCAAACGACGGGGGACCGGGTGGCACGGGTTGCTGGTCAACCCGTGCGCCCGCAGGGCGGCATGACCCACAAGGACGAGGCACCAGAGGCCTCGCGCGGCGCGCGTCCTGGCATGCCGGGGTGTCTGGCCGGCACCGGCGTCTGCTTCGTGTCGCACAGGGGCGAGGTCTATCCCTGTGGATATCTCCCGGTCAAGTGCGGCGACATTCGGGAGCAAGACATCAGTGAGATCTGGTCCAGCTCCGGCGTCTTCCAGAAGCTCCGCGACGTAAAGAACCTCAAGGGCAAATGCGGCGTCTGCGAGTATAGGCGCATCTGCCTCGGCTGCCGCGCGCGGGCATTTGCCGAGACGGGCGACTACCTCGCCGAAGAGCCGTACTGCACCTATGTCCCCCGGAAGCTGCGCACCGGGCATTGAAGCTTCCGCATTCCCTCCTGGCAGGACCTCTTGCTGTAGGGCGGGGGTTCGCGCCGTCTTGCCCGGTGTGCCCATCGTGTGCCCGCATAGCTTCATGGTGTTCACCCCGGCGGCGGCTCAGTGTCGTTTTCGGGTCGTGCGGTGAGGGTTTCTTCCACCTGTGACGAATGGAGACCTGCCGCTTCGGAGGATCAGCCGGCGAGTCAGCGAAGCACTCCCACGCGACTGACGCACGCCCGTGTCGAGGAGTCGGATCCAATGCAGGAGCCCCTCTCATCCGCCGACCGCCTTATGCGAACGATTCGTTGGGAGCAGGCAGATCGCGTGCCGATTCTATCTCCCGTACCGCTGAATCCGATCCGTGGGCGCGAGGCCCCGCCGACCGAGGGCTGGCAGACCGAGCCCAACTTCCGCGAGGTCGCAGAACTGGCGTTGCAGCACTGCGACTTCTTTGTGAGGCCCTCGGCGCCCGCGGGCATGTTTGACCGGCGATTCTTGCTCATCCCGAATGAGTACATCGAAGTGGAATCGCGGGAGCAGATAGGCTCTCGCATCGTCGTGACGTATCGGGTGAGAACGCCGCGGGGAGATCTTCGGACGAAGGAGGAGCACGAGCCCGGGGTTTCGACCACGTGGTACACGGAGCCGCTGCTGAAGGACAAGGACGATGTCGAGCGGCTGCTGAGCGTTCCCTTCGAGTTTCACCAGCCCGACCTGAGCAGCTTCGTCGCCGAGCGGCAGAGCGTCGGTGACCGCGGTCTGATGGAGATCGGCCTCTCCACACCCATGATCTGCGTCTCGCGCTTGTTCGAGTTCGGTCACTTCCTGGAATGGTGCGCGGCGGAGCGCCCCATCATTGAGCGGCTAACGGAGACGGTGGCGCGCCGCCTAGCGATGAAGCTGCGATACGTGCTGGAGAGCGGTCTGGGGCCCCTGTACTGGTTCGGCGGCTCGGAGCAGGCCACACCGCCCATGATGTCGCCGCAGTTCTACGACGACTTCGTGGTGCGATACGACGCGCCGCTGATGAAGCTGGTGCACGAATACGGGCAGTACGTGCACGTACACTGTCATGGGAAGGTGCGCGAGGCGCTGGACAAGATCGTCGCGATGGGCGCCGACCTGCTCGACCCGGTGGAGCCGCCGCCTGATGGTGATATAGAGCTGTGGGAGGCAAAGGAGCAGGCCCGTGGCAAGACGGTGCTCATCGGCAACATCGAGTTCCGCGATCTCGAGTTCGCCACGCCTCAGCAGATCGACGAAAAAGTGCACGAGGCGATCGAGCGGGGTGGGAAACAGGGGCTGATTCTCGGCCTGAGCGCCACGGCCATTGCGTCCATCAGCGACCGCTATCGGGATAATGCGCTCCAGTACATAGAGTCCGGACTGCGCTATGGAGCACTGAACGGCGGCGCGTGATCGGTGGACAATAGCTGCCGTGAGGCCGTTCACTGACCACTGATGACGGACCACTAACGACGGTCGCGCGCCGCCCGAGGCCTCACTCTTTCGTGACGTCCGTTACCTGGTACTTCATGCCGACCCGTCGCAATTCGTAGACGCGCAGGCCCCGCGATGTGCCTGCAGCCACATAGCGGATGGTCCCGGTCTGCCCGATGACCACCACGGCGTTGATGTTAAGGGGGCCGGCTCCCGCCGAAACACCCTCTTCGCCAATGGTGATCGGTTGTTGCTGAGCGAACACGGCCACGATCATGCCCACGACGATGAGCCCGACGATGATTAGCGCCACTGATACAAGCCTGGAACGCAGCGTCATCTGAATATCTCCCTCCCGCGTGTGACTCCGGCGCGAAAGACAGTGGTCAGCGGTCGGTGGTCAGTCGTCAGTACAGCCACCGCCACGCATTCAACCGCCTCGAGCCGGCAGGCTTTCCGGCTTTTCCTCCGTCTTCTGAACCTCGCGAGCTGGCTCTACCGCAAGTGCGATGTGGCGCAGTGCGATACGACCTTTGCACCCGAGGCGCATGCTGACGTGTCGCACTTCGCCCGCGCCGAGACGGCCCATGGGCGTCCGGCCCTCCACGATTGGCTCCTCAGGCCGTATCACCCGCGCCACTAATTCGAGCGGACCGGTGCCTCGTGAGCTCTGGTTGACCACCTCCGCGTAGATGTCAACGACGTCGTGCGCCTCGGCGATGTTGCAGTTGTAGCGAGTAATGCGAACCGCCTCGGCGCCGCCCTGAGGCGCCGTCTCCTTCCGGCACGAGCACAGAGCGGCAAGAGCAAGGGCCAAAGGAAAAAGCACAAGCACGCTGCCAGCCGTCTTTGCCTTTCTCCCTTTTCCTTTTTCCTCGCTTTTGCTCCCGTGCCCCATCAGCAGCGATTATAGCACACGGATAGAGACCGGGGAAAGGGAAAAGGGCGGAGCGTCAAGTTTCGATGCAGTCATCATGTCGCGGAGCGACACCTGGAAAAGATGAAGATGTCGTCTTGTCGTCGTGTGGCTCGGGCTGCCAGCCCGAGGCCCGCCGGAGCAAGCTGCTCCGGCTACAACGGGTGGGCCCAACGGGCCGAATTTTCGGGGTAGTAGGAACATATCTGGGCTCAGCCGGGCTGCCTCTCTTCCCTTTGCACTTGACCCTTTTCCCTGCCTTTCTAGAGGTCCACGATGGTGACGCCCTCGCCGCCGGCCCCACGTTCGGCGATGGTGAACGACTTCACCTGCGAGTGGGTCTCAAGATACCGGTGAATACCATGGCGAAGGGCTCCCGTCCCCTTGCCATGCACGATGCGCACCGAGGTCCGGCCCGCGAGGAAGGCATCGTCCAGATACTTCTCCAGCTCGGTCACGGCCTCCTCGACCGTCAGCCCCCGCAGATGAATCTCGCCCGTCGTCTCAAAGGCTTTCGCCAGACGGAGCCGACCCGCCATGTCGCGCGATTCCTCCGTCTCGAACTGCTCCGTCATCTCCACCTCGTTCACCCCCACCTCCACCCGCATCGAGCCGACGGCAACCTCGACCTTCCCGTCCGCTGGTGGCTTCACGACCACCCCCTGGCGCCCGAGCCGGGGCACGCTTACCAGATCGCCCGGTCGCAGATCCGGCGGTGGCGGCGCCGGCTCCTCCGGCAGAGCAGCGCTCTGTTCCTGCGCAACGGCTTCCCGCAGCTCCGCCAGGTCCCGTCGGGCGGCTTCGGTGGTCCCCGATTGCCTTCTTTGGCTCTGCAACTTCGCGATAATGCCCGCCGCCTGCTGCTCGGCCTTGTGGATGATGTTGCTGGCCTGCTCGTATCCGGCCCGCAGGGCATCATCTTTCCGCTCCGCGAGCTTTCCAAGCTCACTTCGGTACCGGTTTCCCAGCTCTTCCAGCTCCGTGCGGGCTTCCTCGGCCGCGGCACGCTCCCGCTCGAGCGCACGCTGCGCCTCCTCCATGCGACGAATGATCTCCTCCACGCTCAGCGCAGCGTCGCCAATGTAGTCTCGGGCGCGGTCGATCATGGGCCGCTCAAGACCGAGGCGCTCGGCGATCTCGAGTGCGTTGCTCGAGCCCGGCGTGCCAATGACGAGGCGAAAGGTGGGCCGCAGCGTCTCCGGATCGAACTCCACTGACGCGTTTTCGATGCCCGGATGCGTATACGCGAACGTCTTCAGTTCGTTGTAGTGCGTCGTAGCCATGCTCGCCGCGCCGCGGCGGACGAGAGTCTCCAGGATGGCCCGCGCGAGCGCAGAGCCCTCCGTTGGGTCCGTGCCGGCGCCGATCTCGTCCAGGAGCACCAGGGCGCCAGAGCCCATCTGGCGCAGGATGTCAACGATCTGCGTCATGTGGGACGAGAACGTGCTCAGGCTCTGCTCGATGCTTTGCTCGTCGCCGATGTCCGCGAATACTTGTCGGAAGACGGGTAGCCGTGAGCCCGGGTCGGCCGGGATGTGAAGGCCGGATTGGGCCATGAGGCACAGCAGGCCGACCGTTTTGAGCGTGACGGTCTTGCCGCCGGTGTTCGGGCCGGTAATGAGCAGCGCGGTGAACTCGCGCCCGAGGTACACGTCGATCGGCACCACGTCGCCCACCAACAGCGGATGCCGGGCCTGTATCAGGCACAGATACCCGGTCTCGTCAAGCTCCGGCGGCGCGGCGTCCATCAAGGCGCTGAGTTTGGCTCTGGCCGAGATCAGGTCCAGCTCGCCGAGTGTTTCCAGGTCCGCCAGAATGGCCTCCGCGCTCGCGCCCACACTGGCCGAGAGCTCCTTGAGGATGCGCTCCACCTCGTGCTGTTCGTCGAACTCGGCCTGCCGCAGATCGTTCCCGCTGCCCACCACCGCTTCCGGCTCCATGAACACCGTCGCGCCGCTGTCGGAGCGATCGTGAATGATGCCCGCGAACTCGCCGCGGAACTGGATCTTGATGGGGATGCAATACCGACCGGCGCGCACGGTGGACAGGCGCTCGCGCAGCACTCGTGCGGTCCTGGGAGAGTTCAGGATCTTGTCGATCTCCCCCATGATCCGTTCGCGCAGCCGCCGCACCTGGCGCCGCAGCCGCGCCAGCTCCGGCGAGGCCGAATCCATCACTTCGCCCTCGTCGTTAAGCGAGTCGCGGATCGTCGTCTCAAGCTCCGCGTGGTCGTGCAGTCCTGCGCCGATGCGGCCGAGCAGCCGGCAGCACTCTCGCACCCGCTGCGAATGCTCAGCCACGCGCCGCGCGCATCGGAGCGCGTCGCCGACTTGGTTCAACTCCTCGCCGCTGAGCACAGCTCCCACTCGCGCGCGTTTCGCGTGCGTGCTCACGTCGGTGAGTCCGCCGAATGGGAGGGGACCGAAGTCCTCCATGGCCCGCCGAGCCTCAGTTGTCAGGGCGAGCTGCTCGGCCACGTGCTCGCGCGATACGGCCGGCGACAGTCCGGCGACGCGGGCTTTGCCGAGGCTGCAGGCGGTCTCCGCCGACAGCATCTCCTTGATCTTGTCATATTCGAGCGATCGCAGCGTGCGTGAGTCCACCGGTGCTTCTCCACTACAGTGGTCAGTGATCAGTGCGCAGTGGTCAGTGAAGAACACAGCCCACGTGTCAACGGCGGTCAAGCAGGGCCGAGAGTGAGTATCGGTCGGCGAACACCGTGAAACCTGTCAGGAGGGCGACAATGATCGCCTGTGCCCATATAGGTATGATGAGCGCCAGGGGCGCGCCTATACCGGCGCCGAGCGAATAGGCGCCCACGTCGCCGAGCATGGCGCGCCGGCGCCGATCGACCGGCAGAGCCACAATGCAGCCCAAGGCGAACGGCGCCATTGCGGCCAGTGGGTTCGCCGCGCCGGGCCAGTGCGCAGCGGCCGCAAGGGCGATGCCGGCGAACCCGCCGAGGCCCACGCCGAGGGCGCGTCCGGGGCGCGTGTCCAGCAGGTTGACGCCATTGGCGCACAGCGCGATGAGTGCGCCCGACACCAGTGCCGGCACCCCGAGGCGAGCCCAGGCCAGCATACCCGCCACGATACCGACGGTCACGACGCCAATGGCCTTGAGTTGGCCTGTCGTCACTTGGCCGCGCTCAAGCAGCAGCCGGAAGTGCCCGCCCAGCCCCTTCGGTGATGGGCGACCGTATAGATCGTCCAACAACCCGAAGGCTCCGCATCCTGCGACAGCGGCACCGACGACGATCGCCTCGCGCGTCCAGACGCTGCCTCGCACCAAGCCCAGCCCAACGGCGGCAACGGCGAGAGCCGGGAAGAAGATCCCGTAGCCCACTGCAACGCGCTTCCCGGCGTAGTTCTGCCGCTGCCATCCCAGGCGGCGAACCGTCGCAAGGGAGAGCGCCACCAGCACAACGCATACGGACAGCATAAGGGCAAGCCAGCCGAACAACGCGCCGGCGGTCATGGCATCTCAGGTATCTCCGGGAAGTAGCGCTTGGCGCTCCCCTTCATGCCGTAGTTGCCCTCGGCGCCGGCGAGCGCACTTACGAGGGAGAACTGTCCCGCTCCAGTATCGACGTTGTCAACGGTGGAGATGTCTTCCCTCTGGTAGGCGCGCATGACGGACTCGAGCGCGTCCGACGTCTCACAACCGACCACCCGATCAATGCCCCGGGTAGTTTTCAGGCAGCGTATCAGCGGAAAGTCCAGGTGCTCGAGACGCTTCGTGTCCGGCGCATCGCTTCCGCCGACGACAATAGCCAGCGTCGGCACGCCCTCGGCCAAGCGGCGTATTCGAAACAGCCCGCGCCGGCCCACCCACCGGCGTGCGCCCGCGTCCCCGCCGGTGGCAGCCTGCACGACCCTCCGGGTTACTGCCGCCGCGATGTCCTCGTTGGCATCAGCCGGCAGACCGAAGTCGGCCACCAGCCTCTCGCTGTCATCGCGGCAATGTTGCACGAAATCTGCGTCGAAGCTGGCTCTGGTGGCCACTATCGCCCCAGCCAGATCGAGCGCGTCGCTGACGGCACCCTGCGCCGTCCGGGCCTGGCTGGTGGCTGTGACGAACACCGCCACCTTTCGGCCCCGCAGCCGATTCCGCACCAGCACCGGCAGGGCGCGCTCAGCGAACTCGGTGGCCACCGCGTTGCGGCGCTCCTCCTGCTTATCGCGCTGCTGTACTTGCAGTCGCAGCTCTTCGATCTTGCTCTCCAGCCCCGGCCGACGCGTCAGTGCCATCCCGACCAGGACCCCGATCAGCAGCGCGAAGAACACGGCAACGAGGCTTGCCAGATGCTGTCGCATGCTTATACCCATGGGGGCTGAGCCTCACATACGCCTGCGGGACCATTCCCTCGCACCGGCGCGTGGCGTGGCCAGCGTCCTCGAGCCGACGGCGCCGTCACCTAACCGGCAATTAGACGCCACAGCCGGCTGAAAAAGAATTCAATGCGCACACCCACGAACCGAATGAAGCCCTGCACAAATGGGGAGAAGGCGACGATGACGGCGGCGGTCATGCATCCGGCCAGGATCAGCGCTCCGAGCTGGCGGGCGGTAACGCCCCCGCGGTACAGCCGGCTCACTCCCCGCGCATCGACGAGTCGATCGCCGATCTTCAGCCTCGACAGGAACGTGCTCGCCATTCCGCCCCGGCCCTTGTCGAGGAAGTCCACGAGAGACGTGTGCGTACCAACGGCGACGATGAGATCGGCGCCCTTGTCGTATGCCAGGTTGAGCGCCAAGTCCTCGCTTGTCCCGTGGGCTCGAATGCATGTGTACGGCACTCCAAGTCGCTCGACCCGTTTCCTACCCGGCGCGCGACCATGCGGGTAGGCATGCACGAGAATCTCCCCGGCGGCCCGCAGCGCATCGTCAGACGCGCTGTCCATGTCGCCCACTACGATGTCTGGCTTCCAGCCGAGCTCCAGGATGGCATCCGCGCCGCCGTCAACGCCTATGAGCACGGGCCGGACCTCGTTGATGTACGTGCGAATGGTCTCCAGATCCTCCCGATGCCCCTCGCCCCGGGTGATGACGACCGCCTGCCGACCCCGGATCGGGGTCTGCACCGGTGCCAACGCCAATGATTCGAAGATCAGGTCGCCTTCGTCCGCCACCCGTTCCAGCGTGTTCACGGCAAAGCGACCCAGTTCCACCCGGAGATTCTCGCAGCCGGCTTCTCGCCTCTCGCGGATCTGCTCCTCGGACAGCACGCGGCCCGTCGCGATCGGTGCACCGTCCTTTGAAACGGCCCCTCCCTCGATACACAGCTCGTCACCATCGGCCACTTGGCGCATGATACCGGGGCCGACCTTGTCAATGAGCGGGATGCCCGCCCGGTGGAGGATCTCCGGCCCCCGGTTCGGATATCGACCGGTGATGGAGTCGCAGGCGTTCACGACCGCCCGCGCACCGGCAGCCGCCAGTGCCTCGGACGACACGCCGTCGAGATTCTCATGCGCAATGACGGCTATTTCGCCGGGTCGGATTCGTCTGAGGAGGTCCTTGGTTCTCACATCCACACGCGCGGCCGCTCGCATCGGTCTCACCTACTCGCCACGTCCGCCATCGCCACCCCGCCGGTCAGTGAGAGAGTGGGCTGGTGTGACGGCGGCCGTACACTGACCACTGATCACTGACCACTGGCAACTGCCTTTCTCCGGGCTGCTGCCGCGAGCAGCTCGGCAGCGTGTTCCTGGGTGGATTTGCCCGTCTCCTGCCCCCCGAGCATGCGGGCGATTTCTGCCAGGCGCTCCTCGCCCTCGAGCACCTGCGCCGACACCACCGTGCGGCCACCACGAACGCGCTTGTCCACGCGCAGATGCAGATCGGCCATGGAGGCGATCTGCGGGAAGTGGGTCACGCACAGCACCTGCGCCTTGGCTGCCACCTCGCTGAGCTTCCGGCCAATCCCGACCGCCGTGTCGGCGCCGATGCCGGCATCGATCTCGTCGAAAACGAGCGTCGGGATCTCCGCCGCGCGCGAACAGATGGACTTGAAGGCCAGCATGAGTCGGGACAACTCGCCGCCGGAGGCCACCTTCCCCAGCGGCTTGGGTTCCTCGCCCGGGTTGGCGCTGAACCCGAAGCTCACCACGTCCAGGCCGAGCGGCCCAATGCCACACCGGCTCCCGTCGGACAGGGATACAGCAGCGTCTTCGTCCGTTATCGGTCGCGGCTCCAGCCAGACCCGGAAGACCGCCTTTTGCATACCCAGCTCGCGGAGTTGTCGCGCCATGGTCCGCTCAAGACGCCGCCCAAGCCGCCTGCGCGCCTCCGACAAGCGCTCGCCAACGGCAGCCACCTCGGCAGAGCACTCCGCCAGAAGAGCTGTCAGCTCTTCGATCCGCTGCTCGCTGGATGCGATGGCCTCGATCTGCTTGGCGGCAGCGTCCCGCAGGCCCAGTATCTCCTCCACGCTGTCGCCATATTTCCGCTTTAGCCGGGCGAGCTCGTCGAGCCGCCCCTCAATCTGCTCCAGGCGTTTGGGGTTGGCCTCGAGGGTCTCCATATACGAGGCAAGCTCCGCCGCAACATCCTGGGCCAAGACGAAGGCAGTGTCTACGTTGCGCTGCGCGCCGCTGAGCGCGTCGTCCAGTTCGGAGAGCTTCGCGAACTCCTGCTGCGCGGCGCCGAGGCAGTCGAGGGCACTCGCATTCGTGCTGCCATCAGCGGAGAGCGCCGTCCGGGCCGCCTGAGCCATCTCACGCAAGCGCTCTGCGTTGCCCAGCCGTCTCCCTTCGGCGCGCAGCTGCTCCTCTTCACCAGGACGCAGGCTCGCCGCGTCGATCTCCGACACCTGAAAGCGGAGCAAGTCCAGCCTCTGGCACTTCTCTCGTTCGCTCTGCCGCAGCGCACGGAGCTCGCCACGCAGGCTTTCCCAATGGCCGTAGGCATCCTCGTAGGCCGCCGTACGTTTGGCGTGCTCGTGCCCACCAAAGACGTCCAGGAAGGAGATGTGATTCCGCTCCCTGATGAGGGCCTGATGCTCGTGCTGGCCGTGGACGTCAACGAGTTGGTCGCCAACGGCTCTGAGCAGAGACAGTGCGATGGCGCGGCCATTGATCCACGCACGACTACGGCTGGCCCGACTCAGCCGTCTACTCAGGATGATCGCCCCGTCGTCCTCCGGATCAATGCCCGCGTCGCTGAGTTGGCGCAGGGCGCGCTCGCACGTGCGCGCATGGAAGACGGCATCGATCCGCGCCTCCGGCTGGCCGCTCCGGATGGCTTCCGACGGCGCGCGCTCCCCGAGAGCGGCGCCGATGGCATCGATGATGATGGATTTCCCGGCTCCGGTCTCCCCCGTCAGGACGCAGAACCCCTCGCGGAATTGCAGCTTCAGGGCATCGATCAGCGCGAAATTCTCCACGGAGAGTTCAACGAGCATGACACCGGTCTCGCCGCGAGTCTCGCCGCCACTGCCGGGCAACGCATCTGCCTCAGAACAACTTGGTCCGCGCTTTGTGGTAGAAGGACTCCCCGTCGAGGCGAACGAGCTTCAGGCTGTGTTCGGACTGCGTCACCACGACCTCATCACCCACGGCCATCCGGTGACGGATCTGCCCATCGATGCTGAGACGCAGGTCGGCGCGCTCAACGTCACGTGCCCCTACCGCCACTCTGACCGTCGCGTCGGCCGGAACGACCATTGGGCGTCGGCGCAGCGTATGTGGCGAGATGGGCACAATAATCGTCGCCGGCAGGCGCGGATCCACTATCGGCCCGCCGACCGAGAGGCTGTACGCCGTGGAACCGGTGGCCGTGGCCACGATCAGCCCGTCGCCCTCGTAGGTTGCTACGTGCTCGTGCTCGACGAACACCGCAGTCTCGGCCAGTGGCGACTCGATGCTCCGCTGCATGACAGCGTCGTTGACGGCCAACGACTCAAGTACCGTCTCATCGCCGCGCATTAGGCGAACGCGGAGCAGCGGACGGAGCTCTATGTCCAGTTCCCCCCGGGTGAGACTATCCAGGCGCTCCCGGAGTATGTCGTAGCTGGTCTGGGCCAGGAATCCCAGGCTGCCCATTGCCACGCCCAGTACCGGGATCCCCCGCGGGGCCGCTTCCCGCGCTACGGCCAGGAGCGAGCCGTCGCCCCCGAGCACAATGACGAGGTCGGTATCCAGCGCCGCATCAAACCTGTCGTCGTGGCGCGTTCGCGTCTGGGAAACCGTCTGGACGTCGGCCTGCGCCAGTCGCTTGGCGAGATCCCGGGCCGATTCAGTGGCCTGCGGCTTGTACGGCGCAGCCACGATGCCGACGCGCCGAATCATGGGGCCCTCCAAGTCTAGCCTGTCGCCGTCTCCGTCTCCACCGGCTCCGTGAGACGTCGAAGATTCTGCTTGGCGTGCTCGTAATCCGGATCGATGGCCAACGCACGTCGGTACTGCTCGATGGCTTCCGACTTCTTCCCGAGTTTCTCGTAAGCGACCCCCAGATTGTTGCATGCGTACTTGTACTTGCTGTCCGCGTGCAGGGCCATCTTGAGGTGCGACACGGCCTCATCCAGATCTCCGCGGCTCATGTATATGAGCGCAACGTTATTATGCGCGTCCACGTTCGTGCGGTCCAACTCCAGCCCGCGCAGGTACTCCGCCAGCGCTTCATCAGGCATATCGCGGTCGTAGTACGCGTTCGCCAATCCGATGTGCGGCGTCGCTCGCGTGCCGAACTTGGCAGCCAATAGCTTCCATTGCTCGAACGCCTTGTCGGTCTCAGCGGCCTTCTCGTAGGCGATGGCGAGATTCAGCGCGGCCAGGTAGAAGCCTGTACTCTCCGCCGAGGCTTTGCTGAACAGCTCGATAGCCTTCTGCGTATCGCCTTGCTGAAAACGGACCCAACCCAGGTTGCTGAGGCACTCCGGTTCGTCCGATTTGATCCTCAGGGCCGCTTCGTAGGCCGTGCCGGCCTCCGGATACTGCTCGGTGTAGGCGAGGGCGAGGCCCAGGTAATAATGCGGGAGGAATTCCTCGGGTTTTGCCGCTGCCGCCGCGCGCAGATGCTGCAGCGCCGCACCGTACTGCTTCTGCATGAACAGAGCGATCCCCAGGCCGAGCTGCGCCTCGAAGGTGTGTGGCCCCTCCGGACGCTTCAGCGCCTCACCGTAATGCTCGGCGGCCGTTTGGAAGCTCTGCTTTCGCAGATGCAGAGTTCCGAGGGCTGTGTGCACCAGTTCGTCGTCGGGCTCGATCTCCGCGGCTGCCTTATACTCCCGGATAGCCTTGTCGGTGTTACCGGAGTTCTCGAGCGCCTTCCCGAAGTCCCGGTGCACATCCGCGTCGTTGCTATTGATGGCTATAGATCTATTGTATTCGTTGAATGACTCGCTCCAGCGCCGCTGCCGGGCGTAGAGATTGGCGAGATTGTAGTGGGCCTCGAAGTAATCCTGCTTTTGCTCGATGGCCGCCTGGTAGTGCTTCTCCGCCGACGCCATGTCGTCCGTGTCGAAGTAGGCATTGCCAAGGTTGTTGCGCACAATCGGATCGGCTGGGTCGATCTCGGCCGCCTTCGCCAGGTGCCGCACCGCCTCGTCTGGCTGCTGGAGCTGCAGACAGACAAAGCCAAGCCACGCGAGGCACGCCTGGCTGTCAGGGCCCTCCTCGTACGCTTTCAGGAGCTCCGCCTTCGCCTCCGCCATCTGCCCCTCTTGCGCCAGTCGCGCCCCCGCCTGGAGGTGCGACTCTTGCGCCTGGAGTCCAACTGCGAGCACGAGGGTTGCGACCGCTGAAGTTGTGAGCGCTGCTATGGGTCGTTTCACTGTCACATCTCCTCCCCCCGACATGGAATCGGCGGTTTGATACTGCAGGGAAACTCCGTTGCTCGGCAGGCCGTGCCGGGCAGCGTTCCCGGTTGCCACTCACAGCCTGGACTCGACGGGCAGCGAGATCCGGCCACCGTGCACCCCGCACAGACGTCGCACCGCATCGGCGATCCCCGCAGCGTCGATCCCATACCGGGCACGCAGATGGTCGGCCTCACCGTGCTCGATGAACCTGTCCGGTAAGCCGACTCGCAGCAGATCGACGCCGGACACGCCCCTGGTGTTCAGAAGCTCCACAACGCCGGCCCCGAAGCCTCCGGCGAGGCTGTTCTCCTCAGCCGTCACAACTCGGCGGGCGTCCGCGGCCGCCTCGACGAAAGACTCCTCGTGCAGCGGCCTGGCAAACCTACAATTCAACACGCCCACGTGGAGTCCCTCTGTCTCCAGCTCAACCGCCGCCTCCAGCGCCGACGCGACGGTGGAGCCGATGGCCATTACGGTGCAGTCCGCGCCTTCGCGCAGCACTGCGGGTCGGCCCAGTGCAAAGGGCGGCTGTGAGCTGTCGGATGGGAGCCGGGCGGCCGGCCCTCGCGGATAGCGGATGGCAACCGGGCTGCCGAGGCGTACGGCGTACCGGAGCGCTGCGCGCAGCTCTGCCGCACTCGCCGGGGCAATGACGACCATATTCGGCATCGGCCGCAGATACGACAGATCGAATACGCCATGGTGCGTCGGCCCGTCTTCGCCCACCAATCCCGCCCGGTCGATGGCAAACACCACCGGCAGATGCTGCAGGCACACGTCGTGCAGTATCTGATCGTAGGCGCGCTGCAGGAAGGTGGAATAGATGGCCACGATGGGTCGCGCGCCGGCGCGTGCCAGACCCGCCGCGAAGGTCACCGCGTGCTCCTCCGCCATGCCGACGTCGAAGCACCGGGCGGGGAAGCGGGCTGCCAGCTTCTCCATGCCGGTGCCATCTGCCATCGCCGCCGTTATCCCGACGATCCGCTCATCATCCTCTGCCAGCTCGATGGCTGCCTCAGCCAGCACGTCCCCGTAACTCGGCTTTGCCTCTGTTCTGTACTTGCGCCCGGTGGCCACATCGAAGGGGGAGGTGCCATGCCATTTCTCCGGCTTTTTCTCTGCCGGAGCATAGCCCTTGCCCTTTTGCGTGAGCACGTGGACGAGCACCGGGCCGCCGAGGTCGCGCGCGTGTGCGAAGATGTCGCGCATCCGCTCGATACTGTGCCCGGCTATTGGCCCCAGATAGGTGAATCCCAACTCCTCGAAGAGCATGCCGGGCACCAGAAGCTGCTTCACACCGCCCTTGAGCCGCTCCACCATCTCCAGCATGGCCGGTCCCATGGGCAGACGCTGCATGACGGTTTCGAACTCCTCGCGCGCCCTGACGTAGTGGGGATCGGTGCGAAGCCTGCTGAGATAGTCCGCCATCGCCCCAATGTTCCGCGAGATGGACATTTCGTTGTCGTTGAGGACAACCAGCAAGTCCGTCCCGAGGTGGCCGGCCTGATTCAGGCCCGCCATAGCCAGGCCCCCCGACAGGGCGCCGTCGCCCAATACGGCGACAATCACCTCGTCCGTGCCATGCAGATCGCGGGCCACCGCCATGCCGAGCGCCGCCGAGATGGCCGTGCTGCCGTGGCCGGTCATGAAATGGTCGTGTTCGCTCTCGTGCGGGTTGCTGAAGCCGGTCAAGCCACCCCACTGTCGCAGCGTGTCGAACCGCTCCCGCCGGCCCGTGAGCAGCTTGTGCACGTAGCTTTGGTGGCTCACGTCCCAGATGATCTTGTCCTTCGGGCTGTCCAGGACGAGGTGCAGTGCCATCGTGAGCTCCACGACGCCCAGATTCGAGGCAAGATGCCCGCCGAGCCTGGCCGTTGTGCCTATAAGCAGCTCCCGGATCTCCGCCGCCAGCGCGATGAGTTGAGCGTCGGAGAGCTTCCGGAGATCAGCGGGCTGATCGATTCGGTCGAGGTGCTGTGACATCGCCTGTGGTCATCCCTACGATGCGGTGCCACATCTGGGCCCGAGGAGCACCCAGACGGGGCTGCTATGGATTCCGGCCGCCTTCGTCGAGGGGCTCGACGCGGGGGGCTCCCTCTTCCGTGCTGACGACTTTCTCAATGCGTGCCGCGGCCGCGTCGAGCTTCTCACGGCATGCTTTCACCAGCTTCATGCCGCGCTCGTAGAAAGCCACCTGCTGCTCCAGCGTCAGGGCGCCGCCTTCGAGGTTCTCGACGGTGGCTTCCAATTCCTCGAGCGCCTTTTCGAAGGACATCTCGGCCGGCTCCTGCAGCGCCTCACCACCGAGCTCCGGGTCACTGGACCTGGTCATGTGGCCACCTCCCCCAGCTCGGCTACGTCGGTCCCAGCCGTGCCATCGTGGAATCGCACATTGAGACGATCTCCGACGGACAATTGTTTCATCCGCGTGATCAAGGCTCCGTCCACGGGGCGAAGGCAGAGCGCATAGCCACGTTCCAGCGTCTGTGCGGGGCCCAGCGCTTCCAGTCTATCGCAGAGGGCTTGCGTCCGCGCGCTGAGGCGCTCCAGCCGGTGGCTGTAGGCTCGATCCATGCGCGATGACAGCTCGTCAACGGCTTGTTCGGATTGCCGCAGGCGCTCAGCCGGGAAGCGAAGCGCCCGCCGCGCCGCCAATTGCTCCAACGTGATGCGGCGCCGCTCGAGCCCGCCCAGGAGCGCCAGTCGCAGGCGCTCGGACAACCCAGCGACAAGGGCGCGCAGCTCGGCCTGATCCGGCACCGCCAGCTCCGCCGCGGCCGACGGCGTCGGGGCGCGGAGATCGGCCACGAAGTCGGCGATGGTGAAGTCCGTTTCGTGCCCTACAGCGCTGATGACAGGCCGGGCGGATGCGTAGATGGCGCGCGCCACTATCTCTTCGTTGAAGGCCCACAAGTCCTCTATCGACCCGCCGCCCCTACCCAGGATTATGGTGTCAACCTCGTCCGCCTCATTGGCCACCGCCAGGGCTTTCACGATGCTGGACGCGGCCTCGTCGCCCTGGACGATGGCGGGCACGATGAGCTGGCTGGCCGCCGGGTAGCGCCTCGCCAGGATGGTGGTGATGTCACGAATGGCCGCACCGGTCGGGGAGGTGATGATGGCGATGCGGCGCGGGAATCGCGGTACCGGGCGTTTGCGCGCCGTGTCGAAGAGGCCCTCGGCCTCCAGCTTCGCCTTCAGCCGTTCGAAGGCGAGGTGCAGGTCGCCGAGGCCGTCAGGCTGCATGAATCGAGTGTAGAGCTGATAGCGGCCGCCCCTCTCGTACACGCTCACGTCGCCTGAGGCGATCACTCGCATGCCGTCTTCAGGCTCGAAGCTGAGGTGCGCCGCGGCGCCGCGGAACATGATGCAACTGAGCTGTGAAGCCTCATCTTTGAGTGAGAAGTACACATGCCCCGAGCTGTGGCGCTTGAAATTGGACACCTCGCCGCGGACGGAGATATCCTGCAGCAGCTCCGATGAGTCCAGCAGCCGCTTAACGTGTCTGGTGAGCTCGCTGACGCTGAGTATGCTATCGTGTGTCATCGCGTGCGCGGGCGGCACTGAGGCGGTGAAGCAGGTGGACGGTGCAGCGCTTTCTGGCGCCTAGCGGTCTATGGGCGCCATGCCGCGGCTGCGCACGAACGCGCCGAGGATGCCGTTGACGAAGCTGCCCGATTCCTCGGTGCTATACTCCTTGGCCAGATCGACGGCCTCGTCGATAGAGACGCTGACGGGGATATCGTCAAAGTAGATGATCTCTGCGAGCGCCAGTCGCAGGATGTTGCGATCGATGCTGGCCATGCGCTCCAGTGACCATCCTTCGGCGAACTCCGAGATGATTTCGTCCAGCTCGCCGATGCCGCCGAGCGCCGCAGCAGTAAGCTCATCGGCGAATTCGCCAGCCTCGACCGCCTGCTCTTCCGCCACCTGAAATCGCTCCGCCGCCCGCATGCCGCCGCTGGCCTCGTGCTCGGCCTCCAGCGCCAGTGCGACGAGCACGTCGCGGGAGCTCTCCAGAGCGCGTTCACGCGTCTCGCCCGTGACCTCATACTGGTACAACGTGCTGAGGGCGATCTCCCGCCCGAGTCTCCGTGTCTTCACGGGTATGGGCGGAGCCTCCCCTCACTTGCTCGCGTGGTACAACCGGCGACGCCGCGGACCTCTCGGCAGCCTGCCGGCTGCCAGCGCACACCGATCGCGCCTATCGCCACAGCCAGCCGATGATCCATCCGATAAGTCCCACACCGAGCGCCAGCAGCGCCCACCACTTCATCGCATATATGATGGCAACGATGCCAACGCCTATGAGTGCCCCGAGAAAAGCCCGCCCAGCGCGACTGTCGCTCATGGTCTCAAGTGCCCTCCTCGCCGTACCGCCTGCCTTCGCCATTCATGCGGCGGCGGATGAAGCTGGTGTCGATCTCGCCCCGGCGGAAGTACGCGTTCCGGAGAAGCTCCAGATGGAAATCCACGGTGGTCTTGATGCCGCCGATGCGCATGCTGCGCAGCGCTGCCTCCATGCGGGCAATGGCTGACACCCGATCGTGATTCCAACAGATGACTTTAGCAATCATCGGATCGTAGTGCGACGGGACGACGCTGCCAGAGCACACGCCAGTGTCCACCCGCACCCCGGGCCCGCTCGGAACCACGAATTCGTCGATGCGGCCCGGCGAGGGGAGGAAGTTGTTGAGACCGTCCGCGGCCAAGATGCGGCATTCTATGGCGTGCCCCTGGAAGTAGATGTGTCCCTGCTCGCAGCTCAGCTCCTCGCCGGCAGCGATGCGGATCTGCTCCCTCACGATATCCACGCCGGTGATCATCTCCGTCACCGGATGCTCCACCTGGACGCGAGTGTTCATCTCAATGAAGTAGAACTGACCCCGATTATCCAGCAGGAACTCCACCGTGCCGGCATTCTGGTACCCGACGGCCTTGGCGGCTCGCACCGCCGCGTCCCCGAGCCGCCGTCTCAGCGACGAACGCTTTACCCCCGGGGATGGCGACTCCTCCAGCAGCTTCTGCAGACGGAA
Source organism: Armatimonadota bacterium (assembly GCA_030601885.1). GTDB lineage: Bacteria > Armatimonadota > Zipacnadia > JAUWAU01 > JAUWAU01 > JAUWAU01. The sequence continues at coordinate 190,104 of JAUWAU010000003.1, forward strand.
CTGTATGGAGCACTCCCGCTCGCCCAGATGCACCACGTTGCCGTGGGAGTCGGCGAGGATTTGCACCTCAACGTGCCTCGGCTCGGGAATCTGCCGCTCCATGTACACCGCCGGATTCCCGAAAGCCGATTTCGCCTCGGCCTGCGCGATCGCCAGCGCCTCACCCAGATCCTCCTCGTTTTGCACCAGGCGAATCCCACGCCCCCCGCCGCCGGCCGCCGCCTTAATGTAGACCGGATAGCCCAGGTCCCGCGCCACCGTGCGCGCGTGGCTCACATTCGCGATGCCGTCTTCGGTCCCAGGTACGATCGGCACGCCGTGTTCGCGCATCGCACGCCGCGCTGCCGCCTTGTTACCCATGGCTTCAACCACATGCGCCGGCGGCCCGATGAACTTGATCTTGTACGTCTCACAGATCTCAGCGAAGCTGGGATCCTCGGACAGATTCCCATACCCGGGGTGGATCGCATCACACTCCGTCATCAGAGCCGTCTGGATTATGGCCGGGATGTTGAGGTAGCTATCGCGGTTGGGCGCCGGCCCAATGCAGCGGGCCTCATCGGCCATGGCCACATGCAGCGAACCCCGATCCGCCTCAGAGTACACGGCGACGCACGGGATCTTCAGCTCGCGGCACGCTGTGATGATGCGACAGGCAATCTCTCCCCTGTTGGAGACAAGTATCTTGTTGAACATCTGGCGGCTCTCCGGCGCCAGGCGCCAGCTACGCCCGGCTAGTACTCTTCGTGCCCGGATGTTGTGCAGCGGACGCTACCGCTCTGGCTGTCGTAGACGTACGGCTCTCCGCTCGTTGGGCACTGCTCGAATCCCGCGCCGAGCCCCTTGACAGCCGCCTTGAGCGATCGCGGGGGCGGCTCGCCCGCCATCGTCTCCATCTGAATGTTCATGCGGAGCTGCCGCAGGTTGCTCTGGCACGCCGTGTCCACAGCCCGGTCTACAGCTTGCGCGGGCAACGACCTCTGGTCCTTGCCGCCCCTCTTCCCTGGGCCGAAGTACAGCCCGGCGAGAACGGCGATGATGGCAATGACCACAACGAGCTCGATGAGGCCGAACCCACCTTGATGGCCCTTCCGAACCGGTCGCTCCCACATCATCTATACGCCACCTCTACTCCGCGTCGGAACGGATGACAAAGAGCGGCTGGCCGAACTCCACCTCAACACCCTCCTCCGCCATTATCTCCTTTACCTCGCCCGCCGCCTCGGCCGTCACTTGGTTGGACATCTTGAGCGTCTCGATCGTGGCGAGCGGCTGATCCCGCTCCACCTGCTCGCCGACTTCCACAAAAGGCTCTGCATCGGGCCCAGCGCCGCGATGGAACCATCCGACGTTGGCCGCCCGCACAATGTACTCCTCAGGCTGAACCCCGACCGCGGGCTCCGCCTCCGTCGGCTCCGGCGCAGCCACTGCCAACGCCGGCTCAGCGGGCGCCTGCCGCTGCAGCACGCGCGGGCGCCGACGTATGCGAACGATGCCGTCCGGCGTTTCCACGGCGATCTCGCAAGCGCCCGACTGCTTGCTGAGCTCAATGATGGCTTTTATCCGCTCGGCATCCATAGAACAATAAGGGACAGGCAACAGGGATTGGGTAGGAGCTGCCCGAACAGTTGCTCCTCCCTCCCCTGACCCCTATCCCGTCGTACTCGGCCCGCTACGTCACCCGCTCCAGATACTCATCGCTGCGGGTATCGACCTTCACCACGTCGCCGACTTCTATGAAGAGCGGCACCTGAACGACGACGCCGGTCTCCAGCACAGCCGGTTTCGTTCCGCCCTGGGCGGTGTCGCCGCGCACGCCTGGGTCCGTCTGAGACACGGTAAGCTGCACCGCGATGGGCAGCTCCAGCCCGATCACGTCCCCCTTGTACATCACCAGGCCAATCTCTAGGCTTTCTTTCAGGTACTTCCGCGAATCTCCCACCTGCTCGTCCGACAGCTCAATCTGGTCGAAGTTGGCCACGTCCATGAAGTAGTAATCGTCGGCCGTGCTGTACAGGAACTGCACCTTCCGGCGCTCCACGTGCGCCGTCTCCACCTTCGCTCCAGCTCGGAAGGTCTTCTCGAAAACCCCGCCCGTATGTACATTCCGCAGGCGAGTACGCACGAAGGCCCCGCCCTTGCCCGGCTTAACGTGCTGGTATTCCAGGATCTGGTACGCCGCCCCGTCCAGCTCTATCGTCAGGCCGTTCTTGAAATCCGCCGTGGAGATCACCGGCGGCGCCTCCTCTCAAAAGCCATGCGAGTTTACACTAACGGAACCGAAAAGTCAACGCGCTACGATCCCGCCCACTTCGGCGCCTGGGTGAGCACCTCAGCGCCGTTTTCGGTGATGAGAACCATGTCTTCCACCCGTACGCCCGCATAGCCCTCGAGGTAGATCCCAGGCTCGATCGTAATGACCATACCCGGCGCGAGGACGTCATTGCTGCTGCGCGAGATCGTGGGCAGTTCGTGCACGGCGCGGCCGACGCCATGCCCCAGACCGTGCTTGAACGCGTCGCCGAAGCCGGCTGTGGCAATGTGCTCCCGGGCCACCTTATCCAGCTTCGCGGCGCGCATGCCAGGCCTGGCGGCCCCCTCGGCCAGCAGTTGCGCTTCCAGCGCCACCCGGTACATCTTCTCCTGCTTCCGCTTTGGCTTGCCGAGACAAATGGTGCGCGTAATGTCGGAGCAGTACGAGTCCTTGACGGCGCCGAAGTCGGCCTTCACCAGGTCCCGCTCCCGCAGCGCGCGGCCCGTCACCGGCGCGTGAGGCATGGCGGCATTTGGCCCCGAGGCGGCGATGGTGTCGAAGGCGAACTTGTCGGCACCCTCGATGCGCATCGCGCGCTCTATCTCACCGCTCAACTCCCGCTCTGTCATGCCGCGCCGCACCCGTGGGAGGGTGCGTGCCCAGGCGCGGTCCGCGATGGCGACGGCCCGCCGGATGGCGGCTATCTCCCACGCATCCTTCACCATTCGCATCCGGCCAATCAGCCCACGCGTGGCCACCATTCGCGGTCCCGCCAGATGTCGCCGCAGCTCCTGCGCCTGCCGATACGTCAGGTGGTCGGCCTCGATGCCGATGCGACGCGCCCTGGTACGCCGAATGACTCGCGAGAGAGCCTCCAGGTATCCCTTGCCCCGACTAATAGCCAGCTGGAAATCTGGCGCATCCTGCGCCGCCTGTGCGTCGAACCGGCTGTCGGTGATCAGGTATTGCCGGCTGGGCGAGATGTATAGCAGACCGGCATCACCAGAGAAGCCACTGATGTAGCTCACGTTCACCTGGTCGGACACGACCAGGCTGTCCACCTTGTCCCCATCCATCGCCTGCCGGAGCTTGTGAACGCGAGTGGGCACAGCCAACCCCCCTCTCAAACTCACTCCGCCGCTGCCTGGCGCACGAGGTACATGAGGGCCCGGAGGGCGAGCAGGTAGCTCATGGCCCCGAACCCACTGATCTGCCCCGCGCAGACCTCCGCTATCAGGGACCGCTGACGGAAGGCCTCGCGGGCGTGGACGTTGGATAGGTGCACCTCAACAGTCGGCAGCCGCACCGCCTCGATGGCGTCCCGGATCGCCACACTCGTGTGGGTATATGCCGCTGCATTGATCACAATGCCTTGCGCCCACTGGTGTGCATCGTGGACTGCTTCAACTATCTCGCCCTCGTGGTTGGAGTGCGTGATGCGCAGCTCGGCCCCTATCTGCTTGGCCTCCCCATTCATCGCCTCATTGATCTGCTCCAACGTGTGCGTGCCGTACAGAGCCGGCTCGCGAAGGCCGAGCAGGTCCAGATTCGGGCCGTGTACGACGGCGATCTTGATCATGTCGATTGATCCCTCCGAACGCACGGGCAGCCAACGAGGCCATGAAACCGCAGGTGCCGTTGCTTTCGCGATGCTTCAGAGGTGTCCCTCCCCGTGGCGGGAGCAGCAGGTGTCAGCCCGGGCGGGGGCCGGACAATGCCGTTGGCCTCCGAACAGCGGCGCAACTGCCGTGTCACGCCGGATCGAGCGCCTCAAACGCCGCCCGAAGGCCCTCTGCGGCTGCTGTATCGGGCGGCGGCACCCCGACGCCGTACCTCGCCATCCTGGCCTGCTGCGCCGCCCATTTGTCGTACTTCTCGAGCAGCTCGATGCTGCGCCGCTTCAAGGCGCGGAGCTGCTCCTCGTTCCCCTCCGCCGCCGCCAACTGCGCCAGATGCAGCCACGCATAGGCGTAATCGAGCGTAACGTATTCCTCGATGGCCTGATACTGACCCACGGGCGAGTGCCACAGCTCATCGATGCGCACATAGAGCTCGTGCGCATCATCGAACTGCCCAGCTCCTTCCTGGAGTCTGGCCAGTTGGAGCAGCACGCGTGTGTCGCCGGGCGACCGGGAGACAGCCCGGTCGGCGGCCGCCATCGCCTGCACCGTGTCGCCCACGGCACGGTAGAGCTGTGCGAGTCGGTACTCATAGCTCGCCTCCCTCGGCTGCCGGGCAGCGGCCTCCTGCATCCAGCCGATCGCTGACCACAGCGTGTCCGGTTGCTCCCCGCGTCCGGTCGCCGCTATGACTTGCGCCATCTCATAGTGCAGAGCGGCATTGCCGGGCGTGGCGGCCAGGGCCCGGCGAAGCTCACGGTGCGCGGTGCCGAAATCGTGCTGGCCCCCTGCCGCCCTCGCCCGCTGTAGAAACGTGCCCGCAGCGAGCACACGCACCGGGAAGGAGCACAGGGCTATGCCGGCTGCGGCCGCAGCGATCCACAACGCGACGCGCCGCCAGGGAGCCTGGCCGCCCATCGCTGGCGTATCGGGATGTCGGTCGTCGGCCGGCCCTGGCTCCGCGGCCGCAGCGTCGCCTGAGCTGAGGCCCATGAGCAGCCACACGGTGAGTGCCAGGGCAGGGATGTGCCAATCGTAGTCCACCAGACAGTGCAAGCCGAAGGCGACCACGGATGCCGCGCACCCCACAAGCAGAGCACGCTCTCCGTAGGCCGGGCTTTCGCCATCACTGCGGAGCGCCATCACCCGGCGCGTCACGGCGATGAAGTATGCCAAGAACAGAGCGGCCAGCGCAACGGCAGCCGGCACGCCGCACTCGGCCGCGACCTGGAGGTCCTTGCTGTGGGCCATGCGTGAGAAACCGACTACCGTGTAGCGGGGATATGCGGTGGCGAAGGTGCCCGGGCCGAAGCCTAGCCACGGCTTGGCCGCAATCATCCGCACCGTGCCCACCCACGTGTAATACCGGAATGCCCCCGAGTGCGATTGTGTCGTGAAGGCCGTGACAAGCCGGGCTCGCATCGGTGGCAGCACAAGCGCCAGCACTATGGGCGCTGCCGCCGCGGCAACCACGGCAGCTTTGCGCGCGCGACTTGAACCGGTGGCCGGCCACACGACGGCAGCCACAAAGACGATCAGCGCCAGAAACAGGGCCAACATGCCGCCCTTGGATCCGGTAGTGAAGAGCGTGACCAACATGACTGCTGCCGCAGTGCCGCACAGTATGCGCGCCGGCCCCGAGCGGTAGCGCACCACAAGGCCTGCTGCCACGGGTATGGCCATTATGAGAAGGCCGGCAAACGAGTTCGGATTGCCAAACGTGCCGAACTCCCGCCAGTTCGGCGCGCGCATCAGGACGGCAGTGAGCACGTAGTGGCGCAGCCCCAACAGAGCAACCAGCGAGCAACTCGCCACCAGGGCGACGGCGAGCCGATCGCGGTAATGCGCATCGCGGGCCATCGCACGCGCCAGAAGAAACAGCAGGAAGCACCCGAGGATGCGGTGCAGCTCGACCAGGCTGGCGTGGCGATACACCGAGGTGAGCGTGGAGAGCGCCATCAGGCCGAGCAGCGCCAGAGCGGCCACGTCGGTCGCTCGCGCCCGCAGCCGGGGGATGTCCCGCAGGCGTCCCGCGGCCAGCCAGCAGGCGGCGGCCAGGACAATGGCGGCGTGGAACATCATCACGGGCGCCTCGTACTGCGCCAGCAGGGGAAAAGCGCCGTCGAGCCAGTGGCTTCCGGCGCCCGGGAAGTAACCCAGCAGCCACGGCGCAGCCGCCACCACGAGCACCACAAGCGTCCTGGCCACCTTGTCGAGGGTCGCTACAGCCATGAGCAATGCTCCGGGGCTTCCAACGGCTACCTGGTGCGCCGGCGGAGGGGACGCAGCGCCTTCAGAAACGCTCCCCTGAGCCAGTACTGCCCGAGGATCAGCGCAGCGCGCGCCCAGACGCCCGCCGCCACGAGCAGCCATACAAGCGGCCAGCGGCAGAAATGCTTCCGGTACAGCCGGAGCATGCTGCGGTGCGTGCGCAGCACGGTTGCCGCGACGGCCTGATCGGTGCTCGCCCCCACTGCGTGCACGACGGTGACCTCAGGGAAGTATACGACTTTCCAGCCCCTCTGGTGCATTCGGTACGCCCAGTCCACATCCTCTGAGCCCCAGAAGAACCGGTCGTCCAGCAGGCCGACGTCCTCGATGGCCTCTCGTCGCGCCAGGAGGCACGCGCCCGAGAGCCAGTCCACTTCCCGCGCCTCCGCGTGGTCCCACGTGGCCATGAGGTAGTCCTGGGGACCGGCGGCACGGGGGAAGAGCCGCCCGAAGAGCGTATGACGAAAGATGGCCGCTTTGATGGTGGGAAAGCGACGGCAGGAATACTGCAGCCGACCATCGGGATACACGAGCTTGGGGCCAAAGAGGCCGGCGTCGCCCCGCGTATCGGCGAATTCGACCACGCGCCTGAGGGCGTGTGCGCTGAGAACGCAGTCCGGATTCAGCAGCAGGAGGTAGCGCCCCGAGGCCGCTTCCAGCGCCTGGTTGGTGGCTCTGGCGAAGCCGACGTTGGTCTCGTTCTCGATCAGCGTAACGCTGGGGGAATGCCGTCGCACGACTTGAAGGGAATCGTCGGTGGACCCGTTATCGACGACGATGACCTCGAGGGCCAGCTCATCGCTCTGGGACGCAATGGACTCCAGGCACTTGCGCAGGTCCGCCGCGACGTTCCAGCTTACAATGCAAATGGAGAGGTCCATTCAATGGCGGTGCCGCCTGCGCGCCAAGGGACTCCGCCGCAGCTACGTCCTCCGCGAAGGCGGGAGCCGCTTCGGCGAGGGCGGGAGGCCGACCGCACTACCTTCCACCTCTGCGGCTGGCGACGAGCGCTACGTGTCCTGTGCCGACTCCTGTTGGGGCTCCACGCACTCGTCGATGAGCATTATCGGGATATCGTCCCGAATCGGATACTTCCTGCCGCACCGGAGGCACACAATCCAGTCGCCCTCTTTCTCGATTGGCGACACGTCCAGCTTGTGGTCCTCGTGGCACTTCGGGTGGGGGCAGGCAAGGATCTTCAGCAGCTCTTCGCTTACCACTTGGCGCGACTCCCAAACGTGGGTATGTGGCACGGGTTGCTTGCCAACCCGTGCGTCCACTCGGCAAGGCCAGCACGGGTAGCCCCTGACCCTTCGGCCCCGTGCGGGGTCCCGCTTTAGACAGGGACGAGCTACCCGTGCCACCCGACGGTGGTCGCGCGACTATACCTCCGCCCCCTCTGGCTTGTCAAGGCTGCCGCATCGCCGGAATCGCAGGGCACCGCACCCCGCATCGCACTGAAAAGACATCGCCCGCCGGTAGGAACACAACCTGCCTGTGACGAAAGGCCGATCGATCCGAGAGGATAGCATTGAGACTGAACAGACCGTAGGGGTGACGGGTCTAAGAACTGGCGAGCTCCGCCTGGAGCCATTGCCGGGGCTTGTGCCCGCCAAGACACCAGGAGGCGAGGATGATGCGGTGTTTGTGTGGGTTGCTTCTCCTCATGCTGTGTTCCCCCGCTGCGTTCTGTGCCGACGTGCCTGAGGTATTCGCCGGCAAGCTGCTCGACGCCACCGGGGCGTCTGTGGGCGGCGCGACGGTGTGGCTGACCGCTGAGAGCGGGAAGCCAACGGAGGGTCCGGAAATCCTGGCTCGGGCCGAGACTGCCGAGGATGGGAGCTTCCGCTTCGTTGATTTCGCTGCGGCGCCTGAAGAACCTGGATGGTATAACGTGGCGGCGCACAAGGAAGGCTGGGCGTTTGCCTGGACTGACCGTATGCGGCATACTCGTCGGAGCATAGGCCTGACGCTCCAGAAGGAATTCCCTCTCCACGGGCGCGTCGTCGGGCCGGACGGGCAGCCCGTGGCGGGCGTGGAGCCGAGGGTGAGCTTCCTTGTGCACCAGCCAGGCTTTGATCCGCTGGCCATTGGCACCTTCAGCTCCGCGTTCGCGCCGCCCGTGGCTCTCTCCAAGATGATAGTCGAGGCGACGGACCAGAGGGGGCGATTCGTGATTCGCAACGTCCCGCCGGGAGCGGATGTCACCCTGAAGATCCACGATGGTCGGTTTGCCCGTGCCCGAGTTAGCCGACCATGGCGGGAGCTGCGCGAAGGGGGGCCCATTGAGATAGCGCTGGAGCCTCCGGCGACCATCCGCGGACGAGTCCTCAGCGCCGAGGACGGCACGCCGCGGCCCGGCGTGAGTGTGAGCCTATACGCTGGTGGTGTCACTACGGCTGATGCAGAGGGTCGGTACGAATTCAGGAACGTTCGCTCGGGCGTCCATCAACTGTATCTGCACGAACTGCCCACGGAATTCACCGCCAAGGCAGTAACTGATGTCAAAGCGGAGCCGGGGGCAACCGTGGAGAACGTGAAGCTGCTGGTTGAGCGAGGTGTGACGATTGCGGGCCGGGTGACGGCTCAGCACACGGGCGAGCCCATCGCCGGCGCGGGGATATGCTGCAATACCCAGCAGCAGCCGCGCGTGGGATCGGCCTGGCCCATCGTCAAGACCGGTCCCGACGGCCACTATTCGCTGCAGGCGCCCGAGGGTGAGGCCAAGCTTCGCCCCTTTGGCATGCCCGACGGTTGGCTCTCAGCCGTTCCGTTCCTCCGTGTCGGTCACGACAGAAGGCTTGACGTGTCCGCGAAGCAGGGGCCAATAGAGATCAACTTCGAGGCAATGCCGGCCTGCTCGCTTTCCGGGGTGGTGCTGGACCCGCGGGGGCAGCCAGCCGATGGCGCCACTGTGCTGCTGCGCAGTCAGGACTTCTTTGTAGACTATGACAGGGAAACCGACGAGCAGGGCCGGTTCGCCTTCAATGGCCTCCGGCCAGAGGGAGAGTACTTGCTACGGGCATATCGGAGCGATGACATGGCTCTTGATGAACACAAAGTCACCGCCGGTGAGGATGCGCCAGTCACTGTGCGACTTGAAGCCGCAGCCCGGCCGGCCGTGACGGGACGAGCGATCGGTGAGGATGGCCGCCCGGCATCTCATGCTCTGGTGATCGTGTGGATGCAGCATAGGCGGCTTTCCCATGCGCTGGCCGACGAGCGGGGAGGCTTCGTCGTTCGAAGCGTGTGGCCAGGTGTGGACTGCGAATTGCGAATACAGGCCGGTGGATATGCCGAGCAGGAAGTGCAGCTCGCCGCTCTGGCGCCCGGGGAGAGGCGAGACGTTGGGCAGATCAGGCTGGCAACAGCTAACATGGTCATCACGGGGCGAGTGGTAAAGCCCGACGGCTCCCCCGTCGCTGGAGTCACGGTGGACGCTCAGCGGGTCAGAGGCCACGTCTCCCGTCGTTTCATGGCCACGACCGATCTGGCGGGCCGGTTCCGCATCGAGGGCCTCCCGCAGGAAGAGCTCTATGTGGTCGCCGACCAGTTCAAGTGCCACTCCTCACGCGAGCTGGTCGCACCAGGCAAGACCGACGTGGTCATAACGGCCACTCCGTGGGAAGAGCTGATACTTTTCCGCCATCCGCTACAGCCGCCGCTGAAGCGAGAGGTTGGAGAGCTGACGGCCACGCTTCATGGGCTCTACCGGGTCAAAGCTATCGCCCAAGATGGAACGGCAGAGCAGTGTCTGGGGCTGGACTTGCAAGCGATGGTTGCACGGCGAGCGGGGGAGAGGGGTGTGGTCCCAACTGTCCAGGTGACTGACGATCGGGGGAGGAGGCTGGCGGGAGTCGAAGGTCGTGCAGAAGTCGGTCTGCGTTCGCTCGAGCTCTTTCGACTCCCCGAGGCGGATGCCACCTCGCTGACCATAGAGGTCGAACGGGAGTCCGAAGGGCATGGCGATCCCATTGTCTTTGAGCCGCTGGAGCCTATGGCTCCGATCCCCAACAATGGCCTGGTGGTGATGCTCGGCAAGCTCGAGTTGACCGATGAGTGGATACCACCGGGTGGGGGATCGAGAGACGCGGCGCAGCTGCTCCCTCCCTACCTGCTGGCGCGGGTATACGTGCTGGCGTCGCGTTCGACAAGTTGTAGGCTTGCAGCCCGAGTTATAGACGGCGGTCCCGAACTGATTGCGAAGGAGGAGATATTCTACAGCCCCGGCTCCTCAGCCTTGGGTTGCGTGTTCAGGGTGTCATTCGACCAAGGCCGCAACAAGATTTACAAGCTGATGCCGATGCGCTACGGCCCCGCCTGGGTGGCGGGCATCAAACCGGGCGACCGGCTGCTGGACTGTGACGGTATTGAGGCCAAGAACGAGCGCGAGATGCTGCGCTACATCCGAGAGCAGCCGGCGGGTACTGAAGTGACGCTGCGCGTACGCCGAGGTGAGCAGGAGATGGAAATCCCCGTCGTCTTGGGCAAATGGCAAGATGACTTCGAGGCTGAGGCGCAACAGGCGCTGCTGATGCTCCGACAGTGGGCGCAGGAGGGGGCCGAAGAATCGACGTTGATGTGCTATGAGCTACAGTCCACCGGCGGCCACGGCCCAATGCCGCTGCCGCAGGCCCTCTCCGTCAGCGTCAGGCCGTATGTGCGAGAAACAGTGGCCGAGGTCACCTTTGACCGGGTGCCGTTACCCGAGGAGCTGCGTCGCAGATGAGGTAGCCTGGGTTGCGCCGTGGGCAGTACCGTCTCGACGGACGCAGGAGACACACTTTCGCTCACTGGTGCACATCGCGCGTACGTCGAAGTGCTGCGGTCATTAGCCGCCACAAACGCCCGATCTGGATAAGAGCCAAGCTGCCCCAATAGACCGGCGCCGGGATCTCGCCCCGGTAGTGCTTTCGGTAGAAGGCCGCCAGGCTCCGGTGCGACTCGGCGATCATGCGCCCTCGGACCTGTTTGGTGGATTGACCGTGGTGGTGCAGTGCGGTGGCGTGGGGCGTGAAGAATATCCGCCAGCCCGCTTGCTTCAGCCGCAGGCAGAGGTCAACGTCGTTGAAATAGATGGGGAACTGCTCGTCGAGGGTGCCCACATCGTCCAGGGCCTTGCGGCGCAGCATCAGGCACGAGGCCATCGGCTGATCCACCTCTCGCACGTCGTCGTACCCCCAATAGCCCATGCGGTAGCGCCCGAAGACGCGGCTGCGCGGGAATAGTCTGCTCAGCCCGGTGGCCTCCCACAGCAGCACGTCCGGTGTCGGGAACGTGCGGCACGATTGCTGCACCGAGCCGTCCGGCAATAGCAGCTTACAGCCGAGCGCTCCGGCTCCGTCGTTGTCCCGCATGAACTCGAGCATCGTCGCCAATGCGCCCTCGTGCAACTCGACGTCGGGGTTCAGCAGCAGGACGAACTCCCCCGATGAGGCAGCGATGGCCTGGTTGTTGCCGGCAGCATAGCCTCGGTTCTCGTCATTTGCGATGAGCGTGACGGACGGGAAACGCTCCGCCACCGTCTCCGCGCTGCCGTCCTCTGAGGCGTTGTCAACGACGATGACCTCGCTTCCTCCCGTGCGTGCGAGGGCATCGGCCTCGCGCAGCACGCCTTCCAGGCAGCGCGCGAGGTATTCGCGAGTGTTCCAATTGACGATGCAGACCGACAGGTTCACTGACCTCACCGCGCAGCACTAAGCGCCCCTTCGGGGCGACAAGGCATGCAGGCAGGGATGCCTGCGCTCCCGGCCAGCGACGATGTGCCCGATGCCGGGAGCGCAGGCTTCCAGCCTGCAGTGATATGTTTTCCTATAGATGAACTAATGGCTGGCTATCTATGCTTCTCCCACCCAAGGCGAAGACGCTCCCGAGCGCCCCATGTCCCGGCCCGACCGAATCGGTCGCGAGCTAGAAAGCCCGCGCTACGCGGCGGGGCGTGCACCGTGTTAGCGCCAAATTGACACCGCGGGAGCACCCCTACTATACTGCGAAAGCCGGCGAAGAGGAACATCAGAGCAATGCGCATCGGCATTGACGCCCGCACGGTGCTGGGCAGGAAAACGGGCGATCGCAGCTACGCGCTCGGGCTCATCCATGGCCTCGCCGCCGTTGGGACTGAGCACGAGTTCTTCCTGTACGTGGATCGCGATCCTGCCGACGAGCTGCTGCCGCCCGCACCGAACTTCATCATCCACATCATCAGACGGCCCACCGGACGGCTCTGGACGCTGCTGGGTCTGCCCGCGGCGGCCAAGGGCCACGCGCTCGATGTGCTGCACGTGCAGTATATGCTGCCCCTCTGGGCCCCGTGCCCGATGCTGACGAGCATCCACGACATCAGCTTCCGCCTGCACCCGGAGTGGTTCACGCTTCGGGACCGACTCGTGATGGGGCTGGGCATCCCCGGCACGCTGCGGCGCGCGGCGGCCGTTCTGACCGGCTCCGAGTGCACCAGAGACGACCTGGTGCGAGAGTATGCCGTGCCGGCCGGAAAGGTCCGCGTCACCGCGTATGCCGCCCCGCCCGAGTTCCGCTCCCCTGAGCCGGGCGCCGACGTCGAGCAAATCTGCGCTCGATACGGCCTTCGGCGGCCGTACGTGCTGTTCGTCGGCGTGCTGCAGCCACGCAAGAATCCGGAGCGCATCGTGCGCGCCTTCGTCGAGGCCAAGCGGAAGGCAAACCTGCCACACGTTCTGGCAGTCGTCGGCAGGCGCGGCTGGCTCTACGAGGACCTCTTCACCACGGTGAAGGCGCTGGATGCCGAGGGCGACGTCCTCTTCACCGGATACGCCGACGACGATGACCTCCCGGCGCTCTACACGGCGGCGGATCTGTTCCTCTTCCCCACTCTCTACGAGGGCTTTGGCATCCCCATATTGGAGGCATTCGCGTGCGGCACGCCTACCATTACGTCGAACGTATCCGGGAACGCGGAGACGGCGGGCGACGCGGCGCTGTTGGTGGATCCGTACTCGGAGCACCAGATCGCCGCAGCGGTTGTGGACGTGCTCACGAGGCCAGAGCTGCGCGAGGCCCTGCGGCGAAAGGGTCGCGAGAGGGCGCGGGAGTTCACCTGGGAGCGCGCCGCCACGTTGACCATCGACTGCTACGAGCAGGTTGTGGAAGGGCGATAACGCGACCCCGCGGCGCGACCGGGAGCAGCCTCAGAACAACCGCTCACGTGCCATGTGCAGCGCGCCGGCGAGCTCCCGGGCCGACCGATAGCGCTCCGAGCGCTCCTTCCGCAGGCACTTGTGAACGATCTCCGACAGCGCTGCTGCCGGGCCCTCGAGCGGCCGTGGCTCCCTGGCGCGGATCTTCTCAAGGATGACTCGGTGGGTGCCGCCCGGGAACGGCTTGGCGCCGCTGAGCATCTCGTACATTGTGGCGCCTGCGGCCCAGACGTCTGAGCGCGCGTCGAGCACCTCACCGCGCGTCTGCTCCGGGGACATGTACGGCACCGTGCCGGGCACCACGCGGCCCGGCGTTCGGAAGGCTTCCTCGCGAGTGGCAGCAACCCCGAAGTCTCCCAGCTTTGCCGGCCCGTCGCGCACCAGCATGATGTTGCCCGGTTTGACGTCCCGGTGCACGATGCCCTGGCCGTGGGCGGCTCCGAGCCCACGGCATACGTCAGACATGATCTCAAACGTCCGCAGGACGCTGAACTGACCGGCGAGACCGAGGACATCGCGTACGCTGAGCCCGTCGCAATATTCCATCACGAGGTACGGCAGACCGTTGTGCTCGCCGTAGTCCAGCAGGGAAACGACGTTGGGGTGGGCTAGGCGCGAGATGGACTCCAGCTCCGTCTGGAGCAGCGCGTGCGCGCTATGGCCCTTGGCGGTGGTCTCAGCGGAGACTATCTTGATGGCGACGCGCTCGCCATGCTCGCCAAATCCCTGAAAGATGGAGCCATGAGCGCTCTTAGCAATCCGCCCGGCAATCGTATACGGCCCCACCTTCTGCAACGGTGCCGGCCTCCCCAGGAGCAGTGGTCAGTGGTCAGTGGTCAGTGGCCAGTGGCCAGTGGTCAGTTACCGGTCGGCAGTTGTTAGTACTACTACGACACTTGCGTGATCTTGGGGTCCGGGGTGGCCCAAGCCAGCCCAGAACCTTGTGCCTTTGCCGCACGCGCGTTCGACAAAGGGACTGAAATGCGGTCCTATTCGAACGAACGTGCGCTAGTCTGATCGCCCTTTGGCGCCATCTGAGAACCGAAAACGGTAGGATTCCCTGAAGTGTCGTAGTAGTATTAGTCGTCAGTCATCGGCGGCTGGCACTCGAGCAGCGACAAGGAGTCCGTCGTTGCCGTTCACCTGACCACTGGCAACTGGCCGCTGTTTTTCAACAGTGCCGGACCTCGATATCGGTCTGCTTGCCGAGTCCGAGGGCCGCAGCATACGTGATCTGATTCTTGCCCCCGGCCATTGCGGCGGGATCGAAGCCGATGAGCTTCGTGCCTTCGGTGTCAATGGCCACCTGATCGACGCCGGCGAGCACGGTGTTCTTGACGGCGACATCGCCCGGGCCCTTGGGCCCGCCCGTCAGGAGGATGTTGAGCGCATCGACGATGACTAACGTGGGTTGGAGGCCGCTGGCGAGCTCGGCGATGCACTGGTGCAGCCCCAATTGGTGGTAGCGCTGCGGCCGCCACATGGCGCCCATCTGGTTCTTCATGCCGACACACACGTCAGCCTGATTGTGCTGTTTTGCCACCGGCATGTTGATGTACGCGTCGCACTCCAGGACGTGCTCGACGATCGCCTCCGTCTTCACCAACTCGCCGCCGATGGGGGTCTGCTTGTACATCTCCTCATTGTCGGCGGGGATGAGCTTCACGCCAAGCGCGTCGCAGACGTCCTGGCCGCCGCTCATGAGGAAGGCGACAACAGAGGCATCGATCGTGTTCTCCACGACCAGGATCTCCGCCGCGCCGGCCTGTTTGCACAGCTCAATGGCTGCGGCCAGCACCTCCGGGCGCGTGTTCGCGCCAGTTCCCGGATTGCGGGCGAACGCCAGGTTCGGCTTGAGGACGACTTTATCACCCCGGTGCACGAACTGTTCGATGCCGCCGAGGGCATCCACGGCACGGCGGACCAAGTCTTTCACGGCATCCGGCGAGAGCTGTGGGCCCTCCCGCTCGCTCGCCATCGCGACATCCACGCCCGTTACAATCTCTCCCTTGCGGAACTGTCCCAGGCGCTCAACGAAGAGCTTCCGCGGCCGTTTCGGATCCTTCAGGTAGCGACCTCGCTGCTCCGGCCGCGTGCAGCCGGCGGCGCCCGCAAGGCCGGCCCCGGCGGCCAGTAGCTGGCCGGTGCGGCCGAGGAATGCACGTCTGTCGAGTTTGCCTGGCACGATACAGGCTCCTGTACGGCGGGGACAAAGGCAAAAGGACGAGGCCGCTCGCGGCCCCCCGCATGCGCCTGTACCTCTTTCCCCCTTTGCCCTGTTGCCTTCCGCCCTGCCGTAACCTCTACAACGCCGCCGAGATGCAGATAGTTGCCGCAGGGCGACGGGGGGGGGTCAGCGGCCTCACGCGTCGGCCCGGAGCTGCCACGATGGGCCGGAGGAGGACAACCCGACCTGACCTCGAGGTGCTATTCGCTCGGCGCGTGGCGGCTCTCAGGAATGATGACCCGCGCCCAGGGATCGCAATCGACGAACTCGACGTGGCCATCGAGGAAGAGGCAGTTACCGGCCCACAGATCGTCTGGCCGGCCCCAGTTGAGAGTGGGTCGGTGAACGTTCGGGTCAAGATCACGCAGCGCGATCATCTTCCCGGGCTCATCGGTGCTCACCAGCACGACCCGATCAGCCCACGGGTAGTTGGTGCGAAGCTCGAACAGCCAGGGACCGTTGACGCTCGTGCCACCGAGCGCCTCCGTATAGTGATAGCTGGTTCGGTTCTCGTCGGGGCGGTACATGTGGTCGTCGGCGGGACAGCGAAACAGGTCGGCCTCGGAGACGTAGTCGGCGAGAACGTCGGCGATGGACGGCTTGGACTTGTCGGCGTACCACGCCGAGCTGGCGATGGGCAGCTTCAGGTCGTGGTTGGCGGCGTAAAGGGACAGGGCGAGCCCGAGCTGACGCAGATTTCCGTCGCAGCTCAGCGAACGCGCGCGCTGTCGGCCGCCGGCGTAGAGGGGACACAGAACGCCCACCAGCACCGCTGCGACGCCGATGGCCACGAGGAGCTCAACCATCGTCCATCCGCGCCGGCGCACCTGTCTGTTCGGCGTCTGACCCATCAAAGTGCTCCGTATCTCCTATTCCACATCGGCGGGGAGCCGAAACAACCGCCATTGCCCGACCGACCAGACTCTCACCAGGCGGCGTCCGCCCAGGAAGCCATTGACGCGCGTGTCGGGCGGAGCAGTACCGTCGGCCGCGGGCGGGGCGGCGGTGAGATCGGTCAGCACGTGGGTTGCGAGCCGCAGCTTGTCGCCTGCCTTCCTGCGGTGCAGCAGGTCAGCAGCGACGAAACTGCGCGGCCGCCCGCTGGCCAGGGAGATGGCGAAGGCCATATCCGAATCCACGATCACGAGCCCGTCGCCGGCGGCGTTGGCCGCCGCTGAGCCCAGGCGACGAAAGTCGGTGAAGGTCTGCACGTCCTCCTGCACAGGCTGAAGGTACCCATACCCGGCCCACGGGGAAGGCGCGGTGCCGTCCCATCCGGCGATGAGCGCACCCGTGGCTGCCATTATCAGCGTCGGCGTGAGGCCGGCAAGCAGGGGACGCGTCTCTGTGGCCGTCCGCCGACACCACAGCACAAACGACGCAAACAGGGTCCCCTCCAGCGCCAGCAGCCATATCCTGTCGGCCCCGGCGCCGCCCCGGAGGGAATACAGCGGGTCGCCCATGATGGCCCAGCATGTGCCTGTCCATACGGCGGCAACGGCCGCCGCCGGCAGCAGAAGGGTTATGAGGGTGCCTTCCACCTCCGACCAATCGCCCCGCCGGTCCGCCCGGACGATGAGCCCGACAGCAAGGGCCATGGCAACAGTCAGGGCAGCCGCCTCGAGGTGAGCAATGAAAGCTGCACTGGCGATGAGGCCACACATAACCAGATCCCGCAGAATACCGTCCCGCGCCCATCGAGCCAGATACAGCCCGCACGCCAGCGCCAGGAAGCACACCAGAGGAGCCATCATCAAGCCCGTCGCCGCCGCATACAGCCAGGTGGGATTGAATCCGAAGCCCAGCAGCAAGAGCCAGCGAAGCCACCGGGGAGCGCCCGTCTCGGCCATCACTTTGCACAGCAGCACGCAGGCCAGCGCCGCCAGCACTGCCGCTGCGAGCGGAGCGGCAAGGGCGCGGGTGCCCAGATGAGGCATTGCTGCTACCAGGGGTATCTGGAGAAGCCCGGGCAGCGGCGGCTCGGCAAAGCCGATGCGCGACAGGCCGGGCTGTTCCCCCCCGAATGCGACATCGAACGCCCGCGATGTCGTGGCCACCGCCGCCCAGTCAACCTTATCCAGCGCCAGCGTGAGGTACACGGCGACGGGCACGTACACAGCCACGGCAACGAGCAAGACGATCCAGCACTCGGCTCTTGCAGACCTCTGCAATCCGCTCACGGTAACACCCTCGTACGACAAGGAGAAGTGAACAAGGATAAACAGGCACGTCCGCGTTGGTGACGTACCCTCCGGCCTGGTGTCTAATCCTACAACCGTGCTTGTCCAGCCATGTCATTCTGAGCGCAGTGAAACGGAGCGAAGAATCTCGCTTTTGACACGAAAAGGGGCGCCGGGGGCCGAGATTCTTCGTCGCTTCCCTCCTCAGAATGACAAGCACGGTTGTAGTACTAATCCTTTCTCCTTTCTCCTTTTTCCTCGTCTGGCTGCTCACCACTGGCCACTGAGAACTGATCACTGCCTGCCCGCGCCAGCCCGTGGGTGGTTTTCTCCCAGTAGTGCGGACGCCAGAGGAGCTGCAGCGCGGCCTTCCAGCCGCCGACGCTCATCAGCACCCAGTAGACGGGACAGACGACGGCGTACTTGACCAAGTCGTAGTAGCCCCGCTTCATGCACCCGAGCACCATAAGGTACACGAAGGCGAAATTGCCGAAGAACAGGCACACCGTGCCCAGAACGAAGACCCAGAGCGGGAAGATGGCCGAGATCAGCTCCCACCGGGTGGCAAACCACAGCGCCGTCATGGCCCAATAGACTGGGTTGATCAGCAGGCAGAATATCATGCCGCCGATGGTCATCTGGAAGCTGAACCAGTCCCTGAGGCCGAGCTGCCGAATCAGGGTCGCGGGATGCCGCATGTGCACCAGGTAGGTCTGGATGTACCCCTTGCACCAGCGCGAGCGCTGGCGAATCCAGCCGAGGAGGCGGCTGTTGGCCTCCTCCCACGTCGTGCTGTCCACAACGGCCGTAATGTAGCCGTGCTTGTGCAGTCGCACGCCGAGGTCGCAGTCTTCCGTGACGTTGAAGGGGTCCCAGCCGCCCAGCTCCTTGAGTTGGGGCACCTTGAAGTGGTTCGACGTCCCGCCGAGGGGGATCGGCGCTCGGCTGGCGGTGAGACCCGGCAGAAACAGGTCAAACCACTGCGAGTACTCGGCCGTGAACCACCGGGTCAACAGATTCTGGCGGGGGTTGTAGTAGTTGAGCTTCGCCTGCAGGCAGATCACCTGGTCGCGTACCTTGCGAAAGGCGGCGACGGCCTTTTTGAGTTGATCCGGCTCGGGCCGATCCTCGGCATCATAGATGACGAGCAGATCGCTTTCGCAGGCGTACAGGCCGTAGTTGCACGCCTTGGGCTTCGTCTTTGGCGCGCTATCGGGGATGATGAAAACGCTGAAGGGCGGCGGCAAACGCAACGCTCTGGCGGCGGCGATGGTTGGCGCATCGTCCTCCTCGAGCAGCAGTCGAATGTCGAGCTTCTCGCGGGGGTAATCCAGCCTCGAAAGCGACTCCACCAACTGGGGGAGCACCTCAGCCTCTCGGTGCAGAGGTACCAGGAGCGTGTACGTGGGCAGCTCCTCAGTCCGCAGCGCAGCTACCTCATCCTGGCTCACCTGGATCTCGACGGCCCCACCCATGGCAGCCCAGACCAGGTAGAACTTGTACAGGCTCTGCACGGTGTAGAAAATGATGGCGATGGCATTGAGCACCAGCAGGAACGGCACGAGGCGATACCACAGAAAAAAAGCGGCGGCTGCGATCAGCACGCCGCCGGCGATCTTCTGTGGTCTCGTGAGGGTGGCGTTTGCGCACTCGTCGGGGCGCTCGTGCAGAAGCGCGAGTGGGTCCACGTCGAGCGCGGCGGTCTCTGTTCGACCCAAAATGCTAGGTGCCTCCGGCAAAAGGCAGTGGTCGGCGAGCAGTTCTCGGTGGCCGGCGAAACGACCGGGCGATGCCGCGGCGCCCCATCTTCCACCACGTTCTCTCTTACAATCTCCCGTTTCGCCGTCTCTGTTCCTACTTGTTCTGCTCCTCCTCGGCCTCAGGCTCGATGTCCAGGCGATACTCGCGTGGATCGTACTTCACCGATCCGCCAAGGGCGCGAGTGACGAGTCTCGGGGGCACATACAGCTTCCCGCCCACCATGCGCGCCGGCCGCGCGATAGCCCCCACCTGGCCATTGATGCGAGCCGACGTTTCGCCCACGGTCAGCTCGAGACTGCGCGTGCCGCGCGTCGCCGTGAGCATGCGCGTGTCGGCGTCCCATTTCATGTCTGCCTGCAGCGCCGTGAGCACCGGCCTGGCGGGAACGAGCAACGCGCCGTCTTCGAGGCGCTGTGGGTAAGCGCGCAGCCGCTCCCCGCCGACGTACAGCCGCACGTGCTTGGCGTCCTCGATGACCCGACTCAGCCAGGAATACCTCGGCGCCTGGACGGAGATCTTCGCCTGGCGCATAAGCATGCACACGTACGCCTCCTCGGAGCGCATCCAATCCGGGAGCAGCTTCTTCCGGATCTGCGCCGTGACGGCGTCGTATGGCTGAAGGCCACCATCGACTCTCTCGGTGACGCGTAGAAGGTAAAAGCGCCCATCGGCCTCGACGGGTGCGCTGACCTCGTTCAACTCCACCTGGAGCATGCGATCCCACAACACCTCGTTCGCTGCATCCTCGGCGGTGATCCAGCCCCTATCGCCGCCCTCGTCCTTGGTCGCCTCATCGATCGAAACTTCCCGCGCCACTGACCCGAAGTCCTCGGCGCCCTTTACTCGCTCGGCGGCCGCATACGCCGCATCAACGCTGCCCAGCACGATCTCATGCACGTGGGCCTTCGGCGCCACCGTGAATTCATCTTTGTGGGCCTCATAGTAGCTGCGCAGCTCCGATTCGGGCACGGAGGCCTCCTTCTCCCGGAGCTTCCGCAGCACCACATCGAGATGCTTGCGGCGGCGATAGGTCGCGTAGTCCAGGCCCCCCTCGTTCAGCGCCGCACGGAAGTCGGCCTCGGCGCCGTAGTCGCTCTTGTCCACGATGATAGCTCGTTCCAGCTCCTCAGTGGTCACCTTCACACCCTGCCGCTTCGCCTCTTGCCAGACGAGGCGAACTCCTACCATCCACAGCAGCAGCTCGCTGCTGTGCATCTGGGCGACGTAATTCTCAAAATCGCTCGGAGTGATGGGCTTGCCGTCAATTGTGACCAGGGGCGATGGGGGTGGAGGGGCAGCCTCCGGCTCCTGCTGCGCCCACACAGTGGCTGCGAGGAGCCAAAGACACGAAAGACACAGTGCCACGGCGATGCTTGAGCGGACCAGTGGATTTCTCACGCGGATACCCTCGCCTGCGTGCGGAGGCTCGTCGCCTCCGCTTGGCTGCGGAAACGCACGGCCTCCGACGCCGATTTCGCGGCTATACTGACGTTTTGCATCCCACGGGCGGCGCCAGCGCGCCCCCGTGCTCACGGATTATAGATACGCCCACATTTGCTTGTCAAGCAACGGCGAAGCCGCGCGTCGTGCCCCAGGCGAGCCGCGCACCATCGCGCTGCGGACGCCAGTGCCCCCAGAGAGATGGCGCCTCGGCGGCCGTATCGATTGCCGTATCCCCGGATGGGGCTGGAGCCGTGCCTCGCCCGCGCGGATGGCGGAGGACACCTGGCGAAAAACCGTTGCCCGACTTCCCGGGTGCGGCCGGGGGCTTGAGAGCGTATCTGGAGCGCCTGCAGCCGGTAACCCGCGGAAAGAACAGCGGACCACAGATGCAGCGGCCGATAACTCGTTGGGCGGCCACAGGGCCCCACCGGGCGCTGTCATCCGAGGTCAACCGGTTGTCTCCGAGCACGAACGCCTCGTCGGGTCCGACCTCGTATTCGGAGAAGCCATACCACCAGCTCACGACGGCATATTCCCGTTCGTCCACCGGCTCGTCATTCACGTACAGTTGCCCGAATACCGCCCGGACGGAATCGCCTCCGATCGCCACAACACGCTTCACCACTAACTCGTTCGACCCCGGCTTGCGCAGCAGAACCACGTCCCCGCGCTCCAACACGCCGAGACGCGACGTTACCTTCTCAACGAGGATCCGGTCACCCTGGTGCAGCGATGGCGCCATCGAGTCGCCCTCGATCACCACAATGGCGAAGACGTAGATGTGCAGGAGCAGCCCCACGGACACTCCCGCCACGACGAGGGCGACGCGGTCCCATGTGCGCGTGCGGTAGATGAGGGCCCGGAGTGCCGGCACGGGCGCCGCCGGAGGATGCTGTGGCGCGAGGTCGCCAGTTGCTGCACCAGGGCTCGACGGTCGCTCCACCAACGCTCCTTCCTCCTGCCATCGGGCCTCCCCGAGAACCCTGACCTACGCTGCGGGCGTCAGGCCGACCGGGCGAATGCCGATGCCGCCCGCGCCGAGCCGTACGGAGCCGTGCGATGGCGTAAGCTGCGCCGGCCTCGGTCTCCCCCGTCAGTCCGCCGTTTTAGTCGCCTCTGGCGGCCAACTCCCGCAGGTACTTCACGTCGGCGGCAACGAGCTTGTTGGTCGCCTCCAGATCGTGCTCCACCATGTAGAAGTACGTCCTGTACTCCGCGTGGATGCTTATCGGGTCGGTGTATCCGGCGGCCTGGAGTTCGGACAGCACCGCCGGCACATCGAGCATCCCATCGCGAAGCGGCACCCACACGGGCCTGTAGCGCAACCGCCCACTTGCCGGATCGACGTAGTACTCCTGCCGCGGGCTCTTGAAGTTCACGCTGTGCAGATGCGGCCCGAGAAGCCCGAGTGCAAGCTTGATCGACTCGCCCGAGATCGTAAGATGCCCCGGGTCATATTGGACCCCGAGCCACTCCGGGTTGCGGTCCTGGAGCATCAGCAGGCACGAGCATATATTGACGTCGAGCGTTGGCCCACTGTGGTTCTGAATGGCGCCCTTGACGCCGTGCTTTTGCAGCAGCGGCTCCAGCGCTTCCAGGTTTCGGCGGGCCGCATCGAGCAGTTCCCGCGGGTCGTCGTCACCGCGCACCGCGTAGCCGCCGATCCGGATCTTCGTGACGCCGACGTCCCGAGTAGCTTCCAGCAGTCGCTCCGTTTCGGCATTGGCGTCCTTCAGCGAGGTCACCAGTCGTTCAAGCTTCAGGCCATGCTCCTCAAAGACCCTCTTCGCCTCCGGCAGCTTCTCCGGGCCGTTGGCGTGGGTGATGGGCGCGTTGGGACGACATGGCAGGTCCACGCCGTCGAACCCGAGATCCATGAGGTTCTGCGCCAGCTCCGGCAGCGGCAGCTCCTGGCACCATTTGCAAAAGGCAATCAGTTGGTACACGTTAGCTTACCTCCTACTCACAACATTGCGTTTCCCTGGGTATTCAGCACAACCCTCCAGGTCAGCGAAACGAACGAGCGTGAGATGGGCACGATGGGATCCGGGATGCTGCTCCGGAGCTGAGGGGCGATGCCCCGGGGCCCTCGCAGATGGCCGAGTCGAGACGTCGCTCGGCCCCACTGCATTTGGAGAACATCCGCGCGGGCCGGGGATATCCGGCGGGCGCTACCGGCTCAAGGCCACCGGGCAGACGCGGCGCACCTGCTGGCCGTCGGGCGCCCGGGCCTTCAACACGCAGAGGTAAAGGCCGTTCGGCAGCGGAGTGTCCGTCATCGAGCGCCCGTCCCAGGCGACCGTATGGGCGCCAGCCTCGATCGCCAAACCGTCCCGAACGACACCGACGGGCCGTCCGGCGATGTTGACGATGCGAATGTCAACAGCCGCGTCCGCCGAGAGGCCGAAGGCGATCTCGGCGCCGCGACCGCCTCTGAGGGAGACGACCGACAGGTGGCTAATCAGAAACCTCGCCTGCCCGGCAGGCTTGACTGTCACCGTGAAGTTGCGGCCGTTGCCGTCGCCCGGCGCGGCGAATTCGTACTGCGCTCGGGACCGCATGAAGGTGCGCTTGCCGGTATCGCAGTCCGTCAGGATCGCCACTCGGTCCTTTGGCAGTCGGCTCAACTCCGGCCAGCGCAGTGTCACATGTTCGCCTTTGACGCCGCCAGTGACGGCGAAGTGCCACTCGGTCTCTTCTTGTGTGGCGCCCTTGGTCTCCATTGCCAACCCGGAGGTCGTCAGCGGGGGCCTGGCAGCGAAGGCTGGCGGGGATGGGCATCCCCGCCCTACAAACGGCGCGTCTGGCGTCAGCACCGTCCGCACCCTCCCCTCCTCCGGCGGCGACGGCGGCTTGGGCTTGTCCAGCGCAAAGCCGTCGAAGCCGTTCGACGCCCCGTCGGCTGCCGCGATGGTGATGCTGTCGGAGGAGCTTCCGCTCGTCGCCTGAATGCCGAAAGCCCACGCGGGGCGGGACGTGCCTCTGACGGCTGCTGTTGTTGCCGTCGGCGGCGCCGGGGGCGAGAGCGGAACGATCAAGGAGCAGTCGAGGCCCGCCAGGACCCAATAGCCGCACCAGAGCGAGAGTTTGTCCGCCGGGCTCTGATCGATAGTGAGTGTGCTGTAGCTGCCGGTGCCGTCATGTGATCCGTAGAACGTGGCCAGCACCCAGTTGTCCGCCTGGGCGTCCGCCAGGCTCTTCACTTCCGAGCCGTCGTCCACCTGGAGGTCGTCCATGATCGATTCGTGGGGCACCGCCACCATGTTCCAGCCGGCCTGAAGGGGGATTGCCTGATCGGTGATCGCCTGCGTTCCGCGCATGCCGATGGTGCTCGCGGCAGCCAGAATCCAGTAGCCCTCCTGCATGCTCAGCGTAGTGCTTTGGCACCCCGGCGGGCTCGTGGGTATCGTCTGGTAGCCTCCGCCTTGCCAGCCCCACATATAGTAATTGCCACAGCCCAGATCGTCGCAGAGCACGTCGTGCACAGTAAGCGAACTGGGGGTGACCGGAAGGGAGATCATGTAGTAGCCTGTGGCGGCCAGCTCGTGCGTGGCCTGCGGCGGGAGGCGGTTGGTGGCGTACTTGAGAGTGCCGTTCGTCGCGTCGTGATAGGTTATGTGCGCGAAGCCGTCAGCATCGACTGCCACGGAGGTGTGGGAGCCGACGCGTCCGTCGCTGTCCACGGTCTCAATTGCCCACGCGGTGCCATTCCAGGCGGCGTACTTCAAGTCGCGGTTGGTCCAATCGTAGTAGCTTATGTGAGGATAGCCGCTGCTGTCGAGCGCCAGCGAGTTCCACGAGCCCACGGCGTCGGCGCTGTCCACGGTTTCGGTAACCCAGGTGGCACCGGTCCACGCGGCGTACTTGAGGTCACCGTTGCTGTAGTCATAATAGCTGATGCGGGGATAACCCGTGGCGGCCAAGGCCAGAGAGGTGCCCCGGCCGACGAGCCCCGCGCTGTCCACAGTCTGCAAGTCCCAGGTTGTGCCGTTCCAGGTGGCGTACTGCAGATCGCCAGAGCCGTAGTAGCTTATGCAGGGATATCCGCTGGGGTCTACGGCGAGGGAGGTGTACGGGCCGGCGTGGAGGTTTAGATGTACCCTGTGCACATCCCAAGCGGCCCCGTTCCACGCGGCATATCTGAGCGCGTGGCTGCTTTCGTCGTAGTAGCTAACATGGGGGGACCCACTCGCATCCAACGCCAGAGAGGTGTACGTTCCCACGTCGTGCAGATCGTCCACCCTGTCAATGACCCAGGCGCTGCCGACCCACGCCGCGTATTTCAGCTTCCCGGACCGGAGGTCGTAGTAGCTTATGCGGGGCCGATCCAGGGAGTCGAGCGCGAGCGAGCCCTGCGTGCCCACGTCTCCCGTGCTGTTGAGCGTCTCGATGACCCAGTTGCTACCGGTCCAGGTGGCGTATTTGAGCTGCACCTCCATAGCTGACAGGCTACGGTGGTAGCTGATGTGGGGATGGCCCTCCGCATCCAGCGCCAGGGAGGTGTACCATCCCACGTCTCCGACATTGTCCACCGTCTCGATGGACCACGTGCTGCCGTTCCACGCCGCGTACGTGAGATCGCCACTGTCGTAGTCGTAGTAGCTTATGCGTGGAGAACCACCGGCGTCGAGTGCCAAGCAGGTATACATTCCCACACGTCTCCCGCCAGTGTCCACCTGCTGAATCAGCCAGCCGCTCCCGTTCCACGCGGCGTATTTGAGATGGCCGTTGTCCCAGTCATAATAGCTTATGCGTGGGGCGCCGCTGGCGTCCAGCGCCAAGGACGTGTACATTCCCACATCTCCGCCAGTGTCCACCTGCTGAATCAACCAGGTGCTCCCGGTCCACGCGGCGTACTTCAGATCGCCGTTGTCGCAATCATAGTAGCTTATGTGTGGGGAGCCAGCCGTGTCCAGCGCGAGGGAGTTGCAGTCTCCCACATCCGCGACCGCGTCCACCGTCTGAATCAGCCAGCTACTGCCCGTCCAGGCCGCGTATTTCAGGGTTCCATTCGGGAAGTAGTCGTAGTAGCTTATGCACGGCCGGCCCAGGGAATCCAGCGCGAGCGAGCAGGGGTCGCCCACGTCTCCCGCGCTCTCTACTGTCTGGATGACCCAGGTGCTGCCGTTCCAGGCGGCATATTTGAGGTCGCGGTTGGTCCAGTCGGCGTACGCCATGTGGGGATAGCCGCTGGCGTCCAAGGCCAGAGAGTTGCATGTGTAGGCCCAGGTGGGGCTGTGCAATGTCTGCACGTCCCAACTGGTGCCGTTCGAGCGGGCGTACTTCAAGTCGCGCTTCGTGCTCGTGGCGTCGTAGTAGCTGACGTGCGGGCGGCCGCTGCTGTCGAGAGCGAGGGACGCGTACTGTCCGACATCGCCAGCGGCTTCCACGAGCTGGATGTCCCAATAGCTCCCCATCCAGCCAGCGTAGCGCAGATCGCCGCTGGACCAGTCGTAGTACACTACGTGCGGATGGCCGCTGGCATCCAGTGCCAGCGAGGTGCGAGCTTCGTCCACGCCAAAGCCTACCCGGTCCACGACATCGATGTACCACGTGCCGGCCGCCCCGGCCGTGGCCGCCAGGCAGCAGAACATTGCCCACGGAACTGCCCTCACGAGCGCAGTTTGCGCCATGCCCCGATCTCCTCCCCCCACGCACGCTCGGCCCCGAGTGCGTCTGCCGAGAGCCGCCAGGTGCGCCGGGCTCACCGCGCCATGCTGATGGGTCGCACGGCGCGGGCCAGGTGGCCGTCTGTCCCCCTCGCCTCCAGCACGCACAGGTAGATGCCGTTCGGCAACGCCATGCTGCTGGCGGAGCGGCCCGGCCACGCCACCATGTGCGCGCCGGCCTCCACTGCAAGTCCCTGCCGGACGCGCTGCACCAGTCGCCCGGCGACGTTGAGAACGCTGATGTCCACCGTTGCCTCTGCTGAGAGCCCGAAAGCCATCTCGGCGCCCGGCCTGCCTCTCAGCGGAACGACCGAGAAGCTGGTAATGAGCTGTGCGCCGTGCCGCGCGGGCTTCACGCGTAGCGAGAAGCTGCGAGCGCCGCCCGACCCCGGCGCGGCGAACTCGTACTGGGCCCGCGTCCGCATGAATGTCCGCTTGCCCGTGTCACTGTCTATCAGGATGGCCACCCGATCCCTGGGCAGCCGATGCAGCCCGGGCCAACTCAGTCGGATCGTTTCCCCAAGACGCCCGCCCGCGACGACGAACTCCCATTGGAGGGCATCTGGCCCGGTGCCCTTCGTCTCCATGGCCAACTCGGAGGGCCCGGGAAGGCCTCTGCTATCTGCCCCTCGGGTCGGCCTCAACACCACCCGCAGCGCGTCTTCGCGGGGAGAAGCGGGCGGCTTGGGTGTGTCGAGAGCGAACCCATCGAAGTCGTCCGAAGCCCGATCGGCCGCCGCCATCGTGATGCTGTCGGAAGAGCCGCCGCTGCTGGCAGCGATGTCGAAAGTCCACACCAGCGGCGCAGAAGCCGGCTGTCGCGATCTGCTCGCCGTGGTGCCGCCCATGGAAGTCTGCGGAACGATCAGCGAGCAGTCGAGAGCCGCCAACACCCAGTAGCTGTGCCACAACGACAGGCTGTCCGCCGGAGTCTGATTGACACTGAGCGTGCTGTAAGTGCCCGTGCCGTCGTGGCAGTAGTAGAACCTGGCCAGCACCCACCCGGCGCTCTCCCCGTCTGCCAGACTGCGCACGTCGCCGCCGTTGTCCACGAGGAGGCTGTCCATCGTGGCCTCGTACAGTACGGCGATCATGTTCCACCCCGCCACCAACGCGATGCTCTGATCACCATGCGGCATCGTGCCGCCGGTGCCGATGTGCAGTGTTGCCGCGGGGGCAAGCAGCCAACATCCATCCTGCCTACGCACCGTGGCGTGCTGGCAGTCGGGCAGGGCTGTGGGCACTGAGTGGTACCGGCCCCCGTACCACTGCCACATGTAGTAGCTCCCGTGGCCCAGATCATCGCAGAGCAACTCATCTACCGTGGTGCCTGCGGGCGGCGTCAGAGGAAAGGAGATCATATAGTAGCCCGCGGCCGCCAGCGCATGCGAGCCATCCGCAGGCAGCCGCGTGGTAGCGTACTTGAGGGCGTGCGCGTCAGTGTCGCGATAGCTTATGTGCGCCTGACCAGCGGCATCCAGAGCCAACGCGGGCTGCATCACCGCATAGCCGGCGGTGTCCGCGGTCTCGATGTCCCAACTGCTGCCATTCCAGGCGGCGCAGCGGAGCCAACGGTAGTAGCCACTGGAATAGGCGATGCGCGGATGGTCCTGGGAGTCCAGACCGATGGAGACGTGGTGTGCGCTTGAGGCGTCCACCGACTGAATGTTCCACGTCGTGCCGTTCCAGGCGGCATACCCCGGCCCGACGCTCCCGGGATAGCTTATGTGCGGATGGCCGCTGGAGTCCAACGCCAAGGAGCTGTCCCCGCCGGCGTCGTCTATCGTGTGGATGTCCCACGTGCTGCCATTCCACCCAGCGTACTTGACTGTCCAGGCGGCGTCGTCGCAGTAGCTTATGTGCGGATGATCGTTGGCGTCCAACGCAATGGAAGTCCAGTACCCCACATCGAATCCGGGGGCCACCATCTGGATCTTCCACTTCGTCCCGCTCCACTTCGCGTATTTCAGGCCGAAGTCTGGCCAGTCATGGTAGTAACTTATGTGGGGATAGCCCTTGGAGTCCAAGACGATACACGTGTCGTAGCCGGTGCCAGGTCCGCTCTCCACCACCTGGATGTCCCAACTGCTTCCGTTCCAGCGCGCGTACTTCAGGCCGGCGCCGCCGCCGTAGTCCTGGTAGCTGATGTGGGGATAGTCGCTCGCGTCGAGAGCAATCGCCCCCCACCAGCCAACCCGGTCCACGCTATCCACCGTCTGAACATCCCAGCCGCTGCCATTCCACCGGGCGTATTTCAGCGCTTCGTTCGTGCTGTCCAGGTAGCTTATGTGGGGATAGCCGTTGGCGTCCAGTGCCACGGATGAGTACCCCCCGACATCGTCCGCGGTGTCCACCGTGTAGACGTACCAGGCGCTCGGCGCACACGCTCCGGCTGCGAGCAGCCAAACCAGGCCACACAGGATTGCGCTTCTGGCCACCAACGGTCGCACGTCTGTGCCTCCTCCTGTTTCTACCTTCGCCACCTATCCCGGATAACCTGCCCCCGCGCGTACGAAACCAGGCTGCTCTTCCTGCTATGCACGGCGAGATCCATCGGCGGCGATGGCCATATCAAACGCCACAAAAGCCTGAAGCAATGCAGGGGACCGGGGCGTGAATGTCCAATAATCCGCCGTCGAGACACTTGCCCGACAGTGGCGCGAGTTCGGACACATGCACAGCGTGATGCGTGCCAGGGAGCGTGAGAACCGTGACGGACGCACATGGAAAGAGCGATCGGGTTTCGCGACGGCGGTTCCTGCTGAGATTGCCGGCCATCCCCCTCGGCTTTGGCCTTGCTCTTAGCGACTCCGGGCAGCGGCTGTTTGCGGCGCCGAAGGCGCAGGCGACGCTGCGGGTCGCTTTCGTGAAGCGACGCGTGTATGACTTCAGTTGGCCCGGCGGCGCCTACGACGGCGAGGCGGCCAGAAAGCGGTACACGGAGCAGATACTGGCTGCCGGGCGGGAGCTGGGCATGCAGATTGCCATGGAGCCGCAGCCGCTGCACGAGCAGGCGGCAGCCGACAGGTTCCTCGCCGGGCTCCAGCGGCATCCTCCGGACGGTGTTCTGCTGGTGCTGCTGGATAGGCACGGAGTGGCCTGGCCGACGGCCAACAAGCTCGCCGACACGGGGCTGCCCGCCATCATCTTCGCGCCCGTGGGGGCGGCGTTCACCACCAATGTGCTCGAGCCATCGAAGAAGCCGGGCGTGTATGTGGTCTCTTCACTGGACTTCGAGGCCGTCAGGTACGGCATGAGGATGGTCAACGCCGCCAGACAGATGCGGGAGACGCGCCTGGTCGTGCTCAAAGGCACCAAGCGCTCCGACAGAGATGTGGAGCACTTGGGCACGAAGCTGCGGACCATCCCGGTGCAGACATTCATCGACGAGTTGGGAACGATCGGCGAGACGGCTGAGGTGAGGGCTCTCGCCGACGACTGGGCGCGGCGAGCGAAGGAGGTCGTGGAGCCGTCGCGGGCCGAGATGATCGACGCCGCCAGGACGTACTTTGCGGCCAGGAACATCATGGCCCGGGAGGACGGCGACGCCATCACCATGGATTGCCTCGGGCCAGCGCGTCGGCGGCAGATGCCGACGCCGTGCATGGCCTGGATGAAGCTGAACGACGAGGGGACGGTGGCAGCGTGCGAGGCGGACCTGAACGCTGCCTTGACGCTCCTGCTGGTGCGGTATCTGTTCGACAAGCCCGGCTTTCAGCAGGATCCGGTGCCGGAGACGGTGCAGAACGCGCTCATCGGCTCACACTGCGTCTCCCCGAGGGTGTTGTGGGGGCCGGGCGGACCGGCGGCGCCTTACCGGATACGCAGTCATCATTCGGGCACTAACGTCTCGGCGCAGGTGCTGTGGCCCGAGGGGGAGAGGGTGACCATCGCCGACTTCCTGGGGCCAAGAAAGTTAATCATCTACTCTGGAACTGTGACGGGGAACGTGAACACTCCGCCAGCCGGCGGCTGCCGGACGGCGGTGACGGTCGAGGTTGACGGCGTGCCCGAGTCCCCGGACATCCAGGGCTTCCACCAGATCTTCTTCTGCGGCGACCATGCCGGGCAGCTTCGGGCGTACTGTCAGATGTTCGGGATTGAGCCGGTGCCGACCTAACGCCGGCCACCGCAGTGGTCAGTGGCCAGTGGTCAGCTCCCGGCGCGCTGTGGCCATTAACCATCAACCATCAACCATCAACCATGACCCATTACCCAAAGGTCTGCCGCACGTACTCGATGTTCGCCTTCGTGTCACTCACGAGATCGTTGGGGCTGGAGGTCTCGAGCACGTACCAGCCGTCGTAGCCGATCTCCTTGAGCGCCTCGGCGCAGGCCGGGAAGTCCAGGTCCACCTTCTCGCTCAGCAGCTTCGGGCCGTTCTTGACGTGCACCTGGCAGATGAGGTCCTTGAGCGTGCGGATCTCCTCAGGCACGTCGCGTCCGCGCCCCGCCGAGTTCTTCGGGTCATAGTAGACGCGGACAGACGGGTGGTCCACCATCTCCAGGAGTCTCATGTTGTCCTCGGCGCTCAGCGTGTTCTCGAGGCCGAGGATCACCCCGGCCTGCTGCGCCCGAGGCCCGCACTCCTTGAGCACATCCACCACTCGCTGGATGTCGTCCTTTTCGTCCATCTTCAGTTCGCCTCTGCCGAAGAAGGCCAGCAGCATGTTCGTGGCGCCCATGTTCTTGATGATGGGGATCGCGTCAACCAACCAAATGGCGCACTTGGGCTCGGACTTGAGCGGCATCCGATTGAAGGTGCTGCCGAGGGCCAGTGAGCACACGGCGACGCCGTGCTCCTTGCACGCGTCCAGATAGGCCTTCTGCTTCGCCGGGTCGCGCAGACCCGGCTCGCCAACGCCCGGCGCGACGCTCACCTCAACGCCGTCGAGGCCAAGCTCCTTGGCCAGCAGCATGGCTTCCACGCTGCCTCGCTGGCGCATGCTCCAGTCGCACATACCGATGCGCATGTTGGTTCCTCCCTTGGCTGCCTGCGTGTCTTGTGTCGCAAGCTGTGCGCCGACGGCCAGGCCGGCGGCGCCGGCCGTGGCTTTCTGCAGGAACTCTCGTCTGGTCTGTGGCATTCTCCGGCTCACTCCGATCATTCGGTCCAGGATGCCGGGTGCCACGGGTCGCCGACGTGCCACCCGGGAGCCCTACGACTCAATGGCTGCCTTGGCTGCCACGTCCACGCACCGCCCGGTCTCTGAGGCATCGACGGCCCCGAACAGCATGGCGGCGCTCTTGATGTTGTCGCTCAATGCTGTTGCCGGCTCCGGGCCGCCGTCGAGCCAGTCGAGGAAGTCCTTGATGATCTGGCTGTGACCCGCCCACTCCGGCTTCACGGGCTGGAGCTCCTCCATCCTGACGGCCCCGCCGCCCGTGTGCTCGAGAACGCGCACGATGTCGTCTTTATCCACCGTCAGCACACCGTTCTCGCACTCGACGCGATAGTACTCCCGGTGCCAGTTGTTCTGCCATCCGGCCGCCAGGCAACTGCCCTCGTAGACGGCCTTGACGTCGTTGGCCATGCGCATCGAGAACAGCGCGCAGCATTCGCCGTCGAAGCTGGGATGGTCGGGGTTCCACTCCCAGCCGGTGATGAGCTGGCAGTCGGCGCCGCTGAGGTTCCGCAACTGGTCGAAGTGGTGCACCGCGCCCTCGACCAGCAGCGCATGGGGGATCTCGTGGCGGAAGGCGCCCCACGCGCCGCGCTTGCGGTAGTCGGCGGCGAAGCGGCCCATGATGTAGTTCGGCCTCCCGACGCGCCCCTCATCGAGCGCCTTCTTCAGGGTGAGAATACGAGACTCGTAGCGGTAATTCTGCACCACTTGCATCTTCACTCCGGCGCCCATCACGGCGCGATAGATGTCCACGCACGCCTCCCACGTATCGGCGATGGGCTTTTCGCTGAGGATGTCCATGCCCCGGTCCACCGCGAGCATCACGGCCTCTTTGTGAACATCGGGCGGCGTCACGATGGTGCAGAAGTCGGCCTCGACGGCGTCAAAGGCGCTCTGGGAATCCATGAACCGCCGCTCGGCTGGGAGGCCGAGGAAGTCGCCCGAGGCGTCGAGCGGCTCGCGCTTGATATCGACGAGCCCGACGATCTCCATGCGGTCGGTGAAGTTGGGGAAGAATCGGCGAATCCAGCCGCCGGCCATGCCGCCGGCGCCCATCATCAGACATCGCTTCTTGGCGCTCATTGTGCCATTGCTCCCAGTGTGCGCGAGGTGCTAACTGTCGGTCTGAATGTGCCTATTCGCCGCCCAGCTCGACTGCCCCTTCGGAGGACTCGTGAGTGGCTGGTCCGCGCGGCGGGCGGTGCATGCTCAGAGCGCCGTGGCGCAGGATCGTCCCCTCGACGCGGGAATACGTCTGTCAACGCTCACGACTTGTGCTGCCAGCCCTGGAAGATGCACCCACCCTCCTGACCCGAAGCCGGAGGAACACCTTCATGCCTATCGAGTTGGAACGCAAGGGTAAGTACGTTGACCTGCGATTTGAGATCACCGACGAGCGCACGGACGCCATCGGAACGGCGTGGCTGGCGTTTGCGGGAGCGGACGGAACGCGCGTCGAGGGGCAGCGCATCGAGGTGCAGTGCGGGCTGCTCGGGACGTGGGAGATCGGCTTTCAGGCGCGGCAGGAGATACCCGAGGGCGCCATCATCGCCTTCGAGCGGGCGTCCTGGTCGGGCTTTCAGTTCGACTATCGGCAGCAGGACTTCAACCCGCAGGGCCGGGCCTATGTGACCTTCGAGGCTCGGGCGTCGGCGCTGCTCGAGTGCCTGGTCAATACGGACAACCCCTCCCATCGCCGCCCGGTGGCCGCAGTGCGCGTAGCGCAGGGGCGCATGCAGCCCGGGGACACCTTCAGCATCCGCATCGGCGACCGGCGCTTCGGCGGCGAGGGTATCTGCTCCGTGGATGTGCCTCTGCGCGAGCAGCGGGTGCTCGTGGGCGCTGCGATGTCGCCGGGCGAGCCGCTGCGGCAGTTGCCCGACTCGCCGCTCGTCATCAACCTCTTCGTGGACGCCGTGCCGTATCGGTACTATGCCATTGCACCGACCATTGTCCCGCCCGGCGAGCCCTTTGGCGTGAGAGTGTTCGCCCTCAGCCAGGCGGGCTGCGTCGCTGAAGGGTGCCGAGAGGCGATCACGCTCGGGCCATGCGAGGGCGTCGAGGGCTTGCCCGTGCGGCACCGGTTCGACAAGGCGGACGCGGGCATCGCGCTTGTTCAGGGGCTGCAGTGCGACACGCCGGGGGTATACCGCATACCTGTTCGCGATAGAGCGGGACGGCAGGCGGAGACTAACCCGATAATCGTGCGCGACACGCAGGAGCGCGTGTTCTGGGGCGACCTGCACGTTCACGCGTACGATGCCAGCGAGATCCGCACGCTCACGCCATCCTCGGACCCGAAGAACGTGCTCGAGTTCGCCCGCCGGGCCGGGCTCGACTTCGCCGCCATTGCCAGCCACATCTTCACCCGCGACCCGGAGGCCGCATGCACCTGGTGGCCGGTAGCGAAGAAGGCCATTGAAGCGGTTCATCAGGAAGGCCAGTTCGTCGTCTTCCAAGCTTACGAGTGGCGCGGCGACGGCGCCGACCAGAACGTGTACTTCCGCACGCCGCGCGATGAGCCGTTCGACCCGACCATCGGCAAGATACGCAAGCTCCAGCAGTTGGCCAAGGGGCAGGACGTCTTCATCATCCCCCACGGGCACGCCTTCGACGGCGCCAATCCCGAGCGGCGCGTGTGGGACATCGAGCCGTCGCTGACGCCCTTCGTCGAGATCTGCTCGGGACACAGCAACTTCGAGTGGCTGGGGCAGCGCTTCCTCTCCCTGGGCGGCAAGGTGGGCTTCATTGGCTCGTCGGACAATCATGCCGGCGATCCCGGCGTGCCCCGACGCGTGCGGGCCGCCGGCGGGCGCTTCGATTGGATGCTGGAGCGACGCGACGGCGCCACCGGGATCGGCTACGCGGCGGTCCGCGCCGAGGAGCTGACGCGCGAGGCGCTGTGGGAGGCCCTGCGCAACCGGCAGTGCTATGCCACGACCGGAGCGCGCATCTATGCCGACTGCCGCATCGGCGATGCCGGCCCCGGCGGCGACGTCGAGCTCGAGGAGCCGCCGCGGCTGCGGATAGAGGTGCACGGCACGGCCGACGTGATGCGCGTTGACGTGATCCGCGGCGCCGAGCGATTGCACTCGGAGCCCGGGGACGGCAGGGACATGTGCTTCGAGGTCAGCGATCCGGCGCCGCCGGCCGAGACCTTCTATTACGTGCGCGTGGTGCAGGTCGATCGCGAGTATGCCTGGACCTCACCCATCTTCGTCCGGATGCGAACTCCGGCCGATGCCGCCACCGAGCCATTGCCTCCCTGGAACGCGGACGAGGAGCCTGACATCGCTCCGGAAGACCGCAAGGCGGCCGCCAAGTATCTGCCGGATGTGATGCGCTACCTCAGCATCCACGAGCATCTGGATCGTTTCAGCGAGTTCATCCCGGCCGGCGTCATCGCAGCCCACTACGGCGCCTTCGCCCTGTTCTACACCACCGAGCAGACGACGGGCCGGCGCATCAGCCTGCGGTGGTTCTTCGAGTTCCCCATCGCGCGGCTGCGGTTCGATGTGGGCTGGTTGGATTACGGGAAGGGGACGTGTCATCTCAACGACTGAGAGGCATCGCTGCTTGTGTGGGCCAGGCAGCTTGCCTGGCCGGGCTGAAGGTACTCAGAGCCAAAGAGCGCGGTCTTTTTCCCACTCCATATGCACCAGCGGACCGACGCGCCTGGCAGCTTCCTTGCAGGCACCCCAGCGGATAATGCTGCCTCAAACGTACAGACTGGCGCCGCTCATGGCCGCCTGAGACGCTGGCGGCTGGGGCGAGTGGCGTGCTATTATGTGTGAGGGGCGTTGGCGATGAGGTCGCGGCTCGTCCCCGTTGCGATAGTGACGCTCATCCTTGTGTGGCTCACGCTTGGTGGTGTGGCCGTCTGGGAAATGACGCGCCCCCGCCCGGCGCCCACGCCGGCCATTGAGATCCAGCTTCCCGCTGTCCCCGAAGACAACGCCTACGACGATTTCGTGAGGGCCGCGATGTCGCTCACCAGGCAGCCCGAGTTCGACCCAACTGAGGATGGGCCGGTGCCTGCCGAAGACCTGGAGACGCTCGAAAACGCCGCCCCGGCGCTCGCCGAAGTCAGAGGGGCGCTCGGGAAGCCGTGTGTGGCACCGTTGAGGACCTCTCTGGCCCAGAGCCGTCCGGAACTCCGGCGCTTCCGCTGGATCACCTATCTATTCGTGATGGAATCGAGAGATGCCAGGCTCTCGGGCCGAGCGGCCGAATGCCTACAGCCGCTGTACGACGCTCTGCGATTCGCCCAGGCGGTGGGCACTGGCGGGGACGTGATACACGGTCTCACATCGTCAGCCATGCAGAGCATCTCGCTTCGCGAACTGAGGCATGCGGTTAGATCCCGAACGCTGACAGCCAAGCAGCTCGAGGCGGTCATTGGCTTCCTGCAGCAGTTGCAGGCAACTGAGCCGCCGGTCGAACAGGTGATTGAGGCCGAGTACCAGTCGTGCAAGGCGGAGGTGTTGGCGTTCGACCGACAGTTCAAGTCCGGCGGACGCAGGCTCCCGCCGTTGATGGGCTACAATCCGCATGCACTCATCCGGAGGCTGGCGAGGGACCGCAATGACGCGCTCTCACAGACGAGCCGGCCGTATCGCGAACTGCAGCCGGCTCGGCCGGAAAAGAAGAAGAAACGCCTGCGTTTCCCGTCGCTCACTGCCGTCATGGGCGACACGATGAGCGCCACATTCGTCGTCGGGTGTCGAGCCGTTGCCAGATCGGCCAAGGGCACTTCCTCACGGCACCGCGCAACGCAGCTCCTCGCCGCCATCGAGCTGTATCGACTCCGGCGTGGCCGGCCGCCCGCGTCGCTGGATGACCTGCGAAGCATGACGATGGAAGGCACGCAGAAGATACCAATGGTCGATCCTCTCTCAGACGAGCCGTTCATCTACAGGCGCACGGGCGACGACTACTGGCTGTATAGCGTGGGCGACAACATCAACGACGACGGCGGGCAGCCCAGACAGCGAGGCCGGAGCGACGGCCCGGACGACGTTGTGTTTCATAAACCGGCTGCTGCCGAGACCCCAAGCGACCCCTGACAGGGAGCTCGATATGGCCCAACGTGCCCTCATGGCCTGGAGCAGCGGAAAGGACGGCGCGCTGGCGCTGCATGAGACCCGGCAGGGCGGCGAGTATGAGGTCGCCGCCCTGCTCACCACCGTGACCGAGGGCTACGACCGCGTCAGCATGCACGGCGTGCGCCGCGAGTTGGTGGAGCGCCAGGCGGAGAGCATTGGGGTGCCGCTGGCGATCGTGTGGATTCCACGCGAATGCACGGACGAGGAGTACGCCGCCAGGATGCGGGCGGCGCTGGAAGAGCAGGCCGCGCGGGGTGTATCTTCGGTCATCTTCGGCGACGTCTTCCTGGAGGACGTCCGGCAATACCGCGAGGACAGCCTGGCCCAGGTGGGCATGCGGGCCGTGTTCCCCCTGTGGCAGCGCGACACGGCGGCGCTGGCGCGGCAGCTCATCGATCAGGGCTTCCGGGCCATCACGACCTGCGTGGACTCAGAGCATCTCGACCGGAGCTTCGTCGGCCGCGAGTTCGGCGATGCGTTCCTGGCCGATCTGCCCGACGGCGTCGATCCGTGCGGCGAGAACGGCGAGTATCACTCCTTCGTCTACGACGGGCCCATCTTCCGCCAGCCCGTCGCATGCACAATCGGCCAGATCGTGCTGCGAGAGGAGCGCTTCTGGTATTGCGACGTCGTGCCCGACTAGAGACACGGGCACGCGATGGAGGGGGATCAGCAATGAGGCTGCGTCGGATCGCTATCGGCTTGGCGGCGTTTGTGCTTGTGCTCGGCGTGCTCGCCGTGGTGCTGCGGTGGTGGGTGAAGCGGTGGATTGGGCCAGCGCCGCCGCCGATCGTCGTTGTGCTGCCTGAAGTGCCGGAGGATAACGGCTACGACGACTTTCTCAACGCCGTGAAGCTCAGCGTGAAGACCTGGGTAGACGTTCCCCGCCGAGGCGCGCCGGTCACGGCCGAGCAGCGGGAGGCGCTGAAGCAGAACGAGGCTGCGCTGGCCGAGCTTCGGCGGGGTCTGGAGAAGGAGTGTGTGGCGCCGCGCTATCGGGCAGGTCGGTCGCTGCCGGCCGTTGGCGAGCTGTCCGCACTGCGGGAGTTCGCACGCCTCCTATCGATTGAGTCCCGAATTGCGGAGCAGGAGGGCCGCCGCGGCGACGTGCTGCCACCCCTTGCAGATGGCCTCCGCTTCGGCGTTAAGCTCGAACGCGGTTCGGGAATCGTACACCGCCTCTCAGCGTACGCGATCGAGGGCATGATGCTGTACCCGATGCAACTCCTGGCCGAGTCCGGCGCACTCGCCGAGGCCGACCTCGTGTCGATCATCCGGCTTCTCGCCGAGGTGGAGGCAAACGCTGCGCCGATCGAGCAGACGATAGAGGTCGAATACCGCGGGGATCTCGCGGCGCTGCCGCAACTTGCCGCCAGTGGATCTCTCGCCCCCCGCGGGCCGGGTCGTTTCCTGCGGCCGAATCCGCGAAAGACCGCGGCAATCCTCCGTGAAAACCGCGACGCAGCCGTTCGACTGGCGCGAAGGCCGTACAGCGAGGTGAAGACAGCGACGGCGGCACCAGAACAGGAGTTCTTCATGTCACCCAGCAGGGGCACGGCAGTATACATGTCCGCTGTCTGGGATAGCGTGGTCGCGCGCGCCTTCGAGATGCGCTCGAAGCGCCGGGGAACACAGGTGCTTGCCGCGATTGAGCTGTATCGACTGCGGCATGGGAAGGTGCCGCAGTCCCTGCGGGACCTCGACGGCCTCGAGGTCCCCGGCGCGGAGCTCTGGATCACTGATCCGCTCACACAGAAGCCCTACATCTACCAC
Organism: Armatimonadota bacterium; assembly: GCA_030601885.1. Classification (GTDB taxonomy): domain Bacteria; phylum Armatimonadota; class Zipacnadia; order JAUWAU01; family JAUWAU01; genus JAUWAU01. Next base: position 228,707 of record JAUWAU010000003.1, read on the forward strand.
GTGCAGGACGGCGATTACCTGCTCTACAGCGTCGGCAATGACCTCGTTGACGATGGAGGAGTGCCGTGGAACTGGAAGATGAAGCTGGGGGACGTCGTCTTCCACAAGCCCACCATCCAATCGGAGGCGCCAGTCCTCAGGGGCGATCAGCAATGAGGCTGCGTCGGATCGCTATCGGCTTGGCGGCGTTTGTGGTCGTGTTTGGTGTGCTGGCGGTGGTGCTGCGGTGGTGGGTGAAGCGACGGATGGGGCCGCCGCCGCCACCGATCGTCGTCGTGCTGCCCGAGGTGCCGGCGGACAACGGCTACGATCTCTTCGTGAGCGCAGTGGCGATATACGTTGACACGGGCGTGGACCTCTCCACGGAGCCCGGCGTGCCGATTACGGCGGAGCAGAGGGACGCGCTGAGACAGAATGAGGAGGTCCTTGCCGAGCTTCGCCGTGGCCTCGAGAAGGAGTGCGTTGTGCCGCTCGGCTCGGTACCGGTCAGCGCGCCACCGGGGCAGGGGGGCATCGCCCGGTGGCAGGCGTTCCGGGAGCTTACACGACTGCTGGTGGTTGAATCGCGGCTGGCGAGCGACGATGGGCGCTACGCTGCGGCCGTGCCGCCGCTCCTGGATGGGCTGCGCTTTGGGGCGAAGCTCGAGGTGGGCGCCGACATCGGTGGATGGCACATCGCCCGCGCGATCCAGGCCATCCCGCTGCGCGAGCTGCGGCGGCTGGGGGAGTGCCAGCACCTCGGCGAGGCCGAGCTAGCCTGGGCCCTTCAGATTCTCGCCGAGGTCGAGGCCAACACGCCGCCCATAGCAGAAATCCTCGAGGCCGAGTGTCGCACCATGGCCGCCAGCGTCGGATCGCAGGCATGGGGGAGGTCAGGGCGGGTGGTGGGCCTCGATGCCGAAACCGTGGCGGCCGCTGTGCGCGTGGAGCGGGACGAGGCCGTGCGCCTGTCGCAGAAGCCGTACGCCGAGGTGCGGGCGGCCATCGAGTCGGCGCCGAGGCGCTGGACGCTCTCCCCCAGCAAAGCACTGGCTCGGATGATAGGCCCCGGATTCCGGAAGACCGTCGCGGTTGACTTCAGGAGGCACTCCGAGCGCCACGGGACGCAGGTGCTCTTCGCCGTCGAGCTGTACCACCTGCGGCACGGGAAACTGCCGCAGTCCCTGCGCGACCTCGAATCGCTCGACATCCCCGGCGTCAAGCTCTCGATCATCGATCCCCTCACAGAGAAGCCCTACATCTACCGCATTCAGGATGGCGACTACTTCCTCTACAGCGTAGGCCCCGACCTCACCGACCACGGCGGCGCGGAGCGCATCTACGGGACCCAAAAGCCCTGGGACGTCGTGTTCCACGCGCCCTCGAGGTAGGCTGGGTGCCCCAAGGCAGCACGGGTAGCACAGCTACCCGTGGCACACTGCCTCGTCCGTGCTATCGCCCACTGAGCATCTCCAGAAACGCCTCGACGCGGTTGCGGAGCTGCTCGGTGTCCTCGGGGCTGTAGTCGGTGTGGAGCGTGAGCATGGGGACGTTGAGGGCCTGGAGGGCATCGCGGAGCTGGTGGCTCTCGATGTCAAACAGCGCGCACATGCGCAGGTTGTGGTACACGACGCCGTCGATGCCGAGGTCCTCGATGTAACCCTCGATCTTGTTGATCCGGTCGGCACTATCCGTGAAGCAGGGGCACACCGACGGCAGCAGGTACTTCTCCGCCACGGCCTGCATCATCGCCCGCATTGACCATTCGCTCGGCACGACCGGCTGATTGAGCCGCTGCGTGCTCGAACACAAGTCGTCGGCCGCGATCACGGCGCCCGACTGCTCGATGATGCGCGCGAGCTTGAAGTTCGGGTAGATCAGCGGCGCACCGGTGAGGAGCAGCCGCGGGGCGGCATTGGTTTGGATGGAGGCGTTTCCGTCCTGCGGCCATCTTCCGGTAGGTGCCACGGGTCGCTCGGTACCCGTGCCGTCTTGGCACTGAGGCCCACCGGTTGACAAGCAACCCGTGCCACCCGTCGATCCGTGTTGTAGGGCGGGGCGCCTGTCTGAAGCGGTCCCTGTGCCTTCGGCCGGGACCCCGTACGGGGCATCCCGTACGGGATCTCCCGCCGTCGCTAAAGCTATGGCGGACCGGGGACCGTGCCCCGCCAGGCCTGGCTGCGCGCCCTCACAGAGCTTCGTCACCTCATCCGTCCACCGGCCTATGTCATCGTGGAAGCTGGCGCCGGCCACATAGAGCGCCTCTTCGCCGGTCACGAGGGGCGGATCGCTCTGCCACAGCTGCAGGAAGCGCCGGAAGGTCTGCTGGCGCGCGTTCAGCAGCTCGATGGCCTCGCGCAGTCCCCGCCTGTTTATGCTCGTGCCCGTGAGCTCCTCCAGTTTGGTCTTGAAGCGTTCCACCTCGCTCAACCACAACGCCTTGCCGGCGTCAACATCCTTCGCCGGGGGCAACAGCATGGTGTGCACCGGCACGAAGCGAGACACCATGTCGGCGAGCTTCTTCTTGGCATCGCACGACGTCGGCACGACGAGCAGATCGATGCGGCCGAACACCCCTTGCGCCTCGCGTATGAGACCCAGGGCGGACTTCGCCGCCGAGCACACATCGCGCGGGAAGATGTCCTCGACCGAGTCGCTGGCGTCGTGGTCGCCCGCGCACAGGCGAAGGGGGACCGCCCCGGCGGCCACGATCAGCTCCTCGGGCACGAAGTTGCACAGCGTGCCGACGATGGGCCCATCGTGGGCGGCGAGCTCACGGGCGCGCCCGTCTGAGGACAGGATGCTTCGAAAGTAACTGATATCAGCCATGATGTAGTGGTCAGTGGTCAGCTCAAGACAGCGGCAAAAATGGCGCAGGGCAACAAGAACCGCGAACTCGTATTGTGATGGTCGTCTTCTCCTTTTCCCTTTGCCCTTTCTCCTTGCCGTTCACGACCGCGCCACCCGCAGACCCACAAGCTTCGCCTCGAGGCAGTCTTTCTCCGGGCACGACTCCACGCAGCGCAGGCACAGCGTGCAGTCGGCGTCGGTCACGATGCGCCTCTCGCGCTCCCGGTACACGCGCTCGATATCGAGCGGGCACACGCGCTCGCACGTGCCGCAGAAGCTGCACCGAGGCACGCGCTTCTCCAGCGTAAACAACGCCCCGCGGTTGAAGTACGACATGAAGGCGCCGACGGCACAGACGCGGCACCAAAGCCGCGGAACCAAAAAGCCGGCGAAGAAGAAGCCCAGGAAGAGCCAGCCGACGATGGTCATGAAGATGGTGATGCCGTTGGTGGTGTCGTACCAACAGGGATTAACACCACCGAGGAGCGGGAAGGCGAGCCTGGCCGGGCAGATCTGGCAGTAGACGAGGTACAGAGCGTCGTTGACGCCGGATGCGCCCAGTGCCGGGAGTACAATGAGCGCTGAGATCCCAAGGCTGATAATGAGCAGGAACTGCGCCAGGTTGCCGAAGAAGCGATTGAGCGAGCGCGGTACCCGGAGCGCGGCGCCGCCGAAGAGCTTCCGCACGCCGTTCATGAAGTCCGTCATCGCCCCCAGCGGACAGATCCAGCCGCACCACGCCCTGCCGAAAAGGAAGACGACGGCGACGAAGAGCAGGATGTGCGGCAGCAGTATCTTCAGCGAGGTCTTCCAGGTGATGTTCTCGGACAGGAAGTGAAGGAAGCACCCTTTGAAGAGGCCGCCCCGGGCCGTGAACCGGCAGGCGAGCATGGGCGGGTACAGCTCGATGACGGACTGCTGGCCGGACACCCAGAGGATGCGGTCCTCGGCGTACAGCGTCGTGCGCGGCTCGCCGGGCTCGATCCTGGGGAACAGCTCGATCTGATGCGGCGTCCAGATAAAGGCGCCGTACAGCAGCAGGCCGAAGCAGGCCACCTGCACCAGCCGTCGAATGCGCGTGATCCTGGGGTTCATTCCTTGTGGGGCTCCGCCTCGCGTGGGGCCGGCATTCTCGCCCGCCGCGCGTCCCGGCAGGGAAATCGCGGGCTTAGAAAAGCCCGCGCTACGCGGGGGAGGTAGTACAGAGATAGAACGGGCGCCGCAATGCGTGCCCGGCGAATCTCCTTAGTATACCCCTGGCACACTACGGCACGGCACCGCCGCAGCACGGCGTCTTGGCGCAGCACGGTTTCGGACAACCCTCTGCTCCCGAGCAGCACCCACCGCAGGCCTGACACGCGTCAGCGGCGCCCGACCCGATATACGCCTCGACCAAACCAAGCACGGTGTGGCACTGGTCGGTGCTGGTCGCCTCGAAGCAGATGCCCAGCAGCGGCGCGCCGCTGCGGCTGCTTAGCTTCTTGATCCCGGTGTACGTGCCCTCCGGTACGCGCTCGCCTCGAAACACATCGGCGGCCGTCGTGGCGTCGCCGGGGAATATCGTCCGGCAAAAGCCCGCCCACGCCTCGTCGCGCACCGACTCTGAGGGGTAGCGTATCACCACCAGCTTGATGGCCTTCGCCCCGCTCGTGCAGTCGGCGAGCACGCACTCCGTCTCGTCCGACAGCTCGAGTATGTTCTCGGTGGAGACGTAGTAGAAGTTGTTGAGGTTGGCGTCGCGGTGGAAGTAGCCGATGTTGGTCGGCTTGAGCGCCGGCGGCAATACGGCTCTGATGAAGGGAGAGGCCGGGCCGCCGTCGCCGAGGGCTGGCAGGATGCGAGTGGCGAGGAGCGCAATATCGGGTCGCGCATCCTGGGCGCGCTGCTTCTCGTAGATCTTGGTGAAGTATCGCCCCTGCCAGAAGCACAGCTCTCCGTACCCGTAGCGACCGGCCTGAGCCAGCAGCACCGGCTTGCCCGCGGTTATGTTGGTGAACATCCCGAAGGCCTCGGCCGGCGAGCCCAGGTCGTACGCCTCGACCACGAGCGCCTTCCCGTCGCGCTCGTAGACGGCGTGGTGCATGCAGCGGAAGCCGTACGTCATGTAGATGTCCGCCTCGCCGTCCATGTAGTCATAGATACTGCGCGCATCGAAGGTTTCCGGACCTTTGGCGAGGCGCCATCCTCGGACATCCACCGGGAAGGCTCCCTGGGGCGGCGCCGGCACAGACGCCGTGGGCAGCGCTGCCAGGACGAGCAATTGTGCGAGAGTATGCACGAGCCATCACACCCCTCTTCGTCGTGTCAAACCGCCGGTCGCTATGCGCTGCAGGCACCGCCCCGCGGCGATGGGAAGTGCCAACTCGTTATCGTCTCTTGGGTCACGCCACAAGCATGGCCGTGCCGCTGGCGAGAAACCACAATCCGGCAAACAGCGCGGCCACCTCCGCGATGCCACGCAGTCGCGGCACGGCGCCGAGAAGGCCCGCAAAGCCCAGAGGCACCAAGAACAGCGACGTGCCCACAAAGAAGGCAAGTGCCATGAGCACGCCATGGGCGACGTGTGCCGACGTCACCACCGCGGCCAGGAGCAGGAGGAACGGCGGACAGACGTTAACGCCCGTCAGAAGGCCGGCCAATAGCGGAAATCGCCGCATCGGCGCCGAGCCGCCGAGGCGCCGACACAGGCGCGCCTCCGGGAAGCTGCGCCCCAGCCCATAGGCCAGCATGAGGCCCGCGAGCGCGATGACGGCGAGTCCGGCAACACGGCGCGCCGGCCCGGCGGTGGCGATCTCAGCGCCGAGCGCCGCCCCGACTGCGCCCACCAGCAGATATGCCGCCAGCCGGCCGCCGGCGAACTGCGCCATAGCGCGGGCCACGTGCCGGGTGCGGCGGCTGCCGTCGTGCGCCACCAGATATGGCAGCATCACCGGCGCGCAGGCGCCGGCACAGTAGATGCCGGTTGAGAGCCCGAGTGCAAAGCCTTTGGTGATGGCTTCGATCATGGATAGAACTCGAGACCGTGTGGCACGGGTAGCTTGCTACCCGTGGTCCGTGTCAACCAGGATCAGCACAGCTTGGCAAGCAAGCCGTGCCACCCATGGGCGAGTGGCGGCTATGCCGCCCGCCGCCTGCGGACGATGAGCCACCCGATGATGCCCAATGTCCCCACGATGCAGCCGTAGTAGGCGAGGTTGCCATACGGCGTTACTCTGACCTCGACCGCGCCCACCGGGAGAGTCAGCGACTCGTTGACCTCACGCTCTGCCTCGGCGGTGAGAGGAACCGTTATCTCGATCGTCGGCTCCGCGGTGAACTCATCCGCGTGGATCGCCAGCGGAAGGCTGACGCGATCAGCCTCGATCGGTCGGCTCAGCGAGGCGTGCACGATGAACGATAGAAAATCAGTGGGCTTGAACTCCTCGGCCAGCGCCGGCGCCACCTTCACGTCCAGCACATCGCTGGCGCCGTGCAGCCGCACGTTGTGCAGGGACGAGGGGTACTTATGGTACAGCGTCACCGTCACCTCGCCCGCGTCCGGCCCCGTGTGGACGGCCTTCTCCACGTTGTACTCGATACTCTCAAATGTCGTGTACGTTTCCGTCGGCCCCGAGTGGGCCGCATCCGGGTCCGGCGTCTCACTGAGTTCCCTCGCGCTCGGGCGGCCGACCACGAGCGCGAGGCCGCTCAGAAGCGCAAGGCTGCAGGCGATGGCTCTCATTACCGCAAACTGGCCACCTGTACGAGCGCGTCACCGGCCATGATTTTCGTGCTGGCCTCGCCTACGCCGAGAGCCGTATCGAGGACGTCGATGCCCTCCTGGCGAGCGTTGTAGGCCAGCCCCCAACCGGCGGCAATGCGCACATAGGCGTTGCTGCTTCGCAGAGACGAAAGCAGGGCAGGCAGCACGCGGTCGTCCTTCTGCATCGCCTGGGCGGCGAGCGCACATGCCCGCACGAACTCGTCTTGGTCGCGGGTGAAGCCCTGTATGCGCTGCCGATCCACGTGCAGGAGCCCGAGGGCGAGGATGGCATGGCCTTTGAGCAAGCCGTCACGGGAATCCAGCATGCCGCGGGCGAGATCCGCGTTGCCCGGATCGCCCGCCTTGCCCACCGAGCGCAACGCCCGCGCCGCATACTCTCGGTCCGATCCGCGGACAAGGTCGGTCAGCACCTTGACGCCAACAGGGTCTTTCCTACGGGCGAGCGATTCGGCGGCCAGTACCATGTGTGATTTGTTGCCGCGGCTGGCGGCCTTCCGCAGTTCCTCCGTGCTCGCCGGCTTCACCGGCCGGAAGCCCACCTGTTTGGCCCCGATGCCAATGCGCACCGTGTGCCGCCCGCTCGCCACCTCCGGGCCCACCGTGACCTTCACCACGAACTGCCCTTTTTGCCCCGGGTCCATCTTCCCCATCACTTCCGGGGTCACTTGCACCGAGATCCCCGGCGTATCTGTAGTGGCCGTGAGTCGCACGTCGCTGATGTATTTCGGATAGTTATTCTGCACGAAAATGCGGAAGTCGTCCGACTTGTCCAGCGTGATGACCTCGCGCTCCGGCTTTACGATGAGCCTGTCAGGTGTCCGGTAGATGTTGTTACACAGGTGCCCGAAGGCGCTGCCGGCACCGAACACGCTCACGACACAGAGCAAAAGCATGGGCCTTTTCATGGTTATCCTCTCGCGTATGATGATCCCCCGCACGACGAGCCAAGCCACGGCGTTCGCACGGCTTGGCCCCGTACGGGGCCGAAGGGTCAGGGCCTACCCGTGGTCCGTGTCAGCCCGGGTTAGCACGGGTTGGCCAGCGCCCTGTGTCTCGGGGCCGTGTCGCTCGGCGCCGATCAGCGCAGCGCCGAGGGCGCCGACGATCTGCGGCTCGGACGGCACCGTGACGGCCAAGTCCAGTGTCTCTTCTAACGCCCGCACGAAGCCAATGTTCCGGGCGACGCCGCCGCTGAGCGTGATCGGCCGCGGCAGCTCAGCCTCTGCGACAGGGACCGACACGCGTTTCGCCAGCGAGACGACGCGCTCAGCGGCGGCGCGGCAGATGGCCGCGGCAATGTCCGCCGCGCACTCCCCGCGCGCCACCATGCCAACCGCCTCGCTTTCGGCGAACACGGTGCAGACGGTGTTCAGCCGCAGCCTCTTCGTGGCCGCGAGAGCGAGACGACCGAAGTCGTCGAGGTCGATCTCCAGAGCTCTAGCCATAACCTCGAAGAAGCGACCCGTGCCGGCGGCGCACTTATCGTTCATGGCGAAATCCACGACACGCCCACCCGGGCCGATGGCTATCGCCTTGGTGTCCTGGCCGCCGACGTCGAGCAGGAGGCGTGTCTCGGGGAATAAGTGCAGCGCGCCGCGCGCGTGGCAGGTGATCTCGGTAACGGCCTCGGTACGGCCCGGAACTTGCTCCCGGCCGTACCCGGTGGCAACGAGGGATGCGAGCTCCTCCGGGCCGATGCCCACGGCTCCGAGTGCCGCTGCCATGGCGGCCTCGGCCGTCGCTCGGCAGCGGGCGCCGGTGAGGACCACCTCTGAGGCCAGCACCTCGCCGCGCCCATCAATGACAACGGCATCGCACGTGAGCGATCCGACGTCAACGCCGCCGTAGTACGGCGTGCCATCTGTTTTCGCTGCTGACCCCATGGGCACGAAGCTCGACGCGCGCGTTTATTGCGGTCTGGGCTGCGCCGGCGCATTGCAGAATATACATGAGGATTTGCTGGGCGGTCAACGACCTTCGCCGCCGAACCGTGTGAGCCAGGCAACAAAGACGGCGACCAGCTATCGGCCAAGCCCGGCTCGCTGCCTGCGGGACGAGGCCCACCCCCTTAGTTGCAAAGCAAATCAGAATGCTCGCCGCCGCGTCGCAAGCATTCTGATGTTGCCCGGCTCGCGCAAGGCTTCCTGCCGCGGCTCCGCCCCGCTCCCGCATCGCTCCCTTGCATAGTGCGGCTCCCAACCTCACTCGTCGGAGCTCTTGCCACACACCACTATGCCGGCAACGATGAGCATCAGGCCCACCGGGGCCGACCAGTGGATGTGCTCGCCGAGCACGAAGCGGATGGGTACGAGTGAGAGAAAGGGCGAGAGGTAGGCAATATTGCCCACAAGGGCGGGGTTTGGTGCTCGAGCAATGGCCATGAGCCAGAGCACGAAGGCGATGCCCATTTCGAAGAGGCCAATGTAGATGCCGCCGGCGATTCCAGGCAGTGTCAGGTCGCCGCGAGAGGGCAACACCGCCCATGCGAGGGTCACTGCCGGGGCGCCGAAAACGAAGCTCCAGAAGAGCTTGGACACGGGAGAGCCGGTGCGGCGGAGGTTCAGTATCCAGTAGGATGCCCACACCACCCCGCTGCCGACGGCGAGGGCGATGCCGACAACGCTGGTGTGCGTCCAGCCAGATGGGTCCAGCCGCGTCGCCACAACGCCGACTCCCACGAGGCCCACGGCCAGGCCGACGAAGGCGCGACGCGGCACGTGCTTGCCGAGCAGAGGCGCCGACAGCACCGCCAAGGCAAGCGGCCAGGTATAATTCAGAGGCTGGGCTTGCTGAGCCGGCAGAAGATCGTACGCCGTGAACAGCACCAGGTAGTAGAGCAGTGGATTCAGCAGGCCCGAGATGGCAGCGGCGGCAAGCTCGCGCAGGCACGCCGGAGCCCCGAAGCGCGGCTCGCGGCGAATGAGCAGGGCGAGCGCCAGCAGCCCCAGGGACGTCCACGAGGCAACGAGGAGCATCTGGAACGGATCGAGCACGCGCAGCGTGAGCTTGAAGGCCGTGGCCACCGTGCACCAGCACAGTACGGCGCCGATGGCAAAGGGAACGGCTCCAACGGCAGCTCCGGGCTCCGCGTCAGCTCTCACGAGTGCGTGTTTAGTCCCGGGCGGCAGTCCTTCCTGCCTCGAAGATTCGGCCCGTCCGCCCACCCGTACTACTCTGCGAAGTAGCGACCCTTCGCTACGTAGCACGACTTGTAGCCGGAGCAGCTTGCTCCGGCCGCCCCCAGCTCCCCGCCGGGCCCATCTTCATCGTTTCCGGGCGCCTCAGCCTGGCACGGACAACTGCCTGCGCCTTCAGGCGCTCACTACCGCAGGAAGTCCCAGATGGCCGCCCCGTCGGCGTGCGCCGGCACCGGAATGCCCCACGCGGGTGCCATTGTGCAATGGGGCGCTCTCGTCCGCCACTCATCGGCGATCGCATAGCGTCCGCGGCAGACTCTCGCGGCTACAGCAGCAGGGACCTGATTCTGGATGCTGCGCCATGGCCGATGCGGCGTTGACGGATGTCAGGAACTGTGATACTGATGCCGGGCACGGCAATGCGGTGCGCCGGCCGCTGTCCTCTTGGGGGCACATGCCAGCAGCTATGGGCGATGAGTGTGGGAAAAGCGGCGACACTGACCTCGACGTGGCAAACGCTATGCCCATGCGCCCGCACGGGCCGCGGCTCGACGCCATCGCGTTTGGAGTGGTCGCGCTCGTCATCGCCCTCGTGTGGCTACCCACGCTTGCCTCGGGAGGCAGGATAAACCCGAACGAGGACTTCCTGCTGCACGCCGCTCGCCACGAGGCGGTACGCAAGAGCCTCCTGGAACACCGGGCATTCCCCCTGCGATCGCACTGGTTTGGCGGGGGTTACCCCACGCTCGGCGAGCCCGAAGATCCGGCTCTCAATCCCCTTGTGGTGCTGTCAGTGGTGTTCGGTTCCGTGATGGGGCCGAAGCTCGTTGCATTCGCTGCGGCTCTCGCCAGCGGACTCGGAACATACGCCCTCGCGCGCTACATCCTGGCATACACGCGATGGGGAGCGCTCTTCTCGGCGCTCACGGTGGGGACAAGCCTCTATGTCGTTGACCGCATGGAGAGCGGCAGCCTGACGGACGTTTGCCCGGCATACTTGCCGTTGTGCATGCTCCTGGTGGGATTGTCCTGTCGGGGACGAGGAGTCGCGCTGTTGCTGTTGCCCTTTGTGCTCTACACGATGATTTCTGATGGGAAGCAGGCCTTCTTCGTCGCCATGTTGTACCTGGGAGTGTTCTGCCTGCTCGATGTTGTGCCGATGTTTCGCATGTTGGCTCCCCGGGGGGGCCCGAGGAAGCTCGATACTCGGGCTCTGCAGATCCTCGCCGTAGCGTTGGGTGTGACCTTCTTGGTGGGAATGGTGCGCCTTCTCCCGGTGCTGGAGTTCATCGGCGCCAAGGGAGGACTGATGCGCGTGGAGCCGGAGTTCCACATGCATCTGAGTGGGGCTGTGGGTGTCGCTTTGGGCCCGCTCCTGGAACGTGCGTCCGGGATCTTGGGCCGATGGAGCTTAGTGACCATTGGCTGGCTTCCGATTGTGTTGTTTTGCGTTGCGGCATCCTGCGTCTGGAAGAGGATGTTGCCGTGGGTCATCGCCGTTGTGCTCTTCGGTTGGCTCGCGCTCGCCGACAATGCGCCGCTGAACCTATTCGGGCTGCTGGAGCGCGTGCCTGTATTCAGCACGATAAAGCTGCCGTACAAGTATTTTGCGTTCCCAATCGTGCTCTCCGTCGGAATCGGAGCGGGCCAGTTCTTCTGGCTGCTCGCGAGGCTTCAGCCCAGATGGCTGGAGCATCTGTGTGCGGTCGTCCTGATCGCGGTGGGAGTGGGCTTCCTCTATCCCAAAACGACCTCGGCCCAACTGGGCACGTATACTGCCGAGGTACCGGCCTGGGCGAGCATTCAGCAGGAGGAGTTCTTCAGCATTCGGGGACTAGGCCTTCCGCGCAAGCGCATCGAGCCACTTCGCGCGGTGAGCTATCTGAATGTGCTGCAGAACATCGGCACCCTAGACTGGTATACGGCCCTGCCTATGGCCGAGCACGCCATCCCGAGGTACTTCGTGAGCGTGCGAAATGCCTACGTTCCGAATCCTGAGTACCGCGGCGAAGCGTTTTTCGTTCGCGAGGCCCGGTCGCCCGAGGGGACGTTGTCGGCCCCAATGGGGCCGAGTGCGGTCATCGGGGCAGACGCGCGGTCTCGCGGGGGAGGGCGGGCGGGATACGTCGCAGAGACCACGTTTCGTCCCAATTCAATTGCGGTGCGAGCCACAGTTCGCAGGCCCGGCATTCTTGTGATCAACCAGAACTACCATTCGGCCTGGAAGGCTGATCAGGGGGCCGTGTTAGACCAAGATGGTCTGCTGGCGGTGCGACTCGAGCAGACCGGCGCCTATGTGATCCATCTGCGCTACCTGCCGCGGAGCTTCGTGGTGGGGTTGGTCGTCAGCGTCGTCAGCATCGCCGGCTGGGTGCTTTTCTGTTGGTCCTCCGGCGCGAGACGCTTGCAGCGTTGGCGCGACGGCGATACGGCGACGCCCCCGCACAGTGGGCGGGCACATCGACGGTAAGGGCTGCGTTCCGCCCATTGGTGTTAAGGCGGCTCAGCGCCGCCGTCGGGAGCCCGGCGTCCACTGGGAGAGTAGACGCACTTGGTACTGGCTCCGCGTGGCGAGGGCTTAAGAGGCGCGACCACGGATGCCTGATGTTGCGCCGCGGCACCGACAGTGGAGATCATACGACAGGCCCATTCGGGGCACGGAACCATGGAGCCGCCCATGCGGTGCTGGCTGAAGCAACGGAAGCTGCCCGCTGCCGACGTTTACTGCGTGATCCTCATCGTGGTCATCCTCACGGTCGCCTTCTCTCCCATCTTCGCCTCGCTGCAGAAGTTCCCGGTGCGTCCCAAGGGCACCGACTGGCTCAAGGAGTGCACATTCAATCGATCTGCCCGTGACGCCATCCTCCGCGACCACCAGTTTCCGCTCCGGAGTCAGTACCTGGGCGGCGGCTACCCGTTGGTGGCCTATCCGGAAGACTCGTCGCTGAATCCGCTCTTCGTGACGACACTGCTATTTGGCGAGAACGTCGGGCTGAAGCTTCGGGTGTTCATCAAGCTTCTCGTCGGTGCGCTCGGCATGTACTATCTGCTTCGCGTGAGCCTGGGGTGCCCCCCGGGCGGCGCGGCCATCGGCAGCCTGCTCTTTGGCCTTGCCGACTGGTTCCACGCCCGGACCGGCTATGGATACATCGGCTGGCACAACTACTGCTTCCTACCACTGATGATGGGCACCCTTCTGGCTGCGGCTCGTGGTAGATGCTCCATTGCGCTGCCGTCCGTGCTCTTCGTCCTGATGCTCATCGACGGGAAGTACGTGATCGCGGTCAGCTTGCTGTTCCTGTGCCTCTGGGGGCTGACTGAGCTGGTGCAGGTGCGGCGAGCAGTCGATCCCAAACGGAGGGCCATCGTGCTTCGTGTCGCGTTCTTCGAGAAGCTGGCCATGGTGGTGTGTGTGGGATGCTTGCTGGCCATGGTGAAGATACTGCCAATGCTCCAGCTACTCAGGGCCAATCCGCGTACCCTATCGTACGCTGTCCTCGTCTCGGAATCGTACGAACCCAAGGACACCGTTTTCGCTGCGTTCTACGACTTCCCCGCTCTCGGCCGTGCGCTTATCACACCCGGCGGGCTGTGGGAGCACCACATCGGTGTGGGATGGATACCAGTGGCCCTTGCGTTGATTGCGGCGATAGTGCAGGCACGATTCCTCGCTCGGTGGATTGTCCTATTGGTGCTGTTCGTCTGGCTCAGCTTGGGCTATCATGCGCCGGTGGATTTGTGGCGGCTCCTGTGGCATCTGCCCGTCTTCGCCGCCATGAACAAGCCGGCATTCTGCATCAGCTTCCTCATTCTGATGCCGCTGTGCGTCCTGGCAGCATCGGTGTTTCGCGAGACGCCGCGGTCCATGGCGGGCCGATGGGCGTATGGCGCGTATCTGTGCATCGGCGGGGTTGCCGTCGCGCTCATGCTTCACAACGCATTCCGCGCCAATAGTGCGCACTTCACCCGGGTGTGGGACGCCAAGCTCCAGGCAGGCCCATTCTACCAAGTCGAAGGAAGCGGCAAGTACCATCTGTATCGCAATACCGTCCAGAACATCGGCAGCATTGACTGGGACGGAGACATCCTGCTGCCCGAGTATGCCGTACCGGCCTATTTCATTGACGAAGACAACAAGCCCCACCGCAATCCCAAGTACCGCGGGGAGGTCTGGTTCGCTCGCGGCCGTGGAAGTGTGCGCGCCACGCGCTTTACCGCCACCGTGATAACCCTGGCCGTCGAGGCTTCGGAGCCGGCAACTATCATCGTCAACCAGAACTTCCACCCAGGCTGGCGCTCATCGCGCGGGCAAGTCACATCCCACAACGGCCTGCTGGCAGTGCGTGACCTGCCTCCAGGCAGCCGGTACGTCGTCACGCTCAAGTACTCGTCTCGGGCGTTCCTCATTGGTCTTGCCGCGAGCGCCATCTCATTGGCGGGTCTAGTGTGGTGGGCGTTGAGCCGGATGCGTCGCTCCGATAGGCGCGCAGGCACCCCGGACACGGAGGCCGCCTTCCAGCGCAGACCGCGGGAGGAGGCGATACAGCATCTGCGGGTGCTGGCGGACATGGACCCACACGATCCAGCCCCCCTCGCCGACCTCGCCTCACTGTACCAGCGCACGGGCCAATGGGACGGCGCGGCCCGGTGCTATCGACGACTGCTGCAACTCGATCCCCGTAATGTGGCCATCCTCGTCAACCTCGGCGCGGCACATCTCGCGATGGGCGACCCGCGGGAAGCAGCGAGGCGCTTCGGGGCCGCCGCGCGCATCGATCCGGAGTCTCTGGCCGCGCACTACAACCTCGGGATCGTGCACGCGCGCGCCGGGGAACACGCCGCGGCCGCCGCAGAATACGAGGAATGCGTACGCATTGATCCCGTCCACGGCGCCGCGTGGCTGGCGCTTGGGGCCCAGTACCAGGAGCTGGGCCGTTGGGCCGATGCGGCCGGCTCCTACAGGCGATGCATCGAGCTCGGTGGCCCCCAGGCCGAGACGGCAAGCAATTGCCTTCGGCAGCTTGACCTCGGGGGCCCGAGTTGAGCTCGACCCCGATCCGGTCCGGGGCGCAGTTTGCCCCGCAAGGGGCTCGCGGGGCCTACCGCAGCTCGATCTCAAGGCCCCCAATCCACCGGGCGACGAGGTTATACAGCAGCGCCCCGATCGCGCCGCCGATCGCGCCAATGACGGCGTAGAGCACGGGATAGACGATCAGGCCGATGGCGCCCATCGCGAACCCCGGAAACCCGCTCGGCAACCCACCGCCGGCTCCACCCGCTTGGCGCATCGCCATCCCCATGATGCTGGAGAAGGCGAACATAAACACGCCGGCGATCACTCCAAAGAAGAAGTACAGAACTGCACCGACCTTCATGGCGCTGACCACGTTGATCCACTGAACCGCGCACACGCCTCGGCCCGCTCCCGGCGCTGCCGCCGCATGAGGCCGCGGTGGCGGAACACCAACCGGTGGGGCTGATGGCGGCGGAGGTGCAGACGGCCCCCCCGGAGGCATTGCGGGGGGCGGTGGCGGGGCACCGGGAGGCCCGGCGGGCGGCGGAGGGCCACCTGGCGTTGGGCCTGCAGCCGGCGCTCGGGCGCCAGGGGCAGCCGCGCCGGGAGGTGGCGGGCCCGATGCCGGCGGAGGTCCAGGCGGCACCCCCGGAGGCGTTGCGGGGGGCGGTGGCGGGGCACCGGGAGGCCCGGCGGGCGGCGGAGGGCCACCTGGCGTTGGGCCTGCAGCCGGCGCTCCGGCGCCAGGGGCAGTTGCTCCGGGAGGAGGTGGTGGGGCCGATGGCGGCTCGGCAGGGCCACGATCCTCCTCAGGTACATCCGTGCGGCGATCCGGCGAGTCCACTGACATCGCCTCCTTAGAGAATCCTTTGGCGCGTTCAACCGCGCCTGGCACGCGGTGCGAAAGCCCTGTCAGGACCGCAGGCCGGCGGCCGTCTCCGCCAGAGCATCGCGGTCCAGGAGCTGAATGGTCGAGCCCTGCACGGCAATGACGCCGGCCTCAGCGAGCTTGGCAAGAGTGCGCGACAGCGTTTCGCTCACGGTCCCCAGGCGGGCGGCCAGCTCGGTCTTCGTGATCGGCAGTTCGACGGTGTCGCCTGGCTGGCCTGCCTTGCGGGCGCGGAGCGATAGATCAAGCAGGTACTTCGCCAGGCGCGCGGAGACGTCCTTGAGGGACAGCTCCTCGACCATGTCAACGAGCCCTCGCAGAAGGCGGCACAACGCAGCGATCATGTTGACAGCCAGTTGGGGATTGCTGATGATGAGATCGCAGAAGCGCTCGGCGTCGAAGAAGACGAGCTCGCAATCCCGCAGCGCCTGGGCATTCACCGGGTATTCGCCCCCGGACAGCGCGGCGGCCTCGGCGAACTGCTCCCCCGGCGTCACGATCCGGATGATCTGCTCCTTGCCGTCGGGAGAGAGCTTGAAGACCTTGACCTGGCCCTTCGCCACCACGTAGAAGCCGACGGCCAGCGCGCCCTCGGAGAAGATGCTCTCCCCCCGACGATACCGGCGCCGCACAGCGATGGCGGCCAGCGCGGCCCGGTCGGCCTCGCCGAGGCCGGAGAAGATGCGGGCGCGCTTCAGAACGGAACGGTCATCCTTCGTGGACTCGCGCTTCATCTGAACCAACCGCGCGGTGTAACTTGACGCTGTGCCGCCTACTCGTACACGCTCTGCTTCGGCTCGTACTTCTGTTGGTATACGGCCTCGTCTAGCTGGACTCCGAGCCCCGGGGCATCGGGGAGCAAAAAGGCGCCGTCTTTGAACTGCAGCGCGTCCATGACGTACACGTCGAAGACGACTGGGTCAACTTCGACGAATAGGAAGTTCGGGATGCCCCCGGCGAGCTGCACACCGGCGAAGGCGCCGAACTGGGAGCCCCAGTTGTGCGGCGCGCAGACGGCATTGTGCTCGGCCGCCAGCCGCGAGAGCCGCTTGTACTCGGTGAACCCGAACCGCCGCATGTCCCCCTGCACGACGTCGAAGGCCTCTGTTTCCAGGTACGGTCGGAAGTCCTCCGCGGTGCGAAGGCCCTCGCCGTCGGCCAGCTTGGTGCGCCAGCCGCGCTCCCTCATGAACCGCTTGAACTCGAGGCACTCCGGCACGTCCTCGGGGAACATCTCCTCGGCGAAGTAGATATCGACATCGCCCACGGCATCCAGCAGACGCATGGCGCCGGCACGATCGTAGCCGTTATTGGCGTCTATCAACAGGAGCGCATCGCGACCAATGACCCTTCGCACTGCCTTCAGCACGGCCACGTCCCGCGCGAAGCCCTCCTCCGGATCCATCCACTTGTTCCCCCGCCCGATCTTGGCCTTGATCGCGCGGAAGCCGAGGCGCACGCTCTCGGCGGCCTCCTCTTCGATGCGGGCAACGCCCTTCTCCGGGTACAGGATGTCGGCGAAGTACAGCGACCCGTCGTATGCTCTCACCGGCGTCCCGGGAGCGGCAGCAGAGCCGGGGTCGGCAATGAGCTGGTAGACTGGCTTCTCCAGCACGCGGCCGATGAGGTCCCACAGCGCGAATTCGACTTCCTTGACGCCCGACGTGCCCGCCGCGTCGCGGATGCCCACTGCCGGCTCGAAGAAGTCGAAGGGATTCTTGCCTACCAGGGCGCGGAGCGTGTCCTCCTTGGGCCGCCCCACGCCGAACCCGTGGTGCCCATCGTTGGTGTACAGTCGTACCAGGTGCTCGCGGCATCGCTGGCCGTGGTCGTCTCGGACGGCGTTCTTGCCGATCATCTTCGGCCGGTCGCCGACGATGTCCACTTCGGTGATCTTGGTGATCCTCAGATCCGTCGGGTAGTCGATCTTCCGGCCCACGGATGCCTCCTGTCCTGCCGGCGCGCGCGCACCCGCACTGTGCATTGCCAATGACCCGCCGAGCAGAGCGCCCATGCGGGCGATGAAGGCGCGGCGGGTCGGGGTCTCGGGATCCTCGCGCGCTTCGCAGTGCTCTATCGTCGTCACTCCCAACTGAGACGCCATGTCCGCCCCTATCACACCAGCAACATCGGCAGCGGGCGCAATTCCCGCTTCAGCGGGTCGAGCATGAGCCCCAGGGCCTCGAGCGTTACGACGCCGACGATATCCGCATCTCCCGGCTCCCCGAAGACGATCGGCGCGCCCGCTCTGTGTCGCTGATAGCTGAAAATGGCTGTGCCTACATCGCGCTTGATGACATCCCCGTTCGCAAGGCTGAACCTCCGCTTCTCATGGGGCTCTATCCCCAGACGACGCAGAACTCCCGCGGGCGCCACCGAATAGATGGCCCCGGAATCAATGAGGAATTGTCTCCGCACCACCTTCTTCGGCGCAGCCGGGTTCGCTATGCCCATTGTGAGATGTATCAGTCCCATCATTGTCCTCCTTCGGGAAACGAGGCACAGTCATCTATTTCTTGTCGTGGGCTGGCTCCTGCCACCACGCGCGCGCTCGATGGCCCGCCGATAGTCTATCACAGCCGGATATCCGAGCCAAGAACTATGGATGACTGTTCCTGGTTCACAGCGGAGCTTCCCTGTGTATGTCATCGTGAGCGACCAAGGGAAGCGAAGGATCTCGGTGTTGACATACCGCCCGCAGCTTCCGGTGCGAGATCCTTCGTCGGTTCCCTCCTCAGGATGACAAGGGCCGATGTCGTGTTGCTCAATTCCGCATGCGTTGCGCTGCGCGGATGGCGGCTGCAGTATGGCTCGCGGCGCCCGCGACGCGTAGCTCGGGCTTTCTAGCCCGAGAGCCTTTGTACGGACCTGTCGCAGCAGGGCCTACCGCTTCCACGCCGGGACGAAGTCCAATAGCCTCCAGTCCTTCGGATAGCCGTAGATCTTGTGCATGAGATCGACGATGTCCTCCGCCTCGATCTCCCGCGTGTGGGCGTTGATGACGCGGCTGTGCTCCGGTGGATCCTCCTCGTCAAAGGTTGCCTCGTTGCGCTCGTCGCGGAAGAGGATCGGGCTCTCGAGCTTGAAGGGCTCGACGTCGCCGATGACCTTCATCGCCTGCTCGGCGGCCTCGCGAATCATCCCGCACGCCGTCGCCGGTGGGCACTGCACGGCCGAGAACTTGCTGGTGCCGATCTTCACGGGAACCGTGACGATGCCGGGGATCAATTCCTCCATCTCCCTGCACGCATGCGCGTCGCCGGTGGCAAAGACGAATGGCACGCCGTGGTGGCCGGCGATGGCTGCCTGCAGACCCATCTCGCCGAGCGAGATGCCATTGAACGTCCAGTTCCGAATCGTCCCGCTCATGGTGTGACATAGACACGCGCCCGGCGTGTTCGCCTTCGCATGGGCGCCCACAACGCCCGTCGCATCGCACGTCTCGTCCAGGCACGGGAGCCAGAGTGGGCGCTCGCGGCCGTTGATCACCTGGACGCGCGGGTCCATGTGCTCCAGGTCGATGGTGTAGCCCGCCCCGTGACCGTCGTTGACGATGACCTCGGTCGCGCCGCCGGCGAAGAAGCCATCGACGGCAGCGGTTACTTCATGGGCGAGCCAGCGTCGCTGACGGCAGCGGCGCTCGTGGTTCTCGCGGCTCTCGTCCTCGCGGCTCTCCCACGTATAGACCCCGGCAACGCCTTCGAGGTCAGTCATTAGATAGAACTTCATACCCGGTCTCCTTCTGGGGCGAGACGTCCCATCAGTTCCGCGCCGCCTTTCGACCGATCGGTTCCGAATCCTCCGCAATCACGGACTCTCGGCACGGACGCCGGCCGTGGCCGCCATGACGGCCTCGATGTCTGCCCCGGGATCCGTGCCGTCCGTCGCGGTGCCCTTCGCCGGGCTGTCGGGGAGCAGGCGATAGGCCTCGGGATCGACCCCCGCCGCCTCGAACGAATCGAACAACAGGTTGCCATCGGGGTACGACTTCGGGCTGGTACGCTGCGCGCGTTCGGTGCCCACCCGGATGATCGTGTTACCCTTCATCACGCTGTTGCCGCGGATGTGAGACCCCAGTCCCGCGTTCCACCCAACGCCGCCGCCATCGGGCTTCACGCCGTAGCTGCCCGGTGTCATCAGGTTGTCGAGGAACACGAGGTTGTCAGTCGCCGGCTTCGTGAGCGAGATCATGTTCACGTCGTTCCACGCCGTGTTGTGGCGGAAGGTGTAGTCCCGACCTGCCACCTGGAACATGCGGCCGGCGCTTCTAGTGGGGAAGTCGCTCGCGCTGCCGAACCGCTCGAAGACGTTGTGCTCCACCAGGATGCGCGAGGTGGGCTCAGCGCCCTCCGTCACGGGCCCCGAGCTGCTCCACCGGGCGATGGCGACGCCGTTGACGCAGTTGATTATTCGGTTGTGGCGAATGGTGATGTCGTTGGTCGTGTCCCATGGTCTGCCCTGGCTCGGACTGGAGCTTTTGAGGAGAATCGCATATCCCGTTTGCGCCTCAGCCCAGCAGTTCTCCAGCACGTTCCCTTCGAGCAGCACGCGTCGAGCCGTCTTGATCTCGAACAGGTTCTTGACCGCCCAGTTGTTGGGATACCTCAGCTCCGACCACGCCGGATCCTTGTACAAATGGCACCGTCGGATCTCGATGTCGCTGGGCACCATCGTCTCGGCGGAGTTCCGCGCGCCGCCGAACATGATGTTCTCCGAGCCGCCCTCCAGGAAGCAGTTCACGATCCTATACGGCCCAGGCCCGTTCCACGAGACGATCGCCTGCGAGTCGAAGCCGTGGATGTGGCACTCGTCGATCCATGAGTCGATGACGGCCCCCGAACGCGCATTGAGAGTCAGGCCGCGCTGGCTGTTCAGCTCCGGGTTGCCGTGGATGTAGACGCGGTCGAGGACGAAGTGCGACGGCACGTCGTCGAGCTCCGTGCTCCTGTGCGACACCTCCACGATGGCGCTCACCTTGCTGACCTCCGGCGCCGTCGTGAACTCGATGCCTATGAAGCGGTAATGATGAGCGCCCAACGCCGCCCGGAGCGCCGGCTGGTCATTCCGATTCGTGACGAGCTTCGGCATGTGTTGAGCGCCGTCGGGCGTCACGCGCGTGCCCGGTGCAGGCAGTTGCTCTTCCGCGGAGCTTCTGACGATGATCCAACCATCGCCCGCCTTCTTGGGCAGCCCGAAGGCCCCGGTATAGGTCGCGCCCGCTTGCAGCACGATCGTGTCTCCGGGCCCGGCGGAATCCAGTGCCTCCTGCAGGTCGCCGTCGGCCGGCACTCGGATCACCTGGCCCGTCTGTTCGGGCATGCTCGTGTCAACGAAGGCACGAGGCAGCTCCGGCGCCTCGAATGCCACCGGGCTCCCGGCTCCGCCAACCTGAGGCTGTTGGCCGACCGAGATGAGCAAGCCAAGCGGAGCAAGCAGCGCCAGCGGCGCTGCTGCGGCAGTGAGGCTCTTCAGCCGGCTCATCGCTGTCAGCCACCTTTCAGGGAGCTCCGATGGCCACGATTCGCTTGGCTTGGCGGGCGATGGCAAGGAAGTCGGTATGCCCGTCGTCGATGAGGTTGAAGTCCGAGAGGCCGACGTCGGCCACGGGCTGAGGGGACTCGGCCCACGTGCCGCCGCCGTCCGCCGAGGACAGGACGCGCATGCGGCCGCCGCGGCTGACGAACAGGCGCAGCTCGCCGGACGGCGAGACGCCCATATCCGCCACCCCGGCCAGTGGCAGCTTCGTGAGCTGCCACGCCTCCCCATCCCAACGGGATATCCCAAGGAAGCCCTGTTTCCGCTCTTGGAAGGCGACCACGGGCGCGCCCCTGCCCGGGGCCTCGTGCGCGACGGTTATGTACCCGATGTGTTGCGGGCGCTCGCGGAAGCCGGGGTGCTTCACCGGGTCGTCCAGAGAGCCGCTGTCGTAGACCATGCAGTGTGCAGCCGCTTCGCTGCTGTCCACGAACGGCCCCAGGTCCGTTCCGTCCGCACTGCGGAGGCGGTCGGCGCCCGTATCGAGGACCGCGAAGTAGACGTCCTTGTGGTAGATGTCATGCCGGCGCTGGGTCGGCCCGCCGCCCGCGAGAGTCCACGAGAACAGCACGCGATCCGCAGAGCCGTCGGCTCCCGGCCGCCCGACAATGGCCCCGACGTAGATCTCGTTGAGATGGTCGGGGCGCTGGTCCTGGTAGTCGATGATGGGCCGGGCCTTGCCCCACGTCCTCCCGTTATCCCGCGACACGAGATAGAAGATGGGACGGTTGTCAGCACCGAGTGTGGCGCGGTAGAACACGTAGAGCTTCCCCTGGCCGGTGGCGATGGGCATGGGATACGTCGCCGGTATGGAGGCGCCGCTGTCGGTCAGCTCGCGCTCGCGCCAGGGGCCCTCCACCGAGCGCGGCTTGGACGATGTGATCTGCCAGAGCTTCCTGTTGTGCGTGCTGTAGAAGACGTGGAGAAAGCCATCCGCCGACTGCACCAGGTGCGGGTAGTCGTGGAAGTCGTCCTCGTTGCCCCGCCCGCCCACGCGCACGACGGTGATCTCCCCTGAGCCGTGATCCATGCTGCAGACGTACGGGTCCATTGACGGCCCGGCCCAGCAGGCGAAGGTCCGGTTGACCTGGGGATCGTAGAGCCCGGGCGCGCAGGGACGCCGACAGGTCACCGAGGCGTTGGTGGCCACCTGCAGGATGCGCCATCCATCATCGCCCTCGTCCGCGCGGACCACCGCGCTGTGCATGCTCATCGCCAATGCTCCAAGTCCAAGCCAGACCGTGCGTGTAGTCATGTTGTCCTCGTGTTCTCCCCTCACCATTGCTTCTTGTACTGTCGTTGCCTTTCTCCTTCGTCCTTGGCCTTTGTTGTAGGGGCGGTCTATGTCCCGCGCTGCCGTTGCTCGGAGTAGGGGAGTTGCTGTGGTTTGCTCAAGATTTGCAGGGGTGGCCGGTACGCAAAGCTTGAGGGCTCCGCGGCACGGTCGGCACGACCGCAGCCCTCCCGTCGTTGCTCGCCGTAGGGATGGCCCCCTTCTACGTCGAATGCCTGCTAAACGCCATCGTCACAGAGAAGGAGTTACCCGGCTCATGGAATGCGTACAGCTCGAGAAGAACGAAGCCAACTGCACCTGTACCTACATGTCCTGCGAGAGGCGCGGCAGGTGCTGCGAGTGCATCCAGTACCACCTGGCCCAGAGCCAACTGCCCGGCTGCTGCTTCCCGCCAGAGGTGGAGAAAACGTACGACCGCTCCTTCTCCCGCTTCGCCCAGCTCCACTGAGGCCGGGGTGAGGTCTGACCCCGGTGCCTTCTTCCTTCCCTCTCCGCACTCCGCAACCGTGTGGCACGGCTTGCTCGCCAAGCTGTGCGGCCCCTGCTGACCACCGATCACTAACCACTGGCTACTGCCGTGCTCCACTGACCACCGCCGTCCTCCCTCTGGTCCCGCGCCTGCGCCTTTGCCGTTGTCTTGGTTGACCCGGTAGGGGAGGGGCTCCGCCCCCTCCCGCCGTTGTCTTGCTCGTCGAGCACGTCAGCGGCACGCGCCGCAAACATCCTCATAGTCCTCACAAAGACGATCGCTATGCCCTTTTCTCGGCATGACGACCATGACGAGTATGACGACTATGAGCATAGATAGAGCGCGTGGGCGGTCCGGAGCCGAGGAGTGCGTGTGACGATCCGGGGACTCATGCACGCTCTGCACACGTCCACCACGTTCATCACCTTCAGCGTGGGCCTCTGGGGGCCCGTGCGGGGCTATTCGGGATCAGGTCCGTGGGGATTGTTGGGAGGGAAAAGTTCGGTATGCTGTCCCCGGAATTCCTCTGGGGGCCTGTGCGGGGCTATTCGGTCGTGGCCGCGTACTCCTGTCGCACGGACTTGGCTTGAGCGAGGTCAGTGCGGACAGGGCGATACTGGGACGACGGGAGTTTGTGCGGGATCTTCCGGTGGTCGACCTGGCCGCAAGCTATCGCAAGCTGCCGATATGGAGCGCCGTCGCGGATTTGCTCATCCGACTTGCTGCCGGCTCGACGGCGACGCTCGAAGACGATAGGCAGGCTGACCATCCAGTAACGCGGGCCGTCTGGCGGGCACCGCTCGTAGATGCAGCCTCCGCCCACCGCCATCGACCAGCCGCGCCGTAGCAACTCGGGAGCTACGACCTTGGGAAGCCCGGCGGCGTAGAGGCGGGCGTACGTCTCTCCGCCGGGAGGCGACTTGTGAAACACCCCAGAACCGAATCTGGCCTCCATTGCATCGCAGAAGGCGGGCCATCGCTGCGAATTCCGTGTGATGATGGAGTGTATCTGGTCAAGGTAGTCGCTGGCAGGCGGGTCGGTCTCCAGGCGCGTCGTGAGGAGCAGAAGCCAACGCTTCGTCCTGTATCCTGAGGGCCCATCGCCGTACTGGAACTCGGCGAGCTTAAAGAAGGACTTGAGCACATGGGAGAATGGTGGCTCAAGGGGCTTGCCCAGTGACCCGCACAGATCGAGGTTGATGACATCATACGGGGCATTGTCGACGAATCGACGGTGCCGGTCCTTGATCGCGAACTTCCGCAGCAAGTCCGCCGTAGGGGCCTCGGCCGGGTCCGGTTGGAGTTTCCCCACTGTGTCAGAGCCGTCCTCGAACAACACCACTTCCTCGAGCATCCCCTGGAACCCCTCTGCTTCTGCCCCGAGCAATCCACTCAGTTTCTGATACACGCTTGCGTCGCGCTCACAGTAGTACACGGAACAGAAGCGACCCTCATTGGACGTGCTCAGCAGTCCACGCTTGTGGAGGAAGAAGATGTCGAGGGCGCCAGCGCCGGGGAAGCTGAAGTAGCGCAGCGGCCTCTCTCCAAGCCGGACCTTCCGCTCTATCTCGTCGGCGACGTGTTGTGCCATTTCTTCTATTGCTGGTAGCCAGCAACGGAGGCGCACCATGTGCTTGCGCAAGTCATTGTCGCCTTCGTAGCGCCCCCTAGCCACAGCTCAGTCCTCTGCCGCGAGAGACGTGAGGAGCCTGAAGAACCGCTCACGCAGTGTGCCCCCGAGCTCTGCGTGCGCGCGCGCTAGCTCGAAGACCACAGCGGCCTGCTGAGCATTGCGTCGCTGAGCCGCCAAGCGCGGCCAGTCTGCTTGGTCGTTTACGGTGACGATTTTGCGCCGCGTGTCTACGCGCACCCACTCGTCACTTGGCATCTCAGCATGCGTAAACGCGTAACCCACCCCGACGGCCTCTCGTGTCCTCAATCTGAAGGTCTTGGCGGCCTTCCTATCCCTTTGTTCCTGCTGTCGCTTCCTCCGCCGCGCCAGCTTCCTAAGGACCTTCGGAAAGAACTGCCCATGGAGGAAGGCGCGGACGCCCTCCTGCAGCTTGCGGAAATGCGGGTCGCTCTGGTTGAAGCTCTCCCTGTCGATGTTCAGTGCGTCCTCGAGCCCTTCCAGGACGCATACCTCGCCAGAGACCCAGTTCATTCGTGGCCCCTCGGCCACGTCGTAGTTCATCAGCGATCGGTCCCTATACCCAACAGCGACGTGCTTCAGACGGACGAGGAGGCCAGCGAGGTCCAGCGGATTGAGCTTTGTGGCTTGAGCGAAGAAGTAGCCCACGACGCGCAGTCGATCCCCTGAGACCGTCTCGTCCAGGACGAACGGCAGGATCACGAGATCCCGGCGATCAGGTGATGCAGCCTCCGGATTGGGTAGCACCACAGGACGTTTGAGGCTTAGGCCATCCACCACAACCCGGAAACGAAACTTGACCAGTCTCTGGGCTACTTCGGCGAAGCCGCGCACTTCCTCGACAGGCCCGTCTTCTGGGTAGGGCAGCGGAGCAAGCGTCGCCAAGTCCCATGCGAATTTCCAGTAGGCGCCTAGCTGGCCGACTGCCCTGCATTTGAGTGTTCGTGCCAAGAAGCGCGAGTATCTGCGCGGTAAGGGCTCGGGAGCGCGCCCTGCGGATGTTTGACCGAAGTCGCTGGTGATGACCTCCCGGACCACATCCGTCGAAATGAGCGTACCGGCCATGTCAGCGCTGTAGGGGATGCGCTCGATCAAATGCTCCCCCACCTTGTAGCCTTGGGCTGCGTCGGGCTCGGCCGGGGCCCGACGCTCCGCGGTTCGATCGGCGTCAACTGACCGACGCAAGATATCCCTTATCTTGATCTGGGCCCGGAAGGCCGTTCTGCTCGCCCTGTGATGGGACTCGACGGTGAACCACTCGCCCAGCTGGACGAATGCAAGCAGTCCGATGCCGATCCGCCCGATGATGGGACGACCGAATTCGCCGATCGGATGCAGCTCCGCCTCGCGCTTGGAGCTGTCGCCGACTCCGCCCTGAAGGTACTCCGAGAATTCGGTTGCGGTCATCCCAGCTCCGTCGTCTCTGACGCTGAACACATCGAAGCTCGGAAAGCCAGTCTGGATCTCCACGGTAAGGGCACCCGCATCAAAGGCGTTGCTGACGAGTTCCCTCACCGCGCTGGCAGGGCCCCTGTAGATGCCGCGGCTAAGGTGCCCCAGCGTCTTGCTGGAAACCGTGATGGGCAGCCATTTGTCCTGTGCGGTCGTCATGTCCGCTCTCCTGAGATGTGCATCCCCTCATATGCGCCGCAGGTACAGGACGTGCTCCATGAGCCGGCGGGCGCGACCGTTGGAGCGGATCCTCCGCCATTCTTCCATTCCCGTGACGCGCAGGCCCGGTACGCCGTTCGCTAGGTCAGCTAGCACGCGCGCTGTCGGGACATGAACGCCCAAATATGACTGCTGATCGCCCACTACGTAGGCGAGCCGGGCGCCCCGTGGAAGAGCACGAGAGAGAGACTGCAGGTGCCTCAGCATACCGCCGAAGTACTCCCCAATTACCTTGGAGTACAGGCGGGCGAACCCATCTGTGCGCCCGCGGGCTCGGCGGTCCAGCTTGGCCCGGAGCTGCGTCACCCCCGGGACGTCAGCTACGAGTCGGTCGTCATCGTCGGCTTTGTATATGCCCTTTGTGTGCGAGCGAATCTGGCTCCTCTTGAGGACCCGTAAGCGCTCGCGAGATGTCACCTCTCCCAGCAGGGCCAACTCTAGGCGGGTGTTGCGTGTGTAGTCGTGCTCCGCTGGATATGGAGGGGAGGTTATCACGGCATCGATCTGGGCTATCCCCGCGTGCTCCAACAGCGGGCCGACCTCCCGAGCGTCCCCGAGCATCACGTGGTGACGCCCGTGCGGGCGCCAGGACGTCACGAGTTTCAAGTCCGTGGCCATATCGCGTACCCGAGTGCCGAAGGCACGCAGTACGTCGACATCTGCCGGTCCCTGCGTGCAGTATAGCTCGGGGCCGAACCGCACGTTGCTTGCATCTCTCACAGCCGTTGCGAGTAGGCCAAGCATCAATATGTCGCTAACAGGTCGGGGCCGGACGCCTCCCTCAATCGCCATCCGCAAGCGCACGAGCTTCCGAGCAGGTCGATCGGCGACCCAGCCTCGCTCAATCATGCCTGAACTGGCGAGGTACCGATAGACGACGTCCTGGGCGATCCGGCGGCTGCGAGGCAGGCGGACAAGCTCTCTCTCGGGGATGGTTGCCCTTCCTGCTGGCCCGTCCGTCACCAGATAGATATCCCGCCTAGCGCTGGTCACGATCCCATTGAGGGCTTGGAGCAGCTGACTTGAGGATACTCGCCAGCGCAACTTCGCCCGGGTGACGAATGCGGCTGCAGGGCTGGCGTCGAGCCCAACAGAGTGGATGCCGCGCCTCTTGCACTCCACCAGAGTCGTGCCAAGTCCACAGAACGGATCGAGAACAAGGTCGCCTGGGCCCACTTCCAGCCGCTCGAGACAGTGTGCCACCAGAGAAGGCGAGAACCCTAGAACGCTCGTATGCCATCGGTGGACTGCAGCCGGTGGTTCTACGTTTCGGTGTGCGATGGCGACATGCGCGTGTGCCGAATGAGACATACTTTGCCATGCCCCAGCCTTCGCCGTGGCCAAGTGAGGTTGGCCCAGCGATGAGTCAGATGCCCTCAGTGTCACTCCGGCAGGTCCTGATCGGCTCGTCCTCGGGCCTCTATTACACTTCGGCGTCCCCGCCACGGCTTCCTTCTGGCGGAGCGCGTCAGTGGGGGCAAGCGCAGGCCCCCCATGCGCCTTGCATGTCCAGATGCGCCGGGCTCGCTCATGGATCACGCCCTCCCCTATCATACCATGCCGGGCGTCCGCCACCTGGATTCCGGGCACGTACGTGGCCGGGGGGAATTCCGCGGACGCCTCACTCAACCATCGGCCGCCTCCAGCGCCGCCTCACCGCACCCCACTCCGCCCAAGCTCCACCCCATGGTCCGCTCAAATCCGGTAATCCCGGGATCCCGTGTCGGCGCGGCCTCCGGCAGGACTCTCCGCACGCTGTGCGGAATCGCTCAGCACAGTCGACGGCAAACGGCTCCAATCTCACGTGCACAGCGTCATCGCGGGAGGAAGCGATGCACAGGCGGCAGTTCATTCAGGCAGTGACGGCGCCGGCTCTTCTGAGCCAGGTCGCCCGGGCGGAATCGCTTCCGGCCGACCTCAGAATCACCCGTGTCGTCAGCTTCGACCTTCACACGCGACGGTCGAAGTACGTCGGCAAGAACGCCGTCCGTGGCGACCATGGCGCGGGCTACAAGGACCGCATGGCCAGGCTCTACACCAACATGGGCGTGGAAGGCCTGGGCCGCTGCTGGAGGGATGAAGCGTCCCTCTCCGCGCTGCTGGGCAAGAATCCCTTTGAGGGCTTCGACCCGGCCTCGCGGCGTATCGTCAGCCCCCTCGGCCCCCGGACCATGGTGCTTTGGGATCTGGCCGGGAAGCTGCTGAAGAAGCCGGTCTACCAGTTGCTGGGCAGCGAGGCAGGCGGCTCGGTGCCGGTCTACGACGGCTCGATCTACTTCAGTGACCTGCTGCCGAAGCACCAGTCGCGGTGGCAAGACCGTTTCAGGGAAGAGATCGACATGGGCCTGGAGGCCGGGCACCGTGGGTTCAAGGTCAAGGTCGGTCGCGGGCACAGGTGGATGGAGCGCGAAGCCGGTGACGCGCGGGATGTGGAGGTCCTGGAGACGATCCGCGAGCACGCGGGAGACGAGGTCCTCATCGGGGTGGACGCCAACAACGGATACGACCTGGAGGGCGCGAAGCGGCTCCTGGAGCGGGCTAGCGGCGTTGGGCTGGCCTTCTTCGAGGAACCGTTCCCCGAGGAAGTGGCGCCGTGCCTGGAACTGAAGCAGTTCATCGCCGGTAATGGCTGGACGACGCTCCTGGCCGATGGCGAGGGGCAGCACGACTTGGAGGTATACCGCCCTTTCGTCGATGCTAAGGCGATCGACGTGCTGCAGGGGGACATG
Organism: Armatimonadota bacterium; assembly: GCA_030601885.1. Classification (GTDB taxonomy): domain Bacteria; phylum Armatimonadota; class Zipacnadia; order JAUWAU01; family JAUWAU01; genus JAUWAU01. The sequence goes on from JAUWAU010000003.1 coordinate 257,688, forward strand.
AACGGTTTCGGCATCGAGGGCATCATGGACGAAGCCGCCATGGCCCGGCCCCACGGAATCCTCGTCGCGCCGCACAACTGGAGTTCGCTGGTGGCTCTCTATCTCCAGGTGCACGTCGGCCTCGCCGTGCCCAACTTCTACCGCGGCGAGCACGATCCATTGAGTACCGAGGTGCTGATCGCCGAAGGGTACAAGATCGAGGACGGTGCCTGCTCGGCCCCCGATGCGCCCGGTTTCGGGCTGACCATCGACGAGACCAAGTTCGACCAAGTGACCATCAACTTCGACCTGACCGCCTAAGTGCCTCGCCTTGGAATCAGGGGACACAATACCTACTTCTGCCCCTTGCGCGGCCGGCTCGCCAACAGCATGCGGAGGCCGCGGCCTGTCACGCCTTCGGCCCGACGCACCAGCCCCTCAGTGCCACACACGAAAACGTTTGTACCTGCGTCGCCCTCAGCAAGTACTTGCGTCGCCTCACGCCAATACTCGCGTGGCCCAGAAATCGACTAGCTGGCAAGTATCCCGCTCGACCACGTCCTACATCCGCAGCACCCTCCACTCACGATCGTACCCATACTTCTTGTACATCAGGTCCACCATGTCGTCGGCTTCGATCTCGCGCGTGCGGCTGTCAATGATTCGACCGACGGCCGGGGGATTCTCGGGATCGAAGCGCGGCTCGTGCCACTGCTCGCGGAAGACGATGGGGCCCTCGAGCTTGAGCGGCTCGATCTGTCCGATGCGCCGCATGGCCTCCTCAGCACCCTCGCGGATCATCTCGCACGCCCTCGCCGGAGGCCACGTGAGGGAGGAGCGCTCACTCAGGCCGACCTTCACCGGCACCATGACGCAGCCGGGCACGAGCTCCTCCATCTCCCGGCACGCGTGCGCCTCGCCCGCGCAGAAGATGAACGGTACGCCGTAGTGCCCGGCCAGGAAGGCTTGATAGCCGGTCTCGCCGACGCTGATGCCGTTGAGCCAGTATCCCCGGACCGCCCGGCTCATGGTGTGCGCCAGCGTGGCGTTGGGCGTGCCCGCTTTGGCGTGGGTGCCGACGCTCGTGAGGCCTGCACAGCTCTCGTCGAGCCCGACGCAGTAGAACGGGCGCTCCTTGCCGTGCCAGACCCGGATGCGCGGATCGGCGCAGTCCATGTCGATGGTGTACCCGGCCCCGTGCCCGTCGTTGACCAGCACCTCCGTCGCCCCACCGCGAAAGAAGCCGTCGCCGGCGGCGTTCACCTCGTGCGCCAGCCAGCGCTGCTGTCGCATACGCCGCTCGGAGTTCTCCCGGCTCGTGTCGTCGCGGTCCTCCCACGTGTAGACGCCGGCGACGCCCTCGAGATCGGTCACCATGTAGATCTTCAATGCCGGATGCTCCTTTCGCGAGCGCCAAGACGGACGCGTCCTGCATGGTTCGCTGTCGGCCCGGCACTGCCCTGCAGGCGCTGCAGCGGGAGGCGTTGGCGCGCCCTGGCGTGTTTATCCGACGGAGCGCCGTGCTCTGCGTACTACCGATTCACCTTGTGGGATTGCTATGCCTGGGAGTAAGCACCAACACGGTCTCGACATATTGATCCTGGCCGACATTCACTACGTCGGCAGCGCGCAGCACGAGTGCCCTATCCCGAAGCGCCGGGCAGAGCTGGGCCTTGAGCTGGTGCGGCGGGCATGGGAGCGTGCCCAGCGCAACGGCGTGCCAGATGCTGTGGTGCTCATGGGCGACCTCGTGGACAATGGGGATGCCCACGGCGCAGATCAAGACCTGGAACGCCTTCGGGACGCGCTGGCCGAAATGGGCCTGCCGATGCTCGTGGTCCCCGGCAATCACGACGGCGACGCGGAGCGTCTGCTTCGCATCTTCGGCGATGAGGCTGGCCTGCACGAGCTCAAGGGATGCCAGGTGCTCACCTTCGCTGATCGCTACGGCCCCGACGAGCGGGCCAATCGATCGCGCGAGGGCTTGGCCCTCCTGGCGGAGACGCGGCGGCAGCATCCGGAAAGCCCCATTATCGCCTTCCAGCACAGTCCCATCCATCCGCCCATCGAGAGCAGTTATCCCTACAACCTCGGCAACCGCGACGAAGTGATGGCCGCGTACGCGGAGGCCGGAGTCGCGCTATCCGTGAGCGGCCACTACCATGCGGGGCAGCCGTTGACTTACGTGGGCGGCGTCGGATACGTGACCTGCCCGGCGCTGTGCGAGGCGCCGTTCCGCTTCCTGAGACTGACGCTTCGGGGCCGCGAGTTCAGCGTCGAGGAAGTGTCGCTGGCGATGGACTCGCGCCTTGGGCTGGTGGACAGTCACGTGCACTCACAGTACGCCTACTGCGCCGACGACATCACCGCTGAGGGAGCCATCGAGCGGGCGCGGGATTTCGGCCTGGCGGGGATCACCTTCGCCGAGCACGCCGGCCAGCTCTACCTGTCGCAGCAGGACTACTGGCGGGCGGCGTTTCTCTACGAGCCGGCCCTCATCGCCCACGAGCGCGCGGCCGGGCGGGATCGGATGCAGCGGTATCGGCGGGAGATTGCCGGACTGCGATCCGACTTCGTCCGCGTGGGCCTTGAGGTGGAATGCGACGGCGACGGCAAGTTGACGCTGCTCGATGAGGACCGGGACGGATGGGACGTACTCGTCGGGGCAGTGCATTACCTTCGCGAACTGCGCAGCGGCGAGCCGTCATCGGCTGAAGTCGCTCGGGCCTTCATGGAGGCGAACGAATGCATCTGTGCCGCCGGGGTGGACGTCCTCGCGCATCCCTTTCGCATCTTTCGCCGCAACCAGCGTCCGACGCCCACGGAGCTGTACGAGCCGCTGGCTGATCTGCTTGCCGCCACCGGCGTTGCGGCGGAAATCAACTTCCACACCAACGAACCTGATCCCCACTTCTTCCAGCTCTGCCTGGAGCGCGGCGTGCGAATAGCCCTCGGCAGCGACGCCCACGCCCTCCACGAGGTGGGCGAGTTCGGGCCGCACCTGGAGCTGCTGCGTCAGGCCGGGGCGCCGGAGGATCTGGACGGTGTTCTCTTACCGTGAGGCACGACCGTGTGCCACGGGTTGCTTGACAGCTCGTGCTGGTGCATCACCGCTGGGCCGAGATTCTTCGCTCAGAATGACATCCCCGAGAAGGCCTATCTGCAGTACTACAGCACGTTGTCGGCGACCTTCTGTATGGCCTCCGCGATCCGATCGCCGGTCTCCGGCGTCATCATCGGGTTGAAGGCTATGGTCACGCATCGCGCCAGCAGATCGTCGCTCATCGGCGTCTGCTCGCGCCCATTCTGGCGGCGAACTCTGTCTCGAAGTCGCGTACCCAGTGCGGCCCCTCTGGCCCGTAGTAGCGGAACAGGGAGTGCGACTCAAGCACTTCAAGCACGGCCTGCTTCTCCTGCTCATCAATCATCATCGCCCCAGGGGCGTTCCGGGTCTGCATGATGGGTAGAGCCGGCTGAGCCCCTTCAGCGGCGGGCTTCCGTTCGCTGACAGACATGTGTTTCGCCTCCGTTGGTTGTCTGAGCGATGTCTTCCCGGCGTGTGCCTGCGTTCCTTTTGGCGCTCGTCTGTACGGGTGGCACGGGTAGCTCGCTACCCGTGTTTCTCAGCCGAGTGACGCACGGGTTGGCCGCTGACCCTTCGGCCCCGTACGGGGTCCCGACGGAAGGCCCAGGGATCGAGTGCCGCTTGAGACAGGGACAAGCAAGCGGTGCCGCCGGGCTGGGCAGCTTGCCATAGGGCGGCCGATTGTCTACAATCAGCGGCGAGTGGTGCACTCGCATGATTACTGCCTGCCCTCGGTTGGCGCACCGATGGTCTCGGCGGTGAGATTACGGCGAAAGGCAGGAAATCCCGAATGTCGGTGTGGGTAGTGCGCGCCGGTAGGAAGTCTGAGATCATTGACCCAGTGCGGCAGCAATGCGTCATAGCCCTCGGCTGGAGCCCCGTGGACGATTGCTCACAGTATCAAACTCGAAAGGACTTCAGAGATGCTTATCAGTCAGCCTATCCCGATGACACGAATCGACGCCGCGTTGCTGGTAACGCCGGCCAACTCTATCGGTTCGTGCGAGAGATGCGTGTCGGTGAGGTTGTGATGACGCCTGATAGCCCGGCGCGACAAGTCTTGATTGGCAAAGTGAAAGGCGAGTACCTGTACAACCCAGAGGCGGTCAAAGGCTTCCCGCACTTGCGACCCGTTGACTGGTGCAGGACTGTGTCGCGGGATGAGATGAGCCCACGCCTACGGCAGGCGCTCAGTGCCGATATGACCGTCTTCACCGCGCAGGGCTTTGACGAAGAGGTGCAACGCCTACTACAAGGACGGGCCGAACCTGTCTCCGAGGAGCAGGAAGGACAGGAGCAGGTTGATTTCTTCGAGGACACGCAAGCCAAGGCCGACGAACTGATCTCGGATATCATCGCCAAGATTGACCCCTACGACTTCCAGGACCTAGTCGCGGCGTTGCTCAGGGCGATGGGCTTTCGCACGACCGTCAGCCCACCGGGGCCTGACGGAGGCAAGGACATCGTTGCCCATCCGGACGCCCTGGGCTTCGAGGAGCCGAGGGTGAAGGTGCAAGTCAAGCACACGAAGGGCCCTGTTACCGCACCGGACGTGCGGAGCTTTCGTGCGGTCGTGTATCCCAACGAAAAGGGGCTGTTTGTCTCCACAGGCGGGTTCACCAAGGAAGCTCAAAGCGAACCGCAGAAAACGGGCTCTGCCCTCACGCTCGTTGACCGCGACAAGTTCGTGGACCTGCTGACTGAACATTACGAGAAGCTTGAACCGGAGTATCAGGCTATGGTGCCTTTGAGAAAACTCTACATTCCTGTGACGGTGGACTAAAGCCTACCCGAGCGGCCCGTTCGTCGCGGACCATACGTGCTGTGCGAGCTGACGGACGAGGGGCTTCCCGTTCTGGCGCACAGCGCATGTCATAATTGCCGCTCGCGGCACGGGCGGGCCGGCGGCTCGCGGGTACACCTCTCGGGCTGGCAGCCCGAGCCACACAAAGCAAGACGGGCGGCGCAGCGCCGGAGAGGCCCGGCTCCGCAGGAATCCCCCCAAACAGCGCGAAACACTCTCCGACGCGAGCTTGCACAACCAGCCGCGCATTCATCGCCGTGCCAACTCCTGAATGAACGCACTATCGCGCATGGTGAAATCCCGCTCCGAGGGCGTGAGGGGCTGCCTCACGGGCATCGGCCTTTACGTGGGCCTTGCAGGCATCTTCGTTGCCGGCTGCATCGCCTCTGACGACTTCCTCACCGTGGCAAACCAGCGGGACGTGTTCCGCGGCACCGGCGACAAGGGCCTCATCTCCCTCGGCATGACGTTCGTGATCCTCACGGCAGGCATCGATCTCTCCGTAGGCCGGCTCGTCGGGCTCACCTCCACAATTGCGGCGATGCTGCTCATGGAGCGCACCTGGAACCCGGCCTCGCAGATCGCCGTGCCAACCACTGCCGTCGGCGGCCTCCTCTTTGCCGGCTGGCTCGTCTGGTCCATCACGGGCGCGCTGCGCGTGCGTCGCCAGGTCCGACTGACGCTTTCGGCGCTGGTGGGGCTCGCCGTGGCCATTGGGCTCGGCGCCTGGGGCGTGTATCAGGTGCCGACAGGCTTCGGCGTCATCGGCGTGCTCGTCGCCGTGCCGATGGTGGGGCTGCTGCTCGGCGCTCTGAATGGCATCATCATCGCCAAGGGGAGACTCCAGCCGTTCATCGTTACGCTGGCGATGATGACCTCGGCATACGGCTTGGGCAAGATCATCGCGGGCGAGGGCGGCCGGGTGCACCCGCTCTATTTCGGCGTCGAGGCGCACCAGGCGATACCCACCTTTGAGCTGCTGCGTCACCGAATACACGATGTGGTGCCGGTGCCGGCCCTATTCTTTCTCGGCTGTGCGCTCATTGCTCACCTTATGCTCTCGACGCAGCGGTTCGGCCGGCAGGTGTACGCCGTGGGCGGCAACGAGGAGAGTGCGCGGCTCTCGGGGATCAATGTTAACGGGGTCAAGATTGCCGTCTATGCTATCTCTGGTGCTCTGTCGGGCATTAGCGGAGTGCTTTTCTGCGCCCAGTACCAGCAGGGCTGGCCGGATGCCGGTGCTGGGTGGGAGCTGGACGCCATCGCCGCCGTCGTCATCGGCGGCACCAGCCTGATGGGCGGGCGGGGCAGAATGAGTGGCACGTTCGTCGGCGTGCTCATCTTCCAGTACCTGAAGAACATACTCAACCTGAAAGGCATTGCCAGCGAGGTACAGCTCCTGCTCACGGGGATCATCATTCTGCTGGCCGTGCTGGTGCAGGAGATGCAACGGCGGCGGTGGGGGAGGTAGAGGCAGGGAGAAAGGAAAAGGGAAAAAGGAGAAGACGGCCAAAGGCCCCGGCCCTCGGGCGACCCCAGACGCATCGCTCAGGGGGTGGCGGGCTGGAAAGCCCGCCCTACGCGAGGTGGGGAAACTGAATGGAGGTCGCGTCATGAGTCTTGGGACTAGAGCTGCACGATACTCTCTACTCGCCGTCATTGTGATCGTCATCGTTTGCCTGGCCTCGTGCAAGCGCGAGACGCCGGCGGGGACGACGCAGGGGATACGCCCCCCGGGCCGCGATGAGGCGGTGGAGAAGGAGCGAAGGTGGCACATCGGCTTCTCGCAGTGCACCGCAACGGAGCCGTGGCGGGTGCTCTTCAACCAACTCCTCGAGAGGGAAGCGGCGAAGCATCCCGAGGTGGAGCTGGAGATCCTGGACGCGCAGGACCGCACCGAGGAGCAGAATGCGCAGATGGAGGCGCTCATCAACAAGGGCGTCGATGCCATCCTCATCTCGCCGAAAGAATCGGCCGGCCTCACGGGTGTGGTGAAACGAGCGACGGAAGCCGGGATCCCGGTCATCGTGCTCGACCGTGACGTCGAAACAGAGGACTACGCCTGCTTCGTGGGCGGTGACAACACGGAGATAGGGCGCGAGGCGGGCAAGTTCGCCGTCGAGGTGCTCGGCGGAGAGGGGAAGGCGAACGGGAAGATCTACGAGATCTGGGGCGGCAAGGGATCGACGCCGGCCCATGAGCGCCACGACGGATTCGCCGAGGTCGTGGGCGAAGAGCCGGGCATCACGCTCGTGGGAGAGCAGGACGGGGACTGGAAGCAGAAAAAGGGCTACGACATCATGGAGGCGGCGTTGAAGATCGAGAAGGATATCGACATCGTCTACGCCCACAACGATCCCATGGCCTTCGGCGCGTATCTGGCGGCCGTGGACGCGGAGCGCGACGAAGAGATCAAGTTCGTGGGGATCGACGCCAACCCGGACGAGGGATGCAAGTGGGTGAAAGAGGGCAAGCTCACCGCGACCTTCGTGTACCCGCCGCCGGGCGAAAAGGGCCTGCAGGTGGCCCTGGAGATCCTCGAGGGCGGCTCGCCGGAGCAGCAGCGCATCTATCTGCCCACCCGCCGCATCACGAGGGACACCGTGGACGACTACTTGCGCGACAAGGGAATGCTGTAGAAGACAAGTCGCTTACCCCCAGTACGAATCCGCAAGGGCTCACGATGACTGACAGCGCCCCGGCCTGCCAACGGCCGGGGCGCTCGAGTGACTCCTGCCAACGACTTTACGGTCTAGGCCTGGAAATCAATGTCAGGAACTCGCTCCTGGTAGACACGTCATCGTGAAAGCTCCCGAGCACCGATGACGTCGTCATCATGGAGTTCTGCTTCGCCACGCCGCGCATCATCATGCACAGGTGCTGAGCTTCTATCACGACCCCGACGCCCTCAGCGTCGATCCCATCCATGATCGCATGGGCAATCTGCTCGGTGAGGCGCTCCTGTATCTGCAGCCGCCTGGCGTACATGTCCGTGAGCCTCGCCAGCTTACTGATACCGAAGATCTTGCCATCAGCGATATAGCCGATGTGGCAGCGGCCGAAGAAGGGCAGCAGGTGGTGTTCACACAGGCTGTAGACCGCGATGTCCCGGGCGATAACCATGTTGTTGGTTTTCTGGGTGAAGATGGCGCCGTTGATGAGCCCCGGCACATCGGCACGGTAGCCTGAAGTCAGAAACTCCAACGCGGTGGCCATGCGGGCCGGGGTCTTCACCAAGCCCTCCCGACCGGGATCCTCGCCAATCTCAATCAGCAGTTCTCGTACGAGTCGCTCAACATTCTGATGATCCATGGACGACACTCTTTCTCAGTAGCGCGCTGTATTCCGGCAGCGGCTGCATCCTCTTCTACGTCCGATCACGGGTGACCTCGACGCCGACGCTCCGCGCAAACCGGAGCGCCGAGGGCTTCTCCACCGTCACTTGCGCCCGCTGCACGTCGGGGTTTTCGAGGCAGATCTGCGCAATCCGCTCCGCCAGCGCTTCCACGAGATAGTACTGCGAACTCTCTACCACGCTGAGAATGCGCTTCTTGAGGGCACGATAGTCTATTGCATCTTCGAACCGGTCGCTCCGCGCGGCCGGTCGGAGATCTGCGTAGAGGGCCACATTGATGACCACATCCTGCTCTTCGCGCCGCTCGTCGTCGTTGACGCCGATAATGCAGCGCGCGAGCAGATCTTTAATCAGGATTCTGTCCATTGGCCAGCTCTCTCAGATGTTCGCCGCCGTGCACGTAGATGACCTGCCCGGTGATGAAGTCGCTCTTGAGCAGAAAGAGCGCCGCGTCCACGCGCTCACGCCGCGACCGCGAAGCTCGCCGCAGGGCTCATCGGCTTCTGCCGCGGAGGTGTTGTAGTGGACGACGACGTTCACTCCCTCGGCCGCGAGGGCCAGGGTTATCGCTCCGCCCAGCCGCTTGGCGGCGCCGCTGACGAGGGCGGTTTTGTCACGCAATGGCTCGTGGCTCATGTCGTCGCACGTGGAGGGAGCGATCCCCTCCCCCCGCTTGCGGCGGGATCGAGGCGGGTAGTCTGCCCGCGCGCATTGAGCGGCGCCAAGCCTAACTGATGCGACAGTAGCAGTCAAGGGCACGTTTCGCCCGGTAGCATACAGGATGCTGCGGCAGACGCTGGCTTGAAACTGGCCAGGCGTGTATACTCTCCGAAACTGTCGCCATCGGCGTCCATGAGTAAGGTGATTCCTGCATGAGAATCGCAACGATCGTCATGTTCGTGCTGGCCGTCGTACTCGGTGTCTTGGCGTACAAGAAGGGGGTGCATATGCGCGGGCTGCAAGCCGGTGGAAAGATGCTGCTGGAGCTGGTGCCCCTTCTTGCTGTTGCCTTCATCGTCGCGGGCTTCGTCCGCGTTCTTGCACCTCAAGAGGTCGTCACGAAGTGGGTCGGCACGGAGGGCGGTCTGCGAGGCATCTTCATCGGCAGCGCGGCGGGCAGCATCACGCCGGGCGGCCCGTACGTGACGCTGCCCATCGCCGCATCGTTCTACAAATCCGGGACGAGCATAGCGATCATGGTGGCCTTTCTGACAGCCTGGTCATTGTGGGCGGTGGGGCGACTGCCCATGGAACTGGGCATCCTCGGCCCCCGGGTGACGCTCATACGCATCCTGGCAACCGTCATCTTTCCGCCCATCGCCGGGTTGCTCGCGGGAGTGATTGACCGGTGGATTCCCGGTGCGGGGCCCTGAGCCGGGCAGGCCATTGATTAAGGAGGCTCAGACAATGTCGATTACCATCACCATCAACGAAGGCAAGTGCCAGGGCGGCTTTCACCAAGTCGGGGATGTGATCACCATCGAGCGCGGCACTCCCGAGGGCATGTGCCTGGGGGCCTTCGGCGCCATCCTGCCGTATCTGACGGCGCTTCGTTTCGGCGCCGATTTCCCGTGGGAGGCGGAAAAGGGCTGCGCCGTCATTCACTGCCCGGATCCGAAGGGCATTGTGCTCGAGCTAAGGCGGGAGGGCTGAGGAGGGCGCCGATGGGCGGGAGCGGGCAGAGCCGCTCTCCTACTGTGAAGGCTGTGAAGGCGGGAGCAGGGGCGTTGGTGGGGCGCAGCTTGACGCTGCCTAGACCCGGTGATAGAATTGCTGCGCCTCTGATCGGACCGCACTACACACCACCTGGGAGGGCGTTTCATGGCCGAAATACGCTTCGGACTCATCGGCGTGAACGGCATTGGCAGAACTCACCGTCGCGCCTTGGAGAACATGGAAGGGGCGAAGATCGCCGCCGTCTGCGACATCGTCGAGGAGTGGGCCAAGGAAGCCGGGGAGCAGTATGAGTGCCCGTGGTTTGTCGATTACCACGACCTCGTCGCGAGGGACGATATAGACATCGTCTCGGTGCTCACGCCGCACTATCTGCACGCTCCGATGGCCATCGCCGCCGCGGAGAACGGCAAGAACGTCTTCGTCGAGAAGCCGCTGTGTATCTCGGTGAGCGAAGCGGATGCGATGATCGAGGCGGCGCAGAAGAACAACGTCAAGCTGGGCGTGTGCCATCAGCAGCGGAGCAGCCGCCAGTTCCGGCTGCTCAAGAAGATGATTGACGCGGGCGAGATCGGTACTCTGTGGCGAGTGGTGATGATCTCGTGCGGAGTTCGTACCCAGGCATACTACGGCACCGGCGAGTGGCGCGGGACGTGGAGCTTGGAGGGCGGCGGGGTGCTCATCAATCAGCACGTGCACGACGTGGACACGCTGCAACACCTCGTCGGCAAACCCAGTCTCGTGGCGGGGAACATCCAGACCCTTACGCACGACATAGCAGTGGAGGACCTCGCCACCGCCTTCATTCACTTCGAGAACGGCGTTGACGGGCTGTTCCAGACGTCGAACATTGACGGCGCGACATTCAATGGCATCCAGGTCGCCGGCAACAAGGGCATCCTGGTGAGCGGCCAGGGGCTGCGCATCGGCCGGCCGGAGATGCCGAGCGATCAGTTCGCACGCGAGAACCCGGAGAAATTCGGAAAGATGGAGACGACCTGGGAGGACCTGGAGCCGGAGGAAGGGCCGTCGGGACACCCGGCGATGATCCAGGACATGATCGACGCCGTTGTGAACGACGGCCAGCCGGAGGTGCACGGCGAGGAAGCGCGCACCGCCATCGAGCTGCTCAACGCCATGATTCTGTCGGCGAAGCGACAGAAGATGGTGCCTGTGCCCGTCGATCGGGCGGAGTATGACGAGTTGCTTGCGGAGCTTCGTGCCGATGAGCAATGATGTGGTGCTGCGAACGCGGGGACTCACGAAGCGCTTTGGCAAGCGCCGCGCGGTGGACGGGTTGGACCTGGAGGTGAGGCGGGGACAGGTATTCGGCTTCCTGGGCCCGAACGGCGCCGGGAAAACGACGACCATACGCATGCTGGTTGGGCTGGTGCGGCCCAATGACGGCGATGCAGAGCTGTTCGGCGTCTCCATCAGGCGGCGGCGCCTGGAGGCACTCCAGAGGGTCGGCGCCATGGTGGAGACGCCCGCCTTTTACGACCACCTGAGCGGACAGCGCAACCTCGAGCTGCTCTCCGCCCTGTCCGGTGGGGCGACCAGAGGGCGCATCCGCGAAACCCTCCGGATCGTAGGGCTCTTTGGGCGCGAGCGTGACAAGGTGGGCACGTATTCGCACGGTATGAAGCAGCGGCTGGGGCTGGCCCACGCGCTGCTGCCGCACCCGGAGCTGCTCATCTTGGACGAACCCGCCACAGGACTGGACCCGGAGGGACTGCGTGAGGTCAGAGACCTGATCGGTCGCCTGGGTAGCGAGGGTCTTACCATCTTCCTGTCCAGCCACCTGCTTCACGAGGTGGAGCAGACGTGCACCCATGTGGGAATCATTCGCGAGGGGCGACTGGTGGCATCGGGCAGCGTAGCGGAGCTGCTCGGCGGCGAGAAGCAAACGGCGACGGTGGTGGTGGACGACCCCCAGCGCGCTGCCGACGTGCTGGGCGATCAGCCTTTTGTGACCGTTGCCGCGCTCGGCGATGGGCGCCTCCGCGTCGTCGGCGACCCAGATCGGCTCGCGGACGCAAATGCGCTGCTCGTGTCGCAGGGGCTGCGCGTCTCGGCAATCATCCCGGAGCGCACGTCGCTGGAGGAAATGTACCTGCGCATCGCCAGCGGGGAAGGCAGTGGTTAGTGGCTGGTGGTCAGTGGTCGGTGAACGACGGCCCACAGCCAGCCCTGACTGTCAGGAACTAACCAGAATGCGGCTCTGGACGGCTCTGCGCATCGAAATAGTGAAAGTGTATCGGCGACGCTCCACCTACTTGGGGTTCGTCGCGCTGACTGCCCTCGTCGTTCTCGTCGTCATCGCCGCGGCGCACCGCCACAATCCTGGAGAGCAACTCCGACGCTCCCTGGCCGACGATTTCATCATCGAGGGCAAGCTCGTCGCCGCTCCATTCGTCGCGTACCTCGTTTTGATACCTAGCTGTGTGCTGTTTCTGCCCGTGCTGGCAAGCATTGTGGCGGGCGACCAGATAGCCGCCGAGCGCCGGACGGGCACGCTCCGTACAGTGCTGACGCACCCGGTTTCGCGGGGGGTGCTGTACGCGGCGAAATTCCTCGTGTGTGCTCTCCATACGATCGCGCTCACGGCGTTCCTGGGCTGTCTGGCGCTCGGCTTGGGGTTGGCGTTCTTCGGCCGGGGCGACCTGCTCGCGATTGGGGAGGGCATTCGGCTCATCCCGGAGAGCGAGGCGCTGTGGCGACTCGCGCTCGGGTACGCCATGGGCGCCTGGTGCGCCATCGCCATCGCCACAATAGCGCTGTTCTTCTCCGCCCTACTACGCAGCGGGGCGGCAGCGGCCGGCGCCGCCGTGGCCCTGCTCCTGCTGTGCTCCACGGCCGACGAGATCCTGAATCTAGACTGGCTCTCGCCGTACCTGATGCGGATGCATATCACCGCCATCATGAAGCTCTTCCAACGGACCATCCCGGTGGCCGAGGTGCTCAAATCCGTGGGCGTCATGGGGCTGTACATCGCGGTGCCGTTGGTCCTGGGCTTCTGGATCTTTCGGCGCAAGGATGTGCTGTGTTGATGCTGAACAGCGATGGCTGTGCTGCCAGTGCACGCCCGCGTAGGCTCCCCGTAGCAGTGTCGGGCTGGAAGGGACTCCGCCGAAGCTTCGTCCCTCGGACCGTCGCCAAAGGGGCTTTGGCCCGTCGGCGACTCGCGAAGGCGGAAGCCCGACCTACGCGGGAAAGACGAGGCGCGCGTGGGGCCGGCGGCCTCTTTGTGCTGCTGGCCCTCGGACTGGCGGGCGCCGCGCTCGCGGACACCGCAGAGCTGACTGGGGCGGAGATACTGTCCAAGGCCCTCGACCTGCGAAAGGGCGTCAACGACTTCAGCGCACGCTTCGCCATTCATCTCGACATCGAGAGCCTGGACATCCCAGATAGCAGCGGGACCGTCTACTTCAAGCGGCCCGACAAGCTGCGCGTTGTCGGCGAGCGCGGCCTCGTCATCCTCCCGAAGGATGCCATCATGCCCACGCGGATTGCCAAGGCGATCCAGGACGGCGCCGACGTCACGCTCATGGGCAAACGCGATACGCCAGCGGCGGTGATCTACGGCCTCAAGATCGTGCCCAAGCAGGACGACGAGAACGTCCGGCTTCTCGCCTGGATCAATGGCCGGAACTGGACCATGCAGAAGATGGAGGTGTGGCGGGGAACGAGGCGGGCTATGTCGATTGACTGGGAACATACGCTGGTACAGAAGCGCTTCTGGCTACCAAAGAGCGTCACCTGCACACTTGGGCAGCGTGCCAGGCCGGGCCGCCGGCGCATGAAAGGCACTGCTTCGGTCACCTTCACCGATTATCGCGTCAACAGCGGCCTTGACGATGCGCTGTTCTCAACACCGGAAGAGCGCCGCTGAACTCTGTGGTCGGTGCGCTCAGTGGCAGTGAACAATGCCAAGGGAACGACGTCTACATCGCGAGCTCGGCACCTCGGACGAGGCGGGAATCATCTGGGCGCTCTTTCGCCTCGCCTTCCTGCTCGCCTTCCTCATCGTGTGGCACGGGGCCGAGGCCGGGCTCGGCGCACCCTTGACCCAGCCGGCCCACGTCGTTTTCATGGCCGCGGCCGTCTACTGTTTTCTGGTTCTTCTTGTGTACGCGCGCTTTGGAGAGATGCCGTTCCTGCGACCCGTTACCGTCGCCATCGACTTGGGCTTCGTTACGGCCTGCCTCGGCGTCCCAGAGGCCAGCGTGAGCTTCTTCCCCATCTATTTCCTGCTCATCGTCATGGCCGCGATGGAGTGGGGACTGCCGGGGAGCATCGCCGTGGCCGCCCTTGCCTGCCTCTTCTACGGCATCTACCAATATGTGGATCCCGTCCGTGACCTATCCCCCATGCGCAGCGTAATGCTAGGACTAACCGCACGCGGCCCGTGGCTGGGCCTGGTGGCTCTCGCCAGCGGCCTTCTGGCGCGGGCGCAGGAGCGGGCGCTGCGGATTGAGCAGGAGATGCAAACGGCGCGGCGCCTGCATGAGATGCTCCTGCCGAGACACTTTCCCCCCATGCCGGGGTATGCCGTGGGAAGAGCATTCGAACCGGCACGGGACGTCGGCGGCGACTATTTCGATATACTCCAAGTGTCGCCGGAGCACGTGGGCCTGTGCGTTGCCGACGTAGCCGGTCGGGGCGTGTCGGCAGCGCTGCACATCTCGCTGCTGAAGCATCAGATACAGGCCTCGGCGGAACGATTCCCCCGGCCCGCGGAGATGGCCGTTCACTTGAACCGGATGCTGTATCCGCACTTCCAGAGCCTGGAGTTTGAGCTATTCGTGGCCGTATTCTACGGCGTTCTGCATCTGCCATCCGGGCGCATCAGCTATGTCAATTGCGGTCAGGTGCCGCCGCTGCTATGTAAGAGCTCCGGAGAGGTTCACCAGCTACGCACGGGTGGAATCGTACTCGGTGTCACCGAGTCACCGTTGTACGAGGAACGCACGACTGTGCTGGAACAGGGCGATCGATTGGTGCTGTGTACCGACGGGGTGCTGGGGCGGCGCAACCCGCGCAGCGAGGAGTTCACGACCGAACAGATTGCCAGCATTGTGGCCGACCGACCCGCAGTTTCCGCGCAGCATACGGCGGAGCACATTGTCGCCGCTGCGAGAGAGTTCGGCCGTGGCGGCCATGAGGACGACGCCACCATACTCATTGTGGCACGGCTCACCGCGGACGCCAACGGGGTTTAGGACACGCGCCTGATGACGGCCCGCACCTTGCCAAGAATCCTGATGTCATCGCCGACCACGATGGGCGCGACCGCCGGATTCTCCGGCCGCAGCTCGATGCCCGCCCCCGTGCGATACAGCCGCTTCACGGTCGCCTCGTCGTCGAGAAGCGCGACGACGATATCACCGTTCTCGGCCGTCTGCTGCTGCGAGACCAGAACTAAGTCGCCATCGAGTATGCCGGCATTGATCATGCTGTCGCCCTTCACGCGCAACATGAAGGAGTCTGCGCCGGCAACGAAGTCAGGTGGCATGGGCAAGTGATCTTCGATGTGCTCCTCAGCCAGCACTGGCTGACCTGCTGCCACCTGCCCTACGAGGGGGACGTACACGGGCGCCTTCGAACGTCGGCCCAGCCTCTCGTCGCGGCAAACGCGCAGCGCACGTGTCAGATTGCCATCCCGCTCCAGGTAGCCGGCGTTCTTGAGCACCTCGATGTGGAACTGAACGCTGGAGCTGGAGCTAAGTCCCACTGTCTGACCGATCTCGCGGACCGTCGGCGGATAGCCACGCTCGACAATTGTGTTCTCGATGAAGTCCAAGATGTCTCTGCGCCGTTCAGTGAGCGCTTCTACAGCCATTGGCTAGCCTCCTTGACATCCGGTGGTGCCACCTCGGCCATAGTATAGCACCAAATGCGCAATTTGCAAACACCTGTTCGACACAAGTGGTCGTGACTCATGCGCAGCGATGAGCTGGAAAGCATGTACCGCCTCGAGGCCACCTACTGGTGGTTCGTGGCCCGACGCCGTCTGGTGGGGCTCCTCGCACGCAAGTGCGGGCACCGGGCCGGCGAAGGAGCGCCGGGGGATGGCGCTGACCCGGGGCCCGCCATCGCCGACGTCGGCTGCGGCACCGGAGCGACCTTGAACGCCCTGGCATGCACGGGGCAAGGGGTCGGCGCCGACATTTCCGATGTGGCGCTTCGCATGTGTGCGGAGAAAGGGTTAAAGAAGCTGGTTCGCGCACCGGCGGAGGCGCTTCCCCTGCGGAGCATGCAGTTCGATCTGGCCCTGTGCCTGGACGTGCTCGAGCACGTTGAGGACGGCGCCGCGGCGCGGGAGCTCTACCGCATCTGCCGACCCGGCGGCACACTGATCGTCACTGTGCCCGCCTATCGGTGGCTGTGGAGCGAGCACGACCAGGCGCTGGGGCATAGACGGCGATACCGGGCCGGCGAACTCCGTCGGCTGCTCGAGGCGGCCGGCTTTCGCATCGTCAAGATGACTCATGTGCTCAGCCTGCTGCTCCTGCCTATCGCGGCGTTCCGGCTGCTGCAGCGTGTATGGAGGCGCTCCGATGAGGCCCCGAAGACGGCGCTCATCGTGCTGCCACGGCCGCTGAACACGCTCCTGGTGTGGATCCTGGCGCTCGAGATGCGGCTTGCGGCCGCCATCAGCCTGCCCTTCGGCGTCTCGATCGCCTGCGTAGCGCGGCGCCCCGAGGCGTGAGCCCCATCGAAGACGAAAACAGAAAGCGCGCCTGGCCCACTCCTGGGGCGGTGGCGCGCGTCACTTGGGGCAAAGCCTCGCGCTAAGCTGCAGCTCGCGTACCGGTTGCCGCTGCTACGTCGATTCCGCCTCCGGCGTCGCTGGTCCGGTTTCCTCGCCGGCCGCCTCATCAGCGCCCTCCGCGGCCTGCTCCTCTTCGGCTTCGCCGGCTTCGGGAGCCGGCGTTTCCGACGGGGCTTCCTCGTCGATCGCCTCCTCCGCCCCCTCCTCGGCCTCCGTGGCTTCCTCCTCTTCGGCTTCGGGCTTGGGCGTGGGCGCCGTGGGCAGCGGCAATTCGGGCGTGCCATCGAGATCGGCGTCGGGTACCTCGCCGTCCGCGCTCATGGCCGGCGCACGACCCCTCGTGTTGTAACCCAGCTTCTCCAGCGCCTCAGTCGCCTGCGTCCGCACATCGCTCGCCGCGACGCCTTTGGCATCGTTGGCGCTCGTGGCGCCTTTGAGGGCCGGAATGGACTCGCGATCCGCGATCTCCCCGAGCGCCCAGGCAGCCTTCGCCCGCGGCGGCCCCTCAAGGTGCGTGTTGTTCATGATGCGGGTCAGGGCCTCGTTGACCTTGTCAGGTTTGTCGTCAGTCTTCAGTTTGCGGCCCTTGTACGCCAGGGCATTACCGGTGGCGTCGATAAGCTCTTCGTCGGATTCCAACGCTTCAGCCAGCAGCTCGATGGCGCGATCGTCGTCGAGGGCGCGCAGCGCCGCCACGGCGGTCAGCCGTGTATTCAAGTCCAGTTCCTCCAGATCGTCGGAGAGCCTTAGGATCGGATCCTCGGCACACCCGCAGACCACGAACGGCAGAGCCAGCACGGCTGCGAGAACGATTCTAGTCACTTTCCACCCGTCCTCCGAGTTGCCTGATGGAGTTTGCCGCCGCCTCTCGTACCCAGTACTGCTTATCCTGGAGAGAGTACTTCAGGGTGTTTGGCACCTGGTCGCTCTTGTCCCCCAGTTTGCCCAGCGCACAGGCGGCGGCGATGCGAAGGTCGCCGTCGTCGTCGTCATCCTCCTCGTTGGCGTCCAGGTCCCACGTCTCATCTTTAAGGTTCTGCAACAGCACATCGACCACAGCGGAGTCGCCGGCGGCAGCCAGGTCGGCAAGCGCTACGCTGGCGGCCGTCCGCACCGCGTACTCCGACTCGTGGTCCTTATCGGCCGCCTCGCGCAGAGCCTCCACGGCCTCCTTGCTGCCGATCGCGCCCAGCGCCGCGCAGCATGCCACCCGGAGCTGTGGCAGATCTGCGTCAGTGATCTCTTCCTCTTCTTCCTCCTCTTCTTCCTCCTCGAGTAGCTCCTCCGGCACCGGCAGACCGGCGTCCTCGTATTCCTGGCGCTTCTCGGCCTTTTCCTTGCTCTCTCTGGCCTTGCTCTGCTCCTCCTCGCGCTCTGCGTACACCTGCTGCGCATCCGGGCGCTGCTGCAACTGCGTAATGAGCGTACCGACCGCGTCAGTGGCTCTCAGGTTGCCAAGTGTGCGGATCGCCGTCAGTCTTACGATCTCGGCGGCGCTGGTGTCCCGGACCATATCAACCAGGTCTGGGATCGCCTCCGTGGCGCCCAGTTTGCCCAGCGCCACGATGCAATTCCAGCGTACGTCTTTCGATTCAAAGGCGGCGAGCGCCTTCTCAAGCACCGGGATGGCGCGCTCGTTGTGCATATCGCCCAGCACCATCGCGGCGCGTCGCCGCCGCAGGTCGGTTTGGGTGATGTCTTCGGGATCGAGGGCTTGGGACAACTGCAGCATGAGGCGTCCGACAGCGAATCTCCTGATCGTCGCGAGCTCGCGCACGGCATCCTGGGCATCGGCAAAGTCATCCGATCCCATCTGCTCGACCAGCTCCGGGATCTTCGCGCGCTCGTGTACCAGCGCGGCCACCGCAATGCCAAAGATGAGCAGCAGGACGCAGATGATGCCAGTCAGCCATTTACCCTTCATTGGCTCGATCCTTTGCAGGTGCTCGCCGCGGCCGGCAAGCCATTACCACTGGGCTACTTTCAGCCGAGCAAGCTCGTCCATCGTGTCCTCCAGCCGCTCATACTGGGCGGCGGGCAGGAGATCGTACTCGCCAATGTTATCGACGAAATCGCGCGCAAGCGTGTCGCGAGTACCCGACATGACGGCGTGCACCCAACGCAGCCGCTGCGTCAACTTCCACACGGCCTCCGCGTCGGCACGCACGCTCTCCAGGCGCAGCGTTTGCTGGCCCGTGACCTCCTTCAGGTCGTCGAGGCCGTCGCCGGTCAGGACGCCGTCCTCACCGACGGCGGCGATAACGTCACCCTCACCAAGCTCGTAATAACGTGTAGCCTCCCGCAGCCGCTCCATGTGCCGCATGCGGTCTCCCTTGAGTCCTCCGAGCTTCGCGCGCGCGTCAAATAGAGCATCCACAGCGGGTTTGCCGATACGACTGAGCACTGCTGCAGCCCACAACAGCGTGGGCTTGTGCTCGGTGGCCGACAACAGCTCTGCTTCCGTCGGCACATCGGCTGTCATCAGGAGGCCCGTCGGCAGCTTTGGATCGTCCGGGTCCCCGGGATCCACCAGCGTCTTCACCGCCGTCTCCCGCACCTCCGCCAGCGCCAGAGCGTACCATAGTGCAAGTTCCGGCGACTCAGGCTCGGCGAGATGCCTCGCCAGTATCGCAGCGGCCTCCGACGGCTCAGGCGTACGTCCTACCCGCGCCTCTCGCATCATCTCCCGAGAGACACGCGCGCCAACCCTGGCCAAGGCCTTGCACGCGGCGCGCGTAAGCTCCATGTCGGCTGCGGATATGTACTCCCCAATGGTAGACGATGCCGGGTCGTGCACCGTCTCTTTGCCGAGCCGTTGGACCGTCGCCACCGATCCGTACAGCTCGAGGGCGCGGCGTCGCAGCGCCCTCACCTCGGCCGCGTCCGCGAGGGCTGCCTGCAGAAGGCTGGCCACGCGCCGTCTGGCTTTCGCCTGCTCCTCGGTGCTCTCGCCGACCATTCCCAGCAGCACGCCCGCCCGCAGGTGGAAGGCGAAAACGATGGCCGCACGACGTTGCGTGTTTTCATCATTGGGGGGCTCAAGCTTGCTCGCAAGGCGTTCATTGGTACTCACGCCGGGCCAGTCCTCCAGCACGTGCATCGCGACGTCCCTCACCGCTGCATCCTCGTCCGAAAGCGCGGCGATCACCGCCATTTCCCCGGCCTTTTGCTCGGTCTCTACGCCCCGCAAGTCGGCCAGTGACCTGATGGCCTGCATCCGAATGTCAGGAGCGTTGTCGTTGATTGCCGCGAGAAGGGCACTGGTGGCTTTCAGGTCGAGCGACAATCCCAGGGCCCGGGCAGCATTACCGCGCGCCGCTGTGCTGAGGTTGGCGTTCTGCAGCGTCTTCACCACAGCCGGCACGGCCGGGCCGCCGATGTCGCCCAGTGCGATCGCGCCCCAGCGGGCCAACTCACTATCAGGTCGCTCGGTGATACTGCTGAGGAGCTGCGGAACGGCGGCCACACCGATTCTCGCCAGCCCCTCTGCGGCTGTATAGCTCACCCGGGGATCGCCGGCCGCCATGGCGTTGATGAGCTCAGGCACCGCTGATCTGCCGACTTTGGCCAGCGCATCGCGGGCGGCGACGTACACGTGCCAGTCAGTATCGGCCAAGGCACGGGCGAGAGTCTGCAGCACCTTCCCAAGCTCTGTTTGCAGAGCCGGACTGCCGGCGGGTGAATATGCCGACTCGGCAAGATTGCGGAGGGCGTTCGCCGCCACACGCCGCACTCGTACTGCGTCCTCGGCCTCGAGACTCAGGCGCTCGGCCAGAGGGCGGGCTGATGCCGGACCGCCAATGTTTGCCAGCGTCGCCGTGGCCAACTCGCGAACGTCCGCGTCACTGTGCTGCAGCGCCGCCTGCAGCGCAGGCACGGCCGGCTCCCCGATCCGCTCGAGGGCCAGCGCTAACTCCTGGGATGCGCCCGCGCGCTGCGCGTCGTTTGCCAGTGCCACACCCAACGGGCCCGCGGCACGGACGCCGCCCATCAGACCGAGCGATTCCGCCGCCCCGGCGCGCACATCGCGCGGCTCGTCGGCGCTCAGCAGAGCGATGAGCGGCCCAACGGGAGCGGCCAGCTTCTGTTGCTCCAGCGGATCCGTCGGTGGCTCCTTGACCTTGCAGACAGGTCCGAGAGCCTCCGCCGCACGGCGCCGCACCGTCCAATCATCGTCGCCAAGGGCGCCGATGAGCGGGTCGATTACCTTCACAGCGTCCGCCACCGCAATGGGCGAATCCTTCGTCTGATCGGCGATGTTGCCCAGGGAGGCCGCCGCCTGTCCCCGCAGCTCCGCCTGGAACGCCCGGTCGTGGTCCTCGTAGTGCAGCAGCGCGAATAGCGGCTCGAAGGCGTGCATTGTCATTTTCTCCAGAGCCGCAACAGCCGTACCGCGTCGCCTGAGGTGTTTCGCCGGCGTCTCATCGTCCCTGGGTTGGCGCTCCTTGAGGAGCTCGATTAACTCGTCCCTGACGAGCGGGGCCATGTCGGCCTTGGCGAACACGTCGCGAACGGCATCGCGCACGTACTGATCCCAGGCGCCCGTGAGCTCGAGCAGCGGCGGCTTCGCCGGCTCCTTGATCTTCGACAGGGGCACGATGGTGGCGGCCCGGATGTGGCTGTCCTTGTCCTGTATTGCCTCTACGAGAGGCCCGACGGCGCTGTCGCCCCACGCCACCAGAAGTGTCTCGCACCATTGCTCGATGGGCTGGTCGAAGTCCCACTTGGCCTCGAGCATCTGTGCCATGGCCTCGTGGTCGCCAATCTGCGCCAGCGCCGCCACAGAGTTGTACTGCACCCATCGAGGCGCGTCTTCCATGGCCTCGGCCAGCTTCTCCTTCGCGATCAGCCGCTGGACTGCGCCCACACGCTCTGCGGGCGTCCCGTTGGCGATGGTGTCCACCAGCCGCGGAATCTCAGTCCGCCGATACCACGCCAGCGCGATGAGCGCAATGATGGCAACGCCGACGATAGCGCGCGTCAGATTTCGTCTGCCTTTTTCGCTCACGACTGTTGACTCCCTATCGCTACGGACGGTAGGTTACATTGCTCCCGAAATGTGTATACTACTTTTCTTCGTCCGCGTCCATTTCCCTCTCTTGGCCCGACGATCCAGCGGCCGGGCCCGCAGCGTTGCTCGGCCGCCCTCGCGGCTGCTGCATGACGCTCCGGCACGCCGCATACACCCGCAGAACGCCGTCCACGGCTTTGGACGGCGAATACCGCCGAAGCCGAGCGGCAGCCCCCGCTCCGATGCACTTGCGACGCTCGTCCCTCTCGATGAGCGCCTCGAGCCTGGCAGCGAAGTCGCCCACGTCGAAGGGCCGGTAGTACAGGGCATTGCTTCCGAGTATCTCCCGCGCCGATGGTACGTCAGCGGCCAGGACGGGCAGGCCGAGGGCGAGCGCCTCCAGGCACGTCCTGCCGAACGGCTCCGGCCAGCAGGCCGGCTTCACGAATACGTCTGCTGCCGCGTACTCATTCGGCAGATCCTCGTAGCGGCAATGACGGATCTCGACCCGATCGCCGATTCCGCGCTCGCGGATCTGCCGCCGCAGCGCCGACTCGTCTTTGCCGGCTCCGAGCATCGTCAGCCGGGTCCGCGCGCGCATCTCGGCAGGCACCCGGCTATATGCGGCGAGCAAGTCGTGGACTCCTTTGCGATGATCGAGCTGACCCACATAGAGAATCTTGAGCTCGGCGCCTCGGCTGCGCCCATCCGCACCTTTCCCCGGGGCGAACAGCCGGTCGTCCAGCATGTTCGGCACGACGAAGATGCGCTCGGCGGGGAAGCCGCTGGCCACGTACCGGGCTTTTACGTCGGCGCTGATGGCGATGAAGGAGGGCAGGAGTCGGCCAAGCCAGTTGACGACGTGGAACATGGGATGCACGAGCACCAGGCGGCGAAGCTTGGAGCTGGGCTCGGGATCTACGAAGATGCATCGGATTGACTTCAGCCAGCCGTGCCTGTCGCACTCTTCTTTCAGGCACAGTTCCGGGGTGAAGCAGGCTCCCTGCAGGTTGTTCAGATGCACGACGACGGGCACTCGCGGGCGGCCGAGCCGGTGGATGAGGGCCGCAGCCGGTAACAAGGACGGATCGTAGACGTGCACCAAGTCGTAATCATTCAGCCGGCGGCGGAGCGCGGCGAAGGCTCGCAGGTTGCGCCCGAGGCGCCCCCACCCGGCCGGGAGGCGGATGTCCCTCCTACTCCGGCTCTCGGCTCCCGACGTTCCAGCCGGCTTGGAATTGACGTGCCGTTGCCCCCGTGCCCCCGTTTTTCGCGTAAGGGCATACACATCGACGATGATGCCGCGCTCGCGCAGGTGCCGCACGAGCAGGCCGCAGCTCACGCCGCCGCCCCCGATGACGTCGGGCGGGTAGTCCGGCGTCACCATTGCCACGCGCAGGCCCCACAGCAGAGCCCGGCGCCTAGTCGGCTCGCCACCAGGCGGCTTGGCTCTGTCCGACCCTCCGGCGTTGGCGGTTTCATTGTCGCATGGGTACACGTATTCGTTCCGCCCCGCATCTCCTGCTGCGGCCCCGAGAATGCTGTTGACGCCCGCGGCCTTCATCAGTACCTATAACGCTTTCCGTGCCCCGAATGGGTCCTGTCCCGGCAGATACCGGAGCGTCCGCGCCCGGACACATTGCGGAACGTCAAAGCGTTAGTACTATCACACACTTCGACGGGCAAGCCCTATGGGCCGGGCAGTCTTGCCCGACACGGCTTGGCCGGCGCAGTCCCGAGCCGCAGGGGGGAGCAGAATGATCGACGGCGTGAAGACAAGGCGTCTCGTATGCCGCGTGGACGACCGCGGATACGTCATGGAGATCCTGCGGCGCGATGACCCCGAGTTCATCCAGTTCGGCCAAGCGTACATATCCACGTGTTTGCCCGGTGTTGTCAAGGCGTGGCACGCACATCGACGCCAGACGGACAACTTCTGCGTCGTCAAAGGCCACGCCAAGATCGGTCTGTACGACGATCGCGAGGGATCGCCGACGCGCGGAGAGACGATGGCCATCGTCATTGGCGAGCACAACCCAATGCTCATCACCATCCCGCCGCTGGTTTGGCACGGCCAGATGTGCGTGGGCACCGAGGCATCCATTCTCGTCAACATCCCCACCGAGCCATACAATGCGGAGGAGCCGGACGAGCTGCGGCGCGACGCTTTCGACCCCGACATAGGATTCGAATGGTTCCCACAAAGCAAATGAGGAGGGTGCATGGAGGGCCCGCTCCAACACAGTGGAAGCGGCCATAGGGGCGCCGCCAGTGCGCGCGGCTTTCTCGTGTGGCTATTCATCGGCGACTCGGCGGTGTGTGTCACCGCGCTTGCGCTCGCGTACATGGCGCGAGTCGCCGGCTATCACCTCGGACTTCTGTCCCCTCTGAAGCATTCGCTGGCAACGTATCTGTACACCCTCCCCGTCGTGCTGGTCGTGTGGGTCATCACCTTCGACTCCATGGGCCTGTATCGAGGGCGGCGCAGCATGTCCGGATTCGGCCAGTTCGCGGCCGTGTTCAAGGCGGTATCACTTCTGCTGCTCGTTCTCATGGCTCTCTCGTACCTGCACAAGTACGACTACTCGCGGGCGCTCATGGTGCTGTTTTGGGTGACGGCGCTCGTCCTCGCCTCGGCCTTCCGGACGGGAATGAGTGCGTTGAGGCGACGCCAATTGCGCCGCGGCCGGGGCGTCACTCGCGCCGTCATCGTCGGCTGCAACCAGCTTGGCGGCACGGTTCTGGAGCAGATGCAGCACGTGGCCGAATTCGGCTATCGGCCTGTCGGCTTTGTGCGCCGAGAGCATCGCGGGAGAGCTAACTTTCGCGGCTTGCCCGTCCTGGGTCATGCGGGAGAGCTGCCGAGGCTGATTCCGGCGCACGCCATCGATGAAGTCTTCGTCGCAGAGCCCGAGATGGGGCCGGCGGAGCTGCTCGACATTGTGAGCGAGTGCGATGGGTTGCCGGTCGCCTTCCGCGTCGTCTCGGGGCCAATGGGCGCACTCACGGCGGCAATGGACCTGAACGGCGTCGGGGATCTGCCCGTATTGAACCTGAGACGTAAACCCTTCGGGGCATGGCAGCGCGCGCTGAAGCGAACGGTGGATGTCGCGCTCGGGACCGCGGCCCTTGTGCTGAGCCTGCCGCTGTGGCTGACCGTCGCCGCGCTGATTAAGCTGACGACCAAGGGGCGAGTGCTATTCCGGCAGGAGCGCATCGGCCAGAACGGGAGGCCGTTCGTGATGTACAAATTCCGCTCGATGGCAGCATCGTGTGGCACGGGTAGCTCGCAACCCGTGGCCGCTCAAGCACGGCTTGACCCCGTGCGGGGTCCCGCTTTAGACAGGGACAAGCAAGCCGTGCCACACGGGGAGGCAAGCGACGACGAGGGAGTTGGCGTCACACCCATTGGACGGTTCCTGCGCAAATACAGCCTGGACGAGCTGCCGCAGCTCCTGAACGTGCTCAAAGGGGAGATGAGCCTCGTCGGCCCGCGGCCGGAGCTGCCGCGCCTCGTGGCCCGCTACGAACCGTGGCAGCGGAAGCGCCTGGAGGCGAAGCCGGGGATGACGGGGCTGTGGCAGATCCTGGGGCGCAAAGACCTGCCGCTGACGGAGAACATCCACTACGACTTCTACTATATCCGCAACCAGTCGCTGCTGTTTGACCTGGCGATCCTGCTGCGGACGATCCCCGTGGTGCTGAGCGGAAGGGGGGCGTATTGAGGCAGGGAAAAGGGTAAAGGGTCAAGGGCCAGCTCCCCGGCACGCGCAGTTCGGTGTCGTTCTGCCCTTTACCCTTAACCCTTTTCCCTGCCTTATTCCACGAGCTTGTCCTCGCGGCTTGCCTGGATGTAGTTCATGCACATCTCGTCGCGATTCAGGAGCGCCTCGGCGGCCCGCCACGTCGCCATGATCTGCGGATCGGTCGGGTCGATGATGGCCGCGTCGAGCCCTGCTCCCATGAGCAGCGCGAGGAACGTTCGGTTCAGCAGACGGCGATTCGGCAGCCCGAAGGAGACGTTGGTCACGCCCGCCGAGATGTGAACGTCGGGGTACGCCTCGCGGATAGCTCGAACGGCCGCTATGCACAGCGGCCCGGCCTGCGCGTCGGCGCTCACCGTGAGCACGACGGGGTCAACGAAGATGTCCTCCGCGCTGATGCCCTGCGCCAGCGCCGCTTCCACCAGCGTCTCTGCCACTTTCTCGCGGTCGCCCTCTTTGCTGGGCATACCCTCATCCGACAGGCACAAGGCGATAATCCGCGCCTTTGCCTGGACGGCCAAGTCGAGCACCCGCTCCATCTTCGCTGCCTCCGCCGTCACCGAGTTCAGGATCGGCGGCGGCCCTTCGTACACGTCGAGTGCCGCGGCAAGCGCGTCCGGATTTGGGCTATCAATGCAGAAAGGCAGATCGGTTGCCTCGCGGGCCGTGCCGATCAGCCACTGCATGTCGGCGATCTCGTCCTCGGCTTTTCGCCCGGCATTGCAGTCAAGGTAGTGCGCTCCCGCCTCCGCCTGCCGGCGGGCCAGATCCTGAATGTGATCGGCGTCTCGGACGCGAAGCGCCTCCCCGACGCTCTTGTTGGTGGCGTTCAGTCGTTCTCCGATGACGATCACGGTGGGTGCCTCCCTGAGGTGTCGTGTGGGCCAGGCTGCCAGCCTGGCACGAAGACAAGGCTACAATCGCTGTGCCTGCTGGAGCATCGGGGCGACCTTGGCCATGTCCTCGATGATCGTGCGGCGCAGGCTCGGGTTGTGGATCGCCGCGGCCGGATGATACAGCGGCACGTACAGGATGCCTCCCCGACGCTGCGACGTGCCATGCACGCGCCCGATGGACAGCTTGGGATCAACGAGCGTTCGCAGGGCCGGCGAGCCGAGCGTGCACAGCACGGCCGGGCGAATGGCCGCGATCTGGCCGACGAGGTACTCGTGGCAGGCCTCGATCTCGCTCGGCATGGGATCGCGGTTCTGCGGCGGACGACACTTGATGATGTTGGTGATAAAGACATCCTCGCGCCGCAGCCCGGCCTGCGTCAACAGATCATTCAGGAGCCGCCCGGCCGGGCCGACGAACGGCAGCCCCTGGCGATCCTCCTCGCGCCCAGGCGCTTCGCCCACGAATATGATGCGGGAGTCTTCCGGCCCATCGCCCGGAACTGCATTCATGCGTGAGCGCGAAAGCGGACACTTCGCGCACACGCACACCTCGGAGGCTATCTCTTCCAGCAGCGTCCTCACAGCAGCCCAGCCTCTTGCATGACGCGTCGGATCTGCTCGTCCTCTTCCGGCGTGGTGGGCACCAGGGGCGGACGCAGCCCGCCGGGATCGAACCCGGCGAGTCGCAGCGCCGCTTTCACCGGCGCCGGGTTCACTGATGTGGGGATGAACAGCACCTGGAACAGCTCCCACAGGCGCCAGTGGAGCCGTCTTGCCTGCTGCGTGTCGCCATTGTGGAACGCCCGCACCATCTGGCTGATCTGCGGGCCCGCCACGTGGCTCACGACGCTGACGACGCCCACGGCGCCGATGGCCAGGGCCGGCAGCGTGGCCCAGTCGTCGCCGGAGTACAGAACGAACCCATCGGGAGCCTGAGCGCTGATCTGGGTCATCTGATCGAAGTCGCCGCTGGACTCCTTGTTCGCAACGATGTTCTCTATCTCGGCCAGCCGCAGGATCGTCTTGGCATCGATGTTTCGCCCGGTGCGCCCGGGGATGTTGTACATGATGACCGGGAGTTTGGTTGCCTCGGCCACCGCCTTGAAGTGCCGGTAGAGGCCCTCCTGGGGAGGCTTGTTGTATGCGGGGCATACCACGAGCGCCGCGTCAATGCCCACGTCCTCGGCGGCCCGGGTGAGCTCGATCACCTCAGCGGTGGAGCTGCTGCCCGTCCCCGCTATCACCTTCGTCTTATCCCCAACGGTCCGTTTGACGGTTCGATACAGCTCGATCTTCTCGTCGCGCGTGAGCGTGGGGGATTCCCCAGTGCTGCCCGATACCAGGAGCCCGTCCGAGCCCTGCTCGACCAGCCGCTCGGCGAGCGCGGCGACCTTGCCGTGATCGACGGCCAACTCGTCGTCGAACGGCGTCACCATGGCCGTGATGACGTGACCGAGATCGGTCATATGCTATCCCCTCCCCTTTGGGCCTGTCCAAGCTCCGCGGGCCCAACAACGTGTCATTCTGAACGAAGTGAAGAATCTCTCCGTGGAACCATCACGAGATGCTTGGCTGAGGACCGCACGCGCTCCTCAGCGCTCAGCATGACGGTACTGCGTTTTCCCGATGGGCCCTCATCCGCCGACCAATCTGCGCACGCTCACAGCAGCTTTCGCGCCAGCATCTGTTCGGCGATCTGGATGGCGTTCAGCGCCGCGCCTTTGCGCAGATTGTCGGACACGACCCACAGGTTGAGGCCGTGGTCCACCGTGTCATCCTGGCGAATGCGCCCGACGAGAACGGCGTCCTTGTACTCGGGCAACTCCACATCGCGCGGCGTCGGGTACGTCGGCTCGTCCGGCCCGGCGTAGTCCTCCGTGTTCGGCTCGTCCATCACCACTACGCCAGGTGACCTCTGAGCATCGCTGAGTATCTCGCGCGCTTCGTGTGCCGAGAGCGGCCGCACGGTCTCGATGTTGATAGACTCGGCATGCCCGACCATCACCGGACAACGAACGGTGGTCGCGGTGACTTGGATGTTCGGGTCGCCCAAGATCTTGCGCGTCTCGTTCACCATCTTGTGCTCTTCTTTGGTGTAGCCGTCGGGCAGGAACGAGTCGATGTGGGGCAAGACGTCGAATGCTATCGGCTTGCGCATAACGGTCGGGTCGTGCCTGGGCGGTCTGCCGTCGAGCATGTCCGGCGCCTGCTGCAGAAGCTCATCCACCGCAGCCTGCCCCCACCCGGAGACGGACTGATAGGTGGAGACGACGATGCGCTTGATGCGCGCGGCCCGGTGCAGCGGCGCCAAAGCGACCACCATTTGGATGGTGGAGCAGTTGGGGTTGGCGATGTGCTTCGTCTCCGGGGAGACCGCGTCCATGTTGACCTCCGGCACTACCAGAGGCACGTTGGGGAACATGCGGAAGTCGCTGGCATTGTCGATGACGACAGCGCCCTTGTCAATGGCCGTCGGCGCCCAGAGCACGCTGGCGCCTTTGGCGCCCTCACGGCCGGCGAAGAACACGAGGTCGAGTCCGTCAAGCTGTTCATCGCTGATCTCGTTGACTTGGACGGTCTCGCCGCCGAGCTCCTCGCTTCGTGCCCGCGTTGCCATCACGCGCAGATCGCCGTTCATGGGGAACTGGCGCTCTTTGAGTATTGACGCGAGGCGATCGCCAACAGGCCCCACGCCTACGAGCCCCACGTTCAGTGCCATGCTAATCACCTGCTTTGGGACAATTCCTGTCGGCCCCCGCAAGGACCTGCTCGAGGCCAAGCACGAGGCCCTCGAGCTCCTGGGTCTTGCGAATGGCCAGCAGCACCCCCGGCATGAAGCTCTCGCGGCCGGTGGTGTCGTGGCGGATGGTGAGCGTCTCGCCGACGCCGCCGAAGATCACGCTCTGGTGTGCCACGAGGCCGGGAAGCCGCACGCTGTGAATGACCACGCCGCGATGCTCTCCGCCACGCACGCCGTCGAGCTTGACGTGCTCCGTCGGCACACCGAGGAAGGGGCCCGAGCGCGCCTCGGCCATGAGGTCGGCCGTCCGCAGCGCGGTGCCGGAGGGCGCGTCCTTCTTGCCCTCGTGATGCAGCTCCAGGATTTCGGCATAGTCGAAATGCCGCGCCGCCAGTTGCGCGCACTGCATCATCAGCGTCGCGCCCAGGGAGAAATTTGGCGCGATGATGGCGGTGGCCGAATGGGCCTGGCACAGGTGGCGCACTTCGGCCAGATCGTCGTCGGACAGTCCGGTGGTGCCGACGACACAATCGATCCCTCTGCTCAACGCGCAGCGGACGTTCGCCATCACGACGGCGGGCTGGGTGAAGTCCACCATTACGTCGGGAGCGGCCGACTCGATAGCCGCATCAAGCTTATCTTGAACTGGCACGTCCAGGGCGCCAACTCCGGCCACGGCGCCGGCGTCCTCACCCACCCCCACGACGTCAACGGCGCCCACCAGCAGGATGCCCGACTGGTGCGAGACGGCCTGCACCACAGCCTGTCCCATTCTGCCACACGCGCCACAGACAAGCACCCGGATCGATGCCATCACGCCGCCTCCAGGTTGTGTTCGTCCACCGGGCCGACGGCGGCGAGGGCGAGCTGCGAGTCGGTGAACATCTCCCGCGCCACCTCGATGATCTGATCCATTGTCACGTTGCGAACCTTTGCCAGCGTTTCCTGCACGGGGACGACGCGCCCGTGATGAATGTATGAGTCAGCCATCCGCTCCATGCGCGCGCCGACATCGTCCAGCGCGATCTCCGTCTGGCACAGGAACTGCTGCTTTGTCTCGGCAAGCTCGTCCTGCGTGAGTCCCCGTGCGGCTATGTCGCGCATCTCAGCGCGGAAGAGCTGCAGAATCTGGGCCACCGCCTCCGCCCCGGAGGCAGCGTAGAGCACAAAGGCGCCCCCACAGGAGTAGCTGGCCCCGTAGGCGCCAACATCGTAGGCCAGCCCTCGCTCTTCGCGCACCTTGCGAAAAAGGCGCGAACTGGGCCCGCCGCCCAGGGCTCCGCAGATGATGCGCGCAGCGAACCGCCGGTCGTCTCTGCGCGCATAGGCCGGCGCCCCAACTCGTACGTGCACCGGGCCGCTCCCCCGGTGCAGGACCACCCGGGTCGGGCGGGCGACGATTTCGGGCAAGATCTTTTCGACGTCCGTAGCTCGATGGCCTTCAAAATGCCGGTGTAACTCGCTCAGGAGCTGCTCGTGGGAAATGTCCCCTGCGGCAGCCACCAGCAGCCGTGAGGGATTGAAGAGCTTCGCAGCCCACTCGCGGAGC
The DNA here is from genome assembly GCA_030601885.1 of Armatimonadota bacterium. Taxonomy (GTDB): domain Bacteria; phylum Armatimonadota; class Zipacnadia; order JAUWAU01; family JAUWAU01; genus JAUWAU01. The sequence goes on from JAUWAU010000003.1 coordinate 288,320, forward strand.
TGCGTTGAGGACATCGTCCGGACGTTGCCAATGTCGCCGAAGACGCGGCGCGCGACCGGGTGGTCGCCCCACATGGCGCTGGCTATCAAATCGCTGGCGACGTCGCCCGGTGAGTCCTCGTAGCTCGCGATCTCCGCGGCGACGATGTCGGCCTCTCGCTCAATATCGGCCGGCTTGAAAAGGGCATTCCGGAGCATGTCGGCGATGATGTCGGCCGCCATGCCGATGTGCTCCGCAAGACAGCGGGCGTGGAAACACGTGAACTCTCGTTCGACGAATCCGTTCAGCTCCCCGCCGACGGCTGCCATCGCCCGGTCGATCTCCTCGCCGCGCCGCCGATGCGTTCCTCGAAACACCATGTGCTCGATGAGATGCGTAATGCCGGCGAGCTCGGGAGGTTCGTCCGCGGAGCCTGAGAGCGCCCAGAAGCCAAGCGTGACCGGCCGACGGCCGGTCACGCGCTCTGTCAGGACTGTCAGGCCATTCTCGAGTGTGGTGACCTCTGCAGCCTGTTCAACCATGTTGCTATTTGCGCCGCTTCTCGCGGAAGTACGCCTGCGGGCCCTTGGAGTCATCGTCCTTGTCGGGGTCACGCCGGGGGGGACGCCCGGAGCGGGACGGGCCGCGGGATGGGCCGCGAGACGAGCCACGAGACGGGCCGCGGGACGAGCCGCGGGACGAGCCCCCTGATCTGTCCGCCTGGCCAGGCTCGCGTGGCAGCAGAGCCTTCCTACTCGCCCTGATGCGGCCGGTGTCGCGGTCTACCTCGATGATCTTGACCTCGACTTCATCGCCAACCTTGAGCACGTCCTCTGTGTTCTCGACATGCTCCCACGCCAGGGCGGAGATGTGCACCAACGCATCCTTGCCGGGCGTCAGCTCGACGAAGGCGCCAAATGGCTTCGTGCTGACGACGCGAGCTTTGTAGACCTCACCCACCTCGACATCCTTGGTGAGATCCTCGATCATCTTGCGGGCGGCCTCTCCGGCTTCCGCGGTATGTGCGGCAACGAAGACCGTCCCGTCGTCCTCGATGTCTATCTTGCAGTCGCACTCGCTCTCAATCTTGCGAATCATCTTGCCGCCGGGACCGATCACCAGTCCGATCTTCTCCGGGTCAACCTGCATCGCAAAGATCCGCGGCGCGTACTGCGACAACTCCGTCCGCGGCGCAGAGATCGTGGCCAGCATGTTGTCGAGGATGTGCCCGCGGGCCTCCGTCGCCTGCGCGAGAGCCTGGCGCAGGATGTCCGGGGACAGACCCGGCGTCTTCATGTCGAGCTGCAGCGCACAGATCCCGTCGCGCGTGCCGGCCACTTTGAAGTCCATGTGTCCGCACGCGTCTTCGAGGTACTGTATGTCGCTGAGGATTACGTTCCGCTCTCCGTCAGTTACCAGGCCCATTCCAACGCCGGCTACGGGCGTCTTGATGGGCACGCCGGCATCCATGAGCGCCAGGGTGCTGCCACAGACCGCCGCCATGGAGCTCGAGGAGTTCGAACCCAGCACCTCGGACACGAGCCGGACCGTGTACGGAAACTCGGCGGCGTCAGGGAGCATGCGCTCCAGCGCCCGTTCCGCCAGGAGCCCGTGCCGTATCTCTCGCCGGCTCGGGCCGCGCAACGGCCGCACCTCGCCCCCCGAGTACGGAGGGAAGTTGTACTGGTGCATGAATCGCTTGTATTCTTCTTCGGCAAGCGTTCGCACGAGCTTCTGATCCCGGGCCGCGCCCAACGTGGCGACGGTGAGCACCTGCGTGTCGCCGCGCGTGAACAGCCCCGACCCGTGCGCGCGCGGCAGGAAGCCTACACGGCTGTCCAGGTCGCGCACCTCCGTCATCGCTCTTCCATCGGGTCGTCGGCCCTCCTCGAGGATCATCGACTGCACGATCTTCTTGGAGAGCTCGTAGATAGCCTCGCTCACATCGCCGACGTGATCCGGGAACCGCTCCTCCATCTCCTCGCGGAGGCGGATGGTCAGCTCCTCGAGGCTGCGCCGCTGCGCCAGCTTGTCCGTCGTCTGTATGACCGCTTTGAGCTCGTCGTACGCAGCGGCCTTGACGGCCTCGAACAACTCCTCGTTCACCTCCCAGATCACATAGTTATCGCGGGGCGGCTGCCCGGCTTTCTCCTGCAGCTCCGCGATGAGGTCCACAACCGGCCCGACCGATTCGGCGCCCAACTGCAGAGCGTCCGCGACGATGGCGTCCGGTACCTCGTCACCCTCCATCTCCACGGCGATGATCCCGTCCTTGGTGGCTATGACGGTCACCCGCATGCCGCCTTCTTCGATCTGCGCGTAGGACGGGTTCAGTATCAGCTCGCCATTGCGAAGCCCAACCTCGGCCGCCGCCACCGGCCCCGCGAAGGGCGCGCCGGCCAGACACAAGGCCGCCGACGCTCCGATGATACAGACGATATCGGGTGAGTTCTCCAAGTCCGCCGAGAGCGCGGTGGCGACGATCTGCACGTCGTTCCGCAATCCGGAGGGGAACAATGGGCGCACCGACTTGTCAACGATACCCATGGTCCGCGTGGCTTCTTCAGTGGGCCGGCCCTCTCTCTTGAAGAAGCCGCCGGGGATCCGCCCGACGGCGTACATCTTCTCCTCGAAGTCGATTCTGAGAGGCAGAAAGTCGGCCCAGTCCGCCCGTTCGCGGGTGATACACGCCGTCACCAGCGCCATGGTGTCGCCATAAGACACTGTGGCGGACCCATCAGCCTGCCTCGCCATCCCGCCCGTCTCGATAACGAGCGGGCGCCCCGCATAATCCATCTCTACTTTGTGTAACATGAGAAACAATACCCCCTAGTGGGTACTACCAGAGTATGATCCGGGGGCATCAGCGAAAACATGAGGAAGCAGGGGAAAGAGGACGAAGCCATCCTCCTTTCTCTGATTCCCCGCGTTCCACCACGCCTCCGTACCTGTTTGTGGGTGAAGCTAATCCAACAAAGTGTATGAGCGCTGCGTGCGCTCCGGTCCAACGCGGCGGTCCTACTCTCTGATGCGTAGTCCCAGCCGCTGGGACACCTCCCGGTACCGCTGCATGTCCACGCTCCGCAGATACCGAAGGAGCCGGCGCCGCTGTCCGACCATCTTCAGGAGCCCGCGACGGGAGTGATGGTCCTTTCTATGTTGCTGCAGATGCTCGTTGAGCTGCTGTATGCGGCCCGTGAGGATGGCGATCTGAACCTCCGGTGATCCGGTGTCAGACCCGTGCCGCTGGTACTCCTGAATGACGGCCTGCTTATTATTCTCGTCGAAATGGCTCACGCCTATTCACTCCGTTTCAACGATGAACGCCGCAGCGACGCTGCTGCCAGTTGGTCCGCTCGCCTCCGGCCCCGCCGTCATCCGCGTCGGCCTCCCGCGCTGCGGCGCAGTAGTATTTCCCGCGCACGCGCGACGTCGGCCCGGATCTGCGTCTTGAGCTGCTCAACTGACGGAAAGCGGATCGTCGCTCTGATCCGCTCCACCATCTCAAAACAAACATTGCGGCCCACAAGTTCAATGCGACGATCGAGGACGTGGACCTCAACGAGGCGCTGCCTCTCGCCAAATGTGGCGTTTGCTCCCACGTGCGCCACGGCGGGATAGCACAACGCGCCCGCGCGCGCGTGTCCCGCGTAGACGCCGTCGGTCGGCAGCAGCTTCTTCTCGTCCGGCAGTAGATTCGCCGTGGGATAGCCTAGCCCCTCGCCTATCCCTCTGCCCGTACGCACCGTGCCGCACACGGAATACGGACGTCCAAGCATGGCCGCCGCTCTCACCACATCCCCTTGCCTCAGCGCATTCCGTATGCTGGTGCTGCTGACGCGCTCCTCCTCGTGCATCGCATCCGGCACCGACTCCACGGCGAACCCCATCTGCGCGCCCAGGCGTCGCAGCACGGCGAGGGTCCCCCGCCCGCTTGCTCCGAGGGTATGCCCGGCACCTGCCACTACCGCCACAGCCCCAAGGCCCTCCTGGAACACCCGGCACACGAATCGCCGGCAGTCCCATCCACTCAACACTCTATCAAAGCGCAAAATCACGCAAAGGTCAAGCCCTGTGGCGCGGAAGAAGTCCAGCTTTTCCTCCAGCAGCGTGAGGCGCTCTCCCTCAGCCCGACCACTGAAGTACTCCGACGGCAGCGGCTCGTACGTCACGACGCAGGCCGGTGCCTGCAGGCGCTGCGCCAGCCGCGACACACGCTGCAAGAGATTCTGGTGGCCCAGATGTACTCCGTCAAAGCCACCATCGGCCACGACACAGCGCGTTTGTGCCCCCGGCAGATTGTCTAGACCTCGGACGATATCCATCTCCGCCCCCGCATCGACTTATGGGTCGGTAGTTGCGCGTTCCGGATCGCCTGCCCGGCGGCTGCCCGCAGCGGCGAAGACCTTTCGCGGCTGCAGCACGGCCTCTTCCCCAGAACACTGATGCTCGGCTATGCACAGCAGCTCTCCGCCTGAGCCATGTACGCGCACCGTGGTGTTCTCCGCCATTTGGACGTCGGCCGACGCCGGAACGCGGACGGAGCCGCCGCAGGCTATGCGGCGCGCCTGCGCCGGGCCGACTTCGAAGCTGGGCAGATGGCCCAGGGCGACTTCGGCGGGCTGCAGCACCGACACCGGATCCTGTGCGCTGCGCACCGCGATCTCCTCCAGCGTTAGCGCATCCTCGAGGCGGAACTCACCGACGCTCGTGCGCAACAAGAAGGACAAATGAGCGCCACAGCCGACCCGCTCCCCCAGCGCGGCGCACAACGACCGCACGTATGTGCCAGCTGAGCAGCCGACATCGAACAGCACTCTCGGATAACGTTCCTGCAGCATTCGAACGAGCCGCATGTGCTTCACGCTGACGCGGCGCGGGCGCCGCCGCACTTCGCGGCCGGCTCGGGCCAGCTTGTACAGACGCCGGCCCTTGTGGCGGACGGCCGAGTACATCGGCGGTACCATCTCGCGATCGCCCACAAGTTCCTCGAGGGCATCGGCCACCTGCTGCTGCGATGCCTCAACCGCCGACGCGCGGGCCGTGACCTGACCACAGGCGTCGAGGCTATCGGTCTCGATGCCGAGCACCGCCTCGGCGCGGTACGTCTTGTCGTGGGCCAGGAGAAACTCCGCCAGCCGCGTTGCCTGTCCCACGCAGACCACGAGCACGCCGGCAGCCCCGGGGTCGAGAGTGCCCGTGTGCCCCACGCGCCGCATTGAGAGGCACGCCCGCACATAGTCTACCACGTCGTGGGATGTCATGCCCGGAGGCTTGAGCACATTCAGAATGCCATCCAATTACACCACCACCGCCCGCAGCTCCTGGACCACGGCCGTGTGCGCGTCCTTCATGGGCCCGCGGATCGTGCATCCCGCTGCTGCCTCATGTCCACCCCCGCCGAACTTCTGCGCAATCCGGCTCACATTCACACCGCGCGCCGCTCGGAGGCTCACACGAATCTCGCCTCGCCCTTCGTCGCGAAACAGGGCGACGACGCGGGCGCCCTCGATGAACTTCAGCCGATCGATAATCCCCTCCGTCTCCTCCGCACCCGCCGCGGCGGCCGCGAAATCTTCGGGCAGCAGGCAGGCCGTGATAATGCTGCCGTCGGCGATCACTTGGATGTTGGCCAGAGCCCGCCCGAGCAGCAGCACGCTTGAGATCGGCTGCAGCTCTGCGGCACGGCGGGCAATGTAATGCGGATCGGCCCCCGCCGCCACCAGTTCCGCACAGATCGCCAGGGCCTCGCGGCTCGTGTTTCGGAAGCGGAAGAAGCCCGTGTCCGCGGCGATGGCGCAGTACAGACACGTTGCGATATCGCCATCGATGGTCACGTCGGCGGCGGTGAGCAGGCGGTGAACCAGCTCGCCCGCCGCGCAAGCGCCCGTGTCCACATAAGCCACGTGGCCGAAGGGTGGGTTCATGCCGTGGTGGTCGATGTCGATGACTTGCTCCGCCTGGCGCAGCACTTCGGGGGAGATGTCGGCGCGGTGCACGCCGTCGCAGTCAGCGACGATGACGACCTGCGGCTGCGCCATGGCCGTCCGCGGCGTGACGGACGCCGCGCCCGGCAAGAAGGCGTACCGCCTCGGCACGCCGCTCTGCAGCACGCACTCGACGCGTCGGCCGAGCTGCCTCAGAGCGTGCCAGAGCGCCAGGGTGGAACCGACCGCGTCACCGTCGGGGCGCTCGTGGCCCGTGACAACAAAACAGCGATGCTGCTCAATGATCGTCAGTATCTGTTCTATCGGAGTCGGACTCGTGGTCACTTGTATATGAAACCTGCTTCAGCAGCTCTTCGATGCGGGCGGCGCGCTCGACGGTGGGGTCGAAATGGAAGATGATCTTGGGCGTATACTTGAGCCGGGTTCGATGTGCCAACTTGCCGCGCATAAACTTCGCTGCCCGTCGCAGCCCCGTCAGGGTCCGCTTCCGCTCCTCGGGACTGCCGTAGACGCTCACGAAGATCTTGGCGTGCCGAAGATCGACCGACACCTCCACGTCCGTCACCGTGACGAACCCTATCGCCGGATCCTGCAGCACGTTGCGGATGATATCGCTGACTTCGGCTCTCAGGAACTCTTGAACGCGCAGTTGGCGCTGTGTGGGCACGCTGTCGCCCTCGACCCTCTTAGAGGTATTCCGTCTCGCAGTCCGTGACGTCTACTCGCGGCTCGCTCTCAATGAAGCGCATGACACTGTTGATGATCCGGCTGCTGTGCGCCGAGGAGTTCGAGACGCACGCGACGGCGACCACGGCTGTGTGCCGCGAGTCCTGCTTGTCCACCTCCGCTACGGCAACATTGAATCTATGGCGAAGTCTGTCCAGGAGGCTATGCAGGACGCGGCGCTTGTCCTTGAGCGTAACCCCGTCTGAGATGAATAGCTCGACGCGTAGCGTGCCAACGACCATCGGAGCTCGTCGCTTTACCCGTCTGCAGCCGCTGGACCCAGCCTCGCCGTCCGGCGAACGCTCGGTCACACGGCCCTGTCGCACGGTATGCCCAAGGCCCTCGAGCGGCGCGCACCGCCCGGCTCAACGCCGGGCGGCGTCAATACTGTTGCCGCGCGTCTTGCGCCCACAGGGCCCGCTTGATCGCCTTTGCAAAGTCGTTTGCCAATTCCCCCATGCTCTTGCCGTGCGCCTCGGCATCCTGCGGGTACACCCGAAACGCCGTCTCCCCTCGCGCCAGGACGGCATACCGATCCCCTTGGTCCACGACTGTGATGTCAAATTGCTCCAGGCCATCCACGACGATGGCATTCAGCTTTGCGGCAGCGAGGCGCGCACGCCTGAGCGGATCTTCGCCCGTGGGGGAAACGACTACGGGGGCGAAAACGCACTGCTCGAAGAACTCGACTTCGGCGGCCGGCTTTCCGGCGACGAAGGAAGGAATGGCGCGGGCCCGCGCCCACTTGATTACCATCTCGCGGTTGACGCTGACCCCCAGCTTGTGCAACTGATCCAGGATCCACTGGGCCCGCCACCGGGGGGCGGGGTGAGTCTGAAAGATTCCCCACTGGTAGATGCGCGGGTCGCGTAGGACGTCTTCATGCGCCGCTCGGGCGAGCCGTTCCATGAACGTCAGAAGACCTGCAGGATTGTATGGACTCTTGTACATATACTGAACGGCGTGGGCATCGGCCTCGGCCTCGATCTCCAGCGAGTAGTGGCTGAGCAGGCCCGTCGTGGTGTACTGACTGGCAGCGACCATGGACATGGCGGCCCGCATGCCGCCCAACACGAACGCCCCCAGCGTGGCCAGAAGTGTGGCCTTGTCGTACGTCTTCGCGCGACTGAGCTGGTCCATGGCGTGGTACAGGCAGTTGTGCGCCATTTCGTGGGCGACAACGCCTGCCAGCTCGTCGTCGGAGTCCACGGAGTCCACCAGCCCGCGCGTAAAGAACAGGTAGCCCCCGGGGATGGAAACGGCGTTGGGCTCGTCGATATCCAGAATCCAGATCTTATATTCCACCTCAGGCCGCTCCGACACGGCGGCCAAGGTGTTCGCCATGTGTCGCAGCCGGGCGAGCTGCTCTTTGTCTGCGACAGAGCCATACCGTTTTTCCAGTTCAGCAGCCGCCGACTTGCCCACCCGCTCCTCCTGCTCGGGGGTATACGTCTTGGGCTTGGCCGCGCTCGTGGAGGTGGCCACCGCTGCGAGGAGCACAAGATAGGCTCCTCGGCGCGTCGTTCTCAGTGCACGGCTACTGAACCCAGCCATGACCACACCTTCGGCTCAGCGCACGCCGGCGCCGCGTTGACGAGTTATCTCGGGACTGCTACCCTACGAGTATACCCATTACAGGACGGATTGCTTCTTTCAGGGTACCACCAGCACACAAAACGCGCAACAGCATTTCGTCGCCGGCATCGCTTCAAGTGAGGCAACTGACGCTCTAGACTGCCCTTGTTGGCCGCTCCCGTGGCCTTTTGTTCGGTTCCCTCGGCCTGCGCCTGTGACCATCATCACACCGCACGCAAGGCCGGCGATCAGGCGCACAGCCGACGAAGTCCCGGTTCGGAACGGCCGACGCCTGGAGGCGAGGCGGGGGGCACACTGCCCGCTCATCTTGCGATCAGCAGGAATCCGAGTCATGCTTCGGGAAGACAGAGTTTCGGTTCCAGGCAGGGAACCTCGCGCGGTGGCACCTGTCAATGATCTAGGATGCAGTGCGGAGGCATTGGCGCCCGCACCGGCGGATGGGCCGGCACTCCTGAGACTTCCGACGGGGCGCCACTTCGCCCAGCGATCAAGGCATCCGCAACTTGGTCGCTGCAGTCATCGTGGCACAGATGCCCCGCTCGACGCCGACGGACGAGCAGGCTGAGACAGCAGCCGATGGAGGCAATCAAAGCATGAACCAAATACGTGGCACACTCGCACTGTTTGCAGCGGCGGTATTGGTGACGGCGGGGCTTTCCGGTTGTGGCGACAACGCTGCAACTATCCCCCTCCAGGCGGTCTCGGAGCGCGCGTCACCGTCCGTCGATAACCTGATCGCGTACGCCGCCTTCGGTGGAACTGGCCAGTTGTTCGTCTTCAGCATCCGTCCGGACGGAAGCGGCAACGTACTGCTCACTCGCCTGGACGCCGATGGCGACATCCGCAATGACGGTGGCTTTCATCCATCGTGGCGACCGGAGGGCGACGCCATCGTGTTCGTGCGCACTGACGCGGGCAATCGCGACATATTCCGGATGGATGATCGAGGGGGCAACGTCACGCAGCTCACGACCGATCCAAACTCGGACATGCAGCCGTGTTACTCGCCGGACGGATCGAAGATCGCCTTCGTATCCAATCGCTTCGGCACCAACGACATCTTCATTATGGATGCCGACGGGAGCAACCAGACGCAGATAACCTCGTCGCCGGCCGACGACCAGTGGCCATGTTTCGATCCTACCGGGCAGTTCATCGCCTATCAAAGCACGGCGGAAGAGGACGATCAGGTCGAGGACACGGATATATGGCGCGTGGACCTCAACACGGGCGTGCAGACCGATCTCACTGATGAGTCCCCGGATAGTAGTAACCAGGGCGCGCCCAGTTGGTCGCCCGACGGCGCCAAGATGCTGTACCACGATGACCGCGCCGGCGACTTCGACATCTGGGTCATGGACAGCAACGGCGCCAACCAGCAGCAGCTTGAGCGTATCGCCGAGCCCCTCTCGGAGGGATTTCCGGCGTGGTTTGGCGACGGCAATCGATTCGCGTTCGTGCGGGCGCGGGCCGTGTGGACTGCAGCCTCGGATGGGACGGACGTGAGACAGGTTACCCGCTCTGCCGCCTCGCCATAGGGCGAGCGGGGGGCGAGCGTAGGAGAAGCGACCGAGGGCCAGCGAATGGCGGGAGACGTAGATCCGGTGTCGGGTGTGAGCGCGGACGAGTCGGCGCAAGCACGAACGAAGAGCGGCGATCAACTCATCTCTGTCAGCGCCCTCGTGCGGGTTGTTCGGACGTTCTGCTGGGGAGCAGCGGCGGCGTTCGCCATCACAGTGGGCATCGGGGCCGTTGTGCCGACGTGGGGTCTGGTGATCGCCGAGGCCCTTCAGCGGATGTACCTGGCACCGGGGTACTTCCTCGCGCAGTATCTGTCGGCTCGGGCCACCATCACGCTGGCGAACTCCTTGGCGGCGCTTGGAGCTTCGGTCCTCGGAGCATCGGGCGCTCTGCTCGTTGCCCGAATACAACGCGCCGACGCGGCCGCGCAGCGCAGCTACGGGGCATGTGGGCGGGCGGCGTATGCGGTGGTGTCCTCGTTGTGCAGCGTGGCGCGCAAAGCTGCCCCCGCATTGGGCGAGGCCCGAGACACGGCCGCGGAAGCATCGGCCGCGATCGCTGTGCTGGCGCCACGCCTCTCTGTCGCGTGCAGCGGCTGTGCGCTCGGCATTTATCTCGCCGCCAGCCTTCTCCAAGGCTGGATACCGCAACTGCTCCGGGTGGTCGTCGGCCTGCTGCCACACGGCGTCTTTGAGCTTCCCGCTATGCTTGTATCGGCTGCCGTTGGCGTCGCCATATCCGACAGGCTCGTGGCGGCTGCCCGCCACAGTCTGAGGTGCGTGGATGACGCTGCCAGGCACCTTCTGATCTCACCGCGACTGGTCCGCATCTTGGCCCTGGTCGTTGCGCTCATCGTCATCGGCGCGGCCATAGAAGTCCGCACGATGTAGCCCCGCACGCGCCGCCGGCATCTATCTCCCCGTGACTCAGCTTCTGCGCCATGCATAACCGCGCCTGCGCCATCGTCGGGCGCGGGCGACGCCGTCTTTGCAGCGCCTCATGTTTCACCTGCACTGTGGTATGGTAGCCGCATAGGCGCGGCATTGTGGCGTTTCGTCACGACTGGTCGCTCCCAAGCCTTTATTGACGTGTACTCGTCAGGCAACAGGGGCAATGGCTGGGCCAGAGGCAACAGTGACACAGGAGGCAGCACAGGCGGCGAGCGAGGGGGCGCGAGCCCTGGATGCTCTCTGCCGTGCGGCGCGCCATTACGGCCTGTACCCACCGGGCCACCCCGGCTCCGGCGCAGCCGTCTCGGCCGCGAGGGAGGCTGTCGCGGCGGTGGTCAGAGAGGACGGCTTCGTGTTGTTCGCCGCGGCCGGGGACCAGCTAGTCGTCAACGGCACACAGGCGCCCGACGACGCGCTGACAGCCCGTTTGGTCGCCGAACTGCAAAACCGAGACATGCGCGCCTTGAAGCTTTCGGCCGAGCTAGACGCTGCTGAGACCGAGGCAGTGCTGCAGATGCTGTCCATGGACGTGCAGCAGTTGCGCAACCGGGGCGGCCCGGCAGCCTTCATCGAAGAACGTGAGCTAACCAATGTTGATGTAGTGGAGCTGAGCTACGAAGGCTTCGTCCCCGAGTCAGTCGCCGGGCGTGACGCCGCCCCCGAGGATGTACTCCTCCATGCACTTGACGCCGACCCCAGCGCATTGGCAGACATGGAGATTGCCGACCTCGTCGGCATGCTGGACGCGCCGCAGCAACTGGCCAACAAGCTCGTCTCGTGGCTGACGGCCCGCGGCGGAAGTGGCGGATATGGCGGCGAAGGCGGCAGCGGCATCGGCCCCGGTGTCGGCGACGGCATCGGTACCGGAGGAGAGATCCCGCTCATCCTTGACGGCCACGAGGTGGACCGCGGCCATCGGGCCGGCGCTATGCTCGCCTTGGCGCTGCAGCGACTCGGCGAAACGGTGCGCAATCGCTCGCCCAGCGAGTGGGAGAAGGTTCGCCAGAAGCTCACTGACGTATTCCGCTCGTTGAGCTTGGGCCTGCGACGCAAGGTGTTGCAGGCCGATGTCGTCATGCCCGATGCCGATTTCGACGTCTTGGCGGCCGTGGGCGAGAGCCTGGACATGGATGAGGCCCTCGAGCTGCTCGGCAAGACTTCTGAAGAGGCGATCGCCGACCCGTCGGTGACCCTGGAGCGTCTCCTGCGCCGCCTGGCCCCCACGCAGGCGCGGCTGCGGCTGATGGAGCCGGCAGTTAAGGAGCACCTGGCCGAGCTCGGCCTGCCCGATGAGGCCTCCGGCAGCGTGGTCGGTCGCCTGCTGGATGCATTAGCAAAGAGCAGGGAGCCGGATGCGGAGGATCGGAAACTGGGCAGCTTTCGCACCGATGAGGCCACGAGGGCGAAACGGCGTGCTGAGGGAGAAGATCTCTTCCGGAGGCTTGACGAGGACGCCATGTGGCGCGCACGCACCAGCGTGTGTCTGGAGCTCTTAGGCGCCGTACAGGACGCCGAGACGTACCTGAAGGTGCTCTCGGCCGTCGAGTCCGGCCTGGCGCACATATCTCCAGGCAACGGGGACGGCCTCGCCGTGCGAGTGGCGGATTCGCTGCGTCGGCATCAACAGTCGTCGGACCTCTCGGAGCGCTGCCGGCAACAGAGCGCAAAGCTGCTCGCCAGTTTGGAGAGCGTGGACACGGTGGAGAACGTGCAGGCGGCGGTCGAGCGCGCGAGCGGCGAAGAGCGCGGCCGGCTCATTGCTCTGCTCCCAAGTTTCGGCGCCAGTGGAGTATCGGCCCTATACGAGATGCTGAAGACCAAGGCGCATGCCCAGGATTTGCCGGCTATTCTGGATGCGCTGGCGCGTGCCGAGCATGAAGCTGCGGACAGGGACGTGGATCACGAGGAGTCTGGCGAGCAGTCCGATTTCCGATCGGTGCTACTCGATCCCCGGTGGCAGAACACGCAAGTGGCCATTGAGCACCTCGCTGCGCACGAGGGCGCCTTCGCCACGAAGTATCTCTCGATAACGCTCACGCAAGGCTATTTCGCCCTGCGGGTGGCTGTTATTCAGGCGCTCGCCGTCCATCGAAGCCCGGGTTCTCTGGAGTTGCTGCTTGGTGCGCTGACCAATCCCGAGCACGGCATCCAGGAAATAGCTGCCACGAGTCTGGGTCGGATTCGCGACTCTGAGGCCGTCGCTGCACTGATGCGCGCCGCAGAGCCCCAGAGCCTGTTCGATAAGCGCACGCGCGTACGGGCCGCCGCCATGCTGGCTCTGGGCAGCCTCGGGTACACTGCCGCCATTGATATGCTGGCTCAGACGCTTCGGCACAAGCCGCTATTTCGGCGGGAAGCGGGGACACAACTCAGCGTCGCGGCGGCGACCGCGTTGGGGCGGATCGGTACGGATCGGGCCCGCGCGCAGCTCGATGGTGGCACGCGGGACCGGCGACGAGCGGTGCGAGAGGCGTGTCGCAAGGCGCTTGGCGGCACGAAAGAGGTGCGGAGATAATGGAAGCACTGGCCGCCGACAACGACGTCGAGACTCCCGATACCTCTGCGTCCGCAGCGGCGACCACCACGGGGGAAGCAACATTCTCCGAACGCCTCGAGGGTGCCATCGTCGCCTTGAACCGGGCGCGTACGACTCTCGATTTCTACCCGCCTGAGCACCCACTGCTGCAGCGATCGCTGGAGCACGCTCACACGCTATTCTCGGACCTGTTGGCCGAGACGCCTGAGATCACCCTGAAGCTGATCGAGGGGCACATGGTCTATGGTGACCAGCGACTGTTCGCCGGCGCAGCGTCTCCGGGACTGGTGGGCGGTCTGCTGCGTCGCGATGTGCAGAGCATGACGTTCGTCAAGGGCTTGAGGGTTGAGGAGGTGGCTGAGCTGGCCCGGATCGCCCACATGCAGCCCGCGGAACTGGCGGCTCGTGATGGCGTGCAGGCCGAGATGGGGCGCCGGGGCATTACCCACGTACGTTTCGAGGACCTCGTCATCACGGGCACGCAAGCCGGCGGCGGATACGTGGCAGCCTCAGCCGGGGACGTCTACCTTCGAGCGCTCGACGTGGTACACGGAGCCATGTCCTCGGCGTTCAGCGGCCGCATCGTGGACGTCGAAGGCACCCGGGATGTCGTCAGGGAGCTGGTGGATCGCGTTTTGGAAGATCGCTCAGTGGTGGTGAGCCTGACGTGCCTCCGGGGGCACGATGACTACACCTTTGCCCATTCACTGCACATCTGCCTGCTGGCCCTGGCGCTGGGCGAGAGCATGGGCCTGGACCAATCACAGCTCTGCGACCTGGGCGCGTGCGCCCTCCTGCACGATGTCGGGAAAATCCTGGTGCCCTTGAGTGTGCTGCGCAAACCGGGCCGGCTGGACGATACGGAATGGGCGGCCATTTGCCGACATCCTGTGGACGGCGCCCGCATCCTGTCGGAGCATGAGGAGCTGCCGATCTTGGCTCCGGTGGTCGCCTTTGAGCACCACTTGCGCTATGATCTCAGCGGATATCCGAAGGTGCAGGGCCACAGCGAGATGTCACCCTTCAGCATGATCGTGGCGATCTCCGACGTGTACGACGCCCTCACCACTGAGCGGCCGTATCGCCAGCCGATGCGGCCCGAGCAGGCGCTCGAGACGATGATTCAGGAGGAGGCGCGACAGTTCGAGCCGCGGCTGGTGCGATGGTTCGCCGATCTGCTCGGGGCCTATCCCCCCGGCTCCTTCGTGGAGCTTACGTCGGGCGAGACCGGCGTCGTCTGCCGCGCCAATCCCGAGGATGCGTCGCGACCATGCGTGCGATTGCTGTTCGACGCCGACGGCGAGCCCATCGATCCGCCGGCGGATATTGACCTCGTCGCGGACACAGATGTCGCCTCGGGCGAGCCGCGGTACGCTATCTCTCGCTGCCTCGATGCGTCCCCTGCCGGCGTGGCTCCTATGGACGTGGTCGCCGAGTGGGCGCAGGGTCAGGCCGAGGCGCAGGATGAGCCGGAATAGGCCGCCAACGCCGGGCTGTGTTGGCGTCGCCCGCGCGTTTTCCCGACTCAGCCGCCCACTGTCGTCCCGCGCACATTTCGACGAGCTTCTCCCTCCTGTGGCTCATTCTCCCCAGAGAAGCTCTTCGTCGCCGAACGAGGTCCCCCCCCTCCGCGCACTCGCCCCGTGGTGGCATGCTGAACGAGTGCGCACTCCCGGACCGGCGAACGATGCCGTCGGACGCGCGACCCAACTCACCGACAATTCGTACACGCACCCGGGCCACGGCGTCGCCTGGGCAGCTTGACATGGCTTTCTCAGTTTCGGTACAATACGCCGCACGGCGGAGTGTACCGGTCCGCACGGATTGGCGCGATCCGGAACGTGCCCAGGTGGGCCGTTGTCGCCAGATGTTCACCCGCCTCGGGCGCTGTCCACCCGCCGCAGGCGGGCGAGCAAAGATGCCGGCAGACGAGCCAGAGTCGCCTACGCACCATCCGCCTGCGCGAGTCGCTGGCCGCGGCGGATGCCAGCGTCCGAACGGCGACGGTGCGGGGCGATACCGCGGCTTGGGGCTGTTTGGAATGGGGTGGGTCGTTGTGGCCTCCGTGCTTATCTGCATGGCCGCGGGTTGGCTGATAGACCAATGGCTCGGCACCACGCCATGGTTTTTCATCGGCCTGCTCCTGCTCGGGGTCGTGGCGGGTTTTGTTGAACTTATTCGGATGGCGCTCCGATATACACGATAGCGAGCGCCTGTGTGGGTCTCGTCACGACCCAGCAGTGTGTGGATTGGAGCAATCCGCAGTGTATACCTCATGAAAAGGCTGCCAACCGGTCGCCCGCGACCGAGCGCTCGCCTGCGAGCGCACAGCATTGGCTTCATCGAGCGCGTGTATCGCACCACGGCCGTCGTCTCCCTCATAGCCGGATTGGCCATCTTGGGGTATTTCGGTTGGGCCAGCGTCGCCAGCTACCTGCTCGGGGCGCTGCTGGGCGCCGGGCTCATGCGGCTGCTGGAACACACCGTGGATTTGGGCATCCGGGCGGTCGTCCGCGACGGCAAGGCCAATGGGTCGGGTCGCGCTATTATCGTCGGCCTCAGCGCGCTGAAATACCTGGTTATCGCCGTGGGACTGTATCTGCTGGTGACGCAAGGCTGGGTCCGTCTCTGGTGCTTGCTTGCCGGCTATGGCACCATTTACATCGTGATCGTTCTCAAGGTCATCGGGAGGCTGCTGCTGCGTTCGTTCAGCGAGTTCGCGGACACGGCCACCGATGCCTCGAGCGGAGGCTCGAGGGGGCTGTAGACAGTGGCCGAAACCCATGAGCCTCACCCGCCTCCGGCGGGCGGACCGGACAGCGGCGGCATCACCTACGATCCGTATGCGCATCCCGGGCTGTTTCACACCTTGGAGCCCATTATTGCCAAGAAGGACAGCAGTGGGGCCATACTGCACGACGAGAGCGGGCACGTCGTCTACCTAGTTCCCCCGGCCATCGTGGCAATGCTCCTCATAGCTCTCCTGCTCGGGGTCGTGGCGCGGCTCGGGACCCGTCGTCTGCAACGTACGCCAAAGCCCGGGTTGCAGATGGTCATGGAGATGGCGTACGGCTGGTTTGCCCATCTGTGCCGCCAGATCATCGGTCCGGACAGCGAGCGATTCGTCCCGTTTGTGGGCACTCTATTCATATTCATTCTCTGCATGAACTGGCTTGGTGTCGTCCCGGGCATGCTGGCGCCCACCGCCAACCTGAACGTGACGGCAGGCCTTGCGCTCACCGTATTCGTCGCGACGCAGGTCTATGGGCTACGGACCCATGGGCTCCGCTACTTCGGACACTTCACCGAGGGCCCGTGGCCGCTGTGGATTTTCATCGTTCCCATTCACATCGTCGGTGAGCTGGCGCGTCCGCTGTCGTTGTCATTCCGACTCTTCGGGAACATTTTCGGCGAAGACACCGCGATAGGCGTGTTCATTGTCCTTGGCGCGGCGGTCCTGAAGGCGATCTACCTTCCGCTGCCGCTGCATCTGCCGATGGTTGCCTTCGCCCTCTTTGGTGGCTTCGTGCAGGCCCTTATCTTCGCTACACTGACGGCCGTGTACATCGGTGGGGCAGTGCGGATACACGAAAGCTAACAGTGGTAAGTGAGCAGTGGATAGTGGTCAGCGAAGGATTCGATCATCGCACGGAGCCCCAAACCGAGGGAGGAGGTCCCGAGCGACAGTCCTGGGGCAGTGTCTTTTCTGCTTCACTGACAACTGACCACTGGCCACTTGCTCAGATCCGGAGGTGAACAGAAGTGACGTATTTCGCAGCATTAGCCATAGCGGTGGGCTTCGGCGTTCCGCTTGCCGTGCTCACGGCTGGACTTGCCCAAGCGCGGACCGCAGCCGCCGGGCTCGAGAGTATTGCGCGGCAGCCCGAAGCAGCGGGCGAGATTCGCATCGCCATGATCCTCGGCTTGGCGTTTATCGAGTCGCTGGTCATCTATGCGCTGGTTATGGCGATCCTGCTATGGATCAAACTGCCGCCGAGCGCGGATGCCATCATCAAGCTTCTCGAGAACGCACCGGTACACTGAGAGGCAGGGCAAAGGGTGAAGTCTAGAGCCTCCCCCCGGCGGCATCGGGCGGGTGTGCTTTGACCCTTTGGGCTTTCCCCTGCCGTTGAGGGAGCTGACCATGGACGCGCTGTTCAGGGCCCTTGGCATGGAGCCAGCGGCTCTCGTCATTGCTATAGGCACGTTTCTATTGCTGTGGTGGATCCTGGCCAAGTGGCTCTTTGGTCCCATCCGCAACATCCAGCAACAGCGCAGCGACGAAATCGCCGGGAACCTCTCGGCGGCCGAGACGCAGCGCGACGAGATGCAGAGCCAGCGCGGGGAGCTCGAGCAGCGCCTGGCGCGCATCGAGGCGGAAGAGCGAGACCGGATCCAGCAGGCGACAGCACGCGCCCACGAGGCCCGTGATGGCATACTCGACGAGGCGCGGCAACATGCGGAGGCCATCGTGGGGGAGAGTCGCGAGGAGATCCAACGCCAACGAGAGCATGCGCTGGCGGACCTGCGCGATGAGGTGGCCGACCTGAGCATCGAGGCGGCGACGCGGGCGCTTCGGGGACGGCTCAGTGACGACGTGCACCGGGCACTCGTCTCCGACTTCATCCAGGAGCTTGAGAGAGCCGAAGGCAAGAGTTGAGGCTAGTGCCCGGCCGGGGCGGGATGCCAGCTCCGGGCGCCGGGCCCGTGTGGCGACCCAGGGACAGAGGCCCACGCGATGATAGATGCCAAGGCAGCGAAGCGATACAGCAAGGCGTTGTTTGGTCTTGCGCAGGACAATGATCTCGTAGAGCGAATCCGCACGGATCTGCGAACTGCCGCCGCCATCGTGGCGGGCACGCCGGACTTGGCGATGTTCATGGTCAACCCGCTCGTATCGGACCAGGCCAAGGAGCAGCTCCTCGCCACGGGGTTCGCTGATGCAGTGAGCCCGGAGTTCATGCGCTTCTTGCGGTTGCTGGTGCGCCACGATCGCTGCGGCCTGTTGAGCGCCGTACGGGAGCAATTCGAGCTGTTGGCCGACGAGGCCGCGGGCGTAGTTCGCGCGCGCGTGGAGAGCGCTGTGCCGCTCACGGAGCCGGAGAAGGAGCGGCTGGCTGCCGCCGTGCGACGGCGGTTTGGCCGAGAGCCGATCATCGAATACGTCGAGGCGCCCGAGCTCATCGGAGGAGTGCGGATGCGGGTGTGGGATACGGTCATCGACGATAGCCTGCAGGCAGCGCTGGTGCGTCTGCGCGAGCAGTTGCGGAGCAAGCGCCTGCGGGCGGTGAGATAGTCGCCGGAGGCGGCTAAGGGTGCTGGTGGTAGCCGAGGTTGGCGGGGCGCGGGCATTGCAGCTCGCGACGCATCCTCGGCGTGCCGTGGCGGGCAAGAATGTCTGCCCCACGCCAGTAGCGACCGCGCGCGGATTCTGCGAATACGCCCGGAGTGACACAATCCGCGGTAGGACGAAAGCGAAATGTCAATCAGGCCGGAAGAAGTTTCATCCATTCTAAGGCGAGAGCTGGAGCGCTACAAGCCGCAGCTCGAGATGGCCGACGTCGGCACGGTGCTGCAGGTCGGCGATGGAATAGCGCGGGTCTACGGGATGGCCAATTGCGCCGCCGGGGAGCTGGTGAGATTCTCCGGTGACGTGTACGGCATGGCCTTTAACCTGGAAGAGGACAACGTTGGCGTCATGCTGCTGGGCGAGGACGAGGAGGTCGGCGAAGGAGATCGCGTTGAGACAACGGGGCGCGTTGTGGATGTGCCCGTGGGGCCCGCACTGCGCGGGCGAGTGATCGACCCGCTCGGCAGGCCGCTCGACGGCGGCGATCCAGTCGCGGCGGAGAAGCGCCGACCCATCGAGGGCCCGGCCCCCGGCGTGGTGGACCGGCTGCCCGTGCTGGAGCCGCTGCAGACGGGCCTGAAGGCGATCGACGCCATGATCCCCATCGGCCGGGGCCAGCGCGAGCTCATCATCGGCGACAGACAGACGGGCAAGACGGCGATTGTGGTTGATGCCATCATCAACCAGCGCGAGACGGACGTGCAGTGCATCTATGTGGTGATCGGGCAGAAGCTGTCAACGGTAGCCCAAGTTGTGGACAAGCTGCAGCAGTACGACGCGATGCGATATACGACGGTGGTGGCCGCCACGGCGAACGACTCGGCAGCGCTGCAATACATCGCCCCATACGCGGGATGCGCCATCGGCGAAGAGATTATGTACGGCGGGGGCCATGCCCTCATCGCCTACGACGACCTATCAAAACATGCCCAAGCATACCGGCAGGTTTCGCTCCTCATGCGCCGGCCGCCGGGCCGCGAGGCGTATCCCGGCGACATCTTCAATCTCCACTCCCGCCTGCTGGAGCGCGCGGCGAAGCTATCGGACGCCCTCGGCGGCGGATCGCTCACGGCGCTTCCCGTCATCGAGACCCAGGCGGGCGACTACGCCGCCTACATCCCGACAAACCTCATCTCCATCACCGACGGGCAGATCTATCTGGAGCCGGACCTGTTCTACGCCGGCGTCCGACCGGCGATCAACGTGGGGATCAGCGTCTCGCGCGTCGGGGGTAAGGCCCAGAACCGAGCCATGTACAACGTGGCCGGCAGCCTGAAGCTGGATCTGGCGGTATACCGCGAGTACGCTGCCTTTGCGCAGTTCGCCACCGATCTGGATGCCGCCAGTCAAGCGGTGCTGCGCCGGGGCGAGCGCATGGTCGAAGCGCTCAAACAAGGCCAGTACGCACCAATGCACGTTACTGACCAGATCATCATCATCTTCGCGGGCGTGCGCGGGCATTTGGATGCAATCGATCCGGCGGAGATCCAGCGATTGGAGCCAGAGCTCATCAAGTTCGTCCGCGAGAGACATCCGGAGATCGTCGCCGAGCTGGACACGCGAGCTGATCTGACGGAGGACGTCGAGCAGGGGCTGGAACGGGCCGTAAAGGAATTCGTGGAGAACTGGCCGGCCACAGGCAAGCAAGCAGACTCGAGCGAGACTGGCGCCGAACGCCAGGAGCTTTCCGATGCCGCGCAGTGAACGCGCCATTCGGCGCAAAATCCGAGCAGTCGAGAAGATTCAGCAGATCACCAAAGCCATGCGAGCGGTGGCAGCGGCACGCCTGCGCCGCGTGCGCGAGAAGGTGGCGGCGGGCCGGCCGTACTACGAGCGAATGCGGGTAGTTCTGGCGCGCGTGGCCATGCAGGCCGAGCAGGTGCAGCATCCCCTGCTTCAGGTGCGCCCCGTGGCGACGACGTGCCTCGTGGTGATCGGCGGCGACCGGGGGCTGTGCGGCAGCTATAACGTCAACTTGGGTCGCGCAGCACACCAGCTCGTCGAGAGGCTGGACGAGCAGCAAGTCGGCCGAGTGGTGGTCACAGTGGGCCGCAAGGCGCGGGGCTTTCTCCGGTATCGCGGGGTTGAGTGCGACCGCCATTTCCCGCAGCTCACGCCCGACAGCACCGTCGCCGAGGCCTCGATCATCGCCAGATACGCCCGGGACATGTATGAAAGCGGGCGTGTCGATGAGGTCCGGATCGTCTACACGCGATTCGTCAGTCCCATGGAGCATCGGCCCGCCGAGGTTGCCTTGCTTCCTCTGCAGGCGCCCGACGTTGAGGACGCCGCCGCCCCTGGGATCGAGTACATCTTCGAGCCGCCTCCGGAACGGCTGCTGGGGCGCTTGCTGCCACGTTACTTCGACACGCAGCTCTATCATCTGCTCCTCGAGGCAATGACGAGCGAACAAGGGGCACGCATGGTGGCAATGACGGCGGCCACGGACAACGCCGCCGAGCTGATTGAGCAATTGACGCTTCAGCGAAACAAAGCACGCCAGCAGACGATCACAAGCGAGCTGTTGGACATCGTGGGAGGTGCTGAGGCCCTCCGCCACGCGGTTGCATAGCTGGTCGGAGGCGCTGTCCACATGGCTGCAGGACAGCAACGCAAGGGCAAAGTGCTGCAGATCATCGGGCCCGTGGTTGACTGTGAGTTCACGTCCGACGAACTGCCGGCGATCAACACTGCTCTGACGATAGCGGACCCAAACCGTAACAGCGACTTGGTCGTCGAAGTGGCACAGCATCTTGGCGATCAGGCGGTGCGCTGCGTCGCAATGGCGCCCACAGAGGGCTTGCGGCGCGGGATGGATGTGCTGGACACAGGGCACCCGATCCGCGTCCCTGTCGGGGACGGCGTATTGGGACGCGTGCTCGACCTGCTCGGTACACCCATTGATGCTCCCCGCGGGACGCAGCCCGAGCCGGTGCACGCCGACCGATGGGACCCAATTCACCGTCTCCCGCCGGCTCTGGTGGATCAAGACGTTGAGACCGAGGTATTTGAGACCGGCATCAAGGTGATCGATCTACTTGAGCCGTACCCGAAGGGCGGCAAGATCGGGCTGTTCGGCGGCGCCGGCGTGGGCAAGACGGTGCTTATTATGGAGCTGATGCGCAACATCGCCACGGAGCACGGGGGGGTGTCGGTGTTTGGTGGCATCGGCGAGCGCACCCGGGAGGGGAACGATCTCTGGTTGGAGATGCGGCAGTCGGGCGTACTGGACAAGACGGCGCTCGTCTTCGGGCAGATGAACGAGCCCCCCGGCGCGCGTCTGCGAGTCGGTCTCTCGGCTCTGACCATCGCCGAATACTTCCGCGACGAAAAGCACCAGGACGTGTTGCTGTTCATCGACAATATCTTCCGCTTCATTCAGGCGGGCTCCGAGGTCTCCGCCCTTCTGGGACGCATGCCGTCCGCTGTCGGGTATCAGCCCACCTTGGCAAACGAGCTGGCTGAACTCGAGGAGCGCATCACCTCGACGCGCGAGGGCTCGATCACATCGGTGCAGGCCGTTTACGTGCCCGCAGACGATCTCACCGACCCGGCCCCGGCGAGCACCTTCACTCACCTGGATGCCACGACGGTGCTCGCGCGCGAGCTTGCCGAGCGTGGTATATATCCTGCAGTAGACCCTCTGGACTCGACATCACGCATCCTGGACCCGCGGGTCGTGGGGGAGCGGCACTACAACGTGGCACGCGGCGTGCAGCAAGTGCTCCAGCGCTACAAGGACCTGCAGGACATCATTGCCATCCTGGGCATCGACGAGCTGTCGGATGAGGACAAGCTCATCGTGGCCAGAGCGCGGCGGCTGCAGCAGTTCCTCTCCCAGCCCATGTTCGTTGTGGCAGATCAGTACCGGTTCGAGGGCCGCTATGTGCCGCTGGAGGAGACGATCCGGGGATTCGAGGAGCTCCTGGCAGGGGAGCACGACGACCTGCCTGAGCAAGCCTTCCGCATGGTCGGCGGCATCGACGAAGCCGTCGAGAAGGCAAGGAGCCTGGAAGGGTAACCGCACACAATGCCGCAACGGCCCTACGATCTGCAAGTGGTCACCCCGGAACGGGTGGTGCTCTCTGAGTCCGTCGTCTCTCTCATTGCGCCGGGCACGGAGGGCAAGTTCGGTGTGTTGGCGCGCCACGCGCCACTTGTGGCGGAGCTGGGGATCGGGGAATTGAGCCTTACGCGTCCTGACGGGACGCGTGACGAACTAGCCATCGCCAACGGATTCCTGGAAGTGTCGGCGGACGGCGTGACGGTGCTGGCCGACGCGGCGGAGCGCCTGGACGAGATCGATGTCGAGCGTGCCGAGTTGGCGTGGCAGCGCGCGGAGCGTCGAATGAGCCGCGAGGCCGCCGAGCCAGACCTCGACATCGAGCGCGCCCGTGTGGCATTGCTCCGGGCCATGAACAGGCTGAAAACGGCTGAGCGAGGTCGGCGCTGAGCCGCCGCACCGGCATCTGCAGCGCCCGAGAGCGTCACGGCCGCGTCCAGGCCACGGAGAGCGGTTGCATTTTGCCATGCCATCACGTATACTACGCGCCGCAGCCGATGTATCGCTACGTCCCAATGAAGCGAAAGGGGGATCAGTCCGTCCAGCCGCCGTCCGTCCTGTCACAGGTAATGACGCCGCATTCACAATCATCCGGCAAACGAACTCCATACCCAACATAGTCCGGGACACGGCCTGACGGTCCCACGTCAAGGGAGAGGGATGGATGTCGAAGATATACATCGCCGGCGGGTCTCCCCTGCACGGAGATATCAACGTTAGCGGGAGCAAGAACGGTGCGCTGCCCGTGTTGGCAGCGTCTTTGCTTGTGCCCGGCGAGACCACCGTGGAGAACGTTCCCGACATTGAGGACGTCGCCACGATGATCGAGATGCTGCGGGCGCTTGGCGTTCGGGTGGACACCATAGCGCCTGGTGTGCTGCGCATAGACGCGACGAACGTGGCCTCGGCAACGGCCCCCCACGATCTGGTGCGCCGGATGCGCGCTTCGTTTTACGTGAGCGGCCCGCTGCTGGCGCGACTTGGCGAGACGGAAGTGCCCCTGCCGGGTGGCTGCGTGCTTGGTCCGCGACCCGTCAACTTCCACATTGAGGGCTTCAAGGCTCTCGGGGCAGAGGTGGTGGAAACGCACGGCGTCGTCCACGCAAAGGCCAGCAGCTTGCGCGGGGGCAGGATACTGCTGGAGCCACGATATCGCAGCGCCGGGGCGACGAATAACACCATGATGGCCGCCGTGCTCGCCAAGGGCACGACGGTGATAGAGAATGCTTCCAGAGAGCCTGAGACGGTAGACTGCGCGCACTTCCTGAACAAGGCGGGAGCGCGCATTAGCGGGATCGGGGGCACCACCATCGTGATCGAGGGGGTCAAACGCCTCCACGGGTGTAGGCATCGGGTGATTCCCGATCGCATGGAAGCCGGGACGTACTTGCTCGGCGCCGCCGTCACCGGCGGGGACGTGGCGGTGCACGGTGTGAATGTGTCGCATCTGATGCCCCTCATCGAGACGGTGCAGAAGGCCGGCGTTGAGATCACCATGGTGGATAACAGCGTCCGACTGCGGGCCCGCGGACGGCCGCGGGCATTCGACGCCGCCACCGGGCCATATCCCGGCTTTCCAACGGACATGCAGCCCGCCACCGTTGTGCTGATGGCGCTTGCCAACGGCACCAGCCACATGGAGGAGACTATTTTCTCGGCGCGCCTCGGGTACACCGATGAGCTGCGCCGTATGGGGACCGATGTGCGGGTAATCAGCCAACTGGCAATCGTGCGCGGGGTCAAGAAACTCACCGGCGCTCCCATAGAGGCGTCAGATATACGTGCTGGCGCCGGCCTTGCGCTCGCCGGGCTGGCCGCGGAGGGACACACGGAGATCAGCGGCGCGGAGTTCATCGCGCGGGGATACGAGAACTTCGTCGAGAAGCTGGCGCAGCTCGGCGCACAGGTGACGACGCATAGGAATCAGAAGTTATGTTTGGCCTCGTAGATGACCTCGGCATCGATCTGGGAACGGCCAACATCGTCGTTTACGCCCGAGGACGCGGAATTGTACTGCGAGAACCCTCCGTCGTAGCCATAGACAAAGCAACGAAGAAGACGCTGGCCGTAGGCGAGGAAGCGCGCCTGATGCTGGGCCGCACGCCCGGCAGCATCGTGGCGGAGCGACCCATGCGTGACGGCGTCATCGCACATTACTCCGTCACGCGGGACATGCTCGCGCACCTGCTTCAGCGCATCTGCGGCCGACGCGCCAAGCTGTTTCGTCCCCTTGTTGTCGTCTCCATCCCCACGAAGGCCACCGGCGTCGAGCGGCGAGCGGCGCTGGATGCCACAGTAGCTGCCGGAGCCCGAAAGGCCTTTTGGATCGAAGAGCCCATGGCGGCAGCTATCGGCGCGGGCCTCCCGATCGCGATGGCCGGCGGCAACATGATCGTGGACATCGGCGGGGGGACCACGGATATCGCCGTCATCTCTCTGGGGGGAATTGTCACCAGCGACGCGCTGCGGCTGGGCGGGAACAGATTGGATGAGTTCATCGCCCGGCATATCAAGCGCGTCTACAACCTCGCCATCGGCGAGCGGACGTCTGAAGAGATCAAGATCACCATCGGCTCTGCGTATCCGCTCGACTCCGAGGTGAGCAGGGAGGTGCGGGGACGCGACTTGGTCAGCGGACTACCCAAGACAGTGACGGTCAACTCAGCCGAAGTGCGCGAGGCGCTGGCCGAACCCGTTGCCCAGATCGTTGAACGTGTGAAGAACGTGCTCGAACGCACGCCGCCGGAGCTTGGCGCCGACATCATCGAGCGGGGCATTACCCTCACGGGCGGCGTGGCGCTTCTGGTGGGCCTCGATAAACTCCTGGAGCTGGAAACGGGGATCCCCGTCCACATCGCCGATGATCCCATGACGTCCGTCGCCATAGGCACCGGGCAGGCGTTGGAGGAGCTAGACGCCCTGCGGACCACGATGTCTCTGGAGCAGGTCCCCGCGGAGTAGCTGGGGGAGTGAGAGCTCAGGCGCCGCTGCGGGCCATTTCGTGGCGTTCCTCTTGTGGCACCTGCTCGGTGATGCGCGCCTCAATGAGGTCGCCGGCACGCCAACCGCGGAACCCTTCGACGGCGATCCCGCACTCCATCCCCGCCTCGACCTCTTCCACATCCTCCTGGAAGCGTCGCAGAGACGCGAGCTTCCCCTCGTAGATCACGAGTTCGCCGCGCCGCACCGTGAGATCGGCGTTGCGGACCATGCGCCCCTCCGCCACCCGGCAACCAGCCGCCTGCCCGATGCGCGAGGCGCGGAACGTCTCGAGTACCTCGGCTCGGCCGACGAGCACCTCGCGATACACTGGCTCCAGAAGGCCCAGCAGCGCTTTGTGCACGTCATCGATGGCATCGTAGATGACCTGATAGATGCGGACCTCAATGCCCTCCTGGTCGGCCATCTTGCGGGCACCGGAGTCCGGGTCCACTTGATAGGCGATGGCGATGGCATTGGACGCAACCGCCAAGGCGATGTCAGACTCGTTGACGGGCCCGACGCCGCTGTGGATGATCTTCACCTGGATCTCGCCATACGCGGCGTTGAGGGCCGCCAGAGACTGCCCCAGAGCTTCGGCTGAGCCCCACGTGTCCGCTTTGAGGACAACATTGAGTTCTTTCAGCTCACCTTCCTGGGCCTGTTCGAAGATGCTCTCCAGTCTCACTCTGGCCGCGTCGCTGAGCTCTCTCTCTCGGAGTTCCTCCCGATAAGCGTCCGCACGGGCGCGCGCCACCCGCACGTCGTCGCAGCCATCCACCTCATCGCCAGCTTGGGGAACCTCGGTGAGCCCGACGACCTCAACAGCAGTCCCGGGTGGTGCCTCCGTGACGGCCTCGCCCTTCCAGTTCATCATCGCCCGCACGCGGCCGGCGGCGGTGCCACAGATGATCGCGTCGCCGATGTGAAGGGTGCCATCATCGATGAGCACCGTCGCCAGAGGCCCTTTGCTGGCGTCCATTCGCGACTCCACCACCACACCGGAAAGCGGGGCGGCGGGATCGGCCCACAGCTCCTCGACCTCGGCCACCAGGTGAATGGTCTCCATCAGATTCGACAGGCCTTCGCCCTGCAAGGCAGAGACCGGCACGCAGATGGTGTCGCCGCCCCAGTCTTCGGGCTCCAGGCCGCGATCCGCCAGTTGCTGCTTCGTGCGGTCGATGTTGGCGTCCGGGAGGTCGATCTTGTTGATGGCCACTATGATGGGCACCTCGGCAGCCCGCGCGTGAGCGATCGCCTCTCGTGTCTGCAACATGACACCGTCGTCGGCAGCGATGACCAGCACGACTATATCAGTGACCTGAGCGCCGCGCGCCCGCATCGCCGTGAACGCCGCGTGGCCAGGCGTGTCCAGGAAGACGATGCGCTTGCCGTTGGTGGGGACCTCCGATGCGCCTATGTGCTGCGTGATGCCGCCATGCTCGCTGGAGGTCACGTCCGTGTTGCGTATGCTGTCCAGTAAGGTCGTTTTGCCGTGATCGATGTGGCCAAGGACGGCGACCACCGGTGGTACATCAATGCCATGAGGCGGCCGCGGACCTCGCCTCTTGCGCCGGCGGCGTGCGAGAATGGCCGGCTCCGCGGGGGCCTCAGCGGCCTCGGGTTCGGCCTCCTCGGCCTCCGCCACCGCCACCGCCACCGCGGGCTCAGCAGGTTGCTCCTCCGCCGCCTCAACGGCGACAGGCTCCGGTTCGGCAGGCTCCGGGACCGACTCCGCGAGCAACTCTCTGACTGCGCTGGCCGTTGTCTCATCGATGCTGCTCGCCAAGGAGCGAACCTTTACTCCCAAGCCCTCGAGCGTCTCGAGCAGCTTGCGACTTTCCAGCCGGAGCTCCTTGGCAAGCGCAAAAACCCGGATCTTGGCCAAACTGCTGCACCCCCGATAAAGCTTATCACTCGTTGATGGCGTTCACCACGGCCTGCAGGGCCTCGCGATGAACGCCAACCTTCAGAGATCGCGCCAGCGCGCCCGAACGGACCGCGTTCTCAAGACAGCTTCTCGTCCGGCACACGTACGCACCACGTCCGGGCGCCTTCTGCGTCGGGTCGTAGGCCACCTCGCCCGCCGGAGTTCGCACAATCCGCAGCAGCTCCCGCTTTGCCCCTCGTACGCCACAGCTCACGCAGGAGCGCTGCGGTACCCACTTTCGCCGCCGTCTTCTGGCTCTCATTTGCCAAAGGCGCTCGACCGGAGGCGCCTACCAGGCAGTCGGGACGAACGCCGCTGAGGCGGGCTCTTCTACACCGCCGCGCCGGCGAGCAACTGCCGGACCATCTGGGCGTTGCTGCCACTGAGCACGGTGGCATGGCTGCGCGCCTCGATATCCTCCTCCTCGAGCACTTCCAATAGCTCAAATGTCGGCACGTCCAGCTCTCTGGCCAGTTCCCACACTCTGATACCAGGGATGGCGGCCCAGACGGCGGCCTCCTCGGCCAACCGCTCCCGTTCGTGATGTTGCGTCTGGCTACAGATGTCGATCTTCCAACCCGTAAGCCGGGCTGCCAGGCGCACGTTCTGCCCTCGACGCCCGATGGACAACGAAAGCTGATCGTCGGGCACGATGATCGTAGCCGTCTGCTCGCTCTCCTTGGCCAACACCGTGGCCACCTTGGCGGGGCTGAGGGCACTGGCGAGATACTGGGCGATGTTGTCACTCCAACGCACGATGTCAACTTTCTCGCCGCGCAGCTCGTCCACTATGGCCTGCACGCGCGTGCCCCGATGTCCCACACAGGCGCCTACGGCGTCCACCTGCGGGTCGCGCGAGGCCACCGCGACTTTCGATCGGGCCCCGGGCTCCCTCGCCACCCCCTTCAGCTCAACGATGCCCTCGTATACCTCCGGCACTTCCAGTTCGAACAGGCGCTTCACGAGCATCGGGTGCGTACGCGAGACGACGACTTGCGGGTTCTTTGTGGTCTTTCGCACGTCCTGAATGTAGACTTTCATGCGCTCGTTGAACCGGTATGGCTCGCCCGGGATCTGCTCGTGCGGGGGCAGAACGACCTCGACACGACCGAGGCTGATGAATACGTTCTTGCCGTCCTTGCGCTGCACCTCGCCAGTGACCACTTCACCGATCCGAGCGCTGAACTCGTCGAAAACGATCTCCCGCTCGGCCTCTCGGATGCGCTGCAGAACGACCTGTTTGGCCGTCTGGGCAGCGATCCGCCCGAAGTCGGAGGGCGTGATCTCCTCCTCGATGTAGTCGATGGGCTCCAGTGGGGGGGCTTCCTCCTCCTCCTCCTCCCCAACCTCTTCGTCCTCCAGCACGCCTACATCATCGACCGGCGTGGCTACCTGGAGCTGTTCGTCGGCGACGTCCGCTGCCGGTTCGCTCACAGCAGTGGCTACGCCGGTCTCTGCCGCCAACTCCTCCTCGGAAGCGCCTGCCACGGCGCCGGCCTCCTCGGCGGCGGCCTCCGGCTCCGGCTCTTCATCGGGCACCTCGGGGTATACTGGCTCCCTCGAGAAGTATCGCACTTCGTGATTCTGGCTGTCGATCTCCACCCGTACAGGATAGTCAGAACCGCAGTGTTTTCGATATGCCGACGCCAGCGCAGCCTCGATGGTCTCGATCAGTGATGCCATCGGTATGCCCTTTTCCCGCACGAGCTGCTCCAGCGCATCAATAAACTCGTCGTTCATGAACGACCTGCCTCCTCTGAGAGCGCCCCCGCCTGCGGTGCACGTAGATTGCTACTGCTTCAGCCGCGCTCGCTCCTCGTCCCAGTCGAACACCAGGTGTGCCTGCTCGACACACGCCATCCGTAGGTGCACTACCTCGCCGTCCGCCTCCAATAGTATCTCGTCGCCATGTCGTCCCGCCAGCCGACCTTGCAGTGTTCGTCGCGTCCCGTCGGCCTCAGCCACACGGACGGCGGCCAGTCTTCCCCGGAACCGCTCGTAGTGTTCCGGCTTCGTCAGGGCTCGCTCTATTCCCGGCGACGAGACGATTAGATCGTATCGACTCGGAATCAGGTCAAGCGCGTCCAGGAGCAGGCTGATCTGCTTGCTCATGGCCGCACAGTCCTGCGTCGTGACGCCGTCAGGCTTGTCAATGTAGACTGTCAGCGACGTACGCTGCCTGCCCGGAGCGTACTTCAGATCCGCCAACTCGTAGCCGTACTGGCCGAGCAGCTCCTCAATGCTAGTCGCGATGCTCGCCTCGATTCTCCCAGCAACAGACGCTTGTTCCATGAGCACCACGAGCCCGGCTCAAGAACCAAAAAGAGTGGGCAAAACGGCACCCACTCCTTGGACGATACCGGCCCAAAGAAGCGTTTCGTGTCTAGAAGTATACCACAACTCAGGATGGCGTGCAAGCCGTCTGCTTCGAAGATTCGGCTCGTCGGCCCACCCGTTGTAGCCGGAGCAGCTTGCTCCGGCGGCCCCCAGCTCCCCGCCGGGCCCATCTTCATCGTTTCCGGGTGGCCCAACAGGGCCATG
>JAUWAU010000066.1 GCA_030601885.1 Armatimonadota bacterium
GTCGGTGTGGACGGAGCGCATGTTGACGGCCCTGGAGCAAGGGGTCAAAGGAGGCAAATGGCACAGCCTGATAGACAATCAGCGCTGGCCGAATGCTTTCTTTGCCGAGCATGGGCTGTTCTCCCTAGCGGCAGCCTACGCGACGGTCCGTCAATCCGCGAAGCGGTGAACCACCAACTGGAGAGCCGTGTGCGGGAGATCCGCACGCACGGTTCGGAGGGGGGAGGGCTCAGGAACTCAACTGGGCCTTCCTACCTCTATCAGTAACGGCGAAAGGCAAAGGCGGGGCGACGGCAGAGGGTCGGCCCTACTGAGGGTGGACGATCTTCCCGCCGAGGATGGTCGTCTCGGCGCGGATGTCTTTGATGGCGTCCTCGGGGCAGTTGAGGATGTCGTCGCTCAGCACCGCCAGGTCGGCCAGCTTGCCCACCTCGATGGAGCCCTTGATGTCGTCCTCGAAGGTCATGTAGGCGTTGTTGATGGTGTACATCCGCAGCGCCTGCTCGCGCGTGAGGCGCTCCTCAGGGCCCAGCACGTCGCCGCGCTCGACCCGGCGCGTTGGCACTATTCAGCTCTCACAGAGGCCAACTCACCCAATGGCATTCCTCTGTAACCGCACTCGGACCAGCACTCAGGTGGGCGACACCGATTCTCGCGAACGACAGGCTTCTTGGTGCCGGCGACGGGATTCGAACCCGTATGGGACAATGCCCTTGGGATTTTAAGTCCCATGCGTCTGCCAATTCCGCCACGCCGGCGTGGGTGAACCTCGCTGCCATTCACATGTTATCCCACTTTCATAGGCGCGTCAAACTCGCCTAACGCCGGCGTCTGGCTGGGAGGCGCTTGTGGCTTCGTCGGGGAACTGGAGCCGAAGAGGTCGCCATCCTGAGACGACATCCGGACGGAGTTCACGTGCGACCGGACATTAGCAGGCGGTCGATGTCTCTGAAGAGCCCGGACATGAAGCACACCTGGCCCGCACTCCTCGGCGGGCGAGATGCGAAATGACGTTCGGCGTCTGGGCGGTGGTGGTAATGCTGCTGCTGTGCGCGGGCGCCGGCGAGCAAGGCTCGGCGGCCGAGATGGCGAGGGTGTCTTCCATGGGAAGCAGCTTTGAGTGGCAAACGGCATCCCCGGAAAGCCAGGGGATGTCCTCAGCGAAGCTCGACGCGCTGCGAGAATCGCTGGCGAAGCGCCGCACCAAGACCTTCCTGATCGTCCGTCACGACCGGATCGTGTACGAGTGGTACGCCGAGGGCTACGGGCCGAAGCAGCGCCACTACACTGCCTCTCTGGCAAAGGCGATCGTGGGCGGCGTCTCGCTGATGCTGGCGCTTAACGACGCCCGCATTGGCGAGGACGACTTGGCCTGCAAGTACATTCCCGCCTGGCGGGATGATCCCCAGAAGGCCAACATCACCATCCGGCATCTCGCGACGCACTCGTCGGGCATCGAGGATGCCCAGCAGGACCGCCTTCCTCACGACAAGCTCCCCGGCTGGAAGGGTCGCTTCTGGAAGCGTGATCCGGATCCGTTCAGCATTGCCCGCGATGAGGCCCCGGTCATCTTCGAGCCCGGGACGGGGTACGCCTACAGCAACCCGGGCATGGCGATGCTGGCCTACGCGGTCACGGCCAGCCTGAAGGGAGCGCCCCGGGCGGACATCGGGGCTCTGCTCAGAGAGCGCATCATGCGTCCCATCGGTGTCCCCGATGACGAGTGGTCCATCGGGTACGGCAAGGTGTACGAAGTGGACGGCCTGCCGCTCTGCGCCAACTGGGGCGGCGGCAGCTACACAGCGCGAGCGGTGGCGCGAGTGGGGCGGCTGATGCTGCACCAAGGCAACTGGGCGGGGCAGCAACTCGTGGAGCCGACCTGCGTGCAGAGGGTCGTAACCTATGCCGGCACGCCGCTCCCGGAGCGTCCGCCGGGGAATCCGCAGCCGGGATCGGGACTGTGCTGGTGGACGAACTTCGATGCGGTATGGTCGTCCGTGCCGCGCGATGCTTTCGCAGGAGCTGGGGCGGGGAATCAGATTCTGCTTGTGGTGCCGAGCCTGAATCTGATCGTGGTCCGCAACGGCGGAGTGCTTGGCGATGCAGCAAAGGGCGAGGGCTTCTGGGGAGGATTGGAGACGTATCTGTTCAATCCCCTGATGGGCGCCATCGAGTAGGGCGCTCTACTGCCGGCCCAGTAGGGGCGACCCTCCGCGGTCGCCCCGTTCTAACCACCCAGGGAGGGAAGAACCCAAATGACGGACCTGTATGCGTTCATCCTGCCGCTGCTGCTTCTCGTGCCGGCCCTCGCCATGGGGGCGATGGCCAGCGAGGAGAGTGAGATCCGCGTCGGCATAATCGGCCTCGACACGTCCCATGTCGTTGCCTTCACGAAGGTGCTCAACGATCCGAAGCACGCGGATCACGTGCCCGGCGCGCGTGTCGTTGCGGCGTACCCGGGCGGAAGCCCGGATGTGAAGGCGAGCTACACCCGCATCGACGGCTTCACGCAGCAACTCCGGGACATGGGCATCGAGATCGTGGACGACATCCCGACGCTGTGCGAGAAGGTTGATGCGGTGCTGCTCGAGAGCGTCGATGGCCGCCCGCACCTGGAGCAAGTGAAGCCCGTATTCGCCGCGAAGAAGCGCGTCTTCATCGACAAGCCATTCACCGCGAGTCTCGAGGATGCGCGGGAGATCATCCGTCTGTCGAAGGAGTCCGGCGTACCATTCTTCAGCTCGTCCTCGTATCGGTTTGCCCCGGACATCCTGGACGCGCGCGGCGGGAACGAGAAGATCGGTGAGCTGCTCGGCTGCGACACGGTCGGACCGGCGCACGAGATGGAGCACCACCCGCCGTACTTCTTCTACGGCATCCACGCGGTGGAGGCGCTGTATACCGTTATGGGGCGCGGGTGCGATTGGGTGCAGACCTTTGCGTCAGAGGACTCCGACGTGGTCGTCGGCCATTGGAGCGACGGGCGCATCGGGACCTTCCGCCCGGTGCGGGCGAAGGGTGTGAAGGGCCAAGTCACGATTGTCGGCAAGCAGAAGACGGTCACCGCGGCGAGCGCCGATTATGCGCCGATGCTGGTGGCCATCGTCGAGTTCTTCAAGACAGGCGAGCCACCCGTTGAGCCCGAGGAGACGCTCGAGATCATCGAGTTCATGACGGCAGCGGGGCTCAGTCGCGAGCGCGGCGGCGAAAAGGTGATGCTGAGCGAGCTGCGTTGACACCGCGATTGCTGCCCGGCCTTGCGTCAAACACCATCATCAGCCCGGTCCACCGACGAGGCCAGGCCGTGATTTTCGCCTGACGCCCTCTGAAAGATGCGATAACAATGCTCAGCGACCTCGGACTCGCATCCGGTACACTGACACTCCTTGTCACGCTCGCTCTGGCGCCGGTGTACGCCGGCTCGGATCAGGTACAACATCCTGTCTTCGATCCAGGTCTCGCCGAGAGCAGCCGCGCGTCGCTCGAAAAGCAGCTTGAGCCGCTCCTGGAGATGCCGGATGCTGAGCTCGCGGCGCTCGTGCCAGAACGTAACGGGTTCAGGTTCTGTGACTGCCCGAACTGCGACGCCGGCACTCAGGCGGGCCAGATGGTGTGGGTGGGATTGGAGGCTCCCGACAAGGTCAAGTGCAGATTCGGCGAGATGGTGTTTCCCAACGACCAGTATCCGGAGAACCAGACCATCACGGCCCTCAACCCTCGCGGCGAGAGAGTCACCTATCACTACTACCAACATGGCGAGGCGCGCTGCTACTTCAGCGGACGCGCTCGCTACGAGGCCAAGCACTGGCTTGCCGGCCGCGCCCTGCGGCTGGCCAGGCTGGCGCATCTGTCCAAGGACCCGGCGCACGAGCGTAAGGCCATAGTGCTGCTGGATGCTTTCGCCGAGAAGTACCCCGGCTGGTGCGTGATGGCCGACCGGGCTTTCGAGGAGCAGAAGCCACTCGACAGCCATCCGGAGGAGCCGCGCCCGTACTGGGGCGGCATCTGGAGCCGCTGGTTCTACGGCGACATCCCGCGCGATCTGATAATGGCCTATGATCTCGTCTATGACAGCGACCAGTGGCAGAAGCGCAGCGCCGAGAAGGGCCTCGACGTGCGCCAGCGGCTCGAGGACGAGGTGTTCCACGCCAGCGTCGAGTTCGTGCGCGGCTAT
The DNA here is from genome assembly GCA_030601885.1 of Armatimonadota bacterium. Classification (GTDB taxonomy): domain Bacteria; phylum Armatimonadota; class Zipacnadia; order JAUWAU01; family JAUWAU01; genus JAUWAU01. The sequence goes on from JAUWAU010000066.1 coordinate 4,175, forward strand.
CCGGAGCGCCTCAGCAATATGTCCCCGCATATCTACCGCGGTCTGATCATCGCCGGGCGCGTGCTGGGCGAGCCGGATTACGTCCACGATGCGGTGGATCGGTTCATGCAGCTCCTGCGCACCCAGTTCTTCTTCGATGGGATGTGGAACGAGGGCTCCATCTCGTACCACCGCCAGACGATCGGCGGCCTGCGGAGCGTGATCGCGCTGGCCGACGGGTACTCGGACCCGCAGGGGTACAAGTGGCCCCGGGATGGCAGTCATTTCAAGGACCTTGACCTGGCCGCGCAGTTCCCGTTTGTGACGAAGGTGATGCAGGCCGACAGCGCGCTTATCTTCCCCAACGGCCGGATCGTTCCCGTGCACGACGCCTGGGGCCTCAGCAGTCGCGAGGCGGCGCTCCCGCCGCAGACGAGGCTGCTGGCAGGCATGGAGCACTGCTGCCTGCACCGGGGCGAGGGCGAGAACCAGATGCAGGCGCACCTGCACTTCAGCGGCGGCTATGGCCACCAGCACGCCGACAATCTCAGCATGATCCTCTGGGCCAACGGGCGCGAGCTGCTCTCCGACATCGGCTACACCCACACCGCCTACCGGCGCTGGCCGACGAGCACCGCCGCGCACAACACCGTCGTCGTGGACGAGACCAGGCAGGAGACCAGCGACGAGCGCTGCGACTTGCTGCTCTTCGACACCGGTGCAGGGCCGGTGCAGATGGTCGAGGCCACCGCCGTCGCCTCGTATCCCGAGACGACGACTGTCTATCGCCGCCAGGTCGTGCTGGTCGATGTGTCGCCCACGCAGGCCTACGTCGTTGACATCTTCCGGGTGGCCGGAGGCGGCCAGCATGACTGGTTCCTGCATGGGTCGGCGGACTACGATCAGACGGCGATGACGAGCCTGGACTTGGCGCCGGTGCCGGGGACGCTCCTCGGGCCCGACGCTGCGTTCCGTCTGCCGAAGACCGAGAAGGACAGCGGCGACGCCGGCGAGCGCAATATCGCGTATGCGTTCATTCGCGACCTGGCCCGGGCGCAGACGGACGAGCAGTGGAGCGTGACATTCCGTTTTGACGAAGATTCGCCCATCCAGCTTCGCACGACGGTCATCGGTCAGCCAGGGACGACGGTGCTGCTCGGGCGCTGTCCCTCGATTCGGAGGGCAGAGGAAGACGATGCGAAGCTTGATGACTTCCTGATGCCGGTCGTCGTCGCCCGGCGCAGCGGGGAGGATCTCGCCAGCACATTCGTGGCCGTGCACGAGCCCTTCAGCGACGAGCCTTTCATCAAATCAGTGCGCCTGCTCGCGCCGCTTGACGGGGCGATGGGCACGGTCGCCGTCGGCGTCACTCGCGATGGCGAGGGTGACCTGATCGTCTGTTCGACCGAGGAGGCCGCTCGGCAGCGAGTGGCCCTCCCCGGGGCGCCGGGGATAGAATGCGCCGGACGGACGGTTTTTCTCAGACTTCGCGGTGGCGAAGTCGCGAGCGCGTATCTGCTCGACGGCACGCGGCTGCGCTGTGGCGACTTCAGTCTCGTCGCCGACCCGGCGCCTCAAGGTGTCATCCAGGGCGTCGTGCGGGAGAACGGGCGTTTTGCTTTCCGGGTGGGGGAGAGGCTTCCTCCGGGCGGCGCCCTTGCCGGGCGCACGGTGCTGGTCACTCACCCCGACGGCACGCGGCACGGGTATCGCATCAAGGCCATCGAGGCCGGACCGCTGATCGTTCTCGAAGACGATCCCGGATTCACGATTCGGGACGATGGCAAAACGGAGTTCCTCTACTTCCCACCAGGCGAGCTCGAGGGCCGTAACACCTACCGCGTGCTGACCGCCGCTACCTGGGCGCCGGACCGAAGATAACCTCGTCCACACACAGCGACTCGTCGTCGCTCTCCGCCTCGTCAAGGTCGCAATGGACGAAGTACGTTCCGCGCTCGAAGTGCGCCTCGGTGCGGTAATCGCGCCAGTCGTCGGACTGCTCGACCTGGATGCTGCAAGAGCTGGGGCCGGCGCCCCGAACGCCGACGTAGCCGCCGGTAGAGGTCGCCCGGGCTTTGAATTGCAGCACGTACGTGCCGGGGCGGTCCACCTCGAACACCTCGCCGTAGGTGCGGATGGTCGTCCGAATGCGGTGCAGGCGGAGGCAGCGCTGGCCCGCCGCGGGACGATCATCGCTCCACTCGGGAAAGCTCGGGTCGCCCGTCCGATAGTGCCGCACCCACCAGTAGCGCGGCGGATACAGCGGAACACCCACCTCGAAGCCACCATTGCGCACCAGGTTGACCACGCGGTCGGCGAAGGACTCCACCAAACGTGCGGTTAAGCGGGTGACCGGCCGGCGCGGAGAGGAGCGGACGATTAGGTCGCTCTTATCCCGCAGCACTGCCGTTGCCGTCCCTGAGCCGTGCGCGTCCAGCTCGCCGTCGAAGTGGTCGTGGACGTAGATCTGCGCGTCGCCGCCCCTGGCGCTGATCTCGTATCGCCCCGGCTCACGCACCGACAGCCGCACGAAGAGCACATCGTCGCCATCGTCGGCGCGGGCACTCTCCGTCAGCGCCTGATACTGCCCCTCAGCGTCGCGAATGCGAAGCGGGAGGGCTTTCGGTCGCGTGCCGGGCGCTCGAACGGGATCCACCCAGACGGTGAACTGGGGCGCATCGCAGGCGATGCGAAGCATCCCCTCCTTCGCCGACCACTCGGACGTTCCGGGCAACTGCTCCCGCTTCGGCGCCGGGCCCGTCAGCACGGTGCGCTTTGGCCGCCGCGGCAGCCACACGGACAACCGGGCCGGGCCGGCAGCGTCGATCTGCGCGGCCGCGGCGCCCGTGTCGTACATGCACGCGACGGAGCACCGTGCATCAGCCTCAACCACAGGCTGGTCGTCAAGGGCGAGCGCCTTTCCCTCCAGCATGAGCAGACGCCGGATGCTCCCATCGCTCCCGCTGCCGACGCTCACCATCGCAGCGTCGGTCGCGACGCCCTCTGCCGAGCCCGAGACCGGCTCGGATAGGTCGCGCTGGAACAGCGTCGTCTCGATCACATCGCCGATCGGTGCCCGCGCGCCGATCCAAGGGCCGGACTCAACGAGTTGCCCCCCATCAACAGCGGGCCCGTCCGGCTCGCGATACGGATGCAGCAGGCTGAGGATGCGCTCACTCGAGGACGGCTCCTGGGTCTCCGCGCGCAGCGCCCACTGCTGCGGGAAGGCCTCCGTATAACGCATCTTCAGCGGATCGATGCGCTCGTTGCTCTGCGAGTAGGCGAATCGGGCCGGCGCAAGCTGCCGCGCCCGCAACCGCACGTCGCGCTGGCGAATGGTCGCCGTCCGCATGGGCTCGTCGATCTCCATCGGCTCGAAGGCCTGCAGCAGCCACGTCCAGCGGATGGGCGCAGTCGCCTCGAGCTGGTCGTAGACGATGATGTGCCCCGGCCGCACCAACACCATCGCCCGCAGGAACTGCTCGACCGGCTCGGCGTACGCCCGACTGGCGTCGCCGATCACCACGTTGTACGCGGGCGACTCGAAGAACGTGCGGATCTCCCCGTCCTGCTCGATGCTGCGCTCCTGGCTGCGGCCGTCGGCCAGGATGGAGTTATGGGCCGCCGTCTGCCGCGTCCATTCGGCGTGGTACTTGTCGCCGTAGTAGCCGTAGTAGCCGTTGTCGATGGCCAGGATCTCGCCGAATGCGTGGAGCACGAAGCTATTCTGATCCTGGTGCGAGTGGCCGTAGCCGCCCCAGGGGCTGCTCTTGAAGAACAGCCGCACTCCCTGCTCGTCGTAGAAGCGATCGTAGGCGGCACTCCAGCCCACGTCACGAAACGCCCGTCCCTGCGGCAGGTCAACCGGCGGCTTGGGCTGCAGCGTCTCGGAGGACATGTACCAGAGCGGCTGTTTGAGGTTGTCCAGGAGCGCATCGGCGTACCACTTCACGTATCGGTCGGCGTACACGGACGCCAGGAAGTTGGCGCCGTCCTTGTCGTTGCCGCTGCCGGTGATGGGACGGATGAGCGAGAAGTTGTCGCCGTAGTGGCTCCACCAGTAGTTGCGGCTCATGCAGTAGAGCCAGAACGCTCCCGCGTTGCGATAGCGCGGTGTGCGGGACAGGTCGATGCTCGTGGCGCTCCGCAGGGCGGCGGCGCATTGCAGCATCCCGTGCCACTTGTAGTTGTAGTAGTGCCCCTCCGAGTAGCCGCCCTCATCGCCGCCCCACGGCAGGATGCTGGCGTACTGCGGCACCAGGTAGGCGAGCCACTCGCGCGCCTCGGGCAGATCGCCCGCAACGGCGAGGGCCGTGGTGACCAGCTCGTGCATGTCCTGGCAGGCGTGCGAGCTCTGATAGCGGAGGTGAATCCGGACCTTATCGCGGAGCTTGCGGAAGGCGTTGTCGCCGTGGTACGCCACATGGGCCAGCAGGGCGTCGCGCTCGGGTTCCGTGAGCACGTCGTAGATGTAGTCGTACGTTACGGCGATCCGCTTCAGCCCGTACTCGTACACGTGCACCGTGTCGTGATGGGCGCGCTCCTTCTGGTGCCAGTCGAGCCGGAACTGAGCCTGCCACAGGGCGCGGCGCTTCGCGAGTTCAGCATACGATGGGTCGCTGGTGATCACGTAGGCCAGCGCGGCTATCTCCGTGCCGACGGACTCCCTCTCGAGGGTGCTCGGGCCTATGCCCTCGGCCGGGAGCGCCTCGTCACCGCGCAGGAAAAAGGCGACGCCGCGCTGCTTCGCCGAGGGCGCGGGTCCCGGTTGGGGAGCGGGGAGATCAGAGTCAGCAATGCGTCTGATGGTGTGCCCGATGGCCTCCCATGCGGCCGCGGCCTGACGGTCTTTCCGCTCTCGGAAGGCCGCCAGTGTAGTCGGATTGACGTAGATCCGCGGATGCCTGGGCAGGTCGGCCATCAACTCGTCCATGTTGGGCACTGGAAAGGGAATCGACGAATCGTCGATGACAAACCGCCGCGTCGGACTCCACCCGGAGCCCTCGCCCTCTGCGGTAATGGCCCGGTAGCGCCAGTACCACGTGCCGCTGTCGAGGGTCTCATTGTGATTGTAGAGGGCCAGAGCGATGCCCTCGATGCGCAGCGGGTGAGTGAAGTCCTGGCGCTGCGACAGCTCCAGCGTATAGCTTGCCGCGCGGGGCTCGTGCTGCCAGATGAGGCGCGGTGGGTTCATGACGGCGACGCTGCCATCCCGCGGCCAAATGGGCCGATACGTGGACGGATTCGGCTCCGTCTCGATGGGGAAACCGGGTTGGCCGAGAACGCACAATATGGACAGGGCCATCATGATGGGGGCCTCCGCCGCGGGAGAGGGAATGGCCACTACGTCCCGCGAATTCCTGCATCCCACGAACCGTCTTGCGTGCTGCCTTGCTGACGGGTTACTTCTCCAGAAGCGCGACAAACTCATTCACGGTGAGGCCCGCGTCTCTGATGAGCCGGCGCAGCGTTCCGCGATCCAACTCCTTGTGCAACGGCACCGTCAACAGAAACCGACAGCCCGGCTTCTTCATCGTCACGTGTGAACCACGTCGCCGGCGTGCAATTGTCCAGTTGTCTCGCTCGAATGCGGATAGTGCCTGCTTCCCCGAAACGAGCGGCAGTTTTGCCACGTGCAATCCCCAGCGCGTGTCCCAATGATTGCCCCGCCCTATCTGCCCGGGACGGCGACGAGTCGACGGTTCGCAGCCTCCTCCTCTGCCATTTCCTCAAGCACGGACAGGTAATCGGCGATGGTGCTCCTCAGGTTTGCCTGTGCCTCTTCTCGCGTTCGGCCTTGGGCCACACAGCCTCGAAGGGCTGGGCAGTACCCCACGAAGTAACCGTCCTCGCCAACTTCCACTCTCTGAGGAAGGTCGTAGCTCATTGATTCCTGCGGCTCGTCCTTGGGCAGCTCGCTGCCTACCTCGCCCAGCTTATCGCCCATGGGCACCGTCAGGACGACTTGGCCGCCGGCCAACACATCGACCAGTTTCCCTGGGTTCGGCGACAGGTAGAAGATCCGCTTGCCGTCCGTGACGAACGAAAGCTCTGCCAGTGGCGCCTTGACTTTGGGCAGTGCCCTCCGCAGCCAGTTGGCCGCGCGGCGTATCTTCTGCAATGAGACGCCCGCCTGGCGCAGTTCGCTCATCACATGCAACTGGACCACCTCCACGGGCGACCAGCGACGTGCGGAGCCACTCCCCCGGGCAGCCTGTGTTGGCCTGATGATCCCCCGCCTGACCCAGTAGTCCAATTGTCGATACGACAGCCCCGCGCGTCGGCACGCATCTTTCGAGGTGTAAAGTTGCATGCTGTGCGCCTCCCTCGTCCCTCGGTGCGTAATTACCTTGATGTGATTATACGATACTGGCCCTTCACGGTCAAGCCTTTCTGTCCCTCCCCCGCGCCGGGCTCATGCTGCCGAGCGCACCGGAGCTGACGCGCCCTGCCCTCCCGTCGCCTCCCTCTCCGCCTACTCCCCCACCAGAAACACCGCATCAAACGCCCCCACCTCAAGCGCCTCCGCCTTCCGCACCTCTGCCCCTGTGTTCACCCCCGGATCCGACTGCCACTTCCCATCCACCCCCGTCGCCTTCAGCCGCCTCAGCCTTCGCGTCGGCTCGATCCGCGAGACGTCAAACGCCACAGGCGACCTTGTTGCATTCGCCAGCACCAAGCCGCCCTCGAAGCGGCGATAGAAGGCGTCGGCGCCGCCCTCGTACACACGCACGTCGTCGAGCCAGAGTGTTCCAGGCTCTGCGCCAAGCTCGAATTGGAATCGCGCTTCGGGTGAGCCGGGATTGGCGACGATGCTGATCCGATAATGCCGCCAGGCGTCGGGGATGAGAAGACAGTGCTGGCCCGTGTTGGTGCGGCCGCTCGCGCCCGACCAAAGCGCCACCGTCAGGCCCCAGGGAATCCCCTCGCAAGCTGGCTCTCGCTTTGCGTAATCGTGCTCCGCTCTGGCCCAGAAGTCGAGCGTGTACTCTTTGCCTCCCTCGACCCCGACGGGCAGCCTCAAGCACGCCTCGAAGGAGCGGGGGCGGCCTGGCGGCTGCGGCAGTCCCGCCGTCGTCACTCGCAGGCATCCGGCCCCCCTATGCGCCGCACGCCCATCGAGCGTTGGGCCCTCGAGAACGTACCCCTCCTCGGCCGCGACCTGCGCTCTGGCCACCTGAGCGTCGGTGTCAAAGGCACCGTACTCTATGAGGTCATTGGGGCGATACTGGGGCACGCGGACGAGGTCCCCAAGCGGTCGGCCCAGCCAATGCCGCCTCCGTAGGTCGCCGCCATCGTATTCGTCGGGCCGCCTCGGGTCGCCGCCGGGCAACTGCGACGTACAGTGCCAGCAGTCGGTGGCCACCGCCGCTGCCAGCGCGAGACGAAGGGTTTGATAGGCGTCCTTCTGTCCGGGGAGGCGGTCGTCGGCCGAGCGGGTGAAGAAGAACGACATCCTCGGCTCGGCACAGTATCGCTGCCAGTCGAGCGTCCGCTCGAAGGCGCCCGAGAAACGGTAGCCCTTGCGGATGTCGGGGAAGCTCTCGTTGTCCATGCCGTTCGCGTACGGCCACGGTCGCCACAGGGTCCAGATGCTGTCGCCGGTGATGAGGTACTCAGGCCCCAGGGCCTCCCGCAGCAGCTTCGCGAAGCGGATGGTGCCAAAGCCGTGCGCGGGCTGGCCGTCGATGTAGCCGCCGTCGCCGATGCCGTCCAGGTTGCAGTCGGGGGTGCGCGGCTTGGGGGTCTGGTCGGCAAGGCCCTCGAGGGGCTGGGTGCCGAAAGTGAGGTTGAACTTGGTGACGTCGAACTCGATGCCGTCCAGATACTTGAACCCGGCCTCGGCGTTCAGCCTCTTCAGCTCCGTCGCCAACCATTCGGCGAACCACGCGATGAAGGTGCGCCCGGCTTCATCGCGTGGACATTGGGGCGCCAGGTTGTAGCACCAATGCCACACAGGAGCACCGTGCTTGAGCTTGCAGTGCGGCGTGGCCGTGGCCCCGGTTCGGAACTTCCGAGGCGCCGTTCCGTACTTGCCACGCTGTACCGTCAGGACGTTCTTCGCCTCGTCCACGGCCTCGACGAACACCACCTCTGACTCATGCCACAGGCGCGGCTGCTCGAGCGCGCCGTCCGGCCACACTCGCACATCGTCCGCGACACTGAACTTCGCAGCGCCCTCGACGTGGATCTCAGTATCGTCCAACCCGACGGGCCGCGTGATCCTGCTGCTCGGATAGTACAACCAGTGGCCCGGGAAGACGCCCTCGGGATCGTAGGGGTCGAACTCCTGCCCGGGCGATAGGCGGGAGCCTTCGAGCGGCCGCACCGCCGCGAACTGGTGTACGTGCACCAGCACGGGCATCCGTGGCTTCCGGCGCTTCAGCGCCTGAATGACCGGAAGCAGGTCCCGATACCTCTGGCGCGCCGCCTCGTTGAAAAGCTTCAGAGAAATGGCGTCAAACGGTTCGATGGCTCGGACGGCATCCTCGGGGGACATCTGTCGCAGCGCCTTTTCGGAGCGAAAGAAGATCGTCCGGGGAAAGCCGGGCGACAGGTCGAGGGCGACGTCGCGCTCGGCCGGGGCAGGAGGTGTTTGAGACAGTAGCGAGGCCACCAGTGCACAGGCACACACGATCAGAGGAGAGATCGGCGTTGAAGGACCATTGCAATCCTTCGCGTCCTCAGTGCTATTCCGCTGCACGCTGTGCTGGCTCCTCACTCGGGGGCGTCAACTCCCACATCGGCTGCGGTGAGAGGCCGACGCGCAATGGGCGCCTGGGCGTACTCGTCCGCCCCGACGTCTCGTGCCTCGTCGCGCGGCCGTCCATGTCCTCGGTGACGTAGGGGTAAGAGCCTCGAACCGCGTCTCTCCTTGCAGGTGACGCTCGGTGATTTCGGTAGGGACGGGCACCGAACCTTCGGCGGGAAGGTGGCGAGCCAGGCAACGGGAACCAGAGCAGATGCGACGACGAGGGGGGAGTTGCATCATGAAACGGATTCATGCCTTGCGCCAGTTCCATGCACTGTGCGCGGCCATTGTCATAATAGCGATCTCCGCGGACATGTGCAGGGCGCAGAAAGAAGAGCAAGACATGGACCAGAAGTCAGGTGTGACCATCAGCAAGCCGGACAAGTTCTATCGGGGCTACACGCTCTACTCGAGCCGGCAGACGGAGGTGGCGCACCTCATCGACATGGACGGGCGGGATGTGCACACGTGGTCGTATCCGCAGGGGAAGACGTGGCATTATGCGGAGCTGTTGCCCGATGGCCACCTCGTCGCCATCATCAAGGAGAACGAGGGTTCGTTCCCCGGCATGATCATTGAGCTGGACTGGGATAGCAAGCTGGTGTGGAAGGCCGACATCGCGGCGCACCACGATTTCGACCGCCTGGCCAGCGGCAACACGCTCGTCGTGTGTCGGGAATACGTGACCGATGAGAAGCTTCGGCCCGGCGACCTGAAGAGCGACTGCCTGGTAGAGGTTACGCCCGACAACAAGGTCGTGTGGGAATGGCACGCGCACGAGCACGTCGGGGAGATTGCCGAGCTCGTCGAAGTCAAGATCCCCCTCGAGAACCGAGACTGGGCCCATACCAACACGGTGGAGTCGATTCCGCCGAACGCCGCGGCCGACAAAGATCCCCGCTTCAAGCCCGGCAACGTCATCTTCAGCGCCCGCAACATCGACACGATCGGCGTCATTGAGAAGAGCACCGGCAAGGTGGTGTGGGCCTGGGGGCCGGGCGAGCTCGATCGGCAGCACATGCCCACGATGCTGCCCAACGGGCACATTCTCGTGTACGACAATGGCACGCGCCGAGGCCACACGCGCATCGTGGAGATGGATCCGCTGACGGGGAAGATCGTGTGGGAGTACCAGGCCGATCCGCCGAGGTCGTTCTTCTCGGGGAGCCGTGGATCGAGTCACCGGCTGCCGAACGGCAATACGTTCATCGCGGAGTCGAACAGCGGCAGGCTGCTGGAGGTGACGCCGGATGGCGAGATCGTCTGGGAGTTCGTGAACCCGGACCTCGGCAAGAACCAGAAGCCGCAGCCGCTGTATCGGTCGATGAGATACTCGCCGGAGTTCGTGGAGCCGCTGTTGGCTGATTCGGCCACAGAGAACACAGAGAAAGGTACGTGAATCGGTTAGGGGAGCCACCAGGGCATTCCCATTTGTCTTGTCTCTGTGCTCTCGGTGTGCTCTGTGGCTTGCCTATTCCTCCGGGAAGATATTCACGTCGGGTGGGTTGTGCCAGTGCTCCGGGTCGGGAGGCTGGACGGCCTGGCACCATTTGACGAGGGCGTCGCGGTCGCGCTGGCGGCGCATGATCTCGCGCTCGGCGCGGTAGGGATCCCAGCCGTGCAGAACGCGGTCGTGTAGGTACTCCCGAATGTCGCGGCATGCCGGATCGCCCGCCCGGTCGGTGAATTCGTGCGGGTCCTCCTCGAGGTTGAAGAGCTGCGGCGGGTGGCCCTGGTAGTGATTCAGCTTCCACGACCCATGCCTCAGCATCCTCATCGGCGGATCGCCACCGTAGTTGCATAGCTCGGCGAAGGCCTCGTCGCGCCAGGCGACTCCGTCGTCACCTCTGACGAGCGGCACCAGGCTTTGGCCGGCCGAGGCCGGACGCGGCTCAGCGCCGGCTATGTCGGCCAGGGTCGAGGCGATGTCCACCAGGCTCACGACGTCGCGTCGCGTCGCGCCCTCGGGGAAGTGGCCGGGCCAGGAGACGATGAGCGGGACGCCGGCAGACGCCTCGTAGCAACTGCTCTTCCACCACATACCGTTCTCGCCGGCGGACTCGCCGTGGTCGGAGGTGTAGATGATGACCGTGTCGTCGGCGAGCCCGGCGGCGCCGAGCGCCTCGAGCAGGCCGCCGACGATCCCGTCGAAGTACTCCACGATGCCGTAATAGCCCGCTCTCGCGGCGCGGATCTCCTCGTCGCTCAGATCGTGAATGCCTCTCCGCTCCCGCCACTGCTGCACTGCCGGATTCAGGCTCTCGTAGTAGGCGGGCGGCACGGTGGGCAGATCGACGCGTTCGTGGTAGTAGTAGTACAGCTCCCTCGGCGCGATGAACGGGCAGTGCGGGAGCACCGTGCCGACCACGAGGCAGAAGGGGCGCTCGTCGCCGCTGCCGGGCCTTGCCCTGAGGTACTCGCTGCACGCCTCGAGCACGGCGTCATCGTACGCCTGATACGCGGTGCGCCCGGGGCCGGCGACCTCGACGGCCGGGCGCGTCTGCCCGGTGCTGCCCTTCGGGATGTCGCCGAGGTCCGGGCCTTTGCCGCCGGGGTAGTGAGAGCTCACGTCGCCGATGATCCGGCTCTCGAACCCGTGGCGCTGGTTCGGTCCGACGAAGTGCATGCGCCCGCCGAGCACCACCTCGTATCCGGCGGCTCCGAGCGTGTGCGCGAAGGTGGGGATGTCGGACGAGAGCGTGCAACTGTTCGTCCAGACGTTGATGTCTGAGCAGTGCCGCCCGGTCATGAAGGTCATCCGCGACGGAACGCAGAGCGGCGAGGCGCAGTACGCGTTCTCGAACATCACCCCGCGCGCCGCCAGCGCGTCGAGGTTTGGCGTGCGGATCACCGGATCGCCGGCACATCGGAGTACGTGCGGGCTGTGCTGGTCGGACATGATGAGCAGGATGTTGGGCTGCTCGGGCATCTCTCTGCCTCCTCGAAGATTCCGCGTCGTGCCGTACTGTAGGGCGGGGTCTCCGTACTACTCTGCGAAGCAGGGCTTCGCTGCGAAGCACGAGTGCCCCGCCGCCTTTGCTTCCGGGAGCGCAGGCTTCCAGCCTGCAGCCTCTGCCGTCATCCTTACTAACCACCAACCGCCGCCTCCTCGAGCGCCGCCAGCGACTGCTCCACCAGCGCCTCGCCGGCCTCCGGCGCGATGCCGAGCCCCTTATGATGGATACGCGCCGTGACCTCGTAGCCGCCGTCGGCGAAGGCCTCCCGGATGGGGATATAGCCGTACGCGCCGTTCACGTGGGTGAGAGGCCGGGTGACGCTAAAGGGTGAGCCCTCGCGGACGGCCTCGCCGATCTCAAAGAAGACCTCCGAGGGGTAGCCGACGAGCGCGATGTCGTTCATGGCGACAACGCCGATCTCGTAGGTCAGAGAGGCGCTCGTCTCGCCGGCCGCGGCCAGCTCGTGGCGCGCTTTGGCGTTGTCGAGCAGCCGGTTCACGCGCCAGATGCTCAGCTCTTCCTCCGCCTCTCCGTGCTCGGCATGCTCGAGGAGCTCCTCGGCCTCTTTCAGCTCGCGCTTGGCATCGGCCAGCGGCGGGACGGGGTCGAGCGGCAGTGTCACCTCGTGCCGCAGGCACTTCAGCGTCACGTCGCCTGTCGCGTCGCCGACCTCGGTCATCCCCTGCACCACGGCCGCGCCGAGGCGCGTGCCGAGCAGGTCCACGTGGCGGAACTCGCCGCGCGGATGAGCATTGATGTTCCCGCAGCAGCCGTTGAGGAAGCCAGCCACGATGCCGGTGTTGCGCTCCACAAAGGCCTCCGCGGCGCCGCCGAGGTCGCCGGATATGAGGTAGTTGTCGGAGCCCATGGTGACGTTGTGCACCGCGTGGGCGAACAGCACCGCCATCGGCTCACCCGTGTCGGCATCGTCGAAGCGGAAGATGTCAACTTGCCGGTCCACCGGGCCGTCCGGGTTGACGCCGAGGACGATGGTGCCGTCCGGCTTGCGCTCCCGGCGGTTGACGCCGCACTGCACCGGCCGCCGGGCGAGGCTGAGCGTCGCCGGCTTCGCCGCCTCGCGGGCCTCGTAGATGGCGCCGGAGATGATCGCGTAGAGGGCCTCGATGTAGCTCTTGAGCTCGGAGTCCTCCCGGTAGCGAGTGTTGGGGCCAGAGTGCGTGTGGCTGTTGGCAATGAACAGGCTCTCCGGCGGCAGCCCGACTTGCTCAGCCGCGACCTGCTCGAACAGCTTCATGCCCGTTTGGCACATGTCGATGAGGTCGCAGCTCACGATGGCGACCTGGCTCTCCCCGTCCTCGAGGTAGAAAGCTCGTATGAACAGATCGTCGTGCACGCCGACTGCTCCGTGCTTGCGCCCGGCATATCCGGCCATCGGACAGCCGACGGGCGGTGTGACGTTAGCCTTGGTTGCGCCGACCTTGAGTTGTCCCATGGGAAGCCCTCCGTGTGCCTTGAGGATTCGGCTGTTGATTGTAGGGCGGGGGTTCCATCCCCCGCCGCCTTTGCTGACAACTGCCTTCATTGTCATCTCTTCCAGGTGGGCCTAGTTCGCTGTGGGCAGTCGGATGGCCTCTGTCTTGAGGGGGAGATGATGGGGCTGATGCCCTTGGCTACGGCGGCCTTGGCAGCAGCCGGGGCGCAGTGCGTCGGGGCGGACTGAGAGCCGATCCCAAGACCCATGGCCGGAGGAAAATGTCATTCGGAGCGGGGTGAAGAATCTGCAACTGACGCCAGTAGGAGATGCTTCGCTGAGCTCAGCACGACGGTTGCGTAAGGGTCCTCTAATGAGCGTGCGGGAACGGATGGGAATCGCCGCGCGTCCTCGCTCAGTTCCCCCCGACGGCGCCCGGCGTCCACTCCCGCGGCCTCACCTTCAGCCCCGCCTTCGCCAGCTCGTGGATCGGCTTCCAGGAGATGACGGTCATATTCCGCTCTTCGAGCGTCTGCTTCAGCGCCGGGTCGCGGTGGAAGAACGCGTACTCGTCGAGACGGTGCTGCCAGTTCTTCACCGCGGCGCGGAGCTCCGGCGTGTCATGCGCCGGGTGCATGTAGAAGTCGGTCACGCCCGGCGGGAGCTCCCGGAGCTGCCGGACGGCGAATTCCCCGAAGCTCAGGCCCTGCTTCCCCCCACCGAGACGCATGTGGTCGGACATCAGCACGCCGGACTCGGCCAGTTCCGCGCGGATGGCGGCCTCCTCCTCGTTCGTCGGCGCGGCCATGCGAATGGGGAGCTTGTACTCCCGCGCCAGGCGTGCGTAGACGTTACGGAGCCACTCTGGATTCCGCCGCACGGCCCCCATGTGCGGGTCGAGGTGCGAGGGGGTGAGGCCGAATGCCAGGAAGCGCTCGACTTGCGCCTTCCCCTCGGCGTAGCCCTCCGCGACCGTCGCGTGCTCCCAGACGGCCTCGTTATTCGGCCACATGTAGCCGTGCGGATCGCACAAGCCCGGCGACCGGGAGATCGCCCCCCCAGCGGAGCGCTTGGTGCTGGCAGGTGAGCACCAGGTGGACCCCGCAGTCAACCTCCGGGTGGGCGCGCTGCCAGGCTGCCGCCTCGCTCGCCCAGGCGTAGACGGTGGTGAGCGAGGGCGACGTCATCGTCCCGGCGGCGAGCATCTCGAAGAAGGCCCCGTTGACCGCGTGGCACTCGCCGTACTCGTCGCCGGAGAGAATGATCACGCGGGCGTCGGCGGGGTAGCCAAGGGCCTCGAGCAGCGTGGGGCGGTCGCTCATGGCGCGGTCCTCCTCCGTTTCGCCGCGGCCGGAGCCGGTCTCCGGCGAAGACCCGAGGATAGGCCCGCCGCGGCGTCAAGCGCGCCGGGCGCGAGGTGGTGTACGGTATTGTGTGTAAGAGGCTGGCGAGAAACAGTCATGCATGGGGTGTATGCTCCTGGCAGTTGGCAAAACGCAAGGGGGCAATACACCCCATGAAGGACGGCCAACCACGCTTGTTCACCGCCAGTCTGGCACAGAAGCTGTTCTTCTTCAAGTGGAGCCTCGCGCATGACGAACTCGGAATTCCGGATAATTCCGTCCGGTCCTTCTCCGGCAACATCCGCATGGTCGCCGCATCCCTCGTGTTGCTATGCGCTGCACGTCCATCGCCACACCAACCGCGACGATCGCCTAGCCCGAATTATGCATGAAGCTGTTTGAAAAAGCAGGAACGGGATGGCTCAGGTGGCGAAGTGGTGATGTGGAAAGCACACTACCACAGCCGTCCAGGAGGCGATCCCGTTGGCACAAGCATTGGACGAGCAGCTCACGTTTTCCTTCTGGCCCGGCGGAAAAGTCAAGGTGAGTTTTGACGGCGGCACGCTCACCAGCGACGCTGGACTGCTGCCGGTGCGGGAGTTTGATGAGCACCTGGGATTGACGGAGCGGATCGCCGGGTGTTTGCAGGATCCGCGCCAGCCGGGGAAGGTGAAG
>JAUWAU010000085.1 GCA_030601885.1 Armatimonadota bacterium
TTCGTTGCGCCGATCGTATTTCGGCGGCCATCGTAGAGGTACGACGGCGGATCGTTTACGGGCGGCTGCAGGCGGAACTGGCGATGATGGAGTGTGCGCTCGTGCTTTCGGGAGAACTGCGAACACCGGCGGAGGAGGTCGTAGAGGTCGGCTCAGAGGTTTTGCAGGCAGCGAAGATTTTAGGCGCGCGGGTTTTGTAGTCAGGACCGTACACTTTGGGGCCATTCGTTGGTAAAGGTAAGTGTAAGGCGGTTCCAAAGCGAGGTGTTGACGGTGGGCACAATAGTATATGGCGGGACGGGTGAGAGCGACGGACTCGGCGGTAAGAGTCTGCCGAAACAGCTTTTTCCGAAGGACCGGAATGTTGCCGTTGAGCAGGTGGCAGGCGAGCTGGTGGTGGCTCTGACGATCAGCCGGGGATATGGTACAATCGATGTGACGCTGAGCGGGCCATTTCTGACGGCTCACGTGCAGTTCACCGACGCGATGCCAGCAGGTGGCGGGTATCAGACGGAATACGGCTACATTGAAACATACGACGAAGTTGAGGTCATCGGAATCGATCACGCGACCAACAAAGTGACGCTCTGGTATAACATGGTGAGCGCGTCGCGTACAGCCGAAATTCGGGCGCGTCGGCCGCTTCCGCCCGACGCCTTTTCGGTTGACGGTAGGTAATGGGAGGGCGGTCAATGGACGATCCGCGACGTTTCGTGCATATCGGGATTCGTAATGGGGAGCCCTTTCTGGTCGTCACCGGAGACGTGGTGGTGAAGGACAGTCAGGGGCTTTCATTCGTGCGTGCAGCGCGGGGCGCCAACCCGCGAACGGTAGAGCAGGAAATAGCGCGCGTCGCACGGTTGCAAGCACAGGCGGCGCCCGCCAAGTTCGAAGAACTATGAATGAGTTGACCAAGGTTCTCGCCGAGGCGTTGTTTGCCGGGGCTCCACAGGACGTGCTGGTCATCGGGTGCGGTATCGGCCGGTTTGCGCGGCAGCTTAGCCTGATGGGCCATCGCGTTTGGGCGTGTCAGGAATCTCTGGCGCTTACGCTGCAGCTACAGCGGCAGGAACGACAGTGGGCGAGTGAGGTTGAGTTTTTCACTGCGGATTCACTTGACATGCAGCCTTTCAGTGACGGCTTTTTTGATGTCGTAGTGGTCAAGGAGGAGATCGGGCACACAGAGGACGTGGTCGGGCTTTTTGAGGAGGCGCGTCGGGTGACGAGGGAGGGCGGTGTGGTCGCGGGCACGCATCTTCTTCAGGGACACTCGGCGAGGCGGCAGCGGTGGCTTTTCGATGGAACGGCCTTGTGGGGGTTTACGATGCGACTTACGCGGGGATGGGCGGGGGGTGAGGTTCGTCGGCGTGAAACGGGCTTTGCCTTTTGGTTTAACGTAGCAGGAGGTTCCCGATGACTGAGGCGCAGAGATATCTCGCAGAAGTATTCATGGAGCACCGCTTGCAGGAGCGGGTTCTCGTTGTATCACATACTCCTGACTCGCCGGTCGCGAGGGCACTTACTATTGAGCGCGCATCATTTATCGCTGCGTATGTGCTCTCTGGTGATGGATCGGCCACCGAATGGCCGGATCGCTTGCCGCACAACTCGAATGTTTTCGACGTGGTGCTTCTCGACGGAGTGCCTGCGGATTGGGCGGCGTCAAGCTCTGACGCGCTGGCAGAGGTTATGCGGGTCCTGCGGCCAGGTGGGATGCTGGCGGGCTCTGTGGTTCTTAACCAGGGAGTAACACGCGAGCAGGTGGTAGAGCGGTTGGCAAAGGGACCGGCGTGGCCCTTGGGCGAGCTGCAGGACCTGATGATACCAGACAGCAAGCCTGCATGTCTGGTCTTTCGGTTCCTTAAACAGCCGCTGCCGGGGTTGACGCTGGGGTACTTCTGCGACGGTCGGGGGGATGATACACTGTGGCGGGCATCGAAAGAAATGCTACAGTATGCGGCCGAGGTGATCGTCTTTGACACAGGTGTGGACGGTGATGAAACGCGGCCACATCTCGATCCTGCAGTGGCGGAGAAGATGGGCGCCAAGTTTTTTCGTGTGCCGTGGACAGATGATTTCGGAGAGATGGCCAACGCAGTAAGGTACAAAGCATCTCACGAGTGGATTCAGATTCTCGGGGATGACGTTCGGATTGAGGCACCAGCGGCGAAGCGGATCGCGCAGGCCGTCAGAGAGGCGCCCGACCGTATCTATTCGATCCAGCTCTATCAGAAGCATGTGGGGCCGAGCTGGGAGGAGGAGGACTTCTTCGGATGGGCGGTCGTGTCGCCGCGAACGTTCCGGAATCGCTGGTGGATTTACTTCAGCGGACGTGTCCACGAGATCATCGTACCGGCTATGAGCGTGGCGGGGTTCCCGCCGGAGAAGCATAACTTTTTGATTCCGAAAGACGAGGCGTATGTCGTTCACTGGTCGAACAGGCCCGGAGAGACGACCGTGGACAAGCATGATTATTACGACATGCTTCAGGCGAAGGGCGACCCAACACGTAAAGCACTGGAGCATAATGCGTGGGCACAGAGATTCGGCGAGGAGGTGTACGGGTCGCCTACTCAGAAACGGCGAATGGCGGCTATCATCGAAGCGTGCGAGGGGGATGTGCTTGACCTGGCCAGTGCCGATGGATGGATACTCGCACGGATTCGCGACGCGGGGCATGAGGTAACCGGAGTCGAAATATCGAAGATTCGGCGGCGCCGGGCGAAGCAGGACTTTGACCTCGATCTGCTCGACGGCGATGTGTCAAAGCCGCTGCCGTTTGACGACGATACGTTTGAGACAGTTGTGGGCGGCGAAATCCTTGAGCATCTGCTCAATCCTGGGGGCTGCCTTGAGGAAATGGTGCGGGTGTCAAAGAAGCGGGTCATCATTTCCGTTCCGATCGCTGCAGGCTTCGATGCCGATCCGATGCACAAGTGGGCTATCCGGGCGCAGGTGATAGACGGTCAGATGCTCGTGCTCGTGTGCGATAAGATAAACCGTGACGACGAGGAGGACTGACGTGGAGGGTATTTTCGCAGAGGTTTCCGGTTCACCGGTGTTGGCGAATGTCATCTTTTCGGGCTTGTGGGATGGTCCGGCAGGATACTCGGAGATCAATCGCTATATCATGCGCGGCCTGGAGGCCGCGGGGCTCAGCGTTTGCCTTCGAGCGCATCGGAATCCGTATCTGACAAAAATGAGAATGCCGCTGGAGGAGTGTCAGTTCTTCGCCGCACTGCAGCAGAGACAGCCGGGACATGATGCGGTTTTTATCAACTCAACGATCCCACACGGATTCATTGACTCAACGAATCGGCACCGGATCGGGCTGACAATGTTTGAGTCGCTCGATACGATTCCCGATCTTTTCGTGGCCTTCTGCAACAAGCAGCACGAGCTTTGGCTCCCGACTACGATGTGCATGGAGGTATTCGAGCGGGGCGGCGTGAAGCAGCCGCTGTATCGAATGCCGTTGGGGGTAGACGTTGAGCGTTTCAAGCCAGGGGTCGAGCAGTACGAGCTACTCACGAAGATACCGCAGAAGTTTCGCATCGGCTGCAACGTCGGCCACAGCTATCGCAAAGGGTACGATGTCCTTTTGCGGGCATACTACGCAGCATTCACGGATGCTGATGATGTTTGTCTCGTTTACAAGGGGTACTATGGGGGAAGTGATGCGCCCTGTGCTAAGGCGCACGTCATGGCCGATCTGCGGAGAGTTAAGGACGAGTTTCGAGGACGGAGTGATCTCCCAGCGGTGCAGGTATTCGCTGACTGCATTGGCGCCAGGCACATGCCAGGCTTTTACGCGGGGCTCGACGTGCTCTGCACTATGACGCGCGGCGAGGGCTTCTTTATGCCGG
>JAUWAU010000065.1 GCA_030601885.1 Armatimonadota bacterium
TTCGTTCGGTAAGTTCGCGTGTCAAAGGCAGCGGGCCAAGAATGGCCCGCCTACGCGGCTGCGGCCTTCAGTGCGCCGCTCGCGGCCCGCATCCCCGCGTAGGTCGGGCTTTCCAGCCCGACAATTTCCGACACGGACCTACGGAAGGAGGCACTAGTGCCCGAGACTTTCCGCCGTCAACCATTCGAGATTATATCGCACTAATCTGAGGCCGTCATCTTCGTACAGAGTCAGAATCGTCTTATCCGGCAGCACGGCCACGTCGGAATATCCGCCTGCCTCTGCGATCTGCCGTCCTGGCACCCATGTTCAGAGGCTCCGTTGCAGCAGATGAAACGCTGTGGCACAATGAAGCGCACCAGCCACGAGGCAAGCTGGTGCGCGCATATCGTCCCCATACGGCCTGAGCAGCGGACGCGTATGTGGTCCGCAGTGCGACGCTAGCGCTTGGAGAACTGCTTGGCACGCCGTGCGCGGTGCCGACCGGCCTTCTTCCGTTCTTTCGCCCGCGGGTCCCGCGTCAGCAGGCCCCCGCGGCGCAACACCGTGCGCAGATCAGGCTCCGCCACAGCCAGAGCGCGCGCAATGCCATGTCGCAACGCACCAGCTTGGGCCGCGATCCCTCCGCCCTTCGTCTTAGCGACCACATCGTACTGGTCAACCCGCTCGGTGGCGGCAAACGGCTGCAGCACCGTTCCCTCGAGAGCCTTGCGGCCCAGGTACTCGGCCAGCGACTGCCCGTTAACGGACATGTCACCGGGCCCTCGGCTTATCCAGACCCGCGCGCACGAGGTCTTCCGATGCCCGGTACCGTAGAATTCCTCCGCAGCCAAATCTTCCACCTCGCTAAGTGTTATTCGACGTCACTACACGTCCAGCGCCTTGGGCTGCTGGGCCTCGTGCGGGTGCTCGGAGCCACTGTAGACGCGCAGCTTCGTGAGCAGCTTGCGGCCCAGCTTGTTCTTCGGCAACATGCCCCGAACCGCTTTCATGATGACGCCGACCGGATCTCGCGCGATGAATTGGCGGTAATTCATCGACTTCAGTCCGCCCGGATAGCGTGTGTGCCGGTGGTACATCTTTTTGTCCAGCTTCGTGCCCGTCAGCAGCACTTTCTCCGCATCAGTGACCACGACGAAGTCGCCGCAGTCCACGTGCGGCGTGAAGATTGCCTTGTGCTTGCCCCGCAGCACAGCCGCAATCCGTGCCGCCAGCCGCCCCAGCGGCTTGCCGCGAGCGCTCACGACATACCAACCGCGCTCGACGTTGCTCTTATTCGCTGAGAATGTCTTTTGCATCTATACCGTTTCCCTTGCGCCTTGGCCTACGCCGATACTTCATCGTAGATCACACGCAGTAGACACAATCCATGCGGTGGGGCCGTGCGCCCCGCTGCAGCTCGCTCTCTGGCCTTGAGCGCCGTGCGCACCGTCTCAGCACTGCGACGCCCCAGCCCCACCTCCACGAGAGTGCCAACAATGATGCGCGCCATGTTGTGCAGAAACCCATTCGCTACGAGCGTCAGCCTGAGCACATCGCCGCTCTTCGCCCAGTCCGCCGCCAGCAGCTCCCGCCGTCGGTCTGCCGCCTCGGCCTTCGCCGCGCAGAACGACGTGAAATCGTGCCGTCCCACCAGATACTCCGCCCCCGCCTGCATCCCCGCCATATCCAATGGCTTCGGGACGTGCCACGCAAATCGATCGAGAAAAGGCGAGCGGCAGGGCCGGGTCAACATGCTGTAGCGATATGCTTTGCCTCGCGCATCATACTGGGCGTGAAAGCTGCTTGCCACCTCTTCGGCCGCGGTGACGGCGATCTGGCGTGACAGCAGCGAATTCAACGCCACCGGTATCCGGTCGGTAGGCACGGTGCCATGCGTCTGGAAGTTCACCACCTGCCCGAGCGCATGCACCCCCGCATCCGTCCGTCCCGCCCCGATCACCCGTATGGCGTGCCCACAGATCTTGCCAAGGTGCCTCTCGAGCTCGCCCTGAATGGTCCGCTGGGCCGGTTGCGCTTGGAACCCAGCCAGCCCGGTGCCGTCATACTGTACGATGAGCTTGATGTTGCGCATTCGGCCGCCCGGGTCGTCCATGGGCCATCGAGGCCGCCCTAATCGACCAGCTCCACCACTGCCATCTGCGCACCATCGCCCGATCGATGCCCTGTCCGGATAATGCGGGTGTAGCCCCCGTCCCGCTCCTTGTATCGCGGCGCGATCTCCTCGAAGAGCCGCTGCACCACGCGAACATCGCCGCTGTGCTTGTACACGAACTTCAACACCTGTCGCTGCGCGTGCACGCGATTACCATCTGCCCCCAGCCCGCGCTTGGCGATCGTGATCATCTTCTCGGCGACGGACCGCAGCTCTTTTGCCTTCGGCAGCGTGGTCCGTATCTTCTCGTGCTCGAAGAGCGCAGTGACGAGGCCGCGAAGCAGCGCCCGCCGCTGCGCCGACGACCTCCCGAGTCTGCGCCGTGCTATCCTATGCCGCATGAGAATGTCCCTTCCATCTACGGCCG
This sequence comes from Armatimonadota bacterium, assembly GCA_030601885.1. GTDB lineage: Bacteria > Armatimonadota > Zipacnadia > JAUWAU01 > JAUWAU01 > JAUWAU01. The sequence goes on from JAUWAU010000065.1 coordinate 2,523, forward strand.
GCAGCGTCGGTTACGGACCTCAAGCCTCCCCGCTCACCGGGACCTCGTCGGCGTCTAACTCCTCTTCTGCCGCGTTCCCGGCAGGCTCCTTCAGGATGAGATCGAACTGCGCCAACTTCTCGACGACCTCGGTGAGCGAACGCCTGCCGAAGTTGCGTACCGCCATCAGCTCTTCGTCGGTGTGCTGCACTAACTGGCCGAGGCTGTCCACACCCTCCTTCTTGAGACAGTTGTAGGTGCGCACCGAGAAATCGAGGTCCTCGATCCGGTAGTCCAGAGCCTTGTTGCGTACCTGCTGCTCTTCGTCAACGCGTTCCTCGACGAGCTGCGGCTCCTCGAGGAAGTCGGAGAACACCCGCAGGTACTCGTGCAACTGCCTGGCGGCCATTGTGACGGCATCGTTCGGTGGCACCGTACCGTTGCCGGAAACCTCCAGCCGCAGCCGGTCGAAGTCGGTCTTGTACCCCAGCCGCGTCGGCTCCACCGTGTACACGACCTTCGTGATGGGCGAGAATACCGCATCGATGGGTATCGCTTCAAGCGTGCGACGCTCGCGTTCGAGCTGGTCCACACGCACGTAGCCTTTGCCTTGCTCAGCCCACATGTCGATAACGAGCTTGGCATTCGGCTCGCTTAAGTCGGCGACATGCAGGCCGGGGTTCACGATCTCTACGTCGGGCGGCGTGGCGATATCCGCGCCGAGCACCTCGCCCTCGCCGGCCGCGTCAACGCGCAGCACACGCGCCTGGCCATCGAGTTCGTCCGGATCGCCGTGGATCCTGATGGCCAACTCCTTGATGTTGAGTATAATCTCCGTGACGTCCTCGACTATGCCCGGGAGAGTGCAGAACTCGTGCAGCGCGCCCTGGATGTGCACCGCAGTGACGGCCGCACCTGGAATGTGTCCCAGCAGGACCCGCCGCAATGCATTCCCCAGTGTGTGCCCAAAACCCCGCTCAAGCGGCTCTATGGCAAATCTGCCGTACGTGGGCGATAGTTCGAGAGTATGTATCTTCGGGTCAAGACCTTCGAGCATTTCCTCCTCACCCCTACTGCGTTGACTGCGCGACAGCGCACCACCACCGCAGCGCCCATGGGCGCCGCGATGCAAGCACAGTGCGTGCATCAACGCGAGTAGTATTCCACGACAAGCTGCTCCTGCACCGGAATGTCGATGTCGGAGCGATCCGGCAGGACGCGAATCGTAATGGCAAACTGCGGCGGGTCAACCTCAAGCCATTCCGCCGCGGCGCGGCCTCCGGCGGCGTTGGCGGCGGCGACGATCGGGGCCTTCGAACGGCTGGCCTCCTTGACCTGAACCACATCCCCAGGCCTGACCAGACACGACGGGACGTCCACGATTCGTCCATTGACCATGAAGTGCCGGTGGCGCACAAGTTGTCGCGCCTCAGCGCGAGACGAGGCCAGCCCACCGCGGTACACCACGTTATCCAAGCGAGACTCCAGCAGGCGAACGAGCTCCTCGGCTGTCACTCCCTTGCGGCGCGCAGCCCGCTCATAGTAGTTCTTGAACTGACGCTCCATCACGCCATAGATGCGCCGCATCTTCTGCTTCTCGCGAAGCTGAACGCCGAAGTCGGTCGCACCTCGGGACCGATACCGATATCGGGGCCGCTCGCCATGCATGCCGGGAGCGTAGCCCTTCTTTTCGAAGGAACACTTTGGTGTGTAACACCGCTGCCCCTTCAGATACAACTTCTGTCCCTCGCGCCGACACAGTCGGCACACGGCGCCAGTATATCGCCCCATACGTCTACTCACCTCGTGGCATTCTGTGTTAGTGGCTCTTCGGGGCGAGTCCGGCACTCAGAATCCGCCCCCCACTCCCGCTCCGTCCCTCGAAGGCTCCCGCGCGTCTAAACGCGGCGACGCTTCTTCGGCCGGCACCCGTTGTGCGGTATCGGTGTGACGTCCTTGATGCCGCCGATCTCGATGCCCTGGACTTGGAGCCGCCGAATTGCCGTCTCCCGACCCGACCCGGGGCCTCGTATCATGACGTCCAGGCGCCTGACGCCCATCTCAAACGCCTTTGAAGCGGCCGACTCCGCCGCAAGCCCGGCGGCGAAGGGTGTCGATTTCTTCGTCCCCTTGAAGCCTACCGTGCCCGCGCTGGCCCAGGCGATGACTTCGCCATTGGTGTCGCTAATGGTGACGATCGTGTTGTTGAAGCTCGATTTGATATGGGCCACAGCGTGCGGAACGCTGCCCCGCTCCCGCCGCCGCGACCTCCGGCCTTTGCCTCGTGGCATCTTTGTTTCTCCTGCCCACGCCACAGCCCTACCGCGACCCGTTGAGGGCGCTCAGGCTGCGGCAGATGAGATGTGCCTACGTCTTCTGCATTGCCCGCTTCCTGCCCGCCACCGTCTTCGGCTTGCCCTTGCGCGTTCGTGCGTTTGTGCGCGTTCGTTGTCCGCGCACCGGCAGCCCACGCCGATGACGGGTGCCCCGGTAGCACTGAATCTCTATCAGGCGCTGAATGTTGGCCTGCACCTCGCGGCGCCGGTCTCCCTCGATCGTGTAGGTACGCTCGATGGCGTCGCGCAGCTTGGCCGACTCCTCCTCCGTCAGGTCGCGAATGCGCGTATCACGGCTGATGCCCGTGGTGGCGAGAACCTCGCGGCTTGTGGATCGACCGATGCCGTAGATGTACGTGAGCGCCACTTCCACCCGCTTATCTCTGGGCAAGTCAACACCGGCAACTCGCGGCATTCGTTGTGCTCCCTCCTGTATGTCCGCTCTTCATCCCTGCCGCTGCTTGTGCTTTGGGTTGGTGCAGATGACCCGCAGCACGCCGCGGCGGCGGACGATCTTACAATGCTCGCAAATCCTCTTGACCGATGCACGGACCTTCATATCGTGTGCCCCCCACGGCCGCAAACGCAATCCACAACCCGGGGCACTGCCCGACGCCTCGTGCCCCATTCGCGGCACGCCTCTGAGCGGCGCAACGGTAGACGTCGCCCGCTCAGCGATGCAGCCATACTATGCGACCACGGGACGGGTCGTACGGAGTGACCTCGAGAGAGACTTTGTCCCCGGGCATGATCCGGATGTAACGTATCCGCATCTTGCCGCACACATGCGCAAGCACCTCATGCCCGTTCTCCAACTCCACCTTGAACATGGCGTTGCGCAGCTTCTCCTTCACCGTCCCGACGGCCTGGATTGCTTTCTCCTTGGCCATATATCCTTGTTGTGCGGACCGCCTCGCGCCACCCCCGGGCCCCCTGGCAGCCGCGCCTTGGTTCGGCGGGCTCACTCGTCAACTCCGCCCGCCGTCAGAATTGCCACACCGTCCTTTGTGACAGCGACCGTATGCTCGAAATGGGCCGACAGACTCCCGTCAGCGGTTCGCATCGTCCACATATCGGCCGACGGGCGCACCTCCCAATGCCCTGCGTTCACCATCGGCTCGATCGCCAACGTCATGCCCGCACGCAACCGGACGTTACGGCTACCTGCAACGAAATTGTGCACCTGGGGCTCCTCCCACAGGCTGGCGCCGATACCGTGCCCCGAGAGTGCTCGCACGACAGAGAACCCCGCGGCCTCCACGTGTTCTTGGATCGCACGCGATACGTCATTCAGCCACCCGCCCGGCACGACCTTGGCAATGCTCCGCTCAAGGGCGCTCCGCGTTACCTCGAGCAGCCTCTTCGCCTCGGGCAACACCTCCCCCACGGCCACCGTCAGAGCTGCATCGCCATGGTATCCCTGCCAGCAAGCCCCCACATCGATGCTCACAAGGTCGCCCGTCCTGATCCGGCGCTTCCGACTGGGAATGCCGTGGACCACTTCGTCATTGATCGATATGCAGGTGGCCGCCGGATAGCGTCGGTTGTTAACCTGCTGGCCCAAGAACGACGGCGTCGCCCCGCGACTTTGGATCACTTCCGCAGCCAATTCGTCGAGCTCTGCGGTCGTGACCCCGGGCGCTGCGGCCGCTTTCAGCCGGCACAGCACTTCGTGTACGATGCGGCCGGCGCGCCTCATCTTCTTCAGCTCAGCGCGCTTTTTCAGCCTGATGCCCCTGCGCGAGCGCCCCTTTGCTGGGCCCATTACTCGTGTCCCGAATCTGCGTCCTCGCCGGGCCACACGGAGTACGGCCCTTTCCACGTTGGTATCTACCCGGGACGCGCATTACGCGCTGATCCCACGGCTGCAGCCACTCGCTGCGCCACAGAGTCTACACTGCCATTGCCATCGATCGCCTGCAACAGGCCGGCGTCGCCGTAATACTGTATCAGCGGACGCGTTTTCTCCGCATATTCGTCCAGGCGGCGGCGCACCGCCTCAGGCGCGTCATCGTCCCGCCGCTCGAGCCCGGCTCCGCAGCGCGGGCACACCGCCGGCGACGCATCCGGCAGCTCATCAACGTGCGTGATCAGTTGGCAGCGCGGGCAGCTCCGCCGTCCCGACAGACGCCGCATCAGTTCCTCATCGGGCACCGCCAGACTCACCACCACTGGCGGCGCATGCCCGCAAGCAGCGAGCAGCTCCCCAAGAGCTCCGGCCTGCGCAATCGTCCGAGGAAAGCCGTCCAGCAGCGCTCCACGCTGGCAGTCTGGCTCAGCCAGCCGGTCCGCCACGATGCCCACGACGACCTCGTCGGGCACCAGCTTCCCGGCGTCCATCAATGGCTTGGCCTTCTGGCCCCACTGCGTACCCCGGGCCGCGGCATCCCGCAGGATGTCCCCGGTCGATATATGTGGAATCTCAAGGTGCTCGGCCAGCCGTTCGGCCTGGGTCCCTTTGCCGGCCCCGGGCGGCCCAAGAAGAACAATATCCATGACCCCTCGAAATACCGTTCGGTCGTCTCCGACGTCGCCTGCGCGCACTGCGCCTATCGGATGAACCCCTCATAGTGCCGCATCAGCAGGTGCGCCTCGACCTGGAGCATGGTGTCAAGGGCGACGCCGACCACGATGAGCAGCGACGTCCCGCCCACGAGTGTGAAGGTCTGCACCCCGGTGATATCGCCAGCGTAGTACTGGATCACAGCGACGCTGCCCAGGAACAGGGCGCCGACGAGAGTGATGCGATACATGATCTGATCGAGATAGTCCTTGGTCGGCTTCCCGGGCCGAATGCCGGGGATGAACCCGCCGCTCTTGCGCATGTTGTCCGCGATTTGCTCCGGATTAAAGGTCGCAGCCGTATAGAAATAGGTAAACAGAACAACGAGCAAGAAATAGAAGGCCGTCGCGGTCCAGTTCGCCCCCGGATCCGTCCACTGCTGGATGTTGAATATGGCGTTCGCTACGCCGTCCTCGCTGAGGTAGGGCAGGTTCCCGAGCGAGCGCACCACCTTGTCGGTGAACACAAACCTGGCGATAGTGGCCGGGAAGAGCGCAACCGACACGGCGAAGATGATCGGGATGACGCCGGCCTGATTCACCTTCAGTGGCAGGAAGCTGCTGTGGCCCCGGTAGACCTTGGGGCCCTTGACCCGCGAGGCGTACTGCACCGGGATCTTGCGCTGCGCCTGGTGAATGTACACGATAAATGCAACCATTCCCACGAACAGCGTACCCAGGAAGAACACGTTGAAGAAACCCACTTCGCCCACACGCCACTGAGAGATCGTCTGAGCCACGTCGGTGGGCATTCGCGTCATAATCCCGACGAAGATTATGAGCGAGACCCCCTGCCCGATTCCCCTCTCCGTGATTTGCCCGCCGAGCCACATCAGGAAGCTCGTTCCCGCCGTCAGGGTCAGGACCACCACGAAGGCATACAGCGGCGGCGCCACGAACGCGCCCGATTGCCGCAGCATGGACACCAGGCCTGTTCCCTGCAGCAGGGCCAACATGATGGTGGCGTATCGCGTCCATTGCGCGATCTTCCGGCGACCGTATTCCCCCTCTTCCCGTTGCATCTGCTCCAGACTCGGGATGGCCATCGTCAGCAATTGGAAGATAATGGAGGCGTTAATGTACGGCATAATGCCGAGCGCGAATATGGAGAAGCGCCGCAGCGAGCCGCCGGCAAAGGCGTCCAGAAACTCCAGCAGGCCGCCAGCGCGGAAGAACTCCGCGAGCTTGTCGCGATCTATCCCCGGCAGTGGCACGTGCGCCCCGGCCACATACACGAGGAACATGGCGAAGAGAAAAAGTATCCGCCGCTTGACGTCGGGCAGCTCGAAGGCCCGGGTCAAGTTCCTCAGTCGCTGCCACTCCATCGCCTACTTCACCTCAGCCGTAGTTCCCCCGGCGGCCTCGATCTTCGCCTTTGCGCCGGCACTGAAGGCGTGCGCCGACACAGCGAGCGGCTTGGACAGCTCCCCGGTGCCCAGCACCTTGACGCCGTGCCATCGGCCCTTCACGAGCCCGGTCGAACGCAGAGATTCGGGTGTGACTTCCGCGTTCGTTTCAAAGCGCTCAAGCTGGCCAATGTTGACCACGGCGTAGCGCTTGCGGTGAATCCCGATGTTCATTGCCCTGTTGGTCTGGCCACGAAGCTTCGGCAAGCGACGGTACATCGGCGTCTGCCCGCCCTCGAAGCCAGGCGCAACGCGGCCTCGGGCCTTTTGGCCCTTCTGACCGCGGCCACACGTCTTGCCCTGGCCCGCGGCCTTCCCGCGGCCGACGCGCTTTCGCTTCCGCCTGGCTCCCTTGCCCGGCTTGATATCACAGAGCTTCATTGCACTTGTTCCTCTACATCCAGCAGATAAGCGACCTTGCGTATCATGCCCCGAACCTCGGGCCGGTCCGGATGCACCACCGTCTGATGCATTCGCCGCAGCCCCAACGAACGCACGATCACCCGATGCTTCGGCGTGCGCCCGATCACGCTCCTGCGGAGCGTAACCTTCAGCTTATTGGCAGATCCAACCATGTCGATCACGCCGTCGTGTCGCCCGAGGTGCGGCGACCACCCAGAATCAGAACTCCAGCCCGGCCTCGCGTGCGGCCTCCCCAAGGGCCTTAATCTTGCCATGGTACGGATATCCGGCGCGGTCAAAGACGACCCGCTTAATGCCCTGTTGTACCGCCCTCTTCGCCACCGTCGCGCCCACGGCGCGGGCGGCGGCTATGTTGCCAGTGCCGTTGAGCTCTTCTTTGACCTCGGCATCGAGCGTGGATGCGGCCGCTATCGTGTGCCCCCGAACGTCGTCGATGACCTGGGCGTAGAGATGTCGCAACGCCTTCGTCATGCACAGCCTGGGACGTTCAGGTGTGCCGAATACCTTGTTGCGCCCACGAAGCTGCCGTCGGCGCCGTGCTCGTCGGCGGTCTCGCTCCATACTCATTGCCGTACCCCCTCTACCTGCCCAGGACGCCGGTGCCGATCTTGCCGGCCTTGCCGGCCTTGCGCCGCACATACTCGCCCTGGTACCGGATGCCTTTGCCCTTGAATGGCTCCACCTTGCGAACGCGTCTGATCTCAGCGGCGGCCTGCCCGACCTGCTCCTTGTCAATGCCCCGAACGATGATGATTGTAACAGGCATGTTGTCAGCCGTACGCCCGACGGAGGTGTCCACTTCCAGCTCAACACCCTCTGGGGGCACGAAGCTGACCGGGTGCGACAGGCCAACCTGCAGAACGAGTTCGTTGTCCCGCACCTCGGCCCGATACCCGACGCCGCGCAGCTCCAACCGCTTCTCGAACCCCTGCGAGACGCCCTCGACCATGTTTGCAATGAGGGTACGTGTCAGGCCGTGAAGCGCCTTGTGCTGCTTCTCCTCTGACGGGCGTTGGACGGTCACGCGCCCATCATCGCGCTCGATGATCATGTCCGCGTGCAGGTTCCGGACGAGCGTCCCTTTGGGACCCTTGACGGTAACCGCATTTCCGGCATCAATCTCAACGCTCACGTCTTTCGGCAACTCAATTGGCTGCATGCCGACACGCGACATATCGCACCACACTCCATCGGTCCGGCGGGCACGCGCTGACCCCAGGCCCTACCATATGTAGCCGAGCACCTCGCCGCCAATGCCGCGGCGCATTGCATCGTGGCCCGTCATCATACCGTGGCTCGTGGAGATAATGGCAACGCCCAACCCGCCAAGCACTCTCGGGATCTCCGTCTTCCGCCGATAGATGCGCTGGCTTGGCTTGCTGACGCGCTTCAGACCCTGCAGCACGGGCTCACGCTGCGCATTGTACTTCAGGCGTATTCGCAGTATCCTGCCCTTGCCGACGAGCTGGAACCCGCGTATGAACCCCTCGCTGTGGAGCAGCTTGGCGATCTCGAGTTTGAGTTTGGAAGCCGGCATCTCCACATTCGCGTGTCGTACCGCATTGGCGTTGCGGATGCGTGTGAGCATGTCGGCAATAGGATCAGTAAGCATACCGACCTCTCCAGGCCTTGTGGCTGTCCCCGCTAATGCACCATGTTCTCAGCCGATTGTACTGATACTACCAGCTCGATTTTGTCAGCCCCGGGATCATGCCTCGCTGCGCGTGTTCTCGAAAACAGATGCGACACATTCCGAACTTCCGCATGTATCCCCGGCGACGGCCGCAGACCTGACAGCGGTTGTACTCCCGTACCTTGAACTTCTGCGGCCGCCTTGCTTTGACTACGTTAGACGTCTTTGCCACCCGACCGGGCTCCCTTCAGGAGGTAGACCCGTAGAGTCTCGCGTGCATCGTGCTGCACATCACTCGGCCGCCAACGGCAGCCCCATAGCACTCAGCAGCGCGCCAGCCTCCTCATCGCTCTTCGCCGTCGTCGTAATAGTGATGTCCATTCCCCGGATCCGCGCCACGTCGTCGTAGCTCAACTCGGGGAAGATGATGTGCTCCCGAATTCCTATGCTGTAGTTGCCGCGCCCATCGAAAGAGCGACGCGCCAGCCCACGGAAGTCCCGTATCCGTGGCAGCGCGATGCTGAAGAGCCGGTCCAGGAACTCATACATTCGCCGGCCGCGCAGCGTCGCCCGGCACCCGATCGCTTGCCCTTCACGGATCCCGAAGTTCGCCACTGATCGTTTGGCGAGCGTCATGGCCGGCCGTTGGCCGCATATCTGGCTCAATTCCGCCATGGCCGCGTCGAGCACCTTCCGGTCGTCGGCGGCGCCCGAAACGCCCATGTTGATGGCCACCTTCCATACGCGCGGGACTTCCCAGATGTTCACGTAGCCGAACTGCTCCATGAGCTGCGGCCGAACGCTCTCTTGGTATCGCTGTCTTAGCCGAGGCATCTCGTCTCCTGCTCCCGGGCGGCAGCGCGTCCGACGCCATGTTGGACGCTCCGGCCACCGACTATCCCATCCGCTGGGTCACGCACATGCTCGCCAAGCCCCTGCCGCCAACACGTGGCCGGCCACGCACGCCGCTAGTCGATATCCTTCCCACACTTGCGACACACCCGCACCCGCGTCCCCTCGCGGACCCGCCTGCGGATCCGCGTCGGCTGATCGCACGACGGGCAAACCAGCATCACATTGGAGGCGTGAATCGGGCCCGGGCGCTCCGCCTTCCCGCCGGCCGGGTGCCTTTGCGTGCGCCGCTGGTGCTTGACCTGCATGTTGATGCCTTGCACGAGCACACGGCCCGCGCGATGATCTGCCTCCAGTACCTCTCCCTGGCGACGGCGATCCGCGTACGACCTGTCGTCCCCGCCGATGACCAGGACCGTATCGCCCTTTTTCACATGGAATCGATTCCGTGCCACGATTGCCTCCGTCGCGCCGATAGACGCTGTAGTGTCGAGAGACTCAGACCACCTCAGGCGCCAGCGACACGATCTTCATGTGCTCCTTGTCGCGGAGCTCGCGCGCTACGGGCCCGAATATGCGCGTGCAGCGCGGATTGTTGGCGTGATCGACGATGACGGCAGCGTTGTCGTCGAACTTGACGTACGAGCCGTCGTGGCGTCGGGTCTGGCTGCGCACCCGAACAACAACGGCCCTGACGACCTCGCCCTTCGCGATAGGACTGCGGGGCGTCACCTGCTTGGCCGAGGCGACGATGGTATCACCGATGTCCGCCCGGCGCGTCGATCCCTTGCCGAGCACACCGATGCACATGATCTCCTGGACGCCTGAGTTGTCCGTCACTCGCAGCCGGGTCAGTGGTTGGATCATCGTTGATTATGGGCGGCGCACCAGGCCGTCCCTCGCTGCTCCCTACGCAGTAGCCTCCGCTTTGTGCTGGGCCACTATGCGGTCGGCCAAGTGCTGTGGGACTTCCTCGTAATGCGAAAACTTGGCGGTGTACGAGGCGCGCCCCTGCGTCATACGCCGCAGGTCCGTCTCGTAGCCGCCAATCTCCGCCAGCGGCACCCGTGCCTTCACAACTTGCGCTGTGCCTTGCGGCTCGGTGCCCAGCACCCGCCCGCGCTTGCCGTTCAGGTCTGAGATGATGTCGCCGACGTGCTCGCCCGGCGTCGTGACATCCACGTCAGCGATTGGCTCCAGCAATACCGAATTCGCCTTCGCCGAGGCATCCCGAAAAGCCTGGCCTGCCGCGAGCTTGAAGGCCATGTCTGACGAATCCACCGGGTGATCCTTGCCATCGTATACGGTCACCTGCACGTCCACTACTGGGTACCCGGAGATGAGGCCGTGCTGCATCGCCTCCCGGACTCCCTTCTCCACCCCCGGAACGTACTGGCCCTTGATGGCGGCGCCTTTGATCCCATCGACGAACTCGAAGCCTCCGCCCCGCGGCAGCGGCTCGATCCGGATAGCGCACTCCGCGAACTGCCCACGGCCGCCCGTCTGCTTCTTATGCCGGTAGCGGGCGTCGGCCGCGAACTGAATCGTCTCCCGATAGGCTATCTTCGGCTCACCCAACTGCACCGTGACGCCGAACTTGCGCTGCAGGCGCTCGACAGCTACATCCAGATGCACCTGGCCCATGCCCGAGACCACGAACTCGCCGGTATCCCGATCGCGCACGCAGCTCAGGCCAATATCCTCCTCAATCAGCCGGGCCATCGCCTCCGACAGTTTCTCTTCATCGGCGCGCGACGCGGCAGTGGCGGAGCGCGAGAATACTCCTTCAGCCCTGCTGAGCTGATCGAACACGAGCGGGCCTTCCTCAGTGCACAGTGTGTCGCCAGTTCGGGTAACGGACAGCTTCCCCACTGCGCCCATGTCGCCGGCCGCCAGCTCCGTGACGGCCTCCTGGTTCTTGCCCTGCAGAGACAGCAGTTGGCCAACACGCTCCCGCGTCTGCTGCGTAGCGTTGTATACAGCCTGGTTAGACTTGAAGATGCCGGAATAGACCCGATACAGGCTCACGCGGCCCACGTACTGGTCCACGATCGTCTTGAACACAACTGCGGCCAGACGCTCATCGTCCGCGGGCGAGCACAGAATGCTCTCCTCGTCCTCGAGCCCCTGTGCCCCGCGGCCCTCCACGTCAACCGGCGACGGCAGTGCTTCGACGATGAAGTTGAGCAGCGCCTCAACGCCCCTGCTTGCCGTGGCGACGCAACACAGCACCGGGACGCAAGTCCGCTGCAGAACCGCGCTGCGCAGCCCCTCAACGATCTCCTCCTGCGTCAGCTCCTCATCGCTGAGATACTTCTCCAGCAGCTCATCTTCGGACTCGGCGACAAACTCTACCAGCTCGGAGCGCGCCGCCTCCGCCTCATTTGCCAGCTCAGCCGGGATCTCGGCCTCCGTGACGTCGCCGTCGCCGTACATTCGGGCCTTCATGTGCACGAGGTCAACGACGCCCGCGAGCTCACCATCATCGCCCATGATGGGCAAGTGGATGCGGGCGGGGCGACAGCCGAGCGACTCCGCCAGGGCGGCTGTAACTCGCTCGACGTCCGCCTCCTCGCTATCCAGCTTGTTAACCACGGCCACCACGGGCAGGCCCACCTCGCTGGCTGCTCTGTACACCTTCTCCGTGTGCACCTGAACGCCCTCGACGCCGTCGAGCATCAGCAAGGCGGCATCCGTCACCTGCAGCGCCGCCTCCACGTCAGGTATGAAGTCCGCATACCCGGGCGTGTCCAGGATGTTGATCTTCTTGCCCTGCCACTCGGCGAAGCACATGGCCGTAGAGAGCGACTGCTGCCGGGCGGTCTCTTCGAGCTCGAAATCCGTCGTGGTGGTGCCCTCGCGCACGCTCCCGAGGCGCTCGATGCTATCGGCGGCGAACAGCATCGCCTCGACCAGCGACGTCTTGCCGGCGCCCTGATGCCCAATGAGTGCTACGTTCCGGATGTTGGCAGATTCATACCTTGGCAACGCAACGCGCCTCCGCCGGCAGCCTCGATGAACGCGGCCCCCGCCGGCCCCATGCCCTCGTGCACGGATCGTGCCGCGGTGACTGCTTCTTGCACCGTATTACGTGGCACGCCCGAGGATCTCGGACACGCGCCAATGCTTCTCTTTGCTCACGGGGCGACACTCCACGATACGCACTCTATCACCCACGCCGCAGTTGTTGCCCTCGTCGTGCGCCTTGAACGTAGAGCTGCGACGCAGCACGCGAAAGTAGAGCGGATGTCGCGTCGTGCGCTCCACACGAACAACAACTGTCTTGTCCATTCGATTACTGACCACTATGCCCTCGCGAGAGCGGCGCCGACCGCGTTCTCGTGCCATGGCGCTACGCGACTCCTTCTGTCTCGGGCTGCTCGGATTCGGCTTCCTGCGCGCTGCCCTCCTCGGCCTCGGCCACTGCTTCGGCCACTTGGCCCATCGCCGCCGCCAGATCCTCGCCCTCGAGTTCGCGCTTGCGCAGAATCGTCTTCATTCGGGCAATCTCTTTGCGCAGATTCCGTATCTCCTTCACGTCCCCGACCTGCTGGGTGGCGAAGGTGAATCGTTGGTTGTAGAGCTGTCTGATCGCGTCCGCCAATTCCTGGATGAGCTGAGGCGTCGTATTCTCCCGCAGCGTCCGCGCTCTGCGAATGCGTGGCATCACACTGCCCCCTCACGTGAAAGCACCCGGGTCTTGATGGGCAGCTTGAATTGTGCCCGCTCCAGGGCCCCCACCCCAATGTCCCGTGTGACGCCACCGATCTCAAACAAGATCCGGCCCGGCTTCACCACAGCTACATGGTATTCCGGCGCCCCCTTGCCACCACCACCGCGCGTCTCCGCCGGCTTCTTGGTGACGGGCTTGTCCGGAAACACACGAATCCATATCTTCCCGCCCCGGCGGGCGTAGCGGGTAATGGCAACCCGGGCCGCCTCGATCTGCCGCGCGGTGAGCCAGCATGGCTCCAGCGCCTGCAGGCCAAATTCACCCGATTCGAGCCAGCAGCCGCGCCTAGCCTTGCCCCTCATCCGCCCCCGATGCTGCTTTCTGAACTTCTCCTTCCGCGGCATCAGCATCTTCCGGCGCCCCTTCTGCGACGGCTTCCGTCTCCGCCTCCACTTCGACGGGAGGCTGCTTGGGTTCTGGCATAATGTCGCCTTTGTAGATCCATACTTTCACGCCGATCCGGCCGGACGTCGTTCGCGCCTCAGCAAGGCCGTAGTCCACGTCCGCCCGCAGTGTGTGCAGGGGCACGCGTCCTTCGGGGCTGCGATCGGTTTCGGAATACGCGATCTCTCTCCCGCCGAGCCGCCCCGCGCACCTCACACGCATGCCTTGCGCGCCCATACGCATCGTCCGCCCGATCGACTGCTTCATGGCGCGCCGCCACGAAATGCGGCGCTCGATCTGGCTGGCGATGTTCTCGGCGACGAGCTGAGCATCCAATTCCGGCCGTTTTATCTCCTCCACGTTGACCTGCACCTTCTGCCCAGCCATCTTCTCCAGTTCCGCCCGCAGCATATCAACACCCCGACCGCCGCGACCGATCACCACCCCGGGCTTTGACGTGTGCATCGTGATGGTGATGTTATTGGCCGTCCGGTCGATGTTGATTCGGGAAATGCCCGCGTTCTGCAGCCGAGAGTTGATGAACCGCCGCAGCCTGATGTCCTCCAAAAGCTGCTCCGTGTACGCCCTGTCGTCGGCGTACCAGTTGCTCAGCCATCCACGGATGATGCCCACACGCAACCCGTAGGGATGGACTTTTTGCCCCATGAACTCCGCTCCTTTGGCCGCGCTGCCTGCACGGCGGCAGCCGGCGCCGCCACCCCACAGTGCACGGTCGTTATTCCTCCTCCTCGTCTGACAACACAACCGTGATGTGGCTCAGACGTCGTACCAGGCGGTCGCGCCGGCCTCGGGCACGCGCCCGCACGCGCGTCGATATCCGCATGCTCTCATCCACCGCGATCTCGGACACCCATAAACTGTCCGGATCCATGTCGTGGTTGTTCTCTGCGTTCGCGGCCGCCGACTGCAGGGCACGCCGCACAACTCGTGCCGCCGGACTCCGCGCCAGGCTCAGCAGCCCGCGCGCCTCCGCCAACGACCTACCGCGCACCATGTCGGCCTGACGGCGCAGTTTGCGTGGTGCACAGCGCACAAACTTTGCTATTGCTCTGGCCTCCATCGCTTCTCCGCTCTATACATGTGGACACGCCCGCCACGCCACGAGGCTATCGCGGCCTGGTCGTGCGCTCAGTGCTGCGCCCGCTGCCGTGGGCGCGAAAAGTGCGCGTTGGAGCGAACTCGCCCAGTTTGTGATCCACCATGTTCTCCGTAATGAATATGGGCACGTGCTTGCGGCCATCGTGCACGGCGATCGTGAGTCCCACCATGTCGGGCGTGATAGTGGAGCGTCGCGACCACGTCTTGATAATGCGGCGATCACCGGTCTGTCGAACCCGATCGATCTTGCGCCGGAGGCTCGACTCCACGTACGGTCCCTTCTTGACTGATCTCGGCATCAGATCTTCATCCTATCGTGCACCCGGCCACAGACGTGCGACCTCAGCCGCCGCCTCGATCTCATCAGCGACGGCGACGAACGATGTACTTGTCGGACGGCTTCTTGCCCCGCGTGCGCGCCCCAAGAGTGGGCTTGCCCCATGGACTGAGCGGCCCGGGATGGCCGATGGGCGCTTTACCCTCACCGCCACCGTGCGGATGGTCAACCGGATTCATGGCGCTGCCCCGCACATGGGGCCGCCGCCCCATTCGCCGGGCCCGGCCGGCGCTGCCCAGTGTGATACTCTCATGCTCGACGTTGCCCACCTGGCCCACAGTGGCACGACAGCGGGCCGGCACCAGCCGCACTTCGCCGGATGGCAGGCGCAGGTGAGCGAACTTCCCCTCTCGGGCCACCAATTGCGCCGCCGCTCCCGCGCTCCGGGCGAGCTGCCCTCCCTTGCCTGGCTGCAGCTCCACGTTGTGCACGACCGTGCCCAGGGGGATGTTCTCCAGCGGCAGCGCGTTCCCGACTCGTATGGGGGCGTCCGAACCCGACACCACCTGCTGGCCGACCCGCAGCCCCAGAGGAGCGACCATGTAGCGCCTCTCCCCATCGGCATAGTGCAACAGCGCAATGCGGGCCGAGCGGCCCGGGTCGTGTTGGATCCCGGCCACCTTGGCCGGAATGCCATCTTTGTCCCGCTTGAAATCAATGTGCCGCACACGTTTCCGATGGCCACCGCCGCCGCGGTGACGCACGCTGATGCGTCCGTTGCGGCTGCGCCCCGCCCTGGTCGCTTTTGTGTGCACCAGCCCCTTTGGCGGCTTGCCGCCAGTTGTGCCATCGCCCTGGATGGACGTGTAAAAGCGGCGTGCGGGCGATGTGGGCTTGTATTTCTTCACCGGCATTTGATACCGCCCCTAGGTCGCCTCGAAAATGGGTATCTCCTCGTCCGGTGCAACCGTGACGATGGCCTTCTTCCAGTTCGCCGTACGTCCCTCGGAATAGCGACCCAGACGCCGCCGCTTCCCCTTCACTATCATTGTATTGACCTTCGTCACCCTGACGCGGTAAATGTTCTCGATAGCTTTGCGAATCTCAGGCTTGGTGGCGTTTCGTCGGACTTCAAAGGTGTACTTCCTGGGCGTACCCTCCATCAGCTTGTTGGCCTTTTCCGTGATGATGTGCGGCCTGATGATGATGGAGCGATAATAGCTCAGTTGGTCTGTGGGGCTGCGCACGGTGCCCAGGCCTCCTCAAGCTGCCGGACGCCGCCGCGTGTGATGAGCAGGCGGTCGCATCCCAGAACTTCGCGTAGCGTGAGCTGCGGCGCCACCTGAACCGTGATCCCCACCACATTACTGCAGGACTTGATGACCTTCTGGTCTCTTTCCCCCAGCACGAGCAACACGCGGCCTTCGGCATCCAGCATCTCCAGCATATCCACGATGGACTTGGTGGAGAAGTCGTCCAGGACCACTTCGTCCACCACAGTGAGCTGTCCGTCGCGCAGCTTCGCCGAGACGGCCGACATGAGCGCCTTGCGCCGCATCTTCTTCGGGAGCTGCTTCCGGCGCTTTCCGGGCCTCGGACCGTGGGCCACGCTGCCGCCGACGAAAATGGGCGCCGCCCGCGAGCCGTGACGCGCCAACCCAAGACCCTTCTGCCGATACCATTTCCCGCCTGTCCGCCGCACTTCGGCCCGCGTCTTGGTCCTGGCCGAGAACCGTCGCCGCGCACTGTCCTCCGCCACCAGCGCCTGGTGCAGCAGTGGCATGTGGACCGGAACGCCGAACACGGCGTCGCTGAGCGCGATCTGCTCGATCTTGCGCCCCGCCATATCGTAGAGCGCCAATTGCGGCATCGCTGCTCTCTCTTTCGGCCGCTCTCGACTCAGCTCCCGCGCCGCGGCCGCAGGGCACTATCGCCCTCGGATCAGCACTATCCCGCCCGTTGCGCCGGGAACGTGCCCGCGGAGCAGGAGCAGATTCTGCTCGCCATCCACCCGCACCACCGTCAGCCCCTTCACCGTCACCCGCGCATTGCCCATGTGGCCCGGTTTGCGCGTGCCTTTGAAGGTTCGCGCAGCGTCCGTGCCGCCGCTGGACTGCGGCTTGCGATGGATCTTCGAAGCGCCGTGACTGGCGGGGCCGCCCTTAAAGCCGTGCCGCTTCATCACCCCGGCGAACCCCTTGCCCTTTGAGGTGCCCATCACGTCCACCTTTTCACCCGGCTCGAAGATGTCGGCCCGGATTTCGTCACCGACGTCGTATTCCTCACCGTCAGCCTGGAATACAGGCACCTCGCGGATCGTCTTCATCGGCGCGATCTGCTGTATCTGCCCCGCCTCTTCCCCACCCCCGCTCACGCGTCGCTGGCGGGCCTGTTCGTTGGCGGCATCGAAGTGGCCCTGCAGCGGCTGCGTCATGCGTCGCCTGTCGGCCTCTTCGAAACCAATCTGCAGCGCCGTGTATCCGTCCCGCTCAATCGTCTTCTTCTGTACGACGATGCATGGGCCGGCCTGGATCACGGTCACCGGCACGGCGCTGCCCGCGTCGTCAAACACTTGCGTCATGCCCAGCTTCTTACCGAGAATGCCCTTTCCCATGCTCAACACACCGTTACAGCAGTCACAGATCGCACGGCTTCCCGCCCACGCTGCACCGCCGAGCTCCGCCGACAGGGCATCGGGGTCCGACTCAGAGCTTGATGGCTATGTCTACGCCGCCAGGCAAGTCCAGACGCATCAGTGCGTCCACCGTCCGCGGCGTGGAGTCCACGATATCGATGAGCCGCTTGTGCGTCCTGATCTCGTAGTGCTCCATTGTGCGGCTGCTGCGGCCAAGGGCCGTGGGCTTCACAATGCAATGGATAGCCTTCTCAGTCGGCAGCGGCACCGGCCCGGAGATCTTCGCCCCCGTTCGCCGCGCTGTCTCCACTATCTTCTTAGCCGATTGATCCAGAATTCGATGGTCGAAAGCTTTCAGGCGAATCCGAATCGCATTTGCCGGCATCCCGACTTCCTCCAGCCACTCTTGAGGCGCGGCGTCCCGACTCCATCGCGAACCGCCAACGCGCTTTTGTTAGTCCAGAATCTTGATGACGACGCCGGCGCCCACGGTGTGGCCGCCCTCGCGGATGGCGAAGTGCAGACCCTCGTTCATGGCGATCGGCACGATCAGCTCCACGTTCAGCTCCTCCACGTTGTCCCCCGGCATCACCA